>NZ_MJAO01000065.1 GCF_001902635.1 Serratia marcescens | reverse complement strand
CTGGCTAAAACCTACGGCGGTTCTGCACGTGCTTTCGACCAGATCGATAACGCGCCAGAAGAAAAAGCTCGTGGTATCACCATCAACACCTCTCACGTTGAGTATGACACCCCGACTCGTCACTACGCGCACGTTGACTGCCCAGGGCACGCCGACTACGTGAAAAACATGATCACCGGTGCTGCTCAGATGGACGGCGCGATCCTGGTAGTAGCTGCGACTGACGGCCCAATGCCTCAGACCCGTGAGCACATCCTGCTGGGTCGTCAGGTTGGCGTTCCTTTCATCATCGTATTCATGAACAAATGCGACATGGTTGATGATGAAGAGCTGCTGGAACTGGTTGAGATGGAAGTTCGCGAACTGCTGTCCGCTTACGACTTCCCAGGCGACGACCTGCCAGTAATCCGCGGTTCCGCGCTGAAAGCGCTGGAAGGCGAAGCTGAGTGGGAAGCGAAAATCATCGAACTGGCCGAAGCCCTGGACAGCTACATCCCAGAGCCAGAGCGTGCGATCGACAAGCCGTTCCTGCTGCCAATCGAAGACGTATTCTCCATCTCCGGTCGCGGTACCGTTGTTACCGGTCGTGTTGAGCGCGGTATCATCAAAGTTGGCGAAGAAGTTGAAATCGTTGGTATCAAAGACACCGTTAAGTCTACCTGTACTGGCGTTGAAATGTTCCGCAAACTGCTGGACGAAGGCCGTGCTGGTGAGAACGTAGGCGTTCTGCTGCGTGGTATCAAGCGTGAAGAAATCGAACGTGGTCAGGTACTGGCTAAGCCAGGTTCTATCAAGCCACACACCCAGTTCGAATCTGAAGTGTACATCCTGAGCAAAGATGAAGGTGGTCGTCACACTCCATTCTTCAAAGGCTACCGTCCACAGTTCTACTTCCGTACAACTGACGTGACCGGTACCATCGAACTGCCAGAAGGCGTAGAGATGGTAATGCCAGGCGACAACGTGAACATGGTTGTTACCCTGATTCACCCAATCGCGATGGACGACGGTCTGCGTTTCGCAATCCGTGAAGGCGGCCGTACCGTTGGCGCTGGTGTTGTTGCTAAAGTTATCGCTTAATCGC
>NZ_MJAO01000064.1 GCF_001902635.1 Serratia marcescens | reverse complement strand
GGGCTGAGGAATCCCCAGAAAAAAGAGACAGGCATAGCGTGATGTGATCTACTGATTCTTCCACAAATTCAATGAGATCACCGCTATGCCTGTACGTAAAGTATGCCAGAACTTTTTCAGGAATGCCTTAGCTCCATTTCATAAATACCGACAGAATGCCCTGATTGATGCAACGGTTGCCTTAATTAACGGTGCATCGCTGACGCTGACAGGCATCGGACGCTTTTTACCGGGACAGGCTCAGGTTAAAAATAAAATTAAACGTGTCGATCGTCTGCTGGGGAATGAAGCACTTCAGAAGGATACTCCAATGATTTTTAAACACATTATATCAATGCTGACCAGCAAGTTACCGTTATGTGTGATCGCCGTAGACTGGAGTGGTTATCCGTCTCAGGAACATCATGTTCTTCGCGCCAGTCTTCTATGCGACGGACGGGCAATTCCATTATTGAGTAAAGTAGTCCCTTCTCAGATGCAGAATAACTCTCTGATACAAAATCAGTTGCTTGATTCTCTCGCCGATGCCATATCTCCGGGTACCAGAGTGATCATCGTCACTGATGCCGGATTTCAAAGTTCATGGTTTCGGCATATCACATCTCTGGGCTGGGATTTTATCGGGCGGATAAGAAATAACGTTCAGTTCAGCCTCGAAGATAATCCTGATGACTGGTTGAAAGTATCAGACTGTATGGGGGATAAAATCCCGAAATATATGGGGGTAGGAACCCTGGTTAAAGAAAAGCAAAAAAGTATTCATGGACATTTTTATTTATACAAAAAATCATCCAAAGGCCGGAAAAGCAAGCGTCCGTTGTACGCTAAGGCAGATAAAGAACACCGCAGGTCGGCGCAGGAATCATGGTTAATTTTCAGCAACACAGACGAGTTCAGCCCCCGGGAAATCATGAAGTTATACAGCCGAAGGATGCAGATTGAGCAAAATTTTCGTGATGAGAAAAGTGAACGTTTCGGCTTTGGCCTTCGTGCCAGCTACAGCCGCTCAGCAGGACGCGTGCTGGTGCTTAGTCTGCTGGCGACACTGAGCACAATGGTGCTGTGGCTTCTGGGTTACCACGCTGAAAATCAAGGCTTACATCTGAGATACCAGGCCAACAGCCTCAAATCACGACGGGTTATATCATATCTGACGTTAGCGAAGAATGTCCTGCGACACTCCCCGCTAATTTTACGACGAACGATGCTGAGCACCATTCTAAACCACCTGGCGAAAACCTATAAAAATATGGTGTTGGTTTATTAGCAAGGATTTTATGGGGATCCCTCAGCCC
>NZ_MJAO01000063.1 GCF_001902635.1 Serratia marcescens | reverse complement strand
TGACCCGTCCTGAATAGCGTTGACACGTTTTCGACTTAAATCCGGAGAACGTGATAATGGCCGAGTTTAAACGCACACAACGCGACTATCCTTTGTCTTTTAAAATTGCTGTTGTTGAGCAGGTTGAAAAAGGCGAAATGACCTACAAACAGGCTCAACTGCGCTATGGTATTCAGGGACGTTCGACCGTTCTGACCTGGTTGCGCAAGCATGGTCACCTTAACTGGGCCCCAGGTCTTCCCCCTCTCTCCAGCCGGGAGTTGCCTATGAGCCAACCGCCTGCCCCTTTAACTCCTGAGCAAAGGATCAGGGAACTTGAAGAACAGCTTGAGCTGGTCACCCAGAAAGCGGAGTTCCTGGATGCTGTCGTTAACGTGCTGAAAAATGATTATGGGATCAGTGTCATAAAAAAGCGGCCAGGCAAGTCCTCACGCAAAAACAGACCCCAAAAATAACCATTACCCGGGCCTGCCAGTTCCTGGGACACAGCCGACAAGCCTGGTATCAGCACAATACACGGCTTAGTAAGCAGCGGGCTCGTGATGTCCGGATCGTCGATTTTGTTAAAACGATAAGAGTACGGCAGGCGCGTATCGGGACCCGTAAGCTGCATTATTTACTGAATAAACAATCAGATGATGGATTGCATGTTGGACGTGACCGGTTGTTCTCTCTGCTGAAGGAACGCCGGCTGCTGGTGCCAGTCAGACGGGCGTACCATAAAACAACGGACAGCCATCATCGTTTTCGGCGACATCCCAATTTATTAAAAACGGGACCGGAACAGGTGGTAGTCAGGCGACCAGAACAGGTATGGGTAGCAGATATTACCTATCTGCCAACCCGGAATGGCATGGTCTATCTGAGCCTGATAACGGATGCCTGCTCAAGGAAAATAATGGGCCATCATGTACACAGCGATCTGCGTACTGACAATGTCGTGCAGGCTCTGAAACAGGCCTTAAAGCAGAGAAAAACGACTCAGCCACTGATCCATCACTCGGACCGTGGAATACAATATTGTTCAGCAGGTTACCAGTCAATCCATGAAAAATACGGGCTAATCTGCTCAATGACAGATGGCTATGACTGCTATCAGAACGCATTGGCGGAAAGGGTGAACGGGATACTGAAGACGGAGTTTTTGCTATCACGCCCGGCAGATCTGGAGCAGGCAAGAAAGATGGTGAGGGAATCGATAGAAATTTACAACAGAGAGCGGCCTCACCAGTCGCTAAAATACAAAACGCCCGATGCGGTGCATCAGGCGTTTTACAGGCATAAAAGTGTCAACCTATGCCAGGACTAGTCA
>NZ_MJAO01000062.1 GCF_001902635.1 Serratia marcescens | reverse complement strand
GATTTATGATGGGCTTGCTTAAATCTATACGGCGTCTGATGGGTAACACTGCGTTACCCGCGCCACGATGAAGTCCGCACCTGCTGAACCTGAAAAGGGTCTCGGCTTCAAAGAGCCATTTTTTATGTCAGGTTCATCAGCAGGTCGCTGTGCCGTTCATGTCATCATAATCAGTCGTCGCAAAACCAGAGCGTAACTGGGTATCCAAAGCGCTGACAGCTCTAACTGCCGGCGCTTTTTATTGGCTAAAAACGGTGCGGTACGCCGTGAGCGACCAGGCTATCCTGGCCAGTTTATTGGCCAGTCCACAGGCCACCACGTTCGAGTGATGCCGCGTCAACTGAACCTTCACCCACTCAGCCAGACGCCCCGGGTTATGTTCCAGCTGCCGCATAAAGGACCGGGCACATTGCACCAGCAGACGCCGCAAATTTTTATCTCCCCGCTTGCTGATGCCCATCAGCGTGTTTTTTCCGCCGGTGCTATATTGCTGCGGCACCAGCCCCGTCGAGGCGGCGAAGTCCCGGCTGCCGGCATAGTTTTTCCCATCGCCCAACTTCGTGGCCAACAGGCTGGCGGTTATCATGCCGACGCCGGGAATGCTCAGCAGACGTTGCGCGGTGTCATCATCCGCCATATGGTTTTTTAACTCTTGTTCGAGCGCTTCAATCTGTTCGCTGAGATAGACGTAATGTTGACGGAGCTGCAGCAGCAGCCGGGTTAAATACGGCGGCAACGGATGTTCTTCAAGCACGGCGGCCAGGCGTCGGATAACGGCTATACCGCGTGGCATACTGATACCAAACTCCAGCAGAAAGGCGTGCATCTGGTTGGTGGTTTTGACCCGCTCCCTGACGAGCGCATCCCGGACACGATGCAGCGCCGCCATTGCCTGCTGGTCTTCGGTTCTCGGCGTCACGAAGCGCATGGAAGGGCGCGAGGCGGCTTCGCAGATGGCTTCAGCGTCAATAAAGTCGTTTTTGTTGCTTTTGACGAATGGCCGAACAAACTGGGGCGAGATGAGCTTGACCTGATGGCCGAGCTGCGAGATATGGCGCGCCATAAAGTGAGCGCCGGCGCAGGACTCCATGACAACGGTAGCCGCGCTGCAGGTGGAAAGAAAAGCGGTGAGCTGAGTGCGGGAAAACTTCTTGCGCAGCAAGGCATACCCGTTTTTATCCTGAGCGTGGACATGGAAAGTATGCTTGCCGAGGTCGATACCGATGAGCGTAATGTTTTGCATGATGATCCCCTCCGGAAAGAAAAACACCCTGCCAGCGTACCGCTCACAGGGTGGGGGTGACCATCTCATT
>NZ_MJAO01000061.1 GCF_001902635.1 Serratia marcescens | reverse complement strand
CCGTTGAACCGCAGCCCGGTGCCACGCTCCAGCCCGCCGTACTGGTGTTGCCAACCCAGCTCGCTGCGCAGCGCCACCGTCGTACCCGCGCTCACCTGCCATGCGGTGTCCGCACGCAGCCCCAGCGTCGACACCGTCGCGTCGGTATGCTGTTTATCCCCGCGCAATGCCGCCGCGCCGCCGCTTTCCGCGATACCGTTGTTCTCGAAGTTCACGTACGCCAGGTTGACGAACGGCTCCAGGTTCAGCCACTCCCCCTGCACGCTGTAGCCCGCCTCCGCGAACAGCTGCTCGGTGCGCGCGCTGTACTTCGCCGTGTCACGGTCCGACTGCATCCCGTAGTTCACCGACCGCTTGGTGTCGATGCGGTGCCAGGTGTAGCCCGCCCCGCCACGCAGCGCCAGCGCCCCGAACTGCTTGTCGCCGTACGCCGCCAGGTGGTAGTTGTCGCTGTCCGCCTTCGCCCCGTAGCCGCCGTGCAGCGAAGTGCGGGTGTAGCCGGTCGCCACCCCCAGCCGCCAGTCGTCCGCTACCGCCGAGTCCAGCCCCACCAGCACCCCGTAGGTCGAGGCCTGGTAGCCGGTGGCGTTGGCGTCGCCCGACGCGTGGTCCCACGCCCCCAGCAGCTGCGCCCAGGCCCCGCCGTCGTCCGCCTTGATGGACGACGAGCTCGCCAGCCCTTCCGCCTGGCGCAGGCGCCCGTTCAGCGCCTCGCGCAGGTAGCGGCTGTCGTTCACCAGCGCCGAGGCGATATCCGCATGGATTTGCCCCGACAGCTGACGGAACGCCTGCCGCGCTTCGCCCGCCGTGCCGCTGTTGAGAATGCTCTCGTACACCGGGTTGCCCACCGCCAGCGCATCCGCTGCCGCCGCCACCGCCCGCTCGTTCTGCGTCTGCGCCACGCTGGCGAAGCTCGTGCCGTTGCGCCCGACGCTCAGCGTCACCCCGTTCGGCTGATAACTCAGCCCGGTGCCGAGGAACAGGTAGTTCGGCGCCACCGTGTCAAACTGCCCGCGCACCCCCTGCTGCGCGGTCAGGATGTTGTACTGCTGGCCCAGCAGGCTGCGCACCTCGCTTTGCGTCAGCAGGTTGCTGCTGTTCTCCAGCGTCACCGCCACCTCGCCGCCGCCGATCGTCGCCGATCCGCTGCTCTGGATCCGATCGCTCCGGCCGTTCGGCCCCACTTCCACCGCGTAGCGCGAGCCCGGCTCGAAGCTGACGTTGCCCGCCACGTTCAGGGTGCCGATCGAGTTGCCCGGCGCCACGGTGCCGCCGCGCCGGGCGGTCAGCGAGCCGACCGTGCCGCTGCCGCCGACGATACCGCCGCTCTGCACGCTGACGTCCGAGGTGACCGAGCCGTTGATCGCCAGCCGCCCCT
>NZ_MJAO01000060.1 GCF_001902635.1 Serratia marcescens | reverse complement strand
TAATGCTTGTCAGTTAAGCTTCTAAGGACGCCGCAACGTATAACGTTGCGGCCTCTTTTTTACTGCTCGCGGGTAATGCCTTTGCCGTCGAGAAGGAAGTACGAAGCTCCCCGCCATTGCCAGGATATCATTCATTATCTTCGGTATTTTTCCCGGGGCGACTGCCGGGAGCAGACTCAGTTGGGCTGTCAGATACAACGCAGCCTGTTTAAAACCGATTTGATAAGGCTCTACATGCTTCAGGCTGTAAGCCATCTGCGTCATCATGAAGCGCAGCAGGTTATAAGCCAATGCCACCCCCCACAGCTCTTGCCTGACCAACTCCGGTTTTTTGCTTCTCAGAGTCAGTTCGTTCTGCAGCAGATACTGTTTCATCTCCCTGAAGCCATGTTCGATCTCCCAACGGTGCCCATACAGGTCGACGATATCTGCTTTGGGATAGCGTAGCGGATCGCACATTGAGGTCAGGATTTGGACTTTCTTGCCATTAACCTCCTTGCTTATCAGTCTGGCTACCAGCATTTCCGGGGCATCCGGCCATTTCTTGCGGGCTTGCGGACTTAGCTTCAACTCAACGAGGTCCTGTCCCGCACCCAACCTCTCCCGTACCTGATACTGTGCGTCTTTACGCAGTGGTAGCATCCAATGTTTCTGCGTTCCTGAGGCGCTCCAGTGATGGAGGAGCCCCAGCGCATAAAAACCTTTATCCAGTATCGTCAACGAGTGCTCCGGGGTCTGTTCTGCCAACTGTGCAGCAAGGTCAACCTCACTGGTTTCCGAGACGCTGCCGAAGCTCACGCCTGTCAGCAAGTGGCTGGTGACCTCCATCTGGCAGACCATGCGAAGTTGGGGCCAGTCGGAACGCGCGTGCTCATTGGCGGTGCGTCCGAAGGCAGCGTCATTTTCAGGCGTATCGGGCGTTCTCCACAGCGTGCCATCTACAGCCATGAGCGTCAGGCCATTCCAGTTCGATAGCGGGGTCTTTTCGAACCAGAGTTGACGTGTTTTTTCAAACACCAGCCTGACGACCTCTTCGCCGAGCCGCTGGCGAGCCTGCACCACGGCGCTGGGAGCCACAAAAGGGCGTCTTCCCGGTAGCATAATATCAAGATGGGAAACAAGCTGGTTCATTGAAAGCGAGCGAAACAGGGACATGCCGACCACGGCCCAGACCATCATTTCCATGGGAAGACGGCGCTTTCGGAGCGTCACAATCCCGGTATCAGCCAGGCATTCATCGATAAGCTCAGGTGAGAGCAGGTCGGAAAGCGCAGCGAATTCTTTGGGCGAGAATTTAATAACGGTATCAAGAGCCTGACTCAGCAACATAAAAAAAAATCCGTAATCTCAGAGAGATTACGGATTCTTACACAGCGACAGGATCGTTCAAGTGATCCTTAACTGATCGGCATTACG
>NZ_MJAO01000059.1 GCF_001902635.1 Serratia marcescens | reverse complement strand
TTTGCTCGTTACTTTCTATCAGACAATCTGTGTGAGCACGCCACTCGAATCAATATCTTTAGGTAAGGAGGTGATCCAACCGCAGGTTCCCCTACGGTTACCTTGTTACGACTTCACCCCAGTCATGAATCACAAAGTGGTAAGCGCCCTCCCGAAGGTTAAGCTACCTACTTCTTTTGCAACCCACTCCCATGGTGTGACGGGCGGTGTGTACAAGGCCCGGGAACGTATTCACCGTAGCATTCTGATCTACGATTACTAGCGATTCCGACTTCATGGAGTCGAGTTGCAGACTCCAATCCGGACTACGACATACTTTATGAGGTCCGCTTGCTCTCGCGAGGTCGCTTCTCTTTGTATATGCCATTGTAGCACGTGTGTAGCCCTACTCGTAAGGGCCATGATGACTTGACGTCATCCCCACCTTCCTCCAGTTTATCACTGGCAGTCTCCTTTGAGTTCCCGGCCGAACCGCTGGCAACAAAGGATAAGGGTTGCGCTCGTTGCGGGACTTAACCCAACATTTCACAACACGAGCTGACGACAGCCATGCAGCACCTGTCTCAGAGTTCCCGAAGGCACCAATCCATCTCTGGAAAGTTCTCTGGATGTCAAGAGTAGGTAAGGTTCTTCGCGTTGCATCGAATTAAACCACATGCTCCACCGCTTGTGCGGGCCCCCGTCAATTCATTTGAGTTTTAACCTTGCGGCCGTACTCCCCAGGCGGTCGATTTAACGCGTTAGCTCCGGAAGCCACGCCTCAAGGGCACAACCTCCAAATCGACATCGTTTACAGCGTGGACTACCAGGGTATCTAATCCTGTTTGCTCCCCACGCTTTCGCACCTGAGCGTCAGTCTTCGTCCAGGGGGCCGCCTTCGCCACCGGTATTCCTCCAGATCTCTACGCATTTCACCGCTACACCTGGAATTCTACCCCCCTCTACGAGACTCTAGCTTGCCAGTTTCAAATGCAGTTCCCAGGTTGAGCCCGGGGATTTCACATCTGACTTAACAAACCGCCTGCGTGCGCTTTACGCCCAGTAATTCCGATTAACGCTTGCACCCTCCGTATTACCGCGGCTGCTGGCACGGAGTTAGCCGGTGCTTCTTCTGCGAGTAACGTCAATGTGATGCCGTATTAAGACACCACCCTTCCTCCTCGCTGAAAGTGCTTTACAACCCGAAGGCCTTCTTCACACACGCGGCATGGCTGCATCAGGCTTGCGCCCATTGTGCAATATTCCCCACTGCTGCCTCCCGTAGGAGTCTGGACCGTGTCTCAGTTCCAGTGTGGCTGGTCATCCTCTCAGACCAGCTAGGGATCGTCGCCTAGGTGAGCCATTACCCCACCTACTAGCTAATCCCATCTGGGCACATCTGATGGCGTGAGGCCCGAAGGTCCCCCACTTTGGTCTTGCGACGTTATGCGGTATTAGCTACCGTTTCCAGTAGTTATCCCCCTCCATCAGGCAGTTTCCCAGACATTACTCACCCGTCCGCCGCTCGTCACCCAGAGAGCAAGCTCTCCCGTGCTACCGCTCGACTTGCATGTGTTAGGCCTGCCGCCAGCGTTCAATCTGAGCCATGATCAAACTCTTCAATTAAAAGCTTGATTTGCTTCCACTCGAGAAGCGATGCTCAAAGATTACTGCATGAATTTTACTTCAGTTAGTCACTCTTCAAGACTTGATATTTTTTTGCATCCGAAGATGCTGGATATCGTCTTGTGGAGTGCCCACACAGATTGTCTGATAAATTGTTAAAGAGCAGTG
>NZ_MJAO01000058.1 GCF_001902635.1 Serratia marcescens | reverse complement strand
TGGCAACGCGCCGTTCGTGGTAAGCAGCGTGCCGGTCTCGCGCGACGGCATGGTGCTGAAGGCGGGGGCGGAAGTGGCGGTGAACGAGAACGCCACGCTGTCGCTGGGGTATGGCGGGCTGCTGTCGCAGCACCATCAGGACAACAGCGTCAACGCCGGCTTCACCTGGCGTTTCTAAGCAACATCGATTCAATTCTTGTATGGGGACCGTCTGCGGGCGGTTCCTTTTTCACATCCTGCTAATGAGAACCCGGCGCATCTGGGGCGCCGGCCAATAACAAGCAAAAGGTAAGGAAATGACAACAACAACGGGTTTTGATAGCAAAGGAAACGTTCGTCGCTCACCGTGGCGGCTGAACACGCTGGTCTGCTGCATGGCGCTGGCGGGGTATGCGCAGGCGGCGCCGCATGAGGTGAACGGCCAGACAGGCGATCCGGCCAGCTGGCGCAGCGCCGAATTCAACGCCAACTGGGGGCTGGGGGCGATCCACGCCGACGAGGCCTACGCCGCCGGTTATACCGGTAAAGGGCAGAAGGTGGGTATTTTCGACACCCCGGTCAACCGCCATCCCGAGTTCGCCGGCGACGGCAAGCTGATCAACGTGGTCACCGAAGGCTACCGCGCCTACACCGATCCGCACCGGCCAGGAATTAACGCCGGCGACCGCTTTTACTTCGACGGCACCTTCCATTTCTACAGCGGCTCGCAGGGCATGCTGAGCAATCACGGGGTGCACGTGGCGGGGATCAGCGCCGCCAACCGCGATGGTGTCGGTATGCACGGCGTGGCTTTCGACTCGCAGGTGATCAGCGTCGATAACGACAACGACGGCCCGGCCTACGGTGAATTCCTCGGCCTGGACGGCGCCGTCACCAATGCCGGCTGGCAGGCGATGATCAAAAACGGCGTGCGGGTGATCAACAACAGCTGGGGCGTCAGTATCCCCGACATCCTGTCCGACGGCGGCCGCGATCCTAACGCGCTGCACTTTGAGCTGAAGGATGCGCAGGAGCAATTCGATCAGGTCAAACCGCTGCTCGGCAGCCTGGCCGGCGCAGGCTATCAGGGCGCCATCGACGCCGCGCGTAAAAATATTCTGGTGTTGTTCGCTGCCGGTAACGACGGCAACTACAACCAGCCGGATGTGATCAGCGGGCTGGCCTATTTCGTGCCGGATATCGCGCCAAACTGGCTGTCGGTTGCCAGCGTGGCGCAGGATGCGGCATCGACCAACAGCGTGCCTTACACCATCAGCAGCTTCTCTTCCCGCTGTGGCTATACCGCCAGTTTCTGCGTGTCGTCGCCGGGCAGCAAAATCTACAGCACCGTGGCCAACGGTTCCGATCCGGCTAACCTGGTTTCGGACTATGGCAATAAAAACGGCACCTCGATGGCGACGCCGCACGTGACCGGCGCGGCGGCGGTGCTGCTGCAACGCTTCCCGTACATGACCTCGGCACAGATTGCCGACGTGCTGAAAACCACCGCCACCGATATGGGCGCGCCGGGCATCGACGCGATCTACGGCTGGGGGATGATCAATCTGGGCAAAGCCATCAACGGCCCGGGCATGTTCTATACCGTCGAGGATATTCCTGAACAATTCCGCATCCCGGATCCGACGGGCGTGGCCTACGGCCCGTCACAGTTTGTGGTGGATCTACCGGGCGTCGGCGCCGTGCTGGACAAAGGCAAGCCGACCGAGCGCGTCTGTAGCGATAAGCTTTGCGGCCTCGACTCTTGGAGCAACGACATCTCCGGCCACGGCGGCCTGACCAAAGAAGGGATGGGCACGCTGGTGATGACCGGTGCCAACACCTATTCCGGCCCGACGTGGGTCAATC
>NZ_MJAO01000057.1 GCF_001902635.1 Serratia marcescens | reverse complement strand
CTGTCAACAACGGGTAAAAAGTGATCCACTTACCGTCACCACCAACGGTCTAATATTGATCCACCTTGTTTACTCAGGATTAGCTTCCGCTATAACCCCGGCCTTTCGTTTCTGCTTCAGTCGATAGCTCTCTCCTTTTATCTGGACTACGTGTGAGTGATGTAAGATCCGGTCCAGCATCGCCGATGTCAGGGCTGCATCCCCAGCGAACGTCTGGTCCCACTGCCCGAACGGCAGATTAGAGGTCAGGATCATCGCGCTCTTCTCGTAACGTTTGGCGATGACCTGGAAGAACAGCTTGGCTTCCTCCTGACTGAACGGCAGATAGCCTATTTCGTCGATGATGAGCAGTTTTGGGGCCATGACACCGCGATTGAGTGTCGTTTTGTAATGCCCCTGACGCTGGGAAGTCGACAGCTGTAACAGCAGGTCCGCTGCTGTTGTGAAGCGAACCTTGATGCCCGCCCGTACGGCTTCGTAGCCCATGGCTATCGCCAGATGTGTTTTTCCCACGCCCGAGGGGCCCAGTAACACGATGTTTTCGTTACGTTCGATGAAGCTCAGGGAGCGCAGCGACTGGATTTGCTTCTGAGGTGCGCCGGTGGCGAAGGTGAAGTCGTATTCCTCGAACGTCTTTACCGCCGGGAAGGCCGCCATCCGTGTGTACATCGCCTGTTTACGCTGATGCCGGGCAAGTTTCTCCTCATGCAACAGGTGCTCCAGGAAGTCCATGTAGCTCCATTCCTGATCCACCGCCTGTTGCGACAGCGCCGGCGCAGCGCCGATAAGACTGTCCAGCTGCAGCTGTTCGGCAAGCACCATCAGCCGTTGATGTTGCAGTTCGACCATTATGCGGCTCCTCTGCAGAACGTGTCATAGATGGAGAGAGGATGATGCAACGGCTGTCTGTCGAAGGTCACCAGGCTTTCATCAACCTGCACGTCATACTGTTTTTTCTCCGGTGGCAGTGCCAGCATGGATTGCTGTTCCTCCACCCAACGATCACAGGGGCGGGTCTGGATAGTTTCATGCTTCCGTTGATTGGCCACATCGTACAGCCAGCACAGGCCATAACGGTTTGCGGTTTCAACATCGATGGTGATCCCCATCGGACGCAGGCGCGTCATTAACGGGATATAGAAGCTGTTCCGGGTGTACTGCACCATCCGCTCCACCTTGCCTTTAGTCTGTGCCCTGAAGGGACGGCACAGCCGGGGAGAGAAGCCCATCTCTTTGCCGAACTGCCACAGAGAAGGATGGAACCGGTGCTGGCCGGTCTGGTAAGCGTCCCGCTGGAGCACCACCGTTTTCATATTGTCGTACAGGACTTCCTGCGGTACACCGCCGAAGAAGCTGAACGCATTGCGGTGACAGGCTTCCAGCGTGTCGTAGCGCATATTGTCGGTGAACTCGATGTAAAGCATTCTGCTGTACCCCAGAACAGCAACGAACACATGCAGGGGTGACTTGCCGTTTCGCATGGTCCCCCAGTCAACCTGCATCTGTCGCCCGGGCTCGGTTTCGAAGCGAACGACCGGTTCTGCCTGTACGGGGAGTGTTTGCGAACGGATGAACTCTCTTAGGATAGTCATCCCTCCACGATAGCCCAGCTCCATGATTTCCCTGGCAATAACGGTAGCCGGGATTTTGTAGGGATGCGCATCGCTGATCCGCTTAGAGATGTAATCACGGTATTCATCGAGCAGTGATGATGATGCCGGGCGTGGTGAATACTGCGGCTTTTCAGATTTGGCTTTCAGGTGGCTGCGGACAGTATTGCGCGAAATACCCAGTTCCCTGGCGATGGCCCGAATACTCATTCCCCGCTTGTGCAGGACTTTAATTTCCATACGAATCTCAAAAGTGATCATAAGCTCCCCTGTATTCAGAGGAGCAGATTAACCCCTGGATCAATTTTCAACCGCTGGGGCGGATCAGTTTTGCACCGTTGGTAAC
>NZ_MJAO01000056.1 GCF_001902635.1 Serratia marcescens | reverse complement strand
CCCAGGGAAGACTCATCTTGAGGCAAGTTTCGCGCTTAGATGCTTTCAGCGCTTATCTTTTCCGCACTTAGCTACCGGGCAATGCCATTGGCATGACAACCCGAACACCAGTGGTGCGTTCACTCCGGTCCTCTCGTACTAGGAGCAACCCCTCTCAATCTTCCAACGCCCACGGCAGATAGGGACCGAACTGTCTCACGACGTTCTAAACCCAGCTCGCGTACCACTTTAAATGGCGAACAGCCATACCCTTGGGACCTACTTCAGCCCCAGGATGTGATGAGCCGACATCGAGGTGCCAAACACCGCCGTCGATATGAACTCTTGGGCGGTATCAGCCTGTTATCCCCGGAGTACCTTTTATCCGTTGAGCGATGGCCCTTCCATTCAGAACCACCGGATCACTAAGACCTACTTTCGTACCTGCTCGAGCCGTCACTCTCGCAGTCAAGCTAGCTTATGCCTTTGCACTAACCTCACGATGTCCGACCGTGATTAGCTAACCTTCGTGCTCCTCCGTTACTCTTTGGGAGGAGACCGCCCCAGTCAAACTACCCACCAGACACTGTCCTCACCCCGGATCACGGGGCCGAGTTAGAACATCAAACATTAAAGGGTGGTATTTCAAGGATGGCTCCACGCAGACTGGCGTCCACGCTTCAAAGCCTCCCACCTATCCTACACATCAAGGCTCAATGTTCAGTGTCAAGCTATAGTAAAGGTTCACGGGGTCTTTCCGTCTTGCCGCGGGTACACTGCATCTTCACAGCGAGTTCAATTTCACTGAGTCTCGGGTGGAGACAGCCTGGCCATCATTACGCCATTCGTGCAGGTCGGAACTTACCCGACAAGGAATTTCGCTACCTTAGGACCGTTATAGTTACGGCCGCCGTTTACTGGGGCTTCGATCAAGAGCTTCGCCTTGCGGCTGACCCCATCAATTAACCTTCCAGCACCGGGCAGGCGTCACACCGTATACGTCCACTTTCGTGTTTGCACAGTGCTGTGTTTTTATTAAACAGTTGCAGCCAGCTGGTATCTTCGACTGGCTTCGGCTCCATCCGCAAGGGACTTCACCTACATGCCAGCGTGCCTTCTCCCGAAGTTACGGCACCATTTTGCCTAGTTCCTTCACCCGAGTTCTCTCAAGCGCCTTGGTATTCTCTACCTGACCACCTGTGTCGGTTTGGGGTACGATTCAATGTTACCTAGAGCTTAGAGGCTTTTCCTGGAAGCAGGGCATCAGCTACTTCTGCACCGTAGTGCATCGTCATCACGCCTCAGGGTTGATATGCAACCGGATTTACCAGGTCACACCCCCTACACGCTTAAACCGGGACAACCGTCGCCCGGCCAGCCTAGCCTTCTCCGTCCCCCCTTCGCAGTAACACCAAGTACAGGAATATTAACCTGTTTCCCATCGACTACGCTTTTCAGCCTCGCCTTAGGGGTCGACTCACCCTGCCCCGATTAACGTTGGACAGGAACCCTTGGTCTTCCGGCGAGCGGGCTTTTCACCCGCTTTATCGTTACTTATGTCAGCATTCGCACTTCTGATACCTCCAGCAACCCTCACAGGCCACCTTCAACGGCTTACAGAACGCTCCCCTACCCAACAACGCTAAGCGTCGCTGCCGCAGCTTCGGTGCATGGTTTAGCCCCGTTACATCTTCCGCGCAGGCCGACTCGACCAGTGAGCTATTACGCTTTCTTTAAATGATGGCTGCTTCTAAGCCAACATCCTGGCTGTCTATGCCTTCCCACATCGTTTCCCACTTAACCATGACTTTGGGACCTTAGCTGGCGGTCTGGGTTGTTTCCCTCTTCACGACGGACGTTAGCACCCGCCGTGTGTCTCCCGTGATAACATTCTTCGGTATTCGGAGTTTGCATCGGTTTGGTAAGCCGGGATGGCCCCCTAGCCGAAACAGTGCTCTACCCCCGAAGATGAGTTCACGAGGCGCTACCTAAATAGCTTTCGGGGAGAACCAGCTATCTCCCGGTTTGATTGGCCTTTCACCCCCAGCCACAAGTCATCCGCTAATTTTTCAACATTAGTCGGTTCGGTCCTCCAGTTAGTGTTACCCAACCTTCAACCTGCCCATGGCTAGATCACCGGGTTTCGGGTCTATACCTTGCAACTATTCGCCCAGTTAAGACTCGGTTTCCCTACGGCTCCCCTATACGGTTAACCTTGCTACAAAATATAAGTCGCTGACCCATTATACAAAAGGTACGCAGTCACACCACGAAGGTGCTCCCACTGCTTGTACGTACACGGTTTCAGGTTCTATTTCACTCCCCTCGCCGGGGTTCTTTTCGCCTTTCCCTCACGGTACTGGTTCACTATCGGTCAGTCAGGAGTATTTAGCCTTGGAGGATGGTCCCCCCATATTCAGACAGGATGTCACGTGTCCCGCCCTACTCATCGAACTCACGACCTGTGCATTTTAGTGTACGGGGCTATCACCCTTTGCTGCGCGACTTTCCAGACGCTTCCACTAACACACAAGCCGATTCAGGTTCTGGGCTGTTCCCCGTTCGCTCGCCGCTACTGGGGGAATCTCGGTTGATTTCTTTTCCTCGGGGTACTTAGATGTTTCAGTTCCCCCGGTTCGCCTCATGCCACTATGTATTCATGACATGATAGTGTGTCGAAACACACTGGGTTTCCCCATTCGGGTATCGCCGGTTATAACGGTTCATATCACCTTACCGACGCTTTTCGCAGATTAGCACGCCCTTCATCGCCTCTGACTGCCTAGGCATCCACCGTGTACGCTTAGTCACTTAACCTCACAACCCGAAGATGTTTCCATCGTTCGCGCTGCAAACATTTGAGAGACTCTATGACAGGTTACTCTTCATCCCAGTACTTCTACGGAGGGATAAATTTCAGCCGTCATGTTTCAATTTTCAGCTTGTTCCAGATTGTTAAAGAGCAAA
>NZ_MJAO01000055.1 GCF_001902635.1 Serratia marcescens | reverse complement strand
TTATCCGCGTCGCGACTTACTACTGCTGGGCAAAGCTGCATCGTGAGGGGGAGCAGGGGCTGGCAGAGGGGCTCGAACTGCTGGCCGGTCTGATTGAACGCTTTGGTGCGCAGCTGCATCCGCAGCGGGACCGCAGCCGGAAGGCGGCGCTGGAGTGGCTGGCCGGTTCGCGCATGACCGACAGCCTGTCTCTGTACCCGGAGGTGGTCAGGGAAGAGGCGGAGCGGACCACCGGGGCGCTGCTGCTGATAGCACAGCTTACCGAAAATGAGCCGGATGGAATCCGTCCTGAGCTGAACGTGCTGTATGGCGCACTGGAAAGCCGTCTGCAGAAAGCGGGTGGCGTGGATGCGGTCGTGCCGCAGAATGCCAGTACCAGCGAAACACCTTCCACGGCTGGCCACAGTGATGCTCCTCCAATCGGGCGTATCACCTCCGGTCAGGATTTGCTGGCGCAGGCCCGGACGCTTACCGAATACCTGCGTGAGCAGCCGGATGGCTGGCTCTCCGCACACCATCTGATGAAAAGCCTGCGCCACGATACATTACGGTCCATTCCGGCCCCGGACGCGCAGGGACGTACCCGCATCGAACCGCCAAGAGCAGACCAGCGTGCGTTGCTCAAACGCCTCTACCTGCAGCAGAGCTGGGCTGAGATGCTGGAAACAGCGGACAGCACCTTTTCCCGCGGCGCTAACCATCTGTGGCTGGATTTACAGTGGTATATCCACCAGGCGCTGACGAAATCAGGTCAGGACACCCTGGCTGACATTATTGCCGCCGACCTGAAAGGGCTGCTGACCCGCCTTTCCGGGCTGGAGACGCTGGCCTTCAGCGACGGAACGCCGTTTGCGGACGAAGTGACGCTGAACTGGATAAAACAGGACGTGCTGGATCCGATGGGGGGATGGGGCAATGACACGCCGTCCGCGCAGATGGCGGCCGGTAACGATGACATTCTCACCCTGGAGCCGGAAGCAGTCACGCTGGCCGACAGCGAGGGCCTGGATGCAGCCCTGGTCTGGCTACAGAATCGCCCCGGTATTACCACGGCCCGCCAGCAGTGGTTGCTGCGTCTGCTGATGGGCCGTCTGGCTGAGCAGTACGGAAAAAATGAGCTGGCGGTGCACCTGTTTGCGGAACTGGGAGAGCGTGCCGGAGAAGTGAGGCTCAGCGACTGGGAACCTGACCTGCTGTTTGAGGTTTGGGCCCGTCACCTGAAATTACTCAGAATAAAAGCCGGGCGCAGCGAGGCCGATAAGGCTCGTCTCACGCCGGTGATGGACACGTTGCTGGCTGAACTGATTGCGGTTGATCCCGCGCGGGCCGCCGTGCTTTGCGGTTAGCCCATAGGAAAAAGAATAAATGGAAGATTTAACCCTGCGCTATTTTGATGCGGAAATGCGCTACCTGCGTGAAGCCGCGAAAGAGTTCGCGCAAACCCACCCCGATCGGGCGGCAATGCTCGACCTGGATAAGGCCGGCACGCCCGATCCGTATGTTGAACGCCTGCTTGAAGGGTTTGCCTTCTCTATGGGGCGGCTGCGCGAAAAAATTGACGACGATCTGCCGGAACTGACGGAAGGGCTGGTCAGCATGCTCTGGCCACACTATCTGCGCACCATTCCGTCCCTCTCGGTGGTGGCACTCACTCCGGCGTTGCATGCTATGAAAATGGCGGAAGTGGTACCCGCGGGTCTTGAGATATATTCCCGTCCGGTAGGGCCGAAGAACACGGTCTGTCGTTACCGTACCACCCGGGATGTGATGCTCAATCCCCTGAGCGTTTCGGGCATTACCATGACGACTGAGCCTGACGGTCGTTCGCTGTTGCGGATGCGCTTTGCCTGCAGCAGCCAGGCAGACTGGTCCGGAGCTGACCTCAGCCGTCTGAGCCTGTATCTCGGGGCGGATGCCCCCGTCAGTAGCCAACTGCATCTGATGCTGACCAAACGGCAGGCGGCGCTGTATATGCGCCTGCCTGGCCAGGCCGACCGTATCCGGCTTGACGGCTATTTCTCGCCGGGCGGGTTTGCTGAAGAGGACGGACTGTGGCCGAAAGGCGATACCGCCTTCAGCGGCTACCAGCTGCTGCTGGAGTACTTCACCTTCCGTGACAAGTTTATGTTTGTCCACCTCAACGGCCTGGATGGCATTACACCGCCTGCCGGGGCGGAGTATTTCGACATCGAAGTCGTGTTCAGAACACCGTGGCCATCAGAGCTGCCGGTCAACGATGACGCGGTTCGTCTGCACTGTGTGCCGGTGATTAACCTGTTCACACTGGAAGCTGACCCGCTCACCATTACCGGGCTTGAAAGTGAGTACCTGCTGCGCCCCAAACGTCTGCAGGACGGACACACCGAGATTTATTCGGTGGATTCGGTGACAGGCTCAAACCGGACCAGTGACGCAGAGTATGTGCCGTTCAGCAGCTTCAGGCACAAAGGCGGGATGATGCGCCGTCATGCACCACCCCGTTACTACCACACCCGCGTGAAGCGCAGCGTGACTGGGCTGTATGACACCTGGCTTATCCTTGGGGGGCACCAGTGGGAAGAGGACCGCCTGTTTGAGCGTGAAGCAGTATCGCTGCAAATCACCGGCACCAATGGCCAGCTGCCGCGCCGTGCACTACAGAGTACGCTGCTTGACCGCTGTGAGCAGGTGGTCAGTACACAACTTTCAGTACGCAATCTCTGCAAACCAACGCTGCCAGTCTATCCGCCTTCCGAAGACCGTTTTCACTGGCGGGTTCTGAGCCACCTGGGATCCGGTTTCCTTAACATGATGAGTACCGCCGAAGTGCTGCGCGGGACGCTGGCGCTGTATAACTGGCAGGAAGATGAACTGAACACCCGACGTCTGGAGGCGATTCAGCATGTGGAGCACCATCGCCTTCAACGTTTTGAACAGGGCTACCTGCTGCGGGGGCTGGATATCGAAGTGACCCTCGACAGCAACGGCTTCACCGGTGAGGGCGATATTCACCTGTTCGGTGAAATGCTCAACCGGTTCTTTGCACTGTATGCCGATATGAACCAGTTTAACCAGCTCACCCTCATTGTTCAGCCAGAAGGAAAATGCATCCGGTGGAAAGAGAATCACAGTCCGCGTCTGCCCGGCTGATAGCGCAACT
>NZ_MJAO01000054.1 GCF_001902635.1 Serratia marcescens | reverse complement strand
GGGGGACCGGCTGCCATATATCAACTTTTACCGCTTCTGCCAGTTGCTGGAGCAGAGCCAGCCAGACAAACCGGTTACGGGCAGTACCTGGCAGGTACGTCATGAACCGGTACGTTTTCGGCCACATCCGGGGATGGGCTTTCCGGCATCTGAAGTCAAAGGGATTGAGCAGTCTGAGCATTCGCATCTGCCGCCGACGGTACGCATCACCTTTATGGGGCTCTACGGCGTGGAATCCCCGCTACCAACGCACTATATCGATGACATCACCCAGCGCCGGGAAGGGTATGAGGCCACAGCGGATTTCCTCGATATCTTCAACCACCGGCTGATTGCCCAGTACTACCGTATCTGGCGTAAATATTCATACCCGGCGACTTTCGAAGAAGGCGGTAAGGACAAAACCTCGCAGTACCTGCTGGGACTGGCCGGGCTCGGGATTAACGGCTGCACGGACAGTATCGCGACCCCGGCTTCGCGCTTTCTGGCACTGCTGCCGGTCATGTTACTGCCGGGGCGTACCGCAGAAGGCATGGCCTCGCTGGTGCGCCTGCTGGCACCCAACACGCAGGCGAAAATCTGGCACCATGACAAACGCCGTGTGCCGCTGAAGAAGCCACTGACCATGAGCGTCAGCCAGCCCGTCACCCTGACAAACCGACCGGTGATGGGCAACTATGCCACCGACGTGAATAGCCAGGTGCTGATGCGCCTGACCACCACTGACCCGGCAGAAGTTCAGGGCTGGTTACCGGGCGGGGAGCTTCACACGGACCTGATGGCGCTGCTGCATGTCTATCTTGGCTCCCGCCTTGATGTGCGGTTACAGCTGTGTGTCGACCGTAGCCTGCTGCCTGACGCGACCATGAGCAGTAAACCCGACGCCGGAGCAGTGCAACTGGGCCGTACCGCAGTGATGCGGCCGCTGAATGCAGCGAACACCGTCATGCACCCCAAAACCTTAACCATCAATCTTGGCCGCTATGAGCGGGTACAGGAAAATATTCACCGCAGGGAGACCGATGAAGATGGCGATTACCGCTGGTAAATTTCCTCTGGCTGCGCTGGCCGCCGGTATCACTCTGATACTGTCGGGTTGTGGCCTGACTCAAAAAGTCACGGACGGCACGGTTGCCGTGACCAAATCGATTTTTTATAAGCAGATAAAAACTCTGCATCTGGATATTCGGGCCCGTGAGGCAGTGAACAGCAATGCAGGCGGCGTGGCATTGTCTACGGTGGTGCGTATTTACCAGCTTAAAGATCGCAAAACCTTTGACACGACGGACTATCCGTCACTGTTCAGGGCGGACAGTCAGGCCATTAAAGCAGATCTGGTAGCTGAGAAAGATATCCGCCTGCAGCCGGGCGGGGCGGTGATGGTGGATATGCCGATGGATGAAAATGCGCAGTATGTCGCAGTGGCCGGCATGTTTATGTCGCCGGACCAGGTGAACAACACCTGGCGGGTGGTGTTGAGCCGTGATGACCTCGATCCGGATAAAGCCCGGGTGATTGAGGCCGGTAACAACCGCCTGACCCTGAAGGCGCTGAAAGATGAGTGAGCCATCCCGTCCTTCGCTGTATGAAACTCTCTACGGCAACTTTACCGGCGGCTTCGACCTGCATCAGGTTAGCGAGCAGAGCCAGGTTATTCTGTCCGTACTCGACAACATGCAGCGCATCCTCAACTGCCGTGCGGGAACGCTGGCGCATCTGCCGGACTATGGTCTGCCCGATATGACTAAAATTCTGCAGGGCATGCCGGGTACCGCTCATGAGCTTATGGGCACCCTGTCGACTGTATTGCTCAAATATGAGCCACGTCTGAAAAAAATAGCCGTTGTCCTGCTGGAGCAGAACGTTCCCGGCGAGCTGCGTTATGCCATTGATGCTGAACTTAAGGGTATTGGACTGGTGCGCTATGGAACGGAGTTTATGCCCGAAGGTAAAGTGCTGTTACGTCATCTGAAACAACAGCAATACCTCGATAATTCGCTGTAAGTCTGAGCAAACTTGAGGATGCGGGTGCTTTGGTATTCCCTTCTTATATATGGACATTCTGAATGAAATTGCAAACCGGCATTAAATTGTCGCTGCTGCTCTGCACCATAATCAGCACGTTTGGCATGGCACACCCCGGACGAACCAACGAGGATGGCTGCCATACCAACCGTAAAACCGGTGAGTATCATTGTCATGGCAACAAAAGCCGGCGTGTTGATTATTATGGCCAGGATACACAGCCGGATAATAAAGCGGCGCTGGCCCCGGCTAAAAAAACAAAGCCACATTCGGCGAAAAAAGAGACTGGGGTAAGTAAAACTAAAACGGGTCTGACAAAGAGAGATAAAAACATTGGCGACTCTGGGTTACATCCCGTCGCTTCGCCACCCGATGTTCAGGCGCAATGTATCAACAGCAAAAATTTCAATGCCTATTGGGAGGCTGTTACCAGGCGCTGCCTGGACAGAAGCACGGGAAGAGAACTGATTTCCCCCTGAGAGAGGGCAACAGGATAGTGAAAGGCAATTATTTTGCATTTCACATTTTTAATGAGCGACACAATTTTGACTGACGTTTATACAGCAATGATAAAGGAGTAAAGCGTGGCGAGAAAAAATAAAGGTGATAATGCGGCGGGAGTTATATTCGTCATTCTCGGTGTGATTGGGTGGGGAATTTACGTTGCGGTGAGGGCGTTGATTACTGTTAATGAGCGTTTTATTGACTTCGTCTCAGACCCGATTGGCATTATCGGCGTATTTTTTGGTTTGCTGGTTATGGTTGCCCTGTTAATCAGACTTTATATCTACCGTGGCTTAAAACAAAAGCATGCGGCATTGGAACAGGAAAAGTCGGACCTTGAGCAGAAGGAGAAGGCCTTTGACGACAGGGTGAGTGTTGCCGTATTGCGCGGTATTGACCGGGAAAAGAAACGGCTAGCTTCCCATTGGGAGGACTATCATGCAGCCAGAGATAAAGCGACACGTGCACTGCAACGTATTGTGGACTCAGGCTATAAGTTTAAAGTGAAGACCCTACTTGCCGGGACCACGGTGAATAACTGGCAGAGTAAATACGACCAGCTCCGCAAGGAAAGGGATACCTATGCTGACATCAGCGAGAAGATAACCTTTCTCGACCTTGAAGATAATGCTGACTGGGATGGGGTAAAACAGCAGTTCCTGGATAAGGTCGCATTGCTGGAAAAAGCGCAGGAAGAAAAGGAATATCAGGCTGAAATCAAACGCCAGATGCGAGAAGAAAAGCAGCGCCAGGATGAACTGGACAGGCAGCAGCAAGAAGCGGAAGAAGAAGAAAATCGCCTGGCCGAACAACAGAGAGTGCTTGAAGAGGCACTGTTGGCAGCCGAAGGGACCTATAAAGAAGAGCTTGAGAAGCAGCGGCAGGAACTGGAGCAGAAAATCCAGGAGGTGCATCAGCAATATGAGCGCGCCAAATCCATGGCTCAGCTCACGAAGCAGGGACACGTCTATGTGATTTCGAACATTGGTTCCTTTGGCGAAGATGTCTTCAAAATCGGTATGACCCGTCGTCTGGAGCCGATGGAACGGGT
>NZ_MJAO01000053.1 GCF_001902635.1 Serratia marcescens | reverse complement strand
ACCGCCACTGACGGCAGCGGCGCGGCGGGCGCGTCCAGCATCCCGTCGTCGATGGCCAGCGCGGGCAGCGACGGCGCCAACGCGGCAAGACCCGGCTGCGTCACCTGCACCCGCACCTCACCCGCCGTCAGCAGTAACTGACGACGCTGTGGCGGCAGTGCCGGGTCCACCGGCAGATAGACGGCACCCAGTCGCAAGATGCCGTGCACGGCGGCGATCTGCTGCCAGCCTTTTTCCATCACCACCGCCACGCGATCGCCGTGCCGTACGCCCAGCGCGAACAGGGCGCCGGCCACATTATCCGCCGCCGTCGACAGTTGGCAGTAGGTCAGTTCGCGGGCAGGGCTGATGAGCGCGGTCGCCTGTGGCGTCAGTGCCGCCTGACGCAAGAGCCCGTGATGTAACAGCGCCGTCGGCGCGGGGGCCTGCGTGACCGGTGCGCAAACGGCGGGCAGCGCCAGCACGTCTTGCGTCTCTTGCCAGCATTGTGGTCGCTGCGCCAGTGTGTGCAGCAGTTGGCGATAACACTGAAACATCTGATCCATCAGCGCCGGTTCAAACAACTGCTCCACGACGTCCCAGTTGAAATGCAATTCTCCGTTGCGCTCCATCACCTGATGATCGAGCCACACCTGCGGCGTCTGCGAGACGCTGTACTGATCATCCTGCGACTGGCTGAACAGCGTATCGTCCGTTTCCCAGCGCGCCTCGTCCTGATTGAGCAGGCTGGTGAACACGATAGGAATCACCGATTTCGCCGGATCGCGATGGGTTTGCACCAGCAGGCGGGAAACCTGGATACCACCAAACAAACGGTTATCCAAATCGCGCCACAGCTGAGCGTGGATCGCGTTGGCCCGTGCCTCCAAGGTTTCTCCCTGCGACAGGTCAATCTCCAGCTGCGTCAGTGCAGTAAAGTCACCCATCAGGCGATTGATATCCGCATGCAGCGGCAAACGATTGAACAGCGTCAGGTTAAGGCTAAAGTGCGGCGAGGCGCTAAAGCGCGCCAGCACTTGAGCGAACCCCGTGAGCAGCAACGTAGTAGGTGTGATACCCATTTGGCCCGCCTGCGTTTTCAAGCGCTGCCAGATGGCTCGCGGCAGGCGATGGCTGCGGCGCACGAACGTGGGGTTATCCAGCTTCGCGGGATCGATGCGCAGCGGCAAGCGTGGCCCCGGCGGCAGGGTCTCGACGCGGGCGCGCCAGTAGTCACGCGCCCGTTCAAACTGCGGCGTTTTCTCGTAGGATTTCAAGGTCAGCACATAGTCGCGGAAACTGTACGTCAGCGCAGGCAACGCCGCCTGCGGATGGCGATAGTGATACGCCAGTTCCCGGATAAACAGCTCCAGACTCCACGCATCGGCCACCAGCAGATCGATAGAGACATGCAGCCGGGCTTTTTGCTGCGGATCGACCACGACTTCCATCTGAAACAGAGGCCAGCAACTGCAATCAATGATCTGATGCGAGAGGGTGTCACGCAGTGCGCGGCAACGCTGTTGAAACGCGTCCTCGCACGGGGTGGTATGGAAGGCAACGCGGTATTCCGGCACGTCAGGCAAGATCTGCTGCATACCGTCATCGCTGACAATGGCGCGTAACATGCCGTGCTGCGCAATCACGGCATTGAGCGCACGGTTGAACGCCGTTTCATCCAGACCTTGTAGTTCATATTCGACATAGATATGGGTCGAAATATTGCCCAGCCCCAGGGATTTTCGCCGCCCAACCCAATAGGCTTGTTGCACGTCCGTCAGCGGAAAAGGCAGATGCTGCTGGTCAGGAGCAAATACCGGGTCAGGCAACGCGGAAACCTCTACCTCACTGCCGTCTTGTTCGAACAGATAACGGCTTAATCCCTCGATGGTGGGATCGGCAAAGAATGCGCTTAGCGTGCAGGTGGTGCCGTAATGTTGCTGAATATCATACAAAATGGTTGAAGCTAACAGCGAGTGCCCACCCAGTTCGAAGAAGCTGGCATGGGGATCGTCAATGCTGACGCCGAGCGTGCGTTCCCACATCGCCGTCACCGCAGCGACAATCTCGGATTTTGTGGTGCGGGATACGGCGTTCGACGATGCCTGAAGAGACGTGGCAGGCCGTACGGCCTCGACCCAATAGCGTTGCGGCGCAAAGACCGTCCCCGGCAGGACGATTCGTTGACTGCCCCGCATACGCTCCGCCGCATCCACCCAGCGCCAATCCAGGCTAACGCCCGCCAACCATAGCTGCCCCAGCGCCTGTAACACTGCGCGGTTGGCATCCCCCGCCGCGTCGTCCAGCGTCAGAGACAAAACGCCGGGTTGCGCAGAGGGAACCGTCGGCCCATCTTCAGGCGGTTGGCCCGCATTCAACCCGTGCCATGCCTGCGCCAGCGTACAGTCGCCACGCAGTACGGCAGCCGCATAGCAACCGTCGCCGACGCCGTACGGCGCCGCATTCAACGTTTCCCGCTCTTCAATCAGCGCGATCAGCGTATATTGACTGATAAACGTCCGTTGCGCGGGCGCGAGATCGCGCAGGCAGGCCGCTTCGAGCGGAAAATGGTCCAACAGTTGTCCCACGGTCCGGGACAACGCCTCAGAACACGCCAGCCAGTCACTGAGCGTATCGGTTTCGACAGAAAAACGGTGCCCCAACCGCCAGCTAATCGTGCTGCCGGTGGTTGCCGTCACCGCCGGTGCGTCGTGGAACTGTCGGGCTAACTGGGCGCAATTCTCCGCGATGACCCACTTGCGTACCGGGGCGGAGAGGCGCCCGTGACGCAGGGTATAAGCCACATCTTGTAAGCGCGTCTCCGGATGCGCGACCAGCTCCGCCAGCAAAGCGTTCTGCAGTTGTTCCAACGCGTCGGGGGTTTTTGCCGAGAGCGGGACGGCCACAGGCCCCGCCTGCTGCGCCAAAGTCTGCGGCATCGGCAATGGGGCTTGCACCACCAAATGCGCGTTGGTGCCACCCAATCCGAACGCGCTCACACCGGCTGTGCGTGGCGTGGCGCCCTCCGGCCAAGGCGTCAAACGGGAAACCACCTCAAACGGGCTGCGCTCCAGCTCCAGTTGCGGGTTGGCCCGTTGAAAATTCAGCGTGGGATAAAACACCCGGTTAGTGAGGCTCAGCACCGTTTTGATGAGTCCGGTGACGCCGGATGCCATCTCCACGTGACCCACGTTGGGTTTCACCGCCCCCAGACGCCACGGCGTCGCGCTCGGCGCTGCCGCTCCAAACGCGCGTTTGATGGCCGCAAATTCGATAGCGTCGCCTAACGGGGTGCCACTGCCGTGAAGCTCCAGATACTGAATTTGCTGCGGCGTCACCCCTGCCAGGCTTTGCGCCTCAATCATCACCGCTTCCTGACCCTCAACGCCCGGCACGGTATAGCCGCTGCGCGCGCCGCCGTCGTTGTTGATGGCACTGCCCTTGATGACGGCCAGGATGTTATCCCCTTGCGCCTGCGCGTCCGTCGCCCGCTTGAGCAGCACCATGCCCAAACCGCTGCTGTACACCGTACCGCTAGCCTGCGCGTCGAAGGTGTGGATCAGGCCATCTTCTGCTTGCAGTCCATCGCCACGCGAGTCATAGCCGCGCTGATCCTCCATGCGGAACGTGACGCCCCCCGCCAGCGCCATATCGCACTGTCCGCTCAGCAGGCCCTCGCAGGCCAGATGAACGGCCACCAGCGAGGTGGCGCAGCTGGCCTGAACCGTCACGCAAGGACCGGTGGTGTTCAGGCGGTAAGCCAGTTGGGACGTCAAATGATCTTTGTCATTGCCGACCATGATCTGCAGACCGCCGAGTTGCGCGAGCTTGTCCGGGTTGCTCATCAGGTGGGTAAGCAAATAGAAGCTGGTGCTCACACCCGCATAGAGGCCGACGCGCACGTCATGCTCCTGCGGGTGGTAACCGCTTTGTTCAAACATCTCCCAAGCGCAGGTCAGAAACACGCGCTGCTGCGGATCCATGATTTCCGCTTCCGCGCGGCTGTAGCCGAAAAAGCCGGCGTCGAACTCCGCCATACGCTCATACATATTGTTCAGCGTGATCTGATTGTAACCGTCGCACGGGGTCACTTTCGGCGCCAAAATGTTGCGTCCGGTACGCAGCACCGTTTCGAACTCAGCAACGCTGTGTACGCCGGGGTAGCGGCAGTTCATGCCGACGATGGCGATATCGCTTTCACTGTAAGTCATCAGTTTTTCCTTAACGTTGACGCTGGTGACGGCGTACAAGCCGCTGTTGGGCACGGGATTGGGAGACGTCACGCTGCTGCGTCTGATTCACCACCTGTGCACCGTCCAGCGTAGCCTGCAAATAACCGGCGATTTTTTTCACGGTGGTTAAGCGAAACAGCTCGGCAATGGGTACCGTGACCTTGAAAATTTCCTCGATGCGGCGGTGCAACAGCACGATCTGAATCGAGCCGCCCCCCGCTTCAAAAAAGTTGTCATTCAGCCCGATTCGCTCTCGTTGCAGTACCTCGCACCAGAGTGCGGCCACCTGCTGTTCACAGGGCGAGGCGTGCGCGAGAGTTGCCGTCTCCTGTGGTGTAGGTTGCGACATACGTTGGGTAACCTCGTGGGCCAGTGCCGCCAGGTCAATTTTGCCGTTGCCGGTCATCGGCAGCACGTTGAGAAGAAAGAGATGTTGGGGCAACAGGTAGTACGGCAGTTGCGCGGCTAACCGCGCGCGGACGTGCGCCAACAGGTCGTCGACATCTTCATTTTCTGCGGCGGTGATAAAGGCGTGCAGTTGCCCTTGATGGCACACCACGGCAGCGCTCCCCACGCGGTCAAGCCGTTCAAGATGGCTTTTGACTTCGCCCAGTTCGACG
>NZ_MJAO01000052.1 GCF_001902635.1 Serratia marcescens | reverse complement strand
TGTTCAGGGCTTTTTGCTATGCGTAAAATAAATTCCATGATTACATCTATTGCTTAGAAAAATATCTCTCTCAGTATGCGCTGTTTATTTTCATAAGCAGGAATAATGTTTTCGAATAGAGAAGTAACGATCTCAATATATAATTGATTGCTCCAGCTTATTGCTCAAATAATAAAACACCTATTTTTAAGTATGTTGGTAAGAATTATCCTGTCATATCAAAGATAAATCTTAATTCTTCAGGGCATTATTCGATAAATTTCACGTTAATTAAAACAAATATTAGCCAGACGCCTCGAATCGAGTAGACTAGGCGAAAGATTATTTCCGTATGGGTACTGAACGTTATGTCTACTGAAAGCGCGTCTTTAAAAAAACACAATACTTTTGCGCTCCCGGTCAACGCAGCGCACCTGGTCATGGCCGATAGAATTGAGCAGATGCTCAAGGTTTGGCAACAAACGCGCAAGCGACAGGAGCCGCTGTTGATTCTCGGTGAAGGTAGCAACGTGCTGTTCCTGGAAGACTTTTCGGGTACGGTAATGATCAACCAACTAAAGGGTATCGATGTTCGGGAAGATAACGATGCCTGGTATCTCCACGTCAGCTCCGGTGAGAACTGGCACGACCTGGTGCAATATACGCTGCAGGCCGGTATCTGTGGGCTGGAGAACTTGGCATTGATCCCGGGATTGGCCGGCTCCGCGCCTATCCAGAACATCGGTGCCTACGGCGTCGAATTGAAAGATGTTTGCGAGTATGTCGATCTGCTGGACTTCTCTACCGGCGCCATCGATCGCATGCCGGCCGCCAACTGTAGGTTCGGCTATCGGGAAAGCATTTTCAAACACCGTTTCCAAACCGGCTATATCATTGTTGGACTCGGCCTGCGTTTGAACAAGCAGTGGCAACCGAAATTGAGCTACGGTGATCTGACCAAGCTGGATCCCGCCACGGTGACGCCGCTTCAGGTATTTGAATCCGTATGCGCCATGCGTCGCAGTAAGCTGCCAGATCCGCGTGAAACCGGTAATGCCGGCAGCTTCTTCAAGAATCCGCTGGTGAGCGCTGAGAAAGCTGCAGAACTCATCGCGCAAGCTCCCGGTATGCCGCATTACCCTCAGCAGGATGGTCAGGTTAAGCTGGCTGCCGGCTGGCTTATCGACCAATGCGAATTGAAGGGATACCGTATCGGTGGAGCCGCGGTGCATCGTCAGCAGGCGCTGGTGTTAGTGAATATCGACAACGCGGTCAGTCAGGATGTGGTGGCGCTTGCGCGTCATGTACGTAATTCGGTGGCTGATAAGTTCGGCGTGTGGCTGGAGCCAGAGGTGCGTTTTATTGGCGCGACCGGGGAACAGAATGCTGTGGCGGTGCTGTCATGAAAGATACCAAAGTTCCGTTAAAACTGATTGCGCTGCTGGCCGACGGCGAATTCCATTCCGGGGAACATCTCGGCGAATCGTTGGGAATGAGCCGGGCGGCGATCAATAAGCATATTCACACCATTCGCGAGTGGGGGCTGGACGTTTTTACCGTACCGGGGAAAGGTTACAGCCTGCCTGGCGCCATTCAGCTGCTGGAGGCCGAGCGTATCCTCAGCCTGCTGGAAGATAAGCGCGTGAGCGTGTTGCCGGTGGTCGACTCAACTAACCAATATTTATTGGATCGTATTGCTGAATTGCATTCCGGCGACGCCTGCGTGGCTGAATATCAGCAGGCGGGGCGAGGCCGCCGTGGGCGGCAATGGATCTCGCCATTCGGTGCCAATTTATACCTGTCGATGTTTTGGCGATTGGAGCAGGGCCCGGCTGCCGCAATGGGGCTCAGTTTGGTGATCGGCATGGTGATGGCAGAAGTCCTGCAGCGTCTTGGCGCGGAAGGCGTGCGCGTTAAGTGGCCTAACGATCTTTACCTGAACGATCGCAAATTGGCAGGAATTCTGGTCGAACTGACGGGAAAAACCGGCGATGCGGCTCAATTGGTCATCGGCGCCGGCATCAATCTGGCGATGCGTGATGCCAATGCCGGTGCCATTAATCAGGGGTGGATTAACCTGCAGGAGGCGGGGATTCAGATCGACCGCAATGAGCTGGCCGCAACCCTGCTCAATGAATTGCGTCAATCGTTAAAACAGTTTGAGATAGACGGGTTGGCGCCATTTATTGGCCGTTGGCGCGTCTTGGACAACTTTATCGACAGGCCGGTCAAGCTGCTGATTGGCGATCGACAGATTGTGGGGATTGCCCGGGGAATCGATTCGCAGGGTGCACTGCTGCTGGAACAAGATGGGGAGATCAAACCCTTTATCGGTGGAGAGATATCGTTGCGCAGCGCCGAATAGTAAAGAGTAGACAAGGGGACGATGGCGTCCCCTTGAACAGTCGGCAGGATTACTTTCTTAAGCGCACGCTTTCAACGGCGTGATTGGCGCTCTTGGTCATGATCAAACTGGCGCGTTCGCGCGTAGGCAGTATATTCTGCTGCAAATTCAACCCGTTAATTTCATTCCATAATTGCGTGGCGATATTAATCGCTTCCGGCTCTGGCAATTTGGAATAGTTATGGAAATAAGAATCGGGGTTAGAGAATGCGCCCTGACGGAATTTCAGGAAACGATTGATATACCAGCTTTGCAATAGCGCTTCCGGCGCATCGACATATATAGAGAAGTCGACAAAGTCGGAAACGAACACGCGGTGCGGATCGTGAGGATAATCCATGCCGCTTTGCAATACGTTAAGCCCTTCCAGGATTAGAATATCCGGTTGCTCAATGACTTTATTGCCTTCGGGCACGACGTCGTAAATCAGATGGGAATAAACCGGGGCTGTTACGCGTTTGGCACCGGATTTCACTTCGGACACGAACTTCACCAGGCTATGCATATCGTAAGATTGCGGGAAGCCCTTTTTCTTCATCAAACCGCGTTCGTTCAACACCTTGTTAGGGTGCAAGAAGCCGTCGGTCGTGATCAGCTCTACGCTGCGATGTTCCGGCCAGCGGCTCAGCAGCGCCTGCAACAGACGTGCGGTCGTGCTCTTGCCGACGGCGACGCTGCCGGCGATGCCGATGACATAGGGAATCTTTTGCCCGTCGGTGCCGAGGAATTGCTCAAGCACCGCCTGCCGACGCAGGTTGGAACTGATATAGAAGTTCAACAGCCGTGACAGCGGCAGATAAATCTGCGCGACTTCTTCCAACGAGAGATCTTCGTTAATCCCTTTCAGTTTAACGATCTCTTCTTCCGACAACGTCAGCGGCACCGAATCTCGCAACGCAGCCCATTGGGTACGATCGAACTGTAGGTAAGGCGTTGCTAAAGATTGATCTCTTTTTATCATAAGCCAAATTCTGCCTGTTAACGCAGGTTGGGAAAGGCGCCGGACGCCAACTCCAGAGAATAAACAAGCTGCATATTATAGACAGCTTCGTTTTTGGCGTAGACTTTTTTCGCAAAAGTTGTCGATAGGCAGCAGTTTATGTCAATTGTGCGAAGCGGCGCGCAGTTGATAACGCGGGGTTGCAAGGTGGTATCATCGGGGCCTGATACCGCCGGAAGGCTAGCTGGCGATGGCGCGCGAAGGCTGGTTCACGGTGAACAGGCGTTTGTAATAAGTGACGATCGGATGGTAATACCCATCGGGTCCCGCCGCATAATCCGGCAACTCGCCCAGGCAGCGATAACCGAGGTGGCGAGAAAGCGCTTCCGCCGCCGGTCCGGCCTGTGTATCCAGGTACAGCAGTTCACGCTGATGTTGCCGCGCCGCTTGTTCCAGCGTATTCATCAGCGTCTGACTTACGCCGTTGCGGCGAGCGCAGCTATGTACCAGCAGCTTCACTACCTCCGCACGATTACGGCCGTTCGGCTTCTGACAGAGCTCAAGTTGCACGGTGCCCACGACGCCGCGTTCGTCGCGGGCAAGCCACAGCAGCAGCTCACCTTTGGCCAGGGCCGGTCGCAGACTGTGGAAATAGCTCTCGGCGTCTTCATGAGGGATTAAGATGTCGTAGCCCACTGAAGCGCCGTGCGTGACCGCGTCGGTCAACAGGTGGGCCAATTCATCGCGGTAAATCGGTAGCGTAGCGGCGTTGATAGGCACTATTTGCATCGGTCATTCCGCCTGGGATAGGGGTAATGAAGAGAAGCAATAGCTGCGCCAGAGCGGCGAAAGGCATGGGGGCGGCAAAAGGGTGAGGAATCAGTGTCGTCCACGCCGCAGTTGGGGGCTGGTATCCCCTTTTGTGTGCATCGAGCCTGCTCACAGTTTATCCATACGGGTTAGGTGTTTTGAGAAGCCCGACACGGAGAAAGGAGCGCTCCAGGCTTGCAAAAAGTGGATAAAATTGTAGAGAATGATTGCCGCGAATGATGAATGTTTGCACGCCGCAGGCTGCGAATTGCATGACAGCATGCAAAATTGACTGATTTATGAGCGAAAGTGCGCGTAAAGCAATTTTTTTGTTGCATAGGCCGCCAGCTCTACCTAGAATGCGCTGCACTTGATGCCGGCTTAGCTCAGTAGGTAGAGCAACTGACTTGTAATCAGTAGGTCACCAGTTCGATTCCGGTAGCCGGCACCATTCAAGTCACAAGTAGTTAAAATCTGGTGGGGTTCCCGAGCGGCCAAAGGGAGCAGACTGTAAATCTGCCGTCACAGACTTCGAAGGTTCGAATCCTTCCCCCACCACCAAATCTTGCCTTCGGCGATTAACTGAGATGCGATAAATACTGCAACGGTTGATGGCGGGAGGAGAAGGCGAAAGCCTTCGACAAGGTTCGAGCTGTGCAGCGCTAGGCGCAGCCGGCCCGAAGGATGCGAGCCGAGTGATGAACAATCCTGCTCCTTCCCAAAATTCTACAGAAAAATCAGGTAGCCGAGTTCCAGGATGCGGGCATCGTATAATGGCTATTACCTCAGCCTTCCAAGCTGATGATGTGGGTTCGATTCCCACTGCCCGCTCCAAGATGTGCTGATATAGCTCAGTTGGTAGAGCGCACCCTTGGTAAGGGTGAGGTCGGCAGTTCGAATCTGCCTATCAGCACCACTTCTTAATTTCTCGCCCCCTGATTTTCTTTCTGTTCTGGATTCAACGAGCAAATGCTTGGTTGATGTGGTGATACCACCGATTTATCCGTGTCTTAGAGGGACAATCGATGTCTAAAGAAAAGTTTGAACGTACAAAACCGCACGTTAACGTCGGTACTATCGGCCACGTTGACCACGGTAAAACTACCCTGACTGCAGCGATCACTACCGTA
>NZ_MJAO01000051.1 GCF_001902635.1 Serratia marcescens | reverse complement strand
AAAGTCGGTGTTGCAAAAACGGGGGTGACCATAGATTTTTTATGGTTTCAGGATGGGTTGACCGGCACCACGCTGTCGCTTGGGTAACAGCCCAGTATCTTCAGCGAGCGGGTGATTGGTGCCAGATCGCGCAGTGCTTTTTGCATCGCGTCGGCACGTAGATTGGCCTGCACATCAATATAAAACATCTCTTCCCACGGATTGCCGTTGATCGGGCGTGACTCCAGTTTGGTCATGATGATGCCGTTGTCGCGCAGTACCAGCAGTGCTTCAACCAGCGCACCGGATTGCTGGCCGGTCGCCATGATCAGCGTGGTTTTGGCAGGCACCTGTTCGGAGACGTCGATCGCTTTGCGCGCCAGGACGATGAAGCGGGTGATGTTCTGCTGCTGGTTGGCGAGGTTGTGTTCCAGCACCTGCAGCCCGTACAGCGCACCGCCGGCTTCGCTGCCCAGTGCCGCCACCTTCGGTGAATTCAGCTTGGCGACTTTCTCCATCGCGGCGGCGGTGCTTTCGGTGTATTCAATTTTCCAGTGCGGGAAGCGGTTAAGGAACTGGCTGCATTGTTGGAACGGCTGCGGGTGGCTGTAGACGGTTTCAATCTGGTTCAGCTCGCTGTCGCCGGCCACCAGAACGCAGTGGTTGATCGGGTTGGTCAGCTCGCCGACGATCGACAGACTGGTGTGTTGCAACAGATCGTACACTTCATTAATCGAGCCGGAGCTGGTGTTCTCGATCGGCAGAATCGCGTAGTCCGCCTGGCCGGTTTCCACCTGGGTGAAGATATCCTGAAATTTCTGGCAACCACATTCGATCAGCTGATCGAAGTGGCGGGCGGCGTATTGGCGCGCCGCCAGATGTGAGTAGGAGCCTTTCGGGCCGAGGAAGGCGATGCGGGCGGAGTGTTGGCTGACGGGGTTTAGCTGGTGTTGCAGCAGCGCCTGCTGGGTCAGGACGGAATCTTCTATGATCAGTTGGAACAGTCGGGTGACGTAGAAGCCGTCCAGATCGTAAGGCTTGGCGGCGGCGATCAGCGCATCCAGCAGATCGCGCTCGCGCTCTTTGTCGCGGATTGGGCGGTGAGAGTGCAGCTTGGTCTTGCCGACTTCGATCGCCAGCTCGCGGCGTTCCGCCAGTAAAGCCAGCAGTTTCAAGTCCAGTGCGCTGATGCGCTCGCGCAGCACCAATAACGGGTTGTCAGTCATAATCAGCTTCCGCCTTCAGTTCTTATTCGTTATAAAACAGCCATAAAAAAAGCCCCCTGTTTCCAGGAGGCCTTGTTGTTCGTCTTCGCATTCTTTCTCACACGACGAAACGCCTCCCAGTCAGGGGAAGGTAAAAAAGAATGCGAAGAAAAACGGTGTGCGTGGCATGGTTTACCCAAAGTTGATGTGAACAGGTTTTAAAGTAACCGCTGGCTTTTACGCCGTCAACAAAAATACCCGACAAAAAACGCGCCCTCAGGCGCGTTTGATGCGGCAATAGCAGTTCGGACGGTTATTGCTGTTCCGGCGTGACTTCCGGCACGATGTCTTTCACGCTGGCATTGCAGCGGCGGGCTTCGCCTTTGTGCTGCACTTTATTCAACTGGCGCTCCAGTTTGGCGATCAGCTCGTTAACGGCGGTATACATGTCATCATGTTTGGCGCTGGCGACCAGCGGGCCGTTCGGCGTGGTAATGGTAGCGTCGGCGACAAACCCTTGCGGTTCTTTGGATAAGACGATGTGCGGATTGATCAGCTGGGCCTGCCATTTTTCCAGTTTGGTGAGACGGTCTTCGACGTGATTGCGGATTGCGGGAGTGATATCCATTTGTTTGCTGGTAATGTTCAATGTCATATAACTTACCTCTCTGTCTTTCCGTCTTGGTGAGTTCAGCATACCCCGCTTTTTGTTTAAATGCGTGATGTAAGTCACGATTTTTTGTCACTTTTTGCAAAGTTAGCTCAATCTGTGATTCAGCATCTGAATTGGTTATCTAATGCTTGAGAGTTGTCGCCGGATGGCGCATTATCGATGGGTTGACCGGTGAAACGTGCTTGCTAACACCGTGTTTTTGCTTGTGTATTTTTCCAGTGAAAACCCGGTCGACGCAAATGAAAACGGCAGCCAAGGCTGCCGTTTGGTTTTCTATCGCTGTTGCCGCCCGATTATTGCGGGTTAGCGGCGATCACTTTGGCTACTTTGTCAGCCTGGCCGTTCAACTGCAGCTGTTTATAAGCATTTTCCATCAGCGGCAGCACGTCGTGCGCCGCTTTGGTATCCGGGTATTCACGCAACATTTGCTCGGCGCGATTAACGACCGCGACGTAAGCACCGCGTTTAGTGTAGTATTCCGCCACCGAAAGCTCATACTTGGCCAAACGGTCTTTCAGGTACACCAGACGCTTGTTGGCGTCGGTCGCGTATTGGCTGTTCGGGTATTGCTGAATCAACTGGCTGAAGTCGCGGAACGCAGCGCGAGCGTGTTGAGGATCGCGATCCGAACGGTCAACCCCGAAGAAGCCCTGCAGTGCGCTGTCATCGAGCGCCATATCTGTCAGGCCGCGCATGTACATCACGTAATCGATGTTCGGGTGCGTCGGGTTCAGGCGCATGAAGCGATCGATAGAGGCCTGAGCCATCGGCAAGTCGGCAGCCTTATAGTAGGCGTAAATCAAATCCAGCTGGACCTGCTGGGAATACGGCCCGAAAGGATAGCGGTTATCTAACGCTTCGAGTTGCGTAATCGCGCCCTTGAAGTTACCGTCCTGCAGTTTTTGCTGCGCGGTAGCATAGATTTCCGAAGGCGGGTTGTCGGGAACCGCATCCTTGGATGTGGAGCAACCTGCCAGCGCCAGGCTCAACGTGGCTGCCGCCACCAGATATTTCATACGCGTCATGACGTTTTGATTATCCTCAGGGTGTTATTCCGGGAGACTGTCCGTTAAGCTCCCGACAAAGACCAGGTACAATAGCACATTATATTAAACGGCATCGCCGTGAAAACCCAACGTTAACGAAGAAGCTGCATATGGCACAACAAGTACAACTCACCGCAACGGTGGCCGAATCTCAACTCGGACAACGTTTAGATCAGGCTTTGGCCGAATTGTTCCCTGATTATTCACGATCTCGCATAAAAGAGTGGATCCTGGGCGATCGGGTGAAGGTCAATGGCAAAACGTCAAACAAACCGAAAGAGAAGGTGCTGGGCGGAGAGACCGTCGCCATCGATGCACAGATTGAAGAAGAAGCGCGTTGGGAGCCGCAGGATATCGCGCTGGATATCGTCTATGAAGACAGCGACATCCTGGTGATCAACAAGCCGCGCGATCTGGTGGTGCACCCCGGCGCCGGTAACCCGGACGGCACGGTGCTCAATGCATTGCTGCATCATTACCCGGAAATCGCCGACGTGCCGCGCGCCGGCATCGTGCACCGCCTGGATAAAGACACCACCGGCCTGATGGTGGTGGCGAAAACCGTACCGGCGCAAACCCGGCTGGTGGAAGCGCTGCAGGCGCGTGAAATCACCCGTGAATATGAAGCGGTGGCGATCGGCACCATGACGGCCGGCGGCACGGTAGAAGAACCTATCGCGCGCCACTCCACCAAGCGCACCCACATGGCGGTGCATCCGATGGGTAAACCGGCGGTGACGCACTACCGCATCATGGAACACTTCCGCGCGCATACACGCCTGCGTCTGCGCCTGGAAACCGGCCGTACTCACCAGATCCGTGTGCACATGGCTTATATCAGTCATCCGCTGGTGGGCGATCCGCTGTACGGCGGCCGTCCGCGTCCGCCGAAGGGCGCTTCGGAAGCGTTCATCAACACGCTGCGCGGCTTTGACCGTCAGGCGCTGCACGCCACCATGCTGCGTTTGTACCACCCGATCAGCGGCATCCAGATGGAGTGGCATGCGCCGCTGCCGCAGGACATGGTTGATCTGATCAATGCGCTGAAGGCGGATACCGAAGAATTCAAAGATCAGTTGGACTGGTAATGAACGCGCTCATTCTGCCCGACTGGCCGTTGCCTCCTGGCGTTAAAGCCTGCAGCACCACGCGCGGCGGCGGCGTAAGCCTGCCACCTTATGACTCGCTGAATCTCGGCGCCCATGTTGGCGACGAGGCGCAAGCGGTGATGCGTAACCGGGAACGGCTGGTGACCGCCGCCGGCTTGCCGCAGATGCCGGTGTGGCTCGAGCAGGTACACGGTACCCGCGTGGTGACGTTAACGGGGCAAGCGCCTGCCGATCTGCGTGCGGACGCGGTGTACAGCAACGTGTCGGGTCAGGTGTGCGCAGTGATGACGGCGGATTGCTTGCCGGTGTTGTTCTGCTCGCAGCACGGCGACGAAGTGGCCGCCGCTCACGCCGGTTGGCGCGGATTGTGCCACGGCGTGTTGGAGCAAACCGTGGCGGCGTTCAGCGCCGCGCCGGGCCAGATCAGCGCCTGGCTGGGGCCGGCGATCGGCCCGCAGCAGTTTGAAGTCGGGCCGGAGGTGCGCGCCGCCTTTATGGCGGAAGATGCCGAAGCCGCGGCGGCGTTTACGCCGCACGGCGATAAGTTTATGGCTAATATCTATCTATTGGCGCGCCAACGTTTGTTGCGGGCGGGCGTGCAGGCTATCTATGGCGGCGACCGCTGCACAGTTAGCGAAATGAGTCATTTTTTCTCCTATCGACGCGACGGAATAACCGGACGTCTGGCAAGTTTAATCTGGCTGATATAACCTATTGAATTAGGACGATCCAACGACGCATGGCGTTGTACCGAAAATTTAGCGTCGAGATAACCTTGAAAATTTGAGGGATGACCTCATTTAATCTCCAGTAGCAATTTCGACCCATCTTGGAGGTGTTATGCGTCTGGATCGTCTTACCAACAAATTCCAGCTTGCCCTCGCCGATGCCCAGTCACTCGCCCTTGGGCACGACAACCAGTTTATTGAACCGCTACATCTGATGAGCGCCCTGCTCAATCAGGAAGGGGGCACGGTTCGTCCACTATTAACTTCCGCAGGTATCGATGCCGGGCGCGTGCGCACCGAGATCGAACAGGCGCTGTCCCGTTTACCGCAGGTAGAAGGCACCGGTGGCGACGTTCAACCGTCCCACGAGCTGGTGCGCGTATTGAACCTGTGCGACAAGCTGGCGCAGAAGCGCGCGGACAAATTCATTTCTTCCGAGCTGTTTGTGCTTGCGGTGCTGGAAGACCGCGGCTCGTTGACCGACTTGTTGAAAGCGGCCGGCGCAACGGCCGACAAAATCAGCAAAGCCATTGAACAAATGAGAGGCGGTGACAGCGTGGAAGACCAAGGCGCCGAAGACCAACGGCAAGCATTGAAGAAATACACGATCGATCTGACCGAACGCGCCGAGCAGGGCAAACTTGACCCGGTAATCGGCCGTGACGAAGAAATCCGCCGCACTATCCAGGTGCTGCAGCGCCGCACCAAAAACAACCCGGTGCTGATCGGCGAACCCGGCGTGGGTAAAACCGCCATCGTCGAAGGCCTGGCGCAGCGCATCATCAACGGTGAAGTGCCGGAAGGGCTGAAGCACAAGCGTGTGCTGTCACTCGACATGGGCGCCTTGATCGCCGGCGCCAAATACCGCGGCGAGTTTGAAGAGCGCCTGAAAGGCGTGCTCAACGATCTGGCCAAACAGGAAGGCAGCGTTATCCTGTTTATCGACGAACTGCACACCATGGTCGGCGCCGGTAAGGCGGATGGCGCGATGGATGCGGGCAACATGCTGAAGCCGGCGCTGGCGCGCGGCGAGCTGCACTGCGTCGGCGCGACTACGCTCGACGAGTATCGTCAGTATATAGAGAAGGATGCGGCGCTCGAACGTCGTTTCCAGAAAGTGTATGTGGCGGAGCCGAGCGTGGAAGACACCATCGCTATCCTGCGCGGCTTGAAAGAGCGTTACGAACTGCACCACCACGTGCAGATCACCGACCCGGCCATCGTGGCGGCGGCGACGCTGTCGCACCGTTATATCTCCGATCGTCAATTGCCGGATAAGGCTATCGACCTGATCGACGAGGCGGCGTCCAGCATTCGCATGCAGATGGATTCCAAGCCGGAGTCGCTCGATCGGCTTGAGCGTCGCATCATTCAATTGAAGCTGGAACAGCAGGCGCTGAATAAAGAGTCTGACGACGCCAGCAAGAAACGCCTGGAAATGCTCAGCGATGAGCTGGGGCAGAAAGAGCGCGAATATTCGGAGCTGGAGGAAGAGTGGAAGGCGGAAAAAGCGTCGCTCTCCGGCACCCAGAACATCAAGGCTGAGCTCGAGCAGGCCAAAATCACCCTGGAGCAGGCGCGCCGCGTCGGCGATCTGGGGCGGATGTCGGAACTGCAGTACGGCAAAATCCCCGAGTTGGAGAAACAGCTCGCCGCCGCCACGCAGGCCGAAGGCAAGACCATGAAGCTGCTGCGTAACCGGGTGACCGATGCGGAAATCGCCGAAGTACTGGCGCGCGCGACCGGGATCCCGGTGGCCAGAATGCTGGAAGGCGAGCGCGATAAGCTGCTGCGCCTGGAGCAAGAGCTGCATTCGCGGGTTATCGGCCAGGACGAAGCGGTCAGCGCGGTCTCCAATGCGATCCGCCGCAGCCGCGCCGGGTTGTCCGATCCTAACCGGCCGATCGGGTCGTTCCTATTCCTCGGCCCGACCGGGGTGGGGAAAACCGAGCTGTGCAAGGCTCTGGCCTCGTTCCTGTTCGACAGCGACGACGCTATGGTGCGCATCGACATGTCCGAGTTCATGGAGAAACACTCAGTGTCTCGTCTGGTCGGCGCGCCTCCGGGCTATGTCGGTTATGAAGAGGGCGGTTACCTGACTGAAGCCGTGCGCCGCCGGCCTTACTCGGTGATTCTGCTGGATGAAGTCGAGAAAGCGCACCCGGACGTATTCAATATTCTGTTGCAGGTGTTGGATGACGGCCGCCTGACCGATGGTCAGGGTCGTACCGTCGATTTCCGCAATACCGTGGTAATCATGACTTCTAACCTGGGTTCCGATCTGATCCAGGAGCATTTCGGTCAGATGAACTACGCGCAGATGAAAGAGTCGGTTATGGAGATGGTGAGTCACCATTTCCGTCCAGAGTTCATCAACCGCATCGACGAAGTGGTCGTGTTCCATCCGCTGGGCGAGAAACACATTGCCGCGATCGCCAAGATTCAGCTGGCGCGTCTGTACAAGCGTTTGGAAGAGCGCGGTTACGAAATGACCATGACCGAACCGGCTCTGGCGCTGTTGAGCAAAACCGGTTACGACCCTGTGTATGGCGCGCGTCCGTTGAAGCGTGCTATTCAGCAGGAGATCGAGAACCCGCTGGCACAGCAAATCCTGTCCGGCAAGCTGATCCCCGGCAAGCTGGTGACGCTGGATGTGGAAAACGACCATATCGTTGCCCGCCAATAACGGCGATTAAGCGTAATAAAGATAAAAGGGAGCGGGAGACCGCTCCCTTTGCTTTATCTTCGTTTGTTCCTATTTACAGGGTTTGCCGCTATTGATGCGCTAAAATCGGCATTTTTTGACTAATAAACATCCTAAAAAGGCATTTTAGGCGATTATTTGAA
>NZ_MJAO01000050.1 GCF_001902635.1 Serratia marcescens | reverse complement strand
GACGCGCTAGCGGCGAATCACTCTTTCCACAGGATGTGGCACAGCTTGTGGTCCTTCTCGCGGCAGATCAACACGCGGGCGAACACGTCGTTGATCGGCTCGCCGTCGCTGTCCGCCAGACCGATGACCACCTCGGCGAAGAAGTCCGGGTTCAGATCGTAGTCCACGTGCTCCTGCCAGTCTTCGGCCGGGTCATACAGCTCGGCGCCGCCGCGCTCTTCAAACTGCAGATTGAACAGCAGAATATCCGCCGGATCCAGATTGTCGCCGGCCAATTCGAGGAAGATGTCGTAGGCCTGTTCCAGCGTTTCGTCTTCGGTAAGGCGGTTATTCAAATCCATAAAAAAATCCTGATAACAAATGATTTGGCGCTATTAAAGCACGCTCGCCGCGGCTTTTACAGCAGCGGGCTGAAAAAGTAGAACAGGCGTTCGACCAGGCGATGCCAGAACGGCCGCTTCAGCCACTCTTTGGCGTTCAACAGCTGGGATCGGGCGATGTAATCTTCTTGCACGCAGGCCAGATCGCTGCCGAAGCCGTCGTCGTCGATCACCAGCGTGATCTCGAAGTTCAGCCACAGGCTGCGCATATCCAGATTGACGGTGCCGACCAAGCTAAGCTGGCCGTCTACCAGCACGCTCTTGGTATGCAGCAGGCCGCCTTCGAACTGATAGATTTTCACACCGGCTTCCAGCAGCTCGGAAAAGAACGCACGGCTGGCCCAGCGCACCATCATCGAATCGTTGTCGCGCGGCACGATAATGCTGACCTCAACGCCGCGCTGGGCGGCAGTGCAGATGGCGTGCAGCAGATCGTCGCTCGGTACGAAGTACGGCGTGGTCATGATCAACTGCTCGCGCGCCGAATAGGCGGCGGTCAGCAGCGCCTGGTGGATCATCTCCTCGGGGAAGCCGGGGCCGGAGGCGATCACCTGAATAGTGTGGCCGCTCTCTTGCTCGAACGGCATGATGTTGACGTCCGGCGGCGGTGGCAGGATGCGCTTGCCGGTTTCAATTTCCCAGTCGCAGGCATAGACGATGCCCATGGTGGTGGCCACCGGGCCTTCCATACGCGCCATCAGATCGATCCATTGGCCGACGCCCGCATCCTGCTTGAAGTAGCGTGGATCGACCATGTTCATGCTGCCGGTGTAGGCGATGTAGTTGTCGATCAGCACCACCTTGCGGTGCTGGCGCAGATCCATGCGGCGCAGGAACACGCGGAACAGGTTGACCTTCAGCGCCTCGACCACTTCGATGCCGGCGTTGCGCATCATCGCCGGGTAGGGGCTGCGGAAAAATTGCAGGCTGCCGGCGGAGTCCAGCATCAGGCGGCAGTGCACGCCGCGCCGGGCGGCGGCCATCAGCGATTCGGCCACCTGATCGACCAGGCCGCCGGGCTGCCAGATATAGAACACCATTTCGATGTTGTGGCGCGCCAGCTCGATGTCGCGGATCAGCGCTTTCAGCGTGTCGTCGGTGGTGGTGAGCAGCTGCAGCTGGTTGCCTTTGACGCCGTCGATGCCCTGGCGGCGGTTGCAGAGCTGGAACAGCGGTTGGGCGACCTCGCTGTATTCGGTGGCGAAGATGCGGCGGCTCTCTTTCAGTTCTTTCAGCCAGCGGGCGGTTGACGGCCACATCGCCTTGGCGCGCTCGGCCCGGCGTTTGCCCAGATGCAGCTCGCCGAACGATAAATAGGCTACGATGCCGAACAGCGGCAGAATATAGATAACCAGCAGCCAGGCCATGGCGGAGGGGACTGCGCGGCGTTTCATCAAGATGCGCATCGTCACGCCGGCGATCAGCAGCCAGTAGCCGAACACCATGAGCCAACTGATTACGGTATAAAATGTTGTCATAAAGGCGAAAAATCCCGTTCGCAAACTACCAATGATGAGTGTACGCACAGATCGGTAAAGGGGAAACCTTTTATCGGCGCTTATGTTACATAAATATGATGAAGTTAAGGCACTTGCTGAAAATGAAAGGGCGGCTTTTGCCCGTTCGGGGCCGCTCGTGCCGCCGATAACTGCGACTTGGATCACGGGCTGAAAGGGCTATAATGCCCGCGGTTGGCATTAGACGAACGAGTGACGGAATTATGAGACGCAGTAGAAATGAAGTGGGCCGCTGGCGCATGTTGCGGCAGAGCCAACGCCGCCGGCATCGCTGGCTGGAGCGCCAGTCGTGCAGCAATCGCCATATCATCCGGGTGCGGCGCCGCCTGGACGATCAGCATCGGCGCGCGCTGCTGTTTGCGGTATCCTGCGAGTGGTAAAACGAAAACAGTCCCGTGAGGGACTGTTTTGTTATGGCGCCTGGGTTATTTTCCCAGGTAGGCGTTGAGCATCCAGACCTGTTTTTCCTGCTCTTTAATGTAATCGCTCATCAGCGAAGCGGTGCCTTCGTCACCGGCCTCTGCCGCCACCGTCAGCAGCTCGCGCTGCTGTTGCAGCAAGATGGAATACCCTTCCAACAGGCCACGCAGCGTGCCTTTGTCATCGGTCACGTTGGTATGTTCCTTGATGTCGGCGGTTTTCAGATAATCGCTGTAAGCGTGACGCGGCTGCGAGCCCAGCGTCAAAATACGTTCCGCCAGCTCATCTACCTTGGTCAGCAGATCGTTATACGTCTCTTCGAATTTCGCGTGCAGCTCAAAGAACTGTGGGCCGGTAATATTCCAGTGATAGCCGCGCACGTTCATATACAGCACTTGGTAGTTCGCCAACAACGCATTCAACGCTTCGGCGAGTTTTGCCGATTGTTTACTGTCAAGGCCGATATGGGTTTTCGCTGCTTTCTTCGCCGTTGCCATAATAATCTTCTCCTGATTATTTGTTCCGAGTGTAGACAGAATCAATTGCCATAGCTGTTACAGTAACCGGATTTATCGCAGGGCTAAACACGATAGCAGGCATTATTGCCATCGCTCAAACCGATGACGATAAATCCGTCGAGCACATTGCTGAATCAGTTTACGCAGGATCCGCAGGCGAAAAAAGCCGCTTTTATCGGTTACTTGCGCAGTGCCAATTTTACCGCGTAGGCCCCCAGCGCCATTAACAGCGCGGCGGCGATCAGCACGGAAATAAACGCGCGATCAAAAGCCGCACGCGCCAGCTGCGTCAGCTGTTGTGCGCGTTCGGTCGCCATCCCGGCCGCCAGGCGCAGGGCTTCGTCGATGCTGTCATAAGCCAGCGAGCTGACCGGCAGCTCCGCCGGCAGCGCCAGGCTGTGGCTGTAAACCGCGGTCATCAACCCGCCGAGCAGCGTCACGCCCAGCACGCCGCCCAGCTCGTAGGAGACGTCTTCGATCGATGCCGCCATGCCGGATTTTTCCTCAGGCGCGTTCAGCATGATGGCGGTGGAGGCGGCGGTGATCACACCGCCCAGGCCAAAGCCCACCAACGCCAGGCTCACCAGTTGCGGCGCCATGCCGCTCTGATATAAGGCGGCGAGACCGACGATGCCGAGGGTGGTCAGGATAAAACCGCCGAGGATAATGTTGCGTTCGCCGTAGCGCGGCAGCAGCAAACCGGCCATCGGTCCCGCCAGCGCCGAGGCCAGCGGGATCGGCAAAATAAACAGCGCCGCCTGCAGCGGGCTGAGGTTGAGCACCAGCTGCAAGCGTTGGCTGAGCACCAGTTCGACGCCGATCAACGCCACCATCGACAGCAGCGCCACGCCGATGCCGCTAGCGAACAGCCGATTGCGGAACAGCGAGAAATCGATCATCGGATTGGCGCTGCGCTGCTGGCGGTGCACGAACAGCACCAGGAACAGCACGCCGATCGGGGCCGCCACGGCCAGAGCGCTGAGATCGGGCACTGGCTTGCTCAGTTCCTTCAGCGCATAGATACAGCCGACCAGGCCGATCATGATCTGCACCGAGCCGACAATGTCCGAGGGCCGCGGGTTGTCGCCACCACAGCGCGGGATCAGTTTCCACGCCAGCGGCCAGACCAGCAGCACGACCGGCACGTTGATCAGGAACACCGAACCCCACCAGAAATATTCCAGCAGCAGGCCGCCGACCACCGGGCCGATGGCTGCGCCGCCGGAGGCTACCGACGCCCAGATGCCAATCGCCAGCGCGCGTTCGCGTTCGTCGGTAAAGACGTGGCGCACGATAGACAGCGTGGCGGGCATCATCATTGCCGCGCCAACGGCGAGAAACACCCGTGCGGCGATCAGCCACTCGGAAGTTGGCGAGAAAGCGGCGCACAGCGAGGCGGCGGCAAACACCGGCAGCCCGGCGAGAAACAGCCGTTTATGGCCGATACGGTCGCTCAGCATGCCGGCGCCGGGCAGCAGGCCGGCCACCACCAGCGGGTAGGCGTTGACGATCCAGAGTTTTTGCGAGGCGCTGGCATCCAGCGCCTGGGTCAACCGCGGCAGGGCGGTATATAACACCGTCATGTCGATGACAATCAGGAAAAGGGCGCTGGCGACCAGGGTCAGGATCAGCCAGCGGGTCTTGGCGTACATAAGTCATAATCCACTAAAGTGGGCGGCGCGGAGGCACCGCCATTCGGGTAACCCTCCGGTACGGCCGGGTGGTATACTGGTAATAATATATATCCATACGTTCGTATTGAAAAGAAGGGTTTCTTAATGGGACGTCAACGCAGCATCGATCGCGACAAGGTTTTGGACACCGCCGAAGAGATCGTCGCCACCCAGGGCGCCGCCGGTTTGACCATCGACGCCGTCGCCAAAGCGATGGGGATCTCCAAGGGCGGGGTGCAGTACTGCTTCGGCAGTAAAGACGCGCTGATCGACGCCATGTTCGACCGCTGGGGCAGCGCCTATGAAAAGCTGTTCGTTGACATCGCCGGCGAGGATCCTTCGCCGCAGACCGGCGTGCGGGCGCATATGCTGGCCACCCACCGTTCGGACCAGACGTCCAGCGCCAAGGCCGCCGGGTTGATGGCGACGCTGATTCAAACGCCGGAGCATCTGGCGAGCACGCGCGAATGGTATCGCAGCCGCATCGCCGGGCTGGATTTGGCGACGGAAGAAGGCAAGCGCGCGCGCCTGGCGTTTCTCGCCACCGAAGGTGCCTTTATGCTGCGTTACTTTGGCTTGATGGATATCGATCAGGCGGAGTGGGAATCGATGTTCACCGATATGCAGGCGTTGATATTGAACACGCATCACGAGCGGTAAGGGCGCTGCGGCAGGAAGTTATCCCGCCGCGTTGTCAGGCATTATTTGTAGGCGATGGCGTCGACGGTTTCGAAGGTGGTTTTCCCCTCACGACCGATAATGACGTAGTATTTTCCACCTTTTTCATCTACCGCTTTCGATAACAGCTCGTGATTAAGCCCCACGGTATCGCCGCCGCTTTGTGAAATAGTGACCGGGCCGATCTCGGTATGTTTTGCCGCCTCTTCCCGGGTGATCTCAATCGCCGCCAGAGAAGAGAATGAGGTGAACGCCAGCAGTGCCAGAAGATATTTAGTTGCTTTCATAATTATTCCTTTTGGAAGATAAAAACGACGCATAACTGCACGTTGACTACGGCTCAAGTGTAGGCCAGCGGTGGCGGTTTGCCATTCGGGGGGAAAAGTAGAGACGGACGGTAGCGCCTATCGCACTAATAGTTGGTCAAGGCCACGGCGAAAGACGTATGTTTAGCGAACAAGATATTCCCTCGAAGAACTTTTTAGCCAGCCACTCCGTGCTGGCTTTTTTTTTGCGCACAATTTGATGCGCATTGAGTGCGTGCTTTAAACATCAGCAAATTACATGCTGATTGCTTTAAGCACGCATTCATTCGGGAACGGCGCGGCCGGGCGTTCCCGGTATCGAAAGGCGTCGACGATCAGAATACCTGCTTGAACGGCTTCACCGTTACCTCGGCATAGACGCCGGCGGCGATATACGGATCTTGTTCCGCCCAGGCCTGGGCTTCCGCCAGCGAGGTGAATTCGGCGATCACCGTCGAACCGGTAAAGCCGGCGGCGCCGGGATCGTTGCTGTCGATGGCCGGGTTAGGGCCGGCGACCACCAGGCGGCCGGCGTCGCGCAGCGCCTGCAGGCGCGCCAGGTGTGCCGGGCGCACCGCCAGACGGTTTTCCAGCGAGTTGGGGACGTCTTGCGCGTAGATCAGATAAAGCATGTTTCACCTTTAAAATCATGGCTATAAAACGGTGCTATCAAGGTAACGCAAAAGGCGCGGCAGGGGAACGGCGCGCGGCGAATTTCCCGGTGGATTGGCGCTTATGGCTTGAAGCCACTACTTTTTATTCGTATAGTGCGGCGCGCTTAAACTGATATGCCATTGAGGTGAGGACATGACGGAACTGGTAAGGGAAAAACTCGATTTGCCGGCGGGCAAAAGCAAACTGCTGCTGCATTCGTGCTGCGCGCCCTGTTCCGGCGAGGTGATGGAAGCGATTCAGGCGTCCGGGATCGAGTACGCCATTTTCTTCTATAACCCCAATATTCACCCGCAAAAAGAGTATCTGCTGCGTAAAGAAGAGAACATCCGCTTTGCCGAAAAGCACGGGGTGCCGATCATCGATGCCGATTACGACACCGACAACTGGTTCGCCCGCGCCAAGGGGATGGAGAATGAGCCGGAGCGCGGTATTCGCTGCACCATGTGTTTTGACATGCGCTTCGAACGCACGGCGCTGTATGCGCACGAGCACGGTTACGACACCATCTCCAGTTCGCTGGGCATCTCGCGTTGGAAGAACATGCAGCAGATCACCGACTGCGGCGTGCGGGCAGCGGAAAAGTACCCCGATCTGGTGTACTGGGATTACAACTGGCGCAAGAAGGGCGGTTCGGCACGCATGATAGAGATCAGCAAGCGCGAGCGCTTCTATCAGCAGGAATACTGCGGCTGCGTCTATTCGCTGCGCGACAGCAACCTGCACCGCAAAGCGCAAGGGCGGCCGCTGATTAAGCTGGGTGTGCTCTACTATGGTGATGAAGAATAACGCTTAATCACCGCAATCGACCCGCTACGGCGGGTTTTTTTATTTTTATCCCCCGCGCAAACGTTAATGAAGCGTGTGAATCAGGCGGTAAAAAAGCAGCGGCCAGGTTAATATCCTTATGAGTTTGCTGGTTTTCGCCGCGGATGCTGACGATTAAAGCGATAGTTTGCCTTTCGTTATTGAATATGATTGCTATTTGCATTTAAACTTGGCGAACCAGAGGAAACAGAATCATTATGCCGCTAAAAAAGATGTTCCTTAATCGCCGTATATCCGTGCCTTTCGTCTTGTCCGTAGGCCTGCACAGCGCCCTGGTGGTGGGATTGCTTTACGCTTCGGTAAAAGAAGTGGTGGAGCTGCCGAAGCCAGAGGAGGCGCCGATCAGCGTCATGATGGTCAATACCGCCGCGATGGCCGAACCGCCGCCGCCTGCGCCGGCCGAACCGGAGCCACCGCAGGTCGAACCGGAGCCGGAGCCTGAACCTATTGTGGAGCCGCCGCCGAAGGCGATAGTGAAGCCGGAACCGGTCAAACCGAAGCCCAAGCCGAAACCGAAGGTAGAAAAACAGGTTAAACCGGAGCCGAAGAAAGTCGAACCGCGCGAGCCGTCGCCGTTCGAAAACAATTCGCCGGCCAAACCGATCGACAAAGCGCCGGTGAAACAGGCGCCCGCCGCACCGGTGCAGGGTAACTCGCGCGAGGTTGGGCCAAGGCCGATCAGCCGCGCTAATCCACTCTATCCGCCGCGGGCCCAGGCTTTACAGATCGAAGGCAGTGTGAGGGTGCAGTTCGATGTCGACAGCGATGGTCGCTTGAGTAACGTGCGTATCTTGTCGGCCGAGCCACGCAACATGTTCGAGCGTGAAGTGAAGCAGGCGCTACGCAAATGGCGCTATGAAGCCAAAGAAGCGAAAGATCTCATCGTCAATATCCGCTTCAAGCTGAACGGCACCACCGAAGTGAACTGAATTCGGTCAACGCCAAG
>NZ_MJAO01000049.1 GCF_001902635.1 Serratia marcescens | reverse complement strand
CGTTCAGGGCTTTTTGCTATGCGTAAAGTGGAAAATCCGCGTTGTAACCCGTTTCATCTTTCATCTCACGATTCTATATTCATCACAAAACCAATTCATTTTTTGAATGAATCCAAGATATTCATCGTCCGCTATTAAGTTTGGTTGTTAACTTATAAATAACAATAAAGTAACACCAGGCGGCAGGAAGCCGAACTTCATCATTGTTATGGCTCGGAGAAAATATCATGACAGAAACAACCTCGGCTCTTGAGGGTGAACAGGGCGCCGAACAGGGGGCGCTGGATAACAAGAAACGCATTTTTGCTATCGTTGGGGCTTCGTCAGGCAACCTGGTGGAGTGGTTTGATTTTTACGTCTATTCCTTCTGCTCAATCTACTTTGCTGCCTCATTTTTTCCGGCGGGCAACAGTACCACGCAGCTGCTGCAAACCGCTGGGGTATTCGCCGCCGGCTTCTTTATGCGGCCGATCGGCGGTTGGCTGTTCGGCTACATCGCTGACAAACACGGCCGAAAAAACGCGATGCTGCTTTCGGTCTGTATGATGTGCGCCGGATCGCTGGTGATCGCCTGCCTGCCGACGTATGAGTCGATAGGCAGCTGGGCACCGGCGCTGCTGTTGATCGCCCGGTTGTTCCAGGGGCTGTCGGTGGGCGGTGAGTACGGCACCAGCGCCACCTACATGAGCGAGGTGGCGATCAAGGGGCGGCGCGGTTTCTATGCCTCGTTTCAGTACGTGACGTTGATCGGTGGGCAGCTGCTGGCGCTGCTGGTGTTGGTGATCCTGCAGCAGATATTGTCCGGCGAAGAGCTGAAGGCCTGGGGATGGCGTATTCCGTTTGCCTTGGGGGCGGTGTTGGCGGTGGTGGCGCTGTACCTGCGCCGTTCGCTGAATGAAACCTCCGATGCGAAGACGCGTAACCACCAAGATGCCGGTTCGCTGACGGGGTTGTGGAAAAACCGCCGGGCGTTTCTGATGGTGCTGGGCTTTACCGCCGCCGGTTCGCTGACCTTCTACACCTTCACCACCTATATGCAGAAATATCTGGTGAACACCGCCGGTATGGACGCCAAGCTGGCCAGCGCCATCATGACTGTCGCGCTGTTCGTCTTTATGCTGTTACAGCCGGCGGTAGGTGCGTTCTCGGACAAAATCGGCCGCCGCAGCTCGATGTTGATCTTCTCGGCATTGGCCACCGTGCTGACGGTGCCGATCCTGTTGGCGCTGAAAGAGGTGAGCAACCCCTTTATGGCGTTCGGCCTGATTGTGCTGGCGTTGTTTATCGTTAGTTTTTACACCGCGATCAGCGGGTTGCTTAAAGCCGAGATGTTCCCGCCGGAGGTGCGGGCGCTAGGGGTAGGCTTGTCTTATGCGGTGGCGAACGCCCTGTTCGGCGGCTCGGCGGAATATGTCGCGCTGTCGCTGAAATCGTTTGGCGTGGAGAATGCCTTCTTCTGGTACGTTTCCGGCATGTGCTTGCTGGCGCTGCTGGTCTCGCTCCGGCTGCATCGCAAAGGCAAGGAGATACAGCTGTAATAAAAACCCCGGCTAAGGCCGGGGTCAGAGTACCGCTTACAGGATACGGCTAATCAGCCGATCGACGCGGATGCGGCGCAGACGGCGAATCAGCTTGCGCACCTTGATCGGGTATTGCTGAATGCTTTCCAACTCCTGGTAATGGCTGACTACCGTGGTGTGAGTGCGGATGCATTCCAGCTCTTTTTGCCGCTGTTCGCGCATCTCCTGTTTGGGATCGTGGATCAGGATGGCGTTTTCCAGATCCAGCCGCCAGGCGCGCGGGTTGAGGTTATTGCCGGTAATCAGCTGCCACTCCTCGTCCACCCACATACCCTTCAGGTGATAACTGTTGTCACCGTCCTTCCACAGGCGCACGATCAGCTGGCCGGTGTCGATATAACGCTGCAGCCGGCTCAGGAAGCGGCGCAGGTTGATCTCATACAGGTAGGGCAGCGCGCCGATGATTTTGAACGGCTGGTCTTCCGGGATGTAAAAGTCGTTAGCGGTCTTGTCGCCGACGATGATCTCTACCTGCTTGCCCTGGCGCAGCAGATAAATGATGTTGCGCACCAGCAGCGCCGGCAGGTTGAAATAGGGGGTGCACAGCGTCAGTTTCTGATCGGCGCACGACATCAGGTGATGAATGGTTTTATTCAACACGCTTTGCTTGCCAAGCCCAACCAGCGGCGTCACCGCCAGTTCATCGTTGCCGGCCTTGCCGCGGAAGTGGTAACCGGCGCGGCGCAGGGCGAAACGGAACAGACGGGTCTCGTTTTTGATCTCCGGGCTTTTCGGCCGATCGCTGCGATCGAGGCGCTGCACGGCACCGGCGGTGAGCAGGTGCTGCCTGATGTAATCGATCAGGGTATCGGCCAGCACCTCGTTGGTGATCAACTGGTAGCGATCGTAACGGTATTTTTCATGCTGATGCAGATAGACATCGTTGATGCTGGCCCCGCTGTAGATCACGGTATCGTCGACGACAAAGCCCTTCAGGTGCAGCACGCCCAACGCTTCACGGGTATTGACCGGCACGCCGTAGATCGGCACCGACAGCCCGGGATGCTGGGCGGCCATGGCGCAGTACCAGTCGGCGTTGGTATTGGCGGCAGCGGCGCCAATGCGCCCGCGCTGTGCGCGATGCCAGTCGACCAGCACGCAGATTTCCAGCTCGGGCCGCCGCTGCTTGGCTTGATACAGCGCGTTGAGGATCTCACGCCCGGCGTCGTCATGCTCCAGATACAGGGCCACCAGGTAGATGCGTTGGGTGGCGTTGGCGATGGCGTCCAGCAGCGTGGTGCGGAAGTCGGACGGCGCGTACAAAGTACGAACATCAGCAACCGTCTGGGGGAGTTTGGGCAGTTGTGCAAGGTGTTGTTGATGTTTGCTACGTTTAAATTTTGACAACATCACAGTGCGCTTCTTCTCTCATGATTAATGGCCGGAACGCCACAGGCATAAAAACAATAAACCGAATAATCGGGCGATAATACCATTAGTTTCCCCGATTGTGCGTATGTTTTGGCGTTAAGTGGTGGATTCGTAGCGCATTGCGACGCAGGTCACTGCGCGTCGGTGGCCTGTAGCGGTAGCGTCAGATTGACGATGCCGTCCTCAAGCTGCACCTCGATGCTAAAGCCCAGCCGCTGCGCCAGCGCGATCATGCCGCGGTTATTCGGCATGGTGATGCCGCTCAGGCGGGTCAGGCCATGAGCGCGCGCATAGGCGATCATTTTTTCCAGCAGTTGGCGTCCCAGCCCCACGCCTTTCAGATCGGAACGCACCAGCACGGCGAATTCGGCGTCGGTGTTGTCCGGGTCAGACAAGGCACGGGTCACGCCGATGATTTCGTCCGCGCGTACCGCCACGAAGGCCATTTCTCGATCGTAGTCGATCTGCGTCATGTTGGCCAAATCGTCATGGGTAAACTCGTTGATCTCGCTGAAGTAGCGATAATAGAGATCTTCCTTGGTCACCCGATCGATGAAGTGCTTCAGCGCCGGCTCGTCTTCCGGCAGGATTGGGCGGAACAGGCATTGGCTGCCGTCTTTCAGCGCAATGGTCTCTTCCAGCTCATGTGGATAAGGGCGAATCGCCAGCCGCGCCTGCGGATCGCCGCTGAACGGCGCGAGCTGCATCGAAACGTCCAGCAGGGTGAATTCGCTGCCGGAAGCCAGCACCGGGTGAATATCCAGCCGAGCGATCTCCGGGCAGTCGAGGATCAGGTTGGAAACCTGCACCAGCAAACGGCTCAGCCCGGGGATATCCAAAGGCCGCAGTGCGCTGCGCCCGCGGATCTTGCCGCCTTTTACCGCCTGCAGCACCAGATAACGCGCCAGCGCCATGTTTAACGGCGGCAGTGCGACCGCTACCTGATTTTCCTGGCGCCATTCCACGCCGCCTTCGCCCAGCATGATCAGCGGGCCGAAAATCGCATCCTGCTCCACCGCGATGCGCAGCTCCTGGGCACCGGCACGGTTGGCCATGCTCTGTACCAGCAGGCCGTGAATGCGCGCCTGTGGATAGGTGCGCTTCACGCGGTCGAGGATTGCCTCCGCCGCGCGCTGCACTTCGGTCGCGGTGCGCAGGTAGAGCATCACGCCCTGAACTTCCGACTTGTGCGGGATATCCGGCGAACGCAGCTTCAGCGCCACCGGGTAGCCGATCTGCTCGGCGATGTGCACCGCTTCGGCGCTGTCTTCGGCGATCCAGGTTGGCAGGGTGCTCAGATCATAGGCCTGCAGGATGGATTGCACCTCGTGGGTGTCCAGCTGTGTGGCGCCTTCGGCCAGCGCCTGATGGATCAGACGGTGGGCGTCGGCGGTATTGGCGGTCAGGCCGACCGGCAGCGCCGGCGTCTCTTTCAACTGCTTCTGGTTGCGGCGGTATTCCACCATATGCATAAAGGCGGTTACCGCGCCTTCCGGCGTGCGGTAGGTGGGAATGGCGGCCTCGGTAAACAACCGGCGCGCCTCTTGCGAAGAGTATTCGCCGCACCAGTTGGTCAGCAGTGTGATGCGCTTGCCGCGCGCATGGCGATGCAGCGCGTCGATCAGCCGTTCCGCCGTAGCGGTGCCCGGCGCTGCCGCACTCGGCGCGTGGATCAATAGCAGCGCATCGTAGTCGTGGCTGTCGAGCAACGCTTCGACCGCCGCCAGATAGCGCTGCGGCGTGGCGTCATCGCGTAGATCGAGCGGGTTGCCGGCGCGAATGAAATCCGGCAGCGCGTCACTCAGCTTTGCCAGGCTCTCATCGCTCAGCGTCGCCAACTTGCCGTTGCGCCCCAGCAGTTCGTCCAACGCCATCGCCGCCGGTGCCGCTCCGTTACTGACGATCATCAGCCGCTCGCCGCGCAGCGGATGCATATGGCTGAGGGTTTCCACCGCCGAGAACAGCTCATGGGTATCCTGTACGCGCAGCAGGCCGGCGCGCTGGATGGCGGCGTCATAGGCGGCGTCCAGCCCCAGCTGGCTGTTGAGCAGCAGCTGCGCCTGTTGGCTGCGGCCGCTTTTGATCACCAGGATGGGTTTGTTGCGTGAAGCGCTGCGCGAGGCGGAGAGAAAGCGCCGCGCATCGCTGATATTTTCCAGATACAACAGGATGGCGCTGGTCTTGCTGTCGCGCGCCAAAAAGTCGAGCAGGTCGTCGACGTCAATATCCAGGCTGTCGCCCAGCGCGATGAAGTAGGAGAAGCCGACTTCGCGCTGCTGCGCCCAGTCGAGAATGGTGTTGGCCACGGCGGCGGACTGCGAGATAAACGCCAGCTTGCCTTTTTGGATCGGCACCGGCGAAAAGCTGGCGTTGATGCCTTGCCACGGTGCCAGCAACCCCAGACTGTTGGGGCCCAGCAGCCGCATGGCGTAACGCTGGGCGCAGGCTTTTAGCTCGGCGAACAGTTCCGGCGGCGAAGAGAGCACGATGGCGGTTTTGCAGCCGCGCTGGCCGAGCGCTTCGATCAGCGCCAGGTTGCGTTTGGCGTGGGTGCAGATGATCGCCAGATCCGGCGTCAGCGGCAGGCTGGCGACGTCAGGGTAGGCCATGACGCCGCACACGGCCTTATAGCGCGGCGTGACTGGCAAGATGGGCCCGCCGAAACCGCCGGCCAGCAGGTTGCTCATCATCAGGTTGCCGGCGCGGCCGGGCTGCTGTGAAGCGCCCAGCACGGCGATCGATTTGGGACGTAGTAGCGCTTCTAACCCTCGCTGGCTCATGCACGGCTCCTTTTGGCAATGTTACCCCTGATTCTAGGCGCTTTATGGCTACATTGCTGTGACCGGTGCCTCCGGCCGGGTCGGTTTTCCCGCCAGATATTGTTGACGGAAATAGCGAAAATGCTGATTCAATCCTTCGGCGGCCGGCAGATCGCCCGCCTGTTGCAGCAGGGCGGCGGCCACTTCCGCCGTGCAGTGTTGCTCGGCGCGGCTGGCTTCGCGCAGCTGGTAGTCCGAGGCGGCGTCAACGTTGAGGGAAAACACCGGGAATTGATTGAGGTACGGGCTTTTACGGAACATTTTGCGCGCTTCCGCCCACGTGCCGTCCAGCATGATAAACAGCGGCGGTTTGCCGCCGGCGGGCAGCTCGCTGAACACCGGCCGTTCGGCATCGGCATAGGAAGCGGGGAACACCACATAAGGCTGCCGCGTCGGATCGTTGATGGCGGCCAGCAGGGCGGGATCGATCTCGGTGCGCGACCAGAGGAACGCCTGGGTGTCCGGCAGGATATCGGCGATCAGGCGGCCGGTATTGCTGGGCTTGAGCGGCTCGGCGCCGAACATGATCAGGCAGAAACGGCTGCCGGCCTGCTGCGGGCGAATGGTGTCGCACAGGCAGTTTTTATGCGGCAGCAGGCAACCCTGACAACGCGCCACCCGGCAACCGCGCGCCAGAAAGGGGCGGGTGGCGCGGTCTAAACGGAATTGGCGCAGGCGAAGTACGGCGTTGTCGGTCATAACGATCCTGGGGAAAAACCGCTATTGTAACGCAGAAAAAAGCCCGCCGGGAGGGGCGGGCTCGATCGGGGCGCGTTCGCGCGATACGGCCTATACTTGCCGAATCAAACCAACTCGTTGAGCCAGTTGTCAAACGGCGCTTTCGGCATCGCGCCGTTGAGCATGTCGACCATCTTGCCCTGACGGAACACCATGATGGTCGGGATGCTGCGGATGCGGAAACGGGCGCTCAGCTCCGGCTCGGCTTCGGTGTTCACTTTCACGAAGCGCACTTTGCCGGCGCGCTCTTCGGCCACGTCTTCAAAGATCGGCGCAAAGCTGCGGCACGGGCCGCACCACGGCGCCCAGAAATCGACGACCACCGGCAGATCGTCCTGCAGCAACTGGTCCAGCGTGGCGGCGGTGGCGTTGATCACTTCACCGTCGAAGAGCTCATGGCCGCAGCGGCCGCATTTCGCGTTGTCCGCCAGACGCTCTTCCGGCACGCGGTTGGTGGCATTGCAAGCTGCACAAACTGTATTCATGTTGACCTCGGGTACAGAGAAAGCCGTGTCTCCGCAACGTGGTTGCGGAGATGTTTCTTTAATGCTGACAATTATCGGCAAAACCCGGCGTATGAACAATGAGGTTTGTTCAATGGATGTGATAGTTGGGAGCTTTTAGTGCAAGTTGGTGGCTTCGTGCACCAACATCAGGTAATCTTCGCGCCCTGCGCGTTGGTGGAGAAGACAATGAACGATTCATTTAGTGGCAAGAACGGTAAGGTCAAAGTGATGTACGTCCGCAGCGACGACGACAACGGCGACGACCGCAACAAGAATAAACGTCCGGCCGGCAAAGGCCGTCCGGCTGACGGTGCGCGCTCGGGCCGCACCGGTCAAGACAAGGCGCGCGGCGGCAACGATCGCCGCGGTGCCGACTCCCGCCGCAGTGAAAGCGATCGTCCTCGCCGCCCGGCGCGCTCTGAAGATCGCGGTGGCAACGAGTCACCGTGGAGAACCGTATCGCGCGCGCCGAATGAAGAGCCGGCGTTCGATCACGGCGGTATCAGCGGCAAAAGCTTTATCGATCCGGAGCAGCTGCGCCGCCAGCGTGCGGAAGAAACCCGCGTTTACGGTGAAAACGCCTGTCAGGCACTGTTCGCCAGCCGTCCGGAAGCGATCGTGCGCGCCTGGTTCGTGCAGTCGGTCACCCCTCGCTTCCGCGAAGCGCTGCGCTGGATGGCGGCTAACCGCAAAGCGTATCACGTGGTGGATGAAGAAGAGCTGGCCAAGGCTTCCGGTACCGAACACCACGGCGGCGTGTGCTTCCTGATCAAAAAACGTCAGGGCCTGGATGCGCAGACCTACCTGAAAACCGCACCGGCGACCGACTGCGTGCTGGCGCTGGAAGAAGTGGGTAACCCGCATAACCTGGGCGCCATCGTCCGTTCTTGCGCTCACTTCGGCGTCAACGGCGTGCTGCTGCAGGATCCGGCGCTGCTGGAATCCGGTGCGGCGGTGCGCACCGCTGAAGGCGGCGCGGAACACATCAAGGCGATCAACGCCGACGATTTCCTGTCTGTGTTGGATACTTTCCGCCAGGCGGGTTACACCATCGTCACCACCTCCAGCCACAAAGGCACCGCGCTGGCGCAGGCCAAGCTGCCGGCCAAGATGGTGCTGGTGCTGGGCCAGGAGCGTGACGGTCTGAGCGACAGCGCCTGGCAGCAGGGCGACATGAACGTCTCGATCGGCGGCACCGGCAAGGTGGAAAGCCTGAACGTTTCCGTGGCGACCGGCATTTTGCTGGCGGACTGGTGGCGTCAGAATCAGGCGTAATTTTCACTACGTCGGATAAAAAACGGGCGCCCCAGGG
>NZ_MJAO01000048.1 GCF_001902635.1 Serratia marcescens | reverse complement strand
AACGGTGGTGATCGCTGCAGTCAGGGTAGTTTTACCGTGGTCAACGTGGCCGATAGTACCAACGTTAACGTGCGGTTTTGTACGTTCAAATTTTTCTTTAGACACGGCTATATTCCTTACTATAGCGCTCTCCCCTTATGGAGAGAGCGCGGGACTTTGGTTTTAACCCTGCGGCTTATTTACCACGGGCTTCGATTACGGCCTGAGCGACGTTGTTCGGCGCATCATCATACTTCAGGAATTCCATGGTGTATGATGCACGACCTTTAGTCAGAGAACGCAGCTGAGTTGCGTAGCCGAACATTTCGGACAACGGCACTTCAGCATGGATCTTAACGCCAGTCACTTCAGATTCCTGACCACGCAGCATACCGCGACGACGGCTCAAGTCACCGATAACGTCACCGGTGTTCTCTTCTGGAGTCTCAACTTCAACCTTCATGATAGGCTCAAGCAGAACTGGTTTCGCCTTCTTAAAGCCTTCTTTAAAGGCGATAGAAGCGGCCAGTTTAAACGCCAGTTCAGAGGAGTCAACGTCGTGGTAAGAACCGAAGTGCAGACGAATACCCATGTCTACTACCGGGTAACCAGCCAACGGACCAGACTTCAGCTGCTCCTGGATGCCTTTATCAACGGCAGGGATGTATTCGCCAGGAATTACACCGCCTTTGATGTCGTTGATGAACTCGTAACCTTTCGGGTTAGAGCCCGGCTCCAGTGGGTACATGTCGATCACAACGTGACCGTACTGACCGCGACCACCAGACTGCTTGGCGTGCTTACCTTCAACATCGGTAATCTTCGCGCGAATCGCTTCGCGGTAAGCTACCTGAGGTTTGCCCACGTTAGCTTCAACGTTGAATTCACGCTTCATGCGGTCAACGATGATGTCGAGGTGCAGCTCACCCATACCGGCGATGATGGTCTGGTTAGACTCTTCGTCAGTCCATACGCGGAATGACGGGTCTTCTTTAGCCAGACGGCCCAGAGCCAGACCCATTTTTTCCTGGTCAGCTTTGGTTTTCGGTTCAACGGCGATAGAGATTACCGGCTCAGGGAATTCCATACGCTCCAGGATGATTGGAGAGTCTGGATCACACAGGGTGTCCCCGGTGGTCACGTCTTTCAGACCGATCGCAGCGGCGATGTCGCCTGCGCGAACTTCTTTGATCTCTTCACGCTTGTTGGCGTGCATCTGAACGATACGGCCGAAACGCTCGCGCGCAGCCTTAACGGAGTTCAGCACGGTGTCGCCGGAGTTAACAACGCCGGAGTACACGCGGAAGAAGGTCAGGTTACCAACGAACGGGTCGGTAGCAATTTTGAACGCCAGCGCAGAGAACGGCTCGTCATCACTTGCGTGACGCTCAGCCGGGGTGTCTTTACCGTCGTCCAGGATACCGTTGATCGCAGGAACGTCAGTTGGTGCCGGCAGGTATTCGATTACCGCATCCAGCATCGCCTGCACACCTTTGTTCTTGAACGCAGAACCACAGGTTACCAGGATGATTTCGTTGTTCAGTACGCGCTGACGCAGAGCAGTCTTGATTTCTTCCTCGGTCAGCTCTTCGCCGCCCAGGTATTTTTCCATCAGCTCTTCGGAAGCTTCCGCTGCAGACTCGATCAGATTCTGGCGCCATTCTTCAGCCAGGTCCGCCATGTCAGCCGGAACGTCTTCGTATTCGAAGGTTACGCCCGCGTCTTCTTCGTTCCAGTTGATCGCCTTCATTTTCACCAGGTCGATAACGCCGGTGAATTTGTCTTCTGCGCCGATAGCCAGCTGCAGAGGAACAGGGTTGGCGCCCAGACGAGATTTGATCTGGCCTACAACTTTCAGGAAGTTAGCGCCCATACGGTCCATTTTGTTAACGAACGCGATACGTGGCACTTTGTATTTGTTAGCCTGACGCCATACGGTTTCAGACTGTGGCTGAACACCACCAACAGCACAGTAAACCATTACCGCGCCATCCAGCACACGCATGGAACGTTCTACTTCGATGGTGAAGTCAACGTGCCCTGGGGTGTCGATGATGTTTACGCGGTGCGGTTCGAACTGCTTGGCCATACCAGACCAGAAGGCAGTAGTCGCTGCAGAAGTGATGGTAATACCACGCTCCTGCTCCTGTTCCATCCAGTCCATGGTGGCAGCGCCGTCATGAACTTCACCGATTTTGTGGTTTACACCGGTGTAGAACAGAATACGTTCGGTAGTGGTGGTTTTACCGGCGTCGATGTGAGCACTGATACCGATGTTACGGTAGCGTGCAATGGGTGTTGTACGAGCCATTTGATTCCTCTATTCCTAGGGCGTTCAAGTTCAGTTAACCCAAGCGGGCCATTTTGAAGCGCCCGCTTGGTTAGCATGACTATCGCCTGGTGATTACCAGCGGTAGTGGGCGAACGCCTTGTTGGCTTCGGCCATACGGTGAACGTCTTCACGCTTCTTAACAGCAGAACCTTTGTTCTCTGCTGCGTCAGACAGCTCGTTCGCCAGGCGCAGAGCCATGGATTTATCACCGCGTTTACGTGCAGCATCAACGATCCAACGCATTGCCAGAGCATTACGACGAACCGGGCGGACTTCAACTGGTACCTGATAAGTAGAACCGCCAACGCGACGCGACTTAACTTCTACAGTCGGGCGAACGTTGTCGAGAGCGACTTCGAAAGCTTCCAGGTGATCTTTACCAGAACGCTGAGCCAGGGTCTCCAGCGCGGTATAGACGATTGCTTCTGCAGTAGATTTTTTACCGTCTACCATCAGGATATTTACAAATTTGGCCAGCAGCTCAGATCCGAACTTAGGATCTGGCAGGATTTTACGTTGGCCGATTACGCGACGACGTGGCATGGAAATACTCCGTTGTTAATTCAGGATTGTCCAAAACTCTACGAGTTTATTCTGACATTAAAGTTAAAACGTTTGGCCTTACTTAACGGAGAACCATTAAGCCTTTGGCTTCTTCACGCCGTACTTGGAACGAGCTTGCTTACGGTCTTTAACACCGGAGCAGTCAAGTGCACCACGGACGGTGTGGTAACGCACACCTGGCAGGTCTTTTACACGACCGCCACGGATCAGGATTACGGAGTGTTCCTGCAGGTTGTGGCCTTCGCCACCGATGTAGGAAGTCACTTCGAAACCGTTGGTCAAACGCACACGGCAAACTTTACGCAGTGCGGAGTTTGGTTTTTTCGGGGTGGTGGTGTATACGCGGGTGCATACGCCACGTTTCTGCGGGCAGGCTTCCAGCGCTGGAACGTTGCTTTTAGCAGCCTTCACAGAGCGTGGTTTGCGAACCAGCTGGTTAATTGTTGCCATTAAAAAAGCTCCTGGTTTTTGCTTCGTACTAGCTTCGTAAACATGTGATAAATCCCCTCGTATGCACTACTGGCAAAGTACGAGGACGCAGAATTTTATGGCTGACCAGTATGGGTGTCAAGAAATATACAACATCACTCTCATCACCAGGCCATTTGGCTGCGGTGTTTTTCGGTTAATTCAACGAAGTGATTATAGCCGATGACAGTGATTCTGTGCGAAAAATGACCAACCAATCCCCTGGCTTCCAGGTCGTCCTGCAGCGCATAAAGGGATATGGGGGCGGCGAGCAGCGATTCAAGATGGGCGCTGCCGGCAAGGCCCGCCAACACGCCGTCCTGCAACAGCAGCAGCGCGTCGCCCTCCGCAGTCAGGCGCAGCAGAGCGGGTAAATCGCATTGGTTCGGTGAATGGCTCAAGGTATACAGCATCAGAGGATCCTAAAACGTCATCACGGCGTCGTAACCGGCCAATTGGCGACGCAGTTCGTCCGGCGCAAGTACCTCGGCGTCCAGCACCCAATCGGTCACCTGGCTTAACCCGCGCTCCTGCAGCGAAGCCTGGCACAGATAACACCGCTCCACGTCATACAGCGGCAGCACGCCGAAGGTGGCAATGTAATTGCGCGCCAAAATTTTTTCCGGTTGCTGGCCCGGCAACAGCTGCAATACGCCATCGCCGACAAAAAATACCCCCAAGTCTTCACTGAGCGCCGACGTGGCGAGCAGCGCATCCAGCCCTTCCCTACCGCCGGCGCCGCCGTGCGGCCCGTGGGTGAAAACAAAAGCGACTCGTTTCATCATATCCTCAGAACTGCACCAGGCGGTCGCAACTCAGCGACGCTTCGGCCAGGGAACCCAGCCCGCTCAGGGTAAAACCAGGTTGCAGGTTGGCGCTCGCCAGCCCTTGCTGCGCGGCCTCCTGTTCGTCGGTAACGCCGCGGCGCAGCGCGGCGGCCACGCAGACATTGAGCGCCACGCCATGTTGCTGCGCCAGCTGCGTCCAGCCGCGCACCAGATCGAATTCGTCGCTGGCGGGCGCGGTCAGCTGGTTGGCGTTCAGCACGCCCTCACGGTAGAAAAAGACGCTGGAAAGACGATGGCCTTTCGCCAACAGGGCCTGAGCGAACTGGTAGGCGCTGCTGGCCTGCTGCGTGCCGTAAGCCGGGCCGGTGACCAACAGACAGTAATCGAGCATCAACGGTCACTTCCCAACAGATCGCCGCTCTTGAACTGGCGGATGTACAGATACACGGTGTGTTTGGAGATATTCAGGCGATCAGCCACTTGGTTGATCGCATCCTTGATGTCAAAGATGCCTTTCTCATAGAGATTGAGCACCACCTGGCGGTTCTTGGCGTTATTGGACACCGAGCGGTCGGCGTTCACCTCTTCGATGGTGAACTCCAGCGTCTGCGCCACCAGATCGTCGACGGAAGAAGCGAAATTCACCGACGACGGCACGTCCTGCGTGGCCGGTGGCATGAAGGTCTGCATGATCTGCGAGAACGGCACGTCGAGGTTCATGTTGATACACAGCAAACCGATCACCCGCTGCTCGCGGTTGCGAATGGCGATGGTCACCGACTTCATCAGCACGCCGCTCTTGGCGCGGGTGAAGTAGGCTTTCGATACGCTGCTGTCGTCGCCGGCCATGTCGTGCAGCATGCGCAGCGCCAGGTCGGTGATCGGCGAACCGATCTTGCGCCCGGTATGTTCGCCGTTGGCAATACGCACCGCCGAACTGTTCAGGTCTTCCAGCGCGTGCAATACGATCTCGCAGTGGCCGCCGATCAGCATCGCCAGCCCGTCGACCACCGCTTCATAGGATTTCAGGATTTCATGATCCGTTTGAGTAAACGGACGTTCATTCAGCAAATCAAGTTCGCTGGCTTCGCTGGATAAAAGCGAATTCGACATCGAAGATACCACCCTCATAGATCGCCTGTGCCAGGGGGCGCAGCTAAAACCGCTCGGGCCGGCTCGCGGCCGCCATCGGTGCGCCGTCAGGCATCCGCAACGCGGCTGGCTGATATCAGCATCAAACGGCTCGACGACTTCCGCGGGCCGAGGTGGCCGGGAACAATTTTAGGTACACGCCCTAAGGGGCAGACGCATGACTGATAAGTCAGAATTATTAGTCTAGCAAAGCGGCCGGAGCAAAGTCCTTGCGTTTGCGCGTGGTATTGACGTTAAGCCCGATGCCCGGCAGGCGTCAAGCGTTCAATGGAGAGAGAGGCGGCGGCTGCCGAAATGAAAACCGCCGCGGAGGGCATCCGCGGCGGTGGCAAACAGAGCGACGATGTTATTTCGCTTTGACGTCTGCTTTCGCGTCAGCCGGTTTTTCGGCTTTAGCATCGGCTTTCGGCGCCGCTTTCACGTCCAGCAGTTCAACGTCGAACACCAGCGTGGAGTTAGCCGGGATGCCCGGAACGCCGGTTTTGCCGTAGGCCAGCGCCGGTGGGATCACCAGCTTGATTTTGCCGCCTTTCTTGATGTGTTTCAGGCCTTCGGTCCAGCCTGGGATCACGCCGTCCAGACGGAACGACAGCGGCTCGCCGCGGGTGTAGGAGTTGTCGAACTCGGTGCCGTCGGTCAGAGTACCTTTGTAGTTCACCACCACGGTGTCGCTGTCTTTCGGCGCTTCACCCGCGCCCGGTTTCTCTACCTGATACAGCAGGCCGGATTCGGTTTTCTTCACGCCTTTTTCTTTGGCGAAGCTGTCACGGTACTTGGCGCCCTTGGTTTCGTTGTCCTTGGCATCCTGCTCCATCTTCGCCTGAGCGGAAGCCTTCACGCGCGCTTCGAAGCCCTGCAGGGTCTTCTCGATGTCGGCATCGTTCAGCTTGCTCTTGTTGGCGAAAGCGTCCTGAACACCGGCGATCAGCTGATCTTTGTCCAGCTTGATGCCCAGCTTCTCTTGCTCTTTCAGAGAGTTGTCCATGTAACGGCCGAGCGAGGCGCCCAGTGCGTAAGCCGCTTGCTCGTCGTCGTTTTTGAACTTGCCGGTGCTTGGTGCCGCCGCCGCGTCCGCTGGTTTAGCGGCTTCTGCCGGTTTGGCGGCATCGGCAGCCATGACCTGGGTCGCATTCAGAGCAAAAGCCATGGTGGTTGCCAGAAGCGTGACTTTAAACAAAGATTTCATCCATTTCTCCAGTGTCTGAAGCAATGCCCCAAACAATCATTAGGTAAGATAACCGGGTTACTATAGCTGTCTGAAACAAAACAAAACAGTCGCACAGGTAACCAATCGAGTCAAAGTGTGACTCCCGCTTTGCCAAGAAGTTTCCCGCAGTGTGCTACTTACATGATAAATCAGATTTTTCTTGCAGAATATGCGGCGAGATTAGCAAAAAGCGGGGAAGCAGGCGCACAACTTTTCAGCACTTTACACTGCCGTTCGCAGCCTTGCGCGCCGCCTAAAGAAATAGCGCGGGCAAACCCGGCGCCAGCTGTTACCATAGCGCCGAATCAGGATTTTATCGCGTCAGAGGTAGCCTCATGCACAACGCCGACATTCAAAGCCTGCTAAAGCGGCTTGAAGAACTGGAAAGCCGTCAGGCTTTTCAAGAGCTCACCATCGAAGAGCTCAATCAGACCGTCATCCAGCATCAAATGGAAATGCTGAAGATGCGCGAACACCTGCGCATGCTGACCGACAAGCTGCGCTCGACCCAAACCTCAATGATCGCCTCGCAATCGGAAGAGACCCCTCCGCCGCACTATTGAAGGCTCGACAGACGGTTATTTCAGGCGTGCCAGCCCTTCGGCGGCACGCTCGAGATACCGGCGCGGGCAACCCAGGTTGATGCGGATAAAACCGCTCCCCTGCGGGCCGAAACCGCTGCCCATCGACGGCGCCAGCTTCGCCACCTCCACCAGCGCCTGCTGCAAGTCAGCATCGCTCATAGCCAGGGCGCGGCAATCCAGCCAGGCGAGATAGGTCCCTTCGGCCCGGGTCATTTTGCACCAAGGGGCGACGGCGGCCAACGCTTGCTCAAACCAGCGCCGATTTTCCGCCAGATAATCGAGCAGTTCATCGAGCCAGGTGCCACCTTGCTGATAGGCCGCTGTCGCCGCCGTCATCGACAGCGCGTTGAACACATCCAGCCCGTGGGCGTTCAGCCTATCGACAAACGCCTGCCGAAGCTGGGCGTTGGGGATCAGGAAATTCGAAATGCGCAGCGAAGAGAGGCCGAACGTTTTGCTGGCGGACGTCGCCGCAATCACCCTTTCGCGATATTCCTCGTCCAGATGCAACACCGACGTAAACGTCTCGCCGGGCAGCAGCAGATCGGCCCAGATTTCATCGGAGATCACCGTCACGTCATGGGCATGGCAAAGCGCCATCAACCGTTCCAGCTCATCGCGGTGCCAGCAACGGCCGGTCGGATTGTGCGGATTGCACAGCAACAGCAGCGGCGACTTACGCTGGGCAAAGCAGGCGGCCAACCGTTCGAAATCGAGCTGATACCCCTGCGGGGTTTCCAGCAGCGGGTTTTCAATCACCTCTCTGCCGTTCATGGTGACTATCTTGGCGAACGAGCCATAGTACGGCCCCTGCACCACCACACCGTCCCCCGGCTTGCTGAGCAGTTGGATCAGCATCGCCAACCCCGGCACCACCCCTTCAATCGACGTGAACCACTCGCGCCGCAGCGGCAAGTTGTGCCGCGTGGCAAACCAGTCGATCGCCGCCTGATAGTAAGCGTCGTCGCGTTCGCTGTAGCCGAAGACACCGTGATCCACCCGGCGATGCAGCGCCTGCTGCACCTCGGCCGGGCACGGAAAGTCGAAATCGGACACCCACATCGGCAACAGTTCGCTGCCGTCCAGTTGCAGATAGCGGTCGATGAAGTCCCACTTCACGGAGCCGGTATTGTGGCGGTCGATGATAGCGTTGAAATGACGGGTCATGTCAGGCTTCCTTACGCTGCAAATCGTTCTGAGGTTGGAGTTTGGCGATACCGAAGCCGGTGAACCCATAAATCAGGGCGAACACCACCGCGGCATAACATTGGATCGCCCACGGCAGCAGATCGAGCGTGCTCACCCCCAGCGTGGTCGCCATGTAAATACCGGCGGCCGTCCACGGGATCAGCGGTTCGATGACGGTGCCCGCATCTTCGACGGTGCGCGACAGGTTTTTGTTGTCCAGCCCCATACGCCGATAGGCCCCTTTGAACAGCTCCGCCGGGATCAGCAGCGCCAGCTTGCCGTCGCTGGTCGCGCCGGTCACCAGGATAGTGGTGGCAACGGTGGCGGCAATCAGCTGACCGGTGGTGTGTACCACTTTCAGCAACCGGTTGATGATCACCGTCAGCGCGCCGGTCAGCGTCAGGGCGCCGGCGAAGGAAAAGGCGCAGAACACCAGCAGGATCGTGCTCATCATCGAGAACATGCCGCCGCGGTTCAACAAGCGCGGCACATCGGCGACGATCCCCTCGACACTGTGGCCCTGGGAGGTAAACATCGACAGATTGAAACCGTCCATCAACGCATTCAACCCCTGCTGCAGGCTAAAGCCCTGCAGCGCGACGCCGATGGCGATCGCCAGCGCGCAGGCGGCCAGCATGACGGGGATCACCGGCCGCTTAGTCACCGCGCCCCACAACACCAGCACCGGCGGCAGGATCAGCAGCAGATTGAAATGGTACAGCCCCTCGAGCGCGCCGACGATTTCAGTCACTTTCTCCGGCGTGGCCACGCTGGCCACCGCGCCGGTCTGGCCGGCGATCAGGTACACCACGGCGGCCAGGATGAAGCTCGGCAGCGTCGTGTACATCAGATGTTGAATATGGCTGTAGAGATCGGTATCTGCGACGATGGCCGCGAAGTTCGTCGAATCGGACAACGGCGAGATTTTGTCGCCGAAGTAAGCGCCGGACACCACCGCCCCGGCCGCGGCGGCCAGCGGCACGTCCAGACCGGCGGCCACGCCCATCAGCGCCACACCCACGGTGCCGGCCGCCCCCCAGGAGGTGCCGGTGCACACCGAGATCACGCTGGTGATGAAGAACGCGGCGATCAGAATATATTGCGGGCTGATCAGCTTCAGCCCCCAATACACCATGTAAGGGATAGTGCCGCTGATCATCCAGGTGCCAATCAGGCCGCCCACGCAGATCAGGATCATGATCACCGGCATCGCCTTCGCCAGCTTGGCCACAATGGCCTCGATGATGTCGTCCCAGCGGTAGCCTTGCCACCAGGCCAACCCGGCGGCGATAGCGGCGGAAACCAGCAGCAACGGTTCAATGCGCAGGCCAAACCGGCCATAGCCGATGATGAGCAGCAACAGCATAGCCACAATCGGCAGCGTCGCCAGCCCGAGGTTGAGCGTTTTCTTATTATCCATATACGGCTCCTGTTGAAGATGGGGTGCTGCAACAGCGTAATGGCTTCGATAAACGGAGGATGTGAGCGCAGGCAACCGGCCATGTAATCGGTTTCATGCGATAAAATTGTGTGAGCCGCTTCTCACTCGCCGCGCTTGCTTTAACGGCGTTGCCCTTAGGGTGCGCCGTCTGCCACCGAGTCTCGCAGGATCAGTTCGGCCGAAAAGCGGTTGTTCTGCGGCGCGACATCGCCGCCGCTGTGAATCTGCAGCGCCAGGCGCGCGGCGCGTCGGGCCATTCTCTCGATGGGGTAATGCACGGTGGTCAGCGAAGGATGGAGATACTTCGCCAGCGCAATGTCATCAAAGCCGACGATCGACAGCGCCTCAGGCAGTTGAATTTGCCGTTGGTGGCAGGTGCGCATCATGCCGGCGGCCATCACGTCGTTGAACGTCACTGCGGCAGTGAAGCGTTGGTCGCTGGCCAAAACGCGCTCGGCCGCCAACTCGCCGCCTCTTTCGTTGAAAGGCACGCTGATGATCCAGGTGCCGGGCACCTCAATGCCGGCGGCGGCCATCGCCTTGCGGTAACCCGCCAGCCGCTGCGTGCGATCGTCGATCGGCAGATCCGCCGTTACGCAGGCGATTCTGCGGTGGCCCTGATGAATCAGCAGTTCGGTCGCCGCCTGCGCCGCACTGGCGTTGTCGAGCCAGATGCAGCGGTTGGCGATAGCGGGCAGGCAGCGATTCACCAGCACCAATGCGGGCGTGTGGGCGGCATAGCGCAGCAAATCCTCTTCCCCCATGCGCGTAACGTGCGCCACGATGGCTTCACATCCCTGGTTGATGAGAAAATCGAGGCCGCTTTTTTCCAACTCGGCCTGATGCCCGCCGCTGCACAACATCAGGCGCACGCCGGCCTGCCGCGTAATGTCTTCCACGCCCCGCGCCAGCCGCGAGAAAAAAGGATCGTCGAGGTTGCCGGTCAGCAACCCCAACATGTTGCCGCTTCTTTTCGCCAGCGCCAGCGCGGCGGCGTTGCGGTGGTAGTTAAACTCGCGCATCGCCTTCTCAACACGTTCGCGGGTCACCGGCTCAACGTAAGCGGTGTTGTTGATCACCCGGCTGACGGTGGCCGTGGAAACGCCGGCGCGGCGCGCAACATCTTTCATGGTGGCCATGGCATCTCCTGTTGTGCCGTTCGGCGCGGGGCGCCGCGCATAAAAAAAGGGCAGCCGATGG
>NZ_MJAO01000047.1 GCF_001902635.1 Serratia marcescens | reverse complement strand
CTTGCAAAGACGCGGTGCCCGTTTCAAGACGGTTTCTCGGTCGAACTGCCCCATCTCTTCTTGCGATCGGCATACCCTGCTGATAAGTTTGTGAGTTAAAATCCTTTAAATATCATTACATTAAATGATTTTTTTGTATGCATTGATGCGGTGAATGATTAGTGTCATGACACTCACCGCCGCGTCTGCATTTTTATACCTGCTTATAGCCTGCCTTATGGCCGGAACATCACAGCATCAATTGAGGAGAGCCGCCAGCGCAGCCGCAGGGCACGTTGACGGCGAACTAAACAAGGAGATAACGATAATGACCCGAACGGCACACTGTTTGACCGCTGCGCTTTTGCTGGCGTTGACCCTGACCGGCTGCCAGACTGCCAAGCGACCGCTACCCATATTGAACAAGCCCAGCGCAGAAGAAATAGCGGAACAAGACAAGCGGCAGCGTGAGGCCGAGCGCATGCAGCAGTGCCAGCGCGAGTTGGATGCCATGCGCGGCATGGATAACGAAAAATACCAAAAATTCAAACGTGAATTCGATACCTTGATGGGCGGCGCCGCGCAGTATGCCGGGGTTCGGCAGCGGGTCAATACCGGCACGCAGGAAACCGTCGATGCGCTGTATCGTTATCGCACCAGCCGCCTCTGCGCGGACATCAGTTCTGCCATGATGACCGGCCTGGCTGAGCGCGGAGAACGTGCCCAATGACTCCTCGAGCGAGAAAGGCATTACTGAGCCTGATGATACCGCTGGCGTTTGCGCCGGCGGTGGTGGCGGATGACGATGTGCCGGCATTATTGCAGTTTGCTGAGCGCTACCAGAGGCAGGAGGCACCGGCAGCTGATACCGTGGTTACCCCATCCCAGGAAACCCAAAAGCCGGCGTCCCGGCCGGTTCAAACTCGCGAAACGAATTCGCAGAGAAAGCAACTGGTGCAGTTGCAAAAGACGCTGCGCGAGAAAGATGCCCAATTGGAGCAACGGCAGGCCGCTATTCAATCGCTGCAACAGGAGCTGACGGCGTTGCGCGTTGCGTCGTCCCTGACCGCTGCCGATAAACCGGCACCGGCGCCTGATTTGAGCGCGTTGAGCGACTTCGCCAGCGGTGTGAGACAGGCGCTGAATCTGACGCCGCAGGAGCGGAAGGCTCAGGCGCAGATCGCCGAGGCGCAAGCGGCGTTAACGCGGCAAAAACAGCAAACCGAGGAGCGCGATCGGCGTATCGCCTTGCTGGAACAGCGGCTGGCGGCGTTGCCTAAACAATCAGATAACGTGCAGCAACAGGCCTGGCAGGAGAAACTGGCGGCGGCGCAGGCAGCCAACGATACAGCGCACGAGCGTTATGAACAGGATAAAAAAGCGGCCGCCGCTGAGCTGGAACGGCAGAAGGCCGAAGCCGCCAAGGCGATGGGCGAGCTTCAACAGCAGCTGGCGCAGCGGCAAAAAGAGCTTGATGGCCAACGGCAACAGGCAGGTCAGCAAGAGCAAAGTCTGAAGACGGCGCTGGAGCAGCAGAAGGCCGAGGCCGCCAAGGCGACGAGTGAGCTGCAGCAACAGCTGACGCAGCGGCAAAAAGAGCTTGATGGCCAACGCCAACAGGCCGAGCAACAAGAGAAAAGCCTGAAGACGGCGCTGGAGCAGCAGAAGGCCGAGGCCGCCAAGGCGACGAGTGAGCTTCAGCAACAGCTGGCGCAGTGGCAGGAAAAGAGCAAAACGCAAACTGAGCAGGCTAAGGTATTGGAGCAGCGGCTGGCTACGGCGGTGGCGGAAAACGATAAATCAACACTGCAACTGGCGAAAACGACGGAGCAGGCAAAAAAAACTGCATGGGCGCTAGCGGACGCCAACCAAGCTCAGCAAGCCTTGCGTGAGGAGCTGGACGGGCTGAAAGCGCGCGCCAAATGGCTGCCGGATACGCAGTCGCTCAAGAAAAAGCCGGAGCAGCAGAGCTATGCCGCCGGCGTCGCCTTGGGGCGTGATATCCAAACGATGCTCGCGGAGCGTAAAAATTGGGGCATTAATCCCGATAAAACCGTGCTGCTGGCGGGTGTGATCGATACTTTCAACGGCCATTACCAGCTGAGTGATGCACAGTTGACCCGCGCACTGGCGGAGTCGGAAAAAGCGGTGAACGACGCCAGAAACCAGGCGGTGAAGGTGCAGACCAGCAAGGGCGAGGCGTTTGTCACCGAGTTTAAAAAGAAGAAGGGCACGCAGAAGTCGCCTTCCGGTTTCTGGTATCGCATCGATTATGCGGGTGATGAAGCCATTTCGGAAAACGCGCGGGTGGACATCGTAGTGAAAGAAAGCCTAACCGACGGCAGCGTGATTCAGGATATGGATCGCAGTGGGAAGGTGATGTCGCAGCCGCTCTCCGCTTATCCGGTGTTGTTTCGCGAGGCGATTGGCCATCTGAAAAATCATGGCTCGCTGACGATGGTGGTGCCGCCTGAGTTGGCATACGGTGAAGCGGGCTATGCGCCGCAGATCCCGCCGAACGCGACGATGGTGTATGAACTGCGAATTGTCGATGTCGGCAAGGAGTAACTTCGGGCCGGCGCAGGCCGGCCCAATAATCGAGCGCTAGGGTTTTTTGGCGGTCAGCACCGCACGCAGCGGCGCCGGGTAGCCTTCGACCGTTTTGCTGCGATCGTTCGGATCGAGGAATTCGGCCAACGATTCGCTGGTCATCCAGTCGGTGCGGCGCTGCTCTTCGAGGCTGGTGACGCACATATCGGCGATCTTCACGTCAACAAAGCCGCACTTCTCCAACCAGCATTTCAGCGCTTCGGCGGAAGGGATGAAATACACGTTGCGCATCTGCGCATAACGGTCGCCCGGCACCAGCACCTGGTGGCGATCGCCTTCTACCACCAGCGTTTCCAGCACCAGTTCACCTTCCGATACCAGCTGATTTTTCAGCTGATACAGGTGATCGAGCGGCGAACGGCGATGATACAGCACGCCCATCGAGAACACGGTGTCGAATGCCGCCAGCTCCGGCAGCTGCTCAATACCGAGTGGCAGCAGATGAGCGCGTTGATCGCCGCCCAACAGTTTGCGCACCGCTTCGAACTGACACAGGAACAGCTGCATCGGATCGATGCCTACCGCCAGTTGCGCGCCGGCACCGACCATACGCCACAGGTGATAACCGCTGCCGCAGCCGACGTCGAGAATCGTGCGGCCGGCCAGCGGAGAAATGTGCGGCAGTACGCGATCCCATTTCCAATCGGAATGCCATTCGGTATCGATATCGATGCCATACAGCGAGAACGGCCCTTTGCGCCACGGCATCAGAGTGCGCAGCATCTTCTCGATGCCTTCGAGCTGGCCTGGCGACAGGGCGGGCTCCATTTCGGCGCGCACGCCGTGCAGCAGATCGAGGCGGGTTGGGGTCAGCGTCGGCAAATGCTCGACTGAGTTGAACCACTGTTTGAATTTGCCGTGCAGCGATTCGCGTTGCCAGGCGCTGAGCTGTGCGGGCAGGGTATCCAGCCAATGGCTGAGGTGGCTCTTGGCGATGCGCTGATAGAAATCACCGAACTCGATCATTGCGCATCCCCCGCTTTCAGGGCGATCAGCGAACCGAAGTTGAAGCACTGGAACCACACTTCGGCATGCTCGAACCCGGCTTGATGCAGGCGCGCTTTGTGCGCTTCCACTGAGTCGGTCAGCATCACGTTTTCCAGCATGCTGCGCTTTTGGCTGATCTCCAGCTCGCTGTAACCGTTGGCGCGTTTAAAGTCGTGGTGCATGTTGAACAGCAGTTCGCCGACTTCAGCGTCTTCAAAGCTGAATTTTTCCGACAGCACCAGCGCGCCGCCTGGGCGCAGGCCGCGATAAATTTTCTCCAGCAGACGCAGGCGATCGGCTGGTTCGAGGAACTGCAGCGTGAAGTTCAGCACCACCATCGAAGCGTTCTCGATATCGATGTCGCGAATGTCGGCTTCAATGACCTCGACCGGCGTCTCGGCGCGGAAGGCGTCGATATGGCGGCGGCAACGTTCCACCATCGCCGGCGAATTGTCGACGGCGACGATATTGCAGCCGGGCACCTTGATATTCCGCCGCATCGACAGCGTCGCAGCGCCCAGCGAACAGCCCAGGTCATACACCCGGCTGTCGGGTTGCACAAAGCGTTCGGCCAGCATGCCGATCATCGAAATGATGTTGGAATAGCCGGGAACGGAGCGTTGGATCATGTCGGGGAACACTTCGGCGACGCGTTCGTCGAAGGTCCAGTCGCCCAGTTTGGCGATGGGCGCGGAGAAAAGAGTGTCGCGGTTTGGCATAGCGGAAAGTCGGTTCAGAATTCGAAGCTGCGTAGTCTAACAGAAAAGCGCGAAAAAGCGGAGCGGAAGCAGGCGGCGCGGCCGCCTGATGATAAAGCGGGATCAGTGCAGACTGAAAATCAGATCCCAGGGCAGATAGAAAATATTTGCCAGAACCATCAACAACAAAGAGATATAGGTCGCGGCCATGCCCGAACGGCGCCAGCGTACCTCGCGGTTGCGCAAACCGTAGTAATGCACCAGCCGCCCGGCCATCAGCATCAGGCCGCAGAGGTGAATCATCCAGATTTCTGCGCCGTTCATTTCCATGATCACCAGCAATACGGCGGCGATAGGGATGTATTCAACGGCGTTGCCATGCACGCGGATGGCGGTCTGCAATTCGTAAAAACCGCCGTCGCCATAGGCTACGCGGTACTGCATCCTTAATCTGACTACGTCATAAGAGAGTTTGATCAACAACAATGCGCCGAGCACCACATAAAGCGCGCTTACCATTTTTAACTCCGTTCCCTAACCAAAACTGGCAGCCAGCATCATAGCCGTCATTGTATTCACTGTCGCGGAGAAATATTTGATGTTATTGGTCAGATTAATAGGTCAAAACAGTGCATCCTGCTCCGGCCAGTCCGGCGGCGCAGGCAAATCGGGGATCGCCAGGCGCAGCTGCTGCCAAATTTTTTGCGCCTGTTGGGGTGAATCGCCGTTGTCCGGCGTATGAATAAACAGATAGGGCTGATGCTGTTGCTGCCAGAGCGGCAGTTTTTGCTGCCAGGCTTCGAACCAGCGCAGGTTGTCGGTCAGCTGGTCGCCGCCGATAAAGCGCACCAACGGTTGGTCGGCGGTGATCAGTGCGTGTACCGGCAGCTTCGGCTTTTTCTGCTGCGCATCGCGCACGGCGGCGGTAGTGGGCGCGGCGTGATGCACCGGGCGGCTGTCGAGGATCACCCGATTGATGCCGCGCTGGTGCAACCCCTGATTCAGCGCACGCTCTTCCTCGCCTTTGGCGAAAAATGCCGGATGACGCACTTCTACGCCGTAGGTGAATTCCTTCGGCAGGCTTTCGAAGAACTGCCACAGGCGCGGCAGTTCATTGGGGCCGAAGGCGGCGGGCAGCTGCAGCCACAGTTGGCCGATGCGCTGATGCACCGGGCTCAGACAGTGGTAAAACGCCTGCAATTCGGCGGCGCAGTTGCGCAGGGCGGCCTTATGGCTGATGTCCGACGGGAATTTGAAGCAGAAACGGAAATCGTCGCCGGTCATGTCGCGCCAGCGTTGCACGATTTCCAGTTTCGGTAGCGCGTAGAAGGTGGTGTTGCCTTCCACGCAGTTGAAGTAGCGGCTGTAATCCGCCAAATCACGCAACCCGATACGGTTCCAGGCTGCATGTTGCCATTGAGGTAGTCCGATGTAGATCAACGCGTCGTCTTCCTTTACTTAGCTCATCAGGCTACAACTTAACGTTACTGGTCGAGCGCGGCAAGAATTTCGCCGGTGTCGCGCACCCGCGCCAAACGCGGGAAGATGTGTTCGAACGCGAAACGGTGCATTTCCGCGTTCTGCGCGCTGCAGACGTCTTCGGCGATCACCAGCTCATAGCCGTGTTCCCAGGCGGCGCGGGCGGTGGATTCCACGCCGATATTGCTGGAAATGCCGCCCAATACCACGGATTTAACGCCGCGGCGACGCAGCTGCAAATCCAGATCGGTGCCGTAGAAGGCCCCCCATTGGCGTTTGGTCACCCGAATATCGCTGTCGCAGACCGCCAGCGGTGCGGGGAATTCCCACCAGCTGGCCGGCAAACCGCCGGCGGGCGCGGGAGCCGGTTTGTCCACCGGCTGTTTTAGCGCTTCGGCGAAGGAGTCTGACCAGCCGACGCGCACCAGCAGCACCGGGGCGCCCAGCATGCGAAAACGGGCGGCCAGCAGGGCGGCGTTCGCCACCACCCGGTCGGCGCTGTGCGGGCCGCCGGCGTAAGGCAGAATGCCGTTTTGCAAATCGATCAGCACCAGAGCGGTGGTTTGGGCGTCTAGTTTCAGCATGGATTTCATCTCGTTGCGAAGTGGATAAAATGAGTTCGGCGCGCCAGGTGAGCCGGGCGCGACGCAAAACCGGGGAGAATCAGGCTACGTGAAAAAACTGTCGCAGGTTAATGGGAAATTTGTTAACCGATGTGTTACTTCGAGCAAAAACGCGCCATTTAGTGCAGTAACAATGCTGTGTTCGCACTTATCGGGCGCATGAATTTCCTTTATAATGACTGCCTTTTTTCAACACTCTTTAATCCAACGACCTATGCCGATTTATGAATATGCATGTGGTGCTTGCAACCATCGGTTAGAGAAATTGCAAAAATTTTCCGATGCGCCGCTGGCAGACTGCCCGGCGTGTGGGCAGCCCGCGTTGACCAAGTTGATCTCATCCTCCGGCTTCCAGCTCAAGGGCACCGGTTGGTATGCGACGGATTCTAAACCGGGCAACAAGTAGAATTTATCAGATAACAGCCGCGCGACAGGGGCGCAGTAGCCCGGCGCGGCATCGGCTGTGTAAAAGGATAGCGTATGCGTACTGAATATTGCGGGCAGTTGAATCTGTCCCACGTGGGCCAGGAAGTCACTCTGTGTGGTTGGGTCAATCGTCGTCGCGATCTCGGCGGCCTGATCTTTATTGATATGCGCGACCGCGAAGGCATCGTGCAGGTGTTCTTCGATCCGGACCAGAAAGTGGCGTTCGACAAGGCCTACGACCTGCGCAATGAATTCTGCATCCAGATCGTCGGCACTGTGCGTGCGCGCCCGGACAGCCAGATCAATAAAGATATGGCCACCGGCGAAGTGGAAGTGTTCGCCCACGCGCTGGAGATCATCAACCGCTCCGAGCCGCTGCCGCTGGACTCCAACCAGGTCAACAGCGAAGAAGCGCGTCTGAAATACCGCTACCTGGATCTGCGCCGCCCGGAAATGGCCGAGCGTCTGAAGACCCGCGCCAAAATCACGAGCTTCGTGCGCCGCTTCATGGACAGCCACGGCTTCCTCGATATCGAAACGCCGATGCTGACCAAGGCGACGCCGGAAGGCGCCCGCGATTACCTGGTGCCGAGCCGCGTGCACAAGGGCAAATTCTATGCGTTGCCGCAGTCCCCGCAGTTGTTCAAACAGCTGCTGATGATGTCCGGCTTCGATCGTTACTACCAGATCGTCAAATGCTTCCGTGACGAAGACCTGCGTGCGGACCGTCAGCCTGAATTCACCCAGATCGACGTCGAAACCTCCTTCATGACCGCCGATCAGGTGCGTGAAGTGATGGAAAAACTGGCGCGCGAACTGTGGCTGGACGTGAAGGGCGTGGATCTGGGGGATTTCCCGGTCATGACCTTCGCCGAAGCGATGCGTCGCTTTGGCTCCGACAAACCGGACCTGCGTAACCCGCTGGAGCTGGTGGATGTGGCTGACCTGGTCAAAGACGTCGAGTTTAAAGTCTTCTCCGGCCCGGCCAACGACGCCAAAGGCCGCGTGGCGGCGATCCGCGTACCGGGTGGCGCACAGCTGACCCGTAAACAGATCGACGAGTACGGCGCTTTCGTCAACATCTACGGCGCCAAAGGCCTGGCGTGGCTGAAGGTCAATGACCGCGCGGCCGGCATGGAAGGCGTGCAGAGCCCGATCGCCAAATTCCTCAGCGCGGACGTGCTGGAAGCGATCCTGGCGCGCACCGATGCGCAGACCGGCGATATCCTGTTCTTCGGCGCCGACAGCTTCAAGATTGTCACCGATGCGATGGGCGCGCTGCGCCTGAAGCTGGGCCGCGATCTGGCGCTGACCCAACTCGACAGCTGGGCACCGCTGTGGGTGGTTGACTTCCCGATGTTCGAAGAAGACGACGAGGGCGGCCTGGCGGCCATGCACCACCCGTTCACCTCGCCGCGCGACATGAGCCCGGAAGAGCTGGCGGCAGCGCCGGTCAACGCCATCGCCAACGCCTATGACATGGTGATCAACGGTTACGAAGTGGGCGGCGGTTCGGTGCGTATTCACCGCAGCGAAATGCAGCAGACGGTGTTCAGCATTCTGGGGATTAACGAACACGAACAGCGCGAGAAGTTCGGCTTCCTGCTGGACGCGCTGAAGTACGGCACGCCGCCGCACGCCGGTCTGGCTTTCGGTCTGGATCGCCTGGTGATGCTGTTGACCGGCACCGACAACATCCGCGACGTCATCGCCTTCCCGAAAACCACTGCGGCGGCCTGTTTGATGACCGACGCACCGAGCTTCGCCAACCCGGCGTCGCTGCAGGAGCTGGCGATCAGCGTGGTAAAGAAAGCCGGTGCGGAACAAGAGAGCGAGTGATGAGTTACAAGCGCCCTGAATCTATCCTGGTAGTGATTTACGCGAAATCCAGTGGTCGGGTGCTGATGTTACAGCGGCGCGACGATACCGAGTTCTGGCAGTCGGTCACCGGCAGCCTGGAACAGGATGAGTCGCCGCCGCATGCCGCGCAGCGTGAAGTCATGGAAGAAGTCGGCATCGATATCGAAGCAGAGCACCTGCCGTTGTTCGATTGCCAGCGCTGCGTGGAGTTTGAACTCTTTGTCCATTTGCGACATCGCTATGCGCCGGGAACCACGCGCAATAAAGAGCACTGGTTCTGCCTGGCGTTGCCCGAGGAGCGCGATCCGGTGATTACCGAGCATCACGCTTACCAATGGCTTGAGGCGGCCGAGGCCGTGAAGTTAACCAAGTCATGGAGCAATCAGCAGGCGATTGAAGAGTTCGTGATCAATTCAGTCCAGTAGTTTTTTTCGGAGATTTTTTTATGGCAGGTCATAGTAAGTGGGCCAACACAAAGCACCGTAAAGCGGCGCAGGACGCCAAGCGCGGTAAAATTTTCACCAAGATTATTCGTGAGCTGGTGACGGCCGCCAAGCTGGGCGGCGGCGATCCGGATTCCAACCCGCGTCTGCGCGCGGCGATGGACAAGGCACTGTCGAACAACATGACGCGCGACACCATGAACCGTGCGATCGCGCGCGGCGTGGGCGGCGATGATGATACCAATATGGAAACCATCATCTATGAAGGTTACGGCCCTGGCGGCACCGCCGTGATGATCGAATGCCTGAGCGACAACCGCAACCGTACCGTAGCCGAAGTGCGCCACGCCTTCACCAAATGCGGCGGCAACCTTGGCACCGACGGTTCCGTTGCCTACCTGTTCACCAAGAAGGGCGTGATCACCTACGCACCGGGCCTGGATGAAGACACCGTGATGGAAGCGGCGCTGGAAGCCGGTGCTGAAGACATCGTGACCTATGACGATGGCGCCATCGACGTGTTCACCGCCTGGGAAAGCCTGGGCGTGGTGAAAGACGCATTGACCGCGGCGGGTTTCGAAGCCGAAGCGGCGGAAGTATCGATGATCCCATCGACCAAGGCCGACATGGACGCGGAAACCGCGCCTAAACTGCTGCGCCTGATCGATATGCTGGAAGACTGCGACGACGTGCAGGAAGTTTACCATAACGGTGAAATCTCCGACGAAGTGGCGGCGACGCTGTAATCCGGTAAAACGGGCGCCGCCGTTCGGCGGCGCCGTGCATGCAAGGTGGATGTAGATATGGCGATCATACTCGGTATCGATCCCGGCTCACGCGTTACTGGTTATGGCCTTATCCGCCAGCAGGGGCGCCAGTTGAGCTATATCGCCAGCGGCTGCATCCGCACGGTGGTGGACGACATGCCGACGCGGCTGAAGCTGATTTACGCCGGTGTCAGCGAAATCATCACCCAGTTTCAGCCCGACTTCTTCGCCATCGAACAGGTGTTTATGGCCAAGAACCCGGATTCGGCGCTCAAGCTCGGCCAGGCGCGCGGCGTTGCGATCGTGGCGGCGGTGAATCAGAATCTGGAAGTGTTCGAGTATGCGGCGCGGCAGGTCAAACAGACCGTGGTCGGCACCGGCGCGGCCGAAAAGGCGCAGGTGCAGCACATGGTGCGCTCGCTGCTCAAACTCTCGGCCAACCCGCAGGCGGATGCCGCCGATGCCCTGGCTATCGCCATCACCCACTGCCACCTCAGCCAGAACGTGCTGCGGATGAGCGAAGGGCGGTTGAACCTGGCGCGCGGGCGTTTGCGCTGACGCGAAGCGATGATTGCTCAGGCTGGATATTCATCCAGCCTTTTTTATGTTATAAGCTTTACCAGCAACGGCATGGCAGGGCGCCATGCCCGGTAATTCTGCAGGAGGGTAAATGATAGGTCGTCTCAGAGGAAATATTCTGGAAAAGCAGCCGCCGCTGGTGTTACTGGAGGCGAACGGCGTGGGCTATGAAGTGCACATGCCGATGACCTGCTTTTACGAGCTGCCGGAACTGGGGCAAGAGGCCATCGTGTTTACCCACTTTGTGGTGCGTGAAGACGCGCAGCTGCTGTACGGTTTCAACGACAAGCAGGAGCGCGCGCTGTTCCGCGAACTGATCAAGGTCAACGGCGTCGGGCCGAAGCTGGCGTTGGCGATCCTGTCCGGTATGTCCGCGCAGCAGTTCGTCAGCGCGGTGGAGCGCGAAGAGATCACCGCGCTGGTCAAACTGCCGGGTGTGGGCAAGAAAACCGCCGAACGTCTGGTGGTGGAGATGAAAGACCGCTTCAAAGGGCTTAATGGCGATCTGTTCAACAACAGCAGCGAGATTAGCCTGCCGTCCGCCGCTGCCAATACGCCGGAAGTGGACGCGGAGGCCGAAGCCGCCTCGGCGCTGGTGGCGCTGGGCTACAAACCGCAGGAAGCCAGCCGCATGGTCAGCAAGATCGCCAAACCGGGCGCCGACTGCGAAACCCTGATCCGCGACGCGCTGCGCGCCGCCCTGTAAGGCCGAGAAGGGGTAGACAATGATTGAAGCCGATCGCCTGATTTCCGCCGAACCGATCAACGAAGAAGAGGTGCTCGACCGCGCCATTCGTCCCAAACTGTTGACCGAATACGTTGGCCAGCCGCACGTGCGCGAGCAGATGGAGATCTTCATTCAGGCGGCCAAGCAGCGCGGCGATGCGCTCGACCACCTGCTGATCTTCGGCCCGCCGGGTTTGGGGAAAACCACCCTGGCCAACATCGTGGCCAACGAGATGGGTGTGAACCTGCGCACCACCTCCGGCCCGGTGTTGGAGAAGGCGGGCGATCTGGCGGCGATGCTGACCAACCTCGAACCGCACGACGTGCTGTTTATCGACGAGATCCACCGCCTGTCGCCGGTGGTGGAAGAGGTGCTGTATCCGGCGATGGAAGATTACCAGCTGGATATCATGATCGGCGAAGGGCCGGCGGCGCGTTCGATTAAGCTCGATCTGCCGCCGTTCACGTTGGTGGGGGCCACCACCCGCGCCGGTTCGCTGACCTCGCCGCTGCGCGATCGCTTCGGCATTGTCCAGCGGCTGGAATTTTATCAGGTGGCGGATCTGCAGCACATCGTCTCGCGCAGCGCCGGTTGCCTGGGGCTGGAGCTGTCCGACGAGGGGGCGCATGAGGTGGCCCGCCGTGCACGCGGTACGCCGCGTATCGCCAACCGCCTGTTGCGCCGGGTGCGCGATTTCGCCGAAGTGCGCGCCAACGGCGTGATCAGCGGCGCGGTGGCGGCGCAGGCGCTCGATATGCTCAACGTCGATGCCGAAGGCTTCGACTATATGGATCGCAAGCTATTACTGGCGATTATCGACAAGTTTACTGGCGGTCCGGTCGGGTTGGACAACCTGGCGGCGGCGATCGGCGAAGAGCGCGAAACCATCGAAGACGTGATTGAGCCGTTCCTGATCCAGCAGGGCTTTATCCAGCGCACGCCGCGTGGCCGCCTGGCGACGCAGCATGCCTATCGGCATTTCGGTCTCGAACGAGAAGCGTAAGTTTGCCATTCGCCAT
>NZ_MJAO01000046.1 GCF_001902635.1 Serratia marcescens | reverse complement strand
CGATGATTCGCCCCGTTTTTTTATCGCGCAATAGCGTTACTGACCGTCCAGACCGCGTATCGGTTTGACCGACGACCAGGCACGGCAAGATGGGCAATGCCAATAGAGCGAGTGCGCGGTGAAGCCGCATTTGTGGCAGCGGTAACGCGGCTTGGTGCGAATTTGCTCGCCGACCATATCGCGCAGCAACAACAGGCTCTCTTTCGCCCGGCCGTCTTCGGCGTCCGCCAGGTGATAATCCATCAGCCGGTAAAATACCCGCATGGTCGGATGGCGTTGCAGCTGGCGGTTGATATAGACCTGCACCACGTCGCGCCCTTCATGCTGCTCGATGATCTCGGCCAGCATCAGATCGGCGGTGGCACCGGTGTTCTCTTCCACGCAGCGCTTCAGGAATTCGGCCCAGTTGTGCTGTTGATCCGGCAGATGGGTGTAACATTCCTGCAGCATCGGCAGCGTTTCGCTGACCAGCTCTTTATCCTGACTCAATACGCGTTGCAGCGACTCGGCCGCTTTGGCGTAGTCGTTTTGCGCCATATAAATGCGCCCGAACATGATGGACACCCGCGCACACTGCTTATCGGCCGCGTCCGCACGCTTGAGCAGGCTCATCGCCCGGTCGAGATCGTCGCTGCCCATCGCCTGCAGCGCCAGTTCACAATAAAAGTGCGCGATCTCGACGCGTTGTTTCTCTTTGCCCAGCTTGACCAGCTTTTCCGCCACGTCGATCGCTTTTTGCCAATCGCTGGTGGCCTGATGGATCACCAGCAGCTGCTGCAACGCCGAGACGCGAAAATCCGCTTCGTCGATCAGCTGGCTGAACATGTCTTCCGCGCGGTCGTACAGCCCGGCCGCCATATAGTCGCGGCCCAGCTGCTGCACCGCCAGCAGGCGCTGTTCAAAGGTCAGGGAGGCGCTTTCCATCAAGGCCTGATGGATGCGGATGGCGCGGTCGACTTCACCGCGCGAACGGAACAGGTTGCCCAGCGTCAGGTGAGCCTCGACGGTGTTGCTGTCCTCTTTCAACATGTCGAGGAACAGATCGACCGCTTTGTCTTGCTGGTTGGAAAGCAGAAAGTTCACCCCTGCCACGTATTCACGCGACAGGCGGTTGGCTTCTTGCTGTTTATCCTGCTGAGCGCTTCTGCGCCCCATGTACCAACCGTACGCGGCAGCCACGGGCAGCAACAGAAACAGCAGTTCTAACATAGAGGATTATTCCTTGCTGACAACGGGCTGAGCCGCCGGTGCAGCGGGCTGCTCAAGCTGCAGTTCGAGCCTTTTGATCTTGCGCTCGGCGCGGCCCAGCGCAATACGCGTGCGCAGGTAAAACAGGCCGCAAATGATCCAACCGAGGACGAAACCGGCGCCAAACAGCGTGGCCAAGAGGGTCGATACGCGATAGTCGCCCTGCGCAACCAGATAGTTAAAATTGACCACCTGATCGTTCTGCGCACCCAAGGTGACGGAAATCACGAAGATCACCAGAACCAACAAAAAAATCAGCAAATATTTCACATTCTTTCCCGCGATGCCGAGTGAATCGGATGAACGATGCCAAAACGAGGCGTCCCTAACCCTTAAGTTAGCATTTCCCATTGCGGCAGGGAAACCCTGCGGCACGATAAAACCACATATCTGCTGGCATATTCGGCAGTAAACGGCTTTAGCGAACAAATTGATGAGAAAGCTTCTCAAAACGTCGAATTTATAAAGATATGGGGGTGACGACGCGGATTGCAATGGCGGGGAAATGTAAGCGGTTAAAGCGGCGTCAATCTGGCGCCGCCCGTTAAGTGACGATGTCACGCTAAGACATGATTAGCCCGCCGTCCACGTTAATGGTTTGGCCGGTGATGTAGTCGGCATCGTCCGAGGCCAGGAAGGCCACCAGACCGGCCACGTCCTCAGGTTGGCCGGCGCGCTTGAGCGGAATGCCCGCCACCCACTCGGCCATCAACTCCCCCTTGCCGTAGGTTTTTTCCGGGCCGCTGAGGATTTCGCCCCAAACGCGATCGTTATACTCCCACATTTCACTTTCAATGATGCCGGGGCAGAATGCGTTGACGGTGATGCCATGCGACGCCAGTTCAAGGGCTAAACTCTGCGTAATGCCGATCACGCCCATTTTGCTGGCAGCGTAATGCGGCGTGTAAATGAACCCGTTGCGTCCCTGGCCGGATGAGGTGTTGATCAGCCGCCCCCGGCGTTGGCCGACCATATATTTAGCCGCTTCCCGACAGCAGAGCCACACCGCCGTGGTATTCACCGCCAACACTTTCTCAAAATCGCTTTTGGGCATCTGGTCAAAACGGTCGATAGTGATCACCCCGGCGTTTTGAATGGAAACGTCGATCGCGCCAAATCGTTCCCAGGCCTGACGATAAAAATCAACCACCTGCGGCTCGTCGGTCACGTCGAGGATGGCCGGCATAACCTGCACCCGATAACGCTGACGCAGCGTTTCCGCCGTGGTCAGAATGCGCTCCGCATTCGACGCGATCACCAGATTGGCGCCCAGGCTGGCGAAGCGTTCGGCGATACCGGCCCCAATGCCGCGGCACGCGCCGGTAATCACCACGGTTTTCCCCGTAAAATCACGACTCATGGTTGTTCTCCTGTTTCAGTGAGGCCGCCTGCGGCCGCCACAGGGTGCGCTGCACCGCTTGCCGCCAGACGCGATAGCTTTCCTGCAGCTGCCGATGCCGCTGCATATCGGGTTTAAATTCATCATGCTGAGGCAACAATGCCGTCAGTTGCCTGTCAGTCGCGCCCCATAGGCTGCGCATCGCCATCAGAGCCGCCCCCAACGCCGAGAGCTCCGCCGTGTTGCTGCGCCATACCGGGCAACCCAACAGATCGGCCTGAAACTGCATCAGCCAGTCATTGCGGCTGGGGCCGCCATCGGCCATCAGCCCCTGCAGCGTAAAACCAGGCTGTTGCCGCAATACGCCGATCACATCGGCGATTTGATAAGCCACCGCTTCAAAAGCGGCTCGAACCAAATGTTCCCGCCGCGTGCCGCGGTTGAGTCCGCAGATCACGCCGCGCGCCTGCTCATCCCACCAGGGCGCACCGGCGCCGGTCAGTGCCGGCACAAAATAGACGCCGCCGCTGTCGGGCACGCGAGCAGGCAGTTCACTTAACGGCGTATCGTCTCCTTGCGGCATGGCGGTGATATCCAGCATCCAGGCGATGGCATCGCCGGTGTGCGGAATATTGCCTTCCAGCGCGTACTGCATACGTTCGCCGTCGTGCCAGGCAATGGTCGTCGCCAGAGCGTTGATACCGCATTGCGCTTCGGCGATCGGCGCCATCACCGATGATCCTGTGCCATAGGTGGCTTTTACCTGCCCCGCCTGGCCGAGCGCATGGCCGTACAGCGCCGCATGCGAGTCGCCGACCATCGCGCCAATCGGAATGCCGTCGGCAATGCCCTCCAATCCCAACGTCGTGCCGAACAGATGACAGGAGGGGTGGATCGTCGGCAGCGCCTGACGGGGAATGTTGAACAACGCCAACATCTGTTCATCCCAGTCGCCGGAAACGAGGTTCAACAGCTGAGTGCGAGCGGCATTGGAGGCATCGCAGCCAAATGCCCGCCCCCCGCTCAAATGCCACAGCAGCCAGGCATCGATGGTGCCAAGACAGAGTTCCCCGTTCTCCGCCAACCGTTGTCCGTCTGCGCAATGATCGAGCAACCAGCGCATTTTCGACGCCGAGAACAGCGGTGAAAGCGGCAGGCCGGTGGCGCGGCGCACCGCTTCGTCCTGCCGATCGCGCCGCAGCCGTTCGCAGAAATCGGCGGAACGCGCGCATTGCCAGGTTAAGGCCGGCCCGATCGGCTGGCCGTCGGAACGTCGCCAACCGATGGCGGTTTCACGCTGGTTGCTGATGGCGATACCGGCAATGCGGGAGGCACCGGCCAACGCAATGGCTTCCCGCAGCACCGCTAAAGAGGCCGCCAGCAAAGTCTCGCCACGCTGCTCCACCCAGCCGGGCTGCGGCGTCTGCAATGTCAGCGGCCGGCTGGCCCTGGCGACGATCGTCCCCTGCGCATCCACCACCACGGCCTTGGCGTTGCTGGTGCCCTCGTCCAACGCCACAATGCAATCCGCTTTAGCCATGGCTCACCTCAGCCAGCGGCTGAGCCGCTTTCTTTTCCTGGCGCTGCATCAGAATGACCTTGCTTTGCAAACGCTGCTGGAACTGGTCGATCACCACGGCGGTGACGATCACCAGCCCTTTAATCACCATTTGCCAGAACTCGCTGACGCCCATCATCACCAAGCCGTCCGCCAGAAAAACGATCACGAAGGCGCCGATGATCGAACCGAATACCCTGCCGCGGCCGCCGCTGAGCGCCGTACCGCCCAGCACCGTCGCGCCGATGGCGTCCATCTCGAACATATTGCCGGTCATCGGGTGCGCGGTTTGCAATTGAGAAGCGATAACCAACCCCACCAGCGCCGCACACAGCCCGGAAAAGGCATAGACGAACATTTTCACTTTGACGATCGGCACCCCCGACAGCCGCGCCGCCGGCTCATTGCCGCCAATCGCATAGATATAACGGCCCAGCGGCGTTTTCTTGGTGAGATAGATCCCCAACAACACGATGGCCAACATCAGCCAAATCGGGTTGTAGATCCCCAGAAAGGTGCCGGATCCCAGTGCGGCAAAGCCGGTATTGCCCAACGCCTCCATGCCCACCAGATTGGGGTAGGTTTTGCCGTCCGCCGTCAGCAACGCCGCCCCGCGCGCCACGTACATCGCGCCCAGGGTGCAGATGAACGGCGCGACGCCAAGCCGCGTGATCAGCGTGCCGTTGATCAAACCCAACAGCACGCCCACCAGCACCACCGCGCCGATCACTTCAAAGACGTTGAGAAACAGCCGGTTGCCATCCCACAGCGGGATACCGACGGTCAACAACGCACCGGCGATCATCCCGCACAAGCCCGCCACGGCGCCGACCGACAAGTCGATGCCGCCGGTGAGGATCACCAGCGTCATGCCGACCGCCAGCAGCCCGGTGATCGCCACATGTTGCGTCATGATCAGCAGATTGGAGACGGTCAGAAAATTCGGCACCATGCTGCTGAAGAACAGCACCACCAGCAACAGGGCGATGAAGGTGCGCGCCTGCAGCAAATACATATACAACCGATACTTGGTTTGCATTGCCTTATCCTTATGCATGAGGGGTTGAGGCGCGGATCAGCGTTTCGCGATCGGCCCGTTCGCGCGGCAGGTCGGCCGTCAATTTCCCGTCCGCCATCACCATCACCCGGTCGGCCAGTGAGACCACCTCATCCAACTCCGACGAAGAGAACATCACCGCCAGCCCCTGGCGTGCCATAGCGCCAATCAGGTGATAAACGTCCGTTTTGGCGCCGACATCGATCCCGCGCGTCGGCTCATCGAGAAACACCACCTGCGGCCCGGTCAACAGCGCCTTGCCCAACACCACTTTCTGCTGATTGCCGCCGCTCAGGCTGGTGATCGGCAGTTCCCGGTCGCTCACCTTGATCGCCAGTTTTTCGATCATGCCGTCGACCAGCGCACACTCCCCGGCCGCCGCCAACGGCCGCAGCGCATTGCGCCCCAGGCTGGCCAGAGTCATGTTGGCCTTGATAGACATCATCTGCACCAACCCCTCCGTTTGCCGATCTTCCGGCACCAGCGCCATGCCCAGCGCCATGCGTTGACGGAACCCCAGCCGCTCCACGCTTTTGCCGTTGAGCAAGATGCTGCCTGCGGTTTGGCGCATCACGCCGTTGATCACTTTGAACAGCTCGGTGCGGCCGGCGCCCAACAGACCATAAATGCCGATCACTTCCCCTTTGCGCAGTGAAAAACTGACGTCGTCAAGACAATAGCCGCCGTTTTCACGCGGCAGCGTCAAATGCGAGACGCTCAGCACTTCATCCCCTTGTTCGGCCGCGCAATAATCAAAGTGCTTGCTCTTTTCCCCCACCATCTTTTCGATGATCCACGGGATGCTGACGTTGCTGACCGGTTCGGCGGCGACAAAGCGCCCGTCGCGAAACACCGTGATGCGATCGCCGATCTCCATCAGCTCTTCCAGACGGTGAGAGATGTAGATGATGGTGACGCCGCGTTTTTTCAGATCGGCGATCACCCGAAACAGCGTGCGCACTTCGGCCTGGCTCAGCGCCGATGTCGGCTCATCCATGATCAGCACCCGGGTGTCTTTCGCCAGAGCGCGCGCGATTTCAACCAGCTGCTGATGACCGATGCCGAGACTGCCCAACGGCGTATGCGGATCGATATCCAGCTCCAACCGCTGCAGCAACGATTTTGCCAGCTGGTATTGATATTCCACATTGATGCGGCCACGCTGGAAGAACTCGTTGGCCATAAACATGTTGTCCATCACCGACATGTTGGGGAACAGATTCAGCTCCTGGAAAATAATGCTGATCCCGAGCCGCTCCGCCTTTTGCGTGGAGGTTAACGTCACCTCGCGTCCTTCCAGCTCGATGGTGCCGGATGACGGGGTTTCCACCCCCGCCAGCAGCTTCATCATGGTCGATTTGCCGGCGCCGTTTTCGCCGATCAAAACGTTGACCTGGTTGCGAAACACCTGATAGTTCACGCTATCCAACGCCGTTACGCCGGGATAGAGACGCGAGACGTTGCGTGTTTGAATAATGACCGGATCGCTCATCACTCCCCCCTTACGGCTGAATGCGCACCGGCGTGATCAACAGCGGCTCGGCAGGTGCCTGCCAGCTGCTGAATACGCCGTACACGGTAATGTGGTCACCCACCTTGGGCCGGGATCCGGCCAGACCGTCGATCGAAGCCTGGTTAATCGCCCTGGCGAAATCGCCGAACAGTGTTTGGTCATTGAAATCGCCGTAGCTCAGGCCGCGATAACTGTCGCGCAACGCCGTACCGCGATAAACCGGCCCGATCTGCACCTCAACGCCACCGAGCGGCGCATCTGCCGGTTTGAGCGTTAATTTTCCGCTGCGCGAACGGGTGTTGACCGCCGCCACCTCACCGCTGACCTTGACGTTGAAATAACAAGGAAACTCCGGTTGCGCGCGGTACCCATACAGGCCGCAGGCGCTGTCGAAATCCTTGGCCTGGGCTATCCGGGCGATCAGCTCGCCCAGCGGCTGCGCCGTTTTGACGGCTTGCGGCGCGATTTGGCTGCGGTAAATCTCCACCGCCTGCGCCACATGCGGATTCACCGGGGAGCGCAGCTCCGCCAGCTTTTTTTCCGAGACGATACGGCAACCGCTCAACGCCAGGACGACGGTGACGGCCAGCGCAATGCGCATCGACATAACAACACCTCCGATCGCACCCCGCCGCCGGGACGGGGTGATGAAAGACGCCGCTCAGCGCGGATTACGGTTTGAAGTTGAAGTCACTGACCCGTTGCGCATTGTCTTTGCCGATCAGGATGCCGCGGAACATCACGCGCTCCTTGCCGGTATAGCTGCCGGATTGGAAATAGCCGTCGAGGATTTCGACGCCCTGCGCGGCGATCGCCTGCGCCTGCAACATCACGCTGGCATAGAGACTGCCGTTGAGGATGGCGTCGCGCTCATCGTTGCTGCCGTCGATGCCCACCACGGTGACATCCTGTCGGCCGGCGGCCTTCAGCGCCGCCACCGCGCCCAGCGCGACCGGGCCGTTGCCGCAGATCACGCCTTTGATGTCCGGGTGCGCCTGCAGAATGCTGTCCATAATGCGTTTCCCCTCCAGCAGATTGCCCTTGGCATCCTGACGCGCCACGCTGACCATCTCCGGATACTGGTCGATCACGTTATGGAACGACTGCGAACGCGTGACGCAGTTATTGTCCGCCAGGTTGCAGGTCAGCTCGGCGTATTTACCGGTTTCCCCCATTTTTTCCACAAACTGATTGGCGACGTCCGAGCCGGCCTGGAAGTTGTTATGGGTGATCTGCGCCAGCGCGACGCCGTCAACCGGGATCTCGCGGTTGATAAGCACCACCGGAATGCCGGCGTTTTTCGCCTGCTGCACCGCGGCGACGCTGGCCTGAGAATCAGCGTTATCCAAAATGATGCCCTGCACCTTGCGGCCGATAACCAGGCTGATCAGCTCCCCCTGGCGCTTAACGTCTTCACCGTGCGACAGCACCAGCGTCTGATAGCCGAGGGACTTGGCTTTGGCCTCGGCCCCCTTGGCTTCGGCGGAGTAATAAGGGTTGTCCAGCGAGTTGACGAGAATGGCGATCGTGCCCTTTTCCGCCGCCATGACAGAGGCGCAGGCAAAACCGGTGAGCAGGGTAAGGTAAGTGGCTATTTTTCTCATGATGGTGTTCTCTTATCGTTGTGTTGAACATCGTCTGGTGTTGGCGATCGCTGCGGTTGCCGCTTACCAAATGGTAAAACCGCCGTCGATCATCAGGTCCGCGCCGGTGATCATGTCGCTGCCGTTGCTGGCAAAAAACAGGATCGCCGCCGCGATTTCATCGGTATAAGCAAAACGCCCCAGCGGGATCAGCTTTTTCATCGCCTCGCCCTTCTCGCCGCGCCAGGCTTTCTCCCCCATGGGCGTCAGCACCACGGTGGGGGATAACGTGTTGACCGTGATGCCGTGCGGCGCCCATTCTTTGGCCATCACCTTGGTCATACCCAGCAGCCCCGCCTTGGCGGAGGTATAAGCGCAGTGATCGTCAATGGCGATGGAGGCCGCCTGCGACGCGATGTTGATGATTTTCCCCCCGTGACCGGCGGTTATCGCCCGCCGCGCCAGTTCCTGCGAACACAGGAAAGGCCCGGTGAGGTTGACCGCCAGATGGCGCTGCCACTCCTCGAGCGTGACTTCCGTCGCCGGCTGCAGATTGACGTAGCCGGCGCAGTTGACCAAGATGTCAAGCCGACCAAAACGCCGTTGAGCCGCGCTGAAGGCGGTAGCCACAGAGCGGGGATCGGTCACGTCGCAAACCTGGCAGAGCACCTGCTCCTCACCCAACTCCCGTAGCGCCGCAGCCGCCTTGTCCTGTTCAAAGGCCGGGTACATCAACACCAGGCGCGCGCCCTTTTCCAACAGCAGGCGATTGGCAGCCATGGCGATGCCGCCCAGACCGCCGGTGATCACCGCAACCTTCCCTGCCAGCGACATCCGGCTATCGACACCGTAGCGCAAATTAACGTCGTATTCGTTCCGCTCCATCGCATTCCCCCTTATTGATTTAACTGAGCATGCAATCCGGCGGCGTCGATGGCGTATTGCCGCCGCAGCGCCGCCCGGCTGCTGCTGTGGGTAAATTCGTAAGCCGGCACGCCCAGTGCGGTAAACGGTCGCGACAGCTGATGCCGCAGCAACAGCTCACCGATGATGGTGCCCAGACCGCCGCTGAGGGCATGCTCCTCCATGGTCAGCACCCGGCGGTGCGAACGCATCAGCGCCACCACTGCCGCCTCATTGAGCGGCCAGAGAGAAGGCAGCGAAACAATGGTCGGGTTATCGCCCAGTTCCAGCACCTGCATCGCCTCATGAGCCAGCGTACCCAGGCAAAACACCAGGCTGTCAGCACCCTGATGCAGTACCTCCGGCTCGCCGGGGCGGAAACGATACTCCGCGTTCAACACCGGCAGCTTGTCGCTGTCCATGCGGATATAGGCCGGGCCGGGTTGTGCGATGACATGACGGACGATTTCGGCCGCTTGCCGCGCATCCGCCGGCGCGTAAACGCTGAGGTTGCCCAGCGTACGGGCGATGGCGATGTCGTTCATGCAGTGGTGCGTCGCCCCCAGCGGGCCATAACCGAACCCGGCATTCAGGCCGAGCATCTTCACGTTGGTTTCCGTGTAACAGACGTCGTTTTTCATCTGTTCGTTTGAGCGGGCGAACAGGAAAGGCGCGGCGTTGGCGGTAAAGACCGTGCGGCCGCTGAGCGCCATGCCGGCGGCCATGCCCACCATGTTTTGTTCGGCGATGCCGACGTTCACTACCCGCTCCGGGTAAACCTGCTCAAAGGGCGCAATTTTCGACGTGGACGTGGAATCCGCCACCATCACGCTCAGATCCGCACCTGCCTGCTGCTGTTCGATCAACGCCGTCACCACGGCATCGCGTAAATCCTGCATGTTCACCCCTCCAGTTCCGCCAGCGCCTGCGCCAGCTGTTGTTCGTCCGGTACCGCGTGATGCCAGGCAGCGACGTTAGCCATAAACGACACGCCGTGGCCCTTCTCGGTATTCGCCAAAATCACCCGCGGTTTGTCCTGGCTCGGGAGTTGGATCGCCGCCACCAGCGCCGCCGGATCGTGCCCGTCGCATTCCACGGTTTCGAAACCGAAAGCGCGCCATTTTTCCGCCAGCGGCTCCAGCGGCATGATGGCCTCCGTCTTGCCCGCCAACTGCAGCCGGTTGCGATCGACGATGGCGATCAGGTTATCCAGCTTGAATTTGCTGGCCGCCATCGCGGCTTCCCAGTTTGATCCCTCCGCCAGCTCGCCGTCGCCCAGCAGCACGAAAGCGCGGCGATGCGCGCGCCCCGCCAGCTTGTTACCCAGCGCCAGCCCCACCGCAATCGGCAACCCATGCCCTAAACCGCCGGAGTTAATCTCCACCAATTCCGGCAGTTTCTGCCGCACCGGATGCCCGGCCAACAAGGTGTCGTCGCCCATGAATTGATCGAGCACCGCCGGTTCGAGCAAGCCCATCGCCGCGCAGCTGCAGTAAAAACCGCCGGCGCCGTGCCCTTTAGACAAAATGAACCGATCCTGATCGGGCCGGGCGTTGCTGCGATCCATCACCGCCATATACAGGGTGCAGATGATATCGATTTCCGACAGATCGGCGCCGGTATGGCCCTTGCCCGCCTTATGGTTCATGGTCACCACATATCGACGCGCCTGGCGCGCCGTGTTTTTAATCGCCTGGAAGTCCATCTTCACCTCTGCTTGAGCGCCTTGATTATCGTTATCGTATCGAAAACGATCCGTTAATCCATTACTGACTTTCGAATGGAAATCATATGCAGCAAAAACGATAATTAATGTGGGCCAGATCATATTTCCAGCATAAACACGGCGCGGCCAAAACAGGAACTCATTAAAACCAATTAATAACAACAACATAAACAAAAATAGTTTATGTTGTTGTTAGCCGGATACGCGGTTGGTGCAGAGCTGGATTGATTTTCGAATAAAAACCAATGTAAGTTGGCAGGTTTATCAATAGCTTTATCAATAATCGCGAGCTAAAATTCAGCGCATCAATAAGGAGTGGCCGTGGTAAACCGCACGGCGGGAATTGACGGGTGAAGGAGTCTTTCGATTGAAAAGCAAAAGCGAACAGCTGGCGGAAATGCAGCAACGGCGCGAAAAGATCCTCGACATGATCCGCGAAGATGGTTCGGCGACGGTCAAAATGCTTACCGATACCTTCAAGCTGACCGAGGCGACCATTCGCACCGACCTGCGCGTACTGCAGCAACAAGGCTATGTGCAGCGTTTCCACGGTGGCGCAACCCTGGTCGACGGCAAGCAAAATACCCATGCCATGCTGTTGGAACGCCAGGTCAACCTGACCGCCAAAGATCGCATCGGCAAGCTCGCCGCCGGTTTTATCGAACCGGGCGACACCATCATTCTTGATTCGGGCACCACCACCACGGCAATCGCCAATCACCTGAGCCACATCAAGAAATTGTCCGTTATCACCACCGGCGTCAACATCGCGTTGCAGCTGGGCGGCGAGCCGGGCGTGAACATTTTGCTGACCGGCGGCTCATTCAAATTTCCGACGCTCTCCACTTCCGGAGACAAAGCCGCCAGCTTCTTCGAAAACGTGCTGGCCCAGAAACTGTTCCTCGCAACGGCCTGCATCTCACCCCGCCACGGCCTCAGCTTCCCAAGCGAAACCGACATCAAACTGAAAATGGCGATGATCAACGCGGCCAACATGGTGTATGTGGTTGCCGACTCCAGCAAGATCGATAAGGTGTCGATGTTCGCATTGCCCTGTGACTGGCAGCATATCGACTGTTTGATCACCGACGACGGTATCAGCAATACCGCCATACAAGCCTTTGAGAAGGTAGGCGTAAAGGTGTTGGTGGCAGGCACCTGACTGGCGCCTGCCGGGAAAGCGCTTATTCCGGCTTGCGCGCCGCGATTTCCTGCTGCTCCTGCGGCGGCGGCGTCAGCGGGCCGAACCAACGCTGCGCCAGCCAACAGGTAACCACCACCAGCAGCCAGCTGATCAGCGTGGCCATCGCCAGATCGCGCGGCCAGTGCATGCCCAACAGCAGGCGGCTGCCCATCACGCCGGTTGCCCATACCATCAGCAGCGCAACGGTTTTATAATGGCGGCGCGGCCACAGCAGCCCTACGCCCAGCAGCGCCCAAGTGGCGGCGAACATCGTGTGCCCCGACGGGAAGGCAAAGCCGGTTTCAAACTGCCAGTGCTTGCGCAGCCAGTTCGGCACCAGCGTCTGATCCTGCAACTGCTCACGCACCAGCGCGCTGCGCTCTTTGCGATGCAACGAATAGAAGTACTTGCCGTCCACGCCGTGGGTTTGTTCCAGCCACACCACGAACGGCCGCGGTTCCTGCACCCGATCCTTAATCAACGACTTGACCCCCTGCCCGATCAGCAGCGCGGCGAAAAGCAGGATCGCCAAACCGATGGCCGCTTTCAGCCGAAAGCGCAGGCACCACAAAAACCAGCCGCAGAGGAGAACGCTGGTCAGGATGCCCCACGGCGAAGTCACGGTTTCCGTCACCCAGTACAGCACCTTCAGCAGCCGCTCATTGCCACCGGGTTGCCAATGCCAGCCGGATACCCAGACCGCCAGCGGCATCAACAGCAACAGCAGCGCGCCGCCCGCCGTACGTTTTGCTATCTCATACATTCCATTCTTCCTCTGCGTGTGTCAGGCGGCAGTGTAACAAGAGTGCAATCTTGATAACACGCGAAAAATTAAACAGATAGGCAACCTATCGCAATAATAGGCGGCGGGAAAACGCCATCTGCTGGTTTGCTGAGCACCGCCAGGCAAGAAGTTGTGGCAAAATAGCCGATAATTAACGAAATAGAGATCGGCGTAGCACGTTTTAGTCTTGGTCAATGCGTTAAACCAGACTTAGGATGCGCGACAATGATTGAATCGGACGGTTTTGTGGAGAGTGACATGCAGCTTAAACGGGTGGCAGAGGCTAAACTGCCGACACCTTGGGGCGATTTCCTGATGGTAGGATTCGAAGAACTGGCGACCGGGCACGACCATCTGGCGCTGGTATTCGGTGATATTTCCGGCGAAGCGCCGGTGCTCGCGCGCGTGCATTCCGAATGTCTGACCGGCGATGCCCTGTTCAGCCTGCGCTGCGACTGCGGTTTTCAACTGGAAGCCGCGCTGGGGCAGATCGCCGAAGAAGGCCGCGGCATCCTGCTTTACCATCGCCAAGAGGGCCGCAATATCGGCCTGTTGAACAAGATCCGCGCCTATGCCTTGCAGGACAAGGGCGCCGACACCGTGGAGGCCAACCACCAGCTCGGCTTCGCCGCTGACGAGCGCGACTTCACCCTGTGCGCCGACATGTTCAAACTGCTGGGCGTCGACGCGGTGCGTTTGCTGACCAACAACCCGAAAAAGGTCGAGATCCTGACCGAAGCCGGTATCAACATCAGTGAGCGCGTGCCGTTGATCGTCGGCCGCAACCCGAAGAACGAACACTACCTGGCAACCAAGGCCGCCAAAATGGGCCATCTGCTCGACCAGAAGTGATCGCCGCCGCGGCAGAAACAATCAGGGCGCCTTACGGCG
>NZ_MJAO01000045.1 GCF_001902635.1 Serratia marcescens | reverse complement strand
AAGGTCACCGAAGCGACCTTTTTACTGTCTGAAGCGTTATCAGAACGTCGGCTGAGCCATCTGCACCAGCGAAATCAGCGGCTGCGGGTAGACACCCAACAGCAGCACCAGTGCGGCAGAGATCAGCACCACAACGCCGCCGGCGGTCAACGCCCAGTTGCTCGGGGTATCGCGCTGCAGCGATTCCGGCGCACTGAGGAACAGGCTGACGGTTACGCGCAGGTAGTAGTACAGGCCGATGGCGCTGCCTACCACCACCGCGCCGGTCAGCCACCACAGGTGCGCGCTGACGCCCATCGCGATCACGAAGAACTTACCGATAAAGCCCAGCGTCATCGGGATACCGGCCAACGACAGCATCATCACCGTCATCACTGCGGACAGGATCGGCTTATGCCAGAACAGACCACGGTAAGAGAACAGTGAATCCGCATCCGGACCGCGGTACGGGCTGGACATCAGGCTGACCACGCCGAAGGCGCCCAGGCTGCTGAACAGGTAACCGGCCAGGTAAACGCCGGCGGTTTCCAGCGACAGCTGATGGGTTTGCACCGCAATCAGCGCCACCAGCAGGTAGCCCAGATGCGCGATCGACGAGTAGCCCAGCAGACGCTTGATGTTGGTCTGGCTGATGGCCATCAGGTTACCGAACAAGATTGAGCAGAACGCGATGATCGACAGCACCATGCGCAAGGCTTCGTTGTCGGCGGCCGGGGCGTACAGGAACAGACGCATCACCACCGCGAAGATCGCGATCTTGCTGGCGGTTGCCAGGAAGGTCGAGACCGGCGCAGGCGCACCCTGATACACGTCCGGCGTCCACAGTTGGAACGGCACCAGCGACAGCTTGAAGCCCAGACCGACGATCATCATGCCCATACCGGCCAGGATCAGCGGCTGGTGCATCATGTTTTCCTGCAGGCTCTTGCCCAGACCGGCCAGCGACAGATCGCCGGATTCGGCATACAGCAGCGCCATGCCGAACAGCAGGAACGACGAGGCGGCAGCGGACAGCAGCATGTACTTGATGGCGGCTTCCAGCGGACGCTTCTGGCGGTAGGCGTAACCCACCAGGCCGAACAGCGGCAGCGAGATCAGCTCGATGCCGATGAACAGCGAAGCCAGATGGTTGGCGCTCGCCAGCAAGATGCCGCCCATGGCGGCGATCAGCACCAGCAGGTAGAACTCTTCGCGGTTATCCGGATAGCCGACCAGCCACGGATATGCGAAGGTGCAGGTCGCCAGACTCGCCAGCAGCACCAGCCCGGTGTAGAACATCGAGTAACCGTCAACCCGCAGCAGCGGGGTGACGTCCATCGGGCCGGCCTGGCCGACAAAGTACAGCGAAAGCAGCGCCAGGTTGAGGCCGACCACGGTCAGGGTGGCGTTGATAAAGTGGTCGCGTCGCCACGCAATGCCTAGCATCACAACCACCACCGTCAATCCGACGATCAACAGCGGCAACAGTGCGATCAGTTGTTGAGGAGTTATTGTCATGGCGAATTACGGCCTTGTTGTTGAAATTGCTGAAACTGACGAACCGAACCAGTGTTGCACGTTGCTCATCGCCGCATTAGAGGTATCCAGAATCGGCTGCGGGTAGACCCCGAGCAGCACCAACAACACCACCAACAACAGAATGATGAACAGTTCGCGCGCGGTCATGCCCTGCAGTGGCTGGTCAGATTTCGCCTCACCGTAGTAAGCGCGTTGCATCATGATCAGCGAGTAAACAGAAGCGAACACCAGACCGAAGGTGGCGATCACAGTGATCACCGGCACCACCTGGTAGCTGCCGAACAGAATCATAAATTCGCCGACGAAGTTACCGGTGCCCGGCATCCCCAGGGTAGCCACGGCGAAGAACAGCGACAGCGCAGGAATGTATTTGATGCGCCCCCACAGGCCGCCCATCTGACGCATATCACGGGTATGCAGACGCTCATACAGCTGGCCGCTGATGATAAACAGGCCGGCGGCGGACAAACCGTGCGCGATCATCTGGATCACCGCGCCCTGGTAAGCCAGTTGGCTGCCGGTGTAGATGGCGATCAGCACGAAGCCCATGTGCGACACCGAGGTGTAGGCAATCAGACGTTTGATATCGGTCTGCGCGAACGCCATCCAGGCACCGTAGAAGATACCGACCACGCCCAGCCACATGGCGATTGGCGCGAACTCGTGCGAAGCCTCAGGGAACAGCGGCAGGCTGAAACGCAACAGGCCGTAGGCCGCGGTTTTCAGCAAGATGCCCGCCAGGTCGACGGAACCGGCGGTCGGTGCCTGGCTGTGCGCATCCGGCAACCAGCCGTGCAGCGGCACTACCGGCATTTTCACCGCGAAGGCGACGAAGAAGCCCAACATCAGCACGTATTGCACGTTGTGGGACATCGGGGTCTGCAGCAGATCTTCGTAATCGAAGGTCCACACGCCGGTCGCATTGTAGTGCACGAACACCAGGCCCAGAATTGCAATCAGCATCACCAGACCGCTGGCCTGGGTGTAGATGAAGAACTTGGTGGCCGCGGTGATACGGGTTTTACCGTCCGACGCCTTGTGACCCCACAGCGCGATCAGGAAGTACATCGGCACCAACATCATTTCCCAGAAGAAGAAGAACAGGAACATGTCGATGGCGAGGAACACGCCGATAACGCCGCCCAGGATCCACAGCAGGTTGAGGTGGAAGAAGCCCTGATACTTCTGGATTTCACGCCAGGAACAGAGGATCGCCAGTACGCCCAGCAGACCGGTCAGCACCACCATCAGCAGCGACAGACCGTCCAGCGCCAGGTGGATGGAGATGCCAAAGCGCGGGATCCACGGCAGCAGGAACTCGCTCTGCCACTGCGGAATGCCTTTCGGCGTGGTCAATGTATAGCCGCCCTGCATCCACAGCTGCAGAGAGAGCGCCAACGTCAGCCCCATTGCGATCAGCGCTATCCAGCGCGGCACCTTAGTACCGAAGCGCTCAAGCTGCCAGCACAGCAGACCGCCGATAAAGGGGATAAGAATTAGCCAAGGTAATAGCATGGCGTTTTGTGTCCCTTATACGAATAATTTCAAACTTTGTACGTAGCGCCTGCCCGGCGCTACGCCCGAAAAATGCGTCTGTTTAAATTATTCAATTAAACCAAAATCAACAGAGCCAATACGACCACTGCACCCACACCCATAGACGCTATATACCAACGCACCTGACCGTTCTCGCTCACCGTCAGACCGCGGTTCCCCCAGCGGGAGAAGACGGCCGGCAGGTTCATCAGCGAGTTCAGCGGATCGCGTTGCAGCAGCTTCGCAATACCCAGGTACGGCTTGACGAACACCTTGTCATACAGCCAGTCGAAGCCCCAGGCATGGAACCACCAGGTCGAGAAGAAACGGCCCGGCGCGCTGTTGGCGATGCTGTTGACCAGGCTGCGTTTGCCCAGCCACAGCGCGGCCGCCAGCAGAATGCCGACAATAGCCACCACGCCGGAGGTGATTTCAAGCGTCAGCACGCTGCCGTGCGCCAGCTCGGTCGTATCCGGCAGCACACCCTGCAGCGGCGGCACGATCATCGCGCCGACGAAGGTGGACAGCACCAGCAGAACCAGCAGCGGCAGGTGGTGAGTGATGCCTTTACCGGCATGCGCTTTGATTTTCTCTTCGCCGTGGAACACGATGAAAATCATACGGAAGGTGTACAGCGAGGTCATGAATGCACCGACCAGACCGGCAATCATCAAGTTGACGTGGCCGTTGGCCATCGCGCCCGCCAGGATCTCGTCCTTACTGAAGAAGCCGGCCGTAACCAGCGGCAACGCAGACAGCGCCGCGCCGCCCACCAGGAAGCAGACGTACACCAGCGGGATGCTCTTGCGCAGGCCGCCCATCTTGAAGATGTTTTGCTCGTGGTGGCAAGCCAGGATCACCGAACCGGACGACAGGAACAGCAGCGCCTTGAAGAACGCGTGAGTCATCAGGTGGAAGATCGCCGCGTCCCATGCCTGCACGCCCAGTGCCAGGAACATGTAACCGATCTGGCTCATGGTGGAGTAAGCGAGCACGCGCTTGATGTCGGTCTGCACCAGCGCGGCGAAGCCGGCCAGCAGCAGGGTCACCGCACCGACGATGCCCACCAGGTGCAGCACTTCCGGCGCCATCAGGAACAGGCCGTGCGTACGGGCGATCAGGTAGACGCCCGCGGTCACCATGGTCGCCGCGTGGATCAGTGCGGAAACCGGGGTCGGGCCCGCCATCGCGTCCGCCAACCAGGTTTGCAACGGCAGCTGCGCCGATTTACCGACCGCGCCACCCAGCAGCAGCAGAGTCGCCCAGGTGATGGCCGTATCGCCCACCGCCAGCTTCTGCGGCGCCAGGATCATCAGCTCACGAATGTTCAGCGTGCCCAGTTCGTTGTAGAGGATGAACAGCGCAAGCGCCAGGAACACGTCGCCCACGCGGGTGACGATAAAGGCTTTCATCGCCGCCGCGCCGTTGGCCGGGTCCTTGTAGTAGAAACCGATCAACAGGTAGCTGCACAGGCCCACGCCTTCCCAACCCAGATACATCAGCATCAGGTTGTCCGCCAACACCAGTACCACCATGCTGGCGATAAACAGGTTGGTGTAAGCGAAGAAGCGCGAGTAGCCCTCTTCACCGCGCATGTACCAGGAAGCGAACATGTGGATGAAGAAGCCAACGCCGGTGACCACCGACAGCATGGTCAGCGACAGGCCGTCCAGCACCAGGGTCACGCCGATATTGAAGTTGCCGACGGCCATCCAGGTCCACAGGCTTTGCTCGAACAGCTGCACGCCGGCGGCTTTCTGGGCGAAGAAATCCATCGCCACATACACCGTGACCAGCGCGGCCAGGCCGACAGAGCCCACGCCGACGGTCGCCGACGTGTTCTCAGACCAACGACCGCGGGAAAATGCCAACAGCAGGAACCCGATCAGCGGTAGCAGAATTGTTAAATATAATAGGTTCATCCGCGCATCTCACTGACAGTATCAATATTCAGGGTATGACGACGACGGTAGAGCTGCAGCAGCAGCGCCAGACCGATACTGGCCTCGGCTGCCGCCAGGCTGATCGCCAGGATGTACATTACCTGCCCGTCCGCCTGGCCCCAGTAGCTTCCCGCCACGATAAACGCCAACGCCGCAGCGTTGATCATCACTTCCAGGCTGATCAGCATAAACAGCAGGTTGCGACGCACCAGCAGCCCGGTCAGCCCGAGCACAAACAGGATCGCCGCCAGGATCAGGCCGTGTTGAAGAGGGATCATGCTTGCTCCTCCGATTTTCTTCTCGCCATTTCGCCACTCGCCGGCGCGCTGCTCAGCACCTCGCCAGGCTTGTGTTCGCGGCCGATATGGAAGGCGACAACCAGACCCGCCAACAGCAGCATCGAAGCCAGCTCAACCGCCAGGACGTAAGGCCCGAACAGGCTGATGCCCACCGCCTTCGCGTCCACCATCTCGCCGCTGATACCCTGATCGGATACGCTGCGGATCGCGATGATCAACACCACCAACAGCGCCAGCGACATCAGGCCAGGCCCGATCCACACCGACGGCTTCATCCATTCGCGTTCTTGTTGCTGCACCGCGTTGCCGAGGTTCAGCATCATCACCACGAACACGAACAGCACCATGATGGCGCCCGCGTAGACGATGATCTCCAGCGCGGCGGCAAAATAGGCGCCGAGGGAGAAAAAGACTGCCGAGATCGCCAACAGCGAGACGATCAGATACAGCAGCGCATGCACAGGATTGGTATGGGTGATCACGCGCATCGTCGCGACCACCGCAATCAAACCCGCCAGGTAAAATGCAATTTCCATGCTTGCTGGCTCCTTAGGGCAACAGACCTTTGACGTCGATCGGTTTGGCTTCGTTTTCGGCTTCGCCCTTGGCTTTGCCGTCAATCGCCATACCGGCCATCCGGTAGAAGTTATATTCCGGATATTTACCCGGCCCCGAGATCAACAGATCTTCTTTTTCGTACACCAGATCCTGACGCTTGTACTCACCCATTTCGAAATCCGGCGTCAGCTGGATAGCGGTAGTCGGGCAAGCCTCTTCGCACAGGCCGCAGAAAATGCAGCGCGAGAAGTTGATGCGGAAGAACTCCGGATACCAACGGCCATCTTTCTGCTCCGCTTTTTGCAGCGAGATGCAGCCGACCGGGCAGGCGACCGCACACAGGTTACAGGCGACGCAGCGTTCTTCGCCGTCCGGGTCGCGCGTCAGCACGATGCGGCCGCGGTAGCGCGGCGGCAGGTTGACCGGTTCTTCCGGATACATCTGGGTTTCGCGTTTGGCGAAGGCATGCATGCCAATCATCCAAATACTGCGCACCTGGGTGCCGAAACCAACCACTAACTCTTTCAATGTCATGGTTTATTCACCCCTTATTGAGCGTTGTACAAAATGACCGCGGCGGTCGCCAGCAGGTTCAGCAGCGTCAACGGCAGGCACACTTTCCAGCCGAAGGACATCACCTGGTCATAACGCGGGCGCGGCAGCGCGGCGCGAATCAGGATGAACATCATCATGAAGAAGGCCGTTTTCAACGCGAACCAGATGAATGGCGGCAGGAACGGACCCTGCCAGCCGCCGAAGAACAACGTCACAATCAGGGCGGACACGGTGACGATACCGATGTATTCCCCCACGAAGAACAGACCGAACTTCATGCCGGAATATTCGATGTGGTAACCGTCGGCCAGTTCCTGCTCGGCCTCCGGCTGGTCAAACGGGTGACGGTGACACACCGCCACGCCGGCGATCGCAAAGGTCACGAAGCCGAAGAACTGCGGGATGACGTTCCAGACGTGCGCCTGGGATTCAACGATGGCCTGCATGTTGAAGGAGCCCGCCTGCGCCACCACGCCCATCAGCGACAGGCCGATGAACACTTCGTAGCTCAAGGTTTGCGCAGAGGCACGCATCGCGCCCAACAGCGAGTATTTGTTGTTGCTCGACCAACCAGCGAACAGCACGGCGTACACCGCCAGGCCGGCCATCATCAGGAAGAACAGAATACCGATGTTGAGATCGGACACCGCCCAGGTCGGGCTGACCGGAACGATGGCAAATGCCAGCAACAGGGAAGTAAAGGCGATCATCGGCGCCAGGGTGAAGATCACCCGGTCGGAGAATCTCGGCACCCAGTCTTCCTTGAAGAACATTTTGATCATGTCGGCGACCAGCTGCAGCGAGCCGCCCCAGCCTACGCGGTTCGGTCCGTAGCGGTTCTGGAACAGGCCGAGCAGACGGCGTTCGCCGAAGCTCATGAATGCCCCGCACGACACGACCACCAACAGGATCACGACCGCTTTAAGAATGGCGATCAGAATGTCGATCACCTCAGGGGTAAACCAGCTCATCGTGCCGCCTCCCGCAGATTGTCTACCTTAGCACCCACCAAGATCGGCGGGATCCCTGGCAAGCCGAGCGGCAAACCAACCTGGCCCTGGGTCAGGGTTTCACTCAGACGCACCGGCAGACGCAAGGTCTGGCCCGCGCAGCTGAACTCCACCAGGCTGCCCGCGTTGACGCCAAGCGTCGCCGCGTCGGCCGGGTTGACCATCACGTAGGCTTCCGGCATGCGCTGCTGGATCACGTGAGAGCGCTGCGACATTTCATCGCTGCCGAACAGGTGGTAGTAAGGCGCGACGCGCCAGCCGTCAACCGGATTGAACGCGGCAGGCACGCGGTCGAAGTAACCGAGGCTGCCCTCCCCCGCTTCGATCAGGCGCACGCCCGGATCGCCGTGGCGCAGTTTGCCGCCCACTTCTGCCTGGAACTTGTTCCACGCCTGCGGTGAGTTCCAACCTGGCGCCCAGGCGAACGGGATCTGCTGACGGTCGGCCAACGGGCTGTTGTTCCCTTCCATCGAGAAGGCGAACATGGTGTCTTTATCCTGCGGCTGACGCGGCTCGTGCACGCTGATATTGGCGCGCATGGCGGTACGGCCGCTGGAGCGGTGCGGCGAACGTGCCAGCTTCTGACCGCGAATGCGGAAAGTCGCGTCCGGCGCGGCGTCGACGATGCCCTGCAGCTGCGGCAACGCGGCGACGCAAGCGGCGATCACGTCATCAAGCTGGGTCCAGTCCACGTGGCGGCTGGTGTAGGTGGAGTGCAGCGAGTGCATCCAGCGCCAGCTTTCCAGCATCACGGTGAACTGATTCTTTTTGGCGTCGTCGTAATAAGCCGGATCGTAGACCTGGAAGAAGCGCTGCGCGCGGCCTTCCTGGTTGATCAGCGTACCGTCGCTTTCGGCAAAGCTGGCCGAGGAGAGGATCAGGTTGGCTTTGTCCATGATCGCGGTGCGCTGGTGGTCAGCGACGATCAGGTTGCTGACCTTGGCCAGCGCTGCGTCCACCTGCGCCGCCGGCGCATGACGATAGAGATCGTTTTCCATCACGATGGCGGTGTCGGCTGCGCCGCTCGCCAGCTGCTCCAGCGCCTGATCGAGCGAACCGCCGCCGATCATCGCCAGGCCCATGCTGTTGGCTGCGCCCGCCACGAAGGTGATGCCGACGTCGGAACCGCGGCCCTTCAACGCTTTGGCGATGTTGGCCGCCGCTTCGATGATGGCTTCGCTGCCGGCGTTGCTGCCGGTCACGATCAGCGGTTTACGTGCGCCGGTCAGCGCCTGCACGATGATGTCGACTTTCTTGTTCAGGCCTTCAGCCAGATCGTTCACCGCCGGCGCCGCGCTGTCCAGCGCGTGAGCGATGGCAAAGCCGAAGCGCGCCTGCTCGTCTACCGGCGCGCGGTAGTTCCAGGCGGCGATGTCGTCCAGACGGGTGTTGTCGACGTTGGTGGTGAACAGCGGGTACTTGGCGTGCTGACCGATGTTCTGCACCGCCGCGATCTGCCAGTCGGCAACGCGTTGCGCCGCCGCCATCGCGCGGGCTTTGCCCTTGACGGCCTGGCGCACGGACAGCGCGATGCGCGCGCCGGTTTGCGTCAGGTCTTCGCCCAGCACCAGCACCGCGTCGTAATCTTCGATCTCACGCAGCGCCGGCGTATGGACACCGCCGTTTTTCAGCACGTTCAGCATCAGCGCCAGGCGTGATTGCTCCGCCTGAGCGATGCCGGTGTAGTAGTTCTCGGCGCCGACCAGCTCGCGCAGCGCGAAGTTGCTTTCCAGGCTGGCGCGTGGAGAGCCGATGCCGATGGTTTTCTTCGCCTGACGCAGAATATCCGCCGCGCCCTGCATCGCCTGCTCGGCGTTCAGGGTGATCCAGTCGTTGCCGCGCAGCTGCTGCGGTTGACGCGGACGATCTTTCTGGTTGACGTAGCCGTAACCGAAACGGCCGCGGTCGCACAGGAAGTAGTGGTTCACGCTGCCGTTGTAGCGGTTTTCGATACGGCGCAGTTCGCCATAGCGTTCGCCCGGGCTGATGTTACAGCCGACGCTGCACTGCTGGCAGATGCTCGGCGCGAACTGCATGTCCCATTTGCGGTTGTAGCGTTCGGAGTGCGTTTTGTCGGTGAATACGCCGGTCGGGCACACTTCCACCAGGTTGCCGGAGAACTCGCTTTCCAGCGTGCCGCTTTCCGGCCGACCGAAATAGATGTTGTCGTGCGCGCCATACACGCCGAGGTCGGTGCCGTCCGCGTAATCTTTGTAATAACGCACGCAACGGTAACAGGCGATGCAGCGGTTCATCTCGTGCGAGATAAACGGCCCCAGATCCTGGTTGTTATGGGTGCGTTTGGTGAAACGGTAGCGGCGGAAGCTGTGGCCGGTCATTACCGTCATATCCTGCAGGTGACAGTTACCGCCTTCTTCACAGACCGGGCAATCGTGCGGGTGGTTGGTCATCAACCACTCGACCACGCTTTCACGGAACTGCTGCGCTTCGCCGTCATCGATGGAGATGAAGGTGCCATCGGATGCCGGGGTCATACAGGACATCACCAAACGACCGCGCGTATCTTCCGCGTTTTGGTATTGCTTTACCGCACATTGGCGGCAAGCGCCGACGCTTCCCAGCGCCGGATGCCAGCAAAAGTAAGGAATATCAAGGCCGAGGGAGAGACAAGCCTGCAGCAGGTTGTCCGCTCCGTCTACCTCGTACTCTTTGCCGTCTACATGAATCGTAGCCATAGTCAGCATGCTTCCAAGTGGCCTGCCTTGCGGCAGGCGTTAATCAAAAATTCTGGCCGTGTTCGGGCGAGTCGGCTTACCAGCGTTGCTTCAGCAAGTTGTTCGGCTGAATGCCGCCAATCGCATGGGCGTTGCTGAAGTGCTTCACGGCGATGCCCGCCTCAAACTCTTCACGGAAATATTTAATCGCGCTTTGCAGTGGCTCTACGGCACCTGGCGCGTGGGCGCAGAAGGTTTTGCCCGGGCCGAGGGAGCGGCACAGCTGCTCGAGGGTTTCGATATCCCCCGGCTGCCCTTCGCCGTTTTCCAACGCGCGCAGGATCTTCACGCTCCACGGCAGGCCGTCGCGGCATGGCGTACACCAGCCGCAGGACTCGCGGGCGAAGAACTCTTCCAGGTTGCGCACCAGCGGCACCATGCCGATCTCGTGGTCAACCGCCATCGCCAGCGCGGTGCCGAGACGGCTGCCGGCCTTGCCGATCGCGCCGTATTCCATCGGCAGATCGAGGTGATCGGCGGTCAGGAAGTCGGTACCCGCGCCGCCCGGCTGCCAGGCTTTGAAGCGCAGGCCGTCGCGCATGCCGCCGGCGTAGTCTTCCAGGATCTCGCGCGCGGTGGTGCCGAACGGCAGCTCCCAGACGCCCGGATTTTTCACCCGGCCGGAGAAGCCCATCAGCTTGGTGCCTTTGTCTTCACTGCCGGAGATGCCGGTGTACCACTCCACGCCGTTCGCCAGGATCGCCGGCACGTTGCACAGCGTTTCGACGTTGTTAACGCAGGTCGGCTTGCCCCAGGCGCCGGCGGAGGCCGGGAATGGCGGCTTGGAACGCGGGTTGGCGCGGCGGCCTTCCAGCGAGTTGATCAGCGCGGTTTCTTCGCCGCAGATGTAACGGCCGGCGCCGGTGTGCACGATCAGCTCGAAATCAAACCCGGTGCCAAGAATGTTCTTGCCCAGGTAGCCGGCTTCGGTGGCTTCCGCGATGGCGCGGCGCAGGTGCACCGCCGCTTCGACATACTCGCCGCGCAGGAAGATGTAACCGCGGTAGGCTTTCAGCGCGAACGCGGAGATCAGCATGCCTTCCACCAGCAGGTGCGGCAGCTGCTCCATCAGCAGGCGGTCCTTATAGGTGCCCGGCTCCATCTCATCGGCGTTACACAGCAGGTAACGGATGTTCATGGATTCGTCTTTCGGCATCAGGCTCCACTTCAAACCGGTGGAGAAGCCCGCGCCGCCGCGGCCCTTCAGCCCGGAATCTTTCACCAGGCTGACGATTTCGTCCGGGGCCAGGCCCTTGAGGGCCTTTTCCGCGCCGGCATAGCCGTTTTTGCTGCGGTATTCGTCCAGCCACAGCGGCTGTTTGTCATCGCGCAGCCGCCAGGTCAGCGGGTGCGTTTCGGGAGTGCGTACAATGTGCTTGGTCATTGATACTGCTCCAGTAGCGTCTCGATATCTTCGGGCTTCAGCTGACTGTGAGTGTCCTCATCAATCATCATGGTCGGCCCTTTATCGCAGTTGCCCAGACAGCAGGTCGGCAACAGCGTGAAGCGACCATCAAAGGTGGTTTGACCCGGCTTGATGTTCAGCTTCTTCTCGATAGCGGCCTGAATGCCCTGGTAACCGGTAATGTGACAAACAACGCTGTCACAATAGCGGATCACGTGACGTCCTACTGGCTGACGGAAAATCTGGCTGTAGAACGTGGCCACGCCTTCTACGTCGCTGGCGGGGATGCCCAGCACTTCCGCGATGGCGTAAATCGCACCGTCCGGAACCCAGCCGCGCTGCTTCTGCACAATCTTCAGTGCTTCGATGGAAGCGGCGCGCGGATCCTCGTAATGGTGCTTTTCGTGCTCGATCGCATCACGTTCTTCCGCGCTCAGTACAAATGCATCAACGCCGCTCTGAGGAGCGGCTGCGTTGATGGGCTCGAGCGCATCATTGACTGCGTGATTGTCTTTTTGATCATGCATAGTTAGCGGTCCACATCTGACATTACAAAATCGATACTACCCAGATAGACGATCAGGTCGGAGACCAGGCTGCCACGGATGACCGATGGGATCTGCTGCAGGTGTGCAAAGCTCGGCGTACGTACCCGGGTGCGGTAGCTCATGGTGCTGCCGTCGCTGGTCAGGTAGTAGCTGTTGATCCCTTTGGTGGCTTCAATCATCTGGAATGATTCGTTGGCTGGCATCACCGGGCCCCAGGAAACCTGCAGGAAGTGGGTGATCAGCGTTTCAATATGCTGCAGCGTGCGCTCTTTCGGCGGCGGCGTGGTCAGCGGGTGATCGGCCTTGAACGGACCTTCCGGCATGTTGTTCAGGCACTGCTCGAGGATGCGCAGACTCTGGCGCAGCTCTTCCACCTTCAGCATCACGCGGGTGTAGCAGTCGCTGTTGCCGTCACCGACCGGAATTTCGAAGTCGAAATTCTCGTAGCCGGAGTACGGACGCCATTTACGCACGTCGAACTCGATGCCAGTGGCACGCAGGCCGGCGCCGGTAACACCCCATTCCAGCGCTTCTTTGGCGTTGTAAGACGCCACACCGACGGAGCGGCCTTTCAGGATGCTGTTTTTCAGCGCCGCTTTCACGTAGGAGTCCAGACGCTTCGGCATCCACTCAAGAAATTCGCGCAGCAGACGATCCCAGCCGCGCGGCAGATCGTGCGCGACGCCGCCGATGCGGAACCAGGCCGGGTGCATGCGGAAACCGGTGATCGCTTCCACCAGGTCGTAGATTTTCTGACGGTCGGTAAAGGCGAAGAACACCGGGGTCATCGCGCCGACGTCCTGAATGAAGGTGGAGATGTACAGCAGGTGGCTGTTGATGCGGAACAGCTCGGACAGCATCACGCGGATGGTGTCGACGCGCTCAGGCACCTTGATGCCAGCCAGCTTTTCTACCGCCAGCACATAAGGCATTTCGTTCACGCAGCCGCCGAGGTACTCGATGCGGTCGGTGTACGGAATGTAGCTGTGCCAAGATTGGCGCTCGCCCATCTTCTCGGCGCCGCGGTGGTGGTAACCGATATCCGGCACGCAGTCGACGATTTCTTCGCCGTCCAGTTGCAGAATGATGCGGAACGCACCGTGCGCAGACGGGTGGTTCGGGCCGAGGTTGAGGAACATGAAGTCCTCGTTCTCGGTGCCGCGCTTCATGCCCCAGTCTTCCGGCTTGAAGGTCAGCGCTTCCATCTCCAGATCTTCTTTCTGTTTGGTCAACACGAAAGGATCGAATTCGGTGGCGCGCGCCGGGTAGTCCTTACGCAGCGGGTGCCCTTCCCAAGTCTGCGGCATCATGATGCGCGACAGGTGCGGGTGGCCATCGAAGGTAATGCCGAACATTTCCCAGGTCTCGCGCTCATACCAGTTGGCGTTCGGGAACACCTTGGTCGCTGTGGGCACGTGCAGGTCTTTTTCAGACAGCGCCACTTTCAGCATGATGTCGCGGTTGCGCTCGATGGAAATCAGATGGTAGAAAACGGAGAAATCCGCAGCGGGCAGGCCGTCGCGGTGGGTGCGAAGACGTTCGTCCACGCCATGCAGATCGAACAGCATGACATACGGCTTCGGCTGTTTTCTCAGGAACGTCATTACTTCCAGTAACTGGTCAGGTTTTACCCATACCACGGGCATGCCGGTGCGGGTGGCCTGAACAGTAAAGGCTTCCGGCCCAAAACGGTTGCGCAGTTCGCCGATCACCGGGTCGTCAAGGTGATCTCGGGTCTGCCAGGCAGGCAAGGCGTCGTGCGTCGTCAAATCTGTCATAATTTTTTTTCACCACACTAAAGGGTTATTCGCCGCAAGTTTCACTTTTCGCTGTGTTAACCAATAGCGCACTAAGATGGACGTTAAATGAACGTCTTAAATCTCGTCAGGCGTCCGGAGGTTGGTCACCGCGATACGCTCGCCGTGTTTACGCTCTCTTTCAGACTGCATATTGGCGCGGTAAACGCCCTGATCGCCGACAACCCACGACAGCGGGCGGCGTTCTTTGCCGATGGATTCTTGCAGCAGCATCAGCGCTTGCATGTAGGCTTCCGGACGCGGCGGGCAACCGGGAATGTACACGTCGACCGGCAGGAACTTGTCCACGCCCTGCACCACGGAGTAGATGTCGTACATGCCGCCGGAGTTGGCGCAGGCGCCCATCGAGATCACCCATTTCGGTTCCAGCATCTGCTCGTACAGGCGTTGGATGACCGGGGCCATCTTGGTAAAGCAGGTGCCGGCCACCACCATCAGGTCGGCCTGGCGCGGGGAGGCGCGCAACACTTCCGCACCGAAACGCGCCACGTCGTGAACGGCGGTAAACGACGTCACCATCTCCACGTAACAGCACGAAAGGCCGAAGTTATACGGCCAAATAGAGTTTTTACGCCCCCAGTTCACCATGTCATGCAGCGCATGTTCGAGTTTACCCATGTAAACCGTGCGGTGGACCTGTTGTTCCAGGGGATCGGCGACGATCTCCTGTTTTTGCAGGGGATAACGGTCGTTCTCACCGTTCGGGTCTATGCGGGTGAGCGTATAGTCCATCTTAATGCCTCGCTGTTACTGCGGATGACTGTTGGTGTTGGTGATAGTGCCCGGTTTGCTGCGGCGTTGGGAACGCGCCGGAGTCCAATCCAACGCGCCAACGCGCACCAGATAAACCAGACCGGCCAAGAGCACCAAAATGAAAATGGCGGCTTCGATAAAGCCTACCCAGCCACTCTCGCGGATCGAGACCGACCAGGCGTACAGGTATAAGGCTTCAACGTCGAAAATAACGAAGAACATGGCCACCAGGTAGAACTTGGCGGACAAGCGCATGCGCGCCGTACCGACCGAGTCGATGCCTGATTCAAACGGGGTGTGTTTGGCGCGCGCCCGGGCTCTCCCGCCCAAGAAGAACGCACCCAGCAGCATTAAGCCGCAGAGCCCGATAGCCACGACGAGAAATACGGCGAACGCCCAGTGATGAGCGATAACTTCAGTGGTTGTTGACATACTCTATGCTTACTCATCAAAAGTGGCGTCGATCGCGCTGCTCTTGTCACCGGCAGTTAGTGCGCCACATCGATTTAAGGGAAGGATAAATAACCACACAAACAAACTGCTTTTACAGCGAGTTAGGCAGCGTTTTTCTGTGGGCTTTTTACTCCTTTCTATAACCTTTTGTCAACTTTGACAAAAGTATCTACACACTAGTTTACATACGTATCATTTGATTAACATTTGATGCGCCAGGGACCGGCTAAATCGTGTCAGTTAATTTTTGTGTAGAAACAGATAGATATAAACCAACATGCACATTTCAGTTTTACTATACCATTGTCTCAGGAATTCCCTGTTCTTCCACTCACTACCTAGGGGTATTTTTTTGATCCAGGACACGTTTTCAGTATAAATCCTCAAAAAAAGTGTGGGCCTTTAACAATTTTCCTCAAATTAAGCCGCAAAAACGACCGCCATAAGCTAACAAAATACCCCTATAAATTCCAGGCCTTTAACTCATTCATTCTTATTGCTCAAAAAACAATCTCAGCGTCTTAAACCCGGCCAAACTCTCTTTTCAATCGCGCTTAAAAATCAACAAAACAGTCGACTCATTACAAAAACGAACTTAAATACCTATAACAGTCACTTTTGCCAAAAAACGGGCAAAAAAAACCTCCGCCGGAGCAG
>NZ_MJAO01000044.1 GCF_001902635.1 Serratia marcescens | reverse complement strand
TTCGTTCCTCACCCTTTGGGCCGCGCCAGAGCGCGTTATCCTTCCCTTTCTGACTCGCTTTAACTCAATGCGCATCAGTAACGAAAAGATGGTGGTGGGGGAAGGATTCGAACCTTCGAAGTCAGTGACGGCAGATTTACAGTCTGCTCCCTTTGGCCGCTCGGGAACCCCACCATATTACCTATGGCTATTTAACTGGCCTTGCTTGCGAGAGCGCTGTCTCGGTAAGCGGGGCGCATCATATCAAATGAAGCGCATGTGTAAAGCATTGAAATGCAGAAAATGAATCGTTTGCCGTTTTTTTATTCTTGGTGGTGCATCCCTGAACGAAATGCACCGGTTTATTGAGCGATTACAGAATAACGGTGCGATTGCCGTAGACGAAGACGCGCTGCGCCAGCACTTGATACAGCGCGCGGCTGAGCACATTCTTCTCTACGTCGCGGCCGGCACGCATCATATCTTCGGCGGAATAGGTATGATCGACGTGAATCACATCCTGCATGATGATCGGGCCTTCGTCGAGATTGTCATTAACGTAGTGCGCGGTGGCGCCGATGATTTTCACCCCACGCTCATAGGCCTGGTGATAAGGACGTGCACCGATAAACGCCGGCAGGAACGAATGGTGAATGTTGATCACCTGATTCGGATAATGCTGTACGAAGGCCGGCGTCAGCACGCGCATATATTTGGCCAGCACCACGTAATCCGGCTGATACTGATCGATCTTGGCCGTCATTTCACGATCGTGCTGTTCGCGCGTCAATCCTTCATGGCTCACCAGATGGAATGGAATATCGAAGCGTTCCACCAGCGATTGCAGCGTGTCGTGGTTACCGATTACGGCGGCGATCTCGACGTCGAGGCCGCCATAGGCGCTTTTCATCAACAGATCGCCCAGGCAGTGGGCCTCTTTGGTGACCAGCACCACGATGCGCCGGCGCCCGGTGCTGTGCAGCTCGCGCAGCGAACCTTCCGGCAGCGCGCCGTCCAGATCGGCCAGCAGGGTGTTATCGTTGAAAATGCCTTCCAGCTCGGTACGCATGAAGAAACGCCCGGTGCGGTGATCGACGAATTCATTATTCTGCACGATATTGAGCTCGTGCTTGTAACAGATGTTGGTGATCTTAGCGATCAGCCCTTTGGCGTCCGGGCAGATGGTGCGTAACACTTTTCGTTGTACATTTTGGTGTGGCATGGGCGTGAGGATCCTGTCTGATACTGAACGGCCTGTCTGCGCAGGCGTAAACATGAAGTACCGGCCGGCTAGCGCCCGCAGCACTTCTTATATTTTTTCCCTGAGCCGCAGGGACAAATCGCATTTCTGCCAGGCTGGGGTTTGGTGCCGTCGATATAATACCAACGTTGATCGCGGCGAAGGAAGCGTGAACGCTCATGCATCGCCTGTGGTTCACCGCTTTCGCCATCGGTGAAGCGGGCGATGAACTCGACGAAGCCTTCGTCCGGCTCATGACCGGTGCTCTCTTCCACGACCGTCAGGCCCAGCCATTCGGTGTTTTTAAAGCTGTCGACGATCGCATTGCGCCATGCATCGGCACCGCAGTCGGGGTGCCAGGTGGCGATCAGATAGTCGACGTTATGGTTAACGTAGGCGGTGAAGCGTGAACGCATCAGCCGGCCAGGCGTTGGCGCAGGCTGACTGCCGCTGATAAAAGGGCCGCAGCACGCGTTATACGTCAGTCCGCTGCCGCATGGGCATGATTCGGGCAAAATAACTCCTGAGAAGGCGAAGCAGAAAATGAATTTAGCGCATATGTTACCTAACAACATTCGTCAGTGACAATCTACCCTAAAAGCAGAGAAAACCCTTCACCGAGAGGATGGCGCTATGCGGCAAATCAAAATCGGACTGGCGTTGGGCGCGGGATCGGCCAAGGGCTGGGCGCATATCGGCGTGATCAATGCGTTAAAGAAGCTGGGGGTTGAGGTCGATATTGTTGCCGGATGCTCTGTCGGCGCGTTGGTGGGCGCAGCGTTTGCCAGCCATCATCTGCCGGCAATGGAGCAATGGGTGCGATCGTTCAGCTATTGGGATGTGATCCGCCTGATGGATTTTTCCTGGCAACGCGGCGGTTTGTTGCGCGGCGAGCGTGTGTTCAACGCCGTCGGGCAGTTATTGAAGGTCAATGACATCGCAGAATGCGCGCTGAAATTCGGCGCCGTGACGACCAATCTCAGCACCGGTCGCGAGCTGTGGATGACCGAAGGTGATATTCATCAGGCGGTGCGCGCTTCTTGCAGCATGCCCGGCCTATTGGCACCGGTGTGGGCCGACGGTTATTGGCTGGTGGACGGCGCGGTGGTCAATCCGGTGCCGGTATCGCTGTGCCGGGCGTTGGGCGCCGATATCGTCATCGCCGTCGATTTGCAGCATGATGCGCACCTGATGCAGCAGGATCTGTTCTCGGTGCGTATTGAAGAGGACAGCGAGGACGATGCGCCCGCCGACACCTGGCGCGGGCGTCTGCGGGAGCGGGTCGGCAGAATGCGGCAGCGCAAGCCAACGACGGCGCCGACGGCGATGGAGATTATGGGCACGTCGATTCAAATGCTGGAAAATCGCCTGAAGCGCAACCGGATGGCGAGTGATCCGCCGGACGTGCTGATCCAGCCCTATTGCCCGCAAATTTCGACGCTGGATTTCCACCGCGCCGATGAAGCGATTGAGTCTGGATTGCGGGCAGTGGAAAAACAACTGGATCGGTTGTTGCCGTTGATAAAAAATAGATAATTCTCGGTTCTCGGTTGGCAATGCGCGGTCGGTCTGTTTCAGACGAGCATAAGTGACCTTTTTGAGCCACTATTACACTATGGAAAGGGATGAGGCTCGGCTGATGGCATTACCACTCACTCACAAGCGCATTTTGATCGTTGAGGACGAACAGGTTTTTCGTTCCGTGCTTGTCGGTTATTTGACTTCGCTGGGCGCTGAAACTCGCGAGGCGACCAACGGTTTGCAGGCGCTGAGTGCCGTGGACGACCTCAAGCCTGACCTGATTCTGTGTGATCTCGCGATGCCGGAAATGGGCGGCATCGAATTCGTTGAACACCTGCGGCTGCAAGGGGTGCAGATCCCGGTGCTGGTAATCTCCGCCACCGACAAGATGGCTGATATCGCCAAGGTGCTGCGGTTGGGGGTGCAGGATGTGCTGCTGAAACCGCTGACCGATCTCAATCGCCTGCGCGAAGCGGTGCTGGCGTGTTTATATCCCAATATGTTCACCTCCCAGGCGATCGAAGAAGTTGAACTGTTTCAAGACTGGGATGCGCTGAGCAAGAATCCTTCCGAAGCCGTCAAACTGCTTAAACAGCTGCAGCCGCCGGTACAGCAGACCATTGCGCATTGCCGGATCAATTATCGGCAGTTAACCACGGGTGAAAATCCCGGTTTGGTGCTGGACATTGCGGCCCTGTCGGAAAAAGACCTGGCGTTCTATTGTCTGGACGTCACGCGCGCCGGTGATAATGGCGTAATGGCGGCATTGTTGTTGCGCGCATTATTTAATGGGCTGCTGCAAGACCATCTGGCTAATCAGCAACACCGTTTGCCGCAAATGTCGGCATTGTTAAAGCAGGTTAATCAATTATTGCGGCAGGGGAAATTGGAAGGCCAATTCCCGCTGCTGCTGGGATATTATCACGCCGAAAATAAAAACCTGATCCTGGTTTCCGCCGGGCTGCATGCCAACGTCAATACCGGCGACAATCAGATCCAGCTGAACAACGGCGTGCCGCTGGGCACGCTGGGTGCCACCTACATGAACCAGATCAGTCAACGCTGCGCCGCCTGGCAATGTCAGGTCTGGGGCAGCGGTGGAAGATTGCGGCTGATGCTGAGTGCTGAATAACTGGCCGGCGACATCTTAGGCTATTCATTTAGCGGCAATTAAATCGCTTATTTATTCTTCTGATTATGAGATCGGGTAATAGTCCTAAATGTTTTCTATTTGTGTTCTGGCTAATGCTCGTTGTGCATAAGCTGGTATACTCCGAAGGTTTTTTTATATCGAGCCCAAGCTCATAAAATGAGCATTTTAGCTTTAAGAGAGGAAATAATGCCTGCTGTAAATCACAAAGTCAGAAAAGCCGTCATCCCGGTTGCAGGCTTGGGTACGCGGATGTTACCGGCCACCAAAGCCATTCCGAAAGAAATGCTGCCGTTGGTTGATAAACCGCTGATCCAATACGTTGTCAATGAGTGTATTGCAGCAGGGATTAACGAGATTGTGCTGGTTACCCACTCCTCCAAGAACTCGATCGAAAACCATTTTGATACCAGTTTCGAACTGGAAGCGATGTTGGAAAAACGCGTCAAGCGCCAATTGTTGGACGAAGTGCAGTCGATCTGCCCGAAAGGCGTTACCGTGATGCAAGTTCGTCAAGGGAATGCCAAAGGCCTGGGGCACGCTATTATGTGCGCTTACCCGATGGTGGGTGATGAGCCGGTGGCCGTGGTGCTGCCGGATGTGATCCTCGATGAATACAGCGCAGATCCGAAAAAAGACAACCTGCATGAAATGCTGCAGCGTTTCGAAGCAACCGGCGTAAGCCAGATCATGGTTGAACCCGTGCCGCATAAAGATGTCGGAAACTACGGCGTGGCTGACTGTAAGGGGATCGACCTGCAGCCGGGTGAAAGCGCGCCGATGGTCAGCGTGGTTGAGAAACCTTCCCCGGAGAAGGCGCCATCCAACCTGGCAATCGTCGGCCGCTACGTGCTGTCTGCCGATATCTGGCCGCTGTTGGCGAAAACGCCTCCAGGCGCCGGCGATGAAATTCAACTGACCGACAGTATCGAGATGTTGATGCAGCAGGAAACGGTGGAAGCTTATCACCTGAAAGGCGTGAGCCATGACTGCGGTAACAAGCTGGGCTATATGCAAGCCTTTGTGGAGTACGGCATGCGCCACGCCAGCCTGGGTAAAGAATTTTCCCAGTGGCTGCAGCAGGTTGTTGCCGCTGAAAAGAAATAATTGAGTGATTTTTCGTCTTAATTTGAAAACTAGGATTTTCCCATGAAAGTAACCGTTTTTGGTATTGGCTATGTGGGTCTGGTGCAGGCCGCCGTGCTGGCTGAAGTCGGCCATGACGTTATGTGTATTGACGTCGACGAGCGAAAAGTCGAAAACCTGAAAAAGGGGAATATCCCTATTTTTGAACCGGGCCTGACGCCGTTGGTGCAGCAAAACTATGAAGCCGGTCGCCTGCATTTCACTACCGATGCCAAGGCGGGTGTTGCGCACGGGAACATCCAGTTCATTGCCGTCGGCACGCCGCCGGATGAAGACGGTTCCGCCGACCTGCAATACGTAACCGCGGTTGCACGCACCATCGCTGAGCATATGACCGATCGCAAAGTGGTGATCGACAAATCCACCGTGCCGGTCGGTACGGCGGACAAGGTTCGCCAGGTGATGACTGAAACGCTGGCGAAGCGCGGCAGCAACATGCCGTTCGACGTGGTCTCCAACCCGGAGTTCCTGAAAGAAGGGGCTGCGGTGGCGGACTGCATGCGTCCTGAGCGCATCGTGATCGGTACCGACAACAAAGATGTGATCGAGCCTATCCGCGAGCTGTACGAGCCGTTCAACCGCAATCACGATCGCATGATCACGATGGATATTCGCAGCGCGGAGCTGACCAAATACGCCGCCAACTGCATGCTGGCGACCAAGATCAGCTTTATGAACGAAATGTCCAACCTGGCGGAAATGCTGGGCGCAGATATTGAGAAAGTGCGTCAGGGCATCGGTTCTGACTCGCGTATCGGTTATCACTTTATCTACCCTGGCTGCGGCTACGGCGGTTCTTGCTTCCCGAAAGACGTGCAGGCGCTGATCCGCACGGCGGAACAGATCGGCTATCAGCCGAAGCTGCTGCAAGCGGTGGAGCAGGTTAACTATCAGCAGAAAAACAAGCTGAGCAGCTTTATCAACGACTACTTCGGCGGCGATCTGAAGGGTAAAACCTTCGCGCTGTGGGGCCTGGCCTTTAAGCCGAACACCGATGATATGCGCGAAGCGTCCAGCCGCGTGCTGATGGAGCAACTGTGGGCCGCCGGCGCCAGCGTCCAGGCCTACGATCCGGAAGCGATGAACGAAGTTCAGCGCATCTACGGCCAGCGTGACGATCTGAAGCTGATGGGCACCAAAGAAGCTGCGTTGCAGGGGGCTGACGCTTTGGTGATTTGCACCGAGTGGCAGAACTTCCGTGCACCGGACTTCGACGTGATTAAAAAGGCATTGAAACAGCCGGTGATCTTCGATGGCCGCAACCTGTACGATCCGGAGCGTTTGGAAAGCCGCGGCTTCACCTATTACGCGATTGGTCGCGGTGCGTCGATTAAGCCGGTTATTTAAGGAGTGGGCATGAAATTCCTGGTTACAGGCGCCGCAGGGTTTATTGGTTATCACGTTGCAGAGCGTTTGTTGACCGCCGGGCATCAGGTTATCGGTATTGATAACCTGAATGATTATTATGACGTGGGCCTGAAAACGGCCCGTCTCGATTTGCTGGCGGATAAGCCGGGATTCCGCTTTATCAAGCTGGATTTGGCCGATCGCGAAGGCATGGCGGCATTGTTTGCCGAACATCAGTTCCAGCGTGTCATTCATTTGGGCGCTCAGGCCGGGGTACGCTATTCGCTGATAAACCCATTGGCTTATGCGGACGCTAACCTGATCGGTCATTTAAACGTCCTGGAAGGTTGCCGCCATAACAAGGTCGAGCATTTGCTTTACGCTTCTTCCAGCTCGGTATATGGCCTGAATCGTAAACTGCCGTTTGCCACCGAAGACTCTGTCGATCATCCGGTGTCATTGTATGCGGCAACGAAAAAAGCCAACGAGCTGATGTCGCACAGCTATTCCCATTTATACGGTCTCCCGACGACCGGGCTGCGTTTCTTTACCGTCTATGGCCCTTGGGGGCGCCCGGATATGGCGCTGTTCAAGTTTACCAAAGCCATATTGGCGGGGGAGAGCATCGACGTATATAACCACGGTGAAATGCACCGCGATTTTACTTACATCGATGATATCGCCGAGGCGATAGTGCGGTTGCAAGCGGTTATTCCGCAAGCGGATCCGTCATGGACCGTTGAGCAGGGATCGCCGGCGACCAGCTCTGCGCCGTACCATGTTTATAATATCGGCAATAACACCCCGGTTAAGTTGATGGAATATATCAGCGCGTTGGAGCGAGCATTAGGTGTCACCGCCAGTAAAAATATGCTGCCGATGCAGCCTGGCGATGTGATGGATACCAGTGCGGACACGGAAGAGCTTTATCGCGACATTGGTTTTAAGCCGGAAACCAGCGTTGAAGAGGGTGTGCAGCACTTTGTTGACTGGTATAAGGCGTTCTATCAAGTTCAATAAATGAACGTGGTAAGCGTGATAAAGGGGCCTCAGGGCCCTTTTTTTTCGCCGCTATTTCATGTCTCGACGGAAAACCGGTATGTACCGTTATTAAGATATTTACTAAGAGCGTGAGGGGAAGGCGGCGCTAAGTCTATAAGCGTTAAAAATGAAAAGGCCCCCCGAAGGGAGCCTTTCAGATACGGACTGAGTCGCTATTACAGCAGGAAATCGTCCAGAGATTTACCTTGCTCTTCGATAGCTTTCTTAATCACCGCAGGAGTACGGCCTTGGCCGGTCCAAGTTTTCAGCTCACCGTTTTCATCTTTATATTGGTATTTAGCTGGGCGTGCTGCACGCTTCGCTTTGCCGGCAGCCTTGTTGGCAGCCATAGTTTGCAGCAGTTCATTCGGGTCGATACCGTCAGCAATCAGCATTTCGCGATATTGCTGCAGTTTACGAGTACGTTCTTCGATTTCTGCTTGAGCCTGGCTGTCTTCTTCGCGACGTTCGTTCACAACAACTTCCAGTTTCTCGAGCATTTCTTCCAGCGTTTCCAGCGTGCATTCTCTTGCCTGGGCGCGCAGAGTGCGGATGTTGTTCAAAATCTTTAATGCTTCGCTCATTGTCCTAGTCTCAAATTATATTGGTGGGGGGCGTCTCGATAATAATAGAGTGCTCTTTTCTTTTCTGCAATAGCCAAATTGGTTTGAATACTCAAATTTACCTTTAAAGAATCCATTAATCGGAACAGACCGACGAATAATAGGAAGGGCTGTTAACTATTACCATCACCTTGCTTAAGTCAAAATTTCAGCAAACTTGCTTTAAAGGTCGCGCGCCGCAAGGCTTTCATCGATAAGTTATAGTTGTAATTTATATCATTATTACAATGAGTTCTGTGGGTTTAATCACGTCATGCGACGGCAGACATTGTAAACCTTAGGGGTATATAGGTAAAGATCGTGTCAGGAAACGCCGGGGGAATCGGCTAAGGCGATTAAATGCCCGGCATTGGCCGGAAGTATAATAGGCAGGTGCTCCGTCTTGGCCGCCGCGCCTGCGCCGAGTAAAGGCGGGCTGGGCATTAATGGGCGAATGTTCGGCCTTAACCATTAGCAAGAATTAATAGTGATGACAGGCATACATTATCCTGTAAATAGCTGTAAAAAGAACATGTCGACAGAACGATATGTTTCGCTCGAAAGCGCATTATTACGGCGAACACAATATTCGCTCGCTTTGGGCTGAGCAGGCGTGCGGGTTATGGTACACTTGCCGTCCTAATCAACATTTGAATATTTCTTATACCATCGGAGTTGCGGGGCCATGGCTCAACTTTATTTTTATTACTCTGCGATGAATGCCGGCAAGTCCACCGCGTTGCTACAGTCTTCATATAACTATCAAGAACGCGGTATGCGCACGCTGGTGTTCACCGCCGAGATCGATCACCGCTTTGGCGTAGGCAAAGTCAGCTCGCGCATCGGTTTGTCCTCGCAGGCCCAGCTTTATAACAACGACTCGATGCTGTACGCGATGATTCAGCAAGAGCATCAACAGCAACCGGTGCATTGCGTGTTGCTGGATGAGAGCCAGTTCCTGACCAAAGCGCAGGTTGAGCAATTGTGCGATGTGGTGGACCAACTGGACATTCCCGTATTGTGCTACGGTCTGCGTACCGATTTTCTCGGCGAGCTGTTTAACGGCAGCCAATATTTACTGGCCTGGGCCGACAAGCTGGTGGAATTGAAAACCATCTGCCACTGCGGGCGCAAAGCCAATATGGTGCTGCGGTTGGATGAGAACGGTAAGGCGATGCACGCCGGCGAGCAGGTCGTGATTGGCGGTAATGAGAGCTATGTCTCCGTCTGCCGCAAGCATTATAAAGAGGCGATTCACGCTCAGGAGTAGGGCATAAAGTCGCGCTATGGCCCGCTGAGGCGTTTTGGCGCCGGGACAAGAAAAAGGCGCGTCGGCCACAATAAAAAACCCGCCGTTCGGCGGGTTTTTTTATCGGTTCAGTAAACCGTTATTTTTTGGCCTTCTTTGCCGGCGCTTTAGCTGCAACCGGGGCGGCTGCGTCCTCTTCCACCGCTTCGTTGAACTCGCGGCCGTAGAAGGTATCCAGCATGATTTGCTTCAGTTCGGCAATCAGCGGATAGCGTGGGTTGGCACCGGTGCATTGGTCGTCGAAAGCGTCTTCCGACAGCTTGTCGACTTTCGCCAGGAAGTCCGCTTCCTGCACGCCCGCCTCACGGATGGAGGTTGGGATGCCCAACTCGGTTTTCAGCTCGTCCAGCCAGGCCAGCAGTTTCTCAATCTTCTGCGCGGTGCGGTCGCCCGGTGCGCTCAGGCCGAGGTGGTCGGCGATTTCAGCGTAGCGGCGGCGCGCCTGTGGGCGGTCGTACTGGCTGAAGGCCGTCTGCTTGGTCGGGTTGTCGTTCGCGTTGTAGCGAATGACGTTGGAAATCAGCATGGCGTTGGCCAGGCCGTGCGGAATGTGGAACTCCGAACCCAGCTTGTGCGCCATGGAGTGACAAACCCCGAGGAAGGCGTTGGCAAAGGCGATACCGGCGATGGTGGCGGCGTTGTGCACACGTTCACGGGCGACCGGGTTTTTCGCGCCTTCTTTATAACTGGCCGGCAGATACTCTTTCAACAGTTTGAGCGCCTGCAGCGCCTGGCCGTCGGAGTATTCGTTCGCCAGTACCGAAACATAGGCTTCCAGCGCGTGGGTAACCGCATCCAGGCCGCCGAAGGCGCACAGGGATTTCGGCATGTTCATCACCAGGTTGGCGTCGACAATCGCCATGTCCGGGGTCAGCGCATAGTCGGCCAGCGGGTATTTCTGCCCGGTGGCGTCGTCGGTCACGACCGCGAACGGTGTCACTTCCGAACCGGTGCCTGAGGTGGTGGTGATGGCGATCATTTTCGCTTTCACGCCCATTTTCGGGAACTTGTAGATACGCTTGCGGATGTCCATGAAGCGCAGCGCCAGATCCTCGAAGTGGGTTTCAGGATGTTCGTACAGCACCCACATGATTTTCGCGGCGTCCATCGGCGAACCGCCGCCCAGCGCGATGATGACGTCCGGCTTGAAGGAGTTCATCTGCTCGGCGCCTTTGCGCACGATGCTCAGCGTCGGATCGGCTTCTACTTCGAAGAACACTTCGGTTTCGATGCCGTGTGATTTCAGAACCTTGGTGATCTGGTCGGCATAGCCGTTGTTGAACAGGAAACGGTCGGTCACGATGAAGGCGCGTTTCGCCCCGTCGGTCGCCACTTCTTCCAGCGCGATAGGCAGGGAGCCACGGCGGAAGTAGATCGATTTCGGAAGTTTGTGCCACAACATGTTTTCTGCTCGCTTCGCTACAGTTTTCTTGTTGATCAGGTGTTTTGGTCCGACGTTTTCAGAGATGGAGTTACCACCCCAGGAACCGCAACCCAGCGTCAGCGAAGGCGCGAGTTTGAAGTTATACAGGTCGCCGATACCGCCCTGGGAGGCCGGGGTGTTGATCAGGATGCGAGCCGTTTTCATTTTATCGCCGAAGTAGGCGACGCGAGCCGTTTGGTTATCCTGGTCGGTGTACAGGCAAGAGGTGTGACCGATACCGCCCATGGCGACCAGTTTTTCGGCTTTGGCGACGGCGTCTTCGAAGTCTTTGGCGCGATACATTGCCAGGGTCGGCGACAGTTTTTCATGCGCGAAAGGTTCGGTTTCGTCGACCAGTTTCACTTCGCCGATCAGCACTTTGGTATTGGCCGGCACTTTGATGCCCGCCATCTCGGCGATTTTCGGCGCGGACTGGCCCACGATGGCCGCATTCAGGCCGCCGTTTTTCAGGATAATGTCCTGCACCGCCTTCAGCTCTTTGCCTTGAAGCAGGTAGCCGCCGTGGGAGGCGAAGCGTTCGCGCACCGCATCATAGACGGAGTCAACGACGATGACCGACTGCTCGGAGGCGCAGATGACGCCGCTATCGAAGGTTTTGGACATCAGGATAGACGCGACCACGCGCTTGATATCCGCAGTTTCGTCTACCACGACCGGCGTATTGCCGGCGCCGACGCCGATCGCCGGTTTACCGGAGCTGTAAGCGGCTTTCACCATGCCCGGGCCACCGGTGGCCAGGATCAGGTTGATGTCAGGGTGGTGCATCAGCTGGTTGGACAGCTCGACGGTAGGCTGATCGATCCAACCGATGATGTCTTTCGGCGCACCGGCGGCAATAGCGGCCTGCAGCACGATATCGGCGGCTTTATTCGTGGCGTTCTTCGCACGCGGATGCGGGGAGAAGATGATGCCGTTACGGGTTTTCAGGCTGATCAGCGCTTTAAAGATCGCGGTAGAAGTTGGGTTGGTGGTAGGGACGATACCGCAAATCAGGCCGATAGGTTCGGCGATGGTGATGGTACCGAAAGTGTCGTCTTCGGACAGGATGCCGCAGGTTTTTTCGTCTTTATAGGCGTTGTAGATGTATTCGGAAGCGAAGTGGTTTTTGATCACTTTATCTTCGACGATACCCATTCCGGATTCTTCCACGGCCATTTTGGCCAGCGGGATACGGGCATCAGCAGCGGCGAGGGCGGCAGCGCGGAAAATTTTGTCCACTTGCTCTTGAGTGAAGTTGGCATATTCGCGCTGGGCTTTTTTGACACGTGCGACTAGCTCGTTCAGTTCAGCGACATTCGTTACAGCCATAATGCTCTCCTGATAATGTTAAACTCTTTCAGTAAATAAGCCGTGCGAGCCACTAGTATAGCCATAACGGGAATAAGCGGTGATGTAAAAACCGGGGTTTTTCCACGTTATTTCTTCGCATGCTGCTGATTTGCTTAAAGAGCTTCACCCTACGCCAACCGGAGGGGGAGGCAGTGAGAAGAACGGAACCGGCCATGTTGTCGCCAACATTGTTCTACTCCTGACTACGACTAAGAGCTTACCTACTGTTGGGTAGTTGATTTGTGATCTAAATCATGAAAAGTGCAAGCTGACACCTTTCAGCTTGGTGGTGTTGGGAATCATTCTTGATAACTGTGAGCAAGGACTCTTTTTCCAACATAAAAAATCAAAAGGCCATACATCACTTTAACAAAGGGCATTTGTTTTGTTGCCTAACTTGCTGACAGTCAAAAATGCTGCCAGGCCGGATGGATTACCCGCGCCAATTCCATTACATTAGCGCGCGTAGGCAGCACACCTTTTTATAGCGATTAATGCGGAGCCATCTGTGGGCCAATCTCTGTTGGATCTTTCCGGCTTTATCAAGTTCTTTGTCGGTCTGTTTGCGCTGGTGAACCCGGTGGGCATTTTGCCGGTGTTTATCAGCATGACCAGTTACCAGGCGGAGGCGGGGCGCAATAAAACCAACCTGACCGCCAACCTGTCAGTCGCCATCATTCTGTGGACCTCGCTGTTTCTGGGTGAAGGGATCTTGCGGATGTTCGGCATCTCTATCGATTCGTTCCGCATCGCCGGCGGCATTCTGGTGGTGACCATCGCCATGTCGATGATCAGCGGCAAGCTGGGGGAAGACAAGCAGAACAAACAGGAGAAATCGGAAAGCGCGATCCGCGAAAGCATCGGCGTGGTGCCGCTGGCGCTGCCGCTGATGGCGGGGCCGGGGGCGATCAGTTCCACCATCGTCTGGAGTTCCCGCTACCACAACTGGCAAAACCTGCTCGGCTTTACGGTGGCGATCGCGCTGTTTGCCTTCAGCTGCTGGTTGCTGTTTCGCGCTGCGCCGCTGTTGGTGCGTTTGCTGGGGCAAACCGGTATCAACGTGGTCACCCGTATCATGGGTCTGTTGCTGATGGCGCTGGGGATCGAGTTTATCGTTACCGGAATTAAAGCGATATTCCCCGGCCTGTTGTAATGCCACACGTTTAGCCGCGCGTTGATTTGGGGCGCGGCTAAAATTAATTTTAAAGTTTAAATTATTTATTAGTTCGCATTATTATAGTGCACAGGATGAATAAAATTTATGCCGTTGCACTCTTATGTTGCATAAATCTCATGTTGCTGCTCAAAAAAAACGCTAAGCGTTATTTCAAACACTTTTCCTCCCCTGTTTTCGCGCTTTTCATCCCCATTCAACGGTCACGTTGTTGTTAAATTAATCACATCATTCTGTGGGGCTTGTCTCACTTTCATCCAGGTGTTATTAGTGATTAACCGCCTGTAGGCAGGTGTTTGTTCTTTGAATGGCTGGATTGTTAACTGAATGTTTCTTTGTGCGGCGCCGAGATCGCGCTGATGGTTTCAAACGAAACGAATTTTGGTTTTTTCTTTTTAAAATCAATGTTATGAATTTGATCTCCTCTCTCCCCGAGCGCCGGGGGCGGATTGGGCTTCGTGCGATAAAAGAGAATTGCTTAACATTTTTGTAAAATTTATTGGCTATGGAATTTGGCTTCTGCTAATTTCCGAGCAACTTTCTCGTGGTCAATTAACTGAAATGCGCCATAAAAACGGGAATGATTTTTGCTGGTATCCGTTTATTTAGAATTCTTATAAACACTTCACAAACTTCGATAAGCGATGCTTGTCGGTGAAAAGGAGCCTCGATTATGCAGCAAACCCTGAAGCAGACCTCTTTGACTTTGTTGATTAGCGGCGTGCTGAGCGTCGGCACCGTAAATAACAGCGTGGCGGCGGAGGTTCCGGCCGGCGTTCAATTGGCGCAGCAGCAAAATATTGTGATCAACAACGGCAGTGAAGTGGCTTCATTGGACCCGCATAAGGTCGAGGGCGCACCGGAAAGCAATATCATTCTTAATCTGCTGGAAGGGCTGGTGAGCACCGACGCCAACGGGCATGTGGTGCCGGCGGCGGCGGCGAGTTGGGAAAACCAGAATTATCAACAGTGGACTTTCCACCTGCGTCCCGACTCGGTGTGGAGCGATGGCAGCCCGGTGACCGCGAACGACTTCGTCTACAGTTGGCAACGCCTGGCCGATCCGAAAATCGCCTCACCCTACGCCAGCTATCTGCAATACACCAAAGTTGAGAATATCGACGACATCCTGACCGGCAAGAAGAGCCCGCAGACCCTCGGCGTCAAGGCGCTGGACGACCGGACGCTGCAGGTGACGCTGAGTGAGCCGGTGCCGTATTTTGTCAGCATGCTGAGCCACACCTCGCTCAAGCCGGTAAAGCGTGCGGTGGTGGAGAAATTCGGCGACAAATGGACGCTGCCCGCCAACTATGTCGGCAACGGTGCTTACCGCCTGAAAGAGTGGGTGGTGAACGAACGCATCGTGCTGGAGCGCAGCCCGAGCTACTGGAATAACAAACAGACGGTGATCAATCAGGCGACTTTCCTGCCGATCGCTTCTGAGGTCAGCGACGTCAACCGTTTCCGCAGCGGCGAGATTGATATCACCAACAGCGCCATTCCGCCGTACCTGTACGTCAAGATGAAGCGCGAAATTCCCGAGCAGCTGCACGTTAACCCTTATCTGTGCACCTTCTATTACGAACTCAATAACCAGCGCGCGCCGTTCACCGATCCGCGCGTGCGCGCGGCGGTGAAGATGACGCTGGATCGCGACATCATTGCCAACAAAATCATGGGCCAGGGGCAGATCCCGGCCTACAGTTTCACGCCATCCTTTATTGAGGGCGCCCGGTTCACGCCGCCGGCCTGGGCCGGTTGGAGCCAGGAACAACGCAATGCCGAAGCCAGGAAGCTGCTGGCCGAAGCGGGCTACAGCGATGCCAAACCGCTGAAATTCTCGCTGTTGTACAACACCTCCGATCAAAACAAACAACAGGCTATCGCCGCCGCCTCGATGTGGAAGAAGAACCTCGGCGCCGATGTAACGCTGCGTAATCAGGAGTGGAAGACCTCATTGGAAAGCCGCCATCAGGGGCAATACGACGTGGCACGCGCCACCTGGTGCGGGGATTACAACGAGCCCAGCGCGTTCCTGAACCTGGTGCTTTCCAATAGCAGCATCAATACCGTGTTCTACAAGAGCCCGGCGTTCGACGCCATCATGGCCGCCACGCTGAAGGCGCCGGATGAAGCTGCACGCGCCGCGCTCTATCAGCAGGCGGAAACGCAGCTGGACAAGGATTCGGCGTTGGTTCCCGTTTATTACCGCGTCAGCGCACGTTTGATCAAACCGACGGTAGGCGGGTTTACCGGCAAAGATCCGCTGGACTATACCGACGTTAAAAATCTGTACATTATCAAGCAGTAAAAAGGGGTATTCCCTCACGCAACGCCGGTGAGGAATACGGGGAAGGCCAGCCGCCGCATTCGTTCCGCGGCGGCGGGAAACAGAGTCCGCTTACGGGCAACGCAGGTTCCACGTAGAGCCTGTGATAATAAAAACTGGAGTCGATAAGTATGACCAACATCACGAAGAAAACTCTCCTTGCCGCCGGCGTTATCGCCGCGCTGGGCATCACAGCAACCACCGGCGCTTTCGCTGCCGACGTCCCTGCGGGCGTACAGTTGGCCGACAAGCAAGAAATCGTCAAAAACAACGGTTCCGAAGTGCAGTCGCTGGATCCGCACAAAATCGAGGGCGTGCCGGAAAACAACGTGACCCGCGATCTGATGGAAGGCCTGGCGAACAACAGCCCGAACGGTTCTATCGTGCCGGGGGTTGCGGAAAGCTGGGATAACAAGGATTTCAAAGTCTGGACCTTCCACCTGCGTAAAGACGCCAAATGGTCCAACGGCAAGCCGGTCACGGCGCAAGATTTCGTCTACAGCTGGCAGCGCGTGGTGGATCCGAAAACCGCATCACCTTACGCCAGCTACCTGCAGTACGCCCATGTGGAAAACGTCGATGACATCATCGCCGGTAAAAAAGACAAGTCGACGCTGGGCGTGAAGGCCATCGACGACCACACCTTCCAGGTGACCCTGAGCGAGCCGGTGCCTTATCTGGTTGAAATGACCCCGCACTACGCCATGAAGCCGGTTTACAAAGACGCGGTAGAGAAGTTCGGCGAGAAATGGACGCTGCCGGGCAACTACGTCAGCAACGGCGCTTACAAACTGAAAGACTGGATTGTCAACGAACGCATCGTACTGGAACGCAACCCGGAATACTGGGATAACGCCAAAACCATCATCAATAAAGTGACGTTCCTGCCTATTTCGTCGGAAGTGACCGACGTGAACCGCTACCGCACCGGCGAAATCGACATGACCTATAACAACATGCCGATCGAGCTGTTCCAAAAGTTGAAGAAAGAGATCCCGCAAGAGGTGCACGTCGATCCTTACCTGTGCACCTATTACTATGAAATCAACAACCAGAAGGCGCCATTCACCGATGCTCGCGTGCGTGAAGCGCTGAAGCTGGGCATGGATCGCGACATCATCGTCAACAAGGTGAAAAACCAGGGCGATCTGCCGGCCTACAGCTTTACGCCGCCTTACACCGACGGTGCCAAGCTGACCGCGCCGGAGTGGTTCGGCTGGACGCAGGAAAAACGCAACGAAGTGGCGAAGAAACTGCTGGCGGACGCCGGCTACGGCCCGGGCAAACCGCTGACCTTCTCCCTGCTGTACAATACCTCCGATCTGCACAAAAAGCTGGCGATCGCCGCCGCGTCTATCTGGAAGAAAAACCTGGGCGTGGACGTGAAACTGGTGAATCAGGAGTGGAAAACCTTCCTGGATACCCGTCATCAGGGTACCTATGACGTGTCGCGCGCCGGCTGGTGTGCCGACTACAACGAACCAAGCTCGTTCCTGAACATGATGCTGTCCGACAGCAGCAGTAACACCCCGCACTATAAGAGCGCCGAGTTCGACAAACTGATGGCCAACGTGTTGACCGCGAAGACCAAGGACGAGCGCGCCGCTCTGTATCAGAAAGCGGAAGTTCAGCTGGATAAAGATTCCGCCATCGTGCCGGTTTATTACTATGTGAACGCCCGTTTGGTGAAACCTTACGTCGGTGGCTACACCGGTAAAGACCCGCTTGATAACGTGTACGACAAAAACCTGTACATCATCAAGCATTGATACGGTAAGTGCCGGCGGCGCAGGCCGCCGGCCCATGTTGAGAATAATAAGCCGTCATCAGGCTGTCGCACAGGGTTAGGGCAATGCTTAAATTTATACTTCGTCGCTTGTTGGAAGCGATCCCGACACTATTTATCCTTATCACCATCTCATTCTTCATGATGCGCCTGGCGCCGGGAAGCCCATTCACCGGTGAGCGCGCGCTGCCGCCAGAAGTGATGGCCAATATCGAGGCGAAATATCACCTCAACGACCCTATTTACAAGCAGTACTTTAATTATCTGGGCCAATTGGTGCAGGGAGACTTTGGCCCATCCTTTAAATACAAGGACTATTCGGTCAACGATCTGGTCGCCAGCTCTTTCCCGGTTTCCGCTAAACTCGGTCTGGCGGCGTTTTTGCTGGCGGTGGTGTTGGGCGTGAGCGCCGGCGTCATCGCCGCACTGAATCAGAACACCAAATGGGACTACACGGTGATGGGGTTCGCCATGACCGGGGTGGTGATACCCAGTTTCGTGGTGGCGCCGCTGCTGGTGCTGATCTTCGCCATCACGCTGAAATGGCTGCCGGGCGGCGGTTGGAACGGCGGCGCACCTAAATTCATCATCCTGCCGATGGTGGCGCTGTCGCTGGCCTATATCGCCAGCATCGCCCGTATCACGCGCGGCTCGATGATTGAAGTGCTGCACTCCAACTTCATCCGCACCGCACGCGCCAAAGGCTTGCCGATGCGTCGCATCATTTTCCGCCACGCGCTGAAGCCGGCGCTGCTGCCGGTGCTGTCCTACATGGGGCCGGCGTTCGTCGGCATCATCACCGGTTCGATGGTGATCGAAACCATCTACGGTCTGCCGGGGATCGGCCAGCTGTTCGTTAACGGCGCGCTGAACCGCGACTACTCCCTGGTGTTGAGCCTGACCATTCTGGTGGGCGCTCTGACCATTCTGTTCAACGCAATCGTCGATGTGCTGTATGCGGTCATCGATCCGAAAATCCGTTATTAATCTGGAGCACGCGAATGATGTTGACTAAAAAGAACAGCGAGGCTCTGGAACACTTCAGCGAAAAGCTGGAAGTGGAAGGGCGTAGCCTGTGGCAAGACGCGCGTCGGCGCTTTATGCACAACCGCGCGGCGGTCAGCAGCCTGTTCATTCTGGTGTTGATCACGCTGTTTGTGGTGCTGGCGCCGATGCTGTCGCAATTTGCCTACGACGATACCGACTGGGCGATGATGTCCGCCGCGCCAAGCCACGAATCGGGGCACTATTTCGGCACCGACTCTTCCGGGCGTGACCTGCTGGTGCGCGTGGCGATCGGCGGGCGAATCTCGCTGATGGTCGGTGTGGCCGCCGCGCTGGTGGCGGTGGTGGTCGGCACTCTGTACGGCGCGATGTCCGGCTATCTGGGCGGCAAGGTCGACTCGGTGATGATGCGTTTGCTGGAGATCCTCAACTCCTTCCCGTTCATGTTCTTCGTGATCCTGCTGGTGACCTTCTTCGGCCAGAATATCCTATTGATCTTCGTGGCGATCGGTATGGTGTCGTGGCTGGATATGGCACGTATCGTGCGCGGGCAAACCCTGGGCCTGAAGCGCAAAGAGTTCATCGAAGCGGCGTTGGTGTGCGGCGTCTCCACGCGCAATATCGTGCTGCGGCATATCGTGCCGAACGTGCTCGGCGTGGTGGTGGTGTACGCGTCACTGCTGGTGCCGAGCATGATCCTGTTCGAATCCTTCCTCAGCTTCCTGGGGCTGGGCACGCAGGAGCCGCTCAGCAGCTGGGGCGCATTGCTCAGCGACGGCGCCAACTCAATGGAAGTTTCACCGTGGTTGCTGCTGTTCCCGGCGGGTTTCCTGGTTGTCACTCTGTTCTGTTTCAACTTTATCGGCGATGGCCTGCGTGACGCCCTCGACCCGAAAGATCGTTAAGGAGTGCAATCATGAGCACCATTGAACATCCTCAACTGCAAACCGGCGCCGGCGTCAAAACGTCGCCGCTGCTGGACGTGAAAGATCTGCGCGTCACGTTCGCTACCCCGGACGGCGACGTGACGGCGGTGAACGATCTGAACTTCGATCTGCGCGCCGGCGAAACGCTGGGCATCGTCGGTGAATCCGGTTCCGGCAAGTCGCAAACCGCGTTCGCCCTGATGGGCCTGTTGGCCAGCAATGGCCGCATCGGCGGCTCGGCCAAATTCAACGGCCGCGAAATCCTTAACCTGCCGGAAAATCAGCTTAACAAGCTGCGGGCCGAAGAGATCTCGATGATCTTCCAGGACCCGATGACCTCGCTCAATCCTTATATGCGCGTTGGCGAACAGCTAATGGAAGTGCTGATGCTGCATAAGAAAATGAGCAAAAGCGAAGCCTTCGAAGAGTCGGTGCGCATGCTCGACGCGGTGAAAATGCCGGAAGCGCGCAAGCGCATGCGCATGTATCCGCACGAGTTCTCCGGCGGCATGCGTCAGCGCGTGATGATCGCCATGGCGTTGCTGTGCCGGCCGAAACTGCTGATCGCCGACGAACCGACCACCGCACTGGACGTGACCGTGCAGGCGCAGATTATGACGTTGCTCAACGAGCTGAAACGCGAGTTCAACACCGCCATCATCATGATCACCCACGACCTGGGCGTAGTGGCCGGCATCTGCAACAAGGTGCTGGTGATGTACGCCGGCCGCACCATGGAATACGGCAGCGCGCGCGAGGTGTTCTACCAGCCGAGCCACCCGTACTCCATCGGCCTGTTGAACGCGGTGCCGCGCCTCGACGCCGAAGGCGAATCGTTGCTGACCATCCCCGGCAACCCGCCGAACCTGCTGCGGTTGCCGAAAGGCTGCCCGTTCCAGCCGCGCTGCCCGTACGCCATGGAACAATGCGCAAGCGCTCCGCCGTTGGAGCAATTTGGGGAAGGGCGCCTGCGCGCCTGCTTTAAACCGGTGGAGGCGTTGATATGACAGCGGTAACCGACAAGAAAGTGCTGCTTGAAGTGGCCGATCTGAAAGTGCACTTCGACATTCATGACGACAAGCAGTGGTTTTGGCAGCCGTCAAAGACTCTGAAAGCCGTCGACGGCGTTACGCTGCGGCTGTTCGAGGGGGAAACGCTGGGCGTGGTCGGCGAGTCCGGCTGCGGCAAATCCACCTTCGCGCGCGCGCTCATCGGCCTGGTGAAGGCCACCAGTGGGCGCGTCGCCTGGTTGGGTAAGGATCTGCTGGGCATGAGCGACGCCGACTGGCGCAAAACCCGCAGCGATATCCAAATGATCTTCCAGGATCCGCTGGCTTCGCTCAACCCGCGCATGACCATTGGCGAGATCATCGCCGAGCCGTTGCGTACCTACTACCCGAAAATGCCGCGTCAGGAAGTGAAGGACAAGGTCAAGGCGATGATGCTGAAGGTCGGCCTGTTGCCTAACCTGATCAACCGCTATCCGCACGAGTTCTCCGGCGGCCAGTGCCAGCGTATCGGCATCGCGCGTGCCCTGATCCTCGAGCCGAAGTTGGTGATCTGCGACGAGCCGGTCTCTGCGCTGGACGTATCGATTCAGGCGCAGGTGGTGAACCTGTTGCAGCAACTGCAGCGTGAGATGGGGCTGTCATTGATCTTCATCGCCCACGATTTGGCGGTGGTGAAGCACATTTCCGATCGCGTGCTGGTGATGTATCTGGGCCATGCGGTGGAGTTGGGCACCTATGACGAGGTGTACCACAACCCGCAGCACCCGTACACCAAAGCGCTGATGTCGGCGGTGCCGATCCCGGATCCGGACAAGGAGAAGGAAAAGCAGATCCAGCTGTTGGAAGGGGAACTGCCTTCGCCGATTAACCCGCCGTCCGGCTGCGTGTTCCGCACCCGCTGCCCGATCGCCGGGCCGGAGTGCGCCAAGACGCGTCCGCTGCTGGAGGGCAGTTTCCGCCACGCGGTCTCCTGCCTGAAGGTCGATCCGCTGTAATGCGCCGCTAGCCGGCAACAAAAAGCCCCGCTGAATGAGCGGGGCTTTTTTTATCCGAC
>NZ_MJAO01000043.1 GCF_001902635.1 Serratia marcescens | reverse complement strand
CCCGCAGATGCGGGCCATTTTTTTCGCCTGAACGCCGCTTACTTGCGCAGCGCTTTCACCTGTTCGGCGGTGATATCCGCCGGCAAGCCGCCCCAGGTCACGCGCAGGTAATTCACCAGTTCCGCCACTTCGGCATCGCTCAGACGCTCGCCGAAGCCCGGCATGCTCTGCATGCTCTCACCGTTCGGGAACTGTTGGGCCGGCAGGCCGTCCAGCACCGATACGATCAGGTTCTTGCCGTCCACCTGGCGCAGCGTGGCGTTATCGCGCATCGCCGGTGCGACGTGCGGTTTACCCTCGCCTTCGCGCGCGTGACAGCCGGCGCACTGATCCAGATAGGTCATGCGCCCGGCATCGCTGCCCTGGCCCGTTTTCACCGGCACTGCCGCCGGCGGCTGCTCGCCCATCAGATACAGCGCCAGCGCCTGATGGTCTTCCGGCGTCAAATGACGGGTGCTGAGATCCACCACCATGTGCATCTCACTGAAAGCGGAACCCTGCGGCGCCAGGCCGGTGCTGAGGAAACGGCTGACGTCCTGCGGCGTCCAGCCCCGCTGCGCCAGACCGTGCGGCGTAATGTCCGGCGCCATGAAGCGGCCGAGATCGCCGCCCTGCATCGGCTTGCCGAGATCCATCTGCCCCAGCGCCCCGCGCGGCGTGTGGCATTCGCCACAGTGGCCCAGCACGTCAGCCAGATAGCGGCCGCGCTGCCATTGCTGCGAACTGCCCTGCGAACTGGCCGGCAGCGGATCCTGGTTGCGGAACAGCAGGTTCCAGCCGATCAACGCCATGCGCTGGTTGAACGGGAACGGCATCTCGTTGGCCGGAATGGCGACGTCCACCGCCGGGCGCGTCATCAGGTAAGCGTAGATGTCATCGGCGTCCTGGCGTGAAATGCCCTTGTACGAGGTGTAAGGCATTGCCGGGTACAGGTGCCGTCCGCCCGGTGCCACGCCCTGGGTCAGCGCCAGGAAGAAGTCGTCCTTGGTCCAACGCCCAATGCCGTGGTCGGCCGACGGCGTCAGGTTGCTGCCGTAAATGGTGCCGAACGGCGTGTCCAGCGGGTAACCGCCGGCCAACGGCGCCCCGCCGCTGGCGGTATGGCAGGCGGCGCAGTCGGCGGCCTGCGCCAGATAGCGGCCACGCGCGATCTGTTCAGCGTCGGCGGTCACCTGCTGCACCGGGCCATCGTAACGGCGATTTTCCCGCCACCACAGCAGCGCAATCACCACGATCGCCACCAGCACAATCAACACTGCGAGACGTTTTTTCATTGCGCCGTCTCCTTCAGCAGGCCCGGCGTTTTCAGCACCACGTCGCGCACCGCTTCGTAGTAGCGCACGTAGCCGGTGCAGCGGCAGATATGGCTGTCCAGCGCCTGCTCGATGGCGCTTTCCAGCTGCTCGCGAGCGATCGGTTCACGCTTGAGTTTTTCCACGAAAATGGTGGCGGCATTGACGAAGCCCGGCGTGCAGTAACCGCACTGGAAACTGTAGTGCTCCAGAAACGCCTGCTGGATCGGCGACAGCTCAACCACCTCGCCCTGTTCGTCCACCTTGGCGTGGCCTTCGACGGTACGCACTTTCTTGCCGTTGAAGAAATGCGCGCCGGTGATGCAAGTACGCACCTCTTCGCTGGTGCCGCTCGGGTGATCGACGATCGCCACGCAAGCGTGGCAAATGCCCTGCCCGCAGCCGAGGCGCGAACCGGTCAGGTCAAGATACTCGTGCAGGAAATCGATCATCATCAGGCCTTCCGGCACCTCGATCGGGCCGTACTGCTTCTCGTTGATGGTCAGGGAAATCGGCTGGGTTTTAATGCTCATTGTAATACCTCACGAATATTTTCTGCACGAACGGGCAAATCACGGAAACGGTGGCCAGTGGCGTCGGCGATGGCGTTGACCAGCGCGGCCACGATCGGGATCATCACCACCTCCGCCATGCCTTTCGGCGGATCGGTTTCCGACAGCGCCGGCAAAATGTCGCCGCTCTGTTTCCATACCGCCACGTCGCTGGCACGCGGCAGGTGGTAACGGTTGAAGTTCCAGGTGCCGTTGCCCGGGCCGTCTTCGTACAGCGGTAAATATTCGTGCAGCGCATGCCCGATGCCCATCGCCAGCCCGCCCTGCAGCTGGCCGGAAACCAGTTCCGGCACGATCAGGTTGCCACACTCCATGATCGAGTGATGATTCAGCAATTCCACCTGGCCGGTAGCGATATCCACCGCCACTTCCGCCAGGGTGCCGACGGCGCTGTAGTAGGTCACCGCCGCATTGTTGCGCTGGGTCGGCGGGTAGTAGACCTGCCCACGCGCCAGCGTTTTGAATTCGCCGCCGGCGTTGCGCAGCGCCATGCCATCGATCGGCAAGCGTTCGCTTTTGCCGCTCAGCGTAAAGTCGGCCTCCGCCCACTGCCAACGGTTGAAAACGTGCACCGCCGCGCCGGTGACGCCGCCCATCTTATAAGCCGTCTTGGCCAGCAGTTCGAGGCTCAGCACCGACATGCCCGCCGCCGTCAGGCCGCCTTCGACCCAACGCGCATCTTCACGCCGCACCACCAGCGGCGCCGCCTGGCCGCCGCCGATACCGGCCTGCCACAGCGCCATCGCCGCCGGCCACAGGCCGTGATCGAAGATCAGGCGCGCCGCTTCGCGGGTGCTGTGCGAGAAGTAATAGGCCGAGTTGCTGGCGCTGGACGGCGAACAGTAGCTCGGCGTCCAGTTGGGGTTGGTTTGCAGCTTGTCCTGCTCTTCCTGCGACATCAGGTAAGGATCGCCGCTGGTGACCATCGGCAGCACCGACCAGTCGGTAACCGAGAAGTGCGCTTCGTCGGCCGGTTTGCCCAGCCACTGCGCGCACAGCACCGACTGCGAGGTCGACATGCCGGTGCCCATCTCTGCGCCGCTGTGATGCAGCGTGATGCGCCCGTCTTCACTCAGCTCCACCCGGGCGAACGAGGTTTCTGCCCCGGTGCCGAAGTCTTTCTGCACGCAGCCGAAACCGACGCCGTAGCGCTTGCCGGGGTGGCGGCTCTCAAACTCGGCCTTGCGTTCGGCACGCTTGAGCCACATCTCGTGCTTCGCCGCCTTCTCCAGCACTTCATCGGCGCGGATCGCACCGGCCGGGATCGCCCCCTGGGTGTTTTTCATGCCGGATTTCAGCACGTTGCGCAAACGGAACTCGATTGGGTCGATCTTCAGCTCGGCGGCCAGCTCATCCACCATCATCTCGGTAGCGGCCATGCTCTGCAGCGTGCCATAACCGCGCGCCGAACCGGCGTCGATGGCGCGTGAAGCCAGCCCGACCGACGACAGATCGCTTTTCGGGAAGTAGTAAATCGACTGGGCGGCGGTTGCGCCGACCATCACCACCGAAGGGGTAAAGTTGCTGCGGCCGCCGCCGTCCGCGGTCATGTCACCGAGGAACGACTGCATAACGCCGGTCTGGCGATTCACCGCAATGCGGTAATTCATATCGAACGCGTGGCGCTTCAGCGCCGTCTGGAACTGTTCGAAGCGGTCGTTGGCCAGGCGCACCGGATGGCCGTCGCCGTATATCGCCGCCACCGCGCCGTAATACGGGAAGTTGTAGTGATCTTTCGAACCGTAACCCACGGTGTAGCACGGGTGCAGAATCAGCTGTTTTACCGGCGGATTGCGCTTGGCCAGCATGCGCGGCATCTCGTCGGCCACTTCCTGCGGCGATTGGGTCGGCACCACCAGATGCAGCGTTTGCGTCTCGGCGTCGAACCAGCCATTGGCGTTGTCCGGCTCCAGCGCCGAGGTATCGATCGACTGCGTGGTGTAACGACGCGACATCACCAGCCAATCGGCCGGCGGGTTCGCCAGCTCGTCGGCGATCAAGCCGGCATAGCGCATGCCTTCCTGATCCAGCTTGCCGCCCTCGCGCCCTTCCGGCCAGACCGGCAGGTGTTTTTTCATCGACACCGGGAAAATCGGCGTGTCCTTCAGGCTGGAGAACCGATCGTCGTCGAACGGTTGTTCGCCGCCCACCCGCACATAGCGGAAGCTGCCCCAGGGATCGCGCTCCAGCGGGCCGGTCACGGCGCCGTATTTGATGGTTTCTTCACGGAATTTCAGCTTGTCCTTGGCGAAACGGAAACGGGCGAAGTCGTGATAGATCAGGATCGCCACCGCCTGGCCGAGATAGGCCGGGATTTTGCCGCTCGGCAGCAGCATGTCGTCGCCGTAGAACGCCGGGAAGGCCAGGCCGTCGCGCGCCAGATCTTCCGCCGTCACCAGGCGATCCGGCTGCAGGTCATCCCCCAGCAGCGACAGATCGACGCCCTCGAATAGCCGGTCGGCTTTGGTGACGCGCAGAATGAAGGCGTGCGCCTGCTTCTGCGGCCAGTGCGGCATGTCCACCGCGCGAATGTCGCGCGCGAACACCTTCTGCCCCATCACCTTGGCGCGGCCGTCGATGCGGAAACGGACGCGTTTGGTCTGCGGATCCCAGTTGGGTGACTGGAGGATTTTTTGCTCGAACAGCGCGGCGTAGGCGCGGCTGTACAGGGGCGCGAGATACACGGACACCCCCGCAATCACGGCGCTTTTGATGAAGCGACGCCGCGACGGGTTGAAATTGCTCATAAATAAGTCCTTCACGTCTTTCTTGTAATTGGTTTTTGTTCGCGGTGTTGTTGCGCAAACGCTGACGACCTTGCCGTAGACGTCATAAGCATATGCTTATAACTAAAATTATGTGATGATTAACACGCTGTTTTCAACAAAAATACATTTGCAAAACACATGTGGTTTGTATGCTAATAAATAATTTGCGCAAACGCGGGCTTCAATCATGACCACAGGCATTGTCATTACCGCCGCCGGACGCGGGGAGCGCTTTATTCAGGCCGGCGGCCAGGGCAACAAATTGAATGCCGGGTTTGCCGATGCGGCGGGCGAGCGGCGTTCGCTGTTCGAACACACGTTGCGCCAGGCGCTGGCTTCCGGCCTGCCGGTACAGGTGGTGACCCGGCCGGATAACCTGCCGGTGCTGGCAGCCTGCGCCGCCAACCAGGTACCGGTGACCCTGCTCGCCAGCGCGGGCCTGGGCGACTCCATAGCGGCGGGCGTTGCGGCCACGCCGCATTGGCAAGGCTGGCTGATCCACCTGGCGGATATGCCGTTCGTCAGCGCCGATATTTTCCGGCAGGTGGCGAACGCCTTACGGCAACACGCGATCGTGCGCCCCTGCTATGCGCAACAGCCGGGTCATCCGGTCGGCTTTTCCGCCCCCTTGCGCAAGCAACTTTGCCAACTGCGCGGCGATAATGGCGCGCGCGAGCTGCTGCAAGGGGCGGCAGTACACCTGCTGCCGCTTGAGCACTCCGGCGTCGTTCAGGATATTGATCTTCCATCGCAACTCCCGGCCAGCGAGTAAATTCAGCTATGCAACATCTTGATGTCACCGTGGTCAGCCAAGCGATAAGCTGGCTGCAACAACAGCCGGTCTGGTTATGCACCGTGCTCAGCACCTACGGCTCTTCGCCACGGTCGCCGGGCGCGCTGATGGCGGCCACGCGCGATGGCCGCTACAGCGGTTCGCTGTCGGGCGGGTGCGTGGAAGAGGACTTTCTTCGCCGGGTGGCCGCTGGGGAGTATCAGGCGGCCAGTCAGGTAATCCGTTACGGCGAAGGCGGCATGACGCCCAACGTAGCGCTGCCCTGCGGCGGCGTGTTGGACGTGCTGATCGAATACCTGCCGGCGGGTGAAACCAGCATCGCTTACCTGCAACGCATTGCCGGCGCGCTGGAAGGACATCACGCGTTGATCAAACGCCTGACGCTGCCCAACGCCTGCCACAGCCTTGAGCAGAGCGACTTCACCAGTGCGACGCAGGTCGAACGCCGGCTCGAACAGATCACCCTGCACATCGCCGCCGCACCGCGCCTGCTGATCGCCGGGCTGTCCAGCGTGGCACTGTACTGCGCCGATTTCGCCACGGCGCTGGGATTTGAGGTGCTGGTGTGCGAGAACCGCCCGGAGGCGCTGGATAACTTCGCCGCCGAACTGAAGCCGGGCGTGACGCTGCTGCGCCAGTTTCCGGCCAAGTTCATCGAGGATGGCGGCTGCCACGCCAATACCGCCGTTGTAGCGCTGACCCACGATCCGCGTATGGACGATCTGACGCTGATGGAAGCGATCCACACCCCGGCGTTTTACATCGGGGCCATGGGCTCGCTCAGAAACAGCGCGCGACGGCGCCAGCGCTTGCAGCAAATTGCCGAATTCACGCCGCAGGAACTGGAACGTATCCATGCGCCGATCGGCCTGCCGCTGGGCAGCAAAACCCCGGCGGAGATCGCCCTGGCGGTGATGGCGGCGATCGTGCAGCAAAAAAACCGGCGGCCGGCCGCCGACGGGCTCAACGCAGCGGCACCACCGGCACCAGATGCTGCAATTCCAGATACAGTTCCTCTTTCCCGCTCAGCGAATAACTGAACACCGTCATGTCCGGCCCTTCGCCGCGGGCCAGCCCCATTTCGGGCAGCACCTGCGTGTAAATTTGGCTAATGTGATCGTTGAGCGCCACCGGCTTGCCGGAATAGCGAAAACGACAAAACTCGCCGTGGATCTCCGGCAGCGGCTCCAGCGCCAGGCCTTCGCGCAACGGGTATTCCGTCGTCACGCCAAGGGCATAATCGATTCTGACCCGCTCGCCGTCCGGCACAAATTGGGTGAACGAATAAGTTTGCGCCGGGCGCTCGCCCAGCAAGGTATAGAATTGCGCTCTGAGCCCGCTGCGCTGCGGCAGGTGCGACTTATCCAGGCTCTCGATAGCCAGATGGTAGGCGTAATGTTTGCCCTGAAAGGCATATTGCCCCCTGGCGATGCTAACGCGTTCGACCTGAATATCGCCGGGCTGGCTGGCCGCCAGCGAACGCACCAGGTTGCTGAAGTCCTGTTTGCGGGCATGACGATACACGCTGGGCGATTCGGCGAAATGCTTCTTGAAGCAGCGCGAGAACGTCTGCTGATTATCGAATTGATATTCGACCGAGATATCGAGGATGCTCTTCTGCGTGAAACGCAAGGCGAAGGCGGCGAGGTAGAGGCGGCGAGCGCGGATGTACGAGGCTAACGATAATCCGGTCTGCTTCTTGAACATGCGCTGCAGGTACCATTTCGTATAGCCTGACTTGGCGGAAACGATATCCAACGACAGCGGATTGGTCAGGTTATCTTCAATCCAGACCAGCAATTCCTTGATATGACTTTCCTGCGTACCCATGTGCTTGCCGAACCTTCTGTTACCGATATTCCATTAGTCGAATTTTAGTGCTATCCGCGTAGGGTATACAGGTTAAAACTCGACGTCCAGCGGGCTACAGGACTTTACACAATCCCCTTCACCGCCCGCAGGCGGCGAAGGGGGCCGCGCTTATTTCAGGCAGCTGGAGCACTGGCCGGCCTGGATCTTCTGGAAGAAGTCATTGCCTTTGTCATCCACCAGGATAAACGCCGGGAAATCTTCCACTTCGATTTTCCAGATCGCTTCCATGCCCAGCTCAGGGTACTCCACGCACTCCAGGCTCTTGATGCTCTGCTGCGCCAGCACCGCCGCCGGGCCACCAATGCTGCCGAGGTAGAAGCCGCCGTGCTTGTGGCAGGCATCCGTCACCTGCTGGCTGCGGTTGCCTTTCGCCAGCATAATCATGCTGCCGCCGTGGGATTGCAGCAGATCGACGTAAGAGTCCATACGCCCGGCGGTGGTTGGCCCCAGCGAACCGGACGCGTAGCCTTCCGGTGTTTTGGCCGGGCCGGCGTAGTAGATCGGGTGATCCTTGACGTACTGCGGCAGGCCTTCACCGCGGTCCAGACGCTCTTTCAACTTGGCGTGCGCGATATCGCGGCCGACGATGATGGTGCCGCTCAGCGACAGGCGGGTGGAAACCGGGTACTGCGACAGCTGTTTGAGAATGTCGGCCATCGGGCGGTTGAGATCGACCTTGATCGCCTCGCCTTCCCCGGCCTGGCGCAGCTCCTGCGGAATGAATTTACCCGGATTGTGTTCCAGTTTTTCCAGCCAGATGCCATCACGGTTGATCTTGCCTTTGATGTTGCGGTCCGCCGAACAGGAGACGCCCATGCCGACCGGGCAGGACGCGCCGTGGCGCGGCAGGCGCACCACGCGGATATCGTGCGCGAAGTATTTACCGCCGAACTGGGCGCCCAGCCCCAGGTTCTGCGCTTCTTGCAGTAGTTCCGCTTCGAGTTCCAGATCGCGGAACGCCTGGCCATGCTCGTTGCCTTCGGTCGGCAGGCCGTCATAATACTTGGTCGACGCCAGCTTGACGGTTTTCAGCGTCGCTTCCGCCGAGGTGCCGCCGATAACGAACGCCACGTGGTACGGCGGGCAAGCCGCGGTGCCCAGCGTGCGCATCTTGTCGACCAGGTAGTTTTTCAGTTTGCCTGGCGACAGCAGCGCCTTGGTTTCCTGATACAGATAGGTTTTGTTGGCGGAACCGCCGCCTTTGGCGATGCACAGGAACTTGTACTCTTCGCCGTCCACGCTGTAGAGATCGATCTGCGCCGGCAGGTTGCTACCGGTATTGACCTCTTTGTACATATCCAGCGCGGCGTTCTGTGAATAACGCAGGTTCTCTTCGATGTAGGTGTTGTACACCCCGCGCGACAGCGCTGCTTCATCGCCGCCGCCGGTCCAGACGCGCTGGCCCTTTTTGCCGACGATGATCGCCGTGCCGGTGTCCTGGCAGGTCGGTAAAATACCCTTGGCGGCGATTTCTGAGTTACGCAGAAATTGCAGCGCAACGTACTTGTCGTTTTCGCTGGCGTCCGGATCTTTGAGGATATCGGCCACCTGCTGCTGGTGCGCCGGGCGCAGCATGAATGAAGCGTCGTGGAACGCATGCTGGGCAAGCAGGGTTAACGCTTCAGGGGCAACTTTCAGAATTTCCTGGCCTTCAAACTCGCTTACGGAAACGTGGTCACGGCTCAGCAGGTAGTATTCGGTATCGTCTTTCTTCAGCGGGAACGGATCTTGATAGTGGAACGGTTTATTCGACATTGATCTCTCACTTGCAACATCAGCTGCGTTAAATTCACACTTGCGGCGCGCGGCGCGGCGCCTTGTCAAAAAACTGCCTCCACCTTACGTATTTTTAATCAGTCAGTTATTGCGCCAAATCGCAAAATAACCGCTCTTTGCGTAAGGGATTATCACAGGCGGCGTTTCAACCTTGCTCGGTGAGAACTGCGGGTACAGGCTCATCATGCACGCTTTATTATCCCGCAGTTAACACATTGATTACAATCCATCGGCGGCGATCGTCTTATCAATGTGGCGAAAAAGTCGGATGCGGATTTGCGCCGGGGCATATTGTCAGCCGCCGCGCCATTGCTTAAGCTAGGCCGCAATGAACAAACCAAGAATCCCCATCGCGCTGCAACAAGCGGTGATGCGCTGCCTGCGAGAAAAGCTGCAGTTAGCCCGCCGGCATTTTGCCGTCGAGTTCCCCGAACCCAGCATCGTCTATCAGCAACGTGGCACCAGCGCGGGCACCGCCTGGCTGCAAAGCTGGGAAATCCGCCTGAACCCGGTGCTGCTGCTGGAAAACCAACAGCCGTTTATCGATGAAGTGGTGCCGCACGAGTTGGCGCACCTGCTGGTGTTTCGCCAATTTGGCCGGGTGGCACCGCACGGCCGCGAATGGCGCTGGATGATGGAAAGCGTGCTGCTGACGCCCGCCAGCCGCACTCACCGGTTCGAAACTGCCTCGGTGCAAAGCAAAACCTTCCCCTACCGCTGCGACTGCGGGCAACATCAACTCACCATTCGCCGCCATAACCGCGTGCTGCGCGGCGAGAGCGAATATCGCTGCCGGCGATGCGGCGAAAAACTGAAATTTATCGCCGGCGAGAACCTTTAACTAAACGATTTATACGTTAAAACAAGTAAATATCGCCATTTGCCACTGCCGACAAGTTCCGCTACCCTGCCTGCTTTTCCAATTTTGAGCTGTTTTGGAATATGCTTCGCAGAATTTTGTTTATGGCGGTTTTCGCCGCAGGCGCCGTACAGGCGCAAGGCATCAATAACTTTTCTCAGGCCAAAGCGGCAGCGGCCAAGATTAACCAGGATGCGCCGGGCAGTTTTTACTGCGGCTGCCGCATCGACTGGCAAGGCAAGAAGGGCATCCCGGATCTCGCCAGCTGCGGCTATCAGGTACGTAAAAACGCCCAGCGCGCGCAGCGCATCGAATGGGAACACGTGGTGCCGGCCTGGCAATTCGGCCACCAGCTACAGTGCTGGCAAGACGGCGGGCGCAAGAACTGCGACAAAGACGCCACCTATCGCCAGATAGAAACCGATCTGCACAACCTGCAGCCGGCGATCGGCGAAGTGAACGGCGACCGCAACAACTTCATGTACAGCCAGTGGAACGGCGGCGAAGGCCAGTACGGGCAATGCCCGATGAAGGTGGACTTCAAGAATAAACAGGCGGAGCCGCCCGCCCGTGCACGCGGCGCCATCGCCCGCACCTACTTCTACATGCGCGACCGCTACCAGCTGCGGCTGTCACGCCAGCAAACCCAGCTGTTCGAAGCGTGGAACCGGCAATATCCGGTGAGCCAATGGGAATGTCAGCGTGAAGCACGTATCGCCAAGGTGCAGGGCAACCACAACCCCTATATTCAACAGGCTTGTCAGCAGCGGAAAAGCTAACCTACTATAGCCTTTATCTTTCATGGCGCCGCCAACCCGCGGCGCCGTTTCGTCAGGATCAGACTACCCATGCGCATACCCCGCATTTACCATCCGCAGCCGCTGACCGACCGGGCGGAGATCGCCCTCAGCGAGGACGCCGCCAACCATGTCGGCCGCGTGCTGCGCATGAACACCGGCCAGACGCTGCAACTGTTCGACGGCAGCAATCAGGTATTCGACGCCGAGATCGTCCGGGTGGACAAAAAGAACGTGCTGGTGCGCCTCGGCGACGGCCGCGTGGATGACATCGAGTCACCGCTCAACCTGCATCTGGGCCAGGTCATCTCGCGCGGCGAGAAGATGGAGTTCACCATTCAGAAATCCATCGAGCTGGGCGTCAACGTCATCACTCCGCTGTTTTCCGAGCGCTGCGGCGTCAAGCTGGACGGTGAACGCCTGGCGAAGAAAATCCAGCAATGGCAGAAGATCGCCATCGCCGCCTGCGAACAGTGCGGCCGCAACCGCATTCCCGAAATCCGCGAGGCGATGTCGCTGGAAGCCTGGTGCGCCGAACAGGACGGCAGCCTGAAACTCAACCTGCACCCGCGCGCCAGCCACAGCATCAACACCCTGCCGCAGCCGGTAGACCGCGTCCGCCTGCTGATCGGCCCGGAAGGCGGTTTGTCCGCCGACGAAATCGCCATGACCACCGGCCACGGATTTACTGATATCCTGCTGGGGCCACGCGTGCTGCGTACCGAAACCACAGCGCTCACCGCCATTACCGCTCTGCAGGTCCGTTTCGGCGACCTGGGTTAAAGGAGAAAAGATGATTAAGCTCGGCATCGTGATGGACCCTATCGCCTCCATCAACATCAAGAAAGACACCAGCTTCGCCATGCTGCTCGAAGCGCAGCGCCGCGGTTGGGAACTGCACTACATGGAGATGAACGATCTCTATCTGCATGCCGGTGACGGGCGCGCCCGCACCCGCCTGCTGAGCGTGAAGGAAGACAAGGAGAACTGGTTCAGCTTCGGCAACGAGCAGGATCTGGCACTGCACGATCTGGACGTGATCCTGATGCGCAAGGATCCGCCGTTCGATACCGAATACATCTATGCGACCTACATCCTGGAGCGCGCCGAAGTCAAAGGCACGCTGGTGGTCAACAAGCCGCAAAGCCTGCGCGACTGCAACGAGAAGCTGTTCACCGCCTGGTTCCCGGAACTGACGCCGGACACGCTGGTCAGCCGCAGCGCCGCGCACATCCGCAAATTCCACCAGCAGCACGGCGACATCATCCTGAAGCCGCTGGACGGCATGGGCGGCGCGTCTATCTTCCGCGTGAAGCAGGACGATCCTAACCTGTCGGTGATCATCGAAACCCTGACCGAACACGGCAGCCGTTTCTGCATGGCGCAGAACTTCCTGCCGGCGATCAAGGACGGCGACAAACGCATCCTGGTCGTGGACGGCGAGCCGGTGCCTTACTGCCTGGCGCGCATTCCGGCGCAGGGGGAAACCCGCGGCAACCTAGCGGCCGGCGGCCGCGGCGAAGCACGCCCGCTGAGCGAGAGCGACTGGAAAATCGCCCGCACCGTCGCCCCGACGCTGAAAGAGAAAGGTCTGATCTTCGTCGGCCTGGACGTGATCGGCGATCGCCTGACCGAGATCAACGTCACCAGCCCGACCTGCGCGCGCGAGATCGAAGCGGCATTCCCGATCTCGATTACCGGCATGTTGATGGACGCCATTGAAAAGCGCCTGGCGGCGAAGTAATACGTAATGCGGGCGGTGCACCGCCCGCTATCTTACATCGCGCCTGCCGAGCCGCGCCTTTCCGGCTGCGGCTTGAAAGGCGGCGAGTATGGCCGCATACTGGCGGCTGTTTACTTTCTCACCCATTGATTACCTTATACTAACGCCATGAATTTACAGCACCATTTTCTGATCGCTATGCCAACCTTGCAGGATCCTCGCTTCAAGCGCTCGGTGATTTACATCTGCGAGCACAATGAAGAAGGCGCCATGGGTTTGGTGATCAATAAACCGGTGGAGCAGTTCACGGTAGCCACGGTGCTGAGCAAGCTGAAGATCATGCCGCCCGCGCGCGATCCGGCCATCAGTCTGGACAAGCCGGTGTTCGCCGGCGGCCCCCTGGCGGACGATCGTGGGTTTATCCTGCATACGCCGCGCCACGGCTTCGGCGCCAGCATCCAAATTTCCCCCAATACCATGATCACCACCTCGAAAGACGTGCTGGAAACGCTCGGCACGCCGGAGCAGCCGGACGACGTGCTGGTGGCGCTGGGCTATGCGGGTTGGGAGAAAGGCCAACTGGAACAAGAGGTGTTGGAAAACGCCTGGCTGACCATCGAAGCCAACACCGACATTCTGTTCCGCACGCCGATCGCCAGCCGCTGGCGCGAGGCGGGGAACCTTCTGGGTATCGACATTCGCAGCATCGCCAACCACGCAGGACACGCCTGATGAGCAACCGCACCATTATCGCCTTCGACTTCGGCACCAAGAGCATCGGCGCGGCCATCGGCCAGGAGCTGACCGGCAGCGCCCGCGCACTGCCGGCCTTCAAAGCGCAGGACGGTTCTCCGGACTGGCTGAAAATCGAAAAGCTGCTGAAAGAGTGGCAGCCGGATCTGGTGGTGGTCGGCCTGCCGCTGAACATGGACGGCACCGAACAACCCGTTACTGCCCAGGCGCGCAAGTTCGCCAACCGCCTGCACGGCCGCTTCGGCATTCAGATCGATCTGCATGACGAGCGCCTGAGCACCGTGGAAGCGCGCGCCAACCTGTTCGATCGCGGTGGCTTCCGCGCGCTCGACAAAGGCAGCGTGGACTCAGCTTCCGCGGTGGTGATCCTCGAAAGCTGGTTCGAACGGCAGCTGGGTTAACCCCCCTTTCCCTCCCCCGCGCTGTCTCCCAACATCCCGGCGTCAATTCGCTGCTGCAAACCTTGCTCAAAGGTTTGCATGCCGCACTGCGCACCGGTTTGCAACACGCTTGCCAGCTGATGGGTTTTCCCTTCGCGGATCAGGCTGCTGACCGCCGCCGTCGCCGTCAATACCTCGAAGATCGCGACTCGTCCGCCGCCGGGCCGCCTCATCAGCTTTTGCGCGATCACCGCCTGCAGGCTGCCGGCCAGCTGGGCGCGCACATAGGGCTTCTCTTCCGCCGGGAAGACGTCCACCAACCGTTCCACCGCCTGCGGCGCGCTGCGGGTGTGCAGCGTTGCCAATACCAGATGGCCGGTCTCTGCGGCGGTGAGCGCCAGGCGAATGGTGGCGACATCCCGCAGCTCGCCCAGCAGGATCACGTCCGGATCTTCACGCAGCGCGGCGCGCAACGCCGCATCGAAGCTGTGGCTGTCGCGGCCGATCTCCCGCTGCTGGATCAGCGATCGTCGGCTGCGGTGCAGGAATTCGATCGGATCTTCCAGCGTCAAAATGTGCCGCTGCTGGTGCCGGTTGATCTCGTCGATCATCGCCGCCAGCGTGGTGGACTTGCCGCTGCCGGTGGCGCCGGTGACCAGGAGCAACCCGTCATCGCGCCGCAACAGCGCCGGGACGATGGCCGGCACCGCCAGTTCGGCAAGCGAAGGCGACCGCCCGGCGATGCGCCGCAACGCGAGAGACATCCCCGCGCTTTGCTGAAAAACGTTGGCGCGCAGCCGCTCCCCGCCCGGCCGGTGCAGCGCCAGATCAACCTGCCCCAGACTCAGCAGGCTCTCGCGCTGCTGCGCATTCAGCAGCCTGTCGCACAGGGCCTGCACGTCTTGCGCTGTCAGCGTTTCCGCCGCCGCCAGCGCCCGTAGTTCACCGTCGATGCGCAACATCGGCGGATGACCGGCACAAAGGTGCAGATCGGAAGCATTATGCTTTACACTAAGGGCCACGAATTCATCGATATCCATATCACTCTCCCGGGTCAATAATGAGCACTATCCAACAGAACCTGCAGGATGTCAGAAACCGCATCGCGGCCGCCGCGCAAAACTGCGCGCGGGCGCCAGAAGAAGTTGCCCTGCTTGCAGTCAGCAAAACCAAACCTGTGGCGGCGATCGAAGAAGCCATCGCCGCCGGCCAGCGCGCCTTCGGCGAGAACTACGTGCAGGAAGGGGTAGACAAGATCCGGCATTTCGCCGAATCGCCGCAGGGCGGCGAGTTGGTGTGGCACTTTATCGGCCCGCTGCAATCCAATAAGAGTCGGCTGGTGGCGGAACACTTCGCCTGGTGCCATACCGTGGATCGGCTGCGCATCGCCCAGCGCCTGAGCGATCAGCGCCCGGCGGGCATACCGCCGCTCAACGTGCTGATTCAAATCAACATCAGCGATGAGCAGAGCAAATCCGGCATCGCGCTGGCCGAGCTGCCGGCGTTGGCCGAAGCGATCGCCGCGCTGCCGAACCTGGCGCTGCGCGGCCTGATGGCCATCCCGGCGCCGGAAGCGGATTATCAGCGGCAGCTGGCGGTATTCAGCCAGATGAACGACGCGTTTCTCGCCCTGCGTCAGCGTTACCCACAGGTCGATACGCTGTCGATGGGCATGACCGACGATATGGCGGCGGCGATCGCCGCAGGCAGCACTCTGGTGCGTATCGGCACCGCAATTTTTGGCGCCCGTGACTACTCGCAGGCCTGACAAACAGACGAGGGATTTGATGCAACATCGCAAGATTACCTTTATTGGCGCCGGCAACATGGCGCGTGCAATCATCGCCGGCCTGGTGGCAGGCGGTTATCCGGCCAAATCCATCAGCGTCTGCGCCCCTTCGCCGAAAAACCGTGACGCGCTGGCGGCGGACTACGGCATCGTCAGCAGCAGCGATAACGCTGCCTGCGCACGTGAAGCCGACGTGGTGGTGCTGGCGGTAAAACCGCAGATGATGGCCGACGTTTGCCAACCGTTGCGCGAACAGGTCGATTTCAGCGGCAAACTGGTGCTGTCGATCGCCGCCGGCATTCAGGTCAGCCGTTTCTATCAGCTGTTGGGCGATAAGCTGGCCATCGTGCGCATCATGCCCAACACCCCGTCGCTGGTCGGCAAGGGGATGAGCGGGCTGTACGCGCCGGCACAGGTCAGCCAACAGGATCGCGATTACACCGGCAATTTAATGGCGTCGGTCGGTAAAGTTTGCTGGGTAGATGACGAAAATGGCATCAACGGCGTCATCGCCGCGGCGGGCAGCGCCCCGGCCTATTTCTTCCTGTTTATGGAGGCGATGCAGCAAGAAGCCGAGCGCATGGGCTTCGACAGCCAGACCGCGCGCGATCTGGTGCAGCAGGCCGCTTCCGGCGCCGCCGCGCTGGTGGAAGCTAACCCGGCAACGCCGCTGGGTACGCTGCGCGAGCAGGTGACCTCCAAAGGCGGCACCACCGCCGAAGCGCTGCGGGTGTTCAATGAACGCCAACTGCCGGAAACCGTGGCGCAAGCGATGCAGGCCGCCGTTTCCCGTGCGCAAGAGATGGAAAAACTATTTTAAATAACCGAGAGTTAAGGAGAAGGACCACTTCATGCTAACGCTGACTTTCCTGGTCAAGACCGTTATTGATCTGTACGTGATGGTGCTGTTGCTGCGCATTTGGATGCAATGGACGCGCACCGATTTTTACAACCCGTTCTCGCAGTTCGTGGTGAAGATCACCCAGCCGGTGGTCGGCCCGCTGCGCCGCATCATCCCGTCGCTGGGGCCAATCGACAGCGCTTCGCTGCTGCTGGCGTTCCTGCTGATGACCATCAAGTATCCGCTGCTGCTGTTGATACAAAGCCACTCGCTGTCGCTCAGCCCGTATAACCTGTTGTTCGGCCTGATCTCATTGGTCAAGTCCGCCGGCTACCTGATCTTCTGGGTGATGATCATCCGTGCGCTGATGAGCTGGGTAAGCCAGGGCCGCAGCCCGATCGACTACGTGATGTACCAGTTGACCGAACCGTTGATGGCACCGATCCGCCGCATCATTCCGGCGATGGGCGGCATCGACTTTTCTGCCATGGTGGTGATCCTGATCCTCTATCTGATCAACTACCTGGGTATGGATCTGTTCGGCGAGATCTGGTTCCTGCTGTGAGTGCAGTCACTCCGGTGCTGGACGGGCTGGCGATCAGGCTATATATTCAGCCGAAAGCCAGCCGCGACCAAATTATCGGCTTGCATGGCGACGAACTGAAAGTCGCCATCACCGCCCCGCCGGTCGACGGCCAAGCCAACGCCCATCTGATCAAGTTTATCGCCAAGCAGTTCAAAGTGGCGAAAAGCAACGTCACCATCGAGAAAGGCGAACTGGGGCGGCACAAACAGTTACGCATCGTGAATCCGCAACAGATCCCCGCCGTGGTCGCGGCGCTATACACAAAGTAGCTGGAACCGCAGCAAGGCGGTGAGGGCTTGAGTCCCCAGGAGCTGGGTTACCCCAGTGACTGGGGTGAGAGCGTGCAGCCAACGCGGCTGCGGCTTCAGATACGCAGAGTATCATCGAATCATTTTCAAGGTAGTCATTATGCAAAAAGTCGTTCTTGCCACCGGTAACCCGGGCAAAGTGCGCGAACTCGCCGACCTGTTGGCCGATTTCGGCCTGGACGTGGTCGCGCAAACCGATCTGGGCGTGGAATCCGCCGAAGAGACCGGCCTGACGTTTATCGAAAACGCCATCCTGAAAGCGCGTCATGCGGCGCAGGTCACCGGCCTGCCGGCGATCGCCGACGACTCCGGTTTGGCGGTGGACGCGCTGGGCGGCGCGCCGGGCATCTACTCCGCCCGCTATGCCGGTGAAGACGCCGACGATCGGCAGAACCTCGATAAGCTGCTGGCGGCGCTGAAAGACGTAGCGCCGGGCCGGCGCGGCGCGCAATTCCACTGCGTGCTGGTCTATCTGCACCATGCGGAAGACCCGACGCCGCTGGTGTTCCACGGCAGCTGGGCCGGTGAGATCACCGAGCAGGCCGCCGGTGAAGGCGGCTTCGGTTACGATCCTGTCTTCTACGTGCCGGAGCTGGGCCGCACCGCCGCCGAGCTGAGCCGCGACGAGAAGCGGGCGATTTCGCACCGCGGCAAGGCGCTGACGCTGATGTTGGAAGCCATGCGCAATGCTTAAGCTGCCCCCGCTGAGTCTCTACATCCACATCCCGTGGTGCGTGCAGAAATGCCCGTACTGCGACTTCAACTCCCATGCGCTGAAGGGTGACGTGCCGCATCAGGAGTATGTCGATCATCTGTTGGCGGATCTGGATGCCGACCTGCCGCTGGCCGGCGGCCGGGAGATAAGCACCATCTTCATCGGCGGCGGCACCCCCAGCCTGCTGAGCGCCGAGGCGATGCAAGCCTTGCTGGACGGCGTGCGGGCGCGCATTCGCGTCGCCGACGATGCCGAAATCACCATGGAGGCCAACCCCGGCACCGTGGAGGCCGATCGCTTCAGCGGCTACCAGCGCGCCGGCGTCAACCGCATCTCCATCGGGGTGCAAAGCTTCAGCGCCGAGAAGCTGACCCGCCTGGGGCGCATCCACGGCCCGGAAGAGGCCAAACGCGCGGCGACGCTGGCGACCGGCCTCGGCCTGCGCAGCTTCAACCTCGATCTGATGCACGGCCTGCCGGATCAGTCGCTGGAAGAGGCGCTGGATGATCTGCGCCAGGCTATCGCCCTGAACCCGCCGCACCTGTCGTGGTATCAGCTGACCATCGAGCCGAACACCCTGTTCAGCTCGCGCCCACCGGTTTTGCCGGACGACGACGCGCTGTGGGATATCTTCGAACGCGGCCACCAGCTGCTGAGCGCCGCCGGCTATCAGCAGTATGAAACTTCGGCCTATGCCAAACCGGGCTACCAATGCCAGCACAACCTCAACTACTGGCGCTTCGGCGACTATCTGGGGATCGGCTGCGGCGCGCACGGCAAGGTGACCTTCAGCGACGGGCGTATCCTGCGCACCGCCAAGACCAAGCACCCGCGCGGCTTTATGCGTGGCGACTACATGGACAAGCAGCATGAGGTGGCGGCGGCGGATCGGCCGTTCGAGTTCTTCATGAACCGCTTCCGCCTGCTGGAAGCTGCGCCGCGCGCCGACTTCGTCAACTACACCGGGCTGGCGGAAAGCGTCATTCGCCCGCAGCTGGACGAAGCGCTGGCCAAAGGCTATCTGGAAGAAACCGCAGAGCACTGGCAGATCACCGAGAAGGGCAAACTGTTCCTCAACTCGCTGCTGGAACTGTTCCTGGCGGACGACGAGTAAAAAAAAGCGCTGAATAATCAGCGCTTTTTTCATGTTCAGGCGGCATTATGAGGGCGGTGCGTCACGTCGCCACGCCCCTTCAGCAGTCCGTCAACGGAGACATCCTCGTCCAACGCGTCCCAATGGATGCCGCGAGCGCTGAGCTCATACCCCGCCCGCTGTTCTTTCGTCGCGTTCAACAAACGGGGAAACCAGGCCAGCGGCACGCCAATAATTCTGGCGTCACTCAGTTCGACCCACATCGTCGTATCGTCAAAGCTGACGCGTTTAGCCGAAATACTCATGCCAAGCCTCCAAAAACAATGCCTGATAGGTATCAACCAGACCAGCCAACTCTTTTAGTGTTCTGGCGTTAAAACCATCATTACGCGCCAACTGCACGCCAGGAACCAACCAAAATTTCGCTTCAGCCTCAGCGTCTCTGATATGAACATGCGGCGGCTCAAACGGGTCACCCTCATTCGAATAAAAAAAGAACCTATAGCCTTTATAACGGAATATCACTGGCATCAATGCAAAATCCTTTTGCCGATTGATTATAGTTTAGCCAGTTTCTCAGATGGCCGTCGTGAGGTCAAAGAACGCACGGCGGCTATGCCTATCCGTTACTTCAACGCCTTCAGCAGATCCTTGCGCTGGGTTTCCAGTGCGGTGACGCGGTTGCAAACGTCGTGACCGAAGTTCTGGAAGTCCTGCTCCTGGTTGTTCCATTCGTTCTGGATCGCCTTCTGCAAGCCGCCCAGGTTGCCCATGATCGCCTGCAGCGGGTTGCCGCCGCTGTTGGCGGCCTGTTTGACGCCCATTTCGTTCAGGCTGTCCTGCAGCACACCACCCATGCTTTGCTGCACGAGGTTGCGGCCGTCCTGCTCCACCTGGTCGATCGCCTTGTGGTGGAAGGTCAGGCCGTCGCTGCGGTGTTCGATGATGCGGTTCATCTGCTGCTTCAGCTGGCCGTTCAGGGTGGTCAGCCGGTTGCGCACGTTGCTGTTGCTGCCCAGCTCTTTGACGATCACTTTATCCAGCGCCGCGCGGGCTTTCTCCAGATGCTTCTGCGCGCCGTCGTCGATCCACGGCAGCTGTTTGCGCAAGGCGCTTTGGTAACTGAAGGCTTTCTGCCGCTGGCTGTCGTTCAGGCTCAGCGCCTGGCCATTGCGGATCACATCGCCATCCGGCGAAATTTGCAGGTCGCCGCTGGCGCCTTTCACCTGCACGCTCTGCGGGCTGATGATCACATCGTCCTGGGGTTTAACGCTGCATTGGTACTCGGCGTGGGCCTGCGCGGCAGTCGCCGCCAGCAGCAGTAAGGCTAACCCGGTTTTCTTCAACATAGCTTCTCCTGACTCCCATCCAGATTGGGATTAAAAAATCGAACGACCGATACGTTGAGACAACAATTCCAGCGCCGCAGTTCCCGCCAGCGAGTTGCCGGAAGCATCCAGCTCCGGCGACCAGACGACGATCGACAGTTCGTCCGGCACGATAGCCACAATGCCGCCGCCCACGCCGGACTTGCCCGGCATCCCCACCCGGTAGGCGAATTCGCCGGCGCCGTCGTACATGCCGCAGGTCATCATCAACGCGTTGATCTGCCGGGCCTGCAGCGGGCTGATCACTTCCTGCCCGTTGAGATCGCGACCGTGATTGGCCAGATAGACGAAGCTGCGCGCCAGTTCCACGCAGCTCATGCGCAGCGCGCAGTAGTGGAAATAGGTTTGCAACACGGTGATCACGTCGTTCTCGAAATTGCCGAACGACTTCATCAGATACGCAATAGCCGCATTGCGATCGGAGTGCTCGAACTCGGAACGCGCCACCCGCAGGTCATAGGCCAGGTCGTCTTCGCCGGCCAGCTGGCGCACCACTTCCAGCATGCGCTGCTTGGGGGCGCTGAGCCGCGTTTGCAGCATGTCGCACACCACCAGTGCACCGGGGTTGATAAACGGATTGCGCGGTTTGCCCTGCTCCATCTCCAGCTGCAGCAGAGAATTGAATGGCAGGCCGGAAGGTTCTTTACCGACGCGCCGCCAGATCTCATGCTCCTGATAGCGCGTCAGCGCCAGCGTCAGGCTCAGCACTTTGGAGATCGACTGAATGGAGAAGCGCTCCGCGGCGTCGCCGGCCTGGAACAGTTCGCCGTCCACCGTGCAGACGGCGATCGCCAGCCGATCGGTGGGCACTTCCGCCAATGCCGGGATGTAGTCGGCCACTTTCCCCTGGCCAATCAGCGGGCGCACCTGTTGCAGGATCTCCTCCAGCAACGCGTTATCCAATGTTGTTACCACCTCGGTCACACTCCGGGCAAAACAAAGGCGCCGTTAAGGCACCTTGAGATCCATCCCCGTCATACTTGAATCCGCATCTGTGTTGGCTGCAAGCGCTCCCCCCAGTACCTTACTGAAGTAAGCTCCTGGGGACTCACGCTCTTGCCGCCGTGATGCGGCTCCAATTATTTAGGGGGAAACAAGCGGCGCGAAGCCGCGCTCATCGGGCAAGCGCGATCAATCCCACCAGATATCAAACAGATCGCTGACCTTAACGTCGGTCAGTTTGCGCGCTTCCAGCCAGTTTTTCACCAGCTCGCGCTGCTCGTCGGTGCAGTGGCCGATCTTCTGCAGGCAGATCAGACCTTCCCACTGCAGGTAGCCGCTGCCGTCAAACGCCAGGCCGTTCGGCTCGATCACTTCATCGATGAAGGTATCCAGCGTGTTGTCGATGTCTTCCACCGAGGTGCCTTCGGCAAAGCGCCAGGCTACGGAGAAGCCCAGCTCCTGAAATTCTTCAATGTGCAACTTTTTACGTAAACGACGACTGCGGTTCTTAGCCATTATTCTTTCCTCTCAAACATCAAGTCCCAAACGCCATGTCCCAGGCGCTGGCCGCGTAATTCAAATTTCGTCAGCGGACGTGAATCCGGGCGCGACACGTAATCATTATCGCTGGAAAG
>NZ_MJAO01000042.1 GCF_001902635.1 Serratia marcescens | reverse complement strand
TAGCCATAAAAAAAGCCGCGTTACGCGGCTTTTTTTATCGTTGAAAGCGGCTCTATCAGCTGGCTTTCTTTTCGTGCGCCTGACGATAGGCCACCAGATCTTCGATGGTCAGCACCACCATATCGTGCTGTTTGGCGAAGGTGATCACTTCCGGCGCGTGCGCCATGCTGCCATCGTCGTTGGTCAGTTCACACAGCACGCCGGCAGGTTTGAAACCGGCCATGGAGACCAGATCGATGGTCGCTTCGGTGTGGCCGCGACGGCTCAGCACGCCACCCGGCTGCGCGCGCAGCGGGAACACGTGGCCCGGACGGTTCAGATCGCTCGGCTTGGCGCTGTCTGCCACCGCCGCACGAATGGTGGTCAGGCGATCGGAAGCGGAAACCCCGGTGGTCACGCCCTGTGCCGCTTCGATGGTCACGGTGAAGGCGGTCTGGAACTGGCTGGAGTTGTTGGTCACCATCATCGGCAGTTCAAGCTGCTGACGACGTTCTTCGGTGATGCACAGGCACACGATACCGCTGCCGTGGCGGATGGTCAGCGCCATCTGCTCAACGGTCATGGTTTCCGCGGCGAAGATCATGTCACCTTCGTTTTCACGGTTTTCATCATCGAGCACCATCACACCGCGCCCGTTGCGCAGTGCGTCGATCGCGCGTTCAACGCGTTCTGTCGGCGTGCCGAAGTCTGAAAGTAGCGTCTGATTCATGGTAAAAAACCTCATTAAAAATTATGGATTACCAGAACCAGGGCGATCTTGAGGAGTAGCTAGCTATAGCTAAAAAAATAACGCAAGCGGGCTCACGCCCGGCAGGTACCGTTACTCTCTCCCATCCGGACTATAACCGTCGGCCCCGGAATTACACCGGATCTGCTGACCTCTAACCGGCCTATACAGGCTGGCTGAGCGCTCGCGGGCTTTCACCGTAAAAGGTGATTTACCGCCGGTGGGGACTTTCACCCCGCCCTGAGAATAAGCAAGGTGACTATAACGCTAATGGGTAAGCAGGGCAATTGGCAAAAGCACAATTCGGCCGGGCGCGGCGAATGCGGTTAATGGTTTATCCGGCGGGCAACTCGCATTACACTAAGCGGCAGCTATTAAACTCTGAAAGGGATACGCCATGATTGACCCGAAAAAAATCGAACAAATCGCACGCCAGGTTCATGAGTCCATGCCTAAAGGCGTTCGTGAATTCGGGGAAGACGTTGAGAAAAAAATCCGTCAGGTGCTGCAGTCGCAGCTTACCCGCCTGGATTTGGTTAACCGCGAAGAGTTCGACGTGCAGACTCAGGTGCTGTTGCGCACCCGCGAGAAGCTAGCGCTGTTGGAACAGCGCATGGCCGAGCTGGAAAGCAAACTGAGCGCGGCACCGGCCGCCAAACAGGAAGACGAATAATTCCCGCCAAAGGCGCGCACCGCGCGCCTTTGTTCTTTAGGTCGCCCGGCGTTAGCCGCGCCCGTCTTTGATCGCTTTGATGATGTTGGTGGTCGACAGACCGTCTTCAAAGTTCAGCACTTTGACATCACCGCCGTTGGCCCACACTTCCACACTGCCGGCAATCTCTTCCGGTTTGTAGTCGCCGCCTTTCACCAGCAGATCCGGCAGGATGTCGGCGATCAGGCGCTGCGGCGTATCCTCTTCGAACGGCACCACCCAATCCACCGCTTCCAGCGCGCCCAGCACGATCATGCGATTCTCCAGCGCGTTGACCGGGCGTGTTTCCCCTTTCAGGCGCTTGGTCGACGCATCGCTGTTCACCGCCACGATCAGCCGATCGCCCAGCTTGCGGGCATTGGCCAGATAGGAGACGTGGCCGGCATGCAGAATGTCGAAGATACCGTTGGTCATCACCACTTTCTCGCCGCGCTGGCGCGCCTGCGCCACGGCGGTTTTCAACTGCGCTTCGGTCATCACGCCAAAACCGGTTTCGGCGCGGCCGCGCACCGCGTTTTCCAGCTCGATTGGCGACACGGTGGAGGTACCCAGTTTGCCCACCACCACGCCGGCGGCGGCGTTGGCCAAGAAGCAAGACTCTTCCAGCGAATTGCCGGCGGCCAGCGAGGCGGCCAACACGCCGATCACGGTGTCGCCGGCGCCGGTCACATCGAACACTTCCTGCGCCTGGGTCGGCAGGTGCAGCGGTTCAACGCCCGGCTGCAGCAGCGTCATGCCGTGTTCGGAACGGGTGACCAGCAGTGCCGACAGCTCGAAGTCTGCCACCAGCTTCATGCCGCGTTCCACCAGTTCCGCCTCATCCTTGCAGTGGCCCACCACCGCTTCGAATTCGGACAGGTTCGGCGTCAGCAGCGTCGCGCCACGATAGCGCTCGAAATCGGAGCCCTTCGGATCGATCAGTACCGGCACCTTGGCAGCGCGCGCCAGTTGGATCATGCCCTGTACCTGGCTGAGAGCACCCTTGGCGTAATCGGACAGCACCAGCGCGCCGATCTGCGGCAGCGCCTGCTGAATGCGCTCCAGCATCGGCTGCGGATCGACGTTGGAGAAGCCTTCTTCGAAGTCGAGACGGATCAGCTGCTGGTTGCGCGACAGCACGCGCAGCTTGGTGATGGTCGGATGGGTCGGCACCGAGACGAAGTCGCAGCGCACGTTGACTTCATTCAGCTTGGCGCTCAGCGCCCGCGCCGCATCGTCGATGCCGGTCAGGCCCACCAGGCGGGAATTGGCGCCCAGCGAAGCGATGTTCATCGCCACGTTAGCCGCGCCGCCGGGACGCTCTTCGATGGTGTCGACCTTGACCACCGGCACCGGGGCTTCCGGTGAAATGCGGCTGGTCGGCCCATACCAATAGCGATCCAACATGACGTCACCGACCACCAGCACACCGGCGCGGCGAAAATCAGGCAGCGTAACTTTCATCCGATAACTCCAAAAAAGAACAAAATTTTAGTGGCGCAGATATTACCACAGACCGCCGGAATACCCGCAAAAAGGTATCAATCCAGCCATTTGGCCCAGCTGGCGCGCACCTGTTCGCGCTCGGCGGCGAACAGCTCGCTGCCGACCTTGCCGGAATGCTCCTGCAGCGCCAGATGGTGGATCTCGTCACGCATGGTGACGTAGGCCTGGGTCAAGGCGCGCGCCTCCTCTTCCGGCATGATGTCGTAATTGGCCATCAGCTCGAAGATGCGCACGTTGTCCGACCAACGCGTCAGCCGCGGTTCACCCGGCGCATAGCGTAAGACCAGATATTGGGCGATAAATTCGATGTCGGTAATGCCGCCCTCATCGGTTTTGATATCAAACAGATCGCGCTGCTTATTGCCGAGATGGTTGCGCATCTTTTCGCGCATCTCGCGCACTTCGCGCCTGAGGATCTCCGCATCGCGCGTTTTGCACAGGATCTCGCGCCGGATCGCGTCGAACTGCTGATGCAGCGCCGGATCGCCATGCACGATGCGCGCACGCACCAGGGCCTGATGCTCCCAGGTCCAGGCTTCGTTTTGCTGGTAGTCGGCGAACGCCTCAACGGTGCTGACCAGCATTCCTGCGGCGCCGGAAGGGCGCAGGCGGGCGTCCACCTCATACAGAATGCCGGAGGAGGTGCGGGTGCTGAACAGATGCATCACCCGCTGCGCCAGCCGCAGGTAGAACTGGCGGCCGTCGATGCAGCGATCGCCGTCGGTCATCACCTCCGGCGGGCAGTCCAGCAGGAAAACCAGGTCGAGATCGGAACTGTAGCCCAGCTCCCAGCCCCCCAACTTGCCGTAGCCGATCACCGCAAAGCCGCGCCCTTCGCGCTCTTGCAGATGGGTCGGCAGACCGTAGCGCGCCACCATGTCGCTCCAGGCCTGCTGTACCACCGCGTCAATGATCGCCTCTGCCAGATAAGTCAGATGATCGCTCACTTTCATTACCGGCAACGCGCCGGCGATATCCGCGGCGGCGATGCGCAGCTGCTGCGCCTGCTTGAACTGGCGCAGCGCCTCCAGCTTTTGCTCTTCGTCGTCTTCCGGCACCCGCAGCAGGTACTGACGCAGCTCGCTGCGGTAGGCATCCAGCGCCACCGGCTGATACAGCGTGGCCGGATCCAGCAGTTCGTCCAGCAACAGCGGGTAGCGCGACAGCTGGTTGGCGACCATCGGCGAAGCGGCGCACAGGCGGATCAGATGGCTCAGGGCGGCGTGGTACTCCACCAACAGCTCGAGGTAGGTGGTGCGGGTGACGATGCTCAGCAGCAGCTGCGCCAGCCGCACCAGCGCGGTCGGCGCGTCCTGGCGCGGACACACCTCCGCCAGCAACCGAGGCATCAGCTGATCGAGCACGTCGCGGCCACGCGGGCCGATGGTGCGCTTGTCGACGTCGTGACGGAAATCGGCGATGGTGCGCAGCATCTGCCGGCGCCCTTCTTCGTCCAGGTGCGGCGTCAGCGGCGCCAGCTCGCTCTCCTCCAGCGCGTCCTGCCACAGGCTGTGATAGTGTTGGTAGTCGGGATCTTCGCCGACATCCGGGCTATCGTCGCCGATCAGGTCGTCGAACACCGCCCGCACCGCCTGCATATGCGCTTCCAGCGCCGCCATCAACGCCGGCCAATCCGCCAGCCCCATGCCATAGGCCAGCCGCGCCTGGTCGAGCGTATCCTGCGGCAGCGTCTGGGTTTGCTGATCGCCGATCGCCTGCAACAGGTTCTCCAGCCGCCGCAGGAACAGGTAGGCGGCGCTCAGCGCCCGCACCTGCTCGGTCTCCAGCAGCCCCAGCTCGCCCACCGCCTGCAGCGTCGGCAACAGCGAGCGCCCTTGCAGCGCCGGTTCGCGGCCACCGCGGATCAGCTGAAAGACCTGGGTGATAAATTCGATTTCGCGTATGCCGCCGGCACCCAGCTTGATGTTGTCCTTCAGGCCACGCCGCCGCACTTCACGGGCGATCATGCCCTTCATGTTGCGCAGCGACTGGATGACGCTGAAATCGATGTAGCGGCGGAACACAAACGGCCGCAGGGTCTTGCGCAGCTCCTGGCTGTAGGCGTCTTCCGCCCCGCCCATCAGGCGCGCCTTCACCATCGCATAACGCTCCCAGTCGCGCCCCTGCTCCTGATAGTAGTCCTCCAGCGCCGCGAAACTCATCACCAGCGGGCCGCTGTCGCCGAACGGCCGCAGCCGCATGTCCACGCGATAGACGAAGCCGTCGATGGTTTGCTGATCCAGCGCCTTGATCAACCGCTGACCGAGGCGGGTGAAGAACTGGGCGTTGTCCAGCTCGCGCCGTCCGCCCTGGGTCTGGCCGTTTTCCGGGTAGGCGAAGATCAGATCGATATCCGACGAGAAATTCAGCTCGCCGCCGCCCAGCTTGCCCATGCCGAGCACCAGCAACGGCTGCGGTTCGCCTGCGGCGTTGCACGGCGTGCCCCACTCGCGGCAGCAGGTTTGGTATAGCCAGTCGCGCGCGCTGACGATCAGCGTCTCCGCCAACCCGCTGAGTTGCAACAAGGTTTCTTCGGTCGAACACAGCCCTTGCGCTTGTGCCCAGGCGATACGCGCCAGCGTTTCACGGCGAAACAGGCGCAGCGTGCGCATCAGCTGTGCTTCATCGCCCACCTCTTCCAGCTCGTCCTGCAGCCAGGCGGCATAGTGTTGCCACTCGCCGGGCGCCGGCGGTTGTTCGCGCAGCGTCGTCAACCAGGCCGGCTGGGCAAGCAGCGCGTCGCTGACGAAGTCGCTCGACGCCAACACCCACTGCTCCTGCTCGCTGAAGGCGCAGTCCGCGCCGTGAACTTCCTGAAAACGCTGCACAACCTGCTGTGCCTGAGCCTGTAACGCGGCTGAAAGTGGCGACATAGTGTATGACCCGTTCTGCGGCCCGCGCAGGCGGGCCGGCTTGATTAACGAAGCGCGCCGTTTAACCAGAATGGCGCATGCGATAAGGCCTGTTTGCGGCTGGCTTCATACCAACCCTGGCGGCGCTCGCTCAGCGCCGCCTGCAGCTCGCGCCAGGCGTCGATATAAGGCCCGGTCTGCTCGTCGGGGTAGGCGCCCGACAGCAGGATCAGAGCCGAAATCTGGCGCGTCAGGCGCGGCAGTTGTTCCTGATATTCATCCTCATTCAGCGTGCGACTGAAGGCTTCTTTCAGCTCCGAGCCGCTGCGCCCCAGCATGATGTCGCTGAAGCGTTTGAAAGAACCATCCAGCTTGGCCTGCGCTTTGGCGTCGATAAACGGCCGCCAGGCACCGCTCACCAGCCATGATGTGAGCGCTAACTTACATTGCAGGTAAGCGGCGCTGTAGCACAGGTTCTGCGGTTGCGCGGCTTTGTCCGCCAACAGCGGCTCAAGCTCGGTCAGACGAGCGCGCAGATCGGCGCTGGCCTTGCGCGGCACCAGGCCACCGAAGATCACCAGCGCCTGACGGATCAGCCCGACCGCCTCGACCACCGAACGGCGCGCCTGTGCGTCGCCGCGCAGCCACAGCTCCTCATGATACTGCCAGTGGCTGAGCGCCAACTCGAAAGCGGCGATCATCCCTTGCTCAACCGTCGCTTTAGCCGCCGGTTTCAACACGCTCAGCGGTTGGATTTCACGCGGTGGATTGCCCTGCGCCAGGTGATAACCGCGCGCCGCCTTGCTCAAGCTCCCCTGACGCAGCCCGCCGTGCGCCGCCAACTCACCGGCCAAGGCCAGCAGGTCGGCAGTATCGCCTTTCAACAATTCCAGCTCGATCTCGCTCAGCGCTTCATTTAAATCACCGGCACAGACTTCGCCTTGGTCCAGGCCAATCTCGATCTCGCTTTGGCCGTAAGTAACCACCCACTTTTCACGCACGAAATCGGTGCGGAACAGCGGCTGCAATGCCTGCTGCAGCGCCGCGATATCGCAACCCTGCGGCCAGATGTCGGCGGGGAACTGCGCCAGCGCCAGTTGCGGCTCGGCGATCGCGACGTTGTATTCCGGGCGCTGGTGCAGGCCGGCCATCACTTTACCGGCGGTTTTGATGGTCATTTCATAGCGTTCGTCGAAACCGCGAATGCGCAGCCCCATGTCGTGACTGCGCAGGAAATTGTCGGCCGTCTCGAAGTAAATATTGGTCAGCTTTTGCGGCGCGGAATGCTGATGCGGCCAGGCGGCGAGCCATTGTGGCAGGGCGGCTACCGCTTCCGGCGCGGCGATGAATTTCAGTTCTATTTCAACGGTCATAATTCTTAAACACCAATAAGTTACGCATTCACGTCTGTTTCAGCGCGGCGCGCTCGGCCCGCCGTATACTGCCCACTGACGCACAGTTACCGTTATCTTACCGCGATTCCCGGCGCCTTAACCCTGCTAACTGTAGAAAAAACCTGTTACGTTATAAAACGCCGCGCAACTCACAGAATCGGCCACAGTAAGATAGTTCTCATTCCGGTTTTGGCGTTGCGTCGTCAGACTGAACGCTCTACTATCGTTCCATAAATTCACCCAGAAACGATGAACTAATGCAGAAATTACGCCTGATTTGCCTTGCCGTGCTGAGCTTCAGCATCACTTGGGGCGCACATGCCGAAGATAAACGCTATATCTCCGATGAATTGAGCACTTACGTCCACAGCGGCCCAGGTAATCAGTACCGTATTGTCGGCACTCTGAACGCCGGTGAAGAAGTCACCCTGCTGAGCGTAAACGACAGCACCAACTACGGCCAGATCCGCGATCCGAAAGGCCGCACCACCTGGATCCCACTCGATCAGCTCAGCCAGACGCCAAGCCTGCGCACCCGCGTGCCCGAGCTGGAACAGCAGGTGAAAACCCTGACCGACAAGCTGGCCAACATCGATAACACCTGGAACCAGCGTACCTCGGAAATGCAGGAGAAAGTCGCGGGCAGCGACAGCACCATCAGCAGCCTGCAGAAAGAAAACCAGGATCTGAAAAACCAGCTGGTGGTCGCGCAGAAGAAGGTGAATGCCGTTAACCTGCAGCTCGACGACAAACAGCGCACCATTATTCTGCAGTGGTTCATGTACGGCGGCGGCGTCGCCGGCGTCGGTTTACTGCTGGGCCTGCTGTTGCCGCACCTGATCCCGCGTCGCAAGAACAACAACCGCTGGATGAACTGATCTCAGTATCGTTCAGTTTAACGATGGGCGCCTGCGGGCGCCCTTTTCATTGGCGCCGACATCTCGCAGCCAATTCATGTAATCTGATAGACAGAGCCTTACACGATATTCAGGAGTCAACAGTGCAGATTTATCTGGTCGGCGGCGCCGTTCGCGACAGCCTGCTCAATATTCCGGTGGTCGATCATGATTGGGTGGTGGTGGGCGCCACGCCGGCGGAGCTGCTGGCGTTGGGCTATCAGCAGGTCGGCAAAGATTTCCCGGTGTTCCTCAACCCCAACACCCACGAGGAGTACGCGCTGGCGCGCACCGAACGCAAATCCGGCCAGGGGTATACCGGGTTTACCTGCTATGCCGCACCGGACGTAACGCTGGAGGAAGACCTGCTGCGGCGCGATCTGACCATCAACGCCATCGCCCGTTCCGCCGAAGGAGCGCTGATTGACCCTTACCGCGGCGTGGCCGATCTGCAGGCGCGCGTGCTGCGCCACGTTTCCGACGCTTTCGGCGAAGATCCGCTGCGCGTACTGCGCGTGGCGCGCTTCGCCGCCCGCTTCGCCCATTTGGGGTTTCGCATCGCCGACGAAACGCTGGTTTTGATGCGCCAGATGGCGCGCAGCGGTGAACTGGCTGTGCTGACCGCCGAACGCGTGTGGAAGGAAACCGAAAAGGCGCTGCAAAGCCAGAGCCCGCAGGTCTATTTTCAGGTGCTGCGCGACTGCGAGGCGCTGGCGGTGCTGTTCCCGGAGATCGACGCACTGTTCGGCGTACCGGCCCCCGCCAAGTGGCACCCAGAGATCGACACCGGCGTACATACGCTGATGGCGCTGGCGATCGCCGCCCGCCTCACGCCTGACGTAGACGTGCGCTTCGCCACCCTGTGTCATGACCTCGGTAAGGGTTTGACGCCGAAGGAATTCTGGCCGCATCACCACGGCCATGGCCCGGCAGGCGTGCGGCTGGTAGACGCGCTGTGCCAGCGGCTGCGGGTGCCCAACCCGGTGCGCGATCTGAGCAAGCTGGTGGCCGAGTACCATGATTTGATCCACACCGTGAACAAGCTGCGGCCAGAGACCCTGCTGAAGCTGTTTGACGCCATCGACGTGTGGCGCAAACCGCAGCGGTTGCAGCAGATGATCCTGGCCAGCGAAGCGGACGCGCGCGGCCGTACCGGCTTTGAGGATAATCCTTATCCACAGGGCGACTATCTGCGCCAGGCGTATCAGGTGGCAAACGCGGTGTCGATCAAAGAGGTGGTGGCCAGCGGGCTACAGGGCACCGCGATCCGCGATGAGCTCAAACGCCGCCGCCAGCAGGCGCTGGCCGACTGGAAACTCAGCCAAACCCTTCTTAACGATCAGGCATAAAAAAACCCCGCAAAGCGGGGTTTTTTCTTGGCGTTTAGGCTTACAGGAACACCATGTAAACCGCGGCCGCCACGATAAAGCGGTAGATGGCGAACGGCACGAACGAGATGCGTTTGATCAGGGACAGGAAGGTCTTGATCGCAATCAGCGCCACCACGAAGGCGGTGACGAAACCGACGGCAAACATCGGCAGATCGCCCCACGTCAGGAAGTGCAGGCTCTTGTACAGATCCAGGCCGCTGGCACCGATCATCATCGGCACCGCCAGGATGAAGGAGAACTCGGACGCCGCGTAACGGTTCACGCCCACCAGCATGCCGCCGGCGATGGTGGAACCTGAACGGGAGAAGCCCGGCCACAGCGCCAGACACTGGAAGCAGCCGATCATGAACGCCTGGCGGTAAGTGATGTCATCCAGCCCTTCCGCACTCGGTTTCTTCGGCTTCAGCCATTCCGCCGCCAGCAGCAGCAGGCCGCCGACCACCAACGCGTACATCACGTTTTTCGGCGCAAACAGCGATTTGATGAAATCATGGAAGGCCAGGCCCAGCACCACCGCCGGGATCATCGCCAGCAGGATGTGCCCCAGCTTCAGCTGGCCGCCGGTTTTGCCTTCATGCTCCACCGGCTTGCCGCCGAAATGAATGCCGATCAGGCCAAACAGCCGGCGCCAGAACATCACGACTACGGCCAGGATCGACCCCAGTTGGATGATGACTTCAAAAGTTTTGGCTTTGTCGCCGGTAAAGCCCAGCCACTCGCCGACGATGATCATATGCCCGGTGGAGGAAACCGGCAGAAATTCGGTTACCCCCTCGACAACCCCAAGAACAAACGCAATAAACAGTGAATGCATGTCTGCCATGTGCTTCGCTCACCCCATAAAATAACGGCTATCACATAAAAAAGCGGCAGTGCTTAAAGACAATGCCGCTGAAACAATTCTCAGGATTAAGACCAGCTTAACGGTCTTTCGTTGCAAGCAGATGACATAAAATCATGCGGGACGAGCGCCGCGCTCAATGATCACGCCGACCCGATTGGCATGTGCTACAGCGCCCGGTTTGCTGACCTTAATACGGACCCACGGGGAATTGAAGCGCTGAAGCAAAATTTCAGATATTTCCTCTGCCACTCGCTCCACCAGCGCGAAACGGTTCGACTCCACGTGCTGGATCACGGCGTCGCTGACGTCGGCATAGCTCAGACAGTCATTGACATCGTCGCTGGCGGCAGCGGCCCGGTTATCCCAGCCCATTTCGATATCGAACACCAGCTTCTGACGAATGCCCTGTTCCCACTCATAAACGCCAATGGTGGTAATTACGGTAAGCTCTTCAATAAATACGATATCCATCACGTCATTCTCTGTTTTTGGCCTTGCCGGATACCACTTCCAGCGGAATGTGCGTATTATCCATAGATGTTGCGAGTAAAACGACCATTATTAAACGGAACCGCGTTATGAGTGCTACCGCGCTTGGCATGATTATCTTCGCGTATCTGTGCGGCTCGATTTCCAGCGCGATCCTGGTTTGCCGGATCGCCAGGCTGCCGGATCCGCGTGAACATGGCTCAGGAAATCCCGGGGCGACCAACGTCCTGCGCATCGGCGGCCGGCTGGCGGCGGCGGCGGTGCTGGTGTTCGATATTCTGAAAGGGATGTTGCCGGTCTGGCTGGCCTACAAACTCGATGTGCCGCCGCTGTACCTCGGCCTGACGGCGATCGCCGCCTGCCTGGGGCACATCTATCCGGTGTTCTTCCACTTCCGCGGCGGTAAAGGCGTGGCGACGGCGTTTGGCGCCATCGCGCCTATCGGCTGGGATTTGACCGGCCTGATGACCGGCACCTGGCTGCTGACGGTGCTGCTCAGCGGCTACTCTTCGCTCGGCGCCATCGTCAGCGCGCTGATCGCGCCGTTCTACGTCTGGTGGTTCAAACCGCAGTTCACCTTCCCGGTAGCGATGCTCTCCTGCCTGATCCTGATGCGGCATCACGATAACATCCAGCGCCTGTGGCGTGGCCAGGAAGGCAAGATTTGGGGCAAGTTCCGCAAGAAGAAACCCGATGTGGCCGAACCGGACGAGAAAGCCGACCAAAAGAAACACCCCTGAACGATACGGCGATGCCAATCCGTCATCGCCAATAGCACCATCCTCACGGTCGGAGCCTCCCCCTTTCCTACTCCGGCCCCTTTCCCGTCTGCCCCTCCTCGCCAGAGCGCCGTTCCGGCCGAGATAACGCACTTGGCGGCACTATCGAAAACGCATGAATTGCACAAAGCGACAATCGATAACAATTATCATTGCAAGAATACAAGCATTATCATTTATAAATAATGGACTCTCCATGCAATGTCGATGAATACAAACTCGCCCCTAATAAAAAGAAACCCTAATATTCTGATTTTGCTGGCGGGAATATGTACCAGTTCTCTGAGTTATGCGGCAGCAGAAAATGAAGACGTCATTACCGTGACGGGTGAGGGTAATAGCGTGGAGGAAGCGATAGGCTCTAACGGCACTTACGCCGTGAAAAGCAGCGCAACAGCAACCAAAACCAGTACCCCGCTGATAAAAACCCCACAATCTATTTCCGTCATTACGGAAGAAGAACTGCAAACTCGTCGCCCCGATAGCATCAAGAATGCACTGAACCAAACACCGGGCATAATGACAGGAAACAACGGTAGCTCATCCCTATTTGATAGTGTGATGATCCGTGGTTTCAATGACGTCAGCCAAAATATTTACCTGGATGGTTTGAAACTCCAGGGTGACATGTATGCCGACAGTAAAGTTGACCCGTATTTTTTACAGCGGATAGAGGCGCTTCGTGGTCCAGCCTCTGTGCTGTATGGCAAAAGCAACCCGGGTGGCGTCATTGCCGCCATCAGTAAACGTCCGCAGCGGCAACCACTGCATGAGGTTCAATTACAGGCGGGAAATCATCATGAATGGAAAACCCAATTTGATTTCAGCGACGCCATTGATGATGAGCAGACGTTGGCTTACCGCTTAGTCGGTAATTATTTTACCTCGCACAGCCAACAAAATGGTGAACGCGAAAAACGCTACGCCATCGCCCCCTCATTACTCTGGCAACCTTCGGAGCGCACATCAATATTATTCCAGCTCTCGATGCAAAACGAACCGCGCACCGGTTATTACGGTTGGCTGCCGCGCATTGGCACACTCACGTCCGGCGCCTTTGGCAAGCTGTCCCCCTCATTCAACGAAGGCGAGGCAAGTTATAACCGTTTCTCCCGTCAGCAGCGCATGGTGGGCTATCAACTCGATCATGCTCTCAATGACAACTGGTCACTCCATCAAGCGGTGCGTTATCAACACACCAAGATTAACTGGCGCAGCATTTACGGCAATGGCCTTTGCACTCCTTGGTCATGTAAAGGAATTGCCCAGCAGTATTTAGACACCACATTATCCCGTGCCGCGATCGCCAATGATGAGACGCTACACGGCCTCGTCAGCGACACCCGGTTGGAAGGAAAACTCAACGCTGGTGCCTGGCGCCACACGCTCTTGCTAGGGATTGACTATTCGCAGTTGCGCAATGATATACAAAATAAAATGGGGACTGCCGCGCCGCTGAATTTACTGATGCCGCAGTATGGCAATCAGAGTGTGAACTATTTTAGCGATACGCACACCCTCAACAAAAATCATCAGTCAGGGGTATATCTTCAGGATCAGGCTGAATGGAAAAATTGGATATTCACACTAGGCGGACGCTTTGATCACAGCGTCGTCAAAAGCCGTAGCGACAGTAATATCACCCGGGAAAGCACCTCCACTCGTACTAGTGATGATGAGTTCACCTGGCGCAGCGGCATAAATTATGTCTCTGAAAACGGGCTGTCACCTTATTTCAGCTACAGTGAGTCCTTTGAACCCAACAGCGGCGTAACTCGCACGGGAAACGTGTTCAAACCCTCCTCTGGCAAACAGTATGAAGCGGGGATAAAATTTATTCCTGACAACCGCCCTATTTCCGCCTCTATCGCCGCATTTCAATTAACCAAAAGTAATAACTTGCGGCGTGATGCCATCAATCCTAATTACAATGTGCAAGAGGGCAAAATCAGATCGCGAGGCATTGAGATTGAAGGTAAAGCCGCATTAACCTATAACCTGAATATGCTCGCTAGCTATACCTATACCGATACGGAATTCCGCGACAATACCGAGCACAATGGAAAGACGCCGGCCATGGTGCCAAAACATATGGCCAGCCTGTGGGCTGATTACACCGTCAATCAAGGCGTCATGAATGGGCTGAGCATCGGTGCAGGCTCACGTTATATCTCCAGCACGCCAGGCGATGATGAGAATAGCTTCAAAGTGCCAAGCCACGCTGTTTTTGATAGCGCAATTAAATACCAGATTAATGACCTCCCCGGATTAGAAAGCGCAGAGATTGCGTTGAACGTAAACAATCTATTTAACAAACACTATGTTTCATCATGTTTTACCGGCAATACCTGCTCTTGGGGCGCCGAGCGTCAAATTCTTACAACGCTAACGCTTCACTGGTAATCAGCAACGCATTTTATTTTCACACCCGCATTGAATTATTTTCCGCGTAATTTTGATGGTACGCAATACAGGCGGTGAATTTACCGCTTATTCCTTCTTGACCCGCTACAGGCCAAGATCCCTTTTATATTCCTTTGGGAGTTTTTATGAGTCGCGATCAAACTGGGGCAAAAAAACCTGGCCCTATTGGAAGACTGCTGCGGCCTATACGTGGAAGTCTCATTATCGCCGCCCTCTTGGCGGCGATCGGCACCGTATTTACGCTGGTGCCATTGGCAGGCATCGCCCATATTGCGGTGATTGTTTTAGACCATCGGGCAGCCGGCGCTTTACCGCCGCAAAACGGACTGGGGGACAATGTCTTTTGGTGCCTGATCAGCCTGTTCCTCGGCCTGGCGATCGTCACCGTCGCCGAAGTGCTCGCACACCTGGCCGATAACCGCATCACCCACCGCCTGCGGCTGACGACAGCCCGACGGCTGGCGCAAGTACCGCTGGGTTGGTTCAGCAATCGCGCGTCAGGCGAAGTCAAACAGGCTATGCAGGACGATATCGGCACGCTGCACGATCTCACCGCCCACTTTTTCACTACCCTTGGACGCACCATCGGCGCCATGTTGATTTCAGTTATCTACATGTTCGTGATGGACTGGCGCATGGCCATCGTCTCGATCATTCCCTTTGTCCTGTTCTTCGTCATTTTCGGCGCAGCCCAAAAAGCGGCGGCGCCGCATATGGGCGAATTCGTCAAAGGGTTAGGCCGCATTAATAACGCCATCGCCGAATTCGTTAACGGCATTCCGGTGATCAAAACCTTCAGCGGTGGCAGCAAAGCCCACGGCAGTTACCGTGAGGCCATCTCCTCCTTTACCCAAATCTTCACGCACGCCATGAGCCCGGTCGTCAAGACGGTCGCGTTAGCCAATGCCATCGTCGCTCCGGTGACCGTGCTCGGCGTGGTGTTGGTCTTTGGCACCTTGTTCGTGGCGCTGGGCTGGCTCACGCCAGTTAACGTCTTGCCGTTCGCCCTGATCGCACCGGGCATTTCCGCCCCGTTGCTGTTGATGGGCTTTATTACCCACGGCCTGCGCAACGCGACCGGCGCGGCGGAACGCATCCAGGCACTGCTGGATACGCCTTTGTTAACGCAAACAAAACAGCAGACGCCGCCGCAGGATGCCGAGATCCGCTTCGAACACGTCGGGTATGGCTACCACGACGAAAACCGCGTGCTCTCCGATATCAACCTCCGTTTGCAACCCGGCAGCGTCACCGCCATCGTCGGCGCATCCGGTGCGGGCAAATCGACGCTGGCACGTTTGCTGCTGCGTTTCTTTGATCCCAGCGAAGGCCGCATCACACTCGGCGGCGTCGATCTGCGGCAGTTGGACAGCGCCACGCTTTATCGGCATGTCGGCTTCGTATTGCAGGAAGTGCAGCTCATCCACGCCAGCCTGCGCGATAACATTGCGCTTGGCCGCCCGAACGCCAGCATGCAAGAAATCGAGGCCGCCGCCAAAGCCGCCAATATCCACGAACATATTCTCAGTTTGCCGCGCGGTTACGATGCCGTGTTCGGTGAAGATGCGAAGCTCTCCGGCGGGGAACAGCAGCGCGTCAGCATCGCTCGCGCGGTGTTGTTAAATCCGCCGATTTTAGTGCTCGACGAAGCCACCGCCGCCGCTGATGCAGAAAATGAATACCTCATCCAGGAAGCGCTGTCCGCTTTTGCCAAGGAACGCACGCTGATGGTGATAGCCCACCGGCTAGACACCATCATGCACGCCGATCGCATCATCGTCCTTGAAGAAGGTCAGATTCGCGAACAAGGCAGCCACACCGAGTTGCTGGCCGGCCAAGGTCGCTACGCCAAGCTCTGGGCAGCAGGCGGCTACGCAAACACTCTGAGTCAGGAGGGCTAATCATGTTAAAAACATTTATGCGGTTGCTAGGCAATGATGCAGCCATATTCCGTCGTTATATCGCCATGGCTGTTCTGTATGGCATCTGTTGCGGTTTGACGGTGGCCACCCTGGCGCCGATTGTCAGCCATCTACTGCAAGAAGAGCTGGTCTCAGCCGCCGGTTGGCTGGCGGTGCTTTTCGTCGGTGTGTTACTGAGTTGGCTGTTGCGCAAGCGCGTCGATTTTTCCGGGATGAACGTGGGATCCTCGCTATTGTTGACCGCGCGTCAGCGTATTGGCGATCATGTCGCCACCCTCCCTATCGGGTGGTTTACCCCCGCTAACACCGCCCGGCTCAGCCACGTCGTTTCACAAGGGATGATGGAAGTGGCGCAACTCCCCGCGCATTTGTTTACCCCGATCATCAGCGGGCTGGTAACGCCGGTGGTGCTGGTGGTGACGCTTTGCCTGCTGCAGTGGCAGATGGGATTGCTCGCGTTGGCGGCTTTGCCGCCGATCGCCGGTATCTTCATGCTGTCGGCTCGCCTCGGTGCACAGGCCGACGAGGCCTTCCATCAGGCCTCCGCCCACACCAGCCAACGAATGGTGGAGTTTGCCCAAGCGCAGTCGGTTCTGCGCGCCTTTAACGGCGAAAATGGCGGCACCCGCTTCCTGGAACAGGCCATAGATAGACAATATCAGTCAGGGAAACGACTTATTTACATCTCCACGGCGTCGGTCGTGCTCAACTCTTGGGCGGTGCAATTAACTTTTGCTGCACTGTTCATCACCGCAGCCACCCTGCTCAACCCCATGCTGGGCAATCCCGCGGCCATCGGCAGTGCGCTCGGCACCGTGATCGCGTTGATGCTGGTTAGCCGCTTCATCGACCCATTGCTGGACGTCGCCGGCTACGCCGAAGCCCTGCGCAGTGCGCGCGGTCAGCTGGATGCCGTCAATGATATTCTGGCCGTTGAACCTTTGCCGGAAACCTACACGGCGCAACAGCCGCACGACGGCTCATTAGACGTCCGCAACGTTTCGTTCCGCTATGCGCCGGAACAAGCGCCGGTATTGCAGGGGATCAATTTTAAAACGGCGCCGGGAACCATGACCGCACTGGTTGGCGCATCCGGTTCAGGCAAAACCAGCTTGATACGTCTGATCGCTCGTTTCTTTGATGTCACTGAGGGCGCCATCATGATTGGCGGCGCAGACATACGCCAGATCCCCTCGAAGCAATTGACGGATCAGATCAGCCAAATTTTCCAAAATACTTATCTGTTCCAGGGCAGCATTGCCGACAATATTCGCCTCGGCAAACCGTCGGCGAGCGAAGCGGAACTGATGATGGCCATCAAACTGGCCGGCGCAGCGGAAATCCTTCAGCGGCTGCCGCAAGGGCTCGACACGCAGGTAGGTGAAGGCGGCGCCCGGCTCTCCGGCGGGGAACGCCAGCGCATTTCTATCGCCCGCGCGCTCCTGAAAGACGCCCCGATTTTGTTGGTCGATGAAGCCACCGCCGCCCTGGATCCTGAAAACCAGGCGATCATCGCCGATACCCTCGCCCGCTTGCGCGGTAAGAAAACGCTGATCGTCATCGCTCACCAGCTGTCGACCATCGCTATGGCCGACCAAATCCTGGTGCTGGAGAACGGAGAGATCGCGGAACGCGGCACCCATGCTCAACTCGACGCTTTGGGGGGCCGATACGCGCATTTTCTTACACAACGCCAGCGCACCAAAGGGTGGCGCATCGCCTGATGCCACTGCATTTCCAGCCTGAAAAAACAGCAGGCTCCCATTCAGGGAGCCTGCTGCACAAGATGCTGGAAACCATACTTGATTTATACCGCAGGCAGTTCCGCCAGCGGCCAGCGCGGCCGCACCGAAACGCTCAGTTCCGGGCTGGCGCCGCTCTTCAGACGCACCATGCCGGCATAGGCGATCATCGCGCCGTTGTCGGTGCAAAATTCCGGGCGGGCATAGAACACTTCCCCGCCGCGTTTGTGCATCATCTCCGCCAGTTTGGCGCGCAGCGTGCGGTTGGCGCTCACGCCGCCGGCCATTACCAGACGTTTGAAACCGGTCTGCTCCAGCGCGCGTTTGCATTTGATTGCCAGCGTATCCACCACCGCATCCTCGAAGGCGCGGGCAATATCGGCACGCGTCTGATCGTCGTTGCCGTTGGAGCGAATGGTGTTGGCGGCGAAGGTTTTCAGGCCGGAGAAGCTGAAGTCCAGCCCCGGGCGATCGGTCATCGGCCGCGGGAAAGTGAAACGCCCCGCAGTGCCCTGCTGCGCCATCTTCGACAGCATCGGGCCACCAGGATAATCCAGGCCGAGCAGCTTGGCGGTTTTGTCGAACGCTTCGCCGGCGGCATCGTCGATCGACTCGCCCAGCAGTTCATACTTACCGATGCCGGTAACGCTGATCAGCTGAGTATGGCCGCCGGAGACCAGCAGCGCGACGAACGGAAACGCCGGCGGATTATCTTCCAGCATCGGCGCCAGCAGGTGGCCTTCCATATGGTGCACCGGCACCGCCGGCACGTTCCAGGCGAAAGCCAACGCGCGCCCCACGGTAGCGCCGACCAGCAGCGCCCCCACCAGGCCCGGCCCGGCGGTGTAGGCCACGCCGTCGATATCGGCCGGGGTCAGGTTGGCCTCTTTCAGCGCCGCCTGAATCAGCGGCACGGTTTTGCGCACGTGATCGCGGGAGGCCAGTTCAGGCACCACGCCGCCGTAGTCGGCGTGCAGCTTCACCTGGCTGTATAATTGGTTGGCCAACAAACCGGTTTGATCGTCATACACTGCAATTCCGGTTTCATCGCAGGACGTTTCTATACCCAGTACTCGCATTACATTTCCCATCATTCACGTGCGGCCGCCAGTCTACCACATTCCGCCGCATTTACCGCCGGCGCCGCGCATCTTGTCACCGGCTCGCACCTATGTCGATGATTCACCCAGAGAATGCCCATCCGATTAAACACGAGCATTTTTTTCTGATTAGTCTATAATCAGCGCCCGGTGCAAAATTGCGCACGTTGCGGCAGAGCGACGCGGGTTTCAATTTGCTGTGGTGCTTTACAAAGCAGCATCCATTGGAGTAAAATTCCGCACCATTTTGAAAAGGCTGGCGCTTGGCCAGCAGCAAACCGAATTTTATTGAGGTGAGAGGCACATGCCGGTAATTAAAGTACGTGAAAACGAGCCATTTGACGTTGCTCTGCGTCGTTTCAAACGCTCTTGCGAAAAAGCGGGTGTTTTAGCTGAAGTTCGTCGTCGTGAGTTTTATGAAAAACCAACTACCGAACGTAAACGCGCTAAAGCTTCTGCTGTGAAACGTCACGCGAAGAAACTGGCTCGCGAAAACGCACGCCGCACTCGTCTGTATTAATTCTTCGGGGGCAACCCCACCGCGTGAATTTCTGATTTTCAAAATCGCGCAGACCGAGTAGTTGCATACGAAGGCCGTGCTTTCCGAAAGGAATGCGCGGCTTGTTCTCGTTTATAGGCTAATGAAGTAAGGGCTTATGGCTGGACGAATTCCGCGCGTATTTATCAATGACTTGCTGGCTCGCACCGACATCGTCGATCTGATCGACGCCCGCGTGAAGCTCAAGAAGCAAGGCAAGAACTACCACGCGTGCTGTCCGTTCCACCACGAAAAGACGCCTTCATTTACCGTTAATGGCGAAAAACAGTTTTATCACTGTTTTGGGTGTGGTGCGCACGGCAACGCCGTCGACTTTTTGATGAATTACGACCGACTCGAGTTTGTCGAAACCATCGAAGAGCTGGCGACCATGCACGGGCTGGAAGTGCCTTACGAAGCGGGCACCGGGCCGACCCAGATCGAACGCCATCAGCGCCAGAGCCTGTACCAACTGATGGAACAGCTCAGCGCGTTCTATCAACAGTCACTGCAGCAGTCCTCCGGGGCGCCGGCGCGCAACTATTTGCAACAGCGCGGGTTAAGTGACGACGTTATTCGCCATTTCGCCATCGGCTTTGCGCCGGCGGGATGGGACAACGCCCTGAAGCGTTTCGGCCGCGACGCCGACTCGCGCCGCGCATTGAACGATGCCGGCATGCTGGTGACTAACGATCAGGGGCGTTCGTACGACCGTTTCCGCGAACGGGTAATGTTCCCCATCCGCGACAAGCGCGGGCGCGTGATCGCCTTCGGCGGCCGCGTATTGGGCGACGGCATGCCGAAGTACCTTAACTCGCCGGAAACCGAAGTTTTCCATAAAGGCCGCCAGCTGTATGGCCTGTATGAAGCACAGCAGAACCACCCTACCCTGCAACGGCTGCTGGTAGTGGAAGGCTATATGGACGTGGTGGCGTTGGCGCAATTCGGCATCGATTATGCCGTCGCCTCGCTCGGCACCTCGACAACGGCGGAACACATTCAGCTGCTGTTCCGCGCCACCGACAACGTTGTCTGCTGTTACGACGGCGACCGCGCCGGCCGCGAAGCGGCCTGGCGGGCGCTGGAAACCGCGCTGCCGTACCTGAACGACGGGCGCCAGCTGCGGTTCATGTTTTTGCCCGACGGCGAAGACCCGGACACCCTGGTGCGCAAGGAAGGCAAAGACGCCTTCGAACGGCGAATGGAACAGGCACAGCCGCTGTCCACTTTCCTGTTCGAAAGCCTGCTGCCGCAGGTGGATCTGAGCAGCCCGGACGGGCGCGCCAAACTGAGCACGCTGGCGCTGCCGCTGATTACTCAGGTGCCGGGCGAAACGTTGCGCTTGTACTTGCGCCAGGAGCTTGGCAACAAGCTGGGGCTGCTGGACGACAGCCAGCTCGACAAGCTGATGCCCAAGCAGGCTGAAAATGCGAATCCTTATCAGGCACCACAGCTAAAACGCACAACCATGCGTATACTGATAGGGTTACTGGTGCAAAATCCGCAGTTGGCTACACTTATCCCTTCGCTGGAAGGGTTAGAGCAGACCAAACAGGCGGGATTGCCGCTGTTCGTCGAACTGGTGCAAACCTGTTTGGCGCAGCCGGGCCTGACGACCGGGCAATTGCTGGAGCTGTATCGCGACAACAAATTCAGCCAGCAGCTTGAAACCTTGGCGACCTGGAACCATATGATCGTTGAGGACAGGGTCGAACAGACCTTTTTGGATACGTTGGCCAGCCTGTACGACTCGGTGCTCGAGCAACGGCTGGAAACGCTGATCGCCCAGGCCAGAACGCACGGCCTGAGCCCGGAGGAACGTGAAGAAGTCCGTTCTCTCAACCAGGTTTTAGCGAAGAAAAACTGAATACCAAACGGCTTAAGTGCCGATAATTGCGAGGGCATAGCCCTGCACAGTGCCGCCATAGTGGGCCGCGGCGATAACGAAAACGCCCCAAATGCTATTGTTGGCGGTTTCGCCGACCGACACCAACCTAAATACTCTGAAGTGTGGATACCGTCTTATGGAGCAAAACCCGCAGTCACAGCTGAAGCTACTTGTCACCCGTGGTAAGGAGCAAGGCTATCTGACCTATGCTGAGGTCAATGACCATCTGCCGGAAGATATCGTCGACTCCGATCAGATCGAAGACATCATCCAGATGATTAACGACATGGGCATCCAGGTGATGGAAGAAGCACCGGACGCCGATGACCTGCTGCTCGCCGAAAACTCGAACAGCACGGACGAAGATGCGGAAGAAGCCGCCGCACAGGTTCTGTCCAGCGTGGAATCCGAAATCGGCCGCACCACCGACCCAGTGCGCATGTACATGCGCGAAATGGGTACCGTCGAACTGCTGACGCGCGAAGGCGAGATCGACATCGCCAAGCGCATCGAAGACGGCATCAACCAGGTGCAGTGCTCGGTTGCCGAATACCCGGAAGCCATCACCTACTTGCTGGAGCAGTACGATCGCGTCGAAGCGGGCGAAGCGCGTCTGTCCGATCTGATCACCGGCTTCGTCGACCCGAATGCGGAAGAGGACATCGCCCCAACCGCGACCCACATCGGTTCTGAACTGTCGAGCGAAGAGCAAGACGACGACGAAGACGACGAAGACGCCGAAGACGACGATACCGAAGACGACAACAGCATCGATCCTGAGCTGGCGCGTCAGAAGTTCGCCGAGCTGCGCGAGCAGTACGAAGCGACCCGTCAGGTGATCAAGAAGAACGGCCGCAGCCACGCCAGCGCCGCGGACGAGATCCTGAAGCTGTCTGAAGTGTTCAAGCAGTTCCGCCTGGTGCCGAAACAGTTCGACTTCCTGGTTAACAGCATGCGCACCATGATGGACCGCGTTCGCACCCAGGAACGCATCATCATGAAGCTGTGCGTTGAACAGTGCAAAATGCCGAAGAAAAACTTCGTCACCCTGTTCGCCGGCAACGAAACCAGCGATTCCTGGTTCGAAGCCGCACTGGCGATGGCCAAGCCATGGTCGGAAAAGCTGAAAGACGTTGCTGAAGACGTGCAGCGCAGCCTGCAGAAACTGCGTCAGATCGAAGAAGAAACCGGCCTGACCATCGAGCAGGTCAAAGACATCAACCGTCGCATGTCGATCGGTGAAGCGAAAGCCCGCCGCGCGAAGAAAGAGATGGTTGAGGCCAACCTGCGTCTGGTTATTTCTATCGCCAAGAAATACACCAACCGCGGCCTGCAGTTCCTGGATCTGATCCAGGAAGGCAACATCGGCCTGATGAAAGCGGTAGACAAGTTCGAATACCGCCGCGGCTACAAGTTCTCGACGTACGCCACCTGGTGGATCCGTCAGGCTATTACCCGCTCCATCGCCGACCAGGCGCGCACCATCCGTATTCCGGTGCATATGATTGAGACCATCAACAAGCTCAACCGTATTTCGCGCCAGATGCTGCAAGAGATGGGCCGCGAGCCGACGCCGGAAGAGCTGGCCGAGCGCATGCTGATGCCGGAAGACAAGATCCGCAAGGTGCTGAAGATCGCCAAAGAGCCAATCTCGATGGAAACGCCGATCGGCGACGACGAAGATTCGCATCTGGGCGACTTCATCGAGGACACCACCCTCGAGCTGCCGCTGGACTCCGCGACCTCGGAAAGCCTGCGTTCTGCCACCCACGACGTGCTGGCTGGCCTGACCGCTCGCGAAGCGAAAGTGCTGCGCATGCGTTTCGGCATCGACATGAACACCGATCACACGCTGGAAGAGGTAGGCAAGCAGTTTGACGTTACCCGTGAGCGTATTCGTCAGATCGAAGCCAAGGCGCTGCGCAAGCTGCGTCACCCAAGCCGCTCCGAAGTGCTGCGCAGCTTCCTGGACGACTAAGTCCGGCTGCCGCGCCGAAAACAAAAACCCCGGCCCGCCGGGGTTTTTTTATGCCTGGAAAACGCCTCGCCGCTTCATTGCAGCGCCAGAAACAGCTCGCGATAGCTGGCGGTAAGCTGCTCCAGCGTGGCGCGGTTCAATCCGCTGGGGTTGGGCAATACCCAAACCTCGGTTTCCCCCAGCATCAGCGCCTGCTTGCCCCAGGGCGCGTTTTTCACCCCAAAGGCGGTAGTGAACGCCTGCTTGCCTAAAATCGCCAGCGCGCGCGGCTGATAGCGCAGGATTTTCTCTTGCAGCACCTCGCCGCCGCTGCGCAGCTCGTCGCGCGTCAGCTCGCTGGCCGCCACCGTCGGGCGCGCCACCAGCGCGGTAATGCCACAGCCGTTATCCTCCAGCTGCTGCCAGTGCTCCGGCGCCAGCTGGCTCTCGGTAAAGCCGGCCTGATGAATCACCTTCCAGAAGCGATTGCTGCCGTTGGCGAAAGGGTAGCCCTGATGGGCGGAAGAAAGGCCGGGGTTGATGCCGCAAAACACCACCTGCAGGTTGGGCGCCAGAAGTTCCATGAGTGTCGATAGTCCATTTCAGGGATTTACTGCGGTTATCGCAAAATCCGCCAGTAATTACAACAGGCTAGAACTGTGCAGAAAAGCAACATACGGGCGGGTAACAGTAGACCGCCGCTTAAGGATTCCCTATAATCTCGCGGCTTGGCCCCTTAGCTCAGTGGTTAGAGCAGGCGACTCATAATCGCTTGGTCGTTGGTTCAAGCCCAACAGGGGCCACCAAATTTTTGCTTTAAAATCATATAAAAAAGCCACTTTTCTCGAAGTGGCTTTTTTATTTCTTG
>NZ_MJAO01000041.1 GCF_001902635.1 Serratia marcescens | reverse complement strand
CGTTAACCCCGGTGTTTTTGTTTAGGCGCAATTCGCTCGCGATCAGTGAGCCGCGGTGGCTTCCTGCGCTTTCTGATTGGCGTCTTCGGTGGTGTCCAGCGTCATGCGGTACAGCTTCGGCGCGGTCAGCATCATCAGGATGGCGATGACGGCGGTGGCGATGCCGATCTGCATAAACACGTGGCTGTAGATGGCCAGCGAAGCGTGTGCGTCGTTGATGTCGCTTGGGACAGCGGTCATACCGGCGACTTTACCGGCGATCAGCGCGGCGGCGGCGGTGGTCAGGAACCAGGATCCCATGATGAAGCCCATCAGACGCTGCGGCACCAGCTGTGCCACCATCGCCAGGCCCAGACCGGAAATCATCAGCTCACCGATGCTCTGCAGCGCGTAGCTCAGGATCAGCCAGTTGACCGACACGATACCCTGTTCGTTGGCGAAGCTGGCGCCCCAAGGTAGCACCAGGAAGGCGCAGGAGCAGAGGATCATGCCGAAGGCGAACTTGTGCGGCATCGGCAGACGATCGCCCATCTTGTTATACAGCGCGGCCAGAATCGGGCTGGCAACCATGATCCAGAACGGGTTCAGCGCCTGGTACTGTTCCGGCTCGAAGGCGAGGCCGAAGATGTTGTGTTCCACGTTGTGGATGGCGAAGAAGTTCAGCGAGGTCGGCATCTGGCTGTACAGCACGAAGAACACCACCGCTTCCAGCATCAGCAGGAAGGCGACGATCATCTTGCGGCGTGCGGCGCCGTGCAGAGCGAAGGTTTCTTTGGCGAACACCAGTACGATGCCGGCGGAGATGAAGGCCAGCGCCCAGCGGGCGATCACCTGGTTGTGCAGCAGCCAGCTGGAAACGGCGATCAGCGCCACGACGCCGACCAGCACCATCAGCAGCTTCGGCAGGTGCAGCGGTTTGAAGTCAGGTTTGGAACCGTTTTCCTTCACCCATTTTTGGCACAGCATAAAGTTGACCAGGGTGATCAGCATGCCGACCACGCTCAGGGAGAAGGCCACGCTCCAGCCGTATTTCGCCGCCAGCCACGGTGTCGCCAGCATGGAGAAGAAGGAACCGATGTTCACCGACATGTAGTACATGGTGAAGGCGCCGTCGAGACGCGGATCGTCTTTCTCATAGCAGGTGGACAGCAGGGAAGACGGGTTGGCCTTGAACAAGCCGCTGCCCACGGCGATGGTCGCCATGCCCAGGTAGACCCAGAAGATGTCGTGGCCGGAGTAGGCCACCATGGCGTAACCGGCAGCCAGCACCAGCGCGCCGAGCACGATCACGCGCTTGGAGCCGAGCACTTTGTCGCCCAGCCAGCCACCGATGGCGACGAAGCCGTACACCAGGGCGCTGAAGGAAGAGAACAGGGTGATGGAGTCGGCTTCGCTCAGGCCGAGCATCTTGACCAGATAGACCGCCATGATGCCCTGCAGGCCGTAGTAGCCGAAACGCTCCCACAGTTCGATCGAGAAGATCAGATAGAACGCCTTCGGTTGTTTGAAAGCGTTAAGACTCACGCTCTCCGGATGTTGGTTGTTTGCTGTTGACACTGGTACCTCTGTTTTTTCGCAGCCCGTCTTAGGAAGACGGGAAAGTACAAAAGTTGATGCGGAACGGCATCCTTTTGCGTTGTTATAGGATGGGGACGGCGGTTAATGTTCACTATCTTTGTCAACGTGGCAAGCAGTTTGTCATATTCGGTTACATTTAACGCTGGCAGAATTATGCTGCGATGTTGCAAATGTTATGCAGTATTAACTTTCGGGTTTTAATGATTTGCCAATTTTTTGTTTTGATTAAAAGCTATACGGATTTTAAACAGGGATATATTCTGCTGAATTGCTATTTTTTAGCGCATCAGTGTATGTACGGTTATTAATCCGTTGGAATGTTGTGTATATGGCGCATTTTGTAAAATTATAGAAATTCAGGAAAACGGCACTGGCATTTGTGAACGTCTTGTGATCCTGAAAGCGTGACGTTCACCGCAATTTTCGACTAATTTTTCGCTTGAAAATAACGCGACGTTGGGTTTTTCACCGAAAACCGCGATAACGCCGGGGTTACTGCTGCGCAATATCACATTTCCGATAAAAAAGAGGGGCTGACGGGGGGAGGCGGTAGAAGCGGGCGCGGTTTGTCGCGCCCGGTACACTCAGGATTCCGGGTAAACCTTTTCTTTATACTCGCACAGATCTTCGATAATGCAGGAGCCGCAGCGCGGTTTGCGCGCGATACAGGTGTAACGCCCGTGCAGGATCAGCCAGTGGTGGCAATCGACCTTGAATTCGGCGGGTACCACCTTCAACAGCTTCTCTTCCACCTGATCGACGTTCTTGCCCGGCGCAAACTGAGTGCGGTTACACACGCGGAAGATATGGGTGTCCACGGCAATGGTCGCCCAACCGAAGGCGGTGTTGAGCACCACGTTGGCGGTCTTGCGGCCGACGCCCGGCAGCGCTTCCAGCGCGGCGCGGTCTTCCGGTACTTCGCCGCCGTGCAGCTCCAGCAGCATGCGGCAGGTCTTGATCACGTTTTCGGCCTTGCTGTTGAACAGGCCGATGGTCTTGATGTACTCCTTGACGCCATCAACCCCCAGCGCCAGCATGGCGGCGGGGGTGTTGGCGACCGGGTAAAGCTTGGCGGTCGCCTTGTTGACGCTCACGTCGGTGGCCTGCGCAGACAGCAGCACCGCGATCAGCAGCTCAAACGGCGTGGTGTACATCAACTCGGTGGTCGGGTGCGGGTTGTTGTCGCGCAGCCGGGTCAGAATTTCCAATCGCTTCTGTTTGTTCATCAGGCCTTCTCTGCGCGTCCTTGTTCCAGCAGCGGCTCCGCCGCCACGGCGCGGGCTTTGCGCGCCTTCATTTTTTCGTCGATCAGGTATTTGACCGCCAGCAGCAGCCCCAGGCCGATAAAGGCACCCGGTGGCAGCATCGCCAGCAGGAATGGGCTGTCGAAATGCACCACTTCGATGCGCAGCGATTTGGCCCAGCTGCCCAGCAGCTGATCGGCGCCGTCGAACAGCGTGCCGTTGCCCAGCAATTCGCGCATCGAGCCCAGCGTTACCATCACGCCGGTGGCGCCGAGGCCGATAGCCAGACCGTCCAGCGCCGAGAGGCCGACCGGTTTCCGCGCGGCCACCGCTTCGGCGCGGCCCACCACGATGCAGTTGGTCACGATCAAAGGAATAAAGATCCCGAGCGATTGGTACAGGCCAAAGGCATAGGCGTTGATCAGCATCTGCACGATGCTCACCACGGCGGCGATGATCATCACATAGATTGGAATACGCACTTCGCTCGGCACCCAGCGGCGCACCGCGGAGATGGAGGCGTTGGTCAAGACCAAAACCAGGGTGGTGGCCAGCCCCAGGCCGAGCGCGTTGGTGACGGTGGAGGTCACCGCCAGCAGCGGGCACATGCCCAGCAGCTGCACCAGAGCGGAGTTGTTCTTCCACAACCCCTGGACGATCAATTCTTTGGCTTCACTCATTCGGCGGCTCCACACGCAGGTAAGCTTTCAAGTTTAGGCGGCAGCGTTTCCATATACAACGCCGTGCGGCGCACCGCATTGACCACCGCACGCGGGGTGATGGTGGCGCCGGTGAACTGGTCGAACATACCGCCGTCTTTCTTCACCGCCCAACGCTTATCGTCCGGGCCTTCGATTTTCTTGCCGCTGAAGAAAGAAATCCAGTTGGAAATGCGCAGCTCGATCTTATCCCCCAGCCCAGGCGTTTCGTGGTGTTCAATCACCCGGGTGCCGAGTACCGTGCCGCTGAAGTCGGCGCCGACCAGCAGCTTGATGGCACCGGAGTAGCCGTCCGGGGCGGTGGTTTCCAGCGCGGCGGCGGTCGGCTGCCCGTTTTTGCGCGCCAGATACAAGCGGTGCGGCGCGCTGTCGCCCAGCGCCGGATCGCTGACCAGGAAACATTCATTCTGCATGATGTTGTCGTAGTTTTCCGGCGGCACCACCTGATCGAGCAGCGCTTTTTGCTGCAGCGCCGCCTGATGGGCGATGGTGCTTTTCGTCAGGGTATAGACGACGGCGGTCAGGCCGGTGGTGACCGCCGCGAACACCGCCAGCGTGGTGCCGTGCTTTCTCATGGAATTCAGCATGGCGGCTCCTTAGCGATGGCCATACACGCGTGGCTGCGTGTAGTGGTCGATTAACGGGACGGTGATATTGGCCAACAGCACGGCGAAGGCCACGCCGTCGGGATAGCCGCCATAGACGCGGATCAGCCAGACCAGCACGCCGATCAGCGCGCCGTAGATCAAACGGCCCTTCGGTGTGGTGGAGGCGCTGACCGGATCGGTGGCGATAAAGAACGCACCCAGCATGCTGGCGCCGGAGAACAGATGGATCAGCGGCGAAGCCTGATGCGCCGGATCGATCCACCAGGCCAGACCGGAACAGAACGCGATGGCGGCCAACATGCTGAACGGGATCTGCCAATGGATGAGACGGCGCGCCAGCATAAACAGGCCGCCGGCGAGGAAGCCGAGGTTGACCCACTGCCAGCCGATACCGGCCAGCGCGCCGCCGAACAGCGGTTGCTGCAACACCTGTTCTACGCTGTGCCCGCTGCGCAGGCCGGTTTTGAAACCATCGAGCGGCGTGGCTTGGCTGATGCCGTCCACGCCCATCTGCAGTTCGTGCAGCGTCGCGCCCTGCGCGGTATGGCCGCTGAAAATGGCCAGCAGCGTGTCATGGAACGACAGCGCGGTGGCGCGCAGCTCATCCGGCGGCAGCCAGCTGGTCATCTGTACCGGGAAGGAGATCAGCAACACCACGTAACCGACCATCGCCGGGTTGAATGGGTTTTGCCCGAGGCCGCCGTACAACTGCTTGGCGATAACGATGGCGAAGAAGGTGCCGATGACGATCATCCACCACGGGGCCAGCGGCGGCAGGCTGATGCCGAGCAGCAGCGCGGTCAGCAGGGCGGAGTTATCCGCCAGCCGGCTGCGCACCGGCAGCTTGCGCAGCTTGAGGATCGCGCCTTCCGCGGCCAGCGCGACGATCGCCGCCAGCGCCACCTGAATCAATACGCCGTAGCCGAAGAACCAAATCTGTGCCGCGATGCCGGGAATGCACGCCAACATGACCCACAGCATGATGCGGCTGGTGCTTTGCTGGTTGTGGGTGAACGGCGAGCTGGCGATGTGTAAGCCTTTGGCGGCTGTGGGTGATACCGGCCTGAACTTCATAGAGTAACGATACCTTCTGCGCCGCGCCTGCGGCAGTTTCGATGCGCCGTTCTGAAGGCGCGGCAAAAATGATAGCCGAGCATTCTACCTGATTCGGCGTGAGGGTAATACGCCTTAATCATAGGGGTATTCAGCTTTTCGCATTCGCGGTATCGGGGCGATGCGATTTGATTTTTTTTGGCCGGAAAATGGGCTAACGTGAGGAATTGTCAGTGGAACTTGCGCCGCCATCGACCGCGAAAAATGGGATAACCATATGAATGAGATATGATTTTCCTCCGATTTTCCGCACAAAATAACAACTTTCACATAATCCGTGTAGGTTACTATCGCGAACATTATTGAGTTAGTGAATCCATAATAATGACAAATGAAGACATTTTTTTTATTGAAGAGCTAATTGAGTGGGTAGAGATACATCTGGAGAAACGGCCAAACCTGGATGAAGTTGCGCGCATTTCCGGCTATTCCAAGTGGCATCTGCAGCGTAAATTCAAGCGTATTACCGGCATTCAACTCGCCACCTACATCCGTTCGCGCATCCTGACGCGCGCCGCGGTGGCGCTGCGCATCACCCGTCGTTCCATCATCGACATCTCCGATGAGCTGGGCTTCGATTCGCAGCAGACCTTTACCCGCATGTTCAAGCAGCGCTTCGGCACCACCCCCAATCGCTACCGCTCGATGGAGCACTGGGACGTGAAAAATTTGATGCCGCGCTTTAACTTTGAAGCCAGCTACGGCGCCGGCTATTATCCGGAAGTGAAGCGGCTGACGCTGCCTGACATGCAGTTGTTCGGCCTCTCGCGCCGGCTGGATTTCGCCTCTGAACAGGAGCTGGAGTACTCTTCCTGCATGGCGATGAAAGACGAGATTTTCAACGACTTCTTCAAGGGGCTGCACGTCGACTGCCGGCGAATTTACAGTATCTATTCACCCCACGCCGGGGAAGGCGACGAGCTGTCATCTACGCTGGTGATGGCGGTAGATCCCGAACATAAAAAGGATATTCTTTCCAATCATCAGATAGACACCATCCATCTGCCGAGCCGCGAGTTTATCTCCATCAACCATAAGGGCACGGCGAAAGAGTGTCTGCAGTTTTTCGGTTACCTGATGTCGCATGTGATGCCGGGGCTGAAGGATGAGGTGCGTGGCAGTATGGAAATGGAGATCATTCAAACCAAAGAGTGGAATCCGGAATCTAAACTGCGCCAAATTGAGGTGGATTATACCTACCTGATCTCTATCGATTAAGCGGCGCCCGGCGTAGGCCAGGCGCCGCTGTCTATCATTTGTCTACCGTTTCGGCCGCCAGCGATTCTCTGGCGGCTTTCTTGGCTTTGGCGCGGGCGATAGCCGCCGCCACCGCCGCCTTGCGCGGATCTTCTTCGACGGCCGCTGCTGGAGGCGGTTCCGTTGGTGCAGGGGCGTCCGCCTGCTGCGCCGCTTTCTTGGCTTTGGCGCGGGCGATAGCCGCCGCTACCGCTGCCTTGCGCGGATCTTCTTCGACGGTTGCTGCTGGAGGCGGTTCCGTTGGTGCAGGGGCGTCCGCCTGCTGCGCCGCTTTCTTGGCTTTGGCGCGAGCGATAGCCGCCGCTACCGCCGCCTTGCGCGGATCTTCTTCGACGGCGGCTGGAGGCGGTTCCGTTGGTGCAGGGGCGTCTGCCTGCTGCGCCGCTTTCTTGGCCTTTACACGCGCCAGAGCGGCAGCGACCGCCGCCTTGCGCGGATCTTCTTCGACGGCGGCTGGAGGTGGCTCCGTTGGTGCAGGGGCGTCCGCCTGCTGCTCTGCTTTTTTGGCCTTTACGCGCGCCAGAGCGGCAGCGACCGCTGCCTTGCGCGGATCGTCCTCAGCCGCAGCGGTGCTTTCAGCGGCAGGTGCTTCCTTGCGCGCTTTCACGCGGGCCAGCGCGGCGGCCACGGCGGTTTTGCGCGCGTCGTCGCCGGAGACTGTCGGTGATGCTTCTTCCGCCTCGGCTGCCAACTGGGCGCGGCGTTCGCGCGCCTGCGCTTTGCGCGCTTCGCGGGCGGCGATCATCTCGCTGTTATCGGGCTGCTGGCCATCGACCGGCGTGACTGCCGCTTCGGCGTTCTTGCTGCGCACGCGCGCCAGCGCGGCCTGTACCGCACCGTGATCGTCGTCGGTCAGTTTGACGGCGGCCTTTTTGTGTCGCTCTTCGCGCGCCAGTTTTTCACGCTCCAGGCGGGCCAACTTGGCTTCGTAACGGGCCTTGGCTTCGGCGGTGCGCGCCGCTTCCAAATCGATAGCCTTGATCTCGGCCTTTTCCTGGCGATAGTACTGCACCAACGGAATATTGCTGGGGCAGACGAACGCGCAGGCGCCGCATTCGATGCAGTCGAACAGATTATGGTTGCGCGCCTTGTCGTGCTCCTGCCCACGGCTGAACCAATACAGCTGCTGCGGCAGTAGCCCGGCAGGGCAAGCGTCGACGCACAGGCCGCAGCGAATGCAGGACTGCTCCGGCTCTTGTGGCGTCATTTCATCGACCGTCGGCGCCAGAATACAGTTGCTGATCTTGACGATAGGCACGTTCAACGCGGGCAGGGTGAAGCCCATCAACGGGCCACCCATGACCACCATCTGCTGTGTCTGCGGGCGGAAACCGACGACATCGAGCAGATGCTGCACCGGCGTGCCGATACGCGCCCACAGGTTGCCCGGGCGCTCGATCGCCTCGCCGGTCAGGGTGACCACGCGCTCAATCAGCGGTTCGCCGTCGACGATCGCCCGTTTGATGGCGAAGGCGGTACCGACGTTCTGCATCAGCACGCCGATGGCGGAGGAGTGCTTGCCGTGCGGCACTTCCTTGCCGGTCAGGATTTTGGTCAGCTGCTTGGCGCCGCCGGACGGATATTTGGTCGGGATGACGCGCAGCGCAATGCTGGACTGGCCGCGCAGGGCCTGTTTCAGCGCCGCAATCGCCTCCGGCTTGTTGTCTTCGATGCCGATCATCGTGACTTTGGGTTGCAGAATATGCTGCAGGATTTGCGTGCCTTCGATGATCTGGTCGGCATGTTCCTGCATCAGGCGATCGTCGGCGGTGATGTAAGGCTCGCATTCGGCGGCGTTGAGGATCAGCGTTTCCACGCCGCTCATGCCGCCCTGCAGTTTGCTGGCGGTCGGGAAACCGGCGCCACCCAGACCGGCGATGCCGGCCTGATGAATGCGCTGAATCAGCTCCGCCGCCGGCGCTTGGCGGTAGTCCGCCACCGGATCGCGTTCGCACCAGCGGTCTTCGCCGTCCGCCTCGATAATCACGCACAGTTCCGTCAGCCCGGAAGGGTGAGCGGTGATGTGCGGCGTGATGGCGCTGACGGTGCCCGACGTGGGGGCGTGCACCGGCACGGTGCGGCCGCGGCCGACGGTCAGCGGTTGGCCTTTCAGCACCCGATCGCCGGGAGTGACGCAGAGTTCGCCTTCCGGCCCCAGATGCTGTTGCAGCGGAATGATAAAGGTCTTGGGCAGGGGGGCGACACGCAGCGGCGCGCCGCTGGACTGGGTCTTCATTTCCGGTGGATGGATCCCGCCGTCGAAATCCCAGATCCGGTCTTTTTTAAAGGCGGCGAACAGATTAAGCATGTTGCTCCACGTGGATCACTTGCACCGGGATCGTCTTCATGTCCCACTTCCAGTTGGCGGTGGTGGTGGCGACCGGTCTCATTTCAATACAGTCGGTAGGGCAAGGGGCGACGCACAGGTCGCAGCCGGTGCAGAGGTCGGTAATGACGGTGTGCATGGCGCGGGTGGCGCCGACGATGGCGTCCACCGGGCAGGCCTGGATGCATTTGGTGCAGCCGATGCAGTTGGCCTCGTCGATATAGGCCACTTTACGCTCCGGCTCGGCGGCGGCTTCGCTGCCCAGCGGCTGCGGTTCGACGTTGAGCAGTTCCGCCAGTTTCAGCATCACCTGCTCACCGCCCGGCGCACATTTATTGATCATCTCGCCGTTGGCCACCGCCTCGGCGTAGGGGCGGCAACCGGGGTAGCCGCACTGGCCGCACTGGCTCTGCGGCAGGATCGCGTCGACCTGCTCGGCGACCGGATCCTCCTCCACCTCAAAACGGCGCGCGGCGTAGCCCAACACCAGTCCGAACAGCAGCCCGAGTGCGCTCAGGGCCGCGATAGCTATCCACAACGCGTTCATTAGAATTTCACCAGCCCGGTAAAGCCCATAAAGGCCAGCGACATCAGCCCGGCGGTGATCAGCGCGATCGAGGAGCCGCGGAACGGCGCCGGCACGTCGGCGACGGCCAGGCGCTCGCGGATGGCGGCGAACAGCACCATCACCAGCGAGAAGCCGGCGGCGGCGCTGAAGCCGTAAACGGCGGACTGCAGGAAGTTATAGCCGAGGTTGACGTTAAGCAACGCAACGCCGAGCACCGCGCAGTTGGTGGTGATCAGCGGCAAGAAGATGCCCAGCAGGCGATAGAGCGCCGGGCTGGTCTTGCGCACCACCATCTCGGTGAACTGCACCACCACGGCGATCACCAGAATGAAGGAGAGGGTGCGCAGATACACCAGATCCAGCGGAACCAGAATAAAGGTGTTGATCACCCAGGCACTGACGGAGGCCAGCGTCATGACGAAGGTGGTGGCCATTCCCATGCCGATGGCGCTTTCCAGCTTCTTGGAAACGCCGAGGAACGGGCACAGGCCAAGAAACTTCACCAGAACGAAGTTGTTCACCAGTACGGTGCCGACAAACAGGAGCAGGTATTCGGTCATTGCGATGCCTAAAAAAATAAAAGCCGCCTATTATCGGGAATCGGCGGCCGGACGACAACATATGAATAGCAGGGGTATTGCCTTTTTTGGTGAAAATTTACACAAAAACCCAATAAAACGTGCTGCAACCGCCCTTAACGTTCGGTAAAGGTCCCTTTGACCCGCTGTGAGCGCTTGATGTAAGGCACCAGCAACGCCGCCATCAGCAGCGGCCAGCCGAGGCTGCGCACCGCCACTTCATCCGGCACCGGCGCGAAGGCGAAGGCTTTCACCGCCAGGATCACCGTGATCAGCAGCCACAGCAAGAACAGCTTGGGGAAGCGCTGAGAACGCTGGCAAAACAGCCACAGCAGCCACAGGGTGAAACACCACATCAAGAGCGTGGTCAGCACCGAGAAGTACCACTGCAGGGTAAACGCCTGGGCGTTGGTCAGCAGGTAGTCGCGCGATTCGGGCATGAAGATCGCCATGGCGTACAGGAGCAGCATCAGGCTGGCGCTGAGCAGGGTGACGATCAGATAGGCCATCGGGGCCAGCAACCAACCGCCGATACGGGAGTATTCAGCTTGAGACATAAAACGGCTTCCTGATTGAAACGGGGATCACAGGCGGCATAGCTTAGCGGGTAATACCGGCTTCGTCATCCTTATCAACCGGATGGCGCGGCGTCGCGGTGCCCGGGCCGCACGTTTGGCTACTCCGATGCCGTTTCGAGCCCGCTTTGAGTTAACATCTCATTTACTTCTTGTTCCGCCAGGCCGCATGGTGTCAAATCGAAAGGGTCTGTCGTGAGCCTGCAAGAGGAAATCCCATGGCTGAGAAAATTCGTGTCGGGCTGGTCGGTTACGGCTACGCCGGCAAAACCTTTCATGCGCCGCTGATCGCCGGTACGCCGGGGTTGGAACTGGCCGCCGTCTCCAGCAGCGATGCCGGCAAGGTACGCGCCGACTGGCCGTCGATGACGGTGGCCGGCGATGCGCAGGCGCTGTTCGCCGATCCGACCCTCGATCTGATTGTCATTCCCACTCCCAACGATACCCACTTTCCGCTGGCACAACAGGCGCTGGCCGCCGGCAAGCACGTGGTGGTGGATAAACCGTTCACCGTGACATTGTCACAAGCAAAGGCGCTGCAACAGCAGGCTCAGCAGAGCGGTTTGCTGCTGTCGGTGTTCCATAACCGCCGCTGGGACAGCGATTTCCTCACCCTCAAAACGCTGTTGAACGACGGCGCGCTGGGTGAGGTGGTGTATTTCGAGTCGCATTTCGATCGCTACCGGCCGCAGGTACGCCAGCGTTGGCGCGAACAGGGCGGTGTCGGCAGCGGCCTCTGGTACGATTTGGGGCCGCATCTGCTCGACCAGGCGCTGCAACTCTTCGGCAAGCCGGAACGGCTGTTCGTCGATCTGGGCGAACTGCGGCCAGGGGCGCAGGCGGTGGATTATTTCCACGTGCTGCTGCGCTATGGCGATCGCCGCGTGGTGCTGCACGCCAGCATGCTGGCGGCGGCAGAGAGCCCGCGTTATGTGGTGCACGGCACCCGCGGCAGCTATGTCAAATATGGTCTCGATCCGCAAGAAGACCGCCTGAAGGCCGGCGAGCGTTTGCCGCAGGCCGACTGGGGCTATGACATGCGTGAAGGTGTAGTGACGCTGTCACGCGGTGATCTGTTGGCGGAGCAGCCGTTGCTGAATATTCCCGGCAACTACCCGGCCTATTACGCCGCGGTGCGCGACGCGATCGCCGGTATTGGCGAAAACCCGGTGCCGGCCGGCGACGCCATCGAGGTGATGGCGCTGATCGAACTGGGATTGGAGTCGGCCCGATTGCAGCAGGCGCTGCCGGTGGTCTGACCCTTCATGCTTATCTGCGGCCCGGCGCAACGTAGGGCCTTTTTACGACTTTTCGTGCAAGGAAATCCGTTTAATGTCCTGGTTGCAGCGTTTGCGCATTGATAAATTTTTGCTGGTATTGATTGTGGTGGTGATCGTCGCCTCGCTGTTCCCCTGCGAAGGCATCTGGAAAACCTTCTTTGACCATCTGACCACCGCCGCTATCGCACTGCTGTTCTTTATGCACGGCGCCAAGCTGTCGCGCGAGGCGATCGTTGCCGGCATGAGCCACTGGAAGCTGCATCTGCTGGTGTTCCTCAGCACCTTTGCGCTGTTCCCGTTGCTCGGGCTGGCGATGAACCTGCTGGTGCCGGGCATCATGACGCCGACGGTCTATCTCGGCTTCCTCTACCTGTGCGCACTGCCGGCCACGGTGCAATCGGCCATCGCCTTTACCTCGGCGGCGGGCGGCAACGTGGCGGCGGCGATCTGCAGCGCTTCGGCATCGAGCATCCTCGGCGTATTCCTGTCGCCGCTGTTGGTGGGGGCGTTGATGCATACCCAGGGCGGCGATACCGACGTAGTGCACGCCATCGGTTCGATCATTTTGCAACTGATGGTACCGTTCGTGGTTGGCCACCTGGCGCGGCCGCTGATCGGCAAATGGGTCGATCGCCATCGCAAACTGATCAACCTCACCGATCGCTCGTCGATCCTGCTGGTGGTGTACACCGCGTTCAGCGCGGCGGTGGTGGAAGGCATTTGGCACCGCATCGACGGCTGGTCGCTGCTGACCATTCTGGTGATGTCGCTGGTGCTGCTGGCGGTGGTGCTGGTGATCAACACCTATGCGGCGCGTTGGCTGGGCTTTAATACCGCTGATGAGATCACCATTGTGTTCTGCGGTTCGAAAAAGAGCCTGGCGAACGGTATTCCGATGGCCAACGTGCTGTTCCCGGCCGCAGCGGTGGGCGCCATGGTGTTGCCGCTGATGATTTTCCACCAGGTGCAGCTGATGGTGTGCGCGGTGCTGGCGCAGCGCTATGCGCGTAAAACCGCCAAACAGCGGGCAGAGGCCGAGGCACTGGCGTCCAAATGACGATGGGCGCGTGACCGCGCCCATCAAGAGAATTAACCCCGGACTTTGGCGCGCAGCGCCTGTTTTCCCTGCTCGCTGAGGAAGGCCATTTTCAGGCCGTTTTCCTGCGCGGTGCGGATTTCCTCCGGCGTCAGCCCGGCCTGCGGCGCAGCGACGCGGTATTCGTGCTCGATCTCGATGCCCTGAACCGCCGGATCGTCGGTGTTGATCGACGCCAGCACGCCGTGGCGCAGGAAGGTGGCCAACGGATGCTGTGCCAGCGAAGGCACGGTGCTGGTCTGGATATTGGAGGTCAGGCAGGACTCGATGCCGATGCCGTGTTCCGCCAGGAAGTCCATCAGCGCCGGATCTTCGACCGCTTTCACCCCGTGGCCGATACGCTCGGCGCCCAACTCGCGGATCGCCTGCCAGATGCTTTCCGGGCCGGCGGCTTCGCCCGCGTGCACGGTGATACGCAGACCGGCGTCGCGCGCGCGGTTGAAGTGGTTGAGGAACAGGCTACCGGGGAAGCCCAGCTCATCGCCCGCCAAATCCAGCGCGGTAATGCCCTCGCGGTGTGCCAGCAACCCTTCCAGCTCCTGTAGGCAGGCGGCTTCGCCAAAGGTGCGGCTCATGATGCCGATCAGGCGAATGTCGATGTCGCGATCGCGGCAGCCTGAACGGATCCCGTCGATCACCGCTTCCACCACGCCGGCGACCGGCAGCTGGTGCTTCATCGCCATGTAGTAAGGGGAAAAACGCAGCTCGGCGTAGTGCAGGCCGGCGTTGGCGGCGTCCTCGACGTTTTCGTAGGCCACCCGGCGACAGGCGTCCAGATCGCCCAGCACCGCCACACCCCAGTCCAGTTTCTGCAGGAAACTGACCAGATCCGGTTCGGCATGGGTGATCTGCACGTGCGGGCGCAGGCTCTCCAAATCGTTGGCCGGCAGGGCGAGATTGAACTGGCGACCGAGGTCGAGAATGGTCTGTGCGCGGATATTGCCGTCGAGATGGCGGTGAATGTCGGTAAGCGGTAGGCGGGGATCGATCATGCTGGGCACTCGCTAATTTATCGTAGGTAAAGTGCAGAACAGTATAAAAACAAATGAATGAAACTTGCCATCTCGTTGCATAAAAAAGTGACTTTCATCACAAATAATGCGAGGTGTATCGCATTATCGTCGTGAATCAGGCTTTCAACACGCTGACGCCCGCCTGCTGCAACGGTGCGATCAATGCGTCGTCGGTGGCGCGTTCAACGATGATGGTATGCGCCAGCGTAATGTCACCGATCGCATACTGCGATGCGGCGTTAAGCTTGGCGGCGGAGGCCAGCACCACGGTTTCCGCCGCGCGGGCCGCCAGCGCGCGCTTGATATAGGCTTCTTCCAGATCGCCGGTGCTCAGCCCCGCAGTGGGATGCACCCCGGTCACGCCCATAAAATAGATATCGGCGCGAATGTGCGACATCGCCTCCACCGCGGCGGCGCCGACGCTGACGATCGAATGCTTGTACAGCCGGCCGCCGATCAGGATCACCTCGACCGTGGGGTGATCGACCAGACCCACGGCGACGCTGGGGCTGTGGGTGACGATGGTGGCGTTCAGGTTGGGCGGCAGCTGCTTGACCAGCTCTGCGGAGGTGGTGCCGCCGTCGACGATCACCACCTGTCCGGGGGCGATCATCGCCGCCGCCGCTTTGGCGATGGCGCGTTTGGCACCGGATTCCAGCTGGTTGCGTTCGGCGAAGCTGGCGATGGCGGAGGAAACCGGCAGGGCGCCGCCGTGCACCCGCTGCAGCAAACCTTCTGCGTCCAGTTCGCGCAGATCGCGCCGGACAGTATCTTCCGACAGCCCGAACATCTCGCTGAGCTGTTTAGCCAAGACCTGGCCGTCCCGGGCCAGTTTTTCCAGGATGATCTTCTTGCGCTGGCTGGTCAACATGGCGCCTTCCTCTCAAATTTTGTTTGCACGAAATATCTTGATCATACACGAAACTGCACGATAGTATCAATTTCCTTCCTATGGCGGAGTAAACCGATGATAGCTACCAAAGATCGGGTTCGCATTGTCGAAACCCAGGTGTTGTCCGATGACTGGTACCTGCTGAAAAAAACCACCTTTGACTTTCTGCGGCGCGACGGCGTTTGGCAGCGACAGAGCCGTGAGACCTACGATCGCGGTGATGGTGCGGTGATTTTGCTGTTCAACCGGCAGGCGCAAACGGTGATCCTGACGCGCCAGTTCCGCTTTCCGGTATTCGTCAATGGCCACGACGGCATGTTGATTGAGGCCGCCGCCGGGTTGCTCGACAACGCGTCGCCGGAGGCGCGCATCCGCGCCGAAGCGGAAGAGGAAACCGGCTATTTCGTGCAGAACGTGGAGAAAGTGTTCGAAGCTTATATGAGCCCAGGCTCGGTCACCGAGAAGCTGCACTTTTTCGTCGGTGAGTATCAGGCGGGCGACCGCATCAACGAGGGCGGCGGGGTGGCGGCGGAGGGCGAAGATCTGGAGGTGATCGAGCTGCCGCTGGCGCAAGCCCTGCAGGCGGTTCGCCAGGGCACGATCGTGGACGCCAAGACCATCATGCTGCTGCAGTTTGTCGCCTTGAACCGGACGATGGAGGAAAGTCGATGAAAGCTCAACAAATCTTGATCGCCGGCCCCTATCGCAGCGGCACCGATGGCGATCCGCAGCGCATCGCCGCCAATCTGGCGCGCCTGGAGCAGGCGGCGCTGGCGGTCTACCAGCGGGGGCACGTGCCGGTGATCGGCGAATGGCTGGCGCTGCCGTTGGCGGCGGCGGCGGGTTCCACTCAGGTGGGCGATGCGGTGAGCGAGGCGTTTCTCTACCCGGTGGCCCATCGGCTGATTGCGCAGTGTCAGGCGGTGTATCGCATCGAAGGGGCGTCGGCGGGGGCAGATAACGACGTGCGGCTGGCCAACGAGTGGGGGTTGGCGGTCTATCACCGTCTGGAGGATATCCCGCTCGTTCAGGCGTAATGGCGGTGGGGCGGGTGCAGGCTCGCCCCCTCAAGTCATTGTTGGTCGAGGACGAACCTCAGTCCGGCGATCAGCTTGTCCATGCCGGCTTCCAGCTTGCTGCGCGGGCAGCCGACGTTGAGGCGCAGGAAACCGCGGCCCTCCTCACCGTAGGTAAAGCCCGGCATGATCGCCACCTTTTCCCGCTCGATCAGCACCTGCTGCAATGTGCGATCGTCAACGGCCAGCCGCCTTAGATCGATCCAGGCCAGATAGGTGGCCTGCGGCGGGCGCCAGCCCAGCGCGGGAAACGCCTGCTCCAGCCGTTCGGCGACGTAGGTCAGATTATCCTGCAGATAGTCGCGCAGGGCATCCAGCCAGGGTTCGCCGTGACGATAGGCGGCCACGTGCGCCGCCACCGCCAGCACCGCCGGCGAGGATAGGCCGTCGCGGGCTTTCAGCTGCTGAAAATAGGCCTCGCGGCTGGCGTCGTCGCTGATAAAACCGTAGGCGCCGGTCAGCGCCGGAATGTTGAAACTCTTGGAGCCGGAGGTCAGCAATGCCCAGGCACCGGTCGCCACCTGGCTCCACGGCGTATGGCGATGCTCCCCCCATACCATGTCCATGTGGATCTCATCGCTGATCACGCGCACGTCGTGGCGTTCGCACAGCTCGGCCATTTGCTGCAGCTCTTCGCGGCGCCACACCTTGCCGGTAGGGTTGTGCGGGCTGCACAGCAGCAGGATCTTGGTCTGCGGCCGCGCCAGCAGCGCTTCGAGATGCGCCATATCACAGCGCCAGTCGTCGCTGGCTTTGTGCAGCGGGCAGGCCAACAGCTGGCGCTGGTTGGCGAGGATCACCTTATAGAAGGCGTCATAGGCCGGGGTATGAGTCACCACGTAGTCTCCCGGCGCGGACCACTGGCGGATCAGCTGCGCCGCCATGTAGATCACCGAAGGGCCGTACACCGCCGTCGCGGTGTCGATGGCGGCGTTGAAACGTTGCTGATACCAGTGCCGCAGTGCGCCGAGAAAATCCTCGTGCTGCCAGCGGCTGTAACCCAGCACGCCGTGCTGCAGGCGCTGTTGCAGCGCTTCGAGAATGCACGGTGCGGTGGCGAAATCCATGTCGGAGATGGTAAACGGCAGCAGATCGGCGCTGCCGAAACGATCGGCGATGTAGTCCCACTGGGTGCACCAGGTGCCGTGGCGGTCGATTGGGGTGGCGAAATCAAACATGGGTGGCTCCCTGCAGCGCCGCGGCAGGTTGCGCCGTGGCTATCAGTGAGTCTAATTCATCCTTCACCGATTGCACCTGCGGGCCGATCACCACCTGCAGATTATGTTCGTTGAGATGCACCACGCCGATGGCGCGGTTGGCCTTCAGCGCGGCGTCGTCCACCTGGCTCATGTCGTTGACCGACAGGCGCAGGCGGGTGATGCAGTTGTCCAGCGTGACGATGTTGTCTGGGCCGCCGAGCGCCGCCAAAATCGCCGGCGCGTTGTAGCCGGATTTGCCCACCGCGCCACCAGGCGCGCTTTGGCTGACGGCGCCGTCGGTCTCGCGGCCCGGCGTTTTGATGTTAAAGCGCTGGATGGCGAAGCGGAAAATGGCGTAATAGCCGACGAACCAGACGGCGGCCACCACCGGCACCAGATACCACTTGGTGGCGGTGCCGTGCAGAATGCCGAACACCACGAAGTCGATGATATTGCCGTCGGTGTTGCCGATGGTCACGCCCAGCAGCGCCATCACGGTAAAGCCCAACCCGGTGAGCAGTGCGTGGATCAGATAGAGGAACGGCGCGACGAACAAGAACAGGAACTCGATCGGCTCGGTGGTGCCGCCGACCACGCAGGCCACCACGCCGGAGATCAGCAGCCCTTTAATTTTATGGCGATTCTCCGGTTTGGCGCAGTGGTACATCGCCAGCGCCGCGCCTGGCAGGCCGCCGAGGAACGCCGGCATTTTCCCCTGCGACAGGAAGCGGGTGGCGCTTTCGGCGAAGCCGGTGGTGGTTGGGCAGGAGAGCTGCGCCTGGAAAATGGTCAGGGCACCGCTGACGCTGTGGCCGCACACCTCCATCGTACCGCCCGCTTCGGTAAAGCGGATCAACGCCACCAGAATGTGCTGCAGGCCGAACGGCAGCAGCAAGCGTTCGCCGGTGCCGAACAGCATCGGCCCAAAGGCGCCGGCGCTGTTGATCACCCAGCCCAGCCCGGTGATACCGGCGGCGAACCACGGCCAGATCAGCGGGATCACCAGGCCGCACAGGCCCAGTACCACGGTGGTGACGATCGGCACGAAGCGCGTGCCGCCGAAGAACGCCAGCGCGTCCGGCAGGCGGATGGTGTGGAAGCGTTCATGCAGGCGGTAGACGATGATGCCGACGATCACCGCGCCGAGGATACCGGTATCGATCGACTGAATACCGAGAATGTTCTGGATGTTGTTGGCTTTCAGCACCAGCGGATCGCTGGTGGGCAGCACGCCGGCGGCGGTCAGGTAGAAATTGGTGCCCAGATTCAGCACGGCGAAGCCGACGAAGCCGGAGAAGGCGGCGACGCCCTTGTTCTCGCGCGCCATGCCCAGCGGGATAGCGATGGCGAACATCACCGGCAGGAAACTGAAGGCGAAAGAACCGATCTTGCTCATCCAAGTGAAGATCAGCTGGAAGATCGGGTGGCCGATAAACGGCATCAGCGTGATCACGTCGCGGCTGCTCAGCGAGCTGCCGATCCCCAGCATGATGCCGCAGAAAGAGAGCAAGGCGACGGGCAACATGAAGGTTTTACCCAGGCTCTGGAAGAACTCCCAGAGGGTGATTTTTTGTTTGTTGGTTGCGGACATAACCGACTTCTCCTGGCGAAAAGACGAGCAAAAAGGGGGTTCCCGATTAGGTAAAAAGAAGATAAAACGTTTTACCTAGCAAAAATGCGCCGCCAATCACAAATCTGCCGCCCAGTTTTTGGCGACAATGCGGCAGGCAGTAAAACGTTTTACTGAGCTAACGGATTCGGTATACCCTTGCTCATCACGGCGCGGGTTGCCCAGGAACGGGTTCGCAGAGACTATGAGCATCAAAAAGATCACCATCACCGATGTGGCGCAGCAGGCGGGCGTTTCGGTCACCACGGTTTCCCTGGTGTTGAGCGGCAAGGGGCGCATTTCGCCGACCACCGTCGAGAAGGTCAATCAGGCGATAGAGCAGCTGGGCTACGTGCGCAATCGCCAGGCGGCGACGCTGCGCGGCGGTGAGTCCGGGGTGATCGGCCTGATCCTGCGCGACATTTGCGAACCCTTCTATGCCGAAATGACCGCCGGGCTGAGCGAAGCGCTGGAGACGCACGACAAGCTGCTGTTTTTGACGCAGAGCGGGCGCGACGGCCAGGGGTTGCAGCGCGCGTTTGATGCGCTGCTGGCGCAGGGCGTCGACGGCATCGTGCTGGCGGGTGGCATTCGCGCGGCGGCAGGTCTGAAGGAAAAGGCGGCCGAGCAGGGCGTGCCGCTGGTGTGCGTGGCGCGCTCCAGCGGTCTCGATGGGGTGGACGTGGTGCGGCCGGACAACATGCAGGCCGCCAAGTTGGCCACCGAATTCCTGATCTCACGCGGCCACAGCCAAATCGCCTACCTCGGCGGCCAGAGCGACTCATTGACGCGCGCCGAGCGGTTGGGCGGCTTTTGCGCCACGCTGTTGCAATACGGCCTGCCGTTTCGCAGCGAGTGGATCGTCGAGTGCGATTGCCGGCAGCGCCAGGCGGCGGAAGCGGCGGAGCAACTGCTGCGTCAATACCCGAATATTACCGCCATCGTCTGCCACAAGGCGTCGGTGGCGCTCGGCGCTTATTTTGGCCTGACGCGCAGCGGCCGCAGTATTGGCTCGGATGGGATCGACGCCTACTACGGCCAACAGGTGGCGCTGATCGGCTTCGGCGACGTGCCGGAGGCCGAGCTGACCGAGCCGCCGCTGACTTTCGTCTCCAGTTCGGCGCGGGAAGTGGGGCGCAGCGCCGCCGCGCGCCTGCTGCAGCGCATCAATGACGCCGACCTGCCGGCGCAGAATGTCATTCTGCCGCCGACGTTGATCCGGCGCGGTTCCGCCTAGCCCCGCCGCTGTTCCTCTTCCGCCTCCCGGCGGATCCAGCCGATAAAGGTTTTCATCGCCGGCGTCAGATCCCGTGATTTCAAGTGGGTCAGCCAATAGGCGCCGAGCGCGGCCTCGGCGGCGAACGGCCGCTGCAGCGCGCCGCCGGCCAGTTCGCGGCGGAACATGCTGACCGGCGCCAGCGCCACGCCGTCGCACTGGATCGCGCCTTCCACCATCAGCCTTGACGAGTCGAACACCGGGCCGTTGATCCGCCACGGCGTTACCTGCGCCGCGGTGAACCAACGCTCCCATTCATCCTTGCGGTAGGTGCGCATCAGCAGCTCATGCTGCAGATCCTGCGGCGTGCGCAGGCGCGCGGCGACCGCCGGCGGGCAGAGCACCGTCAGCGGCGCGTCGAACAGCTTGATATTGCGGGTGGTGGGCCATAGCCCTTCGCCGAAACGGATGGCGAAATCCATGCCGTCGGCCGACAGATTGACCAGGTTGTTGTGGGTTAGCACCCGCAGATCGATGAACGGGTGCGCTGCACGGAACGCCGCCAGTCGCGGTATCAGCCAGCCGACGGCGAAGGTGCCGACCACCGCCACCGTCAGCACCTCGTGGAAATGCCCGCCTTCGAACTGCTGCAGCACCGCTTCGATGCGGTCGAAGGCATCGCTCAGCACCGGCAGCAGCGCCTGACCCTCTTCGGTCAGGTCCAGGCCGCGCGGCAGGCGGCGGAACAGCTGAATGCCCAGCTGTTCTTCCAGCATGCGCACCTGTTGGCTGACGGCGGCCTGGGTGACGCGCAGCTCCAGGCCGGCGCGGGTGAAGTTCAGGTGGCGGGCGGAGGATTCGAACGCCCGCAGGGCGTTGAGGGGAAGTCGGTTACGCATTGTTGATAGCCATAAATTTTTCTTTATGCTGGCTGAAATTATTATCGCTTGTCAACCCGGCGGCAAAAAACGATATTTGGCGCAGCTGCTGCGAGAGTGGCGGAAACCGTAAAGGAATGACATCATCAATCAGGGAAAGCGCCGTGCATAATGCCAATAAAATCTTTTGGCCGCGGCCGATGCCCTGCAACCGAAGAGTTTCTATCATGACAAAAATGAATCGCCTGGCGGCCGCGCTGATCGCCGCACTGATCCTGCCGGCCGCGCACGCCGCACAGCAACAGGATATCGACGCCGTTATTCAGCCGCTGATGAAAAAATACGGCGTGCCGGGCATGGCGATCGCCGTGTCGGTGGAGGGTAAACAGCAGATTTACCCGTATGGCGTTGCCTCGAAGCAGACCGGCAAACCGATCACCGAGCAGACGCTGTTTGAAGTGGGCTCATTAAGCAAAACCTTCACTGCGACGCTGGCGGTCTATGCGCAGCAGCAGGGCAAGCTGTCATTCAACGATCCGGCCAGCCGCTACCTGCCCGAACTGCGCGGCAGCGCCTTCGACGGCGTCAGCCTGCTGAATCTGGCGACCCACACCTCCGGCCTGCCGCTGTTCGTGCCGGACGAGGTGACCAACAACGCCCAGCTGATGGCCTACTACCGGGCCTGGCAGCCGAAACACCCGGCGGGTAGCTACCGCGTCTATTCCAACCTCGGCATCGGCATGCTGGGCATGATCGCCGCCAAGAGCCTCGACCAGCCGTTTATCCATGCCATGGAACAGGAGATGCTGCCGGCGTTGGGCATGAGCCACACCTACGTTCAGGTGCCGGCGGCGCAGATGGCCAACTATGCCCAGGGTTACAGCAAGGACGATAAGCCGGTGCGGGTCAATCCCGGCCCGCTGGACGCCGAGTCTTACGGCATCAAATCCAACGCCCGCGATCTGATTCGCTACCTGGACGCCAACCTGCAGCAGGTGAAGGTCGCGCAGCCGTGGCGTGATGCGCTGGCCGCGACGCATGTCGGTTATTACAAGGCGGGCGCGTTCACGCAGGATCTGATGTGGGAGAACTACCCGTATCCGGTGAAACTGTCGCGTTTGATCGAAGGCAACAACGCCGGGATGATCACGAACGGCACGCCGGCCACCGCCATCACGCCGCCGCAGCCGGAATTGCGCGCCGGTTGGTATAACAAAACCGGCTCCACAGGCGGCTTCTCCACCTATGCGGTGTTTATCCCGGCGAAAAACATCGCCGTGGTGATGCTGGCCAACAAGTGGTTCCCGAACGACGACCGTGTCGAGGCGGCTTACCGCATCGTACAGGCGCTGGACAAACGCTGACGGCCAGGGGCGCCGGTGGGGCGCCCCTACCACCGATGCTGTTGTTCACGCCGTTCGCGCATGAAATCGATAAAGGCGCGCAGCTTGAGCGGCAGGTGCCTGCCGGCGGGAAAGTAGATGAAAAATCCCGACGTTTCGCTGGCGTACTCCGACAACATTTCCACCAGTTGGCCCTGTGCCAGTTCCTGCAACACCGTGCCCTGAAAACGTTGCGCGATGCCCATGCCCGCCAACGTCGCGTCTTTAATCAACCGATCCTCGTTAAAAATCAAACCGCCGCCGACGTCCAGCGCGCGCTCGCCGCCGTCCTGGCTGAAATACCAGGGTTCCAGTTTGCCGCTGCCGGGGAAACGGTAGCGCAGGCAGTGGTGAGCCGGCAGATCGTCAGGCGTGGCCGGTGCGCCGCAGCGCGCCAGATAGTCGGGCGAGGCGACCAGCACCCGGCGTTGACCGTTGTCGATCGGCACGGCGATCATGTCCTTTTGCAGCATGGCGTGCATGCGAATGCCGGCGTCGAAGCTGCCCAGCACCAGATCGGAAAAACGGTCTTCGGTAAACAGCTCCAACTGCACCCCAGGATAGCGCCGTTGAAATTCGGCCAGGTGCGGCATCACCAGCAGCGAAGCGGCCAGCTGCGGCAGCGTAATGCGCAGCAGACCTGCCGGCTGAGCGCCCAGGGTGCGCACGTCGTCCGCCGCCACGTCGATCTGGCTCATGGCCGGTGACACCTTCTGATAAAACAGCAGGCCCTCGTCGCTGAGGCGAACCGAGCGGCTGGTGCGGTGGAATAGCCGCACTCCCAGCTGATTTTCCAGCGCCTGAATATTTTGCGATACCGCCGGCGGCGTGACGCCCAGCTGGTTGGCCGCGCGGGTGAAGTTGCCCAGACGTGCGACGGCTTCGAAATAGGGCAGCAGTTGCAGGAGTGAACTCATAGATTGCTAACCTGTGCTTAATGATTCATTAAATTATGCCTTATTTTATTTTACGACGAACGTTCTAGACTGACTGTACTTTCCATCAAAGAGCAAAAATCATGTGGGCAGAACAACAGGCGTTAACAGAACGGATCGCTGCGATCGATCACCAGGCGATGGACGAAGGCCGCATCGTGGGCAGCGTGGTGCTGGTGGCCCGGCAGGGTGAAATAGTCTACGCCGGGGCGGCCGGGTATGCCGATCGCGAAGCGCGGCGGCCGATGCGGCGGGAAACGCAGTTTCGGCTGTCGTCGGTCTCCAAACCTTACACCACGCTGGCGGCGCTACGCCTGATTGAACGGGGCAAACTGAGCCTGGACGCTGTGGTCAGCGATTGGCTGCCGTGGTTTACCCCGGCGCTCGCCGACGGTCGTCGGCCGGCGATCAAAATCCGTCATTTGCTGAGCCATACCGCCGGGCTGGACTATCGGCTGAATCAACCGCCGACGGGCGTGTACGCTCAGTTGGGGATCCAGGATGGCGTGGAGCAGTCGACGCTGACGCTGGAGCAAAATCTGCGGCTGTTGGCGCAGGCGCCGTTGCTGTCGGAACCGGGGGAGCGCTTCAACTATTCGCTGGCGATCGACGTGCTCGGCGCCGTGCTGGAGCGGGTGACGGGCATGTCGCTGCCGCAGCTATTCACCGAATGGGTGGCGCAGCCGCTGGGGCTGGGCAATACCGCGTTCCATGCGACGGACGCTGCGCACCTGGCGACGCCTTACTACAATACGCCACAGGGGCCGCAGCGCATGCCGGAAGGTGCGCGGGTGGCGCTGCCTGAGGGCATGGGGACTGACGTGGTATTTTCACCGGCGCGCGCGCTCAACGCCGATGCTTATCCTTCCGGCGGTGCGGGCATGGTCGGCGATGCCGACGATGTGCTGCGGCTGGTGGAGGCGTTGCGCAGCGGCGGGCAGGGCATCCTGCAGCCGGACACGGTGGCGTTGCTGCGTAGCCCGCACGTCGACGCACAGGCGCAGACGCAAGGGCCGGGCTGGGGATTCGGCTTCGGCGGCGCGCTGCTGGTGGACGCAGAAGCGGCGGAAACGCCGCAACATGCGGGCACGCTGAGCTGGGGCGGTGTTTACGGCCACAGCTGGTTCTTCGATCCCGAGGCGGCGCTGAGCGTGGTGATATTGACCAACACCGCGTTCGAAGGCATGTGCGGCCGCTATCCGCAGCAGATCCGCGATGCGGTGTATGCGGCGTAAATAAAAAGGGCCCCGCA
>NZ_MJAO01000040.1 GCF_001902635.1 Serratia marcescens | reverse complement strand
CGCTGGCCAAACCCGCATTTTTGTCACTTTTCGTACTGAATCTGGCTAAATTCCTGGGCGAAACGATCGACCTGCTGCCAATCTGTGTACTCCACTTCCTTACTGGTATCCGTTTCGCCGCCCGTCATACGCATAATAAATTGAATCATGATGCGGTCGAACCAGCGATAACGCGGGTAACGCAAAGCGCCGGCAAACACCGCGCACTGTTTTGGTTGCCACGGAGAGGCCAACAGGAACTTGCGGGTATAGGCGTTGGTTTGCGGTGAACGCTTTTCCGGTTTACGCGCGGTCAGGTTCACGGCGAAGAATGCACTCGGCATCCGATTCAGCTGTTCGGCATGACGCTTGACGAATTTATCCAGAACCGGGTTAAAGTGCCCGTAGCGAATAGAGGCGCCGATCATCACCTGTTGGTACTGGCTAAGGTCGACCTGTTCCGCCTGCAACAGATCGATCACCTCACAGCGCAGCGTATCCTGCAATTTGCTTGCTATATAAGAAGCGATAGCGCGTGTTTGCCCGTCACGGCTCGAATAAAGTATCAATGCCTTCATGGCGTACTCCTTATATCAGGTTCACTCACGCCAGAAGGTTGGCGTGAACAGCACCAGCAATGTAAACACTTCCAGGCGCCCAAACAGCATCGTCACCACCAAGATCCACTTGGCCGCTGCCGGCATCGTGGTGAAGTTATCTGCCACCACGCCAAGGCCAGGGCCGAGGTTATTGAGCGTTGCCGTCACTGCGGCGAACGCGGAGAAGTCGTCAACCCCGGTGGCGATGATTGCCAGCATGCTGACGATAAACACCAGCGCATAGGCGGAGAAAAAGCCCCACACCGCTTCCAGAATGCGTTCCGGCAGCGCGCGATTACCCAATTTGATGGTATAGACCGCGTTGGGGTGCACCAGCCTTTTCAGCTCGCGCGAGCCCTGCAGGTACAGCAGCAGGATACGGATCACCTTCAAGCCGCCGCCGGTCGATCCGGCGCAACCGCCGATAAACGCCGAACACAGCAACAGCATCGGCAGGAACAGCGGCCACTTGGCGATACTGTCGGTAGTGAAACCGGCCGTAGTCGCCATAGATACCACCTGGAAAAACGCCTGATTGAGCGTTTCCATGCCGGTCTTATAAACGCCATGCCCCCAAAGCACCAGCGTGCACACCACCACCAGCGTCAGCTGAACAAAGATAAACATACGGAATTCAGGATCGCGCCCGTACACCTTAAGGCTGCGCCCGCTCAGCAAAGCGAAGTGCAGACCGTAGTTACAGCCGGAAATCAGCAGGAACACGGCGATGATGGTGTTGATAGTCGGGCTGGCGTAATAACCGATACTGGCGTCGTGAGTAGAAAAACCGCCAATGGCGATGGTCGAGAAACTGTGGCCGATAGCGTCGAACACCGACATTCCGGCGCCCCAGAGCGCCAGCGCACAGGCAACGGTCAGCAACACATAGATCAGCCATAGGGTTTTGGCGGTTTCGGCGATACGCGGCCGCATCTTGTTATCTTTCAGCGGCCCGGGCATTTCCGCCCGATACAGCTGCATACCGCCGACGCCGAGTATCGGCAGTATCGCCACCGCCAACACGATGATCCCCATGCCGCCCATCCATTGCAGCATTTGGCGATAGAACAGGATGGCCTTCGGCAACGAATCCAGCCCCACCAGCGTCGTCGCACCAGTGGTTGTCAGCCCCGAGAAGGATTCAAAGAAGGCGTCGGTCAGCGACAGGTTGGGCCGTTCCGCAAACAGGAATGGCAATGCCCCCACGCTGCCCAACACGGTCCAGAACAATACGACGATCAGGAAACCTTCGCGCGGCTTCAGCTCGTGTTTCTGCTTGCGGTTCGGCCACCACAGCATCAGGCCGATGGTCAGCGCCACGAAGAACGTTTGGCTGAACGCGCGCCCCGCCCCATCGCGGTAAATCAATGCCACCAGGCCGGGAATAAACATCGTCCCGGAGAACAGGATGACCAGCAGACCAACGATACGGGTTATGGCGCGAAAATGCATTTCAGCACGATCCTTAGCAATTCAATTGGGAGGAATTATTGCGAAATGGGGGTTAATTGCAAATTACCGCGACTGAGATCACGCAATTTATTCCCAAACAGCTCAACCTCAGTGGCCGGCAAAGCCAGATGCAGCACGACGGCGGCGCCGTATTCGCCCTGAAGGATCCGGCCTGCGGTTTGCTGCAGCAAGTTTTCCACCTGCGCCAACTGCGCATAGTCGCACTGCAAGATATATTCGGCTTCCGGCACCTTTTGCACCAGCGCCAGCTGCCTCAATGCCTGTTGAACGCCGTTGCCATAGGCTTTCACCAGCCCGCCGGTGCCCAACTTGACGCCGCCGTAGTAACGGACGACCACGGCGGTCACTTCACCGATACCGCTGCCCATCAACTGCGCGAGAATCGGCTTGCCGGCGGTGCCGGACGGTTCCCCGTCGTCGGAGAACCCCAACTGCTGCGAATCATCGGGCCTGCCGGCGACGAAGGCCCAACAGTGGTGCCGCGCCGCCGGGTGATCATCCCGCACCTGCTGAATAAAAGCCTTTGCCGCCTTGACCCCGCTGGTCGGTGCCAGCAGGGTGATGAAACGGCTCTTCTTTATTTCTTCGGTAAAGCTGGTTGCTTCCGCCGGTATCGGGTATGGCCGCATCAGGCCAGGTTCAGATCGCGTGTCATGTTCTCGATGCGCTTTTCGTGGATCACGATGTTGTCTTCAATGCGGATGCCGCCATACGGCTTCAGCGCATCAATGCGATCCCAGGCGAAGTGCTGCTTGAACTCGCCACTGCGCCACGGTGCCAACAGAGACTCGATGAAGTACAGGCCCGGCTCGATGGTCAGCACCATGCCCGGCTGCAACACGCGGGTGCAACGCAGGAACGGATACTTGGACGGCGCCGCCAGATGGGTGCCGTGCTCATCCTGCATAAAGCCGGCGGCGTCGTGTACTTGCAGGCCCAGCGGGTGGCCCAGCCCGTGTGGCAGGAACGGCGTGGTGATGCCCGTTTCGACCATCGCCTCTTCACTGAGGCCGTTCACCAGCTTGTGATTCTTGAGCAGCTTGGCAATGCGCTGATGCATCTGCACATGGTAGTCGGTATAGCGCACGCCGGTCTTGATGGTGTCGATCAGCGCCAGCTGTTCACCGTTGAGATCTTTCACCAGGTGGGCGAACTCGCTACCGCTGTGCGCCGCGTAGGTACGCGTCAGATCGGCGGCGTAGCCGTTGTATTCCGCGCCGGCGTCGAGCAGGAAACTCAGTGATTCGGCCGGCGGCTGATGATCCAGCTTGGTGTAGTGCAGTACCGAAGCGTGTTCGTTCAGCGCCACGATGTTGTCATAAGGCACGTCGGTATCGCGGTGGCCGGTCGCCGTCAGATAGGCCAGGTTGATGTCGAACTCGCTCATGCCGGAGAGGAAAGCCTCATGCGCCGCACGATGGCCAGTCACCGCCGTTTTCTGCGCTTCGCGCATGCAGGCCAGCTCATAGCCGGTTTTGATCGAACGGTGGAAATCCAGGTAGTTCAGCACCGCTTTCGGGTTGATGTTCTCAGAAGGGATACCGAGATCGCGGGCGCGCTGCTGCGCATAACCGATATAACCGACGCGCTCGCGCTGCGGCGGAAGCTGCTGTGCAATAGCATCTGCATTGGCCAGCGGCATTAATTCAAGGGACTTGGTCCAGAAACTGTCCGGCAGCGGCTCTACACTGTGCCAGTAGTCGACCGGGGAGTAGAACCACAACTTCGGCTTGTTGATGCCGTCGATCCACAGCCAGCAATTCGGCACCGACGTCACCGGCACCCATGCTTTGAAATGCGCGTTCACTTTGAACGGATAGCTATGGTCGTCCAAAAATACCTTTTGCAGTTCCCCGGAGTGAATCAGCAGCGCATCCAACTTGTTGCGCTCCAGCACTTCGCGCGCGCGTTTTTGCAGCTCTGCCAGGTGGTCGTTATACAAAGAAGCCAGCGTTTCCATCACAGTACCCTTATGCCTTAGCACGAAAGACGTCATCTTAACACAGCGCTCCGGCGCACCAACCTCGTCGCGTCGGGCATGCGGAGCAGCTCGCAATTCACTGCAAATGCCGTTACATCCGCAGTTTAACCATTAGCCAGCCGGCCAGGCCGAGCAGCGCAATCGCCAGCGCCCACAGGCCATGGTGTTCCAACAGCACCGCGCCGGCTGCGGCAACGCCCGCCAGACACTGCTGCAGAAAACCGCACAACGCCATCGCATAAGCGCCGTACTCTTTGGCGTCGCTGACCGCCATCGCCATGCTGTTGGGGAATAACACCGCCTGGCCAAAAATGGTCAGGCAATACAGCGAGATGAACAGCGCCATGCCGGAAAGACCGACCAGGACGCCGCTCCACCACAACAGCAGGATCGCCGCTGTCGCCAGGGCGACGATGCCGCTGCCGGTTTGCATCAGTTTTTTTCCGCCGAAGCGCGCCACCGTGCGGTTCACCGTCAACGCGCCGCTGAAGTAGGCGATGCCGATCACCAATCCCAGGGCGCCGAACGCCGTAACGTTGAGGCCGAAACCTTGCTGCATGACGAACGGGCTCACTTCCTGCAACGTCACCGTGGTGGCGAAGCCCAGCCCGCCGACGCAGGCCGGCCAAAAGAACCCCGGCCGACGCAGGATGGCGAAATAGGTGCCCGCCATCGCCGGGCGTGGCCCGCGCGCACGTCCTGCCTCCAGCGGCAATGACGCCATCAGCGCCAGAATGGCCAAACCGGTGGCACCCATCAAGACGAAGCCCATCTGCCAGTGCGAATATTGGCTAAGCAGGCCGCCGACAAACTGACCGCCGCCCAGCGCGGTGATAAAAGCGATGGAGAGCACCGACAGGCGCCGCGCCAGCTCGTCACCGCTCCAGTTATCCCGCACGATGATACGCGCAATGATCGCCGCGCCGCCGGCACCCACACCTTGCAGCGCGCGCAGCGTCAGCAGCTGGGCACCGTTGCTGCACAGCGCCAACAGCCCGCTGCAACCAATGAAAAGAAGCAGGGAAAGCGTCAGCGGCGCTCGGCGGCCAAAGCGATCGGCGGCAGCGCCCCAGAACAGTACCGGCAAGGCGGCACCAATGACAAAGATCGAAATGGACAGCTCGGTGGCGCGCCGGCTCATTGCCAGCTCGCGCATCACCGTCGGCAGCGAAGGCAGATACACCGTCGTCGCCATTTGCGCCATAAACACCAACAAACACGCCAGCGTCATGGTTCTGGCGGGAATGCTCCATAAGCCGCTGCGTTTGACACAAACCGCCTTATTCATGCGAGACCTCGTCTGGATGATAAATCGCTGCGAGCAAGTGTATGAGGGCCGACAAATTCCGGCAAATGTCGATAGCACATAAAATATAACTTCGTTTTAAATCAAAAAACTAACTTGCAGTCATGTGATCAGACCAGCAAAAACGCAATCTCTTATTTGCATATTGTTAACATAAAAACCACACTCCTCATCATCTGGTCATACCAGATCATACGCTGATTCAGGAGATAGATATGCTCTACCAAGGCGAAACATTACAACTGCACTGGCTCGATAACGGCATTGCCGAGCTGGTGTTCAACGCACCGGGCTCGGTCAACAAGCTGGACACCAGCACCGTCGCCAGCCTGGGCGAAGCGCTCACCGTGCTGGAAAGCCAGCCTGAGCTCAAGGGGCTGCTGCTGCGCTCCACCAAAGCCGCATTTATCGTCGGCGCCGATATCACCGAATTCCTTTCCCTGTTCGCCGCGCCGGCTGAAAAGCTGCAAGAGTGGTTGGTGTTCGCCAACAACGTCTTTAACCGGCTGGAAGATTTGCCGGTGCCGACCATTTCGGCCATTAACGGCTATGCGCTCGGCGGCGGTTGCGAGTGCATTCTGGCGACCGATTTCCGCGTCGCCTCGCCGGACGCACGCATCGGCCTGCCGGAAACCAAGTTGGGCATCATGCCGGGCTTCGGCGGTTCCGTCCGCCTGCCGCGCCTGCTGGGTAACGACAGCGCGCTGGAAATCATCGCCGCCGGTAAAGACGTCAGCGCCAAAGACGCGCTGAAAGTCGGTCTGGTGGATGCGGTGGTGGCGCCGGAAAAACTGGCCGAAGCGGCGCTCAAAATGCTGCAACAGGCGATCGACGGCAAGCTGGACTGGCGCGCCGCGCGCCAACCGAAGCTGGAGCCGCTGAAGCTCAGCCCGATCGAAGCGGCGATGAGCTTCACCACCGCCAAAGGCATGGTGCTGCAGACCGCCGGTAAACATTACCCGGCGCCGATGACTGCGGTGAAAACCATTGAAGCCGCCGCCAAACTGGGCCGCGATGAAGCGCTGAAACTGGAAACCGCCAGCTTCGTGCCGTTGGCGCGTTCCAACGAAGCGCGCGCGCTGGTCGGCATCTTCCTCAACGATCAGTTCGTGAAGGGCCAGGCGAAAAAGCTGGCCAAGAATATGGACGCGCCGAAACAGGCGGCGGTGCTGGGCGCCGGCATCATGGGCGGCGGCATCGCTTACCAATCAGCGCTGAAAGGCGTGCCGGTGATCATGAAAGACATCAGCGACAAGTCGCTGACGCTGGGCATGAGCGAAGCGGCCAAGCTGCTCAATAAGCAACTGGAGCGCGGCAAGCTGGACGGTCTGAAGATGGCGCAGGTGCTGTCGACCATTCAACCGACGCTGGACTACGCCGGCATCGAGCGCGCACAGGTGATCGTGGAAGCGGTCGTCGAGAATCCGAAGGTCAAAGCCGCCGTGCTGTCAGAAGTGGAAAACCTGATCGGTGAGGACACCGTTCTGGCGTCGAACACCTCGACCATTCCGATTAATCACCTGGCAAAATCGCTGAAGCGCCCGCAAAACTTCTGCGGTATGCACTTCTTCAACCCGGTACACCGCATGCCGCTGGTTGAAATCATCCGCGGCGAACAGACCAGCGACGACACCATCGCCAAAGTGGTGGCCTACGCCAGCCGCATGGGCAAAACGCCAATCGTGGTGAACGACTGCCCGGGCTTCTTTGTCAACCGCGTGCTGTTCCCGTACTTCGCCGGCTTCAGCCTGCTGCTGCGCGACGGCGCCGACTTCCGTCAGATCGATAAAGTGATGGAGAAACAGTTCGGCTGGCCGATGGGCCCGGCCTACCTGCTCGACGTCGTGGGCATCGACACCGCGCACCACGCGCAGGCGGTGATGGCCGCCGGCTTCCCGGATCGCATGAGCAAAGACTATCGCGACGCCATTGACGTGATGTTCGACAACCAACGCTTCGGCCAGAAAAACCAGCTGGGCTTCTACCGCTACAGCCAGGACAACAAAGGCAAACCGCGCAAGGACAACGACGAGCAGACCGACGCACTGCTGGCCGCCGTAAGCCAACCGCGCCAGACCATCAGCGACGAAGAGATCATCGCGCGCATGATGATCCCGATGATCAACGAAGTGGTTCGCTGCCTGGAAGAGAAGATCGTCGCCAGCCCGGCGGAAGCCGATATGGCGCTGGTCTACGGCATCGGTTTCCCTCCGTTCCACGGCGGCGCATTCCGCTACCTAGATACGCTCGGCACCGCCAACTACGTTGAGCTGGCCCAGCGTTACGCACACCTCGGTGCGCTGTATCAGGTGCCGGCCGGTCTGCGCGCCAAGGCCGAACGCAATGAAAGCTACTACCCGGTGGCGACACCGCTGTCCGACGTCGCTACCCGCCAACCGGCATGAGGTCATAAAGATGGAAAATGTAGTTATTGTTGATGCCGTACGCACGCCGATGGGCCGCTCCAAGGGCGGCGCCTTCCGCCAGGTACGCGCCGAAGATCTCTCCGCTCACCTGATGCGTGAAGTGCTGAGCCGCAACCCGGCGCTGGACGCCGCCGAGATCGATGACATTTACTGGGGCTGCGTACAGCAGACGCTGGAGCAGGGTTTCAACATCGCCCGCAACGCCGCGCTGCTGGCCGAGATCCCGCACCGCGTGCCGGCGGTGACCGTCAACCGCCTGTGCGGCTCGTCAATGCAAGCGCTGCACGACGCAGCGCGTGCCATCATGGTCGGCGACGCGCACATCAGCCTGATCGGCGGCGTGGAGCACATGGGCCATGTGCCGATGAACCACGGCGTGGATTTCCATCCGGGCCTGAGCCGCAGCGTAGCCAAGGCCGCCGGAATGATGGGGCTGACCGCCGAAATGCTGGCCAAGATGCACAACATCAGCCGCCAGATGCAGGATGAGTTTGCCGCCCGCTCCCACCAGCGCGCGCATGCGGCGACGCTGGCGGGCTATTTCAAAAACGAGATCATTCCGACCAACGGCCACGACGCCGACGGCGTACTGACCCGTTACGATTTCGATGAAGTCATTCGCCCGGAAACCACCGTCGAAAGCCTGTCGACCCTGCGCCCGGCGTTCGATCCGGTCAACGGCACCGTCACCGCAGGCAGCTCCTCCGCCCTGTCGGACGGCGCTTCCGCCATGCTGCTGATGAGCGAATCGCGCGCCAAAGCGCTCGGTTTGAAGGCCCGTGCCCGCATCCGCTCGATGGCGGTGGTCGGCTGCGATCCTTCCATCATGGGCTACGGCCCGGTGCCGGCCAGCAAGCTGGCGCTGAAGCGCGCCGGTCTGAGCGTACAGGACATCGATCTGTTCGAGCTGAACGAAGCGTTCGCCGCCCAGTCGCTGCCGTGCATCAAGGATTTGGGGCTGATGGACAGCATCGATGACAAGATCAACCTGAATGGCGGCGCTATCGCGCTCGGCCATCCGCTGGGCTGCTCGGGCTCCCGCATCTCGACTACCCTGTTGAACAACATGGAGCGTCGCGACGCGCAGTTCGGTCTGGCGACCATGTGCATCGGCCTGGGCCAGGGGATCGCCACCGTCTTTGAACGCGTTTAGCTGTGTCTATCTTGGGATGACCGCGTCATCACTTAAAATCGCGGCATCCCGCCAAGTTTAGTTGCCGTTCTTCCCGCCTGTCAGGGGCGGGTTTTTTATATCTGAAATTTGCCGGCGCCCAAAATAAAAACGGGGCGACCCTCGGCCACCCCGTTCAGTTCTCATCGCGCCTGTCAGATAAACGAAAACGCGTCGCCAAACATGTGCGCTTCCTGCGCGCCGCGCTCGGCGCAGAAACGCTCGCGGGCGATTTTCGCCATTTCGAAACGCCCGGCAATATAGATGTCATGCTCCGCCAGCGTACCGAAATCCTGCAGCACCGCACTGAGCACGGTGCCGCTGCGGCCGCGCCATTCGGCATCCGGCTGCTCGACCACCGGGATCACCTTCAGGTTCGGGTGCTGTAACGACAGCGCCTCCAGCTCGCTCAGATCGTACAGGTGTTTCAGCTCGCGCCCACCCCAGTAAATCGAAATATCGCGATCGGGCTGCTGCGCCAACGCGGTCAACAGAATCGAACGCGCGTAAGAGAAACCGGTACCGCCGGCGATCAACACCAGCGGGCGGCTGCCCTCTTCCCGCAGCCAGGCGTCGCCGTGCGGAATATCGACGGTGATCGCCCGTTCTTTCAGGATGCGGTCCATCACCGCCATGGCGTACAGATTCAGCTCCGAAGCGCCGATGTGCAACTCGATGTAATCCTGCTGCGTCGGGGTTGACGCCAGCGAGAACGGGCGCTTATCGCGCTCGTCCATCACCACCATCAGATATTGCCCTGCCTTGAAAGAAAACGGCGCCTCGGGCACCAAACGTACCCGATAAACCGTATCGGTAATGGCCTCTACCGAGGTCACTTTACAGCTCAATATTGTCATGCGTTCCCTCTGTCGGGTCATCAATGCAAAGCTGAGAACAGAGCCTGACGCTACAACGTCGGTTCCCTGTCACTGAAGATTGCGAGCTCATCCCAGATTTCGTCGACGCGCGCACGCACCTTTTCATCCATCTGAATCGGACGGCCCCATTCGCGATCGGTTTCACCCGGCCATTTATTGGTGGCGTCCAGCCCCATCTTCGAACCCAGTCCGGAAACCGGCGAGGCGAAGTCCAGATAGTCAATCGGCGTATTCTCCACCAGAACGGTATCCCTTGCCGGATCCATTCGTGTGGTGATCGCCCAAATTACGTCGTTCCAGTCGCGCGCATTGACGTCATCGTCACAGACGATAACAAATTTGGTGTACATAAACTGCCGCAGGAACGACCAGACGCCCATCATCACGCGTTTGGCGTGGCCAGCGTACTGTTTTTTCATGGTCACCACCGCCAGACGGTACGAGCACCCTTCCGGCGGCAGATAGAAATCGACGATTTCCGGGAACTGCTTTTGCAGGATCGGTACGAACACCTCATTCAGCGCCACGCCCAGAATCGCCGGCTCATCCGGTGGCCGGCCGGTGTAGGTCGAGTGGTAGATCGCGTTACGACGCTGGGTAATGTGGGTGACGGTGAATACCGGGAACTGGTCAATCTCATTGTAGTAGCCGGTGTGGTCGCCGTACGGGCCTTCCGGCGCCATTTCACCCGGTTCAATATAGCCTTCCAGCACGATTTCGGCGCTGGCGGGCACTTCCAGATCGTTGGAAAGGCACTTGACCACTTCGGTTTTATTGCCGCGCAACAGCCCGGCAAAGGCGTATTCAGACAGGGTATCCGGCACCGGCGTCACCGCGCCGAGGATAGTGGCGGGATCGGCGCCCAGCGCCACCGCGACCGGGAAACGCTCGCCGGGGTGCGCCTGGCACCATTCCTGATAATCTAACGCGCCGCCGCGGTGCGACAGCCAGCGCATGATCACTTTATTCTTGCCCAACACCTGCTGGCGATAGATGCCGAGGTTTTGCCGTTCTTTATGTGGGCCACGGGTCACCGTCAGCCCCCAGGTGATCAGCGGCGCGGCGTCTTCCGGCCAGCAGTGCATCACCGGAATGCGGCTGAGATCGACATCTTTGCCCTGCCATACCTGCTCCTGACAAGGCGCAGAACCCAGCACCTTGGTCGGCATGTTCAGCACCTGCTTGAACTTCGGCATTTTGTCGAACAGATCGCGGAAACCTTTCGGCGGCTCCGGCTCTTTGAGAAACGCCAGCAGTTTGCCGACTTCGCGCAGCGCGCTGATGTCTTCCTGCCCCATGCCCATCGCCACGCGATTGGCGGTGCCGAACAGGTTGCACAACACCGGCATGTCGTACCCTTTCGGGTTTTCAAACAGCAATGCCGGGCCGCCCGCTCGCAAAGTGCGATCGGCAATCTCCGTCATTTCCAGATAAGGATCGATCGGCTGGCTGATGCGTTTTAGTTCCCCTCTCTTCTCCAGCAACGAGAGGAAATCGCGTAAGTCACGGTATTTCATGCTGATCATTATAACGGCCAGTGGGGAGGGCATTATAAGCCCTCTTCACGGTTGTTGCTGCAATTTTGTTAACGCCGCCGGGCGCCCCTCAACCGCAGTTGAACGGCACCAGCGCAGCCAGCGCGCGCGTATCCTGATATTCGCGCACCTCTTCGCCGTGGCGGAACACCTTGAAGCCCTGCCGGTTGGCGCTGAAGTAGCGCAGTTCGTTGCCTTCAACATGCAGCAGGCTGCCTTCCCGCAGCGCCACCACCGATTCGCTCGGGTTGATCGCGCAGAACTCCGCCAGGCGCTCGTCACGGGTTTCACCCATGTGGCCGCTGATATGCGCATCGATGTAATGCGGGTTGATTTGCACCGGGAACAGCCCCAGCGCCGGCAGCACCACGCTGCAGCGCACCGGCATGTCATTGGTGGTGCGAATGCTCGGCGTGGCCACGTTGCAACCGGCGCTCCAGCCGACGTAAGGTACTTCACGCTCGCGCACCGCGCGCTGGATAGGCACGATCAGGCCTTGCTCGTGCAGCATCTGGTTCAACAGCCAGGTGTTGCCGCCGCTGACCAGAATGCATTCCGCCTGCGCGATCGCCGCCGCCGGCGAAGCGGCGTGGTGAATGCTGGTGACTTCAATACCCAGCGTTTGCGCCAGTTCCTGAGCACGCTGATCATAGTCGTAGCGGATCAGGGCATAAGGGATAAAGACGGCGGATTTGATACCACGGCGCGCGATCATCGCCAGCAGTTGGTTTTTGGCGTACCCCAGCAATTCGGCTTCGCCAGACAGCTTGCCGTTGCTCAACAGAAACAGCTCCATTTCTCTCCCCTTGGTCAAAAACGATGAATAACGTCACATCCGGCGGCACGGCGCCTTGTCATACTGTGACGGCGACAAATTTTTAGCCCTCTGTTATACCAGCGCCGTATCGATAAGTGTGTGACCCCTCGCTAATAGCCGCATATTCATAGAGATAGGCGATGTTACATGCTGAAACTTGCATCACTATGTATCCGGAATAGCTTTTGATATGCTTACCGGCTGGCAGAAAGGCATGTGAAATTATGGAATCCTGGTATCTACTTTATTGCAAGCGCGGCCAGCTGTTACGGGCGCAGGAACATCTGGAACGGCAGCAGGTGAACTGCCTCAGCCCGATCATCACACTGGAAAAAATCGTGCGTGGCAAGCGCATCGCGGTCAGCGAACCCTTGTTTCCCAACTATCTGTTTGTGGAGTTCGACCCGGAGCGCATTCACACCACCACCATCAGCGCCACCCGCGGCGTCAGCCACTTCGTGCGCTTCGGTGCGCTGCCGAGCGTCATTCCTGGCAAGGTGATCGACGAGCTGCGCACACACGCCAGCGAAACCTATGTCGATCCGGAAACCCCACAGCCGGGTGACACCGTTCTGATCGTTGACGGCGTGTTCGAAGGGCTGCAGGCGATCTATACCGAACCGGACGGCGAGGCGCGTTCGATGCTGCTGCTGAACCTGATCAACAAGCAGGTCAGTCAAAGCGTCGATAACCGGCAGTTTCAGAAGATGTAATGCAAAAGGCGCCCTCAGGCGCCTTTTTGTTTACCCATTTCGCACTTAGCGACGCATCGCGTCGTCATGCAGCCACTGGGCGACACGCTTGGCGAAATACGTCAGCACGCCGTCGGCGCCGGCGCGTTTGAAGCACATCAGCGACTCCATCACCGCAGGTTGTTCCTGCAGCCAGCCGTTCTGAATCGCCGCCATGTGCATGGCGTATTCGCCCGACACCTGGTAAGCGAAGGTCGGCACGCCGAAGGTATCCTTCACCCGGCGCACCACATCCAGGTACGGCATGCCCGGCTTCACCATCACCATGTCCGCGCCTTCCTGCAGATCCTGCGCAATTTCCTGCAGCGCTTCATCGCTGTTGGCCGGATCCATCTGATAGGTTTTCTTGTTGCCGCCCTTCAGGTTGCCGCTGGACCCCAGCGCATCGCGGAACGGGCCGTAATAGCAGGAGGCGTACTTGGCGGAGTAAGCCATGATCTGGGTGTTAACCAGGCCCTGCAGTTCCAGACGATCGCGGATCGCACCGACGCGGCCGTCCATCATGTCGCTCGGCGCCACGATTTCCGCACCCGCCTCGGCATGGGACAACGCCTGACGTACCAGAATGTCTTTGGTCACATCGTTGATCACGTAACCCTGCTCATCGATCACCCCGTCCTGCCCGTGCGTGGTGTAAGGATCGAGCGCCACGTCGGTCAGAATGCCCAGCTCCGGCACCGCGTCTTTCAGCGCACGCACCGTGCGCTGTACCAGGCCTTCCGGGTTATAAGCTTCTTCCGCATGCAGCGACTTCAGACCCGGCTCAATCACCGGGAACAAAGAGATCACCGGCACCCCGAGTTTGGCAATGGTTTCCGCTTCCTTGACCAGCAGATCGATCGTCATGCGCGATACGCCCGGCATCGAGGCCACTTCTTCCTGGCGGTTGCTGCCTTCCATGACAAACACCGGGTAAATCAGGTCGTTGACCGTCAGTTGGTTTTCGGCAACCAAGCGGCGGCTGAAATCATGACGGCGCACGCGGCGCATACGGCGACCAGGGAAGGTGCCCGGAAATGCATAGCTCATAGTTTTCTCCTAGCTCAAACCAGCCGGAATAGCCGGCGGGCGTTCTCATCGGTTTTTTGCCCCAGCCATTGCGGCTCTTCCTGTCGCCAAGCGGCGACCTGACGAACGATATGGGGCAGGAAACAGGGTTCGTTGCGGCGAGATGCGGGTTTCGGCTGTAAATCCCGGGGCAACAGATAAGGGGCGTCGGTTTCCAGCAGCAGACGCTCAGCCGGGATCTGCGGCAACAGGGCGCGCAATTCCAGGCCGCGCCGCTCGTCGCAGACCCAACCGGTAATCCCGATCGACAGGCCCAGCGACAGGCAGCTTGTTAATTCTTCGGCGGTGCCGGTGAAGCAGTGCACCACGGCCGCGGGCAGTTTATCCAACCACGGCGTCAGTAGCTCGGCAAAACGTGCGTGTGCGTCGCGGCAGTGGAGAAACACCGGCAGCGCCAACTCCGCCGCCAGCGCCAGCTGCGCGGTGAACGCCGCTTCCTGCTGCGCGGGCGTCGAGAAGTTGCGATTGAAATCCAGGCCGCATTCGCCGATCGCCGCCACTTCAGGGCGCGCGGCCAACGCATAAATCTGCTCGGCGGTGTGTTCATCCCAACCGCTGGCGTAGTGCGGATGCACGCCGGCGGTAGACCAACCGTAGCCTGGATGTTGCTGCGCCAGTTCGGCGGCCTCGCGGCTCTCCGCCAGATCGGTGCCGGTAATCAACATCCCCGTCACGCCCGCAACGCGGGCGCGTTCCACCACCACCTGGCGGTCTTTGGCGAATTGGCTGCTGGTGAGATTAACGCCGATATCAAACATGGTTTTTTCCAAAGCAAAAGCCGCCCAATGGGCGGCTTCGCAATCAATGTGGATCAGGGTGCTGGGGGTTCGTCACCCTCGTCTTCTTCTTCCGCCTGCGGGCGACGTTTACCGGTATAGAAGCGAGCGAAGAACACCCCCACTTCAAACAGCAGATACATCGGTATTGCCAACAGGGTTTGCGAGAACACGTCCGGCGGCGTCAACAGCATGCCGACCACAAACGCGCCGACCAACACATACGGCCGTTTCTTCTTCAGATCTTCCGGCGAGGTGACACCACTCCAGCACAGCAGAATGATGGCGACCGGCACTTCGAAGGCGACGCCAAACGCCATAAACAGCGCCATGACGAAATCGAGATAGTTTTTAATGTCGGTCGCAATGGTCACCCCCATCGGCGCGGTCTTGGCAAAGAAGCCGAAGGCCAGCGGGAACACGATGAAGTAGGCGAAAGCCATGCCGAGGTAGAACAGCAGGCTGCTGGACACCAGCAGCGGCATCATCAGACGGCGTTCATGCTTGTACAGCGCCGGTGCGATGAATGCCCACACCTGATACAGAATCATCGGCGCGGAGACGAACACCGAAACGATCATGGTCAGCTTGATCGGCGTAAAGAACGGTGACGCCACGTCGGTAGCGATCATGCTCGCCCCGGCCGGCAGCTGCTTGAGCAGCGGCGCAGAAACCAGCTGGTAGATGTCGTTGGCGAAAAACACCAGCACCACGAACACCGCCAGCACGCAAATAATCGAATTCAACAGCCGCTTGCGCAGCTCTATCAGGTGACTGATAAGGGGTTGGGTATCTTCAACAGCCATGTATTAACGATCGCCACTAGGTTGGTGAGACGCAGAGGTTTTATCCGCAACAGGTTCAGCAGGCGCAGGCGCGGTTTCCACCTGCGCTTTAGCCGGCTGCGCCGCCATTGACGCGGCAGGTGAAGCCGCCGCGACGGCTTCAGGTTCCGCTGCCGGTTCCGGCACGGTAGCGGGCGCATTGGCGCTGCTCACCGTTTCCGCCGGCGCCATGCCGTCGTGCAAGGCCTCCGGTTCGGTGACCTGCGGCTTATGGATGGTGTTCGTCAGCTCTTCTTTCTCGCCCCGGTAGGTGCGTTTCAATGATTCCGCCGCGTCTTTCAGCTCATCCATCGACGCCTTCAATTCCGGCGTCAGGTTCTGCAGGCCGGCCTGTTCGGCTTTTTTCAGGCTGTCCTGCAGCTCCTGCAGCTTCAGCTCTTGAGACAGTTCGTGCTGCACCGAGGCCGCCAGCGAGCGCAGCGCACGGATCCAGCCCGACACCGTTCTGACCGCGACCGGTAACCGCTCCGGCCCCAGAACAACCAGGCCGATAACCAGCACCAGCAGCAGCTCACTAAACCCAATGTCAAACACGGTTTATACCTGCTCTTTGTTCTTCGACTCTTCCGCTTTTACTTCCGGCTGCTTATCGGTAATAGGCTTGGCCGCGAAGTCAGCGTCATCCAGGCTGCTTTTCTCAGCCGTGTTGGCGGTCGGTGGCGTCTCATCGCCAATCGCCTTCTTGAAGCCCTTGATCGAGGCGCCGAGATCGGAGCCCAGCGTACGCAGTTTTTTGGTACCGAACAGCAGCACCACGATCACTGCGATGATCAACAATTGCGTAATACTAATACCGCCCATTTTAATTACCTCTAATTTTAAAGGGTCTTTTAAAGCCGGCCCGCATTATAGGGCTGGCCTTACCAGAGTAACGAATTAAATCAGGTGGTTCGCTTCCAGCCAATCACCCAGCATACGATGCCGGCGGCCATCATCCAGGCGGGAAACGCCTCGACTTGCCCCAGCAGCAATAGCGTGCCGCTTACCAACAGTGTAGCGCCAACGCCGAACAAATAACGTGACTGCCCCTGACGAACCCGCTGAGCCTGCATCTGGTTGGTCAGCTTATCAACGCTCTGTTGCAACAGTTTATGCTGCTGCAGGCTGTCGTAAAACAGTTCAGGCAATTCGGGCAGTTTCTCCGCCCAGAACGGCGCTTTCTCTTTCAGCGCACGCACCACCGCGGGAATGCCCACCTGATCGCGCAACCAGCTCTCAAGGAACGGCTTGGCAGTAGTCCACAGATCCAGCTGCGGATAGAGCTGGCGCCCCAGCCCTTCAACATACAGCAAGGTCTTCTGCAATAACACCAGCTGCGGTTGCACTTCCATATTGAAGCGCCGTGCGGTGTTGAACAGGTTCAACAGCACGTTGCCGAAGGAAATCTCCGCCAGTGGCTTCTCGAAAATCGGCTCACACACGGTGCGGATGGCGAATTCGAAGTCTTCCACGTTGGTATCGCGCGGCACCCAGCCGGAATCGACGTGCAGTTCCGCTACCTTGCGGTAATCGCGGTTGAAGAAGGCGATGAAGTTTTCCGCCAGGTAGCGCTTGTCATCCTTGTTCAGCGAACCGACGATACCGCAGTCGATGCCGATATAGCAGGGATCTTCCGGATGTTCATAGCTGACAAAAATATTACCGGGATGCATGTCCGCATGGAAGAAACTGTCGCGGAATACCTGGGTAAAGAATACCTGTACGCCGCGTTCCGCCAGCAACTTCATGTTGGTGCCCTGCTGCTCCAGCGTGGCGATGTCCGAGACCGGAATGCCGTAGATGCGCTCCATCACCAATACGCTTTCGCGGCAATAGTCGGAATAGACTTCCGGCACGTACAGCATCGGGCTGCCGTCGAAATTGCGGCGCAGCTGAATGGCGTTGGCCGCTTCGCGCAGCAGATTCAGTTCGTCCAGCAGGGTTTTCTCATACTCGCGCACCACTTCGCGCGGGCGCAGGCGGCGACCGTCCGGCAACAGCTTCGGCACCCAGCCGGCCAACCGGTACATCAGGCGCACATCGGCCTTGATGATCGGCCCAATATCCGGCCGGATCACCTTCAGCACCACCTCTTGACCGGTGGTTTTCAGCCGCGCGGTATGCACCTGTGCGATCGAGGCGGAGGCCAACGGCTGTTGCTCGAAGTCGTCGAACCAAGTTTCCAACGGGCCGCCCATCGCCAGCTCGATATGCTTGCGCGCCAGCGCACCGTCGAAAGGCGCTACCCGATCCTGCAACAGCGTCAGCTGATCGGCAATGTGCGGCGGGAACAGATCGCGGCGAGTCGACATCATCTGGCCAAACTTGATCCAGACCGGCCCCAGCTCCTGCAACGCCAACCGCAGGCGTTCACCCAGCGGTTTATCCTTGTGCCGATTCGGCATCCAGAACAGCAACCGGCGGCCGAAGCGCAGCGGCAGCGTCAAACGCATTTTAGGGATCAGTTCGTCCAGCCCGTAGCTGAGAAAAACGCGGACGATAAAATACAAACGGCGCAGTTCGCCTGGGGTCATCGCTTGCCCTCCAACTTATCCATGCGGGCAAACAGCGCTTCCGCGCTGCGGGCGAGTGCATCAACTTCTTCGTTGAACCACACCACTTCCAGCGGCCCTGGCGCCAGGCGCCATTCTTCAGTCAACGTCTCCGCCATGTCCTGCTGCCGGCGCATAAAGCCGGCTTTCAGCAGCGAGGCACCTTTTCCCAGCGCCTGCGTAATACCCTGGGCAGCGATATCGCCGATGTAGGGCGCCAGCCACTCCGCCGGATCCCACTCCGCCAGATCGAGCAGGCCAACCAGCTGTTGCACCACCTGAATATCGCCTTCCACCGTCAGCTCGCCGCTGCGCATCAGCACCGGCAACTGCTGGCGATCGCGCAGCTTCAGTAAGGAGGGAATGCGGCTGCGCACCGTGCAATCGGCGCTGTCTTCAGATTGCCCGAGCACATCCACGCGCAATTCGCTGAACACCAGCACCAGCGGCGAAGCCAGCTCTTCCAGTTCGATACGCAGCACCTTGCCCACCAGGCGTTGGCGGGCGGCTTTCATGCTGCGATCGCGAAACAACAGGTTATTCAGCGAGGTTTCCAGCACGCCGGTCAGCAGAGGGGTAAACAGCATCGGCATTTCCCTCTCAGAACTTGAAGCCGCGATGCAGGGCGACAATCCCGCCGGTCAGGTTGAAATAGGTCACGTTTTCAAAACCGGCGTTGCCCATCATGCCCTTCAGGGTTTCCTGATCGGGATGCATGCGGATCGATTCCGCCAGGTAGCGGTAGCTGTCCGGATCTTTCACCACCAGCTCACCGATTTTCGGCAGCACGTGGAAGGAGTAGGCGTCGTAAGCTTTGCTCAACGGCGCCAGCAGCGGTTTGGAGAACTCCAGCACCAGCAGGCGGCCGCCCGGCTTCAGCACGCGGAACATCGAACGCAGCGCTTTGTCTTTGTCGGTGACGTTGCGCAGGCCAAAGGAGATGGTGATGCAATCGAAGTAGTTGTCCGGGAACGGCAGCGCTTCGGCGTTGGCCTGCACATAGTTGATATTGCCGACAATGCCGCGATCGCGCAGCTTCTCGCGCCCCATCTTCAGCATCGAATCGTTGATGTCCGCCAGCACCACCTGCCCCTGCTCGCCGACCATGCGGGAGAACTTGGCGGCCAGGTCGCCGGTACCACCGGCCAGATCCAGCACGCGCTGCCCGCGGCGCACGCCGCTGCAGTCAATGGTGAAACGCTTCCAGATACGGTGGATGCCGAACGACATCAGGTCGTTCATCACGTCATACTTTGCCGCTACCGAATGAAAAACGTCCGCCACCATGGCCTGCTTTTCGTCTCTAGCGACGGTGCGAAAACCGAAATCGGTGGTTTCCTGCGATTGGTCTGCCATTGTCCTGCCTGCTATTCAGTCAATTTTGTGTAGATGAGTGTACCAGAAGCCCGGTGAATACCCCACCTCGCCGCAGCCTCAGCCGTGCGAAACGAAGCCTGGTTCCCCGGCAGTATCGTCATCGTCTTTCGTCTGCGGCAGCGCGACGACGTCATCGTCGTTCGCCTCTTCCGCTTCATCGTGTTGCGCACCGGCTTGCTGCGCCAGCAGCGGGTTGATCGGCCGTTTGACCTCAACCCCCAACGCGCGGAAGCCTTCGACTTGGCCAATAAGATTACCACGGCCTTCACTCAGTTTGTTCATCGCCTGACGATAACTGCCCTGCGCCTTGTCCAGGCTCTGCCCCAGCGTGGACATATCGTCCACAAACAGCCGCATCTTGTCATACAGTTTCGCCGCGCGATCGGCGATGCGCTGGGCGTTCTGGCTCTGGTGCTCATAGCGCCACAGGTTGGTGATGGTGCGCAGCGCCACCAGCAGCGTGGTCGGGCTGACCAGCATGATGTTGTGCTTAAGCGCTTCGCTGATCAGCTCCGGCTCGCGATCGATAGCCAGCAGGAAGGCGGGCTCTACCGGGATAAACATCAGCACATAGTCCAGCGAGCGCAACCCCGGCAGCTGCTGATAGTCCTTACGGCCCAGCATACGGATATGGCCGCGCAACGAGGCGATATGTTCGCTCAGCGCCGCTTCACGCTCCACCTCATCTTCGCCGTTGAAATAGCGCTCGTAGGCGATCAGCGACATTTTGGCGTCGATCACCACATCCTTGCCCTGCGGAAGGCGCACGATCACATCGGGCTGCATGCGGCTCTGATGATCCACCCGCACATTGACCTGCGTTTCATACTCGTGCCCTTCCCGCAGGCCTGAGGCCTCCAGCACCCGGCTCAGCACCACTTCGCCCCAGTTGCCCTGCGTCTTGTTGTCGCCTTTGAGCGCCTTGGTGAGGTTGATGGCCTCGCGCGCCATCTGCGCGTTCAACTGCTGCAGATTGCGTATCTCGTGCGTCAGCGTGTGGCGCTCACGCGCCTCCTGGCCAAAGCTGTCCTGTACCTGACGGCGGAAACCGTCCAGCTGTTCGCGCAGCGGCAGCAGCAAACGATCCAAACTTTGCTTATTCTGCTCGTCCACCTTGCGGCCGCTGTGTTCAAAAATGCGGTTGGCGAGATTTTCAAACTGGGTGGTGAGGCGCTGTTCACTGTTGATCAGCAGGCGTTGCTTCTCCTCCGCAGCCATCCTGGTCTCTTCCAGACGAATGGTGACTTCACGCAGCTCGGCCTCCTGCGCGCTATTGACCTCGCGCTGGGCGCGCAGCTCCTGATTGAGCAGCTCGCATTCGTTGCGCCAGTGGTTAAGCTGTTGCAGCTTTTCATGCCCGGCCGCCAGCTGGCTGTGCAGGTTGCGCAGTTCCAGCTCGCTCTGCCGCAGCTGCTGCTCGTGGCGCTGCTGGGTCTCCTGCCGCGCCGCCGTTTCCTGCTGCGCCTGCTGCAACGCTTGCTCCAGCAACCGCAGCTCGGTTTCATGTTGCGCGTTCGTCTGTTGCACCCGCAGGTTGGCGATCAGCCACCCCAACAGCATGCCGATCACCACGCCGCCAATCCCATAAATCAGACTGGTATCCACCCCGCCTCCTGTTGCACCTTGCCGTTCCGGCGTTTCACTCGCCCATTGCCCGTCACGTTAAGGGGAGGCTGTATGGATGTCCAGCCTGATTTTGCCCGCCGCGCACAATATTGCGCGCCGCTACGCAAATCGGAGCGAAATCAGCCCAACCACTGGCTGAGCCACTTGATGCCGAACGCCCCGGGCGCCAGAATGCCGAACGCCCAGATCATCGCCGACGTAACGTTGGCCAGTTGGAAATAGCGCTGCGGCATGCCGCAAATGCCGCCCACCAGCGGCACCACGGCGCGCAGCGGGCCGAAGAAGCGGCCGATGAAAATGCCCAGCACGCCCCAGCGCTCAAAGAACGCGTGGCCGCGCGCCAGCAGCTGTGGATTGCGCGATAGCGGCCACATGTGGGCTACCCGATCCTGATAGTGATAACCGATCCAGTAAGAGAGCCAGTCGCCGAAAAACGCCCCGACGGCGGCGGCGGCCCAGATCGGCCAAAAGGCGATGCCGCTTTCGCCGATCAACGCGCCCAGCGCCAGCAGGATCACCGTGGCCGGCAGCAGCAGCGACAAAAACGCCAGCGACTCGCCGAACGCCAGGAAAAAGATGATGGGAATGGCCCAGCCTTCGTGCTGACGCACGACGTCGCTGACCCAGTTGATAACGTCATTGAGGCTCAATGCGGGGCTCCTGATACGCGATAATTCGCCGCCTAGGATAAGCCGGGGCGAGTTAAACCCCGGCTAAACACGCGGCGATTTACGATTTACTCGAGGTAGAACGCCTGCAGCGCTTCGCGCTGGGCCGCGCCCAGGCCGTATTCGGCTTCCAGCCACCGGTCGGTGGAGCCGTATTGCCGGCGGATGCAGCCCAGCGCCGTCATCAGGAACTCCTCACGCGCGCTGAGCACGTAAGCGAATTGCTCCAGCGCCGCCGCATTCAGCTTGATAGACAGCTGATCCAGCATCTGCTCGCGGAAAGTGGCCAGCGTGGTTTCGGTCAGCAGGTAGTCTTCCAGCACCGTCGCCTCATCGGCGCCCAGCGCGAACAGCACCAGCGCCGAGCCGACTCCGGTGCGATCCTTGCCGACCGCGCAGTGCTGCACAATGGCGCCGCCGCCAGGGTTGCTCAACAGCTGCGCCAACCGCTGATAGGCCGCATTGCCGAACGGCAGGCGGCGATACAGCTCGAGCATGAATGCTCGGGCGTCGAAAGCGGCCAGCGTTTCGTTGGTGAGCTTTTCCAGGTTGGCGTTGACTTCACTGCTCAGTGGGTTGGCCGGCACGTGGTGATAATCGGTGCCGTTCCACAGGATATCCGGCTTGGCCTGCACTTCGTCGGCGTCACGGTAGTCCAGCACCGAACGCACCGGCACCCCGGCGAGAAAGGCGCAGTCGTTTTCCGTCAGCCGCTCGAGTGAACCTGAGCGGAACAGCAGACCGCGTTTGATGCGGCGCCCGTCGGCCACGCCGTTGCCGCCGAAATCGCGGAAATTAATGCCGCCGTCGAGCGGCGCAAGCGAAGGATGAAGCAGGATCTGGGCGGTCATAAACGTCCTCGTTGTTTTCGTTCTGACAACGCGCGGCGGCCATCGGCGCAGCGCTGAGGATTAACACCGTAACAGATTAGACGCGGATGGAAAAACGGGCCGCGTCGGCGGCCCGTTGGGGAAAGGCGATTACAGCAGGCGTCGCGCAGCGTCCACCACGATCTGCACCGCTTTGCTTTCGGTGTTTTTCATGGTTTCGGCGTTCGGGATTTCTTGCTGGGTGCGGTTGACGATCACCCCGGCCACCATGCCGGCGCGCAGGCCCTGGCTGGCACACATGGTCAGCAACGTGGCGGATTCCATTTCATAGTTCATCACGCCCATCGCCTGCCACTCTTCCATCGAGCCTTTGAAGCGGCTGACTACGCGGCCGGAATAGGTGTCGTAACGCTCCTGGCCCGGATAGAAGGTATCGGAAGAGGCGGTCACGCCGATGTGCGTGGTCGCGCCGCTGGCTTTGGCTGCTTCCACCAGCGCGGTGGTGCAGGCGAAGTCCGCGACCGCCGGGAACTCCATCGGCGCAAAGTGCAGGCTGGCACCGTCGAGGCGCACCGCCGCCGTGGTGACCAATACGTCGCCGACGTTGATGTTCGCCTGAATCGCGCCGGTGGTACCGATGCGCAGGAAAGTGCGAATGCCCAGCTGTGCCAGCTCTTCTACCGCAATAGAGGTGGACGGGCCGCCGATACCGGTTGAGCAGACGATCACCGCCTTGCCGTCCAGCTCCGCGCGCCAGGTGGTGAATTCACGATGGGAGGCCAGATGCACCGGATTTTCCATCAGCTTGGCAATCTTCTCTACGCGCTGCGGATCGCCCGGCACGATGGCAAGCTGGGCCCCTTGCAAATCTTTTTTGGTGAGGCCGAGATGAAAAACGTCAGACTGAGACATACGAGACTCCTCATGGATCATGTTTATTGGGAGGAACAAAAAAGCACTCTACTGAAAATCGTCGCCCAATTTCGTGACAACAGTCACTTTGAAAAGAGAAACAAATTACATGCTACATATTATTTGTGATTTTAGTCACAAATAAAGTTGCTATGGCGATGCCTCGGCACGCCGTTGACCTCAGTCTAGCCGACAAATCTTGCGGCCCCACGCCGGTTGATTGCCGGCTGAAACTATTTAGCTCATCAACCAGAAATAACCCTATCTTATCGGTTGCTTAGGGACAAAAAAGGCGTCTAACGCACCTTATGGCACTTACGCGGGTCAAAACGCGCAATAACATGATAAAAAGCGCTTAAAAATGCCGTAAAGCCAGATAATTAGCCGTTTTTTATCGACTTGTCCGAAAGTGCTCCACGCGACGCCAATAATGGATAATCTTTCCTATAGTTAATCTCAGCGCTTTTTTCTATTGCACGGAGACCGCAATGAAAACCGAACATGTGATGACATTAAAACAGGCACAGGGGGGATTCGCCCCAGCCGCCGCGCCGTTGGCCGCCTCTGCGATTATCACCGACGAACAGGGCATTCACGCCGGGCAAACCACCATTCCTTCTCAGGGCGACGCATTGCCGGCCTACGTCGCCAAACCCGCCGACCATAGCGGCCCCTTCCCCATCGTGCTGGTGGTGCAGGAAATCTTCGGCGTGCATGAACATATTCAGGATCTGTGCCGCCGGCTGGCCAAGCGGGGCTATCTGGCGATCGCGCCTGAGCTCTACTTCCGTCAGGGCGACGCCAACGAGTACACCGATATCGGCGAGTTGTTCCAGCGATTAGTGACCAAGGTGCCGGATCGTCAGGTGCTGTCGGATCTGGATCACGCCGCCCACTGGGCCATTCGCCACGGCGGCGACGCCGGCAAGCTGGCGATCACCGGTTTCTGCTGGGGCGGCCGCATCACCTGGCTGTACGCGGCGCACAACCCGCAGCTGAAGGCGGCGGTCGCCTGGTATGGCAAGCTGGTGGGCGAGAAAACGCTGAATTCACCGAAGCACCCGGTCGACGTCGCAACGAACTTGTCGGCGCCGGTGCTGGGGCTGTATGGCGGGCAGGACAGCGGCATTCCGCTGGAAACGGTGGAAACCATGCGTCAGGCGATCCGCGCCGCCAACGCCAATGCCGAAATCGTGGTCTATCCCGACGTTGGGCACGCGTTCAACGCCGATTATCGCCCCAGTTACCACGCCGAGGCGGCGGAGGACGGCTGGCGGCGCATGCTGGCGTGGTTCGCCCAGCACGGCGTCAAATAGCCCCTTTTCACCCAT
>NZ_MJAO01000039.1 GCF_001902635.1 Serratia marcescens | reverse complement strand
GAATAATTTTTCGACACAAAAAAGGGCACTTCGGTGCCCTTTTTTTATGCAATTTGTTCAAATCTTAATTGAAATAAAAACCATTCCTATTTAGACTCAATGCATTGGTTAAGAAGTGAGTCTCTCTATGTATGTATGTCTGTGTAATGCGGTGACTGACAAAGCGATCCGTAATGCGGTGCGTCAGCACAATCCCCATACCATGAAGCAGCTGCGTGAACTTGTGCCAATTGGTACCGATTGCGGAAAGTGCATTCGTCAGGCCAGACAGATAATGGTGGAGGAACGCGGAACTATCATCCCAATGCATGAAGTTGCCTAACACAAGGTTATTTTTGACTCTTGGCTTACAGGTTCTACACTTTTAGAACTGGCCAGGAGGAGTTACCTATGAAAGGCGATAAAAAGATCATTGCTCACCTCAACAAGCTGCTCGGCAACGAGCTGGTTGCCATCAATCAATATTTCCTGCACGCCCGCATGTTCAAGAATTGGGGCTTAATGCGCCTCAACGACAAGGAATACCACGAGTCGATCGACGAAATGAAACATGCCGATCGCTACATCGAGCGCATCCTGTTCCTGGAAGGGATACCGAACCTGCAAGATCTCGGTAAACTGAACATCGGCGAAGACATTGAAGAGATGCTGCGTTCCGATCTGGCGCTGGAACTGGCGGGTGCCAAGAACCTGCGCGAAGGCATCGCCTATGCCGATTCGATCCACGATTATGTCAGCCGCGATTTGATGATCGATATCCTGGCCGATGAAGAAGAGCATATCGACTGGCTGGAAACCGAGCTGGACCTGATCGCACGCCTCGGTATTCAAAACTATGCCCAGGCCCAAATTTTAGAACGCAAAGAGTAAATTTACTGCCCATGCGCCATCGTCTCTCCTGCCGGAAACCGTTTTTACGGTGGGGCAGGGGAGCTTTCCCCGCCAAGCATAATTCATACCCTGTTCGCCGTGTTCATTCCTCTGCTGCAGCTGAACGCGCAAAAATGACGATTTCCTGAGCATATTTCCAACTGCGGCTTGCTTCCTGGGCCATTTTGCGTATAATGCGCGGGCTTACCTAATCTTGGTAAGCCTGATTTTAGCGAATCAGTCGATTGGCAGGCTTTTTTGCCCTTCGAACAATACTCCCGATATGGGGGTTATATGTTGACGATTACACTCCCCCATCAATCGAAATGGGTGTGAGGAGTAATTATTTACGTTTATAAATAATTGGAGCTCTGGTCTCATGCAGAACCAAAGAATCCGTATCCGCCTGAAAGCGTTTGATCATCGTCTGATCGATCAATCAACCGCGGAAATCGTCGAGACTGCAAAGCGCACTGGTGCGCAAGTCCGTGGTCCGATCCCGCTGCCAACTCGCAAAGAGCGCTTTACCGTTCTGATCTCTCCGCACGTTAACAAAGACGCGCGCGATCAGTACGAGATTCGCACTCACAAGCGTCTGGTTGACATCGTTGAGCCAACCGAGAAAACCGTTGATGCTCTGATGCGTCTGGATCTGGCTGCCGGTGTAGACGTGCAGATCAGCCTGGGTTAATCAGGTCATTGAGCGATTGAGAGGTTGAAACAATGATTGGTTTAGTCGGTAAAAAAGTGGGTATGACCCGTATCTTCACTGAAGATGGCGTTTCTATCCCAGTAACCGTAATTGAAATTGAAGCGAACCGCGTGACTCAGGTTAAAAGCCTGGACACCGACGGTTACCGTGCCGTTCAGGTTACCACTGGTAGCAAAAAAGCTAACCGTGTAACCAAGCCGGAAGCGGGCCATTTCGCTAAAGCTGGCGTTGAAGCTGGCCGTGGTCTGTGGGAATTCCGCCTTGAAGAAGGTCAAGAATTCGCTGCAGGTCAGGAAATTAGCGTAGAAATCTTCGCTGACGTTAAAAAAGTCGATGTTACCGGTACTTCTAAAGGTAAAGGTTTTGCTGGCACTGTTAAGCGCTGGAACTTCCGTACCCAAGACGCTACCCACGGTAACTCCTTGTCTCACCGCGTTCCGGGTTCTATCGGTCAGAACCAGACTCCGGGCAAAGTGTTCAAAGGCAAGAAAATGGCTGGCCACCTGGGTGATGAGCGCGTAACCGTTCAGAGCCTGGACGTAGTACGTGTTGACGCTGAGCGCAACCTGCTGCTGGTTAAGGGTGCTGTACCGGGCGCAACCGGTGGCAACCTGATCGTTAAACCAGCTGTGAAGGCGTAAGGGGATAGCAATGGAATTAGTATTGAAAGACGCGCAAAGCGCGCTGACTGTTTCCGAAACTACCTTCGGTCGTGATTTCAACGAAGCGCTGGTACACCAGGTTGTTGTTGCTTATGCAGCAGGTGCCCGTCAAGGTACCCGCGCTCAGAAGACCCGTGCTGAAGTAACTGGTTCCGGCAAAAAGCCATGGCGTCAGAAAGGCACCGGCCGTGCGCGTTCAGGTTCTATCAAGAGCCCGATCTGGCGTTCAGGCGGCGTGACCTTTGCTGCTAAGCCACAGGACCACAGTCAGAAAGTAAACAAAAAGATGTACCGCGGCGCGCTGAAAAGCATCCTGTCCGAGCTGGTACGTCAAGATCGTCTGATCGTTGTCGAGAAGTTCTCTGTAGAAGCGCCTAAAACTAAGCTGCTGGCACAGAAACTGAAAGATATGGCTCTGGAAGACGTGCTGATCGTGACCGGTGAACTGGATGAGAATCTGTTCCTGGCAGCTCGCAACCTGTACAAGGTTGACGTGCGCGATGTAGCAGGTATCGATCCGGTTAGCCTGATCGCCTTCGACAAAGTGGTTATGACTGCTGATGCTGTGAAGCAAGTTGAGGAGATGCTGGCATGATCCGTGAAGAACGTTTGCTGAAAGTGCTGCGTGCACCGCACGTATCTGAAAAAGCATCCGCTGCGATGGAAAAAAGCAACACCATCGTTCTCAAAGTTGCCAAAGACGCGACCAAAGCAGAAATCAAAGCTGCAGTGCAGAAACTGTTTGAAGTCGAAGTCGAAGACGTGAACACCCTGGTAGTTAAAGGGAAAGTGAAGCGTCACGGTCAGCGTGTTGGTCGTCGTAGCGACTGGAAAAAAGCTTACGTCACCCTGAAAGAAGGCCAGAATCTGGACTTCATCGGCGGCGCAGAGTAAGTCGGAGGAGTAAGAACAATGGCAATTGTTAAATGTAAACCTACATCTCCGGGTCGTCGCCACGTTGTTAAAGTGGTTAACCCTGAGCTGCACAAGGGTAAACCTTATGCCCCGCTGCTGGAAAAACTGAGCAAAAGCGGTGGTCGTAACAACAATGGCCGTATCACCACCCGTCATATCGGTGGTGGCCACAAGCAACATTATCGTCTGGTTGACTTCAAGCGCAACAAAGATGGTATCCCTGCTGTGGTTGAGCGTCTGGAGTACGATCCGAACCGTTCCGCGAACATCGCGCTGGTTCTGTACAAAGATGGCGAACGCCGTTACATCCTGGCGCCGAAAGGCCTGAAAGCTGGTGACCAGATTCAATCTGGCGTTGATGCTGCAATCAAAGCGGGTAACACCCTGCCGATGCGCAACATTCCAGTTGGTTCAACGGTTCACAACGTAGAAATGAAACCAGGCAAAGGCGGCCAGATGGCTCGCTCCGCTGGTGCCTACGTTCAGATCGTTGCTCGTGATGGTTCCTACGTAACTCTGCGTCTGCGCTCCGGCGAAATGCGTAAAGTTCCAGTTGATTGCCGCGCCACCCTGGGTGAAGTCGGTAACGCTGAACATATGCTTCGCGTTCTGGGTAAAGCAGGTGCTGCACGTTGGCGTGGTGTTCGTCCTACCGTTCGCGGTACGGCGATGAACCCGGTAGATCACCCGCACGGTGGTGGTGAAGGTCGTAACTTTGGTAAGCACCCGGTAACTCCGTGGGGCGTTCAGACCAAAGGTAAGAAGACCCGTAGCAACAAGCGTACTGATAAGTTCATCGTACGTCGCCGTAGCAAAAAATAATTAGAGGATAAGCCATGCCACGTTCTCTCAAGAAAGGTCCTTTTATTGACCTGCACTTGCTGAAGAAGGTAGAGAAAGCGGTGGAAAGCGGTGACAAGAAGCCTTTGCGCACTTGGTCCCGTCGTTCAACGATCTTTCCTAACATGATCGGTTTGACCATCGCTGTCCATAATGGTCGTCAGCACGTACCAGTGTTCGTTTCCGATGAAATGGTCGGTCACAAACTGGGTGAATTCGCGCCGACTCGTACTTATCGCGGCCATGCGGCTGATAAAAAAGCTAAAAAGCGCTAAGGTAGGAGGAAGAGATGGAAACTATCGCTAAACATCGCCACGCTCGTTCTTCTGCTCAGAAGGTTCGCCTTGTTGCTGACCTGATTCGCGGTAAGAAAGTGTCGCAAGCTCTGGAAACTCTGACCTACACCAACAAGAAAGCTGCTGGTCTGGTTAAGAAAGTGCTGGAGTCTGCCATTGCTAACGCAGAACACAACGATGGCGCTGACATCGATGATCTGAAAGTTACGAAAATCTTCGTAGACGAAGGCCCAAGCATGAAGCGCATTATGCCGCGTGCAAAAGGTCGTGCAGATCGCATCCTGAAGCGCACCAGCCACATTACTGTGGTTGTGTCCGATCGCTGAGACTCTGGAGACTAGCAATGGGTCAGAAAGTACATCCTAATGGTATTCGCCTGGGTATTGTCAAACCTTGGAACTCTACTTGGTATGCGAATACCAAAGAATTCGCTGACAACCTGGACAGCGACTTTAAAGTTCGTCAATTCCTGACTAAGGAACTGTCGAAAGCTTCCGTTTCTCGCATCGTTATCGAGCGTCCTGCGAAGAGCATCCGTGTGACCATTCACACCGCTCGCCCAGGCATCGTTATCGGCAAGAAAGGTGAAGACGTCGAAAAACTGCGCAAGGTCGTAGCGGACATCGCTGGCGTTCCTGCACAGATCAACATCGCCGAAGTCCGTAAACCGGAACTCGACGCTAAATTGGTTGCTGACAGCATCACTTCTCAGCTGGAACGTCGCGTTATGTTCCGTCGTGCTATGAAGCGTGCAGTACAGAACGCAATGCGTCTTGGCGCTAAAGGTATCAAAGTTGAAGTAAGCGGCCGTCTTGGCGGCGCTGAAATCGCACGTACCGAATGGTACCGCGAAGGTCGTGTTCCATTGCACACTCTGCGTGCGGACATCGACTACAACACATCTGAAGCGCACACCACTTATGGTGTAATCGGCGTTAAGGTATGGATCTTCAAAGGTGAGATCCTGGGTGGTATGGCTGCAGTTGAACAACCGGAACCGGCTGCTCAACCTAAAAAGCAGCAGCGTAAAGGCCGCAAGTAAGGAGAGTCGCTGATGTTACAACCAAAGCGTACAAAATTCCGTAAGGTGCACAAGGGCCGCAACCGTGGTCTGGCGCAAGGTACGGATGTTAGCTTCGGCACTTTCGGTCTGAAAGCTGTTGGCCGTGGCCGTCTGACTGCTCGTCAAATCGAAGCAGCTCGTCGTGCAATGACTCGTGCAGTTAAGCGTCAAGGCAAGATCTGGATCCGTGTATTCCCGGACAAACCGATCACCGAGAAGCCGCTGGAAGTGCGTATGGGTAAAGGTAAGGGTAACGTGGAGTATTGGGTTGCCCTGATCCAGCCTGGTAAGGTCCTGTACGAAATGGACGGCGTGCCAGAAGAGGTTGCCCGCGAGGCATTCAAACTGGCAGCAGCGAAACTGCCGATCAAAACCACCTTTGTAACTAAGACGGTGATGTAATGAAAGCACAAGAGCTGCGTGAAAAAAGCGTTGAAGAGCTGAATGCCGAGCTGCTCAACCTGCTGCGTGAGCAATTCAACTTGCGCATGCAGGCGGCCAGTGGCCAGCTGCAACAAACTCACCTGTTGAAACAAGTGCGTCGTGACGTCGCACGCGTTAAGACTTTACTGACTCAAAAGGCGGGTGTGTAAATGACTGAAGTTATCCGTACCCTGCAGGGTCGTGTTGTTAGCGATAAAATGGAGAAATCCATCGTTGTTGCTATCGAGCGCACTGTGAAGCACCCGATCTACGGGAAATTCATCAAGCGTACGACCAAGCTGCACGTACATGACGAGAACAACGAATGTGGTACCGGCGACGTGGTAGAAATCCGCGAATGCCGCCCACTGTCCAAGACTAAGTCCTGGACGTTGGTTCGCGTTGTAGAGAAAGCGATTCTGTAATAGAGTAGCTGGCTCTCACTTAATAAACGGCTCAGAAAATGAGCCGTTTATTTTTTCTACCCATACCAAGTAAGCGGTGTTATAATGCTGCGCCCTCGGTTATGGGGCTTTTCAACGGCCTAATTTTTACTTGGGTCTTTAAAGTAGTAGTTGACATTAGCGGAGCACTAAAATGATCCAAGAACAGACTATGCTGAACGTCGCCGACAACTCCGGTGCACGTCGCGTAATGTGTATCAAGGTTCTAGGTGGCTCGCACCGTCGCTACGCAGGCGTCGGCGACATCATCAAAATTACCATCAAGGAAGCAATTCCTCGCGGTAAGGTGAAGAAAGGCGATGTTCTGAAGGCGGTAGTGGTGCGCACCAAGAAGGGTGTACGTCGCCCGGACGGTTCTGTCATTCGCTTCGATGGCAATGCATGCGTTATTTTGAACAATAACAGCGAGCAGCCAATCGGTACGCGTATTTTTGGGCCGGTAACTCGTGAACTGCGTAATGAGAAGTTCATGAAAATTATCTCTCTGGCACCAGAAGTACTCTAAGGAGCGAACATGGCAGCGAAGATCCGTCGTGATGACGAAGTTATCGTGATTACCGGGAAAGACAAAGGTAAACGCGGTAAAGTAAAAAATGTCCTGTCTGCTGGCAAGGTCATTGTTGAAGGTATCAACCTGGTTAAGAAACACCAGAAGCCGGTTCCGGCTCTGAACCAACCAGGCGGCATTGTTGAAAAAGAAGCTGCAATTCAGGTTTCTAACATTGCTCTCTTCAACGCGGCTACCGGCAAGGCTGACCGTGTAGGCTTTAGATTCGAAGACGGCAAAAAAGTCCGTTTCTTCAAGTCTAACAGCGAAACTATCAAGTAATTTGGAGTAATACGATGGCGAAACTGCATGATTACTACAAAGACGAGGTAGTCAAACAACTGATGTCTCAGTTTGATTACAACTCTGTCATGCAAGTCCCTCGGGTCGAGAAGATCACCCTGAACATGGGTGTTGGTGAAGCGATCGCTGACAAGAAACTGCTGGATAACGCAGCAGCGGATCTGGCAGCTATCTCCGGTCAAAAACCGTTGATCACCAAAGCCCGCAAATCTGTTGCAGGCTTCAAAATCCGTCAGGGCTATCCGATCGGCTGTAAAGTAACTCTGCGTGGCGAACGCATGTGGGAGTTCTTTGAGCGCCTGATCTCCATTGCTGTTCCACGTATCCGTGACTTCCGTGGCCTGTCCGCCAAGTCATTCGATGGCCGTGGCAACTACAGCATGGGCGTGCGTGAGCAAATCATCTTCCCAGAAATCGACTACGACAAAGTCGATCGCGTTCGTGGTTTGGATATTACCATTACCACTACTGCGAAATCTGATGATGAAGGCCGCGCGCTGCTGGCTGCTTTTAACTTCCCGTTCCGCAAGTAAGGCAGGGTTACTGATGGCTAAGCAATCAATGAAAGCACGCGAAGTCAAGCGCGTGAAATTAGCTGATAAGTTCTTTGCAAAACGCGTTGAACTGAAAGCTATTATCTCTGATGTGAACGCTTCCGATGAAGATCGTTGGGATGCCGTTCTCAAGCTGCAAACTCTGCCGCGTGATTCCAGCCCGTCTCGTCAGCGTAAACGCTGCCGCCAAACTGGCCGTCCACATGGTTATGTGGGCAAATTCGGGTTGAGCCGTATTAAGCTTCGTGAAGCCGCTATGCGCGGTGAAGTACCTGGCTTGAAAAAGGCTAGCTGGTAATTACCAATTGAATCACGGGAGTAAATACAGATGAGCATGCAAGATCCGATCGCGGATATGCTGACCCGTATCCGTAACGGTCAAGCCGCGAACAAAGTTGCGGTCACCATGCCTTCCTCCAAGCTGAAAGTGGCAATTGCCAACGTGCTGAAGGAAGAAGGTTTTATTGAAGATTTCAAAATCGAAGGCGACGCCAAGCCTGTTCTGGAACTGGTACTGAAGTACTTCCAGGGCAAAGCTGTGGTAGAAAGCATTCAACGTATCAGCCGTCCAGGTCTGCGCATCTACAAGAAAAAAGATGAGCTGCCAAAAGTTATGGCCGGTTTGGGTATCGCTGTTGTTTCTACCTCTAAAGGTGTTATGACCGATCGTGCAGCTCGCCAGGCTGGTCTGGGTGGCGAGATTATCTGCTACGTAGCTTAATTCGGGAGGAAAGAATGTCTCGTGTTGCAAAAGCACCCGTCGTCATTCCTGCCGGCGTAGAGGTAAAACTCAACGGTCAGGTTATTTCGATTAAGGGTAAAAACGGCGAGTTGACTCGTACTATCCACGACGCCGTTGAAGTGAAGCAAGAAGCTAACGCACTGACTTTCGCTCCGCGCGAAGGTTTTGCTAACGCATGGGCTCAAGCGGGTACCACGCGCGCTCTGCTGAACGCAATGGTTGTTGGTGTTACCGAAGGCTTCACCAAAAAGCTTCAACTGGTAGGTGTTGGTTATCGTGCTGCCGTTAAAGGCAATGTGGTGAATTTGGCCCTGGGCTTCTCTCACCCAATCGATCACCAGCTGCCGGCAGGTATCACTGCTGAATGCCCAAGCCAAACTGAAATCGTGCTGAAAGGCGCTGATAAGCAGGTAATTGGCCAGGTAGCAGCAGATCTGCGCGCTTACCGTCGTCCTGAGCCTTACAAAGGCAAAGGTGTTCGTTACGCCGACGAAGTCGTGCGTACCAAAGAGGCTAAGAAGAAGTAAGGTAACACTATGGATAAGAAATCTGCTCGTATCCGTCGTGCGACCCGCGCACGCCGCAAGCTCCAAGAGCTGGGTGCAACCCGCCTGGTGGTACATCGTACCCCGCGTCACATTTACGCACAGGTGATTGCTCCAAACGGTTCTGAAGTACTGGTAGCCGCTTCTACTTTAGAAAAAGCTATCGCGGAGCAACTGAAGTATTCCGGTAACAAAGACGCTGCAGCAGCCGTAGGTAAAGCTCTGGCTGAGCGCGCGTTGGAAAAAGGGATTGCGAAAGTATCCTTTGACCGTTCCGGTTTCCAATATCATGGTCGAGTCCAGGCACTGGCAGATGCTGCCCGTGAAGCTGGCCTTCAGTTCTAAGGAAGAGGTTTAAGATGGCTCACATCGAAAAACAAGCTGGCGAACTGCAGGAAAAGCTGATCGCGGTAAACCGCGTATCTAAAACCGTAAAAGGTGGCCGTATTTTCAGCTTTACCGCACTGACTGTAGTTGGTGATGGTAACGGTCGCGTTGGTTTTGGCTACGGCAAAGCACGCGAAGTTCCAGCAGCGATCCAGAAAGCGATGGAAAAAGCCCGTCGCAACATGATGAACGTCGCGCTGAACAGCGGCACCCTGCAGCACCCTGTTAAGGGCGCTCACACGGGTTCTCGCGTGTTCATGCAGCCTGCTCATGAAGGTACCGGTATCATCGCGGGTGGTGCAATGCGCGCCGTTCTCGAAGTTGCTGGGGTGCACAACGTATTGGCTAAAGCTTATGGTTCCACCAACCCGATCAACGTGGTTCGTGCAACTATCGACGCTCTGGCTAATATGAAGTCTCCTGAAATGGTCGCTGCTAAGCGTGGTAAATCCGTTGCCGACATTCTGGGGTAATTGACCATGGCTAAGACTATTAAAGTTACACAAACTCGCAGCTCAATTGGCCGTCTGCCGAAGCATAAAGCTACTCTGCTCGGTCTGGGTCTGCGTCGTATTGGTCACACCGTAGAGCGCGAGGATACTCCTGCTGTACGCGGTATGATCAACCTGGTTTCCTACATGGTTAAAGTTGAGGAGTAACAGATGCGTTTAAATACTCTGTCTCCGGCTGAAGGTGCCAAGCATGCGCCTAAGCGTGTAGGTCGTGGTATTGGTTCTGGCCTGGGTAAAACCGGCGGCCGTGGTCACAAAGGTCAGAAGTCTCGTTCTGGCGGTGGCGTACGTCGTGGTTTCGAAGGTGGTCAGATGCCTCTGTACCGTCGTCTGCCGAAATTCGGCTTCACTTCACGCAAAGCTATGATCACGGCAGAAGTTCGTCTGTCTGAGCTGGCTCTGGTTGAAGGCGATGTTATCGACCTGAACGCGCTGAAAGCCGCTAACGTAGTTGGTGTCCAGATCGAATTCGCGAAAGTTGTACTTTCTGGCGAAGTCGCTCGTCCGGTAACCCTGCGTGGTCTGCGTGTCACCAAAGGCGCTCGTGCTGCTATCGAGGCTGCTGGCGGTAAAATTGAGGAATAAGTAGCAGATGGCTAAGCAACCAGGATTAGATTTTCAAAGTGCTAAAGGCGGGCTCGGCGAGCTGAAGCGCAGACTTTTGTTTGTCATCGGCGCGCTGATTGTCTTCCGTATCGGCTCTTTCATTCCGATTCCTGGTATCGATGCCACTGTGCTTGCCAAATTGCTTGAGCAGCAGAGAGGCACTGTCATTGAAATGTTTAACATGTTCTCTGGTGGTGCCCTCAGCCGTGCTTCTATCTTTGCTCTGGGGATCATGCCGTATATTTCGGCGTCGATCATTATCCAGCTGCTGACGGTGGTTCATCCAGCGTTGGCGGAAATCAAGAAAGAAGGGGAGGCTGGCCGTCGCAAGATTAGCCAGTACACCCGTTACGGTACGCTGGTATTGGCCATATTCCAGTCGATCGGTATTGCTACCGGTCTGCCGAATATGCCTGGTATGCAGGGCCTGGTGTTAAACCCAGGCTTTGCATTCTACTTTACTGCGGTTGTGAGCCTGGTAACCGGGACAATGTTCCTGATGTGGCTGGGTGAGCAGATTACTGAACGTGGTATCGGTAACGGTATCTCGATCATTATCTTCGCGGGTATTGTAGCGGGGCTCCCGCCGGCAGTGGCCCATACTATCGAGCAAGCGCGGCAAGGCGACCTGCACTTCCTCCTGCTGCTGTTGGTTGCAGTATTGGTGTTTGCAGTAACCTTCTTCGTTGTTTTCATCGAGCGTGGTCAACGTCGTATCGTCGTTAACTATGCGAAGCGTCAACAAGGTCGTCGTGTTTATGCAGCACAGAGTACACACTTACCGTTGAAAGTGAACATGGCGGGGGTTATCCCGGCGATTTTCGCTTCCAGCATCATTCTGTTCCCGGCCACGATTGCATCATGGTTTGGGGGCGGTACCGGTTGGAACTGGCTGACTACGATTTCGCTGTATTTGCAGCCAGGGCAACCGCTTTATGTGTTACTCTATGCGTCTGCAATCATCTTCTTCTGTTTCTTCTACACGGCGTTGGTATTCAACCCGCGTGAGACAGCAGATAACCTGAAGAAGTCCGGTGCCTTCGTACCAGGAATTCGTCCGGGAGAGCAAACGGCGAAGTATATCGATAAAGTAATGACGCGTTTAACCCTGGTGGGCGCGATGTACATTACTTTCATCTGCCTGATCCCGGAGTTCATGCGTGATGCAATGAAAGTACCATTCTACTTTGGTGGTACCTCGCTACTGATCGTGGTTGTCGTCATCATGGACTTTATGGCTCAAGTGCAAACTCTGATGATGTCAAGTCAGTACGAGTCTGCATTGAAGAAAGCAAATCTGAAAGGCTATAACCGCTAGTCAGATTCGTTTGAGAAGTTACGGAGAGTAAAAATGAAAGTTCGTGCTTCCGTCAAGAAATTATGTCGTAACTGCAAAATCGTTAAGCGTAACGGTGTCGTTCGTGTGATTTGCAGCGCCGAGCCGAAGCATAAACAGCGTCAAGGCTGATTATCTCGCATATTTTTCTTGCAAAGTTGGGTTGAGCTGGCTAGATTAGCCAGCCAATCTTTTGTATGTCGCACTGCAACACTATTTGAGTATCCTGAAAACGGGCTTTTCAGAATGGTGTTGCTGTATAAAATAGTAGGAGTGCATAGTGGCCCGTATAGCAGGCATTAACATTCCTGATCATAAACATACCGTTATCGCCTTAACGTCGATCTTCGGTATCGGTAAAACCCGTTCACAGGCTATCTGTGCATCTACGGGTATTGCTGAAAATGTTAAGATCAGTGAGCTGTCTGAAGAGCAAATCGAAAAGCTTCGTGATGCAGTTGCCAAATACACCGTTGAGGGTGATTTGCGTCGTGAAATTACCCTGAGCATCAAGCGTCTTATGGACCTTGGTTGCTATCGTGGTTTGCGTCATCGTCGTGGTCTGCCGGTACGCGGTCAGCGCACCAAGACCAACGCTCGTACCCGTAAGGGTCCGCGCAAGCCGATCAAGAAATAATCGGGGTTATTGAATAATGGCAAAGGCACCTGTTCGTACACGTAAGCGTGTAAGAAAGCAAGTCTCTGACGGCGTGGCTCATATCCATGCTTCTTTCAACAACACCATCGTTACCATCACTGATCGTCAGGGTAATGCTTTGGGTTGGGCAACAGCCGGTGGTTCCGGTTTCCGTGGTTCTCGTAAGTCCACTCCGTTCGCAGCACAGGTTGCAGCAGAACGTTGTGCTGACGCAGTAAAAGAATACGGTATCAAGAACCTGGAAGTTATGGTTAAAGGACCTGGTCCTGGTCGTGAGTCTACTATCCGCGCTCTGAACGCGGCTGGTTTCCGCATCACTAATATTACTGATGTGACTCCGATCCCTCATAACGGTTGTCGTCCGCCGAAAAAGCGCCGCGTGTAACGCAGCTTTTAGGATTGTTGGAGAAAGAAAATGGCAAGATATTTGGGTCCTAAGCTCAAGCTGAGCCGTCGTGAGGGCACAGACCTGTTCCTTAAGTCTGGCGTTCGCGCGATCGATTCCAAGTGTAAAATTGAACAAGCACCTGGTCAGCACGGTGCGCGTAAACCGCGTCTGTCTGATTACGGTGTTCAGTTGCGTGAGAAGCAGAAAGTTCGCCGTATGTACGGCATTCTGGAGCGTCAATTCCGTAACTATTACAAAGAAGCAACCCGCCTGAAGGGCAACACCGGTGAAAACCTGTTGCAGCTGCTGGAAGGTCGTCTGGACAACGTTGTTTACCGTATGGGCTTCGGCGCGACTCGTGCAGAGTCACGTCAGCTGGTTAGCCACAAAGCAGTTATGGTAAACGGTCGCGTTGTTAACATCGCTTCTTATCAGGTATCTCCGAATGACGTAGTCAGCATCCGCGAGAAAGCTAAAAAGCAGTCTCGTGTTAAAGCTTCTCTGGAGCTGGCTGAGCAGCGTGAAAAGCCGACTTGGCTGGAAGTTGATGCTGCTAAGATGGAAGGCGTGTTCAAGCGTATGCCTGAACGTACCGATCTGTCTGCGGACATTAACGAACACCTGATCGTCGAGCTTTACTCCAAGTAAAGCTTAGTACCAAAGAGAGGACACAATGCAGGGTTCTGTGACAGAGTTTCTAAAACCGCGCCTGGTAGATATCGAGCAAGTCAGTTCGACGCACGCCAAGGTGACCCTTGAGCCTTTAGAGCGTGGCTTTGGCCATACTCTTGGCAACGCACTGCGCCGTATTCTGCTTTCATCTATGCCGGGTTGCGCGGTGACCGAGGTTGAGATTGATGGTGTACTGCATGAGTACAGCACCAAAGAAGGCGTACAGGAAGATATCCTGGAGATCCTGCTCAACCTGAAAGGGCTGGCGGTGAGAGTTCAAGGCAAAGACGAAGTTATTCTTACCCTGAATAAATCTGGCATTGGCCCTGTGACCGCTGCCGACATCACCCATGATGGTGATGTCGAAATCGTCAAGCCTCAGCACGTGATTTGCCACCTGACTGATGAGAACGCGGCTATCAGCATGCGTATCAAAGTTCAGCGCGGTCGCGGTTATGTGCCGGCTTCTGCCCGAATTCATTCGGAAGAAGATGAGCGCCCAATCGGTCGTCTGTTGGTTGACGCCTGCTACAGCCCTGTAGAGCGTATCGCCTACAATGTTGAAGCTGCGCGTGTAGAACAGCGTACTGACTTGGATAAGCTGGTCATCGAGATGGAGACCAATGGCACGATCGATCCTGAAGAGGCGATCCGCCGTGCGGCCACCATTCTGGCTGAACAACTTGAAGCTTTCGTTGACCTGCGTGATGTACGTCAGCCGGAAGTTAAAGAAGAGAAACCGGAATTCGATCCGATCTTGCTGCGCCCTGTTGACGATCTGGAATTGACTGTCCGCTCTGCTAACTGCCTCAAGGCAGAAGCTATCCACTACATCGGTGATCTGGTACAGCGTACCGAGGTTGAGTTGCTGAAAACGCCAAACCTGGGTAAAAAATCTCTTACTGAGATTAAAGACGTGCTGGCCTCACGTGGTCTGTCTCTGGGCATGCGCCTGGAAAACTGGCCGCCGGCAAGCATTGCTGACGAGTAACCGGATCACAGGTTAAGGTTTTACTGAGAAGGATAAGGTCATGCGCCATCGTAAGAGTGGTCGTCAACTGAACCGTAACAGCAGCCATCGCCAGGCTATGTTCCGTAACATGGCCGGCTCTTTGGTTCGTCATGAGATCATCAAGACGACCCTGCCAAAAGCAAAAGAGCTGCGTCGCGTTGTTGAGCCGCTGATTACTCTTGCCAAGACCGACAGCGTAGCTAATCGTCGTCTGGCATTCGCCCGTACTCGTGATAACGAGATCGTGGCAAAACTGTTTAACGAGCTGGGCCCGCGTTTCGCGAGCCGTGCCGGTGGTTACACTCGCATTCTGAAGTGTGGCTTCCGCGCAGGCGACAACGCGCCGATGGCATACATCGAGCTGGTTGATCGTGCTGAGTCTCAAGCAGAAGTAGCAACTGCAGAGTAATCTGTAGACGCGTAAAAAAACCGGGCTTGCCCGGTTTTTTTACGTCCAAACCCAGCCAAATGTGCGCTATTCCCCCGCTGCGCTTAAGATCCCCGCGCCTATCCGCTATGCTATGGCTTATTCATTAAGCTAACCGAGGCTGCCTGCCATGTGGCTGCTAGACCAATGGGCGGAACGCCATATTCTCGCTGCTCAGGATAAAGGCGAGTTCGACAATTTGCCCGGCCAGGGGCAACCGTTGGCATTGGAAGATGACAGCGCGGTGCCGGCCGAGCTACGCGCCGGGTACCGCCTGCTGAAAAATGCCGGTTACCTGCCACCGGTGCTGGAAGATCGCAAAGAGGCGTTAACCGTCGCCCGTTTACTGCAAGGGGTCAACAGTGAGCATCCAGACTATGTCGATCTCAGCAAGCGTATGGCGTTACTGGAGCACCGATTGCGCCAGGCAGGGATGAGCACCGATTTCCTGCATGGCGAATATCAGCACGCGCTGGACGGTAAATTCACTCGAGAGGAGGGATAATGTTCAAGATAGGGCAGTTGGCCAAGCTTGCCGAAGTGACGCCGGATACCGTGCGCTACTATGAAAAGCAGGGCATGATGGATCACAATGTCCGCACCGAAGGTGGGTATCGACTCTACACCGAGCAGGATCTGCAGCGGCTACGCTTTATTCGCTATGCCAAACAGCTGGGTTTTACCCTGGAAACGATCGCCGAGCTGCTCTCGATCCGTGTCGATCCTGAACACCATACTTGCCAGGAGTCGAAGTCGATCGTCGATGCGCGCCTGAGCGAAGTGGAAAGCAAGTTGGCGGAATTGACTCGTATGCGTGAATCGCTGAAACGCCTTAGCGACGCCTGCTGCGGCACCGCCCATACCAGCAACTACTGTTCTATTCTGGAGGCGTTAGAACAGGGCGCCAGCGATGAAAAAGGCAAAAAAGGTTGCTGACGGCTCTTTAATTTTTATGCTGCCGGCAGTATTATCGCCTCGTTCTATTACCCCACTTTTTACAGGAGCATTATCATGACGAAATATCGTCACACCAAAGGCCAGATTCAAGATAACGCCATAGAGGCGTTGCTGCATGATCCGCTATTCCGTCAGCGAGTAGAAAAGAATGTGAAGGGTAAAGGCAGCTACCGGCGTAAAGAAAAATACGCTAAAGGCGGTAACTGGGAGGCCAGTGGCAAACTATCAAACGATAATTTGCCACTGGCCTTCTGGTTTTAAGGCATTAAAAAAGCCACCTATATCAGGTGGCTTTTTATTGGCATAATCAAACGCTGTTTTACAGTTTTGGCTGCTGTTGCTGGCTCAGCAAATCACGGATTTCCGTCAGCAGTTTCTCTTCTGCAGTGGGTGCTGGCGGTGCTGCCGGCGCTTCTTCCTGCTTGCGGCGCATTTTGTTCATCAATTTAATCGCCAAGAAAATGGCGAAGGCGACAATCACGAAGTCAAATACGGTTTGGATAAATGAACCGTAGTTCATTACCACCGCCGGTACGGCGCCCTGAGCTTCACGTAATACCAGATGGAACTGTTTAAAGTCGACACCGCCGATCAGTAAGCCCAGTGGTGGCATGATGATATCGGCCACGAAGGACGAAACAATCTTGCCGAATGCGGCGCCGATAATCACACCGACGGCCAGATCGACTACGTTGCCACGCATGGCAAATTCGCGAAACTCTTTCAACATACTCATAGAACGCACCCCTTGCAGAATTAATAACTCAAGTTTAACAAAGCAATTTCCCTTTGCCACAAAAGGAGAGAAGTTTTATCTCCTCTCAAGGCAGAGAACAACTACGCGATTATAGACCATCGTCTAATAAATTCGTTCTACAAGAAGAATGGGCTCGGTTGGAACAAGCGTTCAACGTCCGGCACGAATTTCTTGTCGGTAATGAACATGATGACGTGGTCGCCCTGTTCGATTTTGCTGTTGCCGTTGGCGATGATCACATCGTCGCCACGCACGATCGCGCCGATGGTGGTGCCCGGCGGCAGCTTGATGTCTTCGACGATGCGGCCGACGACTTTGGAGGTGCTTTCATCGCCGTGGGCAATCGCTTCGATCGCCTCCGCCACACCGCGGCGCAGGGATGAAACGCTGACGATATCCGCTTTTCGCACGTGCCCCAGCAGCGCGGATATGGTCGCCTGCTGCGGCGAGATGGCGATATCGATCACGCTGCCTTGCACCAGATCGACATAAGCGCGGCGCTGGATCAGCACCATTACTTTCTTGGCGCCCATGCGTTTGGCCAGCATGGCCGACATGATGTTGGCCTCATCGTCGTTGGTGATGGCGATGAAGACGTCCACCTGCTCGACGTGCTCTTCGGCCAGCAGCTCCTGGTCGGAGGCGTCGCCATAGAACACGATGGTATCGTGCAACTGCTCGGCCAGTTCGGCGGCGCGTTGCTGATTACGCTCGATCAGTTTGACGTTGTAGTCTTTCTCCAGCTTGGCAGCCAGGCCGGCGCCGACGTTGCCGCCGCCAACGATCATGATACGTTTATACGGCTTTTCCAGCCGTTGCAGTTCGCTCATCACCGCGCGGATATGCTGCGAGGCGGCGACGAAGAAGACTTCGTCACCGGCTTCGATAATGGTCGAACCTTGCGGGCGGATCGGCCGATCCTGGCGGAAAATGGCGGCGACGCGGGTGTCGATATGCGGCATGTGTTCGCGCATCGACGAGAGCGCATTACCGACCAACGGGCCGCCATAGTAGGCTTTAACCGCGGCGATGCTAACCTTGCCTTCGGCGAAGTTGACCACCTGCAGCGCGCCAGGGTATTCAATTAGCTTGTAGATATAGTCGATGACCAACTGCTCCGGCGAAATCAGATGGTCGATCGGCACCGCTTCCGGCAGGAACAGTTTCTCCGACTCGCGGATATATTCCGGCGCGCGGATACGGGCGATGCGGTTGGGGGTATTAAACAGAGAATAGGCGATCTGGCAGGCGATCATGTTGGTTTCGTCGGAGTTGGTGACGGCGACCAGCATGTCGGCGTCTTCCGCGCCGGCTTCGCGTAGCACCCGAGGATGGGAGCCATGTCCCTGAACCACCCGCAGATCGAATTTATCCTGCAGCTGGCGCAACCGGCCGGAGTCGGTATCGACGACGGTGATATCGTTGTTCTCACCCACCAGGTTTTCTGCCAGCGTCCCGCCAACCTGACCGGCACCAAGAATAATTATTTTCATCGTGTTCTCTGCTTCACACTGAAAGACTTAGGGCGCGCACGCGCACCCTGAAGAATTACATTTTAATCAGCTTAGCGTAAAAGAAGCCATCGCCGTCCTCGGGGTGCGGGAGATTCTGCCGCCCCGGCCGCTGTGCATCGCCGGTTTCAACCAGCTTGGCATCGGCGTGGCGCTGCAAGAATGCGGCGATCTGGCTGCTGTTTTCATCCGGCAGGATAGAGCAGGTGGCGTAAACCATCACGCCGCCCGATTTCAGATGCGGCCAGACAGCCTCCAGGATGTCGGCCTGCAGCGCGGCGAGTTCGGCGATGTCGCGATCGCGGCGTAGCCATTTGATGTCGGGGTGACGGCGGATTACGCCGGTGGCGGAACAAGGCGCGTCCAGCAGGATACGGTCGAACTGCTTGTCGCCGCACCATTGCTGCGGCGTGCGGCCATCGCCCAGTTTAACTTCGGCGTGCAAACGCAGGCGCAGCAGGTTCTCTTTCACCCGTGCCAGGCGCTGTTCGTCGATATCGACGGCCATGACGTGCGCCTTCGGCGCCGCTTCCAGAATATGCGTGGTTTTGCCGCCGGGTGCCGCGCATAAGTCGAGGATCTGCTCGCCGTCTTGCGGATCCAACAGATCGACACAGCCCTGGGCTGAGGCATCTTGCACGGTGACCCAACCGTCGGCGAAGCCCGGCAGATCGGTAACGGCGCAAGGCGCCAGCAAACGTACCGCGTCCGCATAGTCGACATGAGGCTCCGCGGCGATGCCGGCGTCCGCCAGCAGCTGCAGATAAGCTTCGCGGGTGTGATGCAGGCGGTTGACGCGCAGCCACATTGGCGGCTTCTGGTTATTCGCGTCGACGATCTGTTCCCAGTTTGCGGGATAAGCCTGTTGAATGCGTTTCAGCAACCAGCTGGGGTGCAGATAGCGGCTGTCATTGTTGGCGACGCGCTGCAGCAGCTCTTCTTGTTGGCGCTGGAACTGGCGCAATACGCCGTTAATCAAGCCTTTCAGCTGCGGGCGTTTCAGCGCCACCGCGCCTTCCACGGTTTCCGCCAGCACGGCGTGCGCCGGGATACGGGTATACAGCAGCTGATACAGGCCGACCATCAGCAAATAGTGCAGCGTACGCTGCTTGCCGGTCAGCGGTTTGGCCATCAATTGCTGAATGCACCATTCGAGCTGCGGCAGCACGCGTAACGTGCCGAAGCACAGTTCCTGCAGCAGCCCGCGATCTTTATCGCTGATGGAGGTTTGCAGTGCCGGCAGGACAGTGCTGAGAGACTGCCCTTGATCCAGCACCTGGCCGATGGCTTTGGCAGCGATGCTGCGGAGATTGTAATTATTTTTCATAGGCTAAAGCTGATAACGATCGGCATTAAGAAAATAACAGCCCGGCGATGAACGGCCGGGCAGTGGGGTGACTTACAGCCGGTTGCCCGGGGTAAACCATTCACGACGTGAATTTAGCAGGTCCTGCGCCGACATGGGTTTCTTGCCGGCGGGCTGCAGTTGGATCAGATTGAGAATACCGTCGGCGGTCGCGACCTGAATGCCGTGTTTGTCGGCAAGAAGCACGGTGCCAGGCTCCGCGTTGGCGCTTTGCGCCAGCACGCTGGCCTGCCACACTTTCACCGGCTGATCGTCGATGGTGAAGTAACTGATCGGCCAAGGGTTGAAGGCGCGAATGCAGCGCTCCAGCTGTGCGGCGGACAGGCTCCAGTCCAGGCGAGCTTCTTCTTTGCTCAGCTTCTCGGCGTAGGTGACCTGCGCTTCGTCCTGCACCTCGCGGGTGGCGCTGCCGTCGGCCATCTGACGCAGCGTGGTCAGCATGCCCTGCGGGCCGAGTTGGGCCAGCTTGTCGTAGAGACTGGCGCTGGTATCGCTACTCTCAATAGGGCAGGCGATCTTGTGCATCATATCGCCGGTATCGAGGCCGACGTCCATCTGCATGATGGTTACGCCGGTTTCGCTGTCGCCAGCCCAGAGTGAGCGCTGGATCGGCGCCGCGCCGCGCCAGCGTGGCAGCAGCGAGCCGTGTACGTTGATGCAGCCGAGACGCGGCATATCCAATACCGCTTGCGGCAGGATCAGCCCGTAGGCGACCACCACCATCACGTCGGCGTTGAGATCGGCCACCAGGCGCTGATTCTCTTCGGGGCGCAGCGATTTAGGCTGGAATACCGGTAATTGATGTTGTTCGGCCAGCACTTTGACCGGGCTTGGCGTCAGCTTGTTGCCGCGGCCTGCCGGGCGGTCGGGCTGGGTAAATACGCCGACAATCTGGTGCTCAGATGACAACAGCGCGTCAAGATGACGCGCTGCGAAGTCTGGCGTTCCGGCGAAAATAATCCGTAAAGAGTCAGACACGTTGATTTCCTGATCGGTTAGGCGCGGGCTTGAAGCTTGGCCATTTTTTCCAGTTTCTGACGAATGCGCTGGCGCTTGAGCGGCGACAGGTAATCGACGAACAGCTTGCCCATCAGGTGATCCATCTCGTGTTGGATGCAGATCGCCAGCAGGTCGTCCGCTTCCAGTTCGAAAGGTTTACCGTCGCGATCCAGCGCGCGGATCTTCACCTGCGCGGCGCGCGGCACCAGCGCACGCTGTTCGGGAATGGAAAGACAGCCTTCCTCGATGCCGGTTTCGCCGCTCTTTTCCAGCAGCTCCGGGTTGATCAACACCAGGCGCTGATCGCGATTCTCGGAGACGTCGATCACGATAATGCGCTGATGGATATCCACCTGAGTCGCAGCTAGGCCAATACCTTCCTCTGCGTACATGGTTTCAAACATATCATCCACGATGCGCTGGATATCTGCATTGACTTCTTTTACCGGCGCTGCGACTTTGCGCAGACGCTCGTCTGGGAAATGTAATACCTGCAAGACTGACATATATCTTTAGATCTGTATCCGAGTAATGAACGAGGTTTAACCTCTATTCTAGACATTTCCCGGCCTGATTGACAGCATTGCGCACCAATTGCTCAGATTGGTAATACCACCGTTTTTGCTGAGGGAACAGACGATGCGGCCGGAAGAGATCGCTTTACGGATGCGAGGGGTAACGGGGCTGCAGACCGTTGTGGCCAGCCGGATCGTGCGGCAGTTATCGCAAATGGGGGCCGATCCTCGCCGCGTGCTGCATGAGTTGGGGTTGGACGAACGGCAGCAGACGCAGTTCAACCAGGTGGATCCCGGTTATCTGGCCGCGACCTTGCGTTGGCTGGAGGAGCCGGCGCACCGTATGGTGAACTACGGGGCGGCCGGCTATCCCGAATGCCTGGCTCAGATCGACGATGCGCCGCTGTTTGTGCTGATCAAGGGCGATCCTCAGGCGCTGCTGCACCCGCAGATCGCGATGGTCGGCAGCCGGCAGTTCAGCCACTACGGCGAGCGCTGGGCGAGCCATTTCGCCGATGAGTTGGCGCGTTGCGGTTTCACCATCACCAGCGGGTTGGCGATCGGCATCGACGGTATTTGCCATCGTGCGGCGCTGGCGGCCGGCGGCTGCACGGTGGCGGTGTTGGGCAGCGGGCTGGCCAATGTCTATCCGCGTCGGCACCGCCGGTTGGCGGAGCAGATTGTCGAACAGGGTGGCGCAGTAATTTCAGACCATTTGGTCACCGACTTGCCTCTGGCCGACCATTTTCCGCGCCGCAACCGCATTATCAGTGGACTGAGCCTAGGCGTTCTGGTCATAGAAGCCTCGTTGCGCAGCGGTACTCTGGTGACGGCCCGCTATGCGCTGGAGCAGGGGCGTGAGGTGTTCGCCTTGCCTGGGCCGTTAGGGAATCCGATGAGCGAGGGCACGCATTGGCTGATCCAGCAGGGCGCGCATCTGGTTACCGGGCCGAAAGATATTGCCGAATTGCTGGGAAGCGGCCTTCACTGGCTGCCACTGAACGAAAATACAACTATTTGTGCGTCGCAGGCTGAAGTTGAATTGCCATTTGCCGATGTGTTGGCTAACGTAGGAGATGAGGTGACACCTGTTGACGTCGTCGCTGAACGTGCCGGCCAACCTGTGCCAGTGGTGGTAATCAAGTTACTCGAACTGGAGTTAGCAGGGTGGATCGCAGCTGTACCCGGCGGCTATGTCCGAATAAGGAGGGCAAGCCATGTTCGACGTACTCATGTACTTGTTTGAAACTTATATCCACAATGAACCAGAGATGCGCGTCGATCAGGATCAACTGACTGATGATCTCGCTCAGGCGGGGTTTCATCGGGATGATATCTATAACGCGTTGAATTGGCTTGAGAAGTTGGCTGACCTGCAAGAAGGTCAAAATGCGCCTTACTTTATGGATGCCGATCCGCTGGCGATGCGGATTTACACCGAAGAAGAAGGCGCGCGTTTGGACGCCGGCTGCCGTGGTTTTCTCCTGTTCCTGGAACAGATTCAGGTATTGAACCTCGAAACCCGTGAAATGGTTATCGACCGCGTTATGGCTTTAGATAATGCGGAATTCGATCTCGAAGATCTGAAATGGGTCGTGTTGATGGTGCTGTTTAACATCCCCGGATATGAAAGCGCCTATCAGCAAATGGAAGAACTGTTGTTTGAAGTGAACGAAGGTTATCTGCATTGAGCCGATAACGCGCATAGAAGAAGTTATGACAAAAAACGCGATTTTTGCCGCCAGGCAAAATGAACCCTGTCCGGAATGCGGGGCCGAGCTGGTGATCCGTAGTGGTCGCCACGGCCCCTTCCTCGGCTGTTCCCAGTACCCTGAATGCCAGTATATTCGGCCGCTGAAAGCTCAGGCTGATGGCCATATCGTCAAGGTGCTGGATGGGCAACCATGCCCGAAGTGTCAGGCGACGTTGGTGCTGCGCCAGGGGCGCTATGGCATGTTTATCGGCTGCAGCGATTATCCGCAGTGCGATCACACTGAAGTGATCGATAAGCCTGACGAAACCGCCATTACCTGCCCGCAGTGCGGCCAGGGCAAGCTGCTGCAGCGTAAGTCGCGCTACGGCAAGGTTTTTCATTCCTGCGATCGTTACCCGGAATGTCAGTTCGCCCTCAATGTTAAACCCGTCGCCGGTGAATGCGCCTATTGCCATTATCCGCTGCTGATGGAAAAGCGTACGGCAAAAGGCCCCGTTCTGTGCTGTGCCAGCAAACTGTGCGGAAAACCCGTCGCGACTACAGAATAATCACATCATGAACTCAGAATTAAGTCCGAACCTTTTATCTATCATCGATGCTCTGCATCAACAGCAGGTTATTGCCTACCCCACCGAAGCGGTATTCGGCCTGGGGTGTGATCCTGACAGCGAACAGGCGGTCAATGCGCTGCTGGCGTTAAAACAGCGGCCGTGGGAAAAAGGCCTGATTCTGATCGCCGCCGACTATGCGCAGCTCACGCCTTATATCGACGACAGCGCGCTCAGCGAGCAACAGCGTGCGACGATGTTTGCCAGCTGGCCTGGACCGGTAACCTGGGTGGTGCCCACCCGGCCGGAGACGTCGCGCTTGTTGACCGGGCGTTTCAGCTCGCTGGCGGTGCGCGTCAGCGATCATCCGTTGGTGCAACAGCTGTGTCGGCAGTACGGCAAGCCGCTGGTATCGACCAGCGCCAACCTTAGCGGGCTGGAGCCGTGCCGCAGCGCGGAGGAGGTCACGCGGCAATTCGGCGAAGCCTTCCCGGTGTTGGCCGGCAAGGTGGGCGGTCGTCTTAATCCTTCTGAAATCAGAGATGCGCTGACCGGCGAACAGATCCGTCAGGGCTAGAGGTAATAGGCATGGAGAAGTTTGCGGTATTTGGTAACCCTATAGGTCACAGCAAGTCACCGCGAATTCATGCGTTGTTCGCTGCCCAGACCGGCATTGATCATCCTTATGGCACGGTGTTGGCCCCGTTGGATGGTTTTGAAACCAGCCTGCAGGCGTTTATCCGTGCCGGAGGGCAGGGGGCGAACGTCACGGTGCCTTTCAAGGAACACGCTTATGAGGTTGCCTCTGAGCTGAGTGAGCGCGCCGCGATGGCCGGCGCGGTCAATACCCTCAAGGTGTTGCCGAATGGCGAACTGCTAGGGGACAACACCGACGGCATCGGTTTATTAACCGATCTGCAGCGTCAGCAATTGATCCGGCCACAGGATCATATCCTGCTGGTGGGTGCCGGCGGCGCGGCGCGCGGTGTGATCCTGCCGCTGCTGTCTTTCGGCTGCCGGCTAACGATCACCAACCGTACCTTCAGCCGGGCGCAGGAGCTGGCCGACGCTTTCCGACATCTGGGTGAGATCTCGGCGGTGCCGATGGATCAATTGGATCAGCAAGCGTTCGATTTGGTGATCAACGCGACGGCATCCGGCATCAGCGGGGATATCCCGGCGTTGCCTGCGGGCGTGGTGAACGCGCAAACCCGTTGCTATGACATGTTCTACCAGCAGGGCGTCACGCCATTTCTGGCCTGGGCGCAGCGGCAGGGAGCAACGGAGTATGCCGATGGGTTGGGTATGCTGGTGGGGCAGGCGGCACATGCTTTCTTGCTGTGGCACGGCGTGATGCCGGAGATCGAACCGGTGCTGCGCCAGCTGCGCAACGAACTGGCGGCATAAATCAGCCCCGTTCCCTTTATAGAGAACGGGGTTCCTGTCAGATGTCTTCCGACAAGTATTCATCTTTCCAGCGTACATAGTTGTTCGAAGAATAAAGTAATCCTTCCAACTCGGCGGCGGTCAACGGTCGAACCTGGCGTGCCGGGCTGCCCATATAGAGATAGCCGCTAGCCAGGCGTTTGCCCGGCGCCACCAAACTGCCGGCACCAATCATCACGTCGTCTTCTACTACTACTCCGTCCAGCAGGATCGACCCCATACCGACCAGCACTCGGTTGCCGATGGCACAGCCGTGCAACATGGCCTTATGGCCTACGGTCACGTCTTCTCCAATCAATAGAGGGTAACCGTCGGGGTTATGTTCGGAGCGGTGCGTCACATGCAGTACGCTGCCGTCCTGGATATTGCTGCGCGCGCCGATCCTTACCGCATTGACATCGCCGCGGATGGCGACCAGCGGCCAGATGCTGACGTCATCCGCCAGATCGACGTCGCCGATCACGACGCTGGAAGGATCGATCAAGACGCGCTGACCGAGTTTGGGGGTGTATTGAAGATAAGAACGTACTGCATCGGACATGGTGCTTGCCTCACGTCGGGATCATATTTACCGGCAATACTAGACTCTGGCGATGGAAATACAACCAATCGCCGCGCCGGATCCTGCGGAAAATGGCCCTGATCGCACAAGATCCACTCGAAGGGGGTGAAAAGTGTGCAAACGGAAAGAAAAGATCAAAAAAGGGGTTGTGCAAAAAACTCGGA
>NZ_MJAO01000038.1 GCF_001902635.1 Serratia marcescens | reverse complement strand
AGGGTCGCCTCGGCGACCCTTTTTTTGCATTAACGGTATAGCCGTCGGTTTATTCTTCGAAGCCGACGCGGAAATTCATTTTCCCCTCAGGCAGCGCGCGCGAGTTGCCTTCCGCATCGACTGCTACGTAGGTGAACACCGCTTCGGTCGCCCGGTAGCGCTGGCCGATCGGGGCGGAAGACACTTTCTTTACCCACACTTCGATATTGATGGTGATCGAGCTGCGCCCGGTGCGGATGCAGTGTGCATAGCAGCAAACCACGTCGCCTACCGCCACCGGTTTCAGGAAGGTCATGCCGTCCACGCGTACGGTCACCACGCGCCCTTCGGCGATCTCTTTTGCCTGGATGGCGCCGCCGATGTCCATTTGCGACATCAGCCAGCCGCCAAAAATATCGCCGTTGGCATTCGTATCGGCCGGCATCGCCAGCGTGCGCAGCACCAGCTCGCCGCTGGGTAAAGGTCGTTGTTGTGTCATAGCAGTCTGCTTTTAAAAGGAGGGAATAACATCATACTGCCCGCGGCAAGCGCCGCAGGCATTAACAATTTTGTAACTATTTTTTCTGTTCTTCCGGCATGTGCCGGTAAATGTAGATGCCGCTGAGCAGGGTGAATACCAACGTCAGCACCGTCAGGCCAAAGACTTTGAAATTGACCCAGACGCTTTGCGGCAGCCAGAAGGCAACATAGATGTTCGCCAGGCCGCAGGCCAGGAAAAACACCGCCCAGGCCAGGTTGAGGTTGCTCCATACTTTATCCGGCAGCGTCAGCTCTTTGCCCAGCATGCGCTGCACCAGCGGCTTTTTGAGCACCCACTGGCTGATCAGCAGCGCCAGCGCGAACAGTGCGTAAATCACCGTCACTTTCCATTTGATGAACAAATCGTTGTGGAACACCAGCGTCAGGGTGCCGAACACCAACACCATCAGGAAGGTGATCAGCGTCATCTTCTCGACCTTGCGATATTTCACCCAGGTGAACACCAGCGCCAGCGCGGTAGCGACGATCAAGGCGCCGGAAGCGACATAAATGTCGTACAGCTTGTAAAAAGCGAAAAAGACAATTAACGGGAGGAAATCAAGAAACTGCTTCATAAATCAATCCATCATCTGTTCATCGGCCGACTATACCGGATTCGGCGAGCTCTGTGTACCGCCGGGCGTTGCCGATTATCGGTGTTTGGCCGGCGGATTTCTGCCGCGAAAGCAGGAATTTGCATAAACTTACGCAAGAAGGCGCAGGCGCATTGCCAGAGCCGGCCGCAGGTCGCATAGTAAGTGTAATAATAACCAGATAATTTATCGCGGAAAACAGCATGCAGTGGAAATCTCTCCAGGCTCTGGCGCCTGGTTTGACGCATTTATTGGGGTATCAACGCAGTTGGCTCAAGCCGGATATTCGCGCCGGCCTTTCCGTCGCCGCCGTCGCCTTGCCGGTGGCTATCGCCTATGCCGAGTTGGCCGGGGTCAGCCCGGTGGTGGGGCTCTATTCCTGTATCTTGCCGATGGTGGCCTATGCGCTGTTCGGCTCGTCGCGCCAGCTGATCGTCGGGCCTGATGCCGCCACCTGCGCGGTGATCGCCGCGGTGGTGACGCCACTGGCGGCCGGCAACATGGAGCGCCATTGGCAATTGACCGTCATGATGACCGCGATGATGGGGGGCTGGTGTTTGCTGGCCAGCCGCTTCAAGCTGGGGGCGTTGGCGGATCTGCTGTCGCGACCGATCCTCAGCGGGTTGTTAAACGGCGTGGCGCTGACCATTATCGTCGATCAAATCGGTAAGGTACTGGGGTTTACGATGCGTCCGGCGCAGCTGATCGAGCGCATCTACGCGCTGCCGGGCAACCTGCTGCACAGCGACTGGCTGACCATGGCGGTGTCGCTGTTGACGCTGGTAACGCTGATCGGGTTTAAAAAGTGGCGCCCCAACTGGCCTGCGCCGCTGTTCGCCATCGTTCTGGCGGCGTTCGTTACCTGGGCGTGCGGGTTGCAGCAATATGGCGTGGTGACGGTGGGCGGTTTCAGCGACGTGTTGCCGATCGTCCAGTGGCCGGACTTCCAGCCAGGGCTGCTGCGCGACATGGTGATCCCGGCGCTCAACCTGGCGGTGGTGAGTTTCGTCAGCATGATGCTCACCGCCCGCAGTTTCGCCGCCAAGAATGGTTATGAGGTGAACGCCGACGCTGAGTTCCGCGCGCTGGGGCTGGTGAATATCGTCTCCGCGCTGTCGCAAGGGTTCGCCATCAGCGGTGCGGATTCACGCACTGCGGTTAACGACGCCAACGGCGGCAAGAGCCAACTGGTGTCGATCATCGCCGCCGCGGTGATCGCCTTCGTCCTGTTGTTTCTGATGGCGCCGCTGCAGTTTATTCCGGTGGCGGGATTGGGTGTGGTGCTGATGTACGCGGCCTGGTCGTTGCTGGACTTTCGCGGCATCTGGATCCTGCGTCGTCGCAACGCGCAGGCTTTCCGCCTGGCGATGTTCACCTTCCTCAGCGTGCTGCTGGTGGGGGTGATCAGCGGTATCGGGCTGGCGGTTTTACTGGGGCTGATGCAGTTCTTGCACACCGTGTTTCGGCCGACGGAGCAACTGCTGGGGGTCAACGACGAAGGCATGATCCACTCGATGGGCAACAACAACGGGGTGAGGGCGGTGCCCGGCGTCATGATGTATCGCTTCAATTCGCCGTTGACCTATTTCAACGTGGCGTACTTCAAACGCCGCATCCTCAATCTGGTGGACGGCACGCCGTTCCAGCCGCGCTGGGTGGTAGTGGACGCGGTGGCCAGCTTTACCCATGCCGATATCAGCGTGCTGGCGGCCATCGATGAACTAAAACGCGATCTGCTACAGCGTAATATCAAGCTGGTGCTGGCGGGGCGCCGCACCGAGCTGACGCGTTGGTTCCGCATCAACCGGCTGGGGCGTGACAAAGAGCTGATTTTTGTGCCGGATCTGTATCTGGCGCTGAAGCTGATTCAGAGTAAAGAACAGGCGGAGGCGTCGGTGGCAGGATAAACAAAAAGGGGCGCGCCGAAGCGTGCCCCAGAGTTTTGACTGAACCGAGTTTAGCCGCGCAGCAGCATATACAGACGGAACAGGTAGATCAGCAACAGGGCGGAGACCAGGTTGCTCAACGCGGTCAGCACCACGCTGGCGACGTTCGGCGTCAGCACCGACAGATGACTGACCATGAACAGCACCAACAGTTTGGCCGCCAGCCACAGCATCATCGCCGGCACGATCACGCGCGCATTGGCGAACGCCAATTTGCTGCTCAGTTTGAGCGAAGCGAATACGCCTTTCTTGTCGACGGAGGCGATCACCGGCGCCAGTGCGAAGGCGATCGCCATGATCACACCCGGCACCACAAACAGCGTCAGCCCGAGCTGGATCAGCAAGGTGCAGATAAACAGCAACAGCAGCAGGCGCGGCAGATCGGGCGCCGAAGCGCCGAGCGCGCGCAGGGCGCTGGTGCGCTGCCCTTGCGACACCAGGCGGATCAGCGTCAGCATACCGCCGACCAGCAATACGTTGCCGACCAGCGCGGAGAAAGTGGCGGCAGCCGACACTTTCAGCAATACCATCTGCTGTTCCGGCGTCATCTGCTGGATCACGTCCTGAATGCCCATGCCGGTAGACGAAGCGAAATCGCTGGTGGTCGCCGCGAGCGTCGCCAGCTGTTCGGCATCGGGGCTGAAAGCCTGATTCAGCAGCACGGAGATAAACGCCGTCAACAGCGCCAGCATCAGGATGCTGGCCAGTTGGTTGCGTAAAAAGTTAAAACTGTCACGGTACAAAGCGTTGGCCGTGATAGGCATGCAGACTCCTTGGCGTCGAGAAAACAGAGATAAATCAGTGGGTGATTGTACCCTGTTCCACGCCGCTGTGGCACCCCGTGAATTGCACTACGTCTATTTCTTCAACGAACGCCGTCTCAGGCAACGATAGCGGCAAGGGCACCGGCAAGGGTGGCAAGCCGTAGCGTTCGCGAGCGCGATCGCAGGCTTCATTGCGCAGACCGTTTTCTCCGGACTGATCGAACTCTCTGCACGGGCTGGGCCGATTGAGGTAAATCGAACAGGAAACGGCTTTGCCGATCTCGCCGTCCAACGCCGTACAGCGCGGGGAGTTGCTGTTGGTCCCCTGCATACAGCGCAGGAAAGGGGTCAAAGGCTCAGTTAAGGAAAGGGGGACGGTGCCGCCGCCGTCTTCGGCTTCGGCCCAATAGAATGACACTCGAAAATAACCGCAGCATGCGCCGCAGCTGACACAGGGATTAAGGATTTCGCTCATCTTGATTGCCCGCCGACTCCTCACGGCACCAACCAAAACCAACACGGAAGATGAAATTACCTCAGCGGTATTTTTGTCCGCAACTGAAATCTGAACATGCAGATATTTTGCAACAAAATAGATTTTTTGATGCAGATCAATCCTCGATTTATTAAGCGGTTAGGTAACCTTGTTTTTAGTGGGATTTTAAATTTTTACACATAAGATGTGATCGCGATGGGATCACAAATACCCGAAAGTAGGTATATTCCCCTTCGAGAGATTAACCACACAAATGGAATGGATAATGAAAAAGACAACTCTGGTGGTATTGGCGACGATGATGGCGCCTATGTTGGCAAGTGCACATCAGGCCGGTGATTTCCTGTTCCGCGCGGGGACCGCGACGGTACGTCCAAATGCGGGTTCGGACAACGTGTTGGGATTGGGATCGCTGGATGCGAAAAACAACACCCAGCTCGGCCTGACCTTCGGTTATATGGTAACGGACAATATCGGCGTTGAGTTGTTGGCCGCGACGCCATTCCGCCACAAAGTCACGTTGGGCGGTACCGATCTGGCGACCGTTCACCAGCTGCCGCCAACGCTGATGGCGCAATACTACTTCGGCGACAAGCAGGACAAACTGCGTCCTTATCTGGGCGTCGGCGTTAACTACACCACCTTCTTCGATGAAAAGTTCAATGATTTCGGCAAAAGCGCCGGGTTGAGCGATCTGGATCTGAAGGATTCCTGGGGCGTGGCGGCGCATGCCGGCCTGGACTACAACCTGGATGAGCACTGGATGCTGAACATGTCGGTGTGGTGGATGAACATCGAAACCAAAACCCGTTTCAAAGATGGGGACGGCAATCGTCACAGTTTTGATACGCGCTTGGATCCGTGGGTGTTCATGTTCGGGGCGGGTTACCGCTTCTGATGAAAGCCTGAAGCAGGGAGGCATTGCGCCTCCCTGTCGGTATTATTTAAGCTGCATCACGTTTTCAACCGATCTTACGCCGGCAACGCCGCGAGTGACCTGCACCGCACGGTTGGCGTCATCGCTGGAAGAAACAAACCCGCTCAGCTGAACGCGTCCTTTAAAGGTTTCCACGCTGATCTCGCGCGACTTGATGTTTTTATCCGCCAGCAGCGCTGATTTCACTTTGGTGGTGATCACCGTGTCATCGATATAGCCGCCCGTTCCCTCTGATTTCGCCGTCGGCGCGCAAGCGCTCACCGCGACCGCCACAACGGCTGCCATGCACAAGGCAGAAAGGGTTTTAAAAAGCTTCATAAATTACTCTCCATGCAATGTTATGGTTGAAACTCGATACGGCTTTTAACCGGAACGAGCGCATTCCCCAAATCAAACGAAGAAATGCCTGGCGAACAACGTTAATTGTGAGACAAGATGCAGGTTTGTTCAAATTTCTGCTGTAAATAAATGGAACAAACTATGAGGGGAAACAAGCTGTTAAAGCGAGCGCCGGTAGGGCGCCCGCTAGCGAGAATTACGCCTGGGTGGCGCGTTTCATCGTGCTGACGAAGGTCGCCAGCCGGGCCAACATATCCGCCGGGTTGGCATGATGCTGTTCGATGATTTTGACGATGGCCGACCCGGAGATCGCGCCGGCGGCACCGGCCTGCAGCGCGGCGTTCACCTGCTCGGGTTCGGAGATGCCGAAGCCCTGCAGCGGCGGTGCGGCGTGATATTCACGCAGCTTGTCCACCAGATGATTCAGCGGTAACTGGGCGCGGCTTTCGGTGCCGGTCACGCCGGCGCGCGACAGCAGGTAGGTGTAACCACGGCCGTGCGAAGCGATTTCGCGCAGCAGATCGTCATCGGCATTCGGCGGGCAGATGAAGATCGGCGCGATGCCGTGGCGTGCGGCGGCGGCGCGGAACGGTGCCGACTCTTCAAACGGCACGTCGGCGACCAGCACTGAATCCACACCCACTTCTGCGCAGCGTTGGTAAAACGCATCGATGCCTTTATGGAACACCAGGTTGGCGTACATCAGCAGGCCGATGGGAATGGTCGGGTGCTTCTGGCGGATGGCCGCCAGCATTTCGAAGCACTGGGTCGGCGTGACGCCGGCGGCGAAGGCGCGCAGCGTCGCGCTCTGGATCGTTGGGCCATCCGCCAGCGGATCGGAGAAGGGGATGCCCAGTTCCAATGCGTCTGCACCGGCTTCGATCAGGGTATCGATAATCTGCAGCGACAGCGCCGGATTAGGATCGCCCAGCGTGACGAACGGGACGAATGCGCCTTCCTTGTTGCTTTCCAGACGCTTGAACAGTTGCTGATAACGTTCCATCAGATTTCTCCCCGTGCTTTCAAAATGTCGTGAACGGTAAATATGTCTTTGTCGCCGCGGCCGGACAGATTGACCACCAGGATCTGCTCTTTCTGCGGCGTTTCACGGATCATTTTCAGCGCGTGCGCCAGGGCGTGCGAGGATTCCAGCGCCGGGATGATGCCTTCATGGCGCGACAGCGCCTTGAACGCCTCCAGCGCTTCGTCGTCGGTGATCGACACGTATTCGGCGCGGCCGATGCTGTTCAGGTAGGCGTGCTGCGGCCCGACGGACGGGAAGTCCAGACCGGCGGAGATCGAATAAGATTCTTCGATCTGGCCTTCGGCGGTTTGCATCATCGGCGCTTTCATACCGAAGTAAATACCGACATGGCCGTGCTTCAGCGGCGCGCCGTGCTGGCCGGTTTCGATGCCCAGCCCGGCGGGTTCCACGCCGATCAACCCGACGCCGGCATCATCGATAAAATCGGCGAACATGCCGATGGCGTTGGAGCCGCCGCCGACGCAGGCAATGACCGCGTCCGGCAAGCGGCCTTCGCGTTCCAGCACCTGCGCTTTGGTCTCTTCGCCGATCATGCGCTGGAATTCACGCACGATGGTGGGATACGGGTGCGGGCCGGCGGCGGTACCGAGCATGTAGTGCGCGGTTTCATAGCTGCCGGACCAGTCGCGCAACGCCTCGTTGCAGGCGTCTTTCAGCGTGGCGGAGCCGCTGTGCACCGGGATCACTTCCGCGCCCATCAGCCGCATGCGGAACACGTTCGGCGACTGGCGTTCGACGTCTTTGGCGCCCATATAAATGCGGCATTTCAGGCCGAGCAGCGCACAGGCCAGCGCCGAAGCGACGCCGTGTTGGCCGGCGCCGGTTTCCGCGATGATCTCGGTTTTGCCCATGCGCTTGGCCAGCAAGGCTTGGCCCAGCACCTGGTTGGTCTTGTGCGCGCCGCCATGCAGCAGGTCTTCGCGCTTCAGATAAAGCTTGGTTTTGCTGCCGGCGGTGAGGTTTTTGCACAGCGTCAGCGCCGTCGGGCGGCCCGCGTAGTTCTTCAACAGATCGATAAATTCCGCCTGAAATGCCGGATCGCGCTGAGCGCTGACAAAGGCTTCTTCCAGTTGTTTCAGGGCCGGCATCAGAATTTGCGGCACGTACTGGCCACCAAATTCGCCGAAGTAGGGGTTAAGCAGCGTCATGAGAGTTCCCGTTATTATCCGTTATTAATGTAGAGCCGTATTCAGTAGGCGCGCAGGGTTTGGAAGACCGACGCCAGGCGCGCGGCGTCTTTGACGCCCGGTTCGCTTTCCACGCCGGAGTTGAAGTCCAGACCGGCGCAGCCGAGCCTGGCGGCTTCGACGCAGTTGTCGGCGCGCAGGCCGCCCGCCAGCATCACGTTCGTCAGATCTTCGCCCTGCAATACCGACCAGTCGAAGCGTTGGCCGGTGCCGCCGGCGCCGTTGTCCAGCAGGTAGCGATCGACATGCTGCAGATCGCGCGCCGGCAGCCGATCTTTGACGCTCAGCGCTTTCCAGATGCGGCACTCGGCCGGCAAGCGGGCGCGCAGGGCGCTGATATAAGCCTGGTCTTCCGCGCCGTGCAATTGCACCGCATGCAGGCCGAGGCGCTCAACGGTCAACGCCACGGTGTCGACCAGGGCGTCGCAGAACACGCCGACGTACTTCAGCGGCGCGCCCGAAATCACTTCGCGGGCGCGGGTGATATCCACATAGCGCGGCGAACGGCCGACGAAAATCAGCCCGCCGTAGATGGCGCCGGCCTGATAAGCGGCGGCGGCGTCCTGCGGACGGGTCAGACCGCACACTTTGTTGTCGCCCAGGATCACGCGGCGCACGGCGGCGCGCAGATCGGGTTCCGACATCAACGCGCTGCCGATCAGGAAGCCGTTGGCATAGTGGCTCAGCTCGCGGATCTGCCCGTAGTTGTTGATGCCCGACTCGCTGATTACGGTCACGCCATGCGGCACGCGCGGCGCCAGCTGACGGGTGCGGTTCAGATCGATGCTCAGATCGCGCAGATCGCGGTTATTGATGCCGACCACGCGCGCTTCCAATGCGATCGCACGCTGCAGTTCTTCTTCACTGATCACTTCGGTCAGCACGCCCATATTGAGGCTGTGGGCCACCGCCGCCAGTTGGCGGTACTGCTCGTCGGTCAACACCGACAGCATCAACAGGATGGCGTCGGCCTGATAGAAGCGCGCCAGGTAAATCTGATACGGATCGATGATAAAGTCTTTGCACAACACCGGTTGGCTGACGGTTTTACTCACCAGCGGCAGGAAGTCGAAGCTGCCCTGGAAGTATTTCTCGTCGGTCAGCACCGAGATCGCCGAGGCGAAATCTTTATAGACCGTGGCGATTTCCACCGGATCAAAGTTCTCGCGAATCAGCCCCTTGGAAGGCGAGGCTTTCTTGCATTCGAGAATGAAGGCCGTCCGGGTGCCCTGCAGCGCGTGATAGAAGCTGCGTTCGCTCGGTACGATGTCATTCTGAAAGCCGGCCAGGGGCTGTTGCTGTTGTCGCGCCGCGATCCATTGCGCTTTGTCGCGGACAATCTTGTGTAGCACGGTTTCCTGCATCATTTATCCTCTTGCCGCCAGTGCGATGACACGCTCATAAGCCTGCCCGCTGTTGATCATATCCAGTGCCTGTCGCGCATTTTCGCGCAGGTCTTCATGTCCGAATAACTTCAGAAGCAACGCGACGTTGGCCGCGACCGCCGCGGCGTGCGCCGGCTCACCTTTACCTTGTAACAGCCGCGCCAAAATGTCACGGTTTTCTTCCGGCGTGCCGCCCAGCAAGGCTTCCAGCGGATAGGTTTCCAATCCGAAGGACTGCGGCGTGAGCGAGTAGCAGCTGATTTCGCCGTTGTTCAGCTCTGCCACATGGGTGGTGGCGTGGATCGCCACTTCATCCATGCCGCCGCCGTGCACCACCGCCGCGCGCTGATAACCCAGTACGCGCAGGGTTTCGGCAATCGGCAGCACCAGTTCCGGGCTGTATACGCCGATCAGCGCCAGCGGTGGACGCGCCGGGTTGATCAGCGGGCCCAGCACGTTGAACAGAGTGCGGGTCTTCAACTGCTGCCGCACCGGCATGGCGTGGCGAAAGCCGGTGTGGTACTGCGGCGCGAACAGGAAGCACACGCCGAGTTCGTCCAGCGCCTTGCGCGCTTCTTCTGCCGGCAGGTCCAGACGGATGCCGAACGCCGCCAGCAGATCCGAGGAGCCGGAGCGGCTGGAGACGCTGCGGTTGCCGTGCTTGGCGATCTTCGCGCCGCACGCCGCCGCCACGAAGGCGCTGGCGGTGGAAATATTGATGCTGTTGGTGCCGTCGCCGCCGGTGCCGACGATATCGGCGAACAGATAGTCGGGGCGCGGGAACGGCTGAGCGTCGTCCAGCAGCGCTTTGGCGGCGCCGGCGATCTCTTCCGGGCGCTCGCCGCGGACTTTCATGCTGATCAACGCCGCCGCCAGTTGGCTCGGCTCCAGTTCGCCGCGCACGATGGCGCTGAACAGCTGTTGGCTTTCCTGCTGGCTCATCGACTCGGCGCGGTACAGTTTCTCAAGAATAGGTTGCATCGTCGTGTTCCTTATATTACTTCGCCAGCGCCCAGGCCAGGGTCTGCTCAAGCAGGCGCGCGCCGTGGGTGGTCAGAATCGATTCCGGGTGGAACTGGAAGCCGCACACGCGGTGGCGGTCGTCGCGCACCGCCATCACCATCTCGCCGAAATGGGCGTTGACGGTGAGATCGGCCGGAATATTGCTGCCGACCAGCGAGTGGTAGCGTGCCACCGGCAGCGGGTTGGCCATGCCGGCGAACATGCCTTCACCATCGTGAACGATCGCCGAAGCTTTGCCGTGCAGGATTTCACCCGCCTGGCCGACCTGGCCGCCGTAGGCTTCGACGATCGCCTGGTGGCCGAGACAGATGCCGATGATCGGCAGGCGGCCGCGCAGGCGCTGCAGCAGTTCCGGCATACAGCCCGCTTCGGACGGTGTGCCGGGGCCAGGTGACAGCATCAGCACCGGTTGAGCCATGTGCTCCAGGCGTTCAATGATCACTTCGGCGGCGATCTGGTTACGGTAAATCACCACCTGATGGCCGCTGGCGCGCAGCTGATCGACCAGGTTGTAGGTAAAGGAGTCGACGTTGTCGAGCAGCAGGATATCGGCCATCAGAACACCTCCTTGGCATGGTGCGCAGTGGCGATGGCGCGCAGCACGGCACGGGCTTTATTACGGGTTTCGTCGGCTTCCGCCTGCGGGATGGAATCCAGCACCACGCCGGCGCCGGCCTGCACGGTGGCGATGCCGTCTTCAACGTAGGCGGAGCGAATGACGATGCAGGTGTCCAGATCGCCGGTGGCGGTGAAATAGCCCACCGCGCCGCCGTAGCTGCCGCGGCGGGTGCCTTCGGAGGCGGCGATAAGCTGCATCGCCCGCACTTTCGGCGCGCCGCTCAGAGTGCCCATGTTCATGCAGGCCTGGTAGGCGTGCAGCACGTCGAGATCGGCGCGCAGGGTGCCCACCACACGGGAAACCAGGTGCATGACGAACGAATAGCGATCCACCTTGGTCAGGTCGGCCACGTAGCGGCTGCCTGCCTGGCAGATGCGCGCCAGATCGTTACGCGCCAGATCGACCAGCATCAGGTGTTCGGCCAGCTCTTTGTGGTCAGTACGCATTTCCAGCTCGATGCGGCTGTCGAGATCCAGATCCAGCGAGCCGTCGGCTCGGCGGCCGCGCGGGCGGGTGCCGGCGATCGGATAGATTTCGATCTGGCGATTACCCGCGTCGTATTTCAGCGCGCTCTCCGGCGAAGCGCCGAACAGAGTGAAGTCATCATCCTGCATGAAGAACATGTACGGGCTGGGGTTGTTGTCTTTCAGGGTCTGGTAGGCTGCCAGCGGCGCCGGGCACGGCAGGGAGAAGCGGCGCGACGGCACCACCTGGAAAATCTCGCCGTGACGGATCGCTTGCTGCAGCTCACTGACTACCGCGCCGTATTCTTCGTCGCTCTGGTTGCAGCTCAGCTGCATGTTTTCCAGCGTTTGGTGCGGGATCGGCTGCGGGGTTTGTTGCAATTCGGTCTGCAGCTGTTCCAGGCGTTGCTGCAGGCGTTGCGTTTCGCTTGCTTGCGTGCTGAAGACGCTGGCCTGCAGGCGGGCCGAACCGCGTTGGTGATCCAGCACCAGCAGGGTTTCCGCCAGATAGAAGCAGAAGTCTGGGCAGCGCTGATCCTGGCGCAGCGCCGGCAGGTTTTCGAAACCGGCGACCAGATCGTAGGCGAACAGACCGCCGAGCATCACGGCTTCGCGCTCGTCCGCCGAGGAGTCGACCAGGGTCAGCAGCGTGCGCAGCGCGTCGAACACCGACAGTGAGCGCAGGCGAGCGTCTTCGTCCTGCACCGCGTCGATCGCCGGGAAGGTCAGCTCACGGCCGTTAGGGCGCGCCTGATTGCGCACCTCGGGCGGCAGCGCTTCGTCCAGCAGCGGCAGCAGCGCAGCGCCGTTGGCGGTCAGCGCCTGTACGCTAACGGTGTGGCCCAGTGCGGTAATGCGCAGTGCGCTGTCGATCACCAGCAGGCTCTGCAGATTCTGTTTGCTGTTGATTTCCGCCGATTCCAGTAGCAGGGTGGCCGGCCGGGCGCCGCACAGCTGGTGGAAAATGGTGGTGGGGTCGCCCCGGTAGCTGGCTTGCGCCTTCAGCAATGTCAGTTGTGGTTTGGTGTTCATCATCGGTGGTTCCAGTGAATTCTGTCCATAAAAAAGCCCGCATCAGGTGCGGGCTCAGGAAATCTGCATTGTCAGATGACAGCTATGCGCGATTACACCGCCCGCAAGAGGGAGGTACGCCACCAACCGTGAAGAGAAATGTGTTTGTTCATTTTCAGGCTCTCTTTGTTAACTCTCATCCGACACGGCCACTGCCGTGAACTTGTGTACTAGTTAACTGGTTCGCGAGGGCAAAGTCAACCCTCTTTTTGCACAATGTTTTAGCGGTCAGCGTGAATTATATTCATCATCCGCCAGGTGCAGCGGCTGGGGCAGAATAGATTTCCGTCCGGCCGCCGATCGCGGGTATGATAGAAAGCCAAGCCACTGCCGGATATCCGTTTTGACAGACAGTAACCCCCAATCCACCGCTTTTACTCTGTATGACCTCCACAGCCACACGACCGCCTCCGACGGCTGCCTGACGCCGACGCAGTTGGTGCAGCGGGCGGTAGAGATGCGCGTTGGGGTGTTGGCGATCACCGATCACGACACGACCGCCGGACTGGCCGAGGCCGCCGCCGCCATTACTGAGCTGGCGCTGCCGTTGCGGTTGGTCAGCGGCGTGGAAATCTCGACGCTGTGGGAAAATCACGAAATCCATATCGTCGGCTTGGGCATTGACGTTGCGCATCCGGCGCTGGTCGCGCTGCTGGCGGCGCAGACTGAACGCCGCAACCGGCGGGCGCAGGAGATCGGCGTGCGGCTGGGTAAAGCGCGCATTCCCGACGCCTATGCCGGCGCCCAACGGCTGGCGGACGGCGGCGCGGTGACCCGCGGCCATTTCGCTCGCTATCTGGTGGAGATCGGCGTGGCGGACAACATGGCGCAGGTGTTCAAGAAATACCTGGCCAAGGGCAAAACCGGCTACGTGCCGCCACAGTGGTGTACAATAGAACAAGCCATTGATGCGATTCATCAATCGGGCGGCCAGGCGGTGATAGCGCACCCAGGCCGTTACGACCTGACCGCGAAGTGGTTGAAACGCCTGCTGGCGCATTTTGCCGAACACGGCGGCGACGCGATGGAGGTCGCACAGTGTCAGCAGGCCCCGCATGAGCGCACGCAGCTGGCGAAGTATGCGCAGGATTATCGCCTGTTGGCCTCGCAAGGTTCTGATTTTCATATGCCTTGTTCGTGGATCGAGCTGGGCCGCAAACTGTGGTTGCCGGGCGGCGTCGAGCCGGTGTGGCGCGATTGGCCGCAGCCGGGCGAAGCGGTCTGATTTTACGCGTGCAGCAACGCGCGCGGGCATCATTTTAGGAGCAAGTCATGAGTCAGCTTTTTTATATTCACCCGGACAACCCGCAGCCGCGCCTGATCAACCAGGCAGTCGAGGTGCTGCGCAAGGGCGGGGTGATCGTCTATCCCACCGATTCCGGCTATGCGCTGGGTTGCATGCTGGAAGAAAAGGCGGCGATGGAGCGCATTTGCCGCATCCGTCAACTGGACGGCAACCACAACTTCACGTTGATGTGCCGCGATCTGTCCGAATTGTCGACCTATGCTCACGTCGATAATACGGCGTTCCGCCTGATCAAAAACAATACGCCGGGCAACTACACCTTCATTCTGAAAGCGACCAAAGAAGTGCCGCGCCGCCTGATGAATGAAAAGCGTAAAACCATTGGCCTGCGCGTGCCGTCGAATCCGATCGCGCTGGCGCTGCTGGAGGCGCTGAACGAACCGATGATGTCCACCACCCTGATGCTGCCGGGCAATGATTTTGCCGAGTCCGATCCGGAAGAGATCAGCGATCGCTTGGGCAAGGTGGTCGATCTGGTGATCCACGGCGGTTTCCTCGGCCAGCAGCCGACCACGGTGATCGATCTGACCGAATCCTCGCCGGAAGTGGTGCGCGAAGGGGCAGGCGACGCGGCGCCTTTCCGCTGATATTAACGCTTGCCACCTTGCCCATTGTCTGAAAATCGGCTGAAACGACGCTATTTCGCGTGAAAACCGCTATTCTTGACTACTTTAGAATTGATAATGGGCAGGATGCGCAGCAATGATTAGACAGGTTTCTTTTTTAGCGGCCTTATTATTTTCTTCAATGACCAATGCGGGTTTTTATTCGGGCAGCGCCTTACTGTCGGAATCCGGCGGTTACGTCAAAAATAAAAGCGGTGAAGCCACCGTGGCCGAAGCACTTAACGGCGGCATGTTTATGGGATATATCGCCGGCGTATTCGATACCTACTCCATGCAGGGCAACCGCAATATTTGCCCGGAGGCCGGAATGAGCATCGGCACGGCCGCTGACGCGGTGATGCACTATTTGCAGGAGCATCCTGAGCAGCTGCATAATTCCGCACCTTCGGTGATCATGCTGGCGTTAAGCGCCGCGTATCCCTGCGTGCGCCATTAATTTTTTATTCCATTTAGTGCGCATTTTTTTATAAGGTGCGCTCTGGCCCTTTCCGCACGAACTTCAATAGATCGATGCCCGCTGCGCTGTCACTTTATCACCGTCGATATCTCCGAACGGGTCGGGGAGAGACGCGCAGGAGGTAATATGACCGCATTTCACAGCGCCACGATTTCTCTCGATTATCAAGACATCGGCTCAGGGCCGTTAACGCTGGTTTTGCTGCCCGGCTGGTGTGAGCCGAAAACCGTGTTCGAGCCGTTTATCGCCCTGGCGGCCGAACGTTATCGTGTGATCAGCATCGACTGGCGTGGCCACGGCCTGTCGTCAAAAGCGGCGGAGATGTCGCTGACGGCAGACGATCTGCTGGAGGATGTGCGCCAGTTGCTGACGGCGCTGCGTTTGGACAATGTGGTTATCCTGTCGGTAGCGCATGCCAGCTGGCTGGCGGTGGCATTGGCCGAGGCGTTGCCGCAACGGATACGGGGCATGGTGTTTCTCGATTGGATCATGACGCAGCCGGAGCCGGCGTTCTTTACGGCGGTGAGCCGCATGCAGCAGCCGCAGCAGTGGCTGGCGGCGCGCGATGCGCTGTTCGACTTCTGGCAGGGCGGCATCAATCATGCTCAGGTCAAGCGCCATCTGGAAGTGGAGATGGCGCAGGAGGATTACCGGCTTTGGCGTGCCGCCGGCGTGGCTATCGAACAGGCCTACCGGCAATTCGGCTCGCCGCTGCAACGCCTGGCGGGGATGAGCGCGCCGCCGCCGTGTCGGCATATTTACGCGTTGGATCGCAGCGACGACTATCTGCGGCAACAGCAAGCATTCGCCGCCGAGCAGCCGTTTTTCTCCGTGGTGCGTTTAGGGGAGGCCCGCACTCATCTCGGCATTCTGGAGCGGCCCGATGCGGTGCTGTGGGCGGTGGAGGACTTTCTGACGCCTTGAGCCTCGCCTGGGGAAAGCGCCGCCGATAAAGTGGGTTTCAACACCTTAGAAAGCCTGTATAATGCGCGGTTCGATCCTGATAAACGTATTATTACCGTTGCGGCGGTTGCGCCGTGGCGGTTATCCCCCCGACGCCTGTGAAGGCGACATTAGAGGTTGCTCAATGAGCGAAAAGTTACAGAAAGTATTAGCGCGTGCCGGACATGGCTCGCGTCGTGAAATCGAAACCATGATTGAAGCCGGGCGCGTCAGCGTCGACGGCAAAGTCGCCAAGCTAGGCGATCGCGTTGAAGTGACTCCGGCGATGAAAATTCGTCTGGACGGTCATGTCCTGTCGATCAAAGAATCCGAAGAGGTGGTTTGCCGGGTGTTGGCTTACTACAAACCGGAAGGCGAGTTGTGTACCCGCAGCGATCCTGAAGGCCGCCCAACGGTGTTCGATCGTCTGCCGAAGCTGCGCGGCTCGCGCTGGGTAGCGGTAGGGCGTTTGGACGTCAACACCTCCGGTCTGCTGTTGTTCACCACCGATGGCGAACTGGCCAACCGTCTGATGCACCCGAGCCGCGAAGTGGAGCGTGAGTACGCGGTACGCGTGTTCGGCCAGGTTGACGATGCGAAAGTGAAGCAGCTGAGCAAGGGCGTGCAGCTGGAAGACGGCCCGGCCGCCTTCCGCACCATCAGTTTCCAGGGCGGTGAAGGCCTCAACCAGTGGTACAACGTGACCCTGACCGAAGGCCGTAACCGTGAAGTGCGTCGCCTGTGGGAAGCGGTGGGCGTGCAGGTGAGCCGTCTGATCCGCGTGCGCTACGGCGACATCGATCTGCCGAAAGGCCTGCCGCGCGGCGGTTGGGCCGAGCTGGATCTGTCGGCGATCAACTACCTGCGCGAACTGGTGGAATTGAAACCGGAAACGGTCAGCAAGATGCCGGTGGAGCGTGAGCGCCGCCGCGTGAAAGCCAACCAGATCCGTCGCGCAGTCAAGCGCCACTCGCAGGTGGCCGGCAGCGGTCGCCGCAGTGCGCCAGGCGGCAAACCGGGTAAACCGGGCAAGCCAAGCAAACGCAGCTGATCCTGTCATTCTGGCCCCGTTCGGGGCCAGAACTTTTTGTTACCAATCTATTCCCTGTTGCGCCTTCACGCCGGCGTCGAACGCGTGCTTCACCGGCCGCATCTCCGTGACCGTATCCGCCAGTTCCAGCAGATCGCGATGGCAACCGCGCCCGGTCAGGATCACCGTTTGGTGCGCAGGGCGCCCCAGCAACGCTGTCTTCAGCTCTTCCAACTCCAGATAACCGTAGGTCAGCATGTAGGTCACTTCGTCCAACAGCACCAGATCCAGGCTGTTGTCGGCCAGCATGCGTTTGCCGTGTTGCCACACCGCTTGGCAAGCGGCGGTATCGCCGGCTTTGTTCTGCGTTTCCCAAGTGAAGCCGGTGGCCATCACCTGAAATTCAACGCCGTGTTGCTGCAGCAGATTTTTCTCGCCGTTGGGCCATTCGCCTTTGATGAATTGGATCACGCCGGCGCGCATGCCGTGGCCAATCGCACGGGTAACGGTGCCGAAGGCGGCGGTGGTTTTACCTTTGCCGTTGCCGGTAAACACCAGCAGCAGGCCGCGCGTTTCCTGCGCAGCGGCGATGCGCGCATCGACCTGTTCTTTCAGGCGCTGCTGGCGCTGTTGATGACGATCTTCCGCCATGAAAACGCTCCTTATTCGGCTGCGCCGGGTTTACGGTTCGGCTGTGCATCGAAGCTCATGCCTGTTTTGCGGCGGCTGTCTTCGCCCATCAGATACAGGTACAGCGGCATGATATCGGCCGGGGTTTTCAGCTTGTTTTTATCTTCGTGCGGGAAGGCAGATGCGCGCATTTTGGTGCGAGTGCCGCCCGGATTGATGCAGTTTACCCGCAGATTGCGATTTTTGTACTCGTCGGCCAGCACCTGCATCATGCCTTCGGTGGCGAACTTCGACACCGCATAGGCGCCCCAGTCTGCGCGGCCCGTGCGCCCGACGCTGGAGCTGGTGAACACCAGTGACCCGGCGTGGGATTTCAGCAGCAGCGGCAGCAGCGCCTGAGTCAGCATGAAGGTGGCGTTGACGTTAACCTGCATCACCTCTTGCCACATGGTCATCGACAGGTCGGCCATCGGCGCAATGTCGCCGAGCAGGCCGGCGTTGTGCAGTACGCCGTCAAGGCGCGGGATCTGGCGCGCCAGATCATCGGCTATTTGTTGGCATTGCTCCCGCGTGGTGTGCAGCAAGTCCAGCGTGACGACCAGGGCCGGCGCGCCGCCCTGGTCCGCGATCTCTTGTTGAACCGCCTGCAATTTGCTTTCGGTGCGCCCCAGTAGCACCAGTTGCGCGCCGAAGCGCGCGTAGGTCAGCGCCGCTTCGCGACCGATGCCGTCGCCGGCGCCGGTGACCAGGATGATGCGTTGTTCGAGCAGGTTTTGTTTAGGTTGGTAATGCACAATAAATCCTCGCCTGGGTGGCTGTTCTCCCGCCGGTGTCGGGGAGCAAGGGTGAAACGCGCGGCCAGGGCGGGAGCGAAGGCTCGACCGTCTGGGGGCCGCGCAGCGAATCCGTCTCATCGTATTGATGAATAATGGGTGTTATATGCCTTAATCCGTTGGCATTTTCAATGCGTAGCTGGCTGAAATGGCATTCTTTTGTAACAAAAGCGGTGCGGCGGCGGCTTGGTTCAGCCGCAAATCGCCCCCATAGTGATGCTTAGTGCGCAATGAATTTCCATTTAGCCGCGACAGTTGGCTAAAATGGAACGCATCATACTAACAACCTGTAAATAAAGGCGGAATCTGTGGAGTATATATCTGTTTACGGCCTGTTTCTGGCCAAAGTTGCCACGGTGGTGCTCGCCATCGCCGCGCTGGCCGTACTGGCGGTCAGTCTGGGGCAACGCAAGAGCCGGCAGAAAGGGGAGCTGCAGCTGACCGACCTCGGTGAACAGTATCGTGAAATGCAACGTGACATGCGGCTGGCGCGTATGGATGCCGCCGAGCAGAAAGTCTGGCTGAAACAGTTCAAGAAGCAGACCAAGGCCGACGACAAATTGAAGAAGCAGCGCGCCAAGTCCGGCGCGGTCGAAGTGGCCAAGCCTTGCCTGTATGTGCTGGATTTCAAGGGCAGCATGGATGCGCATGAGGTGACGTCGCTGCGGGAAGAGATCTCGGCGGTGCTGGCGGTGGCGTCGGCGCAGGATGAAGTCTTGCTGCGCCTGGAAAGCCCGGGCGGGGTGGTGCATGGCTACGGCCTGGCGGCCTCGCAGTTGGAGCGCCTGCGCAAGGGCGGCATTCGCCTGACGGTGGCGGTGGATAAAGTGGCGGCCAGCGGCGGCTACATGATGGCTTGCGTGGCGGATCGCATCGTGGCGGCGCCGTTCGCTATTATCGGTTCAATCGGCGTAGTGGCGCAGATCCCGAACTTCCACCGCCTGCTGAAGAAGAACGACATCGACGTGGAGCTGCATACCGCCGGGCAGTTCAAACGCACGCTGACGCTGTTCGGCGAAAACACCGAGCAGGGGCGCGAGAAGTTCCAGGAAGACCTGAACGAAACGCACGAGCTGTTCAAGCGCTTTGTGCATGAACAGCGCCCGTCGCTGGATATCGACAGCGTCGCCACCGGCGAACACTGGTATGGCTCGCAGGCCAAAGAGAAGGGGCTGATCGACGCCATCGGCACCAGCGACGATCTGCTGATTGCGGAACTGGATAACCACGAGGTGATCGCCGTGCGTTATGCGCGCCGCAAACGCCTGATGGATCGTTTCACCGGCAGTGCGGCGGAAAGCGTCGATCGCCTGCTGCTGCGTTGGTGGCAGCGAGGGGAAAAGCCGCTGCTGTAACGATGGCGCTAACATGATCAACGGGGGCTTTAGGCCCCCGTTTTCTATTTTCAATCCACCAGGTGGTATTTCTCGGAAAGCAGATGAGCCAAATGTTTAAACATATTAAATACTGCGGTGGTTTTGGCGGTGGGCAATCCGTCAGCATCCAAAAAGAATTCGCCGCGAAAAACTAAAACGCCGCTTTTTTGTTCAACATCGGTGGCGACCATGCCGTGCAGATAATCTTCGTGTTGGCGGATGATGTTATTTGCTTCCGCCAGTAGGGCTTCGCGGTTGATAGGTGCAGTATTCGTACGCATTATTAGACTCCAAACAAAAAAACTCTGCGCATATTCTAACGCCGGTTCGCATTTATCCGCAAACCGACTAAGGTTTATTTGCCGTCTGGATGGCCACGGGTGGCCGCCGGTTGGCGAAATCGGTCTTTCCGTGCTAATTAGGTTGCGTGACGCTTTTTATCAGGTACAGTGTGGGATTTTGCGGCGTCGGGTGGAAGGTTTTGTTTACGCCATGAATAAAACTCACACAGCCATACTTCTGGGGCATGGGTGAATAGCAGGCAGGATCAACAACTTGCGTTCAGGTTGAGCAGTTGGGCAGCCAAAAGAAAAAAATCTGTTGATCTCTTGCCAGACTGCCGCAATATAAAAAAAGAGACACGAATTGCCGCGGCACGGCGAGATAAAAGACTTCTTTCGAGAAGAAATAAATTTAGGTAAAGGTAAATATGGGTAAAGCTCTCGTAATAGTTGAGTCCCCGGCAAAAGCCAAAACTATTAATAAATATTTAGGAAGTGACTACGTGGTGAAGTCCAGCGTCGGTCACATCCGTGATTTGCCGACCAGTGGCTCAGCCAGCAAAAAGAGCGCTGACTCAACCGAAGACAAAGCCAAGAAAAAAGTTAAAAAAGATGAGAAGGCGGCGCTGGTAAATCGCATGGGCGTTGACCCTTACCACGGTTGGAAAGCGCATTATGAAATCCTGCCGGGTAAAGAAAAAGTGGTCGCCGAGTTAAAATCGTTGGCGGAAAATGCCGACCACATTTATCTCGCAACCGACCTTGACCGCGAAGGGGAAGCCATCGCTTGGCACCTGCGGGAAGTGATCGGTGGGGACGACAAACGCTTTAGCCGCGTGGTGTTTAACGAAATCACCAAAAACGCGATCCAACAGGCGTTCAAACAGCCGGGCGAGCTGAACATTGACCGCGTCAACGCGCAGCAGGCGCGCCGGTTTATGGACCGCGTGGTGGGCTATATGGTTTCGCCGCTGCTGTGGAAAAAAATCGCCCGCGGCCTGTCCGCCGGCCGCGTGCAATCGGTGGCGGTGCGCCTGGTGGTTGAGCGTGAGCGCGACATCAAGGCCTTCGTGCCGGAAGAGTATTGGGAACTGCATGCCGATCTGCTGGCGAAGGGTGAAACCGCGCTGCAGATGGAAGTGACCCACGCGCACGACAAACCGTTCAAGCCGGTCAACCGCGAGCAGACTCACGCCGCGGTCAAACTGCTGGAAAAAGCCCGCTACACGGTGCTGGATCGCGAAGACAAACCGACCAGCAGCAAGCCGGGTGCGCCTTTCATTACCTCCACGCTGCAACAGGCCGCCAGCACCCGCCTGAGCTTCGGCGTGAAGAAAACCATGATGATGGCGCAGCGGCTGTATGAAGCCGGCCACATCACCTATATGCGTACCGACTCCACCAACCTGAGCCAGGATGCGCTCAACATGGTGCGTGGTTACATCGGCGACAACTTCGGCGACAAATACCTGCCGAAGGCACCGAATCAGTACAGCAGCAAAGAGAATTCGCAGGAAGCGCACGAAGCGATCCGCCCGTCGGACGTGAACGTGCTCGCCGAGCAGTTGAAAGACATGGAAGCGGACGCGCAGAAGCTGTATCAGCTGATCTGGCGCCAGTTCGTCGCCTGTCAGATGACGCCGGCGCAATACGACTCCACCACGCTGACGGTGAAAGCCGGCGACTACCAGCTGCGCGCCAAGGGCCGCACGTTGCGCTTTGACGGCTGGACCAAGGTGATGCCGGCGCTGCGCAAGGGCGACGAAGATCGCACCCTGCCGTTCGTCGAAATCGGCAGCGAGCTGGATCTGCAGAAACTGATCCCGAGCCAGCACTTCACCAAGCCGCCGGCGCGCTACAGCGAAGCCTCGCTGGTGAAAGAGCTGGAAAAACGCGGTATCGGCCGTCCGTCCACCTACGCCTCCATTATCTCGACCATTCAGGATCGCGGTTATGTGCGGGTGGAAAGCCGCCGTTTCTACGCCGAGAAAATGGGTGAGATCGTCACCGATCGGCTGGAAGAAAACTTCCGCGAGCTGATGAACTATGACTTCACCGCGCGCATGGAAGACGGTCTCGATCAGGTCGCTAACAACCACGCCGAGTGGAAAGCAGTGTTGGACGAGTTCTTTGTCGACTTCAGCGAACAGCTGGAAACGGCGGAGAAGGATCCGGAAGAAGGCGGCATGCGCCCTAACCAGATGGTAATGACCAGCATCGACTGCCCGACCTGCGGCCGCAAGATGGGCATCCGTACCGCTAGCACCGGCGTGTTCCTCGGTTGTTCCGGTTATGCGCTGCCGCCGAAGGAGCGTTGCAAAACCACCATCAACCTGGTGCCGGAAGCGGAAGTGCTCAACATCCTGGAAGGTGACGACGCGGAAACCAACGCGCTGCGTGCCCGCCGCCGCTGCAAGAAATGCGGTACGGCGATGGACAGTTACCTGATCGACAACCAGCGCAAGCTGCACGTTTGCGGTAACAACCCGGCGTGCGACGGCTATGAGATCGAAGAGGGCGAGTTCCGGCTGAAAGGCTACGATGGCCCGGTGGTGGAGTGCGACAAGTGCGGCTCGGAAATGCATCTGAAGATGGGGCGTTTCGGCAAGTACATGGGTTGCACTAACGAGACCTGCAAGAACACCCGCAAAATCCTGCGTAACGGCGATGTCGCGCCGCCGAAGGAAGATCCGGTACCGTTGCCGGAGTTACCGTGCGAGAAGTCCGACGCCTATTTCGTGCTGCGTGACGGCGCCGCAGGCGTATTCCTGGCGGCCAACACCTTCCCTAAATCGCGCGAGACCCGCGCGCCGCTGGTAGAAGAGCTGGCTCGCTTCAAGGATCGTCTGCCGGAGAAACTGCGCTACCTGGCCGATGCGCCGGTGGCGGATGCCGAAGGCAACAAAACGCTGGTGCGTTTCAGCCGTAAAACCAAGCAGCAGTACGTTTCTTCTGAAAAAGACGGCAAGGCGACCGGTTGGTCCGCGTTCTACGTTGACGGGAAGTGGGTCGAAGGCAAGAAGTAAGTCGCCGAACGACCTGTACGATGAAAAACCAGCCCTGGTGGCTGGTTTTTTTATTGATGAAAAGGCGCAAACGGATCTATCCTTTGCTGTTTTTATCCCTTCGTCGACGGCGTTTCACGTTGATAGCAATGCAAAATAATCGTTATCATAGTGTGACGCGGATCTATACTTGAAGCTGCAACGTGGTATAGTGGTTATATAAAAATTTTTTTTATTATTAAAGCTTATTAACAACGGCGTTTTCTTCACCATCAGGGTAAACACGGTGTTTATGGCTTGTGAGTTTCAGCATACCGGGGCGACACCGATATACCTGGCTGCGGGTAAGCCGCAGTGTTTAACCTAGGATGGTATAAGATATGAAATTGCAGCAGCTTCGTTACATTGTGGAAGTGGTTAACCACAACCTGAATGTCTCCTCGACGGCAGAAGGGCTCTATACCTCGCAACCCGGCATCAGTAAACAGGTGCGCATGCTCGAAGATGAGCTGGGCATCCAGATCTTCGCCCGCAGCGGCAAACACCTGACTCAGGTCACCCCGGCCGGCCAGGAAATCATCCGCATCGCCCGTGAAGTGCTGTCAAAAGTGGACGCCATCAAAGCCGTCGCCGGCGAACATACCTACCCGGACAAAGGCTCGCTGTACGTCGCCACCACGCATACTCAGGCGCGCTACGCCTTGCCCAATGTGATCAAGGGCTTTATCGAGCGTTACCCGCGCGTCTCGCTGCACATGCATCAGGGGTCGCCGACGCAGATCGCCGAAGCGGTCTCCAAAGGCACCGCCGATTTCGCCATCGCCACCGAAGCGCTGCACCTGTACGACGATCTTATCATGTTGCCGTGCTACCACTGGAACCGCGCGGTAGTGGTGAAGCCCGATCACCCCTTGGCGGGCAAAAGCAGCATCAGCATTGAAGAGCTGGCGGCTTATCCGATCGTCACTTACACCTTCGGCTTTACCGGCCGCTCGGAGCTGGATACTGCCTTCAACCGCGCCGGCCTGACGCCGCGCATCGTCTTTACCGCCACCGACGCCGACGTGATCAAAACCTACGTGCGTCTGGGCCTGGGGGTGGGGGTGATCGCCAGCATGGCGGTGGATCCGGTCCAGGATCCAGATCTGGTGACCGTGGATGCGCGCGATATTTTCACCTACAGCACCACCAAAATCGGCTTCCGCCGCAGTACCTTCCTGCGCAGCTACATGTACGACTTCATTCAGCGCTTTGCGCCGCACCTGACACGCGACGTGGTCGACAGCGCGGTGGCGCTGCGCTCCAATGAAGAGATCGAGGCCATGTTCAAGGACATCAAGCTGCCGATTAAGTAAGCAAAATAGTGGTTGAATAAGCGCAAAAAACGGGAAGGCGAATGCCTTCCCGTTTTTTTGTCATCGGTCAGATTGAGCCACCAACGCGGAACGTTCAGGAATTAACGTTCACCTTTGGGGACTCCCCGTGATTTCGCTATACGCTATAGCTGCTACCGGCATAAAGTCAGTGGAGGGCGTGTCGTGACGGGCCTGCCAGAGATCATAGGGCAAACTCGATTAAGTGATTGAGTCACCGTCACATGTTGCCTGCTGATTGCTCCTGCCTATCGCTGTGATCAAAACGTGTTGTTATCAAAACGTTAACTTATCTTTGTGGTATCTTTAAACAAGACCTCAGTGATTACCCTGTTTTAGTCACAATAAGAAATGGAGGAGCTATGTCGTCCGATCTTCGTGAAACGAGTATGGATAAGCTGGTTGCGCTGAATAGCGAATATTACTATTACAGTCTGCCGCTGGCGGCGAAGCAGCTGGGTGATATCGACCGGTTGCCGAAATCAATGAAAGTGCTGTTGGAGAACCTGCTGCGCCATGTGGATGGCGATACCGTGCAGGTTGACGACCTCAAAGCCATTGTTGCCTGGCTGCAAACCGGCCATGCTGACCGAGAGATCGCCTACCGTCCGGCGCGCGTGCTGATGCAGGACTTCACCGGCGTTCCGGCGGTGGTAGATCTGGCGGCGATGCGCGAAGCGGTGCGGCGGCTGGGCGGCAACGTCGACCAGGTCAACCCGCTGTCGCCGGTGGATCTGGTTATCGACCACTCGGTCACCGTCGATGAGTTCGGTGATGACAACGCCTTTGAAGACAACGTGCGTATCGAAATGCAGCGCAACCACGAGCGCTACACCTTCCTGCGTTGGGGGCAGAAAGCCTTCAACCGCTTCCGCGTGGTGCCGCCGGGTACCGGCATCTGTCACCAGGTTAACCTCGAATACCTCGGTCAAACGGTCTGGCACAGTGACGAAAGCGGCCGCCGTGTGGCCTACCCGGATACGCTGGTGGGCACCGACTCCCACACCACCATGATCAATGGCCTCGGCATCCTCGGCTGGGGCGTGGGCGGCATCGAGGCGGAGGCGGCGATGCTGGGCCAACCGGTATCGATGCTGATCCCCGACGTGGTCGGCTTCAAGCTGACCGGCAAGCTCCGCGAGGGCATTACCGCTACCGACCTGGTGCTGACTGTCACCCAAATGCTGCGTAAGCACGGCGTTGTCGGCAAATTCGTCGAGTTTTACGGCGACGGTCTGGCCGATCTGCCGCTGGCGGACCGGGCAACCATCGCCAACATGTCGCCGGAGTTCGGCGCCACCTGCGGTTTCTTCCCGGTGGATGACGTCACGCTCGGCTATATGAAGCTCAGCGGCCGCAGCGCCGAACAAATCGCATTGGTGGAAGCCTACGCCAAGGCACAGGGCATGTGGCGCAATCCGGGTGACGAACCGGTGTTCACCAGCTCGCTGGCGCTGGACATGTCGACGGTGGAGGCCAGCCTGGCCGGGCCGAAACGCCCTCAGGACCGCGTCGCGCTGCCGCAGGTGCCACAGGCGTTCAAGGCCGCCACCGAGCTGGATATCGGCGGCCACCAGGCCAAGGCTGACAGCAAAACCTTCACGCTGGACGGGCAGCAGCACGAGCTGCGCGACGGTGCGGTGGTGATCGCAGCGATCACCTCTTGCACCAATACCTCTAACCCGAGCGTGATGATGGCGGCCGGTCTGCTGGCGAAAAACGCCGTCAAGAAAGGGCTGCGCAGCAAGCCTTGGGTAAAAACCTCGCTGGCGCCAGGCTCCAAAGTGGTGACCGACTACTTCAACAGCGCCAAACTAACCGCCTATCTGGAAGAGCTGGGGTTCAACCTGGTGGGGTATGGTTGTACGACCTGTATCGGTAACTCCGGCCCGTTGCCGGAACCGATCGAGCAGGCGGTTAAAGAGGGTGATCTGACCGTGGGCGCGGTGCTGTCGGGCAACCGCAATTTTGAAGGGCGTATCCACCCGCTGGTGAAAACCAACTGGCTGGCCTCGCCGCCATTGGTGGTGGCGTATGCCCTGGCGGGCAGCATGAAGATCGATCTGACCAACGAGCCGCTGGGCGAGGGCAACGACGGTAAACCGGTCTATCTGAAGGACATCTGGCCGAGCAGCCAGGACATCGCTCAGGCGGTGGAAGAAGTGCGCACCGAGATGTTCCACAAGGAATACGGCGAAGTGTTTGACGGCGACGCCAACTGGCAGGCGATCCAGGTGACCGGATCGGCGACTTACCAGTGGCAGGAAGATTCCACCTATATCCGCCATCCGCCGTTCTTCAGCACCATGAAAGTGAAGCCGGATCCGGTGCAGGACATTAAAGACGCGCGTATTCTGGCGATTTTGGCCGATTCGGTGACCACCGACCACATCTCGCCGGCGGGCAACATCAAGCGCGACAGCCCGGCGGGGCGTTACCTGAGTGAGCACGGCGTGGTGCCGCAGGATTTCAACTCCTACGGTTCGCGCCGCGGCAACCACGAAGTGATGATGCGCGGCACCTTTGCCAATATCCGCATCCGCAACGAAATGGTGCCGGGCGTGGAGGGGGGGTATACCCGCCATATTCCGTCGCAGCAGCAGCTGTCTATCTACGACGCCGCCATGCAGTATCAGCAGGAGAAGGTGCCGCTGGCGGTGATCGCCGGTAAAGAGTACGGTTCCGGCTCCAGTCGTGACTGGGCGGCGAAAGGGCCACGCCTGTTGGGCGTGCGGGTGGTGATCGCCGAATCCTTCGAGCGAATTCACCGTTCCAACCTGATCGGCATGGGTATTTTGCCGCTGGAGTTCCCGCAGGGGGTAACGCGCAAAACGCTGGGGCTGACCGGGGATGAACAGATCAGCGTCGGCGGCCTGCAACAGCTGCGGCCGGGCCAGACGGTGCCGGTGCATATCACTTATGCCGACGGGCGCAAGGACGTGATCGATACCCGCTGCCGCATTGATACCGGTAATGAGCTGACCTACTACGAAAACGACGGCATCCTGCACTATGTGATCAGGAAAATGCTGTAATCTGGGCAATAAAAAGGGCGCCGTAAGG
>NZ_MJAO01000037.1 GCF_001902635.1 Serratia marcescens | reverse complement strand
GGTTGACCCACGTCGGGCCGGAATAGGTGTTGGCACCGGTCAGCACCAGCGTGCCCACCCCTTCTTTGGTCAGGCCGCCGTGGCCGGAGATGTCGTTGCTCCAAGAGTCGAGGCCGCAAAGCTTATCGCTACAGACGCGCTCGGTCGGCTTGCCTTTGTCCAGCACGGCGCCGACGCCCGGTAGATCCACCACAAACTGTGACGAACCGTAGGCGCCGCTGACGCGGAACTCTTCGGGAATGTCCTGTTCGGTAACCAGCATGCCCGGGCCGTTGATGGCTTTGCCCAGGTTGATCATTCCCCAGCCGTAGAGCGCGTCGATGCCCGGCGCGCCCATATCGGTGGCGGTGGTTTTCAGCACATCCGCCACCTGCGCGCCATTCAGATACGGGAAGCGCTCCATCAGCACCGCGATGCTGCCGGCCACGTGTGGTGCCGCCATCGAGGTACCGCTTTTATTGGCATAGCCCGTGGTGAGGTTGTCCACACCGGTACCCACGATCACCGAGCTGTAAATTTTGCTGCCCGGCGCGGCGACGCAGAAACCGGCGGTATAACCGCAGCGGGAAGAGAAGGTGCTGATGCTGTAATCGCCGGTATTGGTCGGATCCTGCAGGCTGGCGACCGACAGCCAGTTCGGCGCGATATCCGGCACGAAATAGGCCAGACCGGCCATGGCGTCCGGGTTATTCAGGTTGTAATCGTTACCGGCGGCGAAGATAGTGACCACGCCGCTGCGCGCCGCGTCGATCGCGCCCTGATAGGCGCCGCCGGGATTAGTGCCGAGGATCACTTTGATCTGATCGAACTGTTTTTGCGCATCGTCGAGCGTGAAATGAGGATACGCGGGATCCTTACCCCCCAGCGCAAACTTATCCGTGATGCCTATGCCCCAACTGTTGTTGATAATGCGTGCGCCGCTGGCCACCAGTTCTTTCCAGCCGGCCTGGTATACCGCGCCGTCATTACCGAGAATGATGCCGTCCTCCGGGCCGGGGTCGCCGTTTTCAGCACTGATGATCTGCGCGTTGAACGCCACGCCGTGCATGGCGCCGCCGTCGCGGCTGCCGGCGGCGATGCCGCCCACGTGGGTGCCGTGCGACCCTAGTTTGCCGCTGGAATCGGTGCTGGGCGTACCGTCATAGCGGAAGTCATCGCCTTTTTTCACCGGAATATAGAGATCGGTGTATTCGCGAACGCCTTTGGTGACCACATTGATCACCTTATCCTGACCGGTGAACTCGGGGTGTTTGGCGTAAACCGGCTGATCGAAAATGCCAAGCTTGATGCCTTTTCCGGTATAACCGGCGGCGTAGGCCTGGTCGGCGTGGATCGCCCCCAGCCCCCATTCCGCGTTGAACTCGCTGCTGCGCCAGCTGGCCGGATCGCCCGCTTTGCCGTTCTCTATATAGGTGGCGGCCTGCGCTCCGCCGATCGCCGTCAGGCAGATCAGCATCGCGCTCCATTGCGCGTGATGAACCCCAATATCAGGCCAGCCGAAGGCCGCCCGAGCGGGTTTGACTCCTTGATGTTTCTTCTCCATCCCAGATACCGTCCGTTGTTGTTTGCAAATTTTTATAAGATTTTTTGTGTAACAGTTTGGTAACACCAAATAAATAAAGCACAACAATCTCAAGTGCGCTTAATGTGTCACCGGGCGGTCAAGCTGGAGGAGAGAAAGTTTCACGGGTGAATCAGGGGCGATTTGATAAGAAGAGGCAATGACATTGCCCTGGGCCGAAACGGCGTAGGCAAGCGGACGAAAGACGGGTTAATAATATGATAAATATAACGTTAGTTAAATTTTAACGCAGAGCCACAGCCGCCTGAAAAGTACTTAACAGGCGCCTTTTATCACTTTTAATTATAACTTTTTCCAATATTCACTCAGTGAATTATGCTGATTTTTCATGCAGACATCGGCAAAAATTGGATTATCCTGCTGATGTTTTTTTGCTGTTCATCGCATCCTCTTCCGCCTGGCGAATGATGGCTTTGGCCATCCATTGCGTGACATCCTGGATCCCCTCAAGCTCCAGTCCCCAGATATCTTTCAGTACCAGGAACACCTCGGAACCATAAATCAGCGAGAAAGCATGAATCACTCTCTGAATCGCATTAGGCGGCAGTTTACCCTGCAACGGTTCTACCGCCAGCGTCAGCAGGCGCTTGCGGTTGCCGCGCACGAATTTTTCGCCCGGCGTCGCGTTCGCCCACTGCTGCAAAGAGAGTTGCAACGCCGCGCGCAACGCCCCCTCATGCCGCTCCATCTGAGGATAGGCGAAGGTCAGCAACTGCTGAATGCGCTTCAGGGCATCATCATCCTGCGGGCGCCATTCCAGGATCGGCCCCAGGCTTTCCGCCACCACCGCGGCAATCAGCGCGCTTTGGGTCGGGAAGTAGCGGTAAGCGGTCGCACGTGATACCTGCGCATGCGCTGCCAGCTCGGTGATCGAAGGAAACACCCCTTCGTCATACAGCGCCATCGCGCTGGCCAGCAGCAAGCGACGGGTCTTCGCCCGGGCAGAAGTCAGAGAAGGCTCGGACGGGGCGGGAAAGGCGTTTATCGGCACATCTACCTCATGCATCTGCACACGCTTGCGCGCCAGGGGATGCGCACCTGCTGACAGGCTGGCGGCAAAGCGCCGGCCACGTGGAAAAGCTCAAAAATGAGACCAGCGTCCCATTCTGCATTGAACTGCCCTTGCAAAAATGATACTGCCGTCTCATTATATAAATACATTAATCAATTTAATTGAATTGCCAACACCAGGGCCTTACATAAAATCATAAAGCCATAATTTAAAACCACAAAATAGATTAACCCATAAAAACACCATGAATGATACTTCAAATTTTGTCTATATTGCTACCACAGCAGATACCAAAGGACAAGAGTTGGAGTACGTGCGGCGGCTGCTCGCTGCCCTGGATTTACCCACCCGAACCGTCGATCTCTCCCCCCGTCACTTGCCATTTGGCTCCCCGGCCGATATCAGCCCCGAGGAGGTCGCCCGCCATCATCCGGCGGGTGCAGACGCAGTCTTCTGCGCCCGCCGCGGCCAGGCGATCGCCGCTATGGCGACCGCTTTCGAACGTTTTATCCTGACGCGCCGCGATATCGCCGCCCTGCTTGGCCTGGGAGGCTCCAGCGGCACCGCCATCATCGCGCCGGCGATGCAGCAGCTGCCAATCGGCCTGCCAAAATTGATGGTCTCGAGCATGGCGGCGGGAGACGTTTCCGCCTATGTCGGCGCCAGCGACATTAGCATGCTGTACTCGGTGACCGATCTCGCCGGCCTGAATCGCATTTCACGGCGGGTGCTTGGCAACGCGGCGCGCCAGATAGCCGGCGCCATACGCTTCGCCACTGCCGATCATCACGAAGACAGACCCGCGATCGGCCTGACGATGTTTGGCGTCACCACGCCCTGCATTCAGGCTGTGGTCACCGACCTTGAACCGCAATGGGATTGCCTGACGTTTCACGCCACCGGCAGCGGCGGCAGAGCGCTGGAAAAATTGATCGACAGCCGGCAGTTGCACGGTGCCATCGATGTGACCACCACCGAAGTGGCCGACTACCTGTTCGGCGGCGTACTGCCCTGCAATGCGGATCGTTTCGGCGCCATCGCGCGTACCGGCATCCCGTGCGTGCTCTCTTGTGGCGCGATCGACATGATTAATTTCGGCGCGCCGGACACGGTACCCGATCGTTACGCTGACCGCCTGCGCCACCCGCATAATCCGCAAGTGACGTTGGTGCGCACCAACGCGCGGGAAAACGCGTTGCTCGGGCGTTGGATTGGCGAGAAAATCAATGCCTGTGCAGGCGAAATTCGCTTTGTGATCCCTGCGGGCGGCGTGTCCGCCCTAGATTCGCCCGATCAACCATTCTGGGATCCAGCCGCCTTGGCCGCCTTTACGCAAACGCTGGAGGAGACAGTGCGGCCCACCGCCAAACGGCGGCTGATAAAAACGCCTTACCATATTAATGACCCGCGTTTTGCACAGCTCATCGCCAAACAGTTCCGACAAATCGCCGGCGAGGTATGATTACCACTCGATAGAAAACTTACCGGTAATAACGCCAAGCAAAAAAAGGGCCAGACGATTCGTCTGGCCCTTTTTTATTTACCGCAAGCGTATATTACTGACCGGCAGGCATCTGCCCTTTCATTTTATCCATATGGTCCATCATCTTTTGCTCGCGTTTCTGATAATTCTCATTGTATTGTTTTTTCTGCTCAGGAGTCAGCAGGTTATACATCTTATTTTCCGCCTTGGCGCGCTCCAGCATGCGCTCGGATTGCGCTTTGCTGATAGTGTCAATTTGCGCTTTCGCCTTCGCTTCGTCGAAGCTGTCGGAAGCGACCAAATTATGCAGCGCCTGGCGCTCCTCTTTCATGCCCGGCCCGCGTTTCTGGTGCGATTCTTTCATGATATCGCGCATTTGCTGGCGCTGCTGCTCAGTCAGGTTCAGACCGGCGAACGGGCCGCCCTTGCCTTCACCCTTGTGATGCATCATTTTCATCGGTGCCGCATCCGCCGCCGGTGCCGCCGTCGTGTCGGCGGCGAACGCCGCGGAAGCGGAACCCAGGGCCAGCGTGGAAGCGATAAATAAAGCCGTCAATTTACGCATAATCATTTCCTTAAAAGTTTTTCTTCATCAGGAGCGCTGTACGTTAACAGGCTCATTCGGTCGTCGGAGATAATAATAGGCTGATAAAATTCAAGTAATGCGAGGGTGTGTAAACTTTTTAAAACCCGTAACGGGTTTATTCACCAATTATGAGAAAACTATGAAGATGACGTTTATTCGATGGAAATTTTAATTTCCCGGCGAACATTCACCTCCGTGGAGTTATTTTTCGGCTTCGCCCTCACCGTTATAATTTACTCGCGTCCACGGCAACCTTACATCAACCGATTTTCGATAGCGGGGGGAGCCTGTACAAACTTCGCACGACCCGATGTTCTCCTCCTACACTTTAAGGCAGTCGGTCGCCGGGTGACGTTTACACCGCAAAACTAATCATTGCTTATATAATAGTTTCCATCACCCGTTCCGCCTGTGAAAACCTGTTATATGATGCAGAGACGCGCACGGCGACCACCTTCGGGCCATCAGGCTGCCGCCGGTTCATCGTGCTAACCGGCCGCCCGTGCTCTTTTGAGGAATTATCATGTCCGCAGACCAAGGCCCTGAGCTTCTTAACGCCCACTTCGGCACCCAGAGTCCCTACTGGCGGCTGGCGTTTGACAGCAATGCCCTGGAACTGTCCGCCGTTAAGGGTAAAGCCCACGTTGCGGTGGCGCTCAGCGCCATGCAGGCGGCGAAAATTCGCCGTATGACCGGTGTAACCGCCAGCCTTGAGCTTGCCATCACGCTGGCCGGTGAACCGCTGCACCTGCATCTGGTGGGGCGCCGCGTCAACAACCTCGAATGGGCGGGCACCGCGTCGGCCTTCAGCGACACCAAGTCCGTAGCGCGCGACCTGGTGCACGGGCTGTCCTTCGCCGAGCAGGTGGTGTCCGAAGCCAACTCGGTGATCGTGATCGTCGATCAACATGGCCGCATTCAGCGTTTCAATCGGCTGTGCGAGGAGTACACCGGTCTGCAGGAACACGAGGTGATAGGCAAAAACGTTTTCCAGCTGTTTATGAGCCAGGAAGAGGCCGCCGCCTCACGGCGCAACATCGCCGGCTTCTTCCGCAACGGCTCTTCGTATGAGGTAGAGCGCTGGGTAAAGACGGTCAAGGGCGAACGGCTGTTTCTGTTCCGTAACAAGTTCGTGCACAGCGGCAGCGGCAAGAACGAGGTGTATCTGATCTGCTCCGGCACCGACATCACCGAAGAGCGCCGCGCACAGGAGCGGCTGCGGGTGCTGGCCAATACCGATCTCATCACCGGTCTGCCGAACCGCAACGCCATCCAGGACAAGATCAATCAGGCCATCGCGACGCGCGGCGAAGAGAGCTTCGGCCTGGTGTACCTCGATCTCGACAACTTCAAAAAGGTCAACGACGCCTATGGCCATATGTTTGGCGATCGGCTGCTGGTCGAAGTCTCGCTGGCGATCCTCGGTTGCCTGAGCCCGGACCAGGTGCTCGCCCGCCTCGGCGGCGACGAATTCTTGGTGCTGGCGCCGCAGACCGATCGCGAGCGCCTGCAAACGCTGGCGCAACGCATCATCGATCGGCTGAAAACGCCTTTCCGCATCGGCCTGATCGAAGTGTATACCGGCTGTTCGATCGGCATCGCGCTGTGCCCGGAGCACGGCAACGATCTCGACAGCCTGATCCGCAGCGCCGACACCGCCATGTACGTCGCCAAGGAGCACGGCAAACGCACCTATACCGTCTTCTCGCCGGAGATGAACAAACGCGTCGCCGAATACATGTGGTTGGACACCAACCTGCGCAAAGGGCTGGAGCAAAATCAGCTGGTGCTGTATTACCAGCCTAAAATCGACGCGCGCAGCGGCGAAGTGCACAGCGTGGAAGCCCTGGTGCGTTGGGATTCGCCGGAGCGCGGCCTGATCCCGCCGCTGCAATTTATCTCCTACGCCGAGGAGTCCGGTCTGATCGGCCCGCTGGGCCAATGGGTATTGCAGACCGCCGCCGGCCAGGCGGCACAGTGGCAAGAGCAAGGATTGAATCTGCGGGTGGCGGTCAACCTCTCCGCCCGTCAGCTGGCCGACGACAGCATCGTCAACGATCTGCTCGGCGTGCTGCGCCGCCACCGCATGGCTCCTTGCCTGCTGGACTTCGAGCTGACCGAAAGCAGCCTGATCGAAGACGAAAACCGCGCGCGCGTGCTGATCACCCGGCTGCGCGAGCTAGGTGCACAGGTGCATCTCGACGACTTTGGCACCGGCTATTCGTCGCTGGCGCAGCTGGCACGCATTCCGCTGGACGCCATCAAGCTGGATAAAAGCTTTGTGCGCGGGGTGAATTTCAACCCGGTTTCGCAATCGCTGGTGCGCGCGATCGTCGCAGCGGCGGAGGCGCTGACCTTCCGGGTGATCGCCGAAGGGGTGGAGACCGAGAGCGAAAACCACTTCCTCGACGAGGTCGGCGTGGACGAGAAACAGGGCTTCCTGTTCGCGCGGCCAATGCTCCCGGCACAGCTGGAGCATTGGCTGCTGTCCTATCGCCCGCACTCACCCTCTGCGTGAGGCGGGCGCGTTAACGTTAGCCGGCACGGCGCAGGTTCAGGGTGTGGCGATCTTGCAGCATCACCAGCCTCTCGATGTAGGCGCGGTCTTGTTCCTCAATGGTAAAGGCCGAATGCACCCAATCTTCGGTAATATCCATCAGCTCGGAACGCGTCAGCTGCAACACGCGCTGGCGCGCCCGCAGCATGGCGCGCATGCCATTGAGTTTCGGCCGAATGGTATCGATGAAAGTGCGCGTCGCAACGTAGGCATCACCGGGCTGGAACAGCTGATCCACCAACCCGCGGCTCTCGAACCACTCCGCGGTGTGCGACTCGCCGCCCCAAATCAACTCCTCGGCCAAACGCATGCCGGCCTTGCGCGCCACCAGCGAATACCCCCCCATGCCGGGAAACAGGTTGAACGCAATCTCCGGGAACCCCATGCGCGCATTGTTTTGCGCCAGCACGAAATGGTGCGCCAGCGCCGCTTCAAAGCCGCCGCCCAGCGCACTGCCCTCCACCATCGCAATGCTGACCGCGCCGGTGTCGAAACCGCGCGCCGCCGCATGCACGCAGTCGATGCAGGCGCGCGCGTAGGCCATCATCGCCTCGCGTTTGCGGTTTTTGATCGCTTCAGCGAAGAAATGCAGATCGCCGCCGACGTTGAACATGTTCGGCACCAGCGAGCCGGTGACCCAGAAATCGAAGCGCAGCGAGGACTCTTTCGCCGCCTGCGCCAGCGTCATGATGTCCTCGATCAGCGCCTGGTTGAAACAAGGGCGCGGCTCGGCGCGCAACAGCATCCACATGATGTGCCGCCCTTCTTCATAGTAGGCGGAAAGCTGCGACAGATTGCCCGCTTCGGTAAACGGACGACAGGTGGGGTGATTAAGCAATTTCATATGACCTTCCAGTTTTTCTGTTGATGACGGATGAGACCGTTCCAGCCTCTACGGCTGCAGCGGCACGGCGATCGACAAAGCGCAACGCCACCTCATGAGTAAACGCTTTCTCGCCGACGAAACAGATAAAAATTGGAGGTAAGGAAGTGAAAAAAACCGAGGCGCCACGGGGTTTTCATAGGAATTTTACCTATCTGCCCGTCACCGGCGTTTCATGCCGGGCGCTAACGCGTTAAGCTCGGAAATCGCCCGTTTGCCGCCCCGGCGCTCAAATCGCCGCAGGGCTTTGGCTATAATCAACGCGGAAACATGCCGTTTAACGTTAAGGAAATCGTGAAGTAATGCCTACAGGACCAGACCAGGAACGCCGCCAGCCCTCACAGAACACGCCGCCGAAGCCGCTGATCGCCATCAAGACCGGCCATGAGCCCCTCGACCGCCGCATCGGTGGTTTTTCACGTCTGATTGAACGCATTAAAGCCTGGCCGAGCGTTGCGCACCTGCTGCGCGCCACCGAGCGCTTTAACGATCGGCTGGGCAGCCAGTTCGGCGCCGCCATCACCTATTTTTCATTCCTCTCGCTGATCCCGATCCTGATGGTGTCGTTCGCCGCAGCCGGTTTCGTGCTGGCCTCCAACCCGGACCTGCTGGCCCGGTTGATCAACCGCATCGTCGGCAGCATCAGCGATCCCACGCTGGCCAGCACGCTGAAAAACACCGTCAATACCGCCATTCAGCAGCGCACCACCGTGGGGCTGACCGGTTTGGCGCTGGCGCTCTATTCCGGCATCAGCTGGATGGGCAACCTGCGCGAGGCGATCCGCGCGCAGTCGCGCGACGTCTGGGAGCGTAATCCGCAAGACCAGGAGAAAATCTACTTCAAGTACACCCGCGACTTCATTTCGCTGACCGGTCTGGTGGTCGCGCTGATCATTACGCTGTCGCTGACCTCGGTCGCCGGGTCGGCGCAGGCGGCGATCGTCAATGCGCTGGGGCTGGACGGCATAGAATGGCTGCGGCCGGCGCTGACGCTGATCGCGCTGTCGATCTCGATTTTCGCCAACTATCTGCTGTTCCTGTGGATTTTCTGGATGCTGCCGCGCCACAAGCCGAAGAAAAAAGCGCTGCTGCGCGGCACCTTGCTCGCCGCCATCGGTTTTGAGGTAATCAAGTTCGTGATGACCATGACGTTGCCGCAGGTGGCACAGTCACCTTCCGGCGCGGCCTTCGGTTCGGTGATCGGGCTGATGGCGTTCTTCTACTTCTTCGCCCGTTTGACGCTGTTTTGCGCCGCCTGGATCGCCACCGCCGACTATAAAGGCGACAAAGCGTTGCCGGAACGTGAGCCTCCGGCGCGCTGAAGCCATGCAATCATGCCGGTGTCATCGCCCACACCGGCACTTTTCTCTACCTTTCAGCCAAAAGACCAGTTAATCGCTCTAAATAGAACGGTTCACCCTCGGAAAAACCAGCATAACAAACTACCCCATCACTTTTCTTTCCGGTTTTTGCAGCCATTCCCTCTGTGTGAAATCCATTTCTCAACGTTTAACGCTACAGAAAAGATGGCGGATAAAACATTAGTCTTTTTAACCGGTTAGCAGCCAGGCTGCCCAATGTTTCAGCGTTGAAAAGGCTGAATGCTGTCACTAAGATGGATTTTTACCCCCTCCAACGATAAGAAATATTATGCAAGCCACCATCGCACCCCCACTCGACGCCGACGATGCGTCAACACCGGTGAACTCCCGCGGGAAAGTCATCGTCGCCTCGCTGGTCGGCACCGCCATCGAGTTTTTCGACTTTTACATCTACGCCACCGCCGCGGTGATCGTGTTCCCGCATATTTTCTTCCCGCAGGGCGACCCGACCACCGCGACGCTGCAGTCGCTGGCCACCTTCGCCGTCGCCTTCGTCGCGCGCCCTATCGGTTCCGCGCTGTTCGGCCACTTTGGCGATCGCGTGGGGCGCAAGGTCACGCTGGTCGCCTCGCTGCTGACCATGGGGATTTCCACCGTGCTGATCGGCCTGCTGCCGAGCTATGAAACCATCGGCATCTTCGCCCCTATTCTGCTGGCGCTGGCGCGCTTTGGGCAGGGCCTGGGGCTGGGCGGCGAATGGGGCGGTGCCGCCCTGCTGGCGACGGAGAACGCGCCGGCCAAAAAACGGGCGCTGTACGGATCCTTTCCCCAGCTGGGCGCGCCGATCGGCTTCTTCTTCGCCAACGGCACCTTCCTGCTGCTCTCATGGTTGCTGAGCGATCGGCAGTTTATGGAATGGGGCTGGCGCGTGCCGTTCATCCTCTCCGCCGCGCTGGTGCTGATTGGCCTGTACGTTCGGGTATCGCTGCATGAAACGCCGGTGTTTGCCAAAGTGGCCAAGGCCGGCAAACAGGTGAAAGTGCCGCTCGGTACGTTGCTGAGCAAGCATCTGAAGGCGACCATCCTCGGCACCTTCATCATGCTGGCGACCTACACGCTGTTTTATCTGATGACGGTGTATTCGATGACCTACGGCACCGCGCCGCAGCCGCTGGGCCTCGGCTACTCCCGCAACAGCTTCCTGTGGATGCTGATGGTAGCGGTGATCGGTTTCGGCGTGATGGTGCCGATCGCCGGCCTGCTGGCGGACGCATTCGGCCGCCGCAAGACCATGATCGCCATTACCCTGCTGATGATCGGCTTCGCGTTCCTGTTCCCGACCCTGCTGGGTTCCGGCAACCAGGCGCTGGTGATGGGCTTCCTGCTGTGCGGCCTGAGCATCATGGGGCTGACCTTTGGCCCGATGGGCGCGCTGCTGCCGGAGCTGTTCCCCACCGAAGTGCGCTATACCGGCGCGTCTTTCTCCTACAACGTGGCGTCGATCCTCGGCGCGTCCGTGGCGCCTTATATCGCCACCTGGCTGGCGGCCCACTACGGCCTGTTCTACGTCGGCATGTACCTGGCGGCGATGGCCGGGCTGACGCTGCTGGCCCTGTTGTTGATGAAAGAAACCCGCCACCAGTCGCTGTGATCCCCTGCGGCCCCCGTTGCGGGGCCGCACGCGTTGTTCGTTTCCTGTCATAAAACCGGGCTATGCTGGACGTTTCTCTCGGTAACAGGATCTGCCGATGTCTCTGCGTCGTGGGGTATTTATTTGCATTGCGCTGCTGGCGGCTCTCGCCATCGCGCTCTCTTTCGGGCTTAAGCCCGGCCATTCAAATGCGCTGTGGCGCATCGTCAGCCAGCAGTGCCTGCCCAATCAGCAGACGCATGGCAATCCGGCACCCTGCGCACAGGTGGATGTGCCGGCCGGCTTCGTGGTGTTTAAAGATCGCAACGGGCCGTTGCAATACCTGCTGATGCCCAGCGCCAAAATCACCGGGATAGAAAGCCCGGCGGTGCTGGACGCCGCCACGCCGAATTTCTTCGCGCAGGCCTGGAACGCACGCCACTTTATGGCGGATCGCTACGGCAAGCCGATCGACGACGCCGACGTTTCGCTGGCGATCAACGCTGAATATGGCCGCACGCAAAACCAGCTGCACATTCATATCTCTTGCCTGTTGCCGGCGGTAAAACAGCGGCTGACGCAGATCGGCCCCGATTTCATCAGCCAGTGGCAACCGCTGCCCGGCGGCCTGCTGGGGCATGACTATCTGGGGCGGCGCGTAACCCCCGCCGAACTGGCACAGCAGGGTGCCTTCCGCCTGTTGGCTTCCGGCCTGCCGCGCGCCGAGGGGCGCATGGGCAGCTTCGGCCTGGCAATGACCGCGCTGCCGGACGGCGATTTTCTGCTGTTGGCGACCGAGCGCAGCCTGCTGCCGTTCACCCTGGCCTCGGCGGAAGAGATCCAGGATCACGACTGCCGGCTGCTCACGCCGCCGCCGCGCGCCTGATCATTTTTTGCTTTTCATCTCGCGCAGGATCGGCCTCTTGCTGCCTTCACTCGGCGAGCATGCCGCAGTTGACGTTGCCGAATGACAAGAAAGGAAGGAACAGCCCCGTTTAAACCAGGCTGAAGACAGATCGGGGTTCACGCCGGCGCGCCGGGCGCGGCGAATAGCGTCGGCAGGCTGTGCAAGGTCTCGAAACATGCCGGGCGGGAGAGGTAGTAGCCCTGCGCGGCCAACGCGCCGGAACGCTGCACCAATAGCCACTCCTGCTCGGTTTCCACGCCTTCGACAATCACCCCGTCGCTATGCTGGTTCATCATCTTGATCAGGGTGCCAAGCAGCTGTACGCCCTCTTCCGATTGTTTGAGCAAGGTGAACAATTCGCGCGCTACCTTAATGTATTGATAGCGCCAGGCGCCGACGGCGGAGAAGTTGGCCAATCCGCTGCCGAAATCGTCCAGCCACAGCCGCTCACTGCCGGCGATCTGTTGCAGCGGGCGGTTTGACGCCGTTTCAGCGTGTTCCACCAGCTCGAAGCGCAGATAGGGCATCTCGGCGATCTGGCGTTGTAACGCGCTATGACGCTGCAACGCTTGCAGCGCGATGCCGTCGATATTGACCGACACCATCACCGCATGACGAATGAACAGCGCCTGCCAGCGCTGCAACAGCGCCAGCTGTTCCTGGATCACCCGCAAACGCTGAGCGACGCCGATCGAGGCGAAATAATGTTCCGGGGATTGCCGCTTGTCCGGCTCATTCGGGTGATACACCGCCGTCAGCAGTTCCACCGCCAGCAGCGCGCCGCTGGTGCGATAAATCGGCTGGAAGGTATACAAACGCCGGCATTGCCGCCAGTAGCGCCGCGATTTAGCGCAGGCATACAGGGCAAGACAGGGCGTCAGCAGACCAGAGATCAGGTTGGTTATCATCGGTACTATCGCCGTGGCGGAAAAGTGAGAGCGCTGCCGCTGTTTCTTTACCCAGCTTATCGGCAGCGCTACGTAAAACTTTAAGCGCGAATTGGCGGCCGGTTGTTCCCTCGTCCTGTTTTAGCCCATCGGAAGGTTTGCCGATCGCGATCCCCTACGGCGATCCGGCACCGCAGCAGGCGACGCCTTCAGTGCCGGTTCCCTGGCAGTGCGCCTGAACGGCAGCGTGCCGGAGGCATAAAAAAGCCGGCATCGCTGCCGGCTCTTGGTGCTTTGCCTTGCGGAAAATCAACCCGCAACGGCGATGCGTTTCATGTCGGTCATGTAGCCACGCAGTTTGCGGCCAACGGTTTCGATCGGGTGGCTGCGCACCGCTTCGTTTACGTCGCGCAGCTGCGCGTTGTCCACCGCCGTCCCCGCCACCGTTTTACCCAAATCGCCCGCCTGCAGGGTAGTCATGAAGTCCTTCAGCAACGGCACCGCCGCGTTGGCGAACAGGTAGTTGCCGTACTCCGCGGTATCGGAGATGACCACGTTCATTTCATACAGGCGTTTGCGCGCAATGGTGTTGGCGATCAGCGGCAGCTCGTGCAGCGACTCATAGTAAGCCGACTCTTCGATGATGCCGGCGTCGACCATGGTTTCGAACGCCAGCTCAACGCCCGCTTTCACCATCGCCACCATCAGCACGCCGTGATCGAAGTACTCCTGCTCGCTGATCTTGCCTTCAAACTGCGGCGCATTCTCGAAGGCGGTTTTGCCGGTCTCTTCGCGCCAGGTCAGCAGTTTCACGTCGTCTTCCGCCCAGTCGGCCATCATGCCGCTGGAGAAGGCGCCGGAAATGATGTCGTCCATATGCTTCTGGAACAACGGCGCCATGATGGTTTTCAGCTGTTCGGACAGCGCATAGGCACGCAGCTTGGCCGGGTTGGACAGACGATCCATCATCAGGGTGATACCGCCCTGCTTCAGCGCTTCGGTGATGGTTTCCCAGCCGAACTGAATCAGTTTCTCGGCGTAAGCCGGATCGGCGCCTTCGGCCACCAACTTGTCGAAGCACAGCAGCGAACCCGCCTGCAGCATGCCGCACAGAATGGTCTGCTCGCCCATCAGGTCAGATTTCACTTCGGCCACGAAAGAAGACTCCAGCACGCCGGCGCGGTGGCCACCGGTCGCCGCCGCCCAAGCCTTAGCGATCGCCATGCCTTCGCCTTTCGGATCGTTTTCCGGGTGAACCGCAATCAGGGTCGGCACGCCGAAACCGCGTTTGTACTCTTCACGCACTTCGGTGCCCGGGCATTTCGGCGCGACCATCACCACGGTGATGTCTTTACGCACCTGCTCACCCACTTCAACGATGTTGAAACCGTGAGAGTAACCCAGCGCCGCGCCGTCTTTCATCAGCGGCTGCACCGCGCGCACTACGGAGGAGTGCTGCTTGTCCGGCGTCAGGTTGACGACCAGATCCGCCTGCGGGATCAGATCTTCGTAGGTGCCGACCTTGAAGCCGTTTTCGGTTGCCTTGCGCCAAGACGCGCGCTTCTCGTCGATGGCTTCTTTGCGCAGGGCATAGGCGACGTCCAGACCGGAATCGCGCATGTTCAGGCCCTGGTTCAGACCCTGAGCGCCACAGCCGACAATCACCACTTTTTTGCCTTTCAGGTAGCCGGCTTCGTCAGCAAATTCGTCGCGCGCCATAAAGCGGCATTTACCCAATTGCGCCAACTGCTGACGCAGGTTCAATGTGTTGAAATAGTTAGCCATGGTGGTACTCCGGTTTGATGTTGTCTTGCATTGTTATTTTCATTCCCCGCCCTGTCTGTGCGGAGATTCGTTAAACTCAATGTATAACAGGAAATGCGTTGCTTAAATTGATATATTGAGAACGTGATATTGCAATTTATGCAACACTCTCACTGCGAGCGTATCGATATGGATTTACGTGATTTAAAGCTGTTCCTGCACCTGGCCGAAAGCCATCACTTCGGGCGCACCGCCAAAGCGATGCACGTCAGCCCGTCGACGCTCTCCCGCCAGATCCAGCGGCTGGAAGAAATCCTCGGGCAGCCGCTGTTCCTGCGCGATAACCGCACCGTGCAGCTCACCGACGCCGGCGAACAGCTGAAAGAGTTCGCCCAGCAGACGCTGCTGCAATACCAGCAGCTGAAGCACTCCCTCGGCCAGCATGGCCCCTCACTGAGCGGCGAACTGCGGCTGTTCTGTTCGGTGACCGCCGCTTACAGCCACCTGCCGCCGATCCTCGATCGCTTCCGCGCGCAGCACCCGTTGGTGGAGATCAAGCTGACCACCGGCGACGCCGCCGACGCGGTCGACAAGGTGCAATCCAACGAGGCCGATCTCGGCATCGCCGGCCGGCCGGAGATGCTGCCCGCCAGCGTGGCCTTCACCAAAATCGGCGAAATCCCGCTGGTGCTGATCGCGCCGGCGCTGCCTTGCGCGGTGCGCAGCCAGGCGTTCGCCGACAAGCCCGATTGGGCCGAAATCCCGTTCATCCTGCCGGAGCACGGCCCTTCGCGAAAACGCATCGAGCTGTGGTTCCGCCGCCATCGCATCAGTAATCCGCTGATTTACGCCACCGTCGGCGGCCACGAAGCGATCGTTTCGATGGTGGCGCTGGGCTGCGGCATCGCACTGATCCCGAGCGTGGTGGTGGACAACAGCCCGGAGCCGGTGCGCAACCGCATCTCGCAGCTGGATAACATCTCGATGGTCGAACCGTTTGAACTGGGGGTCTGCGTGCAGAAAAAGCGCCTCAGCGATCCGCTGATCGACGCCTTTTGGCGGTTGTTGCATCCCCGCTGACGCGGGGCTTACAGGTCTGCCGGATCGATCTGCTTCATCGCCTCCACCTGCATCAGCCAGTGGTAGAGCGGCTCGAGCTGCAAAAACGCCCCGGCCAGCGTCCCCGCCAGATCGGCGTTGAACAGCTTTTCCACCTCGCTGTCCGTCACCATCACCGCGAACGACTTGCGGTTGTACCAGGTGGCGATCGCCGCCGCCTGCGCCTTCACCAACGGGCGCTTGTAGCTTTCGCCCACCAGCTCGAACGGCGGCCGACAGCAGGCGGCTACCTCAAGAAAAGGCTGCGGCCGCTGCCTCAGCGTATGGCGGAACAGATCCATGGTCGGCTTGTTGGCGCTGTAGTAACCGAGCCCATAGCGCAACATGTCCGGCCCCAGTTCGAAAAAGTACACTGGCGCATCTTTCCAGTCTTTGCTCGGGCGCTTGAACGTTAGCCACATGCGGCTGCGGTAGCGCGATTTGTCGTGAGAAAAACGCGTATCGCGATGAATGCGCGACAGCGTTTTACCGATTGCCGGGCGAGTCTCGAACTGCGGATCGATCGCCAGCATGGCGGGAGCAAGCTGCTCCACCAGCGCGCGGAACGGTGCCAGCAACTCGCGATCGTAGACGCCGCGGTTGCCGTCGAACCACGCTTTATCGTTCTCTATCCTCACCTGCTGCAGGAAATTCAGACCCTGTTGGCTAAAGCCGGAGAAGGGTTGCGTCATAAGTTTTTCCGTTCTGACGGTTTATCCGGGGTTGCACCACGTTTCCCTCTGCCGGCGGGCCGAATGCTCACCCTTGCAAAAAGAAACGGAACGCCGGGTTGTCGGTTTCGTCGTGGCAATCGTAGCCCAGCGCCTGCAGGTGCCGCTCGAATTCCGGCTCGGTTTGCGCCAGTTCGAAGGCGGCCAGCACGCGGCCGAAGTCGGTGCCGTGGCTGCGATAGTGGAACAGCGAGATGTTCCAGTGCGCGCCCAGCGTCTGCAGGAACTTCAGCAGCGCGCCCGGCGACTCCGGAAACTCAAAGCTGTACAGCCGTTCGCGCAGCGGCTTCGAAGGACGCCCGCCCACCATGTAGCGCACGTGCAGCTTGGCCATCTCGTCGTCCGACAGATCCACCACCTGATAACCGCCGGCATTGAGCTCGTCGATGATCTCCTGCCGTTCGGCATGGCCGCGCGTCAGACGCACGCCGACGAAAATGCAGGCGTTGTCGGCATCGGCGTAGCGGTAGTTGAATTCGGTCACCGCACGGCCGCCCAGCAGCTGGCAGAACTTGAGGAAGCTGCCTTGCTGTTCCGGAATGGTTACCGCCAGCAGCGCTTCGCGCTGTTCGCCCAGTTCGCAACGTTCGGAAACGTAGCGCAGCCCGTGGAAGTTGAGGTTGGCGCCGGACAGCACATGCGCCAGGCGTTCACCTTGGATGTTGTGCTGCTGCACATACTTTTTCAGCCCCGCCAGTGCCAGCGCGCCGGAAGGTTCGGCAATGGCACGCACGTCCTCGAACAAATCCTTGACCGCCGCGCAGATGGCGTCGCTGTCAACGGTGATCACGTCGTCCAGATAGTCGCGGCACAGGCGGAACGTTTCGTCGCCGATACGCTTCACCGCCACGCCTTCGGCGAACAGCCCGACGCGCGCCAGATCCACCGGATGACCGGCATCCAGCGCCGCGCGCAGGCAGGCCGAGTCTTCCGCTTCGACACCGATCACTTTGATCTGCGGCATCAGCTGCTTGATCAGCACCGCCACTCCGGCGGCCAGACCACCGCCGCCGACCGGCACGAAGACCCGATCCAGATGCGCGTCCTGCTGTAGCAGCTCCATCGCCAGCGTGCCCTGCCCGGCGATCACCGTCGGGTGATCGAACGGCGGCACGAAGGTCATGCCCTGCTGCTGGGAAAGCGCGATCGCCTTTGCTTTGGCCTCGTCGAAATTGGCGCCGTGCAGCAGCACTTCGCCGCCGAAGCCGCGCACCGCATCCACCTTGATGTCCGCAGTGGACACCGGCATCACGATCAGCGTTTTAATCCCCAGCCGCTTACCGGAGAAGGCGACCCCCTGCGCATGGTTGCCGGCCGAAGCCGTCACCACGCCGCGCGCCTTCTGCTCTTCATCCAGCCCGGCGATCATCGCGTAAGCCCCGCGCAGCTTGAAGCTGTGCACCGGCTGACGATCTTCGCGCTTCACCAAAATGGTATTGCCGAGGCGCGCAGAGATTTTACTCATGGCCTGCAATGGGGTGACCTGCGCCACCTCGTAAACCGGCGAGCGCAGTACCGCTCGCAGATATTCCGCGCCGCAAGGGGCGCCGGATAGGGGTTGAGAAACCGCCATGCCGTTAACCCCCCAGTTTGCTCTTGTCGCGCACCGCGCCTTTGTCGGCGCTGGTGGCCAGCGAGGCGTAGGCGCGCAGCGCGAAGGACACCTGACGCTCACGGTTTTTCGGCGTCCAGGCCGCGTCGCCGCGCGCCAATTCCGCTTCACGCCGCGCCGCCAGCGTCTGCTCGCTGACGTCGAGCTGGATGCCGCGATGAGGGATGTCGATCGCGATCATGTCGCCGTCCTGCACCAGGGCGATCAGGCCGCCGTTGGCCGCTTCCGGCGAGGCGTGGCCGATGGACAGCCCGGAAGTGCCACCGGAGAAACGGCCGTCGGTGATCAGCGCACACGCCTTGCCCAGCCCCATCGATTTCAGGTAAGTGGTCGGATAGAGCATTTCCTGCATGCCCGGCCCGCCTTTCGGCCCTTCGTAGCGGATCACCACCACGTCGCCCGCCACCACTTTGCCGCCGAGGATCGCCTCAACCGCATCGTCCTGGCTTTCATACACTTTGGCCGGGCCACGGAAGGTAAGGATTTCTTTGTCTACCCCGGCGGTTTTAACGATACACCCGTTTTCCGCCAGGTTGCCGTACAGCACCGCCAGCCCGCCGTCCTGGCTGTAGGCATGTTCCCGGGTGCGGATGCAGCCTTCCTTACGGTCGGTGTCCAGCGAATCCCAACGGCAGTCTTGAGAGAACGCCTGAGTGGTGCGGATGCCGGCCGGGCCGGCGGAGTACATTTTCTTCACGCTTTCGTCGCGGGTCAGCATCACGTCGTAGGCTTCCAGCGTCTGCGGCAGGGTCAGCCCCAGCACGTTGCTCACCTCGCGGTTCAGCAAACCGGCACGATCCAGCTCGCCAAGGATGCCGATCACGCCGCCGGCGCGGTGCACGTCTTCCATATGGTATTTCTGCGTGCTCGGTGCCACCTTGCACAGGTGCGGCACTTTGCGCGACAGACGATCGATGTCTTCCATGGTGAAGTCCACCTCGCCTTCCTGCGCCGAAGCCAGCAGGTGCAGCACGGTGTTGGTCGAGCCACCCATGGCGATGTCCAGCGTCATGGCGTTTTCAAACGCCGCCTTGTTGGCGATATTGCGCGGCAGCGCGCTCTCGTCGTCCTGCTCGTAATAGCGTTTGGTCAGCTCAACGATGCGTTTGCCGGCGTTGAGGAACAGTTCTTTGCGATCGGCGTGGGTGGCCAGCAGCGAACCGTTACCCGGCTGCGACAGGCCCAGCGCTTCGGTCAGGCAGTTCATCGAGTTGGCGGTGAACATGCCGGAGCAAGAGCCGCAGGTTGGGCAGGCGGAACGTTCTATCTGCTCGCTGTCGGCATCGCTGACGTTCGGGTTCGCCCCTTGGATCATCGCATCCACCAGATCCAACTTGATGATCTGGTTGGAAAGTTTGGTTTTGCCGGCTTCCATCGGCCCGCCGGAGACGAAGATCACCGGAATATTCAGGCGCAATGCCGCCATCAGCATGCCCGGGGTGATCTTGTCGCAGTTGGAGATGCACACCATCGCGTCGGCGCAGTGGGCATTCACCATGTATTCGACCGAGTCGGCGATCAGCTCGCGCGACGGCAGGGAGTAGAGCATGCCGCCGTGGCCCATGGCGATGCCGTCATCCACCGCGATGGTGTTGAACTCTTTGGCCACGCCGCCGGAGGCTTCGATCTGTTCGGCGACCAGTTTGCCCAGATCGCGCAGATGCACGTGGCCCGGAACGAACTGGGTAAAGGAGTTGACCACGGCGATGATCGGCTTGCCGAAATCGGCGTCGGTCATCCCGGTCGCGCGCCACAATGCGCGGGCACCCGCCATATTGCGGCCGTGGGTGGTGGTGGCGGAACGGTACTTAGGCATGCTCTTTTCACTCCAAATGTATTTATGACAGGCGGCGAACGAACCGCCTGGATATTCTTATCTTGTCTGTCTTGTCATCCGCCACGCTGCGCGGCGAGCCTTGTCGTTAGGGATTTACCGGATCCAGCCAGCCATACTTGTCTTCTGTCTTGCCGCTGAACAGGCCGAAGAACGCCTGTTGGATCTGTTTGGTCACCGGGCCGCATTTGCCGATACCGACCTGAATGCCGTCCACGCTGCGCACCGGCGTGATCTCCGCCGCGGTGCCGGACATGAACACTTCATCGGCCAGGTACAGCGATTCGCGCGACAGCACCTGCTCGCGCACGTCGAAGCCCATGTCTTTCGCCAGCTTGATGATCGCGTCGCGGGTGATGCCCGGCAGCGCCGAAGAGGTGAACGGCGGGGTGTAGATCACGCCGTCTTTCACCTGGAACAGGTTCTCGCCCGCCCCTTCGGAAATGTAGCCGTGCACGTCAAGCGCAATGCCTTCCTGATAGCCGTGGCGGCGCGCTTCACTGCCCACCAGCAGGGAGGAAAGATAGTTGCCGCCGGCTTTGGCCGCGGTCGGGATGGTGTTCGGCGCCGCGCGGTGCCAGGAGGAGACCATCGCATCGATACCTTGCTCCAGCGCCTCTTCACCCAGGTACGCGCCCCAAGGAAACGCCGCGATAATCACGTCCGTTTTATAACCGGCCGGCGGGTTGACCCCCATGCCGACATCGCCGACGAACACCAGCGGGCGAATGTACGCGCTGACCAGGTTGTTCTTGCGCAGCGTGGCGCGGCAGGCTTCCATCAGCTCGTCGACGCTTTGCGAAACCGGCATGCGGTAGATTTTCGCCGAGTCGTGCAGGCGCTGCATATGCTCGCGATGACGGAACACCACCGGCCCTAAGTGCGAGTCGTAGCAGCGCACCCCTTCAAACACCGACGTGCCGTAATGCAGCGCATGCGACATCACGTGCACTTTGGCCTCAGCCCAGGGAACCATCTCACCATTGAACCAAATGTAATCGGCTTTCTTCGTCATTGTTATTTATCCTTCTCGGCGCCTCAGGCGCGTATTTGTTGTGATGTTGGTTGCTGGATCTCGACGCAGGAGACGTCCATCAGTTTGCTTAATTGAGATGACAGCAGAGCAACCGGGCGCGGGCTGGCAACGGTCAATTCGATATTGATGTTGTCGGCGTTGGCCGGGGAAACCATATTCATAGCACAAACCTGAAAGCCGCGATGACGCACGACCCGCAATACGCGCTCTAACATTTCGGGGCGAAAACGCGCCTGGATCGAGAGTTGATGCTGCATCATGATATTTCCTCCAACATGGTTTCGTTGCCGGCGCCCGGCGGCACCAGCGGCCAGACGTTTTCGAGTTCGTCGATAGAGACCTGCAGCAGATAAGGGCCTTCGGTGTTGAACAGCGCCTCGAGCGCGCCCTCCACCTGATCCTTGCGGCTGATGCGCTGGCCGGGAATGCCGAAGGCGGCGGCCAGCATCAGGAAGTCGGGGTTATCGGAAAGATTGGTTTCGCTGTAGCGGCCGTCGAAGAACAGCTGCTGCCATTGACGCACCATCCCGAGACGCTGGTTGTCCAGCAGCACGATCTTGAGCGGCAGCTGTTTGCGCTTGATGGTGCCCAATTCCTGCACGTTCATCATGAAGGAGCCATCGCCCGAGACGCAGATCACCGTATCTTGCGGACGCGCGATTTGGGCCCCTACCGCCGCCGGTACGCCGAACCCCATGGTGCCGAGGCCGCTGGAAGTGATGAAATTCTCCGGGCGCTCGAACGTCATGTGCTGCGCGCTCCACATCTGGTGCTGGCCGACGTCGGTGGTCACCACGCTGTTGGCCGGCTTGCGGGCGGACAGCTGGCGTAAGAACAACGGCGCGTAGATCGGCTGGCCAGGGTGATCGTAGCGGCAGGCGTGGTCGGCTTTCAGCGCCATTGCCCGCTGCCGCCAAGCGGCAATGTTCAGCGGGCACTGCAATGCCGGCAGCAACGTTTTCAGATCGCCCTGCAGGGCCACGTGCGCCTGACGCAGCTTGCTCATCTCCGCCGGATCGATATCCATGTGGATCACTTTGGCGTGCGGCGCGAAGGCGTTCAGTTTGCCGGTCACGCGGTCATCGAAACGCGCGCCGACGGCGATCAGCAGATCGCATTCCTGCACCGCCAGGTTGGCAGCCTTGGCGCCATGCATGCCCAACATGCCGAGGTACAGCGGATCTTGCGCATCCGGCGCGCCCAGCCCCTTCAGGGTGGCGACGTTCGGCATGCGGGTCACGGCGATAAATTCGCGCAGCGCCGGCACCGCCTGCGCCATGCCAACGCCGCCGCCGACGTACAGCATCGGTTTGTGCGCCTGCGCCAGCAGCTCGGCCGCGTCTGCCAACGCCGCCGCCGGGAACGCCGGCGCTTCGTCAACCGGCATCAGGTGCGGGTGCAAGTCGCCCTGCGCCAGCTGGATGTCTTTCGGGATATCGATCAGCACCGGGCCGGGGCGGCCGCCGGCGGCGATGGCGAAAGCTTCCGCCATGATGCCCGGCAGTGCCTCCAATGACTCCACCAGGAAGCTGTGCTTGGTGCAGGCCAGAGACAGGCCGAGAACATCGATCTCCTGAAAGGCATCGGTGCCGATCAGCGCGGAACCCACCTGGCCGGTGATGGCGACCACGGGGACGGAATCGAGCAGCGCATCGGCCAGGCCGGTGATCAGGTTAGTGGCGCCGGGGCCGGAAGTGGCGATGCAGACGCCGACTTTGCCGGTGGCACGGGCGTAGCCGATGGCGGCCATGGCGGCGCCCTGTTCATGGCGGCACAGCAGGTGTTCCACGCCGCCATCGTACAGCGCATCGTACACCGGCATGATGGCCCCGCCCGGATAGCCGAATACGGTATCCACACCCTGCGCACGCAACGCTTGAACTACCCACTGAGCGCCATTCATAGTTATTTACCCGCCTTACTTCGACAATTACGGGATTTTGTTCTGTTTTCCATGCTCTACCCCTTGCTCAACTTTTCTCTTGCCAATAAAAAACCCCCGGACCTGACGGTGCGGGGGTTCTCTTGCGATTCCGGCTTGTTTGCTAAGCCTTTCTTCGTCCAAGTGCAGCCCCGCACGGTGGGATAATAATCACCACCACGCTAATCACGACTAGGCTAATCACTTGGGCAAAGGCTTTCATAATGGGTTTGTTCACTGTGCTCATTTAGAACTGATGCTTACAGAGGTACCACAGCCGCGCGCGGCATGACAACACTTTTTTTGCGTTAACCTGGTCATACCTCATGCATATCGCCCGGATTTCACACATGGGTACCCATGCCCGGATTTTTCACGGCACCGGTGATGGCCTTGCCGCGCGTATCCTTGCCGAAGAACACCAACAGGGCGATCGCCACCGCCACCGTACCGGCGACGATCGCCATCGCCAGGCCGTAATTGTGCCCATGATGCTCGGCGATGGCGGCCTGCAGCGTGGCGTTGACCGAGGCGATCAGGTTACCCAGCTGATACACGAACCCCGGCAGCACCGCGCGGGTATTGGCCGGCACCAGCTCGGTCAGGTAGGTCGGCACCACGCCCCAGGCGCCTTGCACCATGAACTGCATCAAAAAAGCGCCGATCCCCAGCATCAGAGAACCGCTGGAAAACGCCCACAGCGGGATCACCGGCAACGCCAGCAGCGCGGCGATGATGATCGCTTTTTTACGGCCGATTTTTTCCGACAATGAGCCAAAGAATACGCCACCGATAATTGACGCGATATTGTAGCTAATGGCGATGATACTGACGGTTTTAGGATCGAAACCGTGCTGAACTTTCAGAAAGACCGGATACAGATCCTGCGTACCGTGGGAGAAGAAATTGAACGCCGCCATCAGCAGCACCAGATAGCAGCACAGCTTCCAATGGCTCTTCAACACCGGCAGCAAGGCGGTGCTTTCTTTGCGTTCACGCGCCGCCAGCCACACCGGCGACTCCTGCACGCAATAATAAATAAACGGCAGCAGCAGGATCGGCGCCGCGCCGATGACGAACATCCCGCGCCAGCCCACCGTTTCGAACAGCAGGCCATACACTACCGCCGCCAACAGATAACCGAACGGATAACCGGCCTGGAAAATGCCCGACATCAGACCACGCGAACGGTCCGGTATGGTTTCCATCGCCAGCGATGATGCCACGCCCCAGATGCCACCCATCGCAACGCCGTACAACACCCGCAACAGCAAGAAAACCGTCAATGAGGGCGCAGCGGCAGAGAGCAGTTCAAATGTCGAGAAGAAGACGATATTCAGCATCAGGATCGGCTTGCGGCCATATTTTTCCGCCGCGCGCCCGAAGATCAACGCGCCAATCGGCCGTACCGCCAGCGTGAGCAAAATAGCCAGCGTGACTTGCTCCAGGCCGACGTGAAAGGACTGCGCGATATCGCTGAGTAAGAATACCAGCACGAAAAAATCGAAAGCATCGAGCGTCCAGCTTGAAAAGCTGGCGATTGCCGCGTTGCGTTGCAGCGGGGTCCAACCAAACATAGTGTTATCCCTACCGTAGAGTACGAAGTCAGGAGGCTTAGCGGCTGCCGGGCAGAATGCGGCGGCGGTCGGAGTTTGTTAAAAAAGTGATTTTTCTTTTAATCAATTGTTAAATACACCCATTAAGCCTATGGTTGCAATGCGTACAGGCTGTTAATGTGTTGCAGCCCTCAGCGAATTGTTAATGGGTATTGCCGCAGACTGCGATACGGATCTCACAATCTCATTAACTTCGATGAAAATCGGTGATTAAGCTGCGAGTCTCGTGGAAAAATCGCGAATAATACCGCGCAATGCCAAGGTGAATCGCGCATCATTTCGCCCTCAGCAAGGAGAGCGATATGTCACTGGCGGTAATCTATAGCCGCGCTATCATCGGCGTTCAGGCCCCATCCGTAACGGTGGAGGTGCATATCAGCAATGGCCTGCCCGGTCTGACGCTGGTCGGTCTGCCGGAAACCGCGGTGAAAGAAGCCCGCGATAGGGTTCGCAGCGCCCTAATCAACAACGGTTTCACCTTTCCCGCCCGGCGCATCACCGTCAGTTTAGCGCCGGCCGATCTGCCGAAAGAAGGCGGGCGTTACGATCTGCCGATAGCGCTGGCGATCCTCGCCGCCTCCGAGCAACTGCCCCTCGCACCGTTGGCGCGCTACGAGTTTCTTGGCGAACTGGCGCTGTCCGGCGCGCTGCGCGCGGTCAGGGGCGCAATCCCGGCCGCGCTGGCGGCGGCGGAAGCCGAGCGGCAACTGATCCTCTCGACGGACAACGCCGGCGAGGTCGGCCTGCTCGCGCAGTCACAGCCCCGTACCGCCCGGCACCTGTTGGAGGTCTGCGCCTTTCTGCTCGGCCAGGGCGATCTACCGGTTGCCGCCACGCCTCCCGCCCCGGATAAACCGTGCGAAAGCGCCGATCTTCGCGATATCATCGGCCAGGAACAGGCCAAACGAGCGTTGGAGATCGCCGCCGCCGGCGGTCATAACCTGCTGTTGATCGGGCCGCCAGGTACCGGCAAGACCATGCTGGCCAGCCGACTTACAGGCCTGCTGCCGCCGCTGACGGAGCGTGAAGCGCTGGAGAGCCTGGCGGTCGCCAGCTTGCAGCATCATATCCCCACCACTCTGTCCTGGCGCTGCCGGCCGTTCCGCGCACCGCATCACAGCGCCTCGATGGCGGCGCTGGTCGGCGGCGGTTCACTGCCGCGCCCAGGAGAAATCTCCATGGCGCATAACGGCGTGCTGTTTCTGGATGAGCTACCGGAGTTCGAACGTAAGGTACTGGATGCGCTGCGTGAGCCGCTGGAATCCGGCGAGATCGTGATTTCCCGCGCCAACGCCAAGGTCTGTTTCCCCGCCAGGGTACAATTGATCGCGGCGATGAATCCCAGCCCGACCGGGCATTATCAGGGCATGCATAATCGCGCCTCACCGCAGCAGGTGTTGCGTTATCTCGCCCGGTTGTCAGGGCCTTTTCTCGACCGTTTCGATCTGTCTATCGAGGTGCCGCTGTTGCCGCCGGGTGCGCTCAGCAAGCGGCAGGCTAATGGAGAAAGCAGCGATCAGGTGCGGGAAAGAGTGCGGCAGGCACGCGCCCGTCAGCTCGAACGCGCCGGCAAAGTCAACGCGCTGTTGAGCAACCGCGAAGTGGAACGTGATTGCGTTCTGCAGGCGGCAGACGCCGAGTTTTTGGAGACGACGTTAAACACGCTGGGGTTATCGGTCCGCGCCTGGCAGCGCATTTTGAAAGTCGCGCGCACGCTGGCGGATTTGGCGGGGGATGCGGAACTCAACAGGAGCCACCTCAGCGAAGCGCTGGGCTACCGCTGTATGGACCGCCTGTTGTTGCAGTTGCATCGCAGCCTGGAATAGAAAATGGGGCCCACCGGCCCCATCGTCTTTAGTCGTCGCTGTCGCTGTAATCTTCTACTGCGTCAGCCTGCGGTTTACCGCCGGACAGCGTATGGAATTTCTTCGGGCGGCGTGTGCGCGCCAGATATTTAGCCCATACTTTTTCCTGCTCGGTAACCGCTTCGCGCTCACCATGGCACACTGCGACGAACAGCTGTTCTTCTTCAGTGGCCGGCTGGCGTTTGCCCGAGTCCAGCTCGTTGAACGCATAGCCGAAGCGCTCTAGCAATTGCGCCTCTTTAATGGTGAAATCGCCGTGACGGGAGAACCCGCGAGGGTAGTGTTTATTATCAAAAAAACGATTGGTCGTGGTGAAGCTATCCGCCATCTGACACGCTCCTAATTCTCTTATGGCCGTGCTGTTTATGGCGCGGAGTATTAGATAGGCTTGACAGCGTGTAAAACAAAACATTTAAATCTTAACGACAAATTTTTTTGGAGATAGGTGTGGATACCGAATTACTGAAAACCTTTTTGGAGGTCAGTAGAACGCGTCACTTTGGCAGAGCCGCAGAATCTTTGTACTTAACGCAGTCCGCGGTCAGTTTCCGCATCCGTCAGTTAGAAAATCAGTTAGGCGCAAATTTATTCACCCGTCATCGCAATAATATCCGCCTGACCCCCGCCGGCGAGCGGCTGCTGCCCTATGCCGAGAGCCTGATGAACACCTGGCAACTGGCGAAAAAAGAGGTCGTGCGATCGCTGCAACACACCGAGCTGTCGATCGGCGCCACCGCCTCGCTGTGGGAAGCCTATCTGACCCCGTGGCTGCAGGCGCTCTATCAGCAACGTGAAGCGCTGCAACTCGAAGCCAGAGTGGCGTTAAGGCATTCTTTGGTAAAACAGCTGCATGAAAGGCAGCTCGATTTGCTGATCACCACTGAGCCGCCGAAGATGGATGAGTTGGCCAGCCAGCAGCTGAGTAATTTTTCATTGCGGCTGTTCTCGTCTGCGCGCCGTGACAAGCAGGCACCAATGCCCTACATCAAACTGGAATGGGGCGCCGACTTCCATCCACAAGAAAGCCGCATGTTGGAAGGTGATAGCGTGCCGGTACTCACCACCACTTCCGCTCACTTAACCCGCCAACTGCTGGAAACCACTGGCGGATGCGCTTTCCTGCCCAGCCAGTGGGAAAAAGAGTACCCGCAGCTGGTCGCCGCCGCCGAGATCCCGCCGATTATCCGTCCACTGTACGCCGTTTGGTTGCAAAACAGCGATCAGCAGCCTTTGATTCGGCAATTACTTAAAATACCTTTAAATACCGCAGCCTAAAGCGCTATAGCGGCCTTAAACGCCGCTATCGTGGTTGTGCCCGTATCTCGTGTTAAAACACGCTCATCGCCTTCTGAGAGACGATAATGAAAAACGGCGCGAGATTGAGGGGACCGGAAGAGGTAAAGATCGACAGCGAACGATACGGCCAGGAACAAGCGAGCATCGGCAAATGCCGTCCAACGCGTTCTTTTTCAACGTAATTTTGGTGAAAATAGCAGGCAAAAAAAAACCCTTTGCTTTCGCAAAGGGTTCTTAATATGGCAGGGGCGGAGAGACTCGAACTCGCGACACCCGGTTTTGGAGACCGGTGCTCTACCAACTGAGCTACGCCCCTAAATCTCGCTTAACATTATGCCTGCTAAAAAAGCAGGCATAATTAAA
>NZ_MJAO01000036.1 GCF_001902635.1 Serratia marcescens | reverse complement strand
GTTCCGCGCAGGCCGCAATAGGTATTTTCAGCAAAAACGATCGTTCGCTGCATTCCACAGCAAAACCCCGCCTTATACCCACTTGCACACAGTGTTATCCACAGATGCGATTTGCACGGAAAATTTACGAGCACCACGCAAACGTTTTCGCTACAATTCCCCGCGACGAAACGATCCCCCTTTTATGGGGGCGTTACCTGAATTTGTGCCTGACTGCCCCTCTATAAGGCAAAAAACCTTTCCTTATAGAGAGAACGAGGTGGACATTCACGTAACGCTCTTTAATTGCGACTCCAAAGCCAAGGGATAAAACCATGCAACAACCTCGTCCAATCCGCCGGGCCCTGCTCAGCGTGTCTGACAAAGCCGGTATCGTTGAATTCGCCGAAGCGCTTTCCCAGCGCGGCGTTGAACTGCTCTCCACCGGCGGCACCGCCCGCCTGCTGGCGGATGCCGGTCTACCCGTTACCGAAGTTTCCGACTACACCGGCTTCCCGGAAATGATGGACGGACGAGTAAAGACCCTACACCCGAAAGTCCACGGCGGTATTCTCGGCCGCCGCGGCCAGGACGACGCCGTCATGAGTCAGCATGACATCAAGCCGATCGACATGGTGGTCGTCAACCTGTACCCGTTCGCCCAAACCGTGGCGCGCCCGGATTGCTCGCTGGAAGACGCGGTCGAGAATATCGATATCGGCGGCCCGACCATGGTGCGCTCCGCCGCCAAAAACCATAAAGACGTCGCCATCGTGGTGAAGAGCGGCGACTACGCCGCTATCATCACCGAGATGGACAATAACGACGGCTCGCTGCTCTACGCTACCCGCTTCGATCTCGCCATCAGAGCGTTCGAGCACACCGCCGCCTACGACAGCATGATCGCCAACTACTTCGGCGCGCTGGTACCGGCGTACCACGGCGAGACCGATCAGCCGTCCGGCCGCTTCCCGCGCACCCTGAACCTCAACTACATCAAGAAGCAGGATATGCGCTACGGCGAGAACAGCCACCAGCAGGCCGCCTTCTATATAGAAGAAGAGGTAAAGGAAGCTTCCGTCGCGACCGCCGAGCAACTGCAGGGCAAGGCGTTGTCCTATAACAACATCGCCGATACCGACGCCGCGCTGGAATGCGTGAAAGAGTTCGCCGAACCGGCCTGTGTGATCGTCAAACACGCCAACCCTTGCGGTGTGGCGATCGGCGACGACATCCTGGCCGCCTACGAGCGCGCTTACCAAACCGACCCGACCTCCGCTTTCGGCGGTATCATCGCCTTTAACCGCGAGCTGGACGCCGCCACCGCACAGGCGATCATCAGCCGCCAGTTCGTGGAAGTGATCATCGCGCCAAGCGTCACCCAGGAAGCGCGTTCTCTGCTGGCCGCCAAACAGAACGTGCGCGTACTGGCCTGCGGCCAGTGGCAGCAACGCGTGGCGGGGCTGGACTTCAAGCGCGTCAACGGCGGCCTGCTGGTGCAGGATCGCGATCTGGGCATGGTGACCGCCGGCGATCTGCGCGTGGTGTCCGAGCGCCAGCCGACCGAGCAGGAACTGCGTGACGCGCTGTTCTGCTGGAAAGTGGCCAAGTTCGTGAAATCCAACGCCATCGTTTATGCACGCGACAACATGACCATTGGCATAGGCGCCGGCCAGATGAGCCGCGTTTATTCCGCCAAGATCGCCGGCATCAAAGCCGGTGACGAAGGGCTGGAAGTGAAAGGATCCGCCATGGCCTCCGACGCCTTCTTCCCGTTCCGCGACGGCATCGATGCCGCCGCGGCGGTTGGCATCACCTGCGTGATCCAGCCGGGCGGTTCGATCCGCGACGACGAAGTGATCGCTGCCGCCAACGAGCACGGCATCGCGATGATCTTCACCGACATGCGTCACTTCCGCCATTAATTCCTTTTGCCGCGTGCGCTTCGGCGCACGCCATTCGTGGAGCCCCTGATGAACATTTTGATTATCGGCAACGGCGGGCGCGAACATGCGCTGGCCTGGAAAGCCGCCCAGTCACCTCTGGCGGATAAAGTCTACGTTGCGCCAGGCAATGCCGGCACCGCGCTGGAAGCCAATCTGGAAAACGTGGCGATCGCCGCCACCGACATCCCTGCCCTGGTCGCTTTCGCTCAGAGCCATGACATCGGCCTGACCATCGTCGGGCCGGAAGCGCCGCTGGTGATCGGCGTGGTCGACGCCTTCCAAGCCGCCGGTCTGAAAATCTTCGGCCCGTCACAGGCCGCCGCGCAACTCGAAGGCTCCAAAGCTTTCACCAAGGATTTCCTGGCGCGCCACAACATCCCAAGCGCGGAATACCAGAACTTCACCGAGGTGGAGCCGGCGCTGGCCTATGTGCGCAGCAAAGGCGCACCGATCGTCATCAAGGCCGATGGCCTGGCGGCCGGTAAGGGCGTGATCGTCGCGATGACGCTGCAGGAAGCGGAAGAGGCGGTGCGTGACATGCTGGCAGGCAATGCCTTCGGCGACGCCGGTCATCGCATCGTGGTGGAAGAGTTCCTCGACGGCGAAGAGGCCAGCTTTATCGTGATGGTCGACGGCGAGAATGTGGTGCCGATGGCCACCAGCCAGGACCACAAGCGTGTCGGTGACGGCGACACCGGCCCGAACACCGGCGGCATGGGCGCCTACTCTCCGGCGCCGGTAGTGACCGACGAAATCCACCAGCGCGCCATGGATCAGGTGATCTGGCCGACGGTGCGCGGCATGGCGGCGGAAGGCAACACCTACGTTGGCTTCCTCTATGCCGGCCTGATGATCTCAGCCGATGGCCAGCCGAAGGTGATCGAATTCAACTGCCGCTTTGGCGATCCGGAAACCCAGCCGATCATGCTGCGGCTGCGTTCCGATCTGGTGGAACTGTGCCTGGCGGGCGCCGAAGGCCGCCTGAATGAGAAAACCTCCGACTGGGACGAACGCCCCGCGCTCGGCGTGGTGCTGGCGGCCGGCGGTTACCCGGGCGACTATCGCAACGGCGAGGTTATCCAGGGGTTGCCGCAGCAGGAAAGCGCCGACGGTAAAGTGTTCCACGCCGGTACGCGCCTGCAGGGCGATGATGTCGTCACCAGCGGCGGCCGCGTGCTGTGCGTAACGGCGCTGGGCGACACCGTGGCGCAGGCTCAGCAACGTGCCTATCAGCTGGCGGAAGGCATTCAATGGCCGGGCAGCTTCTGCCGCAAGGATATCGGCTATCGCGCGATTGCGCGCGGCAAGTGATTTGACCGTGCAAGGTCATGACAAGAGGCTCCGCTACGCGGAGCCTTTTTTATAGCTGGTCTTCTTTCGGTTCCCAGCTGCAGAAATCGTCGTTCGCCACCAGCAACAGCTCGCTGCCTTCGGGCGCTTCCAGCCAGGCGACGCTCACCGGCCGGCTGCTACTGCTGGCACGCTTCTCGATCCAGGCGATGGAAGCGGCGTCCATCCCCGGTTTTAAACGTTGGCCGTCGCAGGTTTGCACCTCACCCTGCATCCAACGCCCCTGCAGCAATTTCACCTTGCCGGCACGCAGCGCATTGCTCACTTCGAGGATACGCCGCGCCTGATATTGATACAGGGCGATTTCATCGCTGGTCAGCGGTTCGCGGCGTGTCGCCAGCTGGCGCTGCATAAAGCTCACCGTGCCGTCGTCGGCAAAGCGCAGTTGAATGGAATCTCGATCGCCGTCGGCGTCGTTGCGTTTGATTTGGCGCAGCACGTCGCCCTGGTAAGTGTACAGCGTGGCGATGGTACCCGGGCCGCGGTAAGGGCTGTAGACGCTGACCAACACCTGCGGGCGATGTTGCTCGTCGTCTTTACGCCACAGGCGTATCACGCCCTGATCGGCCACGAAGCCGCTGGCGGTAAAGCTGGGAGTATCGGAATGGGAACTGCAGGCGCTCAGGCCGAAGGCAATGCCAGCAGCCATGAGCGCCCGACGAGTAAACAAAAGGGGCATCATCGCCCCTCTGTTTAATCTTTTCACCGAGGCGCGGTCTTATTTAACAGCGTCTTTCAGTGCTTTGCCAGAAACGAACGCAGGCACGTTGGCAGCTGCGATTTTGATTTCTTTGCCAGTCTGTGGGTTGCGGCCAGTGCGCTCGCTACGATGGTTTACTTTGAAAGTACCGAAACCAACCAATTGTACTGCATCACCTTCTTTCAGAGACTCAGTAATAGCAGCCAGGGTGGATTCCAGAGCCAGTTTAGCTTGTGCTTTGGAAAGGTCAGCCTTGTCCGCGATTACATCAATCAGTTGAGTCTTGTTCATAAGTTATCCTTACAGTGTGTTTATCGTTTGCAAAGCATCGAGTGCGACGGATATGCCGATTGACAGCACTCTCCTGCATACACGCACCGATAGCCACTTTTTTTACGCCCCCCAAATGTAGACCAGACAGGGTGCGGATGTGAAGCCTTAAGGCATGACAAATCAGGCGTTAAATCACGTTTTGTTGCCTTATTGCGCTAAATTTATCCCGATGTTGCTGACACCGGCCTCTCGCAGGTCGGATCGCAGCCCTTTGATCAGGTCTAAATCGCGCTCTTCACAGGCGTCCAACAGGCGGAAAATCTCCCACTGGATGTCCCATTCTTCCTCTACCGCAGGCAAACTGCCCAACTCTTCGTCGGTCATTTCCTTACCGGCTTGAGTCATTTCCAACATCGCCACGGTGCGAATCGACGTTTCGCTGATGGCGATGGCGTGCTCCAGCGTCTCCCCGCTGAGGCGCGAATGGATCAGTTCCCCTAATGCGATACAGGCATCGATTGCCGGGTAAACGCCGTAAAGATCGTAATCTTCCGCTGACGGGATCGCCTCTTCCAACTTCTCGAGCTGGCTGTCGAAGTTAACCTTGGCGTCCTTCACCACCAGCGTTTCCCACACCAAATCCAGAATACGGCGATAAACCGCCGGATCGCCGAACGCGGTCTGTTGGCAGAACATCTGGTAATTCGGGTACATACGCTCGCATAAACTGGCCATAAAGGTCAAATGTTGCCAGCTCTCAAGCCTTTCCAGACGCAAATGAATTGGGTTACGTAGCATGGTTTACTCTCTTACGCGTTATCTGCGGCGCAGTGTACCCGAAATCGCTCATGGCGACACCTCCGGATGCTGCTGCAGCCAGCGCTGGAAGGCAGGACGGCGCGAGGCGATAGCATCGGCCCAACGCGTCGGCTCCGGTAAACGGTACCCCGCCATGCAGTGCTGCACCCACGCCAGCGCGCTGTCGGCGCTCACGCGATGGCCGGTGGAAATGAACAGCGGATTACAGCGCGCCTTGCTGCGCCACACCCAGCCCAGCGGTTCACCCTTATCTTCCAACGGCGCCAACGCGCCGGCGGCGCCGTCCAGCGGGGCAAACTTGCCGCACAGGCGTTTCTTGGCCACACCGATGGTCGGCACATCGACCAGCAGGCCGAAATGGCTGGCGACACCGAGGCGCCGCGGGTGCGAAATGCCATGCCCATCGACGAAAATCAGCCCCGGCTTTTGCCGCAGCTGCGCCCAGGCGGCCAACAGCGCCGGGTATTCGCGAAACGACAGGAAGCCCGGGATATAGGGCATGACGGTAGCGATGCGCGCCACCTGATATTCCACCAGCTCCAGCGACGGATAGCGCAGGATGGCGATGGCGGCACGCGTCACCGCCCCCTCCTGCTCGAAGCCCACGTCTGCGCCCGCGATGAAGGCCGGCGGTTCGGCCGGCAGATCATCGTAGCGAATGACTTCAGCCGCGCGCCGCAGCTGCTCGGCGCGCAGGGCCTGCATATCGGTCACATCGGATCCTTAACGGTGGTATTTCGCCGACTGCGCGTGCACCGCCTCGACGAAGGCGCCGGCGTGCTCCGGCGGCACATCCTGATGGATGCCGTGGCCCAGGTTGAACACGTGGCCGGTACCGTGGCCGAAACCGGCCAAAATGGTCTCCACCTCTTCCGCGATGCGTGCCGGAGGGGCGTAGAGCATCGACGGATCCATATTGCCCTGCAGCGCCACTTTGTCACCCACGCGACGGCGCGCTTCGGCGATATCGGTGGTCCAGTCCAGCCCCAGCGCATCACAGCCGGTGGCGGCCATCGCCTCCAGCCACTGCCCGCCGCCTTTGGTGAACAGCGTCACCGGCACGCGGCGGCCGTCGTTTTCACGCAGCAGGCCGTCGACGATCTTGTGCATGTAATGCAAAGAGAACTCGCGGTAATCGCGGCCGGTCAGCACGCCGCCCCAGGTGTCGAACACCATCACCGACTGCGCGCCGGCTTTGATCTGGGCGTTGAGATACAGAATCACGCTGTCCGCCAGCTTGTCCAGTAACAGGTGCAGCGTGGCCGGCTCGGCATACATCATCTTCTTCAGCTTGGTGAAGGCCTTGCTGCTACCGCCCTCGACCATGTAAGTCGCCAGCGTCCACGGGCTGCCGGAGAAGCCGATCAGCGGCACTTCGCCCTTCAGCTCGCGGCGAATGGTGCGCACCGCGTTCATCACATAGCCCAGCTCCACTTCCGGATCGAACACCGGCAGTTTGTCGACGTCGGCGCGGCAAGTGACGGGGGAGCTGAAACGCGGGCCTTCGCCGGCTTCAAAGTACAGACCGAGCCCCATGGCGTCGGGAATGGTGAGAATGTCGGAGAACAGGATGGCGGCGTCCAGCGCATAGCGGCGCAGCGGCTGCAGCGTGACCTCACAGGCCAGCTCCGCGTTCTTGCACAGCGACATGAAATCACCGGCCTGGTCGCGGGTCGCCTTGTACTCCGGTAAATAACGACCGGCCTGGCGCATCATCCATACGGGGGTCACATCCACCGGCTGGCGCAATAGCGCGCGCAGGTAGCGATCGTTCTTCAACTCAGTCATTTATGGGGCTCCCTTAATAATCTGCCGGCCATTGTACATTATTCTGCCCGGCACAGCGCCACGGTGTCCTCAATCAACCGGCGCGCCACGGTGCCGGGCGGCGGCAACAGCGGCAGTTGGTCGTAGCGATACCAGCCGGCGTTGAGCAACTCCTTGGGATCGTGACGAATTTCACCCTGATGGTAATCGGCCATAAAGGCCATCATCAGCGAGTGCGGGAACGGCCAGGGTTGTGAAGTGACATAGCGCAGGTTCTTAATTTCAATATTGCTCTCTTCCATCACCTCGCGTGCCACCGCCTGCTCCAGCGTTTCGCCCACTTCGACGAAGCCGGCCAGCACCGTGTGGATACCGCCGCGGTGGCGCACATGTTGCGCCAGCAGGATCTGGTCGTCGCGCCGAATAGCGACGATCACGCAGGGCGCGATCTGCGGGTAGTAGCGTTCTTTGCAGTGGCCGCACAGGCAGGCGCTTTCGGTACGGCTGAGGTGCATTTCATGGCCGCAGTAGCCGCAATAGCGATGGGAACGGTAGAAATCCGCCAGCTGCACGCCGCGCCCGGCAAGCTGGAACAGACCGCGATCCTGATCCAGCAACTGACGCACCGAGCCCATATCCCGCGACATCGCCTGGCGCACCAGCCAGACCGGCGCGCCGTCCCATTCACCGATGGTGCGCGCCATGTGGCCCTGCAGCCCGAGGGCGGAAGCCGTACCCAACGGCAATTCACCGTTCGGTAACCAAAGTTTGCTTTCATGGCTGACGATCCACCAGCCGTTTTCATTGCCCGTTAATGCAAGTTCCATATCGTTGTTGCACAACCTCAGCTTCACTGGCACTCTACGAATCGGCTTTGTTACATTTTAATAACTTACCGGTTACTTTATTACTTACACGGAGTCACACATGCTCAACCGTTTGGAAAGCCTGACTCAGCGCGTTGGCGGTAGTAATGAATTAGTTGATCAATGGCTTCAGGCCCGCAAGCAGTTGCTGGTCGCTTACTGCACCCTGGTGGGCCTCAAACCGAATAAAGAAAAGCATACGCCGCTGAATGAAAAAGCGCTGGAGAACTTTTGCCATAATCTGGTGGATTATCTCTCCGCAGGGCATTTTCATATCTATGACAGAATTATCAAACAAGTGGAAGGCGCAGCCAGTCCGAAAATGTCGCTGGCGGTGAACATCTATCCCAAGCTGTGGGCCAATACCGAACAGATCATGGCGTTCCACGATCGCTATACCGAAGTGGATATCGATCAGGAGGTTTGTCTGGAATTCCATCAGGCCTTGTCGGATATCGGCGAAACGCTGGCGGCGCGCTTTGCGCTGGAAGACAAGCTGATCCAGCTGGAGGCGGAAGCCGCGCAGCAACCGCTGCCGGACCAGGTGCTGGATCCGGCGCGTTAAAATTTTATAGTTTTTTTTCTTATCCCTCCTATACTGGGGGGCATCTTGTCGGAGTGCCTAGCGCCTGATTTGTTCATCGAATCAGCCAGGCTGAGACCGTTAATTCGGGATCCGCGGAACCTGATCGGGTTAATACCCGCGAAGGGAACAAGAGTAATCTATCGCCACAGGCACGGCCTTCCCCTTACGGGCGCCCTGCCTTATCGGCCACCATCATTACTCCCTCCGAGCTCCAGACAAGCAACTTTCCCAACCCAACACACTGGTAGGAACTTGCTATGTCTAACGTTAATCCACCGCGCGCCCGTAAAGCGCAACGCGAAGCCGCTCAGCAGTTTATCGACACCCTGCAAGGCATGGCTTTCCCGAACTCACGCCGCATCTACCTGCAAGGATCGCGCAGCGATATCCAGGTGCCGATGCGCGAAATTCAGCTCAGCCCGACCCTGGTCGGTGGCAGCAAAGACCACCCGCAGTATGAACAGAACGAGGCGATCCCGGTGTATGACACCGCCGGCCCTTACGGCGATCCGCAGGCCGAGCTCGACGTACACGCCGGCCTGGCCAAGCTGCGCGCCGGCTGGATCGACGCGCGCGGCGATACCGCCACCCTAAGCGGCGCCAGCTCAGGCTTCACCCAACAGCGACTGGCGGACGAGGGGTTGGATCACCTGCGCTTCGAACACCTGCCGCTGCCGCGCAAAGCGCTGCCGGGCAAGCGCGTGACCCAACTGCACTATGCCCGCGCCGGTATTGTCACCCCGGAAATGGAGTTCATCGCCATCCGTGAAAACATGGGGCGCGAACGCATTCGCGGCGAGGTGCTGCGCCACCAGCACCCGGGCCAGGGCTGGGGCGCCAACCTGCCGGACAACATCACGCCGGAGTTCGTGCGCCAGGAAGTGGCCGCCGGCCGCGCCATCATTCCCGCCAACATCAACCACCCGGAAGCGGAGCCGATGATCATCGGCCGCAATTTCCTGGTGAAGGTGAACGCCAATATCGGCAACTCGGCGGTCACTTCGTCGATCGAAGAAGAGGTGGAGAAGCTGGTGTGGTCCACCCGCTGGGGTGCGGACACCGTGATGGATCTCTCCACCGGCCGCTATATTCACGAAACTCGCGAGTGGATCCTGCGCAACAGCCCAGTGCCCATCGGCACCGTGCCGATCTATCAGGCGCTGGAGAAGGTCAACGGCGTGGCGGAAAATCTCACCTGGGAGATGTTCCGCGATACGCTGCTGGAGCAGGCGGAGCAAGGGGTCGACTACTTCACCATCCACGCCGGCGTGCTGCTGCGCTACGTGCCGATGACCGCCAAACGCCTGACCGGCATCGTGTCGCGCGGTGGCTCGATCATGGCCAAATGGTGTCTGTCGCACCATCAGGAAAACTTCCTCTATCAGCATTTCCGTGAAATCTGCGAGATCTGCGCCGCCTACGACGTTTCGCTGTCGCTCGGCGACGGCCTGCGCCCCGGCTCCATTCAAGACGCCAACGACGAAGCCCAGTTCGCCGAGCTGCATACGCTGGGCGAGCTGACCAAAATCGCCTGGGAATACGACGTGCAGGTGATGATCGAAGGCCCAGGCCATGTGCCGATGCAGATGATCCGCCGCAACATGACCGAAGAACTGGAGCACTGCCACGAAGCGCCGTTCTACACCCTTGGCCCGCTGACTACCGATATCGCCCCGGGCTATGACCATTTCACCTCCGGCATCGGCGCAGCGATGATCGGCTGGTTCGGCTGCGCCATGCTGTGTTACGTCACACCGAAAGAGCACCTCGGCCTGCCGAACAAAGAGGACGTCAAACAGGGCCTGATCACCTACAAGATCGCCGCCCACGCCGCCGATCTGGCCAAAGGCCATCCGGGCGCGCAGATCCGCGATAACGCCATGTCAAAGGCGCGTTTCGAATTCCGCTGGGAAGATCAGTTCAATCTGGCACTCGATCCGGCCACCGCGCGCGCCTATCACGACGAAACCCTGCCACAGGAGTCCGGCAAAATCGCCCACTTCTGCTCGATGTGCGGACCGAAATTCTGCTCGATGAAAATTTCGCAAGAGGTGCGCGACTACGCCGCAGCCCAGGAGGCCGCCAAACCGATCGAAGTGCAATTGACCGGCATGGAGAAAATGTCCGCCGAGTTCCGCGCCCGCGGCAGCGAGCTATATCACAGCGCCGGCACGCTGCAAGAGGAGACAAGCAATGACTGATATCAAGACCCCCTTCCCGGCAACGCCCCACAAACTGGGGCTTTACCCAGTGGTCGACAGCGTGGTGTGGATCGCTCGCCTGCTGGAGGCCGGCGTCACCACGATCCAGCTGCGCATCAAGGATCTGCCGGACGAACAGGTCGAAGAGGATATCGCCGCCGCCATCGCGCTGGGCCAGCGTTATCAGGCGCGGCTGTTCATCAACGACTACTGGCGGCTGGCGATCAAACACGGCGCCTACGGCGTGCATCTGGGCCAGGAAGATCTCGACACCACCGATCTGGCGGCCATCCACCGCGCCGGGTTGCGGCTGGGCGTGTCCACCCATGACGACGCCGAGCTGGCGCGCGCGCTGGCGGTGAAGCCTTCCTACATCGCGCTGGGGCACATCTTCCCCACCCAGACCAAAGACATGCCTTCGGCGCCGCAGGGGCTGACGGAGTTGAAACGCCATATCGCCGGCCTGGCGGATTACCCGACGGTGGCGATCGGCGGGATCAGCATCGATCGCGTGCCGGCGGTGCTGGCATGCGGCGTCGGCAGCGTGGCGGTGGTCAGCGCCATCACCCAGGCGCCGGACTGGCGCGCGGCGACGGCCGAGCTGCTGCGGCTGATCGAGGGCGAGGATCCGAGCGATGCTTAACGATCAGGAGTTCCTGCGCTACAGCCGCCAACTGCTGCTGGAGGACGTCGGCCCGGAAGGCCAGGAGAAACTCAAACGCGCCACGGTGCTGATCGTCGGTTTGGGCGGGCTCGGCTCCCCGGCTTCGTTGTATCTGGCCGCCGCCGGCGTCGGCACGCTGCTGCTGGCCGACGACGACCAGCTGCACGTCACCAACCTGCAGCGACAAATCCTCTACCGCAGCGCCGATACCGCCACCGGCAAAGCGGCGCTGGCACAACGTCATCTGCAGGCGCTGAACCCATTGGTCGAGTCCATCCCGCTGGCGCAGCGGCTACAAGGGCAAGCGCTGCGCGACGCGGTCGCCCGCGCCGATCTGGTACTGGACTGCTGCGACAATATGGCGACCCGTCATGAGGTCAATGCCGCCTGCATCGCCGCCGCCAAGCCGCTGATCAGCGGCAGCGCGGTCGGTTTCAGCGGCCAACTGCTGGTGCTCGAGCCGCCCTATGCGCACGGCTGCTACGCCTGCCTGTACCCGGAGCAGGAAGAGCCACAGCGCAACTGCCGCACCGCCGGGGTTCTCGGCCCGGTGGTGGGGGTGATCGGCACCCTGCAAGCCCTGGAGGCCATCAAGATGCTGGCCGGCATGCCTTCCTCCCTCAGCGGCAAACTGCGGCTGTTCGACGGCAAGCAGCAGAGCTGGAGCACGCTGCAACTGAGTCAGGCCCGCGCCTGCCCGGTATGCGGAGGTGCGGCATGAAGATCCGTCTGAACGACCAACCGCTGGAGCTGGTGCAGCCGCTCAGCGTCGCCGCCCTGCTGACCCAGCTGGAACGCCACCAGCCGGGCACTGCGCTGGCGATCAACCAAACCATCATCCCGCGCGCCGACTGGGCCGACCACCAGGTGCAGGACGGTGACGACATTTTGCTGTTTCAAGCGATCGCCGGAGGCTGACATGCTGAAAATCGCCGATACCACTTTTACCTCGCGCCTGTTCACCGGCACCGGCAAGTTCGCCACCCCGGCGTTAATGCTAGAGGCGCTGGCGGCCTCCGGCTCACAGCTGGTGACCATGGCCATGAAACGCGTCGATCTGCGCGGCGGCAACGACGCCATTTTGGCGCCGCTGCAGCAGCTGGGCGTCAGGCTGTTACCCAACACCTCCGGCGCCAAAACCGCTGCCGAAGCGGTGTTCGCCGCCCGGCTGGCGCGTGAAGCGCTCGGCACCCACTGGGTGAAGCTGGAGATCCATCCCGATGTGAAATACCTGTTGCCGGATCCGATAGAGACGCTGAAAGCGGCGGAAACCCTGGTGAAAGACGGTTTTGTGGTGCTGCCCTACTGCGGCGCCGATCCGGTGCTGTGCAAACGGCTGGAAGAGGTGGGTTGTGCGGCGGTGATGCCGCTCGGCGCGCCCATCGGATCCAACCGCGGTCTGCGCACCCGCGATTTCCTCGAGATCATCATCGAGCAGGCCAAGGTGCCGGTAGTGGTCGATGCCGGCATCGGCGCGCCAAGCCACGCGCTGGAAGCGATGGAGCTGGGCGCCGATGCCGTGCTGGTGAACACCGCTATCGCCGTGGCGCGCGATCCGGTGCAGATGGCGCGGGCGTTTCGCCTGGCGCTGGAGGCCGGCGAGCTGGCGCGCAGTGCCGGGTTGGGCTCAAGCCAGCGCGGTGCGGTCGCATCCAGCCCGCTGACCGCCTTCCTCAGCCAGCCAGAGGAGGCACAGTGATGGCCGATGATTTCAGTAGCCGCTGGCAACAGCTGGATTGGGACGACATTACGCTACGCATCAACGGCAAAACCGCGCGCGACGTGGAACGCGCATTGAACGCCGACAAGCTGACGCGCGACGACTTTATGGCACTGATCTCCCCCGCCGCCGCGCCGTATCTGGAGCCGCTGGCGCAGCGCGCGCAGCAACTGACCCGTCAGCGCTTCGGCAACGTGGTCAGCTTCTATGTGCCGCTGTACCTCTCCAACCTGTGTGCCAACGACTGCACCTACTGCGGCTTTTCGATGAGTAACCGCATCAAGCGCAAAACGCTGGATACAGCAGAGATCGCACGCGAGTGTGAGGCTATCAAGGCGCTGGGGTTCGAACACCTGTTGCTGGTCACCGGCGAACATCAAACCAAGGTCGGCATGGACTACTTCCGTCAGCACATTCCGGCCATCCGCCGTCATTTCAGCTCGCTGATGATGGAAGTGCAACCGCTGGCGCAGGAAGAGTATGCCGAGCTGAAAACGCTGGGCCTGGACGGCGTGCTGGTGTATCAGGAAACCTACCATCCGGCCACCTATCTGCAGCACCACCTGCGCGGCCAGAAGCAGGATTTCCATTGGCGCCTGGCCACGCCGGATCGCCTGGGGCGCGCCGGGATCGACAAGATCGGCCTCGGCGCGTTGATCGGCCTGTCCCACAGTTGGCGCACCGACTGCTACCTGCTGGCAGAACATCTGTTCTACCTGCAGCAAACCTACTGGCAGAGCCGCTACTCGCTCTCGTTCCCGCGTCTGCGCCCCTGCGCCGGCGGCATTGAGCCGGCGTCGATCATGAGCGAGCCTCAGCTGGTGCAGTTGATCTGCGCCTTCCGGCTGTTCGCGCCGGACGTTGAGCTGTCGCTGTCTACGCGTGAGTCGCCGTACTTCCGCGATCATATGATCCCGGTGGCGATCAACAGCGTCAGCGCCGGATCCAAGACGCAGCCCGGCGGCTATGCCGACGACGTGCCGCCGGAGTTGGAACAGTTCGAGCCGCACGACGGCCGCACGCCACAGCAGGTCGCCGAGGCCATCAGCAACGCCGGGCTGCAGCCGGTGTGGAAAGACTGGGACGGTTATCTGGGACGCGGCGCGCAATAAGCGGCAACGTTTACCGCCGTGTGAAGAAAACGCTGGAGCGGCCGCGCAATGCCGAACGGTGGCGCTGGCGCCGGCAAGCTCCCCGGCTATAGTGACCTTGCCGACCGCCAAACCCGGCGTCGGCCGGGGCCGTCTCCCTCTCGATGGCCCCGCCTTATCCAACCCCGGATCGCGCCGGAAACACTCGTGCGCGACTCCGGCTCCTCGCCAACGGCACACCGCCTATACCGAATCTGCGCCGGCGAGATCTTACGGGCATGTTGTTTTGTCGGCTCAGGTGACGTGCAGAAGGATGGCATAGCGACGTTCAGCTATAACCCAGAATGATATTCAGAGACGGTCAGTGTGCTACGCGAAAGCGTTGGACGTGGGAAAAAACGCTGCTGCAATGGGCTGGATGGGTAATCCCCGGTGTTGCCAATGGCCCTGGTGTTGGCCGCGGATCTTTTTGCCGCCTGCTCCCTGCTTACGGACAAGAGCAGGCGGTTTATTTTGTGAGACTGGCACCCCCCCAGGACGCGAATCACACAGTATGTGCGCTAATTAACCATATAAACGGTTAAATGTGAATGTCTTTTGAGTGTTTTTTTATTTAGTATCGAGTGTGTTTTGAGTTTGCCAAGGAAAATCAACCTGATATCACCGCAACCTCCGAGGCTTCATCTATAATCCAGCACGGGTCCTCGTGCTGCTGGTTTTGCCACGCTCGCGGTCAACATCCAAAAAACCAGGGTTGTCATGAAGAAAACGCCAAATTACATCGATGCAATCAGCGCGTTGCTCACTCTGAAAGGGGTTGGCGACAGAAAACATGCCTCCACGATGGCTAACATACTGAATCTTCAGTACAACAGTGCCAAACAAAAACTGGATGGCAAAAGAGGCATTACCCTCGATGAAGTCAAAAAGGTTTTCCAGTATTTCAACGAGCCGTTTGCCGGCCAAAGGACGCATAACGGCGTCTTTATCATGAACAGCATTCACAAGCGCTGCAACATTGAGGTCGACGAACGCCCGGTCACGCAAGCGGACAACGACGAAACCTACGCCTACAAAAAAGACGATCTTTTCATCATCAACACCAATCAGGAACATGCCGTCGATGCCCCGCTGTACAAAGTCAACAAGATAGACTTTCTGCCGGCCCCGCGTATCGCAATCCTGGACAATGACAGCGATATTCTCGAACTGTTGAAGAAAATCGCCGGTCGATACGGCATCGAGACCGAGACCTTTCAAACGGCGGACGCCATGCTGGCCGCGCTGGAGCAGCAGTCCTTTGAGGCGTTTATTCTGGACTGGCTGCTGGACTTCGGCGAGACCTCCGAACGCGTCGTGAAGAAAATTAAAGACACCCTTGATCCGCACGCCCGCATCATCATTCTGACCGGCCAGTTGAATCATTATGAGAAAAATATCGGCGATATGATCCTGCACTATGACGTGCACCTGGTGGAAAAACCGACCAAGCCGCTGATTATCTCCTCGCTGTTGCTGTCGAACTTATTCTTTAGTTAGTTTGACCGGGATGCGGATCAAAAACGATGAGCCAACCCCTTCGGCGGATTTGACTTTGATGGCGCCTTTCATCGTCGTCACGTAATTTTTGATAATGGTCAGACCCAGACCCAATCCCTGCCGCGTTTCCCTCTCCACTCCCTGATTGAACGCCTTATATAACCGATCCAGATTATTGACGTTGAATCCGATGCCGGTGTCTTTTACCCGCAAATACAGATTGCCGTTACACACCTTCACATTGAGAGTGACCACACCCTGGTGGGTAAACTTTTCCGCATTGCTGAGCAGGTTGGCCAATATGCGGTAGAGCTTATATTTATCAGAACAAATCAAGCCGGCATAAGACGAACGGTGAACCACGAGGCGATTGCCGCGCCCGGCGTCGAGGCCGGTCACAGCATCGCCCACCACCTCATTCAACCGGAAGGTGGAAATATTGACCTTGACCTCCCCCATCTCGAGCCGAGAATAATCCATCACCTCACGCGTTTGTTCGGCGATTTTATTGCCGTGATAGGAGATCAGGCGGGCTTCTTTTTTCAGCTCTTCCTGCGCCAGCTCGTGCTCCATAATATCCGCAGCAATGACGATAGCCTGCGTCGAACCGGCGATCTCGTGATAGATGGAAGAGATGAAGATGTTCTTGTTCTTGATGATCTCTTTTAACGAAAAGGCGTTTCTCAGCACCAGGAACATCATCAGGAACACCAAAATCAGCGAAAAGATGGCGAACATCTCGGCTTTACTCGAATTATCCTGGATGATGCCTTTCACTTCGGTAAAGTTTTTAATCTGTATCCTATAAATAATCTCCTGGATATCGACCAGCGTGCCCTCGATATCATCCATATAAGAGAGAATATCCGCCTTGCTTTTTTGCCCCGCCAGCAAGCCGGCGGAGAGACTGTCCAACGTGCGGTACTGCTGCTTTAGCAGCGCAACGTTCTTGATGAACTCGCCGTCGTAGTAAAAAGAATCGCTGAAGGTCGAGCGGCTCTCCAGGATCTGAATCTTCGAGTAGAAGATCTTCTTTTTGATCAGGAAAGCGTCGTAATCATTGTTTTCACTGAGCAGCAGCGCGGTTTTGGTCCTTTCGAACGCCAGAAAAAGGATCTCGGCCACCGAGTAGTTGTCCAGATTGGGCTCAATCTGCTTATAGCGCTCTTTTACGCCGCCGAAGTTAATGGCAATCAGCAGGATCAATAAGGTGAAGATGGCAACCAACGCGATAAGAGTACCGATCAGTTTTTTGCTCATCTTACTTAATCTCCAGCCGTTTTATTTGCCAGACGGTTTTCGCATTCACATCCAGATTATTCAGCTCGGCGTATTGATCGCGCGGATAAATAATGGCGAACGGCCCCAGTTCCGCAACGTCGATCGGCTTGCCGCCGCGTTGGTAGGCGACGATAACGCGGTATTTAATCATCTCGTCAATCGGCATTGAGTAGGAGTAATCGTCCCAGGCGAAGGCACGCACCGACTGCCCTTTCAGATGATAAGCTTTCACCAGCTCCGCAAACTCAACGCCGGTGAACTCCTCTTCCGGGGTGAAATTGGTCGAGGTTTTAATCGTGTGCGCCGGCATCGCCTCCAGCATCTGCCGGGTCACCTTGATCTTTTCGCCGTCGACCGGTTTCAGGTAAAAATAGTCAACGGCTGCATACAGCGGTGCGCTGAACAGCGAAAGCAGCAGTAACGTTATCAATCCTTTGATTTTCATTATTCACTCTCTTTGCATTTTACCAGCTCAGCCTGGCCGAACTCATCCCGCCCGACGACGGCCCAACCGTGATGTTGATAAAAACCTTCGGCTTTGGAACCGGGATCGGTGGTTAGATGGATCGCTTCGGCGCCGTGCTCAAACATCCAGGCGGTGACCCGCGCCAACAGGGCGGAGCCGATCCCCATCGACTGGTATTCCGGTTTCACGAACAAACCGCCGATCAGCGGTTCGGGGATGAACAGCCCAAAACCAACGCCGGCATAATCGTCGCCACACTTGCAGATCCAGCCACCGCCCTGGTTGATGTCCTCCAGCGCCTGCTTGCGCTGCAGATACTGAATTTGATGCGGATGCAGCGGGTTCTCTTCGACGGAAAAGCGGATCTCATACAGGTAAGGCAGGTGTTGCGCAGTCAGTTTTTCGAAGGTGATGGGGCTGTCCATATTCGCACTGTCCTTGGTTGTCAGGTAAAAACACCGGCCAATTTCTGTTGTAACCATAGTAGCAAAGTTTGCCGCCCCCAGGCGTGAGGCAAAAAAAACCGCCCCCGAAGGAGCGGTTTATCTGGCGATGGGCCCGGCAAGCCGGGCCCGCGGCGCGGATGACGATTACTCGTCGTCGCTGCCGCCCAGGCCTGCGTTGAGCAGCTCGGCCAGGTTAGCCGTCGCTTCTTCCGCGCTGACTTGCGGAACAACCGGCGCTTCACCCTGAGCACGGCGACGCATGCGATCCTGATGATAAGCGTAACCGGTACCGGCTGGGATCAGACGGCCCACGATGACGTTCTCTTTCAGGCCACGCAGTTCATCACGCTTGCCGGCTACGGCAGCTTCGGTCAGAACGCGCGTCGTTTCCTGGAACGATGCAGCGGAGATGAAGGACTCGGTCGCCAAGGAAGCCTTGGTGATACCCAGCAGATCGCGCGAGAAGGTTGCCGCGATCTTACCTTCAGCTTCCAGCTGACGGTTGGCAATCTTGACGCGAGACACTTCAGCCTGCTCGCCTTCCAGGAACTCTGAGCCACCAGCGCTAACGATGGTGCCTTTACGCAGCATCTGACGAACGATAACTTCGATGTGCTTATCGTTAATCTTAACGCCTTGCAGACGGTAAACTTCCTGCACTTCGTTGGTGATGTAGCGGGTAACCGCATGCACGCCACGCAGACGCAGAATGTCGTGCGGAGACTCTGGGCCGTCGGATACGACGTCGCCACGTTCCACCACTTCGCCTTCGAACACGTTGAGCTGACGCCATTTCGGAATCATCTCTTCGTAAGCGTCGCTGCCGTCCAGCGGCGAGATCACCAGGCGACGTTTGCCTTTGGTCTCTTTACCGAACGAGATAATCCCGCTGATTTCAGCCAGGATTGCCGGCTCTTTCGGACGACGTGCTTCGAACAGGTCGGCAACGCGCGGCAGACCACCGGTAATATCCTTGGTACCGCCGGATTCCTGAGGAATACGCGCCAGGGTATCACCCGCACCGATCTGAATGCCGTCTTCCAGCTGAACGATCGCTTTGCCCGGCAGGAAGTATTGAGCAGGCATATCAGTACCTGGGATCAATACGTCTTCGCCCTGAGCGTCAACGATTTTCAGTGCCGGACGCAGGTCTTTACCGCTACCGGTACGCTCTGCGCTGTCCAGAACTACCAGAGAAGACAAACCGGTCAGTTCGTCGGTCTGGCGAGTAATGGTCTGGCCGTCGACCATGTCCGCGAAGCGAATGAAGCCGCTGACTTCACTGATGACCGGCATGGTGTGCGGATCCCAGTTAGCAACGGTTTCGCCGCCGTTAACTTCTTCACCATCACCTTTGCCCATCACGGCACCGTAAGGCACCTTGTAGCTTTCTTTGGTACGGCCGAATTCGTCGATCAGTTTCAGTTCGGTGTTACGCGAGGTGATCACCAGCTTGCCCGCGGCGTTCATAACGAACTTCGCGTTGCTCAGCTTGAGGCTACCCTTGTTTTTCACCTGGATGCTGGATTCAGCAGCCGCACGAGATGCCGCACCACCGATGTGGAACGTACGCATCGTCAGCTGTGTACCCGGCTCACCGATGGACTGTGCCGCGATAACGCCGATGGCTTCACCTTTGTTGATGATGTGGCCACGTGCCAGGTCGCGACCGTAGCAGTTTGCACACACACCAAAGTCGGTTTCACAGCTCACCACGGAACGGACTTTAACGCTGTCGACAGAGTTCTCTTCCAACAGGTCACACGCCTTCTCGTTCAGCAGGGTGTTGCGAGGCACCAGAATGTCCGCCGTACCCGGCTTGAGGACGTCTTCTGCCGTCACACGGCCCAGAACGCGTTCACGCAGCGGCTCTTTCACGTCGCCACCTTCGATAACCGGAGTCATCAGGATGCCGTCGTGGGTGCCACAGTCGTCTTCGGTCACAACCAGATCCTGCGCCACGTCAACCAGACGACGGGTCAGATAACCGGAGTTCGCGGTTTTCAGTGCGGTATCCGCCAGACCTTTACGCGCACCGTGAGTGGAGATGAAGTACTGGAGTACGTTCAGACCTTCACGGAAGTTCGCGGTGATTGGCGTTTCGATGATGGAGCCGTCCGGCTTCGCCATCAGACCACGCATACCGGCCAGCTGACGAATCTGAGCGGCGGAACCACGTGCACCGGAGTCGGCCATCATAAAGATGCTGTTGAAGGAAACTTGCTGTTCCACTTCGCCGTCACGGTTAACCACGTCTTCTACCGACAGGTTTTCCATCATCGCTTTCGCAACGCGTTCGTTCGCTGCAGCCCAGATATCGATCACTTTGTTATAGCGTTCGCCGGCGGTAACCAGACCAGACTGGAACTGCTCCTGGATCTCGGCAACTTCGGTTTCCGCTTCTTCGATGATCTCCGCTTTCTTGGCCGGGATAACCATGTCGTCGATACCTACGGAAGCGCCGGAACGGGCTGCGTAAGCAAAACCGGTGTACATGATCTGGTCAGCAAAGATAACGGTCGGCTTCAGGCCCAGGATGCGGTAACAGGTGTTCAGCATCTTGGAGATCGCTTTCTTGCCCAGAGGCTGGTTAACGATCGAGTACGGCAGACCTTTCGGTACGATCATCCACAGGATGGCGCGGCCGATGGTGGTGTCGATGATGCTGGTCTGAGTGGTCCATTCGCCTTCGGCGTTTTTGACGTCTTCGGTGATACGCACTTTAACGCGCGCATGCAGAGACGCCAGGCCGGCGCGGTAAACACGCTCAGCTTCTTTGGAACCGTTCAGCACCATGCCTTCGCCTTTGGCGTTAACACAGTCGCGGGTCATGTAGTACAGACCCAGTACAACGTCCTGAGAAGGAACGATGATTGGCTCGCCGTTCGCTGGAGACAGGATGTTGTTGGTGGACATCATCAGCGCACGCGCTTCCAGCTGGGCTTCCAGCGTCAGCGGTACGTGAACGGCCATCTGGTCACCATCGAAGTCGGCGTTATAGGCCGCACAAACCAGCGGGTGCAGCTGGATCGCTTTACCTTCGATCAGAACCGGTTCAAACGCCTGGATACCCAAACGGTGCAGGGTTGGTGCACGGTTCAGCAGTACCGGGTGTTCGCGGATCACTTCGTCCAGGATATCCCAAACAACGGCTTCTTCACGCTCAACCATTTTCTTGGCGGCTTTGATGGTGGTGGCCAGGCCACGCAGCTCCAATTTGCCGTAGATGAACGGTTTGAACAGCTCCAGCGCCATCTTCTTAGGCAGACCGCACTGATGCAGACGCAGGTATGGACCTACGGTGATTACGGAACGGCCGGAGTAGTCAACGCGTTTACCCAACAGGTTCTGACGGAAACGACCCTGCTTACCTTTGATCATGTCGGCCAAAGATTTCAGAGGACGTTTGTTCGAACCGGTGATCGCACGACCGCGACGGCCGTTATCCAGCAGGGCGTCTACCGCTTCTTGCAGCATACGCTTTTCGTTGCGCACGATGATGTCCGGCGCAGCCAGATCCAGCAGGCGTTTCAGACGGTTGTTACGGTTGATCACGCGGCGATACAGATCGTTCAGATCCGAAGTCGCGAAACGACCGCCATCCAGCGGAACCAGCGGACGCAGATCCGGCGGCAGTACCGGCAGCACGGTCAGGATCATCCACTCCGGCTTGTTACCGGACTGTACGAACGCTTCCAGCAGCTTGATACGCTTGGTCAGCTTCTTACGCTTGGTTTCGGAGTTGGTTTCGTTCAGCTCTTCACGCAGCTGCTCGCACTCGGCTTCCAGATCCATGTTTTTCAACAGGGCCTGAATAGCTTCCGCACCCATCTTGGCGTCGAATTCGTCACCGAACTCTTCCAGCGCGTCCAGATACTGCTCTTCGGTCAGGATCTGACGACGCTCGAGGTTGGTCATACCGCCTTCGACCACCACATAGGATTCGAAGTACAGCACGCGTTCGATGTCACGCAGCGGCATATCCAGCAGCAAACCGATGCGGGATGGCAGCGATTTCAGGAACCAGATGTGCGCAGTCGGCGAAGCCAGCTCGATGTGGCCCATGCGCTCACGACGCACTTTGGTCTGGGTCACTTCAACGCCGCACTTCTCACAGATCACGCCGCGGTGTTTCAAGCGCTTGTACTTACCGCACAGGCACTCGTAATCTTTTACCGGCCCGAAGATACGGGCGCAGAAAAGGCCGTCACGCTCAGGTTTGAACGTACGGTAGTTAATGGTTTCCGGCTTCTTAACTTCACCGAACGACCACGAACGGATCATGTCTGGCGAGGCCAGAGCAATCTTGATCGCATCAAACTCTTCGGTCTTAGTTTGCGCTTTCAGAAACTTCAATAAGTCTTTCACGGATTGGCTCCTGTCGGAGTTAAACCTGTTGGGTACCCACAACCGCAGTAGGTACCCGTGTGACCTGAACAACCACCCTCAGGCTCCCTTAGGCGGAGAGCCTGAGCCGGCATGACGATTACTCGTCTTCCAGTTCGATGTTGATGCCGAGCGAGCGGATTTCTTTCAACAGTACGTTGAAGGATTCCGGCATGCCTGGCTCCATCCGGTGATCGCCATCCACGATGTTTTTGTACATCTTGGTACGGCCGTTAACGTCATCCGACTTAACGGTGAGCATTTCCTGCAGGGTATAAGCCGCGCCGTATGCTTCCAGTGCCCACACTTCCATCTCACCGAAGCGTTGACCACCGAATTGCGCTTTACCACCCAGAGGTTGCTGAGTAACCAAGCTGTAAGAACCGGTTGAACGGGCGTGCATTTTATCGTCAACCAAGTGGTTCAGTTTCAGCATGTACATATAGCCGACAGTAACCTGGCGCTCGAATTGCTCACCGGTACGGCCATCGAACAGCGTGATCTGACCGGAGGTCGGGATACCGCCCATTTCCAGCAGCTTCTTGATTTCAGTCTCTTTCGCACCGTCAAACACCGGCGTCGCGATCGGCATACCTTTTTTCAGGTTCTCTGCCAGACGCAGCACTTCGTCGTCGCTGAAGGTGTTCAGGTCAACTTTCTGGCATACGTCGTCGCCCAGATCGTAGGCCTTCTGGATGAACTCACGCAGCTTGGCCACTTCCTGCTGCTGCTTCAGCATCTGGTTGATCTTCTCACCGATGCCTTTCGCAGCCATACCCAGGTGGGTTTCCAGGATCTGACCGATGTTCATACGTGATGGTACGCCCAGCGGGTTCAGTACGATGTCTACCGGCGTGCCGTTTTCATCGTAAGGCATATCTTCGATCGGGTTGATCTTGGAGATAACACCCTTGTTACCGTGGCGGCCCGCCATCTTGTCACCCGGTTGGATCTGACGTTTAACGGCCAGATAAACCTTGACGATTTTCAGCACGCCCGGCGCCAGATCGTCGCCCTGAGTGATCTTACGACGCTTGGCTTCCAGCTTCTTCTCGAAGTCGGATTTCAGTTCGTCGTACTGCTCAGCCAGCTGCTCCAGCTGGTTTTGCTTCTCTTCGTCGGTCAGGCCCAGTTCCAGCCAGCGATCGCGCGGCAGCTTGCTCAGCTTGTCGGCTTCGATGCCACCGGCAACCAGCACCGCGTGGATACGCGCAAACAGGCCGGCTTCCAGGATCTGCAGTTCTTCAGTCAGGTCTTTCTTCGCCTGCTTCAGCTGCATCTCTTCGATTTCCAACGCACGCTTGTCTTTTTCCACGCCATCGCGGGTGAAGACCTGCACGTCGATAACCGTACCGGAAACGCCGTTTGGTACACGCAGAGAAGAGTCTTTAACGTCAGACGCTTTCTCACCGAAGATCGCACGCAGCAGTTTCTCTTCCGGCGTCAGCTGGGTTTCGCCTTTAGGCGTTACCTTACCGACCAGGATATCGCCGCCGGTCACTTCAGCACCGATATACACGATACCGGATTCATCTAGCTTGGAGAGCGCAGCTTCACCCACGTTAGGGATGTCGGCGGTGATCTCTTCAGGCCCCAGCTTGGTGTCGCGAGACACGCACGCCAGTTCCTGGATGTGGATGGTGGTGAAGCGATCTTCCTGCACCACGCGCTCGGAGACCAAGATGGAGTCTTCGAAGTTGTAGCCGTTCCAAGGCATGAACGCTACGCGCATGTTCTGGCCCAGTGCCAGTTCGCCCAGGTCTGTCGATGGGCCATCCGCCAGCACGTCGCCGCGCTCGATTGGCTCACCCAGATTCACACACGGCATCTGGTTGATGCAGGTGTTCTGGTTAGAACGGGTGTACTTGGTCAGGTTGTAAATATCGATACCTGCTTCGCCCGGGTACATCTCGTCTTCGTTAACTTTGATAACGATACGGGAAGCATCCACGTACTGGATCACACCGCCGCGTTTGGCAACGGCGGTTACGCCGGAGTCAACCGCTACAGCACGTTCCATACCGGTACCAACCAGCGGCTTGTCAGCGCGCAGGGTTGGTACGGCCTGACGTTGCATGTTCGCACCCATCAATGCACGGTTGGCGTCATCGTGTTCCAGGAATGGAATCAGTGAAGCACCAACGGAAACAACCTGTTGGGTGGATACGTCCATGTAGTCAACCTGGTCGCGGCTGAACAGGCTTGATTCGCCTTTGCTGCGGCAGGTGACCAGGTCTTCTACGAAGCGGCCTTCTTCATCCAGGTTGGAGTTCGCCTGAGCGATAACGAAGTTGCCTTCTTCAATAGCAGACAGGTAGTTGATTTCATCGGTCACCACGCCGTCACGCACGCGGCGGTACGGGGTTTCCAGGAAGCCATACTCGTTAGTCTGTGCGTACACGGACAAGGAGTTGATCAGACCGATGTTTGGACCTTCCGGCGTTTCGATTGGGCACACGCGGCCGTAGTGGGTCGGGTGTACGTCTCGAACTTCAAAGCCGGCGCGCTCACGGGTCAGACCGCCCGGGCCCAGTGCGGAGATACGACGCTTGTGCGTGATCTCGGACAACGGGTTGTTCTGGTCCATGAACTGGGACAGCTGGCTGGAGCCGAAGAACTCTTTCACCGCCGCCGAAATCGGCTTGGCGTTGATCATGTCCTGAGGCATCAGGGTATCCAGATCGCCCAGAGACAGACGCTCTTTCACCGCACGCTCAACACGCACCAGACCTACGCGGAACTGGTTCTCGGCCATTTCGCCGACGGAGCGGATACGACGGTTGCCCAAGTGGTCGATATCGTCCACTTCGCCCTTGCCGTTACGGATATCGATGAGCTTCTTCATCACTTCGATGATGTCGTCTTTGCTCAGGATACCCGAACCTTCGATCTCGTCGCGCAGCAGAGAACGGTTGAACTTCATACGGCCAACCGCGGACAGATCGTAGCGGTCTTCGGAGAAGAACAGGTTCTCGAACAGGCTTTCGGCAGCTTCGCGCGTTGGCGGCTCACCAGGACGCATCATGCGGTAGATTTCTACCAGCGAGCTCAGACGATCGTTGGTCGGATCGACACGCAGCGTTTCAGAGATGTACGCGCCGTGGTCCAGATCGTTGGTGAACAGCGTTTCGATGCGCTTGTGGCCGGACTGGCTCAGCTTGGCCAGCAGATCCAGCGACAGCTCCATGTTGGCTGCGCAGATCAGTTCGCCGGTATTGGTATCGATATAGTCTTTCGCGACCACTTTGCCCGCGATGTACTCTACCGGTACTTCAATGCTCTGAATGTCGTCTTTTTCCAGCTGACGGATATGACGAGCGGTGATGCGACGGCCTTTCTCTACGTAGATCTTGCCGTTGGCTTCGATGTCGAACGAAGCGGTCTCACCACGCAGGCGCTCTGGCACCAGCTCCATCTGCAGCTTGTTGTCGCGGATTTCGAAGACGATCTTGTCAAAGAACAGGTCGAGGATCTGTTCAGTGGTGTAGTTCAGCGCGCGCAGAATGATGGTCGCAGGCAGTTTGCGGCGACGGTCAATACGCACGAACAGGTTGTCTTTCGGATCGAACTCGAAGTCCAACCATGAACCGCGGTAAGGGATGATGCGTGCGTTGTACAGCACTTTACCCGAGGAGTGGGTTTTACCCTTATCGCTGTCGAAGAATACGCCAGGACTACGGTGCAACTGAGATACGATAACCCTCTCAGTACCGTTGATCACAAAGGTGCCGTTTTCGGTCATGAGCGGAATTTCGCCCATGTAGACTTCTTGTTCCTTGATGTCTTTGACCGTACCTTCAGGCGCTTCGCGCTCATAGATAACCAGGCGCAGTTTTACGCGCAGCGGTGCAGAGAACGTCACACCACGGATCTGGCACTCTTTGACGTCGAAGACCGGCTCACCAAGACGGTAGCTAACGTATTGCAGCTCCGAATTGCCACTGTAGCTCTGGATAGGGAAAACAGAACGGAATGCGGCTTCAAGGCCGTACTGCCCTTCTGGATCTTGCTCGATAAACTTCTGGAACGAGTCAAGCTGGATAGAAAGGAGATATGGTATGTCCAGCACTTGTGGACGTTTACCAAAATCCTTACGAATACGTTTTTTCTCGGTATAGGAGTAAACCATAGGGTTCCTCAGCTCGCTGATCAGTGACCCAATCTGTCCGTCCGATTAGGGACAGTTCATGCAACACCGTTTTGTCGACCGGAAAGCGGGAACACTTTCCGCAATATCTCTTGCTATCACGCTTAAACCATTTCATCGCGCCTTCCCCCAGAACTCCTGGTAGTGCAAAGACCGCGGTATATTAAGTCGTCAATAGAAACAAACATTGGGAGGCGAAACCAGCAGCCAAACAGTGTGAAACGCTACTGGCGCCCTACAGCGCAAAAAGGCTGGTGACTAAAAAGTCACCAGCCATCAGCCTAAAAAACTAGGCTGCAACCGGAAAGGTTGGCTTATTTAACTTCAACTTCTGCGCCAGCTTCTTCCAGAGATTTTTTCAGAGCTTCTGCGTCATCTTTGCTCACGCCTTCTTTCAGAGCGGCTGGAGCAGATTCAACCAGGTCTTTAGCTTCTTTCAGACCCAGGCCGGTAGCGCCACGTACTGCTTTGATAACAGCAACTTTGTTAGCGCCTGCAGCTTTCAGGATAACGTCGAATTCAGTTTTCTCTTCAGCAGCTTCAGCTGGGCCAGCAGCTACAGCTACAGCAGCAGCAGCAGAAACGCCGAATTTTTCTTCCATAGCGGAAACCAGTTCAACAACGTCCATTACGGACATAGCGGCAACTGCTTCCAGGATTTGGTCTTTAGTGATAGACATAACAATTGTTCCTAAAATTCAGAAATAGTTTAAATACGTTAGCAAAGGCTAAGAAAGAGTGGCTTACGCCGCTTCTTTCTGATCGCGTACTGCAGCCAGAGTGCGAACCAGTTTGCCGGCAGCGGCTTCTTTCATGGTTGCCATCAGGCGTGCGATTGCTTCATCGTAAGTTGGCAGCGTTGCCAGGCGGTCGATTTGCGCCGCAGGGATCAGCTCACCTTCAAAGGCCGCAGCTTTAACCTCGAATTTTGCATTCGCTTTCGCGAACTCTTTGAACAGACGAGCAGCAGCGCCCGGGTGTTCGTGAGAGAATGCAATCAAGGTAGGACCGACAAACGTGTCTTTCAGGCATTCGAATGGAGTGCCTTCAACAACGCGACGCATCAGGGTGTTGCGAACAACACGCATGTAAACGCCAGCTTCACGACCTGCTTTACGCAGTTCAGTCATTTTATCTACGGTAACGCCACGGGAATCCGCAACAACCGCAGACAGCGCGCCTTTGGCTACTTCGCTGACTTCAGCAACAATCGCTTGTTTGTCTTGAAGATTTAATGCCATTAGCTTTTTGCTCCTGGATTAGCCGGGGAAAATCCCCCGGAACTCACTTCACTCGGCGCTTTGTAACACGCCACGCCGAGCGGCTTAACACGGTGAGCAGAATCCAGCAAAGACATTCTTTTATAAAAAAGAAAAATTTTCTTAGGCTCTGTCACCGTCTACGCAGGAAGGATTAAGTATCTTGCGATACACCTGCGGTCTTGGACGGAGGCCTGGATAGGCCAGGCTCCAACCGAAAAATCTTTGTTTTGCCTACGGCATAGCCAATAGCAAAACCTTGGGGCATAAGATTCTAGACAAATCTCGGCCCCAAGTCAAAGCGATAATCGCAAGGGCGATTAGTTCGCTGCAGCAGACAGACCGCTCTGATCGATAGCAACGCCAGCACCCATGGTGGTGGAGAGGCTAACTTTCTTGATGTACATACCTTTCGCCTGAGAAGGTTTTGCTTTTTTCAGCGCAACCAGCAGGGCTTCCAGGTTTTCTTTCAGTTTGTCTGCGTCGAAATCAACCTTACCGATAGTGGTATGGATGATGCCGTTTTTGTCGTTACGGTAGCGAACCTGACCTGCTTTAGCGTTTTTCACTGCTTCAGCAACGTTCGGAGTAACGGTACCCACTTTCGGGTTTGGCATCAGGCCGCGTGGACCCAGGATCTGGCCCAGTTGACCTACAACGCGCATTGCATCCGGGGAAGCAATAACAACGTCGAAGTTCATTTCGCCTTTCTTGATCTGGTCAGCCAGATCGTCCATACCTACCAGCTCTGCGCCGGCAGCTTTCGCTGCTTCAGCGTTAGCGCCTTGGGCAAATACGGCAACGCGAACGGAACGACCGGTGCCGTGTGGCAGAACGGTAGCGCCACGAACGTTTTGGTCAGATTTACGAGCGTCGATGCCGAGGTTAACGGCAACGTCAACGCTTTCTACGAATTTAGCGGTGGCCAGCTCTTTCAGCAGAGCAACAGCTTCAGTGATGTCATACTGTTTAGTAGCATCAACTTTGTCACGGATCACGCGCATGCGCTTGGTCAGCTTAGCCATCTCTTAATCCTCCACTACCAGGCCCATGGAACGAGCGGTACCTTCGATGGAGCGAGTCATCGCTTCAACGTCAGAACCAGTCATGTCCGCAGCTTTGGTTTCTGCGATTTCACGTACCTGAGCACGGGTCACTTTACCTACTTTGTCTTTGTTCGGCTTGCCGGAACCAGACTTGATACCAGCCGCTTTTTTCAGCAGAACTGCTGCTGGCGGGGTTTTGGTAACGAAAGTGAAGGAGCGATCAGAATAAACGGTAATAACAACCGGAATCGGCAGACCTTTTTCAACGCTGTCAGTCTTAGCGTTGAATGCCTTACAGAATTCCATGATGTTAACGCCTTGCTGACCCAGAGCTGGACCAACTGGCGGGCTCGGGTTAGCCATACCAGCTGCAACTTGCAGCTTAACGTAGGCTTGTACTTTCTTGGCCATTTAAATTTCCTCGGTTTGGGTAGTATCGCCTCGTGAGAGGCTCCCCGTGTTTGACCTCGCCCAACATGCATCAGGCAAGGCATCTAAAAACAAAAGGCGCGAAATTGTAGTTCAATTTCGCGCCTTTGACAAGCGGCAACGGGCCACTCATTGCTGATTATTCGATCAGCCTTTCTCGACCTGGCTGAAGTCCAGTTCCACCGGCGTTGCACGGCCAAAGATGGAAACGGAAACTTTCAGGCGGCTCTTCTCGTAATCGACTTCTTCGACCACGCCGTTGAAATCGGCAAACGGGCCGTCGTTGACGCGCACCAGCTCACCCGGTTCGAACAGCGTTTTCGGACGCGGCTTGTCACCGACCTGCTGCAGGCGGTTCATGATCGCATCAACTTCTTTATCGCTGATCGGTGCAGGACGGTCTGAAGTACCGCCGATGAAACCCATCACGCGCGGTACGCTGCGCACCAAGTGCCAGCTGGCGTCATTCATCACCATCTGCACCAGCACGTAGCCAGGGAAGAATTTACGTTCGCTCTTGCGACGCTGGCCACCACGGATTTCAACCACTTCTTCCGTAGGCACCATCACTTCGCCGAACAGTTCTTCCATATCGTGCAGTTTGATATGTTCACGCAGCGATTGCGCTACGCGACCTTCAAAACCGGAAAACGCCTGAACGACGTACCAACGTTTTTTTGGAGCTTCAGACATTTTAGAACCTCAGGCCAGTAATAAACGACACCAGACGGACCAGAATACCATCCAGTCCCCACAGAATCAGTGACATCACGGCGGTTACCGCGGCAACGATCAACGTGGTGTGTAGCGTTTCCTGACGAGTTGGCCAAATCACTTTACGTACTTCGGTACGCGCTTCGCGGGCAAACGCAACGGTGGCTTTGCCTTTGGTGGTCATCAGAGCCACTGCACCTGCAACGGCGATGATCAGCACAACTGCCAGCGCGCGCAATGGCAGGCTTAAATCACGGTAGTAATAGTTACCGACAATAGCCACAACCAACAGAACGGCGACGATCAGCCACTTTGCCGCTTCCAGGCCGCGTCCGCTCCCTTGAGCCTCGGTATTCGCACTCATAAACCAACCTGTCACAATGATGATTCAGAACAAACAACTTTGCCTCGCATTGCGAGGCAAACCAAACCGATCGGATACCACATTAGCGATATCCCGGTGTTTTACGCCATGACGTATTTCAGTCAATACGGTTTAAGAGCCCATCTCACCAATGATTATGACTGCAAAATCGCTGATGAGATAGGTTCTAGTTCACAGCGTAGAAAAAGGGCATCAAATGATGCCCTTTTACCGCGTGTCGCGTCAAACTTTATCA
>NZ_MJAO01000035.1 GCF_001902635.1 Serratia marcescens | reverse complement strand
TCGACAATTGTCTATAAATTATTTAAATTTAATGATTATTTTTGATGCGGTTTGTTTTATACCCTCATTTGTACCCTCAGTCCCTTTGGGTAGACATGCGGGACCACATCGGGAACGGCAGAGTGCTATTGGGGCTATTAAGTGGCGTCCCCGATACATTACACGGCACACCTGAACGAGCCCCCCGAAAAACATGCCAGAAACGCCAAGGCAACGTTGTACAGGGGGCGCTTCGCTTATGCAAGCATGCCAGTAAAAGAGCGATGGTGTTCAGGTGCGTGAGGGGAGCGCGGAAGGAAAATGTCTGGCAATGATATCGTTCATCTTCTCTATCAGGTCAGGCCGTTTGAACGTAATATGCGTACTTCCCTTCTGAAAGTACCTGATTGCGAACATATCATCCTCATAGTAGGTACTGCTCCTTTTTGAATGGATATGATCGCCAAGACGGCGAGTGACATCTTCGCGATTGTCCGGGATCGGTTTGCCATCAAGGAGCATCAGCATGCGTTCAAGATCCGCTAACCGGTCACGTTGCCAGCCCCAGTTGAGTCCAAATCCCCATTGGTCGTGCTTTACGACACCTTCCACAATGATTTTCTTGCCAAACCTGCATGGGCTATTGGTTTTATAGTCCCAACTCAGGCTTTTGAATGTGTTGATGACGCCGCGTTCAAATACCGCTCCCTTACTTTTATGGAGTTGCTCAAACGTACTGAGGATGTTGGCTTCGTTGACGGTTGGGATATCCTCTTTTTCCAGGCTGCTGTGCCACTCAGCACGGGCCTGTGCGTCCATCAGAGAGAGCATGCCGGACTTCAGCATCAGGTCTCTCCATATATCGCGATCAATACTACGGGTAATGGCTTTCATGGCGATTTCCGGTTTTTCCGTAAACCAACAGTCGTAGCGATGTCCCGGCCGCATACCCCAGTCTTGGGCGGTGCCACCACCGATGCTGTTGGTCAGCGTTGAGATAGCATCAAGCTGGCGGATTAACGCATCAATCTGTTCCAGGGCGGTATTACGTCCGGTGATGATGCGTTCAATGCTGGTGGAGCAAATTACCTCTGTGTGGCCGGTTAATACTTCAGGTTCAGTCTGCATATTTCGTACTCCATAATGAAAACACCCGCCGGTTTAAGGGCGGGTGCTATGTTGTGGTACCTGTCATTGTGTTTGGGGCAGGGAGGATGTGGGGGCGTTCACCAGTCAAAGGTCTCAATCCCCGATAGAATTTCGCCTGCCGCATCGAGGTTCAGGAGAGCGATGGGGTGATGGTTCATCAGCGTAACAACCAGCCGGCGGCAGGCTTTTGACACCCCTAACCGTTTAAGATGAAGTACCGGATGCTGCCAGGCATTGAGCCGAATCAGGTACCCCGTGCCGGTAAAATGGAGCCACTCACCGTGGCCATACTCCTCCTGCTGGCGTGAGGCGTAATACAGCAGAGAGTTATCTCCGTCGGTGATATGAGCGGTACTGCACTGAATACCCGTGAGGAGTGCGCTGGTGGGGAGCGTGTCACTGCTCATGGTTGCTTGCCTCCCTGGATGGCACGCGTGACCTCTTGGTAGCCGGCTCGCGTCATCAGGCCGCAGGCCCGGCGGGCGCGCAAGATGTCGATGACGGTCACAAGGGGCGATTGCGCCTGACCGCTGAAACCCCGGCGGTCAATGCGTACCAGATCAAACTTTTCCACCATGGCATTCAGCGCATCCGCGAGGGAGATCCTGCCATCGATATGGGCGTGTATCACGGCATCGTCGCTGAATGCAGTGTCGTTGAGCGTCAGGCCGTAGTGCTGCGCCAGCAGGTAGGTGAGCAAAGATTGCCAGACTATTATGGGGGACGGGCACGACGGGGCCGCCCGAGTGTGTGACGCGGGTACTGTTCGCATAAGGCGTATCTCTTTGTTGGATAATAAGAATGGTGTGAGACTAAAAATGCGGGGGCGTTTTACCTGGGCGCTTCAGGTGTCGGATAAATCGAGAGGTAAACGTAGCCGTATGAGCCCAGGCTGCCGGCTTCGCAGGTCAGGCCATGACAATACAATGTGACACAGTGCTGATAACGCGGATTGAGCTCACCGGAGAGCAGCATCAACTCCAGGTGGTTGATGAATTGCGGAAAAGCATTCTCCAAATCATGGCGCTGTGCGTCGCTGAAAATCCCGCTGATGTCAGCACGGTCGGCCAGAAAATGCAGTCGTTCTCCTTCCTGTACCAGACGTGCGCCAAACTGCGGCGTGACGTTGCGTTTCAGTCCCCAGGATGGGACGTTCTTGGTTGATGGCATGTTGTTTCCCCTGAAGACGTCGTACGGATCATAAGAGCCCGTGTTCGGCAAATGAGTACACGGTCAGGCCGCCGACAATGCAGTGGTCCAGTACCCTGACGTCAATCAGCGCCAGCGCGTCCTGTATCCGCTGGGTGATGAGTCGGTCTGCCTCGCTGGGGTCGGCATGCCCGGAAGGATGGCAGTGCGCCACAATGACCGCGGCGGCGTTATGTTTCAGGGCGCCTTTCACGATTTCACGCGGATGCACCTGGGTGCTGGCAATGCTGCCGCTAAACAGGGACTCATGCGCCAGCAGGCGATGCTGGTTGTCGAGATAGAGCGCCATAAAGACTTCGCGCTCCAGCCGGGCCATCTGCAGGCGCAACCAGTCACGCACCATGAACGGGGCTGTGAAGGGCACACCCGGTTTGCGTAAATGCTGCTCCAGCAACGCCAGTGCGCGTTGAATGGTGCGTTGGGTGGGTAAGGGCAGACCGGCGGTTGCCGGAGATAAGGTGATATTCATCATGTGGGGTGCCGTTGTCTGGAGGATTAGTCGATGATGCGCATAATGGCGTTGCTTTCGGGATGGCTAAGGGCGTAATCCCGCAGGCGATAGTAGTGTTCGGTCATGGCATCGCATTCGGTGCGGCAGGTGTGGTGGCTGTAAGTGATGAGGCAAGCAATGATGCCGGCGGCTTCATGTCTCACCGTTGCGCTATTGCCGTTAAGGGCGTTAAAGAGGGCGTATTTTCTCTCCGTCGAAGGGATGATAAAGGCGCCGCCGTTACTGAGGGTGTAAAACTCCCAATAATCTCCGTGGTAGTCCTTACACAGAAGGTTGAGCCAGGAAAATATCGGTGATTCGAGGTGAAGCCATTGCGGAAAGTCACCAAAGTGCTGTAGCCAAAATGACAGGCGATCTTCGTCGCGAACGAGACTCGCAGTCAGTGTTGAGCGATCGATTATCGGACATGTTGATGATGTGCTGTTGGCACTATTCTCTTTCACAGGAATTATCCTTACGTTGAGGTGGATTGGGCCGGCCACAGTGGGGACCGTGAGAAACGCTGGTATCACGCCATAAAAAATGCCCCGCTCAGATGAACGGGGCATGTTGGTGTTGCTCAGAGATGGCAGGTTGTGATTGCCGGGGATGACCCCCTTTGACAAGCGCGTAGTTTTTAGGCGTCTCAGACCATTATCATGTATGGGGCGGTCTGGCGCATATATGCTTTGGCTGCTGTGCATTGAGAGAAAGCCCGGCCAGCAGCGCGGCGATAATGACAAACAGGTGCCCTTCGGACGAGTCCAGCAGGAATGAATTGAACATATTACAGGCCATGTAGCTGCTGAGCACCGCAACAAACAGATTGCGGCGCACTGGCGGCAAGCGCCAGGCAACGCGGTAGCAGTTCCACATCCAGGTGAGAAACGCCATCAATCCCAGCAAGCCGCTTTGCACCGTTTCCAGCAGGTATTCATTGTGCGGGTTATGGACGCCGTAGCCGGTTTGTGCATTACCGTACCAGAAACTGCCGGCGCCGTTGCCCAGCAGCGGGGATTGCTGTATCAGGCGCAGGGCTTCCCGGGCGAAGGCGGTGCGCTGTCCCATGGAGTTGTCGCAGGCCTGATAGGCGGTTTCGGCGGGAGCCCAAATACATCCCTGAATCTGCTGTACACCCAGTGACAGGCGCTCCATGGCGCGATTGGGGGTCATGACCAGCATCACGATAGCCAGTATGCCGCAGGCGAGCACGGCCATTTGCTGCTTGCGCCGGAGGGTAAGCAATAACCAGACGCCCATGCCAGTGGCCAACGCCACATACCCGGTACGCCCCTGCACCATCAGCATAACGTTAAGCGTCGCCAGCAACACCAGCCCCGCATACCCCCAGCGCCGTTTTCCGCTACAGGCAAAAGCACGTGACAACCAGACCAGCGCCGCCAGCGCCATAAACACATTCTGGGTGATCTGCAGCTTAAACACCGTAGGGTTGTCGGGATTCAGCCCGCCCAATGTGACATGACCAAGCCCGCTGGTGAGGCTGATGGCCAATATCGCGGCATTGGCCCACAGAAAGCCGCGGACAAAATGCGTCATCAGCCGCGGGTCCGCCAGGAAGAACAGCGCCAGCGGCAGGACATACAGCAACTTTTGGTATTTGCCGACCATCTTGGGGCCGTAGGCGTGAGCATGCGTCAGCAATGACAACGCCAGCAGTGCAAACATCAGGACCGGCAACCAGACCAGAGGATGGCAAGCCAGGGCAGCCCACTGCCGGATATTGCGCTGCCAGAGCAGACAGATGACAACCAGCCCCAGTGAGATATTCATCAGGGGATTGGAGGTCGGGAGGGAGACACCCAGCAAAAAGGCGGTAAACGCAAACAACCGCTGCTGAGGGGGCGTCTGTATCGACGAGGAAACTGCTGAGTTGAATAGCATCGTGGCGTACTCATTGATAAGAGAAAATAAACGGTGAAAGGCCGCAACGGGGTTAACGCGGCGCAGACCCGGCGAGGGATGCCAGCTGCCGGTTAACCGCCTGTATCACATCGCCGGCCGGGATGGCCGCGAGGTAACGCTCGCGGGTGTTGGTGTCAACGGCTTCCGGGGCGGGCAGCGGGCGATAATCTCCGGCCCACAGCAACGTGTGGGGCGCCTGCCACGGGGACCATTGCGCGAGGTCGCTGGGCCCGAACAACACCACCGAGGGCGTATTTAGCGCGGCGGCCATGTGCATCGGTACCGAGTCGACCCCGATAAACAGCCGCGCCCGGTCAATCAACACCGCGAGCTCAGGCAGCTCCAGACGCCCGGCCAGATTAATCACCCGCTGTGGTAACAGGCAGCCGGCCATAATGGCGCTTATCATGGCGGCTTCATCCGGCGAGCGCCCGCCGGTAAGTACTACCGTTCTGCCCTGGGCGGTCAGGTGGTTAATCACGGCGCTAAATCCGTCCACTGTCCAGGTCTTGAACGCCCAGCGAGCAGTCGGTTGTATCAGCACAAAATCGGTCAGGTGATGGCGCCTGCTGAGCCGGTCAACGTCATCCGCATCAGATTGCCGCCAGGCCTGCGTCACCTGCGTGATTGTCGTGGGCAAGGCCAGGGGAGCCAGAATGCTGAGATTATTCAGCACGGTGTGTTGCGCCGTGTCGGCAGTGTCGACCAGTAACGAATGGCAGGCCCGCCAGAGTCGGTTGTCGCGCTTGGGATAGCGAAACCCCAGACTGAAGGTCGGCTTGAGAAAACGGCAGTACAGCGCCGCCCGCCACTGATCGGAGAGGTTAATCACCAGATCGTAATGGCCGGTCCGCAGGCTGTTCCATAAGGCATGTTCACCGCGGTATTGCGCTTTCAGCCCCTCGCGTTTGAGTTCACGATCCACGGTAAAGGCCAGATAAACATCCTGATTGCCGGCCAGCATCGCCTCGGTGCCTTCATAGACCAGGACGTCGATCAACGCATTGGGGTAGTTGACGCGCAATGTGCTCAGCACCGGTGTCATCAGCAGGACGTCGCCGAAGTGGCGTAGCTTGATGACGAGAATGCGCTGCACACTATCCCGGTGCAAAAGTGCATTGGGTACCCGGCGATCGGGGAGTGTGGCCAGCGGAGATACGGGGCGTTTGCCGGTGGTGCGATGGGCATTCATGGTTCGTCGCCTCAGAAAAATACAAAAGGCCGCTTCAGGGCCGAAAGAGTCCGTGGGGGTAAAAAGAGCGCTGCGCCACGGTCCGATAACCCGGGAAGGCTGCAGGGAGAAAACGCCGTTCCTTCTGCCGTGCTCCCTGAACCGTCAATCTCGTTATCGTGGGAAAGCGTGCGGTTAGCAGACGTTCTCGTCATGGCTGAGTACGGGGGTTTTATCCTGATAAATTGTCGAGCGCTACGTGGTATTCACCGGGTGAATAAAGAGTTACCACCGAATAATATCCTGCTCGATCTTAACGGTGACAGCGCGGCAAAGATAATTGGTTGTACAGATCAATGCGATCTTACCGATCGTTGAAAGCGATCAATCCTTTACAAATTACAGGGTTGCTGAGAAAAGTCTTAACCTCTTGAGGTTATTCATGTCTTTATTGCTGCAGCGTGCAACACGTGTTGAACTCACTCCCCGACCGGAGAGCCTGGTACGGGAAGTGAGCCATCGTTAGCGAATAAACGTGGAGGGGGAAAGATTAGTTCTCACCAGCGGGAATGGCGGCGCCGACTTTACAGTCGGATTGCGAAAACGCGGGCAAAACCTGCCCGGCGCCTTTCAGCGTAAAACGGGTGGTTTGCATCCCTTCACCGCTAACGACCACCGTCTTGCCTTTGCGCAGCTTGTCCCAGGCGAAGCGCACGCTATCCGCACCCACACGGGAGAGCACGTCATTGAATAGGATGGGGTCACTGCCATCAACAGAGACATAAAATGACCGCGTTTGCGTCTGCGCATCATAGTTGGTCAGTGAGAGACCCGCGGCATCGGTGAACATCACGAACATGGCCTTATAGGGATCGCAGCCGATGTAGAGCTGCGATTGTCCCTGGCCACGCACGCTGTATTCTGTCGTTCCCTGTCCCCACCCGCTGGCCCATGGGCCGGTTTCGGCCTGAGCCATAAGAGGTGCCGCCAGGGCACAGCAAAAAAGTCCTGTCATCAGTATCTTCATGAGGTTGTTTCCTTTCGTTAATCGTGTTTTCCAATTTATTGCGGCAAGTCAGGTGTGCTCACCCCGGCCAGTCAGTCGTTATCAGTGCACTATCAGCGCAATGCCCAGGAATACGCCGCCGGCCAGGCCAATCAGTTGGGGCCCACAAAGCCAGAACAGACGCAGCCCCACCAGGCTGAAGAAGCCGCCGGTGGTATAGACCGCATCGGGATGCGCGAGATTACGCAAGAACTGGCCCAGCAAGGCACCGAGGCATCCCAGCGCCGTGCCGACGATAACCGCGAGTATCAGCGTACCGGTGCTGGCCTCCTGGATCTGGCCGGCGGTATTGCGCGTGACCACCAGAAGTGAAAACAGCAAAGCGCCAATACCCCAGCCAAGTAAAGAAGGGGTAAGGCGTGAAGATGCATTCTGTGGGGAAGTCTCCATAGACGGTTGTCTCCTGTGTGACAGTCATATCGTGAGGAAAGGCTATCCGGCTTCCTACTGCCGGGAAGGGTGGTGTGCCAACGCGCAGAGAAAGTGATGCCGGCGTGGTTGCTTGAAGCGTTGGCATCCGTTGAGCGGAGGAAAAGATGGCATCCGCAACGTCGCCCTGGCCGATCTTAATGACGGTTGAAGGCCAAAGATAATGGGTTGTGCAGATCAATAACGCGAAATCGATCGTTGAAAACGATCAATTGGCGGGTCTGCGACGGGGGGGCTACGAAAACGCGTAACGTATTGTTGTAACGAGCTTTATTTCATTTTCGCTCGGAGTGATATGGGAAGGCTAGAGGCTGTTCAACCCTTGTGCTTGTCAGGTCCGTGTACGTCGGACCGGGTGGAAGAGGACGATTTTGGGGCCGATGGAAACGGTGGCCCACCGGGTTGCAACATGAGCCACAGACGCAGGACCAAAGTCAGTAGCGTACCGAGCATGCGAAAAATACGGTACAGGGTCTGCCAGGAAAAAAAAGAGACGGGCTGTGGCTTGTCGGATTGAGACGGTGATGGGGTAGGCATATATCCTCCTGCGGAAAAATAACAAATAGGCAGAGAAAGCATTCTCTGTCGGAATTAGCATGAGGGGAATATAGATGTGAGATTTTTTTGAGTTTTAGCGTAGAGAGTTCCTGCTTGATATCAGAGCAGAGTTATTGATGTTGAATAGGTTTTCTCATGAACAAGCAAAAAAAATAAATAACACCCCATTAATTTAACCTAAGTGCGGACTTTAATGGGGGGGGGCGATGATATAAGAATTAAATAGCTATTTACTTTCCATTGGAATCACGCTCAATAATGTCGTTGAAGTACTCATCTGCCGTCATTCTTCTTTTGGTGAGGATCCCTTTGAGTTTTTCTACGTTTTCATTTTTTAGATAGAATCGTTTATTGATATTGCCAACCTTCATCCTTTCTCTATGGTTGCGTTGATTGATGGCTGGCTTTATTTTATTTACCAATAGCTCTTTTTCGGCGGAAGATGAAATGTAAAAATCAAAGAAATTAAATATGGATAAATTTCTCTCTTCATGACTCACCGGGTTGTACATATTGCTAATATTATATTTTGGTGCGCAAAGATAGTCCCAAACGTATTGACAAGTGCTTTCATCCATATCGTAAAAAAAACGCATAAATGATTCGTTATTGACTATTCTTGCCCAATCTTCTTTTAATTCACGCAGTCTGCGTTGTTTTTTTGATAAGTACAGTGCTTTGTATTTACTGACAACCTCTTTAACCCTTTCACTGTGGTTTCCGGGGTTGGGTTTTTTGATGTCGAAATTTAAACGCCTCCGACGATCTGTACAGTGAAGTTCAGACCAAAACCAGAAGCATGCTCTTTTGTTTTTATGAAACAGAGCCATGTTTTCATCGGTTGGCATGAGTTCATTAAGGTTATGTACCATATCCGATATCACTTCATTAATAGAATTAGTGTCTTTTCCGAAGTAATCATTTAGCTCATCGTTAATATAGCTGCAGATATGTGCCGGGCCATCAAAATGAAAGGGTATGTTGTCTCGCAGGAGCCTTCTGTCGTCAAGGTAATCAATGAAAAAATGGCAGGCTTCTATGTCATTAGACTGCAGGGGGAATGGGGAGTTTAAGGTTGGTTGTGATTTCATTATCGTTAGTCACCCTAAGGATTAGTGCATTATCCGGACGATTACGGCGTAACTATGCCGTAGAATTGGCGCAATGATACACGACTTTTTGTCGCATTTATACGCATTTTTATCCTCACGTTGTCACTACTATCACATACGTTTTTTGATGATTTCCCTATAGCCACAGGTTTTCTCGTCAGCCGAAAACAACATTCTGGATGTATTGAATTGACATCATGCTCGAATCGTCAGCGGCAGTCCATCGATGCAGGTATCAACATGCAGCAATGTGCTATCTACCATAGCGGGATGTTAACGTTACGCTCATGTTGTCGGCCCATGGTTACCCCCCTCCTCGCTGAATGTCCATTCATGACACTTTATTTCCATTTTGAGATCATGAGTCAATGATACGATGAACAGTACAAGATTGATGACAAGGCTTCGATGAATATGTTGCCGGAGTAAAAACCGAAAATGGTTGCTGGCAGGTTTTTTCTTTCCCTTGACGGCGATAATAATCATATTTAATTAACGACGCCATGAATTATTTAGGTAAATAGTATTATTTAATTAAATAATAAGCACCACACACCATTGTGATGATAAGTTGCACCGATATCGTCACCTAATGCGTTAACCTAACTTTCCAATACAGGTTGATGACCCAAACGCCGTCAATGAATTATTCTGCGTTTACTCTGTCCATCATCTGATCGCCTAAGAGGATTGCCTCGTGCTGAAATTTCAGAATCTATGCTGAGTGACAAGGGTGGATTATCTCGATGTTATACGTTGCGCATGGCACCTGTCGTGAGCGTCAGCGTTAAAAAATGACGCCCTCCGGGTATTTCATGATAGCGATACCTAAACTGGAGAATCATCATGAGACACACCCTTAATACGAATCATCAATCCGACAGCATTTTACAAAATCAATTACAGATGCATCAGGAAGCGTTATTTTCACGCTACTCCAAGTTGCTCATGCTCAGGGTCGATTTTGCCTATCGACGTGACAGTGATGCCTTTTGGGATGCAGACGAGAATGAACTGGCGGCGCATATGACCTATCTGATAGCGCAATGTGCAGATATCCCTGGGCTGGTTGGTCATGTCTGGGTCATGGAATATACGGAACGGCACCGTTTTCATGTGCATGCGGCGTTTTATATCGACGGTCAGCGTCATCGAAAAGCCTGGCCATTCTGGGAGCAAATACAACTGCGCTGGGATGATATTACCGATGGGGAGGGTTACACCCACCGATGTGAACCCAAATCGTTTTACCGCGCGAAAGGGGAATGGGTGGTCGCGGCATCAGATACGCACGGGCGCATGGGAATGCAGTACATCCTGAGTTATCTGGCTAAATTAAGTCAACGTACGGAGCGGCCGATTTATTGGCTGAGCGCCGTACCGGCTCCGGTTCTGAGAGGCAGACCCCGTCAACCGAACAGTCAAGTCGGTAGTTAAGGGAAACATTATTCCCACCCATTCAATGGGGCAAGTGAATGGGCCTGATGATTAAAAATTACGTCAGCCCGACATCGTTTGAAGGTATCTCGCTTGGTGCCTTCTCCACTTACTTTTGGAGATAAAACGATGACAAACGAATACCCTCTGCTCAGCGACCAATTTGTTGACATGGCCTTTATCACTCGGCTGACAGGCCTGACGGATAAATGGTTCTACAAGTTGATAAAAGACGGGGACTTTCCGAAACCCATAAAGCTGGGACGCAGCTCCCGCTGGTTGCAAAGCGAGGTTCACGTCTGGCTGCAAGGTCGTATAGATAAATCTCGTGCATAACCCAGCCTTGAGCCGATGACCGTTAAACAGTTACCCCATTTCTTACGTCACCATCCGATAAATAATCAGACAATCTACAGGGCGCAGGCGGCAAGCCACGTTGGCGGTTTACTGCCCTTCCCAAACTGAACCATTCACCGTCATTAGCCAAACAGCAGACGGTATCCTAAGTTGTTTATTCACTGGTATTTACCAGGTGCATCGAATGAGTGATCAAAAGCCGTATGACACGAGAGTGTCACATACGGTTCTGTGAGCAGCCGGAGTGAAATTCTCTCCGGCTGACTCGGCTCTTCGGGAGCGATTACGGTGGTGAGCGTGGAGCGCTGCTGTAGGGTCTGATCGGTACGTGCAGGCTAAATGGCATCAATCTGAAGGCTTACCTTCGATATATCCTTAGCGTGTTGCCGGAGTGGCCGTCGAACAAAGTGGCTGAACTCCTGCCATGGAACGTGGATCTTACCAATAAATAGCCGTCAATACGGTGCTCACTTAACGCTTACAACCTTGCTGCTAAGTCGGATCGTTATCTTTCTGCTTGTCCAGTCATGTGTGGCCTCTCATTTTTTTAATAAAGTTTTAAATAAGACTTTTCGCACGAAGTGGTCGTAATTTGCTCAATCTTGTACTTAAGTCAAACTGATCATTTTCCGCACACCCTTACCCCATGCGGTTTGTGATGTTTTTTCTAAGAAAGTTCTTATTAATCAATTTGATGATCTATTTTTGTTAAATTCGCTATCTGTAAAATTTTGTTACATGTTTTTGTTTCCAATAGCCTGGCTAACGTTTTTACACTTCGGCAATAGGTATTTATCCGAAATCCTCCAACTTCAGACAAATGCTTAAAAACACTGTGTCATGCTCGCTGGTAAATGGAATGTACCTACTTTTGACCCTGGTTTTGTTGGCGTCGTTGGATGACGTGAAGGGATAGTTGTTCTGGCAGGGTTAGCTTTTCTTATGAATTCCACAGTGGCATTGACCATTTCTATCGATTCCATAGAACAGGGACAGCCATGTCTAACTCCTATCAGTCCGAGATCCCCAAAGCGCGTATTAATCTCAAACTCGATTTGCATACCGGTGGAGCGAGCAAGAAAACTGAGCTCCCCTTGAAATTAATGGTGGTGGGCGATTACAGCAATGGCGCCGAGCAACGTCCCGTGTCGGAGCGTGAGTCTGTCAGTATCAATAAAAACAATTTTGACAACGTGTTATCCGAGTTTTCCCCTTCTGTAAACCTTTCCGTTGTAAACACGCTGGCCGGCGATGGCAGTGAGGAAAACGTCAGTCTTTCTTTCAATGAAATGAAAGACTTTGAGCCGGAACAGGTAGCCCGCCAAATCCCTCAGCTTAAAGCCATGCTCGCCATGCGTAACCTCCTTCGTGACCTCAAAGCCAATCTTTTGGACAACCAAACCTTCCGTAAAGAGCTGGAAAAAATTCTGCTCGACCCGGCGCTGAGCGCTGAATTGCGCAGTGAGCTGTCTGCCCTGGCACCGAAGCAAGCCTGACGGTCGCGATGTTTAACGGATTAATGAAGAGAAAATGCTGATGTCTGTAAAAAATGAGAACGCCGCTGGTGGCGAGAGTGTGGTACTGGAGCGTCCGGAAGCGGGCGGTGTGTATGCATCCCTGTTTGAAAAAATCAATCTGAGTCCGGTGTCAGAGCTGAGTGCGCTGGATATCTGGCAGGATGCGCAGGCGATGTCGGATGCAACGGCGGATGAGCGGTTAACGGCCGGTATGCAGGTCTTTCTGGAGTGCCTGACGAAAGCGGGCTCAAAAGTCGAGAAGCTGGACAAGACGCTGATTGACCACCATATCGCTGAGCTCGATTACCAGATTAGCCGCCAGTTGGATGCGGTGATGCACCATGAGGCATTCCAGCGTGTTGAATCGCTGTGGCGTGGCGCCAAATCTCTGGTGGATAAAACCGATTTCCGTCAAAACGTCAAAATCGAACTGCTTGACCTGTCGAAAGACGACTTGCGTCAGGATTTTGAAGATGCGCCGGAGATTATTCAGAGCGGATTATACCAGCACACCTATACCGCAGAGTACGACAGCCCGGGTGGAGAGCCGATTGCCGCACTGATTTCTGCCTATGAATTTGATGCCTCTGCGCAGGACGTCGCGCTGTTGCGTAATATCTCCAAAGTCTCAGCTGCTGCGCATATGCCGTTTATCGGTTCGGCAGGTCCGAAATTCTTCCTGAAAGATTCTATGGAAGAAGTTGCTGCGATTAAAGATATCGGCAACTACTTTGACCGAGCAGAATACATTAAGTGGAAATCCTTCCGCGAGACCGATGACAGTCGTTACATTGGCCTGGTGATGCCACGCGTACTGGGCCGTCTGCCGTATGGTCCGGACACTGTGCCGGTGCGCAGCTTCAACTATGTCGAGGAAGTGAAAGGCCCGGAGCACGACAAATACCTGTGGACTAACGCCTCCTTTGCCTTTGCGGCCAATATGGTGCGCAGCTTCATCAACAACGGCTGGTGCGTACAAATCCGTGGCCCGCAGGCGGGTGGTGCAGTGAAAGACCTGCCGATCCATCTGTATGACCTCGGTACCGGCAATCAGGTGAAGATCCCGTCCGAGGTGATGATCCCCGAAACCCGCGAATTTGAATTCGCCAACCTCGGTTTCATCCCGCTGTCCTACTACAAGAACCGCGATTACTCCTGCTTCTTCTCGGCGAACTCGACCCAGAAACCTGCGCTGTATGACACCTCAGATGCAACGGCCAACAGCCGTATCAACTCGCGTCTGCCGTACATCTTCCTGCTGTCGCGCATCGCGCACTACCTGAAGCTGATTCAGCGTGAAAACATCGGGACCACCAAGGACCGTCGTTTGCTGGAGCTGGAGCTCAATACCTGGGTTCGCGGTCTGGTGACCGAAATGACCGACCCGGGCGACGAGCTACAAGCCTCTCACCCGCTGCGCGACGCGAAAGTGGTGGTGGAAGACATCGAAGACAACCCGGGCTTCTTCCGCGTGAAGCTGTATGCCGTGCCGCACTTCCAGGTGGAAGGGATGGATGTCAACCTGTCGCTGGTTTCCCAGATGCCGAAAGCCAAATCATAAGGCAAGGGGTTATCAGGGATGAAAATTTATCGCCCGCTTTGGGAGGACGGGGCTGCGCTTGCCCCGCAACAGTTCCAGCAACAGGCCCGCTGGAACGCGCATATTGCCGACACCGTCGCCCGGATGGGGTTTTCTTATCCCTGGGGCGTGGTGGCCGCAGAGTTTGATGATGCCGCTCTGGCGTTGTCTCGTCTGAATGCCACCCGTCTGGTGATATGTTTCCAGGATGGCACGATTGTTGATACAGATCTGGCGGATAATCTTCCGCCAGTCTGTGATTTATCCGCAGAACAGGGTAGTGAGACTGTTGACGTGGTTGTTGCACTGCCGATGCTGAGCGCCAGCGGTGGCAACCTTGATAATGGGCAGGACAGTGAACGTCCGCGTCGCTGGAAAGCGGAACGTGTGGTGGTGCAGGAACTGGCCGGGCGTGAAAGCGGTGAACTGGCCATTCTGCGTAATGCCATTACACTGCGTTTGTCCACTCAGGAAAATACCGCATATCTGACCTGTCCGGTCGCCCGTCTGGTGCGTAATGCACAGGGGCAATGGAGCCGGGACCCGGCTTTCATTCCGCCGATGCTTTCCGTTTCTGCGAGCCCGTTGCTGACCACTGAACTGGGTGATCTGCTGGTTCGTCTGCAGGCACGACGCAAGCGTCTGATGTCCATGCGCCGTGAGAGTAATGAGCGGATGGCTGACTTTGCGGTCGCGGATGTCTCCCTGTTCTGGCTGCTCAATGCCCTGAACAGTGCCGAGCCTGTTCTCACTGAACTTCTGCAGACCCCAGGGCGTCATCCGGAACTGTTCTGGCGTGAACTGGCGCGTCTGGCTGGCAGCCTGCTGACCTTTTCGCTGGAGCACGATGCCAGTGATATTCCGGCGTACCAGCATGCCGTACCTGAACGGGTCTTCCCGCCGTTACTGGCCCTGCTGGATAAGTTACTGGAAGCCAGCCTGCCATCGCGGGTTGTCAGTATTCAGCTTGAGCATCAGGACCAAATCTGGAAAGGATCCCTTCACGATGCGCGCCTGCGCGAAGGGGCCGATTTTTATCTCTCGGTGCGTTCCTCCATGCCGAATCACGAGCTCCAGACCCGGTTCCCGCAGCTGTGCAAGGCGGGCAGCTTTGAGGATGTCTCGGATGTGGTGAACGTGGCGCTGAGCGGAATAGAGATCAATCCTCTGACGCATGTTCCCGCCGCGATCCCTCTGCGCCTGGAGAACCAGTACTTCTCGCTGGACCTGAGTTCTGACGTGGCCCGGACCATGCTTGAAATGGGCAGTTGTACCTTCTATACCCCGCGTTCTCTGGGAGAGGTGAAACTTGAACTCTTTGCGGTGCTGCGTACATGAATACATCAGAAATGAGTCAAATTGAGCGTACGTTCTACCCCGGCTGGCTGATGGCCAGTCAGCTCCGGGGCGGACAGGAGGTTCGCGACGGGGAAGGGCTCTACCGCCGGGCGTGCCGCCTGGTGCAGGAGGCGAAAGCCGCGCTGACGGAGGCAGGCTACAGCGATATCAGCCGGGATCACATGGTCTATGCGCTGTGTGCCCTGCTGGATGAGAGCGTCCTGAATCGCGGGTCGACAGATGACGGCTACCTGACGTGGCGGCGCGATCCGCTGCAGGCGCATTTTTTTGGCACCCTGAATGCCGGTGAAGAGCTCTGGGAGCGTATTCGCAACCTGCTTAAAGAAACGGCACCTGACATTGCAGTGCTGACCTGTATGTACCGTACCCTGCAGCTGGGCTTTGTCGGCCAGTACCGGGCTGAAGACGATGAACGACGTGAAGATGTGGTACGGGCGCTGGGTGAACGGGTACCTGCCTTTACGCTTTCGCAGGATGCGCCGATTGTCGCAAGGGCCTCCCGCCTGTGCAGCGGTCGTCGTCTGTACTGGCTTTCCTGGATTCTCGGGGCGGCTGTACTGGTGGGGCTGTGGTTCTTCCTTTCATCCTCCCTCACCGAACTGGTGAGTCAGACGGTCAGGCCGGGGTAAAGGATGCGTGATGTTTACCGGAGTCTGTTAACCGCCCTGGCGGGCGTACTGGCACTGTGGCTTATCCTGGGCTTCTGGCCGCTGTCGGCCGGGAGCCGTGTGGCACTCAGCCTGCTGGTCATTCTGATGTACGGAGCGATGCTCTGGCGTCAGCGCCGGGCATCACAGCTGCGGGCACAGGCACTCAGGGATATTGTGGACGAGAGCCTGCCCCCGGAAGATTTTCAGGGCGCGGTCATTCTGGTGTGTGGCGATAATCGCGCACTGTTCGCTGAGTCTGTCCGGCATCGTGAAACCCGTCAGGGCTGGTATCTGCGGGTAAAAGACGCAGAACAGCTGCCCTTGCTTGCCCAACATCTGAGTCTGATCCGCCCGGCGCTGGTGTCACAAATCTCCGTCATGCTGGCGGTGGTACCTGAAAAGCACACATCCGGTGATGATTTTACCCAGTCTTTGCGGGGCTGGCAGCGTGCTGTCGTCCAGTGCCGTGCGGCATTTGGCACTCTTCCCCCGCTGTGGACCGTGACCTGGGTATCACCTCCTGTGGCTTGCGCAGAGGCAGAGCCCGTCTGGTTTACCACGGTCAGCCAGCGAAGCGGTATTCAGGTGTATCAGCCTGGTCAGGGCAATGTGTCACTGACGGAGTGGACCCGGGAGACCGGCTCAGACGGGCGTCTTTCCCGTCTGAGTCAGGGCCTGTGGCTGGACAGTCTGCTTTCCTGGCAGAGCTGCGTGGTGAATGACCTGTTGTTGGTACGCCACGGCGAACTGCCGGTGATGAAGTCGTGCGTGCAGGGTATGTGCATGGTGCCGGTGAGCGGTATCGAGGGCAGTCTCTGGCAACAGCACATCACTTCCGTAACGGCGCTGCCACCGGATGCTGTTGTGGCCACCGAGCCACTGCCGTTGCCTGAACTGCTTCTGCCGGCGTTGCCGCGCCGACGTGGCGTCAGCCGCAGAATGGTGTTCTGGCGCTATGCCGGATTACTGGGTGGGATTTTCCTGGCACTTGCCATGCTGGCGTCCTGGATGAATAACCAGCGTCTCATTCGTAATGTTGGCGATCACCTTGCGTTATATCACCAGCTGACGGGTAATCCTGTTGCACCGAAACTGCGTGCGCAGCAGCGCCTCAGAGCCGATGGCGCATTGCTGGACGACTGGGCGCGTCGCGGGGAGCCACTGCGTTATCGCCTGGGACTGTATCAGGGGCTGCGCCTGGTTCCACCTATTGAGGCCGCCGTCAGCGACTGGGCTCCACCTCCACCGCCTCCACCGGTCATTAAGAAAATCATTCAGGGTCCGAAAACCATTCGCCTCGACAGCATGTCGTTGTTCGATTCGGGCAAATCGGCGCTGAAAGCCGGATCCACCAAAATGCTGGTGAACTCGCTGGTCGGCGTTAAGGCGAAGCCGGGCTGGCTGATTGTCGTGTCCGGCCATACCGATAACACCGGTAACCCGAAGCTTAATCAGACGCTGTCCCTGAAACGTGCCGAAGCGGTACGCGACTGGATGCGTGATACCGGTGATGTGCCGGAAAGCTGTTTTGCGGTGCAGGGCTATGGCGAAAGCCGTCCGATCGCAACGAACGACACCCCGGATGGGCGCGCGCTCAACCGCCGTGTCGAAATCAGTCTGGTACCGCAGGCCAATGCCTGCCAGATACCGGGCCACACCCAGGCGTCATCGCAGGATGATGGCGCATCACAACACAATGGAGAGTAATTCCATGGCAATTCCTGTTTATCTTTGGCTGAAAGACGACGGCGGCGCGGACATTAAAGGTTCTGTAGACGTTCAGGATCGTGAAGGCAGCATCGAAGTGGTTGCACAGCAGCATAACCTGTACATCCCGACCGACAACAACACCGGCAAGCTGACCGGTACCCGTATCCACACCCCGTTCCTGTTCACCAAGGAAATCGACTCCTCCAGCCCGTACCTCTACAAGGCTGTGACCACCGGTCAGACCCTCAAGTCTGCGGAATTCAAGTGGTACAAAATCAACGACGCGGGCCAGGAAGTGGAGTACTTCAACACCAAACTGGAAAACGTGAAAGTGGTGAAAGTGAATCCTGAAATGTATGACATCAAGGATCCATCTAAAGAGAAGCACAACCACCTTGAGCGCATTGAACTGCGTTACGAAAAAATCACCTGGACCTACAAAGACGGCAACATCATTCATTCCGACTCCTGGAACGAACGCGCCACCGCGTAAGTCACGAAGCGGACAGGGCTTCTCTGTCCGCTCTTTTTGCTGAGCGTCTGCCCGTCGGGCGTTGAGCAAAAAACCACAAACCGCCAGCCCGACCGCATGCGCTTTGGTCCCCTGAACGGGAAACAGCGAAGGGCGGTAGCGTGCCCGGAAGCCATCAAGAGAGAGAAAAATGGAAAATCCAGCCATCCTGTTACGTCGTCTGAATCCGTACTGTGCCCGCGCGATGGAAGGGGCTGCCTCGCTCTGCCAGACCCGTGCCCATGCGGAGATTTTGCCTGAGCACTGGCTGCTGAAACTGCTGGAACAGGGCGAGGGCGACCTGACGGTGCTGGCACGCCGTTATGAGTGGGATATGGATGCACTGTGGCAGGATTTGCTTGGCTGGCTCGACAATCTGCCTCGTTCGGTGCGCAGCCGTCCACAGCTCTCTGACAACATTCAGAGCCTGCTGCAGGAGGCCTGGCTACTGGCCTCCCTCGCTGACGAAGAACACATCCGCAGCGTGCATCTGCTGATGGCGCTGACGGAGAACCAGCGACTTGCTCACTGTGATGGTCTGTGGCCCTTGCTGACCCTGGGACAGAGCCAGCTGGAACGCCTGCGCCCGCTGCTCGACGCGCAGTCCGATGAACGTCCGGAAGTACAACTGGAAGCGGAACTGGCACAGAGCCATGGCGGAGAAGTGGAGTTCGTCGGGCGTCCTGTCGGCGCAGAGGTAAAAGAGGGAGAGCTGGCCCCGGCCCTGCAGAACGCGCTGGATAAATTCACTCTTGACGTCACTGCCAAAGCCAGAGAGGGCAAAATCGACCCGGTGTTTGGTCGCGAGACTGAAATCCGCCAGATGGTGGACATTCTCTCCCGTCGTCGTAAGAACAATCCGATCCTGGTCGGCGAGCCGGGTGTCGGCAAAACGGCACTTGTTGAAGGGCTGGCGCTGCGTATAGCTGAAGGCAACGTGCCGGAAAGCCTGAAAACGATTATTCTGCGCACCCTCGACCTCGGCCTGTTGCAGGCTGGCGCGGGCGTAAAAGGCGAGTTCGAACAGCGCCTTAAAAACGTGATTGGTGCCGTGCAGCAGTCACCGGTGCCGATCCTGCTGTTTATCGACGAAGCGCACACCATTATCGGGGCGGGCAACTCTGCAGGCGGCGCGGATGCGGCCAACCTGTTGAAACCTGCGCTGGCGCGTGGCGAACTTCGCACTATCGCCGCCACCACATGGTCTGAATATAAACAATATTTTGAGCGCGATGCTGCCCTGGAGCGTCGCTTCCAGATGGTGAAGGTAGACGAGCCGGACGATGAGACGGCGTGCCTGATGCTGCGCGGTCTCAAATCCCGCTACGCTGAACACCACGGCGTACATATCACTGATGATGCAGTCCGCGCTGCCGTTACGCTTTCACGCCGTTATCTAACGGGCCGACAACTGCCGGATAAAGCCGTTGACCTGCTCGATACCGCCAGCGCCCGCGTGCGCATGAGTCTCGACACCGTGCCGGAAGCGCTGACGCAGTATCACGCGCAGCTCACCTCGCTTGAAATCGAAAAGCAGGCGCTGCTGGAAGATATCGCGCTGGGCAGCAACCAGCACGGCGAACGTCTGACCGCCATTGAGCAGCAGCAGAACGACCTGATTGTCGAACTCGATATTCTGGAGAGTCAGTACGGTCGCGAGCTGAGCCTGGCAGAACAGCTGCTGGAAGTGCGTCAGGACATCAGCCGCCAGGCCGATATCACCACTCTGCAAAATCAGCTGTCGGTGCTGCAGGGCAACTCGCCGCTGCTGTCGCTGGATGTGGATACCCGAACCGTGGCCAATGTGATTGCCGACTGGACCGGCGTGCCGCTCTCCTCGCTGATGAAAGACGAGCAGACGGAACTGTTGACCTTGGAAGCTGAAATCGGTAAGCGTGTGGTGGGTCAGGACATGTCCCTAAATGCTATTGCCCAGCGTCTGCGTGCGGCCAAAACCGGCCTGACGTCTGAGAACGGTCCTCAGGGCGTGTTCCTGCTGGTCGGTCCGAGCGGTACCGGCAAAACAGAGACCGCGCTGGCACTGGCCGATGTGCTGTACGGTGGTGAAAAGTCACTCATTACCATCAACCTGTCCGAATATCAGGAGCCTCACACCGTATCACAGCTGAAAGGCTCACCTCCGGGCTATGTGGGATACGGGCAGGGCGGCATTCTGACCGAGGCGGTACGAAAACGTCCGTACAGTGTGGTGCTGCTTGATGAGGTGGAAAAAGCGCACCGCGACGTGATGAACCTGTTCTATCAGGTCTTCGACCGTGGCTTTATGCGCGACGGTGAAGGGCGTGAAATCGACTTCCGTAATACCGTTATTCTGATGACCTCCAACCTCGGTAGTGACCACATCATGCAACTGCTTGATGAGCAACCAGAAGCGACTGAAGGCGATTTGCAGGAACTGCTGCGCCCGATCCTGCGCGATCACTTCCAGCCTGCGCTGCTGGCCCGCTTCCAGACTGTGATTTATCGTCCGTTGGCAGAAACCGCCATGCGCACCATCGTGGAAATGAAGCTCGCCCAGGTGAGTAAGCGCCTGCATCGTCATTACGGCTTGTCCACGAATATTGAAGAGAGCCTCTGTGATGTACTCACTGCCGCCTGCCTGCTGCCGGATACCGGGGCGCGTAACGTTGACAGCCTGCTTAATCAACAAATTCTGCCGGTGCTGAGTCAGCAACTGCTCACTCACATGGCCGCGAAGCAGAAACCACACTCCCTGACGCTCGGCTGGAATGATGAAGAAGGGATTGTACTGGCGTTTAATGAGGTGCTCGGAGGCTGAAATGCAGATTTGCATGATGGATTACAGCAACCTGTCGGCAGATGGCAAAACGGCGTATCTGAAATGCTACGGCATCGGGACGTTTGAAGTGTTGTCGGGGATCGATCGCTATATCAATAACCCTGATTGTGCCGACCATGAAAAAGCCGCTATACCTGTCGGGACCTACTGGGTCACTGACCGCCCTGCCGGCAGCCTGTATAACCGCGCCAGGGCAGAGGCGATCGATGTATGGCATCACTACCGTAACCATCACAGCGACTGGTTTACCCTGTTCAGCGATAAAACCAAAAAAGACAGCCTGAATGTGAATGGTCTGAACCGGACCGGATTTCGCCTTCATCCGCTGAACAGCGACGGAACCGGTGTTTCATGGGGCTGTATCACCCTGCGTCGCTACAGCGACTTCCAGCATCTGCGCCGCCTGTTACTGAGCCGCGGTACGTTTCCTGTTCCGGGTGGCAACGGCCTGATGGCCTATGCCCGTATTGATGTGCGCGGTACGCCCGATTTCAGTCAGTGCGAGAAAGAGATTAAGGAAAAGGACGACGTTGATAAGCGCCGGGCACAACAGGCCCTGAAGAAACGCACGGAGAGCGCAGAATGAAAATCCTGCTTGTACTGGTCCTGGCGTTGCTCGGGTCATTCTTCCTTCCCGATGGCAACCTTACTGATTTTGTCATCAACCATCTTCCGGTGCCGGGTGACGGTGAAGAGGGGATGGATAACCTTGCGATGACGGTCATCCTGATAAAAGCCCTGCTGAGCGGCGTCGGGGCATACCTCCTGCTGACCCTGATCCACTGGCTGCGCAACCACCCGAATAAGTAATCCGTTTTCTTCTTCTCTGACCGACGCTGGCCTGCGCCAGCCCTGACGGAATAACCGAATACACAATGGAGTCAACGCCATGAGCTTGACGGATACCCTGAACACGATGGTGGCCACCGTCACCGGAAAAGCCCTGAACCGCTACCGCCTCGATATCCCTTCCTGCACGGCCGATATCGACGTGGAGGACTTCAGTGGTTCAGAAGCGATGAGCGAGCTTTACAGCTACACCATCAACTTCACCAGTACCGACAAGAACATTGATGCCCGCCAGATACTGAGCAAGCCGGCGACCCTGACCATGGGCGCGGGTAATCTGCTCTCACTGGCGGAGCGCAAGGTAGTTCACGGGGTGGTGACCCGTTTCGAGCGTACCGGTGGTTCAGCAGATAAAGCGCAGTACTGCATTGTACTGGAACCATTCCTGGCATTACTGGGGAATCAGTTCCGTACTCATCGCTTTTTCGTCAACAAGTCGGTGCCGGAAGTGGTTGCAGAGGTGCTCACGGAGCTTGGCCTGAAAGGCTGGGAGTTTGAGTTTACCCTCAAAGCCGATTATCCAAAGCGTGAGCAGATTAACCAGTATCAGGAAAACGACCTCGCCTTCATTGAACGCCTGCTGGCAGAGGTGGGGATTTTTTACTTCTTTACCCTGCAGCCTGACACTCAGACTGAAGTGGTACACTTCGCGGACAAGCAGAGCGCCTGGACGTTCGGTAAAAAACTGCCGCTGAACAGCCCGTCAGGGGCGAATGACAATGCGGCCGACTCGGTGTGGGACGTGCACGTCTGGCATAACGTAGTGGAGCGCTCGGTCACCGCCAGCGATTACAACCACCGCGAAGCCCAGAACGTCCTGACATCCGTGCCGGCGGACATGACCCGTGGGGACGGGGAAGGGAACACCTACGGCGATGTGTACCATTATCGCCCGCGTCACCTTGAACGTGGCGACAAAATTAACCCCGCAGCGGAAACAGGTAACTTCTGGGCACGCCTGGAGCATGAACGTTTTCTGTCCACCCAGACTACGGTGACCGGTAGCAGTACCGACCATACCCTGGGCCCAGCTCAGGTGCTGACTGTCACCGAAACGGCTATCCCGCCGACACTGCCATGTGAAACCGAAAATGGCCTTGTCATCATCAGTGCGGGTTACTCCGCCAGCCGTAAAAATGCCCTCCGGGTGGAGTGGGCGGCGATGCCTTACTATGAAAATCGCTGCTGGCGTCCGGCGGCGAAAAAGCGCCCGGTGGTGAGTGGCACCCTGACGGCGCGAGTGACCAGCGCCAAAGAGAACGATATCTACGCCTGGCAGGATGCATCCGGCATGTACCGGGTGAAATTCGATGCTGACCGTGACGATAAACGTCAGGGCATGGAAAGTATGCCGGTGCGTTTCGCCAAACCCTACGGCGGTGATAAGTACGGCTTCCACTTCCCGCTGATACAGGGCACTGAAGTTGCCATTGCCTTCCACGAAGGTGATCCGGATCGTCCTTATATTGCCCATGCCCTGCACGACTCCCGCCACGTTGACCACGTTACTGAAGCCAACAGCACGCGCAATGTTATCCGTACAGCTGGCCTGAACAAGCTGCGGATGGAGGACAAGCGGGGTGAAGAGCACGTTAAGCTCAGTACGGAGTATGGCGGCAAGACACAGCTTAACCTGGGGCACAATGTTGATGTAAAAAGAGTGCTTCGTGGTGAAGGGGCTGAGTTGCGGACGGATGACTGGGTAAGTATCCGCGGTGGGAAGGGTGTTTTCATCACGGCGGATAGTCAACCCCAGGCGCAAGAGCCGATGCTGGAGATGGACGAAGCTATCCGGCAACTGGAGCAGGCATTAACTCTGGCACGTAGCATGACGCAGGCGGCAACCTCTGCGAAGGCGACCGAAGGGGATGTTCGCAGCCAGCAACAATTGAACGCCACGTTAAGTAATCTCACCGCACCGGGAATGCTATTGCATGCCCCACAGGGTATCGGAATGGTCAGTGCCAAAGCGCTGCGGTTCGCTTCTGGAAGTGAAAGTGTTGGGATCATGTCGAGAGATAATACCGATATCAGTGCCGGTCAGTCGTTCACGGTTGCGGCGGAGGAAGCCGTCAGCCTGCTGGCGAATGGCCGGGGTATGCAACTGCTGGCGGCAAAAGGCCGGGTAAATATCCAGGCCCAGAGTGACACGCTATCTGTTAACGCGCAGAAAGATCTTGATATTCAAAGTTCAGAAGGGAAAGTGACGATCTCTGCCGAACAGGAGCTCATTCTTGCCTGTGGCGGGGCTTATATCAAACTGAGCGGCAGAAATATCGAGCTGGGTTGTCCGGGAAATATCCTGCTTAAATGCACTAACGCCCAGAAGATGGGGGCAGCCAGTATTGATATCGCCCCAGTTGAAATGCCGGGAGGGTTTGGTGGTGGCTTTATTCTTACCGATCATGAAGGGACGCCTCAGCCATCAACGCCTTATCGCATAACAACAGCAGATGGCGATGTCCTACAGGGAATTACTGACGAGGAAGGCAAAACGGCACCAGTCAATACGTTAATCCCGTCATCGGTAAAAGCTGAGTTTGGCAAAGTAAAAACCAACGGAGAGGCGGAATGACAAAATATCAGGGTTATGACGTAACTGACGGCACCCATAAAACCAGTATTCATAATGAATGGAAAACGGTTGTTGCGCAGAAAAAGCCAGTGCGAGGCGTGACGTTAACCATCGGTGTTTTTTTCGACGGTACGGGTAATAACAGAGAAAACACAGCCTCTCGCTTAATGCAATTCAATGAATGCAATGCCCCTCAGCAGGGTGTGAATCAAAAAGATGCGCAAAGCTGTGAAGACTTTCTCAATGCAATCAATAAAGACAGTTTCTCAAATGGCAGCTATCGCGGATATTACTCAAATATCCACTGGCTAAACTTGCTTTATAAACCAAACCAATTGCTGTCGGAAAACCAAACGGTAGCTCAAATAAGAACGTACATTTCCGGGATAGGTACTGCGGCAGGCGAATCAGACTCAGCTATAGGTATGGGGCTGGGCACCAGTATTCTGGATGTGTTTGAGGGGGTGGTGACAAAAACTGATGAGGCGATGAAGGGGATCACCCGTGCGATATTAGAGTTTATGGAATTTAATTTAAACCCTGATTTTTGCATTGCGAAAATTCAGTTTGATGTATTTGGTTTTAGCCGTGGCGCGGCGGCGGCGCGGCATTTTGCCAATCGGGTTATGGAGCAGGACCCTGCTATAGCCAGTGCGATTGCAAAAGGGCTTCGGGGCGATTATTACGACGGCAAACCTTCCGGCGAAGTCCGCTTCCTGGGCATTTTCGACACTGTGGCGGCAATTGGTGGTATCAACAACTTCTTCGACATTAACGGCCGCAGCAATCCGAGGGTGAAGCTGGAATTGCGTCCTTCAGTAGCGAAGAAAGTCTTTCAGATCACCGCGATGAATGAGTACCGTTATAACTTCAGCCTGAACAGTATTAAAGGTATGTGGCCCGAGCTTGCTTTACCGGGATCGCATTCAGATATCGGTGGGGGTTATAACCCGGTGGGTTCACCTCTGCAGGAAAATGAGAGTCTGTTTCTGAGCTGCCCCGAATTTGACATCGTCAGCGACGATACCCAGGAAACCGCTACACGGGTATATCGTAATGCGGAGAAAGCCAGAGAAGCGTTGGTGTCTCTGCCTGCATTGAAATACGTGTTACCCCATGGAAAAATAACCACCAAAACCCGCTCCGTGGGTGTGATGAATAGCAATCAACGTCGGTCGGGGGGAATTCAGAAACAGGTGGGGGCCGCGGTGTTTTTCGAGCGAACGGCAATTCCCAATGAATGGGCTAACGTCTGTCTGCGCGTGATGCTGGATGCGGCTCAGGAGGCGGGAGTCTTGTTTGCTCCCATTGACCCAGCAAATCCCGATACTAAGCTTCCTCCAGAATTGATTCCATTGTCTGATAAAGCCATTGCTCAAGGAAAAGCGGTGCGACTTGGGCAAGCTCCACAGCCGTTTACCGAGGAGGAACGACTGCTTATCGGGAAATATACCCATTGCTCCGCCAAATGGAACATCGAGTCCGATCGTAATCTATGGGTGGATCCTAAAACGGGAGAGATATTTATCCATCGTTTTGGCCCGAAAGAAGATAAGGCGTTTGTCTTCCCGAATAAGCCTAATGGCCACTGGATACGTTCGGTATGGTATATGGATGATCAGCAGCGTCTACATGATAGCGCGGTGAAAAACGGTGACTTCACCACCTCTGAGTATTAAACGCTAAGGAATAGCAATATGAGCTTAACTAAAGGCATTTTCACTGTTTGTCTGTTGGTGTCAGTGACAGGGTGTTCCACAGGAAAAGCGCAGTCTGTTGCGCAAGGTGATACCGCAACCCACACGGAACTGGGCTATAAAAAGCTGCCCTACGACGAATGGAAATTTCTCTTTATTTATCCCAAGGCGCTACCGGCGCTGGCTACTCAGGCACTGATGGTGGATGGGGCCGGTTATAAGACCACCTACCAGTATGTTGATAACACCGAATCAAGTGATGTCAGTGTGGGGCGCTGGAATGATCGTCTGGGAGGTGTAGAGGCCTATTACAACAAAGGCAAAGCGCTGCCGCTGATGCTGCGGTTCTGTTGGGATTCTGTCATCGATAAAAAGAGTTATGAAACGCAGGTGATATTTAAACAAGGTACCTGGGAACAGATGACTACGCCTTATACAGATAACCGCTGGGATGAAACCTATTATCGTTCAACCATGATTATTGGCCTGGCCCCCGAGGGTAAGGTTAGCGTCTGGTTAGGGGACCGTGGCAATCCAGTGGTAGCCCAGTCGGATGCCAAAATCACCACCGTGTCGGGCGAAAAGATGAATATGTGCAAGGGCGTAACTAAACATCCTGATGGGTATGTTTATTACGGAGATACACCTGATTTTATTAAAGGTAAAACCTACCCCTACGGTAGCTGGTGATATTCAAAGTGGCATAATGGAGCCATCAAATGAACGGGCACATAAAAACGCTCATTATTTTTTCCAGTGTTGTCCTTGCTGGCTGCACCGCAGAGAAATCTCCGTCTGCTGCTCCGGGCGAGACAGAGTTGGGCTATAAAAAGCTGCCCTACGGCGAATGGAAATTTCTCTTTATTTATCCCAAAGCGTTACCGGCACTCGCCACCCAAGCACTGATGGTGGATGGGGCCGGTTATAAGACCACCTACCAGTATGTTGATACCACAAGGCCAAGTCAGGTCAGCGTGGGGCGCTGGAATGACCATCTTGGGGTGACACAGTCCTATTATAACAAGGGTAAGGTGCTGCCGCTGATGCTGCGGTTCTGCTGGGATTCGGTGATCGATAAAAAAAGCTATGAAACGCAGGTGATATTTGAAAAAGGCACCTGGGAACAGATGACCACGCTATATACCGACAGTTATCGCCCTGATGAGACGTATTACCGTGACACGATGGTGATCGGTCTGGCACCTGGCGGAAAAGTGAGTGTGTGGCTGGATAATTTAGGTGATCCAGTGGTCCCCCAGTCGGATGCCAAAATCACCACGGTGTCGGGTGAAAAGATGAATATGTGCAAGGGCGTGACTAAAAGTGATTTTTCATATGGGTATGATCAAGACATTAAAGAGTTTATCAAAGGCAAAACCTATCCCTACGGTGACTGGTAATAGTTAATCTGAACGGAAACAGAAAGATGGAGAGGAATAATAAGGCCGTTATTGTCTTTGTGCTGATTGCCCTGACGGGGTGCTCCACGGGGAAAATACAATCTGTTGCTTTAGGTGATGCCGCAACCCACACGGAATTTGGCTATAAAAAGCTGCCCTATGACCAATGGGAGTTTTTATTTATTTACCCCTGGGCACTGCCCGCACTGGCCACGCAGGCGCTGATGGTGGATGCAGAGGGTTACAAGACCACTTACCAGTATGTTGATAATACCGAACCGAGTAAGGTCAGCGTGGGGCGCTGGAATGACCGCCTTGGAGGAGTAGAAACTTACTATAACAAAGGTAAAGCGTTACCCCTGATGCTGCGGTTCTGCTGGGACTCGGTGATTGATAAAAAAAGCTATGAAACGCAGGTGATATTTAAACAAGGTACCTGGAAGCAGATGGCCACACCTTTTACTGACAGTTACCGGAACGAAACCTACTATCGTTCAACCATGATTATTGGCCTGGCTCCCGAGGGTAAGGTTAGCGTCTGGTTAGGGGACCGTGGCAATCCAGTGGTAGCCCAGTCAGATGCCAAAATCACCACGGTGTCGGGTGAAAAGATGAATATGTGCAAGGGCGTAACAAATTTCCCTAATGGTTATGGATATACCAAGGGGACAAAAGCTTTTATCGAAGGGAAGGTTTATCCTTACGGAAGCTGGTGATAGCAAACTTAAAACAAATAACAAGTCAGTTGTTAATTCCCCTGTCGCTTGTTAGACGTATTAAAAATGGCAGATTTATTTTTAATAGGCTGATTACGTGCTTGAGTTATTGTATTAACTCTTCATGCGACATATGGAAATAACATTTCTGATAATTATTGTGAGGGGCTTTATGTCTAAAGGCTTTGTATTACTTGGTGATAAAACCACCCATGGTGGAGAAGTTATTTCTGCATCATCAACCATGATCGTCAACAGCAAAAAAGTGGCATTAATCGGCGATAAAATCAGTTGTCCTAAGGAAGGGCACGGTATTAATAGCATTGTTGACGGTTCATCTGAATGGATCTCTGACGGTAAAGCTGTCGTGGTGGACGGATGCCGTTGTGAATGCGGTTGTCAGGTGATCTCCAGTGCGCCAGATTGTGCAATAGGATAAGCCATGGGCTGGGAACGAAAGAGACCAATAATTTCAAAAAGCCCTGAGGAGCCGTCACTTGTTTTATGGTTAGGTGTGGCCATCGTGGCGCTGATTATGAGCATTTTGTTGTTTGTGCTTCATGCAAATCAGCGACTGGGATCGCTCCAGGCGTTCAATATCTGGATATTATCAGCCACACCGTTAGTTACTTGGTTCACCCTTATCTGTCTGCGGGGCTGGTTGTATAACCTGGCGTTTAATCGCTATAAATTTGAAACTGACGAAGCAGAATATGCTCAGCAACAGTGGTCTGCATGGGCCGGGCGTTATCTGGCCGTTCTGCACAACGTGGCATTCTTGCCTGGTTCATTAACAGCAGCGCAGCTTATACAACCGCCACCAGGACTTGAACGGCGTGGTCAACAAACGCGGCATATCCCCTGGGGGGAGGCTGAAGGGTTGACAATCCTGCTTGGTGACGTAAGCGATGCCTTGTTGCAGCTTCCGGCAGATTTGCCTCTGAATGCCACCTTTCTGACTGATTCCCCAAGAAGTATCTCATCGCTACGGGCTCTGTTTGATCACTGCTGGAAGGGGGCTATCCCGACAGAGCGTCCAGCTCCGAAACTGAATATCCGGCAATCCCATTCTCTTCTGATACTTGATGAGCATCTTAAGTCACCTGAAATATCTGCTGAGTTGGTTTTGGTGCAACAGTTGCAGGGTGGGGAGAAGTACAGTGATGCGCTTATTGTACTGCTGCTGGTATCTGATGATGTTGCGACCAAATATCAGTTTAAACATGATGTCCGGCTGTTGCGTCCTATGGGCCTCGATACATCCCGATTATCAGAAGAGCTCGCATTGTATTTTTCCACGCAGACCCTGGCGAACAGTACACAGTTTATCGCGGGTGATCAACTGCGCTGGGCAGATGACTTTTTTGAACTACTGAAGGCAAGTGAAACCTCCGGCGGATACTGGAAAACCGAGCAAGTTCAGTGGTTGGAAACTTTTTCCGGTATCAGTGGGCCATTTTCCCCCTGGGTGATGGCCGCAGTGAGCAGTGACATAGTGCGTTTACAACGGGCAGACTGCCTGATGCTTTCTGCTGACGAAGAACAGAGTTTTATTACTACCGTGACAACAGGGAAGCAGAATAATGAAAACGGGTAGCTCAGTGTGGCGAGGGAACTGGGGTGGCTACGGTCTGACGGGTTTGATTGCCGCAGCAATAGGCTGGGGTATCTGGCATTATGGAAACAGAATTGGTTTGAATTCCACTGGAATGAAATGTCTTGGCTTCGCCGGGGCCATGATCCTCCTGATGCTGTTTCGACATGGTAAAACCATCGGGTTGGCAGTTCAGCAACGCTGGCACCGTTTTCAGGCAAAACGAAAAAATGAATTACCAGTCGATGAAGGTCGCGTTAAGCAGACCGCCCCCCGCAACGTCACCGTCGACACCATCCGCCTCGCCATGCGTAACCTCTACGGTCGCCATTGGGGACGTAAAACACGCATCCTGCTGGTAACCGGCGCTGCCTCTGAGGTGGAGCAACTGACCCCCGGCCTGACGGGCCAACTGTGGCAGGAAGATCGCGGCACGCTGCTGCTGTGGGGCGGCGACCTCAACGCGCCAGCAGACAGTGCCTGGCTGAGCGCGTTGCGCAAACTGCGCCGCCGTCCGGTGGACGGCATGGTGTGGGTGACCTCGGCGTTCGACCAGCTTTCTGCCCTGGGTCTGGAGCCGCCATTACCGGTGCCGTCTGAAAGCACCATGGACACTCTGGCCCACGCCATCAGCGCGCGTATGGAAATGCTTGGCTGGAAACTCCCGCTGTACGTCTGGTCCCTGCATCCGCGTGCCGGTAAATCGGGCGGTCGCATCGTGCAGGCCACAGGCTGCCTGCTGCCTGCCGGTTGTCGTACCGAAGGGTTGGCAGAGCAGCTTTCCGCCCTGACGCCGGAGTTGACCTCGCAGGGCCTGCTGCAGGCCTGTGATGATGTTAAACACAACTTCCTGCTGGCCCTGGCCGACCAGTTGATTCGTGTGCCGGAGAGCGTGGCCGCCCCGCTGGCGGTGCTGCTTAATCCGTATCGTCCGTTGCCGCTGGCCGGAGTGGTGTTCAGCCAGCCTTCAGCCGGGGCGGAGCGTAGCGTGCAGCGCCACTGGGGCATGGATAAACGCTGGGATGTACTGCCTGAATCTGTCGGGATGCTTCCTGCCGCGCTGCGCCCCGTGAAACCTGGCATTCCGTGGCGCAGAGTGTTGGTGTCTGCTGCTGCGCTTACGATGGTGAGCTGGGCTGTGTGGATGAGCATCGCGTATGTCACCAACCGCAGCCAGATTGCTGGCGCAAATGCCCAGGCATCTCTTGCCGCCCGAGAGAATCAGCCGCTGGAGCAGCGTCTGCATGCGCTGTCGGAACTCCAGAAAACCCTGGCCCGTCTCCAGTATCGCGCTGAGCACGGTGCCCCCTGGTATGAACGTGCCGGACTCAGCCAGAATAACGCCCTGCTGGCGGCACTTTTGCCCCGCTATCAGGCTAGCGCGCAGCCGTTGCTGCGTGACGCGGCAGTCGGCCATTTACAAACGCAGCTGAATGCCTTCAATGCCCTGCCGCCGGGCAGCCCGCTGCGCGAGCAGATGGCGAAAACGACGTATGACCAGCTGAAACTCTACCTGATGCTGACCCGCCCTGAACATATGGATGCAACCTGGTTCAGTACCACGTTGCTGAACGACTGGCCGAAGCGTAACGGTGTGAAAGAGGGCGTCTGGCAGGGGATGGCCCCGTCGCTGTTGTCGTTCTGGGGCGCGCAGCTGATTGCGCACCCGGAGTGGAAGATTCGTGCTGATGAGGGCATGGTCAGCCAGGCGCGTTCCCTGCTGGTTCGCCTGATGGGCGTGCGTAACAGTGAGTCCACGCTGTACCAGAAGATGCTTGCTCAGGTGTCACACCTGTATGTGGATATGCGCCTCGAAGACATGACCGGTGATACCGACGCTTCCCGCCTGTTCAGTACCGCCGAGATTGTGCCGGGCATGTTTACCCGCCAGGCCTGGGAGCAGGCGGTACAGCCCGCCATTGGAAAAGTGGTGAAAGCTCGCCGGGATGAAATGGACTGGGTACTGACCGACAGCAAGAGACAGGTGATGCCACAGGATGAGACGTCCCCGGAGGCGCTGAAAACGCGCCTCACGGAGCGTTACTTCGCCGACTTTGGTGGGGCATGGCTGGAGTTTCTCAACAGCCTGCGGTGGAATCGGGCCACCACACTGTCAGATTCGATTGACCAGCTCACCCTGATGGCCGACGTGCGTCAGTCACCGCTGGTGGCGCTGATGAACACCCTGAACATCCAGGGGCGTACCGGGAAAACCGGGGAAGCGATGTCTGACTCGCTGGTGAAGTCGGCGAAAAATCTGCTCGGCGGTGATAACCAGGATGCCATTGACCAGCGCGCCGGGGCACATGGTCCGCTGGATGCAACTTTTGGCCCGGTGCTGGCCCTGATGGATAAAAGTAACGCCGGGGCACAGGGGCAAAGCCTGCAGGCGTACCTGACCCGGGTGACCCAGGTGCGCCTGCGTCTGCAGCAGGTGACCAACGCCGCCGACCCGCAGGCGATGACCCGGACCCTGGCTCAGACGGTGTTCGAGGGCAAGGCGGTTGACCTGACCGACACCCGGGACTACGGCAGCCTGATTGCCGCCGGGCTGGGCCAGGAGTGGAGCGGCTTTGGCCGCACGGTGTTTGTCAATCCGATGGAGCAGGCCTGGCAGCAGGTGCTGACCCCGGCGGCCGACAGCCTCAATGTCCAGTGGCAGCAGGCGGTGGTTGCTGAGTGGAACAGCGCCTTCGGCGGCCGCTATCCGTTTAACAATGTCAGCAGCGATGTCTCCCTGCCGCTGCTGGCTAAATACCTCAACGCGGATTCCGGGCGTATCACCCAGTTTCTGCAGACCCGCCTGAAAGGGGTGCTGCACCGGGAAGGCAGTCGCTGGGTGCCGGACAGCATCAACTCCCAGGGCCTGACGTTTAACCCGGCGTTCCTCAACGCTATCAACACCCTGAGCCATATCTCGGACGTGGCCTTCACCGAGGGCAACGCGGGCATGAGCTTCGAGCTGCGCCCGGGGACGGCGGCCGGGGTGATGCAGACCGACATAATTATCGACAGCCGGAAACTCACCTATATGAACCAGTTGCCGGCATGGAAGCGTTTCACCTGGCCTGCGGATACCGAAGCTCCCGGCGCGAACCTGAGCTGGATGAGCACCCAGGCCGGTACCCGGCAGTATGCGGATATCCCGGGGGCCTGGGGCTGGATACGCCTGCTGGATAAGGCCAGCGTCAGCGCGTATCCGGGGGTGGGCAGCAGCTACAGCCTGAGCTGGAAAGCGCAGGACGGACGAGCGCTCAATTACACCCTGCGCACCGAAGCCGGAGAGGGCCCGCTGGCGCTGCTGAAGCTGCGTAACTTCCGCCTGCCGGAGACCATTTTCAGTTCCACCGGGGTGGCTCCGTCAGACCTGAACGCCAGCGCGGGCAACGACACGGAGGAGGTGTACTGATGAGCACCCTGAATGCATTACCTGGCGCCTGTCAGGCAGAGCAGGAAACCCTGCTTGCGGCTACCCGTGAGCGCGTGGCGCAGTGGGACAGCTGGCTGCAGCCGCTTTCCGGGCCCACGCCCGTTGGCGAAGACCCGGGCTATGACGATGACTTCCAGCAGATGCGTGAGGAGGTCAACAAACTCTCCGGGGCGGACACGGAGCTTATCTGTCGACTGGCGGAGACGCTGTTGACCACCACCGCCAAAGA
>NZ_MJAO01000034.1 GCF_001902635.1 Serratia marcescens | reverse complement strand
ACTGATGTGGTTTACTGCTGATGGCGAATGGGTTAAAAAACCGACTCGCGGAAAACAAGGATGGGGATGTTCAGGACAACTCGACGGGTACTCGACTCGGACCTTTACTTTGCCACATCAAACCGATTCTGAAGCTGCCATTCTTAAAGAATGGTGGGTCGTGCAGGATTCGAACCTGCGACCAATTGATTAAAAGTCAACTGCTCTACCAACTGAGCTAACGACCCATAACAGTGGTGGGTGATGACGGGCTCGAACCGCCGACCCCCTCCGTGTAAAGGAGATGCTCTACCAACTGAGCTAATCACCCACTGTTGTGGTTACTGCTACTTCAGAAACTGGTGGGTCGTGCAGGATTCGAACCTGCGACCAATTGATTAAAAGTCAACTGCTCTACCAACTGAGCTAACGACCCAATTTCCCTGCTGCTTTAACATCTTGCAAGATGTCTTGGCAACGGCGGCATATATTACTAATTTATCTCGGCAGCGCAACCTAAATTTTTTACTGATACGTTCAACTGCTTGTTCTTCACGCGAATGAGCCCAGAAATCGGTCAAATCGACTAACTTCTGGGCTCATTTTTCTGACTGTTAACCGCCTACGCGAGTTTTCGCCTGTTTGGCCGCAGCACTGGTTGGGTACTGTTTAATCACCTGTTGGAACACGGCTTTGGCTTTATCGGCCTGCCCTTTCTCCTGCATGATGATACCCACCTTGTACATGGCGTCCGGCGCCTTCGGTGATTTAGCGTAATTCTTCACCACCACCGCAAAATAGTAAGCCGCATCGTCTTTTTTACCCTTGTTGTAGAACAACTGCCCCAGCCAATAGTTGGCGTTGGCTTGGTAGGTAGACTTTGGGTACTGTTTTATGAAGGACTGAAAAGCGGAAATCGCCTGGTCATACTGTTTTTTTTCCAGCGCCAGAGAAACAGCGGCGTTGTAGTCGCTGTTCTCATCACCGCCGCTCGGCGTTGCTGAAGCGGCCGCAGGTGCGCTGCCGCCCGCATCGGAAGATGCATCTGCGGCTGCCCCGCCGGCAGCGCCCGCCGCGGCAGAGGCGCTCTGAGCGCCGCCTTGGCCGAGGCTATCCATCTGCTGATAGATTTGCTTCTGGCGTTCAACTACCTGATTCAACTGATACTGGCTTTCCTGGATTTGCCCACGGAGAGAATCAATGTCACGTTGGTTGTCAGAGAGTTGCTGCTGGAGTTGGTTTAAAAGCTGGCCTTGAGCATTGCTGATGCGCTCAAGTGAGGTGACGCGGTCTTCGACCGAGCCGGAGCCGACATTACTGATTGGCGCTTGGGCAGTAGCGGCCCAAGGGGCCGCTACGCCAACCAGTAACGACAGACTCAACAGGTGACGTCTGAAGTTACTGTTCATGCGATTCTCTTAGTAAACCAGAACGGCACGACGGTTTTTAGCATAAGCCGCTTCGTCGTGGCCCAGTACTGCTGGTTTTTCTTTACCGTAAGAAACGATAGAGATCTGGTCAGCGGAAACGCCTTTACCCTGCAGGTACATTTTAACGGCGTTAGCACGACGCTCACCCAGAGCGATGTTGTATTCCGGCGTGCCGCGTTCGTCAGCGTGGCCTTCAACGGTCACTTTGTAAGACGGGTTGTTACGCAGGAATGCAGCGTGCGCGTCCAGCATCTGAGCGAATTCGGAGCTTACGTCATACTTGTCCAGGCCGAAGTAAACAATGTTGTTCTTCTGCAGTTCTTGCATCTGCAGACGAGCTTGTTCTTCGGAAGACAGGTTGCTGCTGCCGTTTTCCATACCAGTGCCAGCGCCCATACCAGATTGGTCGTTGTTTGCGCTTTTGTTAGAACTACAAGCTGCTACAGCCAGAACTGGCAGTGCCAGCAGAAGCCCTTTCAGCACTTTGTTCAGTTGCATTTCTTTGATCCTTTTATAGTTTGCCATACATATTTACACATGCATCACAGATACGGCGACCAGGCAGGGAATTTGACCTGTCCATCAGTTGCCGGAAGACGCGCTTTGAAACGCCCATCAGTTGACACCAACTGCAACACGGAGCCCATACCTTGCGTGGAGCTATAGATCACCATGGTGCCGTTTGGCGCAATACTAGGCGTTTCATCCAGGAAGGTGCCGGTCAAAACCTGAACGGCGCCCGATCCAAGATCTTGTTTGGCGATGTGCTGCGCACCACTGTTGGTGCTTACCATCACCAGGAATTTACCATCGGAGCTGACTTCAGAATCCTGGTTCTGAGAGCCTTCCCACGTCAGACGTTGTGCGGCACCGCCGCTGGCGCTGACTTTATAAATCTGCGGACGCCCGCCCTGGTCGGAAGTGAACGCCAGAGACTGGCCATCCGGGAACCAGGCCGGTTCGGTGTTGTTGTTGCGACCGTCGGTCAGCTGTGTGATCTGGCCAGAGCCGAGGTTCATCACGTACAGGTTCAGGCTGCCGCTTTTGGACAGCGCGAAGGCCAGCTTGCTGCCGTCCGGCGAGAACGCCGGCGCACCGTTGTGGCGCGGGAACGAAGCGATCTGACGGATAGCGCCGTTAGCCAGGGTCTGCACCACCAGCGCGGAGCGGCCGCTCTCGAAGGTCACATAAGCCAGCTTGCTGCCGTCCGGCGACCAAGCCGGCGACATCAGCGGCTCAGGCGAACGGTGCACCGTGAACTGGTTGTAACCGTCGTAATCCGCGACGCGCAGCTCATACGGGAATTTCCCGCCGTTGGTCTGCACTACGTAGGCGATACGGGTACGGAACGCGCCCTTGATGCCGGTCAGCTTCTCGAACACTTCGTCGCTGGCGGTATGGGCAGAATAACGCAACCATTGTTTGGTCACTTTATACTGGTTCTGCGCCAATACAGTGCCCGGCGAACCCGAGGTGTCCACCAGCTGGTAGGAGATCAGGTAGCTGCCGTCAGCGCCAGGTTGAACCTGGCCGACAACCACGGCGTCGATACCCAGCGCAGTCCAAGCCGCCGGCGTCACTTCAGACGCAGAGGTCGGTTGCTGCGGCATGCGCGCCACGTCAATCGGGTTGAATTTGCCGCTGTTGCGCAGATCCGCGCCGACAATCTTGCCGATATCTTCCGGTGGCGTGCCTGGGCCCGCCCATTTAAACGGCACCACGCCAATCGGACGAGCGGAGTCGACCCCTTGGGTGATTTCAATGCGAACTTCCGCGTGCAGCACGGACGCCCACAGAATTAAAAAACCTAGTGCTACTCGAAATGCCTGCTTCATCTCATCTCCCTTATCCAGGCGGGATGCCTGCGATAAATTAGCAGAATTTTAACAAACCAACTTACGTAAAACTACATAATCCCTGTTGGTTACCTTAGTACATCCCTGTGATATCACTCACTCAATCAACCGTTATTACGGTTTGAATTCAAGGATAGAATTCTTAAAGTGCTGATATACGGCATCGCTCGGCGGCTTCGGTATATGCGCCAACTTGGCGGCAGACACTGCTGCCTGACACAAGGCAGGATCGCCGCCCGCCGCTTGTACGCTTATCAGCAGGCCGTCCGGCGCCAGCTTGATACGCAGGTCGCAAGTTTTGCCGGCGAACGAACTGGCGTCATAGAACTTGCTCTCAATCGCACCTTTGACCTGCCCCATATAACCGCTGATATCCGCCCCGCTGGCGCCAGCCGTTTTGGCATTGCCCTGCCCGGCCGGTTTACCGTCGCCCTTCGATTTGGCACCGCCACCTTTCGGCGCGTTCTTGCCGTCCGCCAGGCCGCCAAACAGATCGTCAACTTCCGCCGATTGCTTCGCGGCATCGGCAGCGGCCTTCTTCTTCTCTGCGGCAGCTTGCTTGGCTGCCGCAGCTTTCTCAGCGGCGGCCGCTTTCTTCTCAGCCTCGGCGGCGGCCTTCTTCTCAGCTTCAGCAGCAGCCTTCTTCTCGGCTTCCGCTGCGGCTTTTTTCTCGGCTTCAGCGGCCGCTTTCTTCTCGGCGGCCTCTGCGGCTTTTTGCTCCGCAGCGGCGGCAGCGGCTTTCTTCGCCTCTTCCGCCTGTTTCTTGGCGGCAGCAGCGGCAGCCGCTTCTTTCTTGGCTTCCGCTTCGGCTTTCTTCTGCGCGTCCGCCTGCGCCTTGGCGACCTTGTCCGCTTCGGCTTTCGCCTTGGCGGCGGCGGCTTCGGCCACTTTCTGTTGCTCTTTGGCCTTGGCGGCTGCAGCTTCCGCCGCTTTTTGCTGCTCTGCGGCCTGTTTCTGCTGTTCCGCCGCCTTCTGCTGTTGTGCAGCCTGCGCTTTGGCTTCCTGCGCTGCTTTCTCCTGCGCCGCCAAACGCTCTTTCTCCAGCTCTTTCAGGCGCTGCTGTTGCTCCGCCTGCTTCTGCTGCAGCTCTTCGGCCTGTTGCTCCGCCTTTTTCTGGCGCTGCTTCTCGGCACGCTGCGCATCGTTGCTCTGCTGCTGCTGGCGGTTGTACTGTTCCACCACCGCGCCGGGATCGACCATCACCGCGCCCACCACGGTGCCATCACCACCACCGCCGGCGCCCATGTCGACCTTTTCCTGCAGCGATCCCCAAATCAGCAGGGCAATCAGTATGAAGTGCAGAACGACCGAAACAATAACGGCGCGGTTCAGCTTATCGTTTTGCTCAGTTGCCTTTACCAAAATAGATTCCCAAAAACTGGTGTTGCTTATACGGGGTTCCTGGGCCGCAGCGCAGGAACCGGGTTGCCGTTCGCCTTACGGTCAGATCGGCTGGGTCATCAGCCCCACGGAAGCCACGCCCGCCTGATGGAGAATATTCAATGCCTTGATAATCTCATCGTAAGGGACTTCCTTCGCGCCGCCGATCAAAAATACCGTTTTCGGGTTAGCCGCCAAACGCGACTTGGCTTCGGCCGCGACTTGCTCAGGCGGCAGCAGCTCCATACGGTTGTGATCCACCACCAGGGTGTATTGACCTACACCGGAAACCTCGAGGATCACCGGCGGATTGTCATCGCTGGACACCGTTTTGGAATCGGTGGCGTCCGGCAGGTCAACTTCCACGCTCTGCGTGATGATTGGCGCGGTTGCCATAAAGATCAGCAGCAGCACCAGCAACACGTCGAGCAGCGGAACGATGTTAATTTCGGACTTCAGCTCGCGCCGACTACGTCCACGTACTCTCGCCATGCTACCTCCTACTTATTTGCTGTCGCTGGAGAAGGCCTGACGATGCAGAATAGCGGTGAACTCTTCCATAAAGTTGTCGTAATTCTGCTCAAGCTTGTTGACGCGCTGGTTGAGACGGTTATAGGCCATCACCGCCGGGATCGCGGCGAACAGACCGATCGCGGTGGCGATCAGCGCTTCGGCGATACCCGGTGCCACCATCTGCAGCGTGGCTTGCTTCACCGCGCCCAGCGCGATAAAGGCGTGCATAATCCCCCACACGGTGCCGAACAGGCCGATATAAGGGCTGATCGAACCGACGGTGCCGAGGAATGGAATATGGGTTTCCAGCGTTTCCAGCTCGCGGTTCATCGAAATGCGCATCGCACGCGACGCCCCTTCGATCACCGACTCCGGCGCATGGTTGTTGGCGCGGTGCAGACGGGCGAACTCTTTGAATCCGGAATGGAAGATCTGCTCGGAGCCGGTCAGGCTATCGCGACGCGCCTGACTTTCCTGGTACAGACGGGAAAGCTCGATACCGGACCAGAATTTGTCTTCAAAGGCTTCGGCGTCGCGCGTCGCCGCATTGAGGATGCGAGTACGCTGAATGATGATCGCCCAAGAAGCCACCGAGAAGCATATCAAAATCAACATGATAAGCTTAACCAGCAGGCTCGCCTTCAAGAATAAATCTAGGATGTTCATGTCAGTCACTGCTTAAACTCCGCGACAATAGACTTAGGAAGCGCTCTTGGCTTCATTTGGTGTGGATCAATACAGGCAATCAGGACATCTGCCTGGCTCAGTAGGGCCCCGTCAGAATTGACAATGCGTTGAGCAAACGTGAGAGAAGCCCCGCGCAGACAGGTGATTTCGCTCTGGACTTCCAGTTGCTCGTCGAGACGAGCCGGAGCCAGATAATCCACCGTCATGCGCCGGACGACAAAAGCGACTTGTTCACTGAGCAGCTGCTGTTGATGAAAGTTGTGCTGACGCAGCATCTCTGTGCGCGCTCTTTCAAAAAAGGCGACGTAGCGGGCGTGATAGACCACACCACTGGCATCGGTATCCTCGTAGTAAACGCGAACCGGCCATCGAAACAACGTATTACTCACTCTACTTCCCAGCAATGCAATTTAACGCTGCTACTATACGCAAGACCGATCGGGTTGGGAATGGGTTACAAGATGGGAATGAAAATAATTATGGGCCGTGAGGGCCCATAACGTGGGGACATCGCTGAGATTATAAAGAAACGTAAAGTAATCCTGCGCCCAGGATCACAATTGCGGGAAGTGGCGCGAAAAAAGCACGCCAGACGCTGCGCTGCGGGCGGAATCCGAAACCGTGGATCACCCCGGCGCACACCGCCCAAATCAGCAACAGCCCTTCCCAAATCTCCAGCGAGCTGGTTTTGGCGGCGAAACGCGTCGGATCCCAGAACACGCACCCCGCCAAAATCAACGCCAGCACCAGGGAAAGGGCCCGGATCGGGCCCTTGTCGGTGACAGCGTACAGCTTGTCAATCACGGACGAGCTCATCACTTACCGTCTTGCTGAGCTTTGGTCGCTTCGCTCTGCTCCAGCGCCAGCGCCGTGATGATGCCGAAGGCGCAGGCAAGAAGCGTTCCGAGAATCCAGGCAAAATACCACATGGTTTAGCTCCTTATCCTTAGTACAGCGAATGCTTGTTGTTTTCGATGTAGTTCTTGTCGAGGCGACCGAACATTTTGTAGTACGACCAGCTGGTGTACGCCAAAACGATAGGCACGAAAATCGCCGCCACGACGGTCATCACTTTCAGCGTCAACAGGCTCGAGGTCGCGTCCCACATGGTCAGGCTGACGTTTGGCACGGTGCTGGACGGCATCACGAACGGGAACATGGTGACCCCGGCGGTGAGGATGACGCAGGCGATGGTCAACGACGAGGTGACGAACGCCAGCGCGCCTTTCTCCAGACGCGAGAACAGGATGGTGAACAACGGCAGCACCACGCCCAGTGCAGGCAATGCCCACAGCAGCGGATACTTGTTGAAGTTGATCAGCCATGCACCGGCCTGATGCGCCACTTCTTTACGCATCGGGTTGGATTCCGCCAGGGTGTCCAGCGCTGAAGTCACGACGAAACCGTCGATGCCTTTCACCAGCCACACGCCCGCCAGCAGGAAGCACACCGCCATGATCAACGTTGCGATCTGCGCCGTGGCGCGTGAACGCAGGTGGATCTCGCCGGTGGTGCGCATTTGCAGGTAGGTCGCGCCCTGGGTAACCAGCATGGTCAGGCTGACCACGCCCGCCAACAGACCGAACGGATTCAGCAGTTGGAAGAAGTTGCCGGTGTAGAACAGGCGCATGTACTCGTCCATGTGGAACGGCACACCCTGCAGCAGGTTGCCGAACGCCACGCCGAACACCAACGCAGGCACGAAGGAACCGATGAAGATGCCCCAGTCCCACATATTACGCCAGCGGCTGCTCTCCAGCTTGGAGCGGTAGTCGAAACCGACCGGGCGGAAGAACAAGGCGGACAGCACCAGGATCATGGCAACATAGAAGCCGGAGAAGGCCGCCGCGTACACCATTGGCCAGGCGGCAAACAGCGCGCCGCCGGCGGTGATCAGCCACACCTGGTTACCGTCCCAGTGCGGGGCGATGGAGTTGATCATCACCCGGCGCTCGGTATCGGTTTTACCGATGATGCGCACCAGAATGCCGACGCCCATGTCGAAACCGTCGGTGACGGCGAAGCCGATCAGCAGTACGCCAACCAGGACCCACCAAATAAATCGCAGTACTTCATAGTCAAACATACGTGGACTCCTGTTTAGCGCGCTTCCTGCACGGCGGCAGTCGGTTGTTCAAAGTGATAGCGGCCGGTTTTCAGGCTGCTTGGACCCAGACGCGCAAACTTGAACATCAGGTACAATTCAGCCACCAGGAACAGGGTGTACAAGCCGCAGATCAGCCCCATCGAGAACAGAATGTCGCCCGCAGTCAGCGAAGAGTTGGCGACCGCCGTCGGCAGCACCTCACCAATCGCCCACGGTTGACGGCCGTATTCCGCCACGAACCAGCCGGACTCGATCGCGATCCAAGGCAGCGGCAGGCCATACAGCGCCGCGCGGTGCAGCCATTTTTTCTGGCCGATGCGGCCGCGGATCACGTTCCAGAACGACAGACCGATGATCAACAGCATAATCACGCCACAGGCCACCATGATGCGGAAGGCGAAGTACAGCGGCGCCACGCGCGGAATGGAGTCCTTGGTCGCCAGCTGGATCTGCGCTTCCGTCGCGTCGGTGACGTTCGGGGTATAACGCTTCAGCAGCATGCCGTAGCCCAGGTCTTGCTTGGTTTTGTTGAACTCGGCGCGCACCGCAGGATCGGTGTTGCCGCCACGCAGCTCTTCCAGCAGCTGGTAGGCTTTCATCCCGTTGCGGATACGCACTTCATGCTGCGCCATCAGATCTTTCAGGCCGGTGACCTGAGTGTCCGTGGAGCGGGTGGCGATCAGGCCAAGCGCATACGGGATCTGAATAGAGAAGGAGTTTTCCATCTTGTCCTGATCGGGAATGCCGAACAGAGTGAAGGACGCCGGCGCCGGCTGGGTGTCCCATTCCGCTTCGATAGCGGCCAGTTTGGTTTTCTGCACGTCGCCCATTTCGTAGCCGGATTCATCACCCAGAACGATAACGGACAGAATGGCAGCCATACCGAAGCTGGCAGCGATGGCGAAGGAGCGCTTGGCGAAGGCGATGTCGCGGCCTTTCAGCAGGTAGTAGGAGCTGATGCCCAGAACGAACATCGCGCCACAGGTGTAGCCGGACGCCACGGTGTGAACGAATTTCACCTGCGCAACCGGGTTAAGCACCAGTTCGGAGAAGCTGACCATCTCCATGCGCATGGTTTCGAAGTTGAAATCCGAAGCGATCGGGTTCTGCATCCAGCCGTTGGCGACCAGGATCCACAGCGCGGACAGGTTGGAGCCGAGGGCCACGAACCAGGTTACCGCCATGTGCTGCACCTTGCTCAGACGATCCCAGCCGAAGAAGAACAGGCCGACCAGCGTCGATTCAAGGAAGAACGCCATCAGACCTTCGATAGCCAGAGGGGCCCCGAAGATATCGCCGACGTAGTGAGAGAAATACGACCAGTTAGTCCCGAACTGGAACTCCATGGTCAAACCGGTGGCCACACCCAGAGCAAAGTTAATCGCAAATAACTTTCCCCAGAATTTGGTCATGTCTTTATAGATTTGTTTGCCAGACAGGACATATACCGTTTCCATAATTGCCAGCAAGAACGCCATACCGAGCGTTAATGGGACAAATAAGAAATGGTACATCGCCGTTAAAGCAAACTGTAAGCGCGACAGTTCGACAATATCAAACATCTTGACTCCTTGCTCCTCGCAGGAAGACTCCGACACGCGGTTATCGGCACGCTTCTTTCAAAGCCGCCAGTAACGCCCCGCAGTGAATGCCCTTAAACACAACAAATTTGATCCAGCTTCTCCGCTTTCAACCGCACACTCGGCCAATAGCCCCTCGGGCCGCCGACAAGCACGCCACTGAAAACCGACAACGGGTAACAAATGCAACAAGATCAACCATCCATAATCACAACATGGATGATACTCGCCCAATCCCACACAATAAATAGGTTTTTACGTGACGTGGGTTAGACTTTTGGTTACAGGTCAAATCTTAGCCGAAAGAGGTACTTCGGGCTAATTTGATCTGAGACAATTTAAGCCTATCCGCATCTTATTTCCATATTCATCAGCACATTTCGCATAATTTTCTTAGGGTCATGTTGCGCAATGGTTTAATTGTTTTTTAATGATATTTTTGTGTTAAATAAATGTAATTTAAAAGGGCCGCCATTGTATTATTACGCGCTTATTATGCGACATAATTAACCTTTTATTTCCAATAAGCCGTGACAGTGATAGCAGTCACAAAACAACAAATCTCTCTCCAATATTAGTCTATTTCTCGCGATGGGATCGTAAAGGTTGCGATTTTGTAGCAAAATGGCCGCTTATGTTAAAATTTCATTGAGCGACAATAACTTATGAAAAAAATCATCTTTGCCTCTGTCTTGGGACTCTCGGGAAACGTCATGGCCACCGAAACGGTAAATATCACCCTGCTGGGCACCTCCGATCTGCACGGCACCTTCGTGCCCTGGGACTACGCCAGCGACACGGAAAATCTGGCGGGCAGCCTGAGCCAGATAGCCACCCAGATCAAAAAAGTGCGGGCCGAGCAGCCCAACCTGATCCTGGTTGACGCCGGCGATACCATTCAGGGCAACTTCGTCGAAACCTTCAAACATGAGGCCGTCAGCCCGATGATGCTGGGCCTCAACGCGCTCAATTACGACGTCTGGGTGATGGGTAACCACGAGTTCGACTTCGGCCTGCCGGTGCTGGCCACCCCGCTCAAGCAATTCAAGGGTGCGGCGCTGGCGGGCAATATCGTCTGGGACAACGGCAAACCCTATCTGCCGGCCTACACCATCATCGAACGCCAGGGCGTGAAGATCGGCATTATCGGCATGGACACGCCGATGACCGCGGAATTCGCCAAGGGCACCGATCGCATCAAAGGGCTGAACTTCACCGATCCGGTACTGGCGGTGAAACAGGTCATCAGGCAAATCGACGGCCAGGTCGACGCCATCGTGCTGGTGGCGCATATGGGCATCGACAACGAAAACCAGCGCCCGGGCACCGGCGTGGCCGACATCGCCAACGCCAACCCGGAGCTGGCGGCGATCGTCGCCGGCCACATGCACGTGAAGATCGACAAAGCGGTGGTTAACGGCGTCATCATCACCGAGCCGGATAAATACGGCCGCGCGCTGTCGCGCATCGACTTGCAGTTTGAACGCCGCGACGGCAAATTCACGCTGATCGACAAAAACAGCTACACCTACCCGATCAAGGGGTTGACGCCGGACAGCGCCATGCAGGCTCTCTACCAGCCGTACCATGACATTCTGCGCGCCAACGCCAATCGGGTGGTGGCGAAGCTGAGCGGCAGCGATCTGGTGCCCGCCGACGAATTCCGCGGCATTCCCCAGGTACACGTGCAGGATACCGGCATCAGTGCGCTGTTCCAGCAGGCCGCCCGCCACTATGCGCCGCTGGCGCAGGTGATCGCCCTGCAGATCGACAACGATCGCGCCAAACTGGACGTCGGCGACATCAAGGCCAAGGATATCGCCTTCAACTACCAATACGCCGGCGGCGAGATCACCGTTTATCAGCTCAACGGCAAGGCGCTCAAACGCTATATGGAGTGGTCCGCCGACTACTTCAATCAGCTGCAACCGGGCGACGTCACCTACAGCTTTAACCCGGCGCGACGCTCGTCCAAGTACTCCACCAACGATTTCTTCGACGGCGTCACCTATGCCATCGATCTGCGCCGCCCCGCCGGTTCACGCATCACCAATCTTCGCCTGGCGGACGGCACGCCGATCAGCGACGACATGCCGATCCGCCTGGGCATGAACAGTTACCGCATGGGCCACCTGACGCAAAAGGGCGGCGCGCTGGAGGGGCAATCCTTCCCGGTGCTGTTCGACAGCAAAGCGCAATACGGTGAAGAAGAAGGTACCATTCGCCAGCTGACCCTGCGCTACCTGACGGAAGTGAAACACGGCCACTATCAGGGCGTACCGCCGCAGCGCTGGAAACTGATCGGCATGGAGGGTTACGAACCGCAACGGGCAATCGTCAAACGGCTGCTCAATGAGGGCGTTATCCAGGTGCCGACCACCGACGACGGCCGCTACACCAACGTCGCGTCGATCAACGTCAAAAACGCGCTGTTCAGCAACGCCGACGATTACCGCGCCGCCCTCACCTCACTAGAACAGCAGCGGCAAGCCGCCGCGGATCCGGTGCAGCAGCGCCGCCTGCAGGATCGGATCGCGCTGATCCAGGCGCTCAACGACTTCTGATCTTCACCCATAAAAAAGGCCACCCAATGGGTGGCCAAACATGTCGAGATATTGTTATTTCGTACTAAATTCTTAGCGCTTCAGCACCGCTTTTACCGCGTCGCCGATGTCCGCCAGGCTGCGAACGGTTTTCACGCCCGCCGCTTCCAGCGCAGCAAACTTCTCGTCCGCCGTGCCTTTGCCGCCTGCGATGATGGCGCCCGCGTGGCCCATACGCTTGCCTTTCGGCGCGGTCACGCCGGCGATGTAGCCGACAACCGGTTTGGTGACGTGTTCTTTGATGTAAGCTGCCGCTTCTTCTTCAGCGCTGCCGCCGATCTCACCGATCATCACGATCGCTTCGGTCTGCGGATCCTGCTGGAACATCTTCAGGATATCGATGAAGTTGGAGCCCGGGATCGGGTCGCCGCCGATGCCCACGCAGGTGGACTGGCCCAGACCGGCATCGGTGGTTTGTTTCACCGCTTCATAGGTCAGGGTACCGGAGCGGGAAACGATGCCCACTTTGCCCGGCAGGTGGATGTGGCCAGGCATGATGCCGATTTTGCACTCGCCCGGGGTGATCACGCCAGGGCAGTTCGGCCCGATCATGCGCACGCCGGCTTCGTCCAGCTTCACTTTCACGGTCAGCATGTCCAGGGTCGGGATGCCTTCGGTGATGGTGATGATCAGTTTGATGCCGGCATCGATCGCTTCCAGGATGGAATCTTTGCAGAACGGTGCTGGAACGTAGATGACGGAGGCAGTTGCGCCGGTGGCTTCAACCGCTTCGCGCACGGTGTTGAACACCGGCAGACCCAGGTGCTGAGTGCCGCCTTTGCCCGGGGTTACGCCGCCAACCATTTTGGTGCCGTAAGCGATAGCTTGTTCGGAGTGGAAAGTCCCCTGGCTACCGGTGAAGCCCTGGCAAATTACTTTGGTGTTCTTATCGATTAAAATGGACATTATTTACCCTCCACTGCTGCAACAACTTGCTGAGCCGCATCAGTCAGGCTGGTCGCAGCAATGATATTCAGGCCGCTGTCCGCCAGTTTCTTGGCGCCCAGTTCGGCGTTGTTCCCTTCCAAGCGCACCACCACCGGGACGCTAACGCCCACTTCGGCCACTGCGCCGATGATGCCGTCGGCGATCAGATCGCAACGCACGATACCACCGAAGATGTTAACCAGAACCGCTTTCACCTTGTCGTCGGACAGGATGATTTTGAACGCTTCGGTCACGCGCTCTTTGGTCGCGCCGCCGCCAACGTCCAGGAAGTTGGCCGGTTCGCCGCCGTGCAGTTTAACGATGTCCATGGTGCCCATCGCCAGACCGGCGCCGTTAACCATGCAGCCGATGTTGCCGTCGAGGGCAACGTAGTTCAGCTCCCACTGAGCCGCACGGGATTCACGCTCGTCTTCCTGGGAAGGGTCACGCATTTCACGCAGTTCCGGCTGGCGGAACAGGGCGTTGCCGTCGGCGCCCAGTTTGCCGTCCAGGCACACCAGATCGCCCTGCTTGGTGATCACCAGCGGGTTGATCTCAACCATCGCCAGGTCACGCTCCAGGAACAGGGTAGCCAGACCCATGAAGATCTTGGCGAACTGGCTGACTTGCTTACCGGTCAGGCCCAGTTTGAAGGCCAGCTCACGGCCCTGATAAGGCTGTGGACCCGCCAGCGGATCGATGGTCATTTTGTGGATCAGTTCCGGGGTTTCTTCCGCCACTTTCTCGATTTCCACGCCGCCTTCGGTAGACGCCATGAATACGATGCGACGGGTCGCGCGATCCACGACGGCGCCCAGATACAGCTCTTTATCGATGTCGGTCGCCGCTTCCACCAGGATTTGGTTAACCGGCTGGCCCAGCGCGTCAGTCTGGTAAGTCACCAGACGCTTGCCCAACCAGGCTTCAGCGAAAGCACGGATATCTTCTTTGCTGTTGACGACTTTAACGCCGCCCGCTTTACCGCGGCCGCCAGCATGAACCTGACATTTCACCACCCACGGGCCGGAGCCGATTTTGGATGCGGCTTCTTCTGCTTCACGCGGAGTGGTACAGGCGTAACCGGTTGGTGCCGGCATGCCATACCGAGCAAACAGCTGTTTTGCCTGATATTCGTGTAAATTCATGATGTTCTATCCATTCAGTTCTGAAGGTTTTTAGCCGGACCATTATTACGCGGTAAACCGCATGGTTTTCCGGCCACATAGCACAGAGTGCGGGCGCGGCATCTTACCCGTCATACTTGACGCCGCATCTTTGTTGGCGGCTATCTCTCACCCCAGTCACATAGTTCGCTATGCTCCTGGGGTTCGCTCCGTTACCGCCGCGATGCAACGCCAATTATTTAGGGTATTGCGCCCGGCAAGGGTTACTAGACGTCCAGCAGCAGACGAGCCGGATCTTCCAGCATCTCTTTGACCGTCACCAGATAACCGACGGATTCTTTACCGTCGATCAGGCGGTGGTCATAAGACAGCGCCAGATACATCATCGGCTGGATCACCACCTGACCATTGACCGCCATTGGGCGATCCTTGATGGCGTGCATGCCCAGGATGGCGCTCTGCGGCGGGTTGATGATCGGGGTAGACATCAGCGAGCCGAATACGCCGCCGTTGGTAATGGTGAAGTTACCGCCGGTCAGCTCTTCCACGGTCAGTTTTCCGTCGCGGCCCTTAACGGCCAGCTCTTTGATTTTCTTCTCGATGTCAGCCATGCTCATGGCGTCTACATCGCGCAGTACCGGCGTCACCAGGCCGCGCGGGGTAGAAACCGCGATGCTGATGTCGAAGTAGTTGTGGTAAACCACGTCGGAACCGTCGATCGACGCGTTCACTTCCGGGAAACGCTTCAGCGCTTCAACCACGGCCTTGATGTAGAAGGACATGAAGCCCAGACGCACGCCGTGGCGCTTCTCGAAAGCTTCGCCGTACTGTTTGCGCAGGTCCATGATCGGCTGCATGTTGATTTCGTTGAAGGTAGTCAGCATTGCGGTGCTGTTCTTCGCTTCCAGCAGACGCTCAGCGACGCGTTTGCGCAGGCGGGTCATCGGCACGCGTTTTTCGCTGCGGCCAGCCAGAGCAGGCTGCGGCGCGGCTTCAGCGGCGGCCGGTTTGGCAGCGGCGCCGCCTTTGGCCAGGTGCGCTTCCACGTCTTCACGCGTGATGCGGCCACCCACGCCGGTGCCTTTGATAGCGCCGGCATCGAGATCGTGTTCAGCGATCAGGCGGCGAATCGCCGGGCTGAGCGCGTCATTGCTTTCTTCTTCCAGGCTCGCGGTAGCGCGCTGTGCAGGCGTGGCTTCTTTCTCCTGGCTCTTCTCGGCGGTCGGCTTGCCGGAGCTGTCGCCCGGACGGATGCGGCCGAGCAGCTGGCGAGACAGCACGGTCGCGCCCTCTTCTTCCACGATAGCATCGAGAATACCCGCTTCACTGGCCGGCACTTCCAACACCACTTTGTCGGTTTCGATTTCAACCAGAACTTCATCACGCTGAACGCTGTCGCCCGGTTTTTTGTGCCAGGTGGCTACGGTCGCATCGGCAACCGATTCAGGAAGGTCAGGAACCAGAATATCTACGCTACTCATTTAGCTTTCCCTTAAGTTTTTTATCATCTGCTTGCCGGCCCCTCGGCCGGCAGGCGAGCGAAAATTAGTCAATATTCAGCGCATCGTTCACCAGAGCCTGCTGCTGCTTCTGGTGTACGGACATATAACCCACCGCCGGAGAGGCGGAGGCCGGACGTCCTGCGTAACGTAAAGAAGCCCCGAACGGCACCACTTCACGGAAGTTGTGTTGGCTGCAGTACCAGGCGCCCTGGTTCAGCGGCTCTTCCTGACACCAGACGAAATCATGCACGTGCGAGTATTGCTCCAGCACGGCCTGCACGGCCTGATGCGGGAACGGATACAGCTGCTCGATACGCACGATGGCCACGTCTTTCTGCTCGTTCTTGCGACGCTGTTCCAGCAGGTCGTAGTAGACCTTACCGGAGCACAGCACGACGCGCTTGACCGCTTTCGGATCCAAGTCGTCGATCTCGCCGATCGCCGGCAGGAAGGTGCCGTTGGCCAGCTCGTCCAGCGAAGAAATCGCCAGCGGGTGACGCAGCAGCGACTTCGGCGACATCACCACCAGCGGACGGCGCATACCGCGCAGCGCCTGACGACGCAGCATGTGGTAAACCTGCGCCGGCGTGGACGGGACGCAGACCTGCATGTTCTGCTCTGCGCACAGCTGCAGATAGCGTTCCAGACGCGCGGAGGAGTGCTCAGGGCCCTGGCCTTCATAGCCGTGCGGCAGCAGCATCACCAGGCCGCACATACGGCCCCATTTTTGCTCGCCGGAGCTGATGAACTGGTCGATCACCACCTGTGCGCCGTTGGCGAAGTCGCCGAACTGCGCTTCCCAGATGGCCAGCGTGCGCGGTTCCGCCGTGGCGTAACCGTATTCGAACGCCAGCACCGCCTCTTCAGACAACACGGAGTCCCAGACCTTGAATTCGCCCTGGCCGCTGTGGATATTCGCCAGCGGAACGTAGACTGAACCGTTTTTCTGGTTGTGCACCACCGCGTGACGGTGGAAGAAGGTGCCGCGGCCGGCGTCTTCGCCGGAGATACGGATTGGAATACCTTCATCCGCCATGGTGGCGTAGGCCAGCGTTTCGGCGGCGCCCCAGTCGAACGGTTTGTTGCCCGCAGCCATCTCGGCGCGGTCAGCGTAGATTTTCGCCACGCGCGACTGCATTTCGATCGCTTCCGGCACGGTGCTGATGCGGCGGCCCAGTTCCTGCAGGCGCTTCATCTCAACCTTGCTCGGGTACTCTTCGTCCCACTCGTGGTTCAGGTACGGTGACCAGGTGAAGGAGTGCAGGTTCATCGGACGCCACTCTTCAACCACGCAATCACCGCGGTCGAGCGCGTCGCGGTACAGGTTGACCATTTCCGTGGCATCTTCCAGGCTGGCCACTTTCTGTTCGGTCAGAACGTCAGCGTAGATTTTGCGCGGCGTAGGGTGTTTCTTGATCTTCTGATACATCACCGGCTGGGTGGCGCTCGGCTCGTCGGCCTCGTTGTGCCCATGGCGACGGTAGCAGACCAGATCGATCATCACGTCACGCTTAAAGGTGTTACGGAAATCCAACGCCAGGCGGGTGACGAAGGCCACGGCTTCCGGATCGTCCGCGTTGACGTGGAAGATCGGCGCCTGAACCATTTTGGCGATGTCGGTGCAGTATTCGGTAGAGCGCGCATCCAGCGGGTTGGAGGTGGTGAAGCCAACCTGGTTGTTGATGACGATGCGCACGGTACCGCCCACTTCGTAGCCGCGGGCCTGAGACATGTTCAGGGTTTCCTGAACCACGCCCTGGCCGGTGATGGCGGCGTCGCCGTGGATGGTGATCGGCAGCACCATGTTGCTGCGCGCTTCGTCCAGACGATCGCGACGGGCACGTACCGAACCCATGACCACCGGGCTGACAATCTCCAGGTGCGACGGGTTAAACGCCAGCGCCAGGTGAACCATGCCGCCTTCGGTTTCCACGTCGGAAGAGAAGCCCTGGTGATATTTCACGTCACCGGTGCCGAGGTGTTCTTTATGCTTGCCGGCGAATTCGTCGAACAGATCGGCCGGCTTTTTGCCCAGCACGTTGATCAGCACGTTCAGACGGCCGCGGTGGGCCATGCCCAACACCACTTCGCGCGTGCCGTTCTTACCGGCGTGGCGCACCATCTCTTTCAGCATCGGTACCAGCGCGTCGCCGCCTTCCAGCGAGAAGCGTTTGGCGCCCGGGAATTTGGCACCCAGGTAACGTTCCAGGCCTTCCGCCGCGGTCAGCTCGTTCAGGAAACGGCGTTTTTCGTCGGCGGTAAAGCTGGCGCGCCCCACCACCGACTCGATGCGCTGCTGGATCCAGCGTTTCTCTTCGGTGTTGGTGATGTGCATGTACTCAGCACCGATCGACCCGCAGTAGGTCTGCTTCAGCGCGGCATACAGATCGCCCAGCTTCATGGTTTCTTTGCCGATGGCGAAAGAGCCCACGTTGAAGGTTTCCTGGAAATCGGCTTCGGTTAGGTTGTGGTAAGCGGGATCAAGGTCAGGAACTTGCTCGCGCTGCCACAGGCCGAGCGGATCGAGGTTGGCATGCTGATGCCCGCGGAAGCGGAAGGCGTTGATCAGCTGCAGTACCTTGACCTGTTTGGCGTCGGTTTCCGGATCGGTGATGGTGGTGTTGTAGCGCGCGGAGTCTTTCGCCAGGCGGCGGAAGTAATCGCGCGTTTGAGAGTGAAGCTGATCGGGTTTAACACCCGCGGTTGGTAGCTGTTGAAAAATGGAACGCCAGCTATCTTCAACGGAACCCGGATCGGTTAAGAAGTCTTCATAGAGCTGCTCTATGTAAGACTGGTTCGCGCCCGCCAGATAGGAGGAATCCAGCCAGGCCTTCATTGCGCCGTTCTGCATCATGATCCCTTAAGCTTTGAAGCTTTAGTTTTCGCCGTGGTTAACATAATTACCGTGATGAATACGGTTTGCCGTAAAACGGTTCACTCGACGTACTTGCGGCCATGACGGCCCGATACGTTCTGTTATGGACCTTGCGGTCCCTTACAAGGAACCTCTAAAAACCGGCGGAAGAACCAGGCTGCATAGCGCCGCAGCCGCGGGTCAGTTTTTAGAGGTTCCCTCCCCTATGGGATGTGCGCCGGAAAAGAGCCCGGCGCAGCATCTCATTCCGTTTATGCGCCGCGTTGCAGCAGCATAGACTTGATATGCCCGATCGCACGCGTCGGGTTCAAGCCTTTAGGACATACACTGACACAATTCATAATGCTATGGCAGCGGAAAACACTAAAAGCGTCGTCCAGATCATCTAAACGTTCTTGCGTTTCCGTGTCACGGCTGTCGATCAGGAAGCGATATGCCGCCAGCAGACCGGCCGGGCCGATGAACTTGTCCGGGTTCCACCAGAACGATGGGCAAGAGGTCGAGCAACAGGCGCACAGAATACACTCGTACAGACCGTCCAGCTTGGCGCGCTGTTCCGGCGACTGCAGGTGTTCGCGCGCCGGCGGGTTCTTGCCGTCGTTCAGCAGGTATGGCTTGATCTTTTCATACTGGGTGTAGAACTGGCCCATATCCACCACCAGATCGCGCACCACCGGCAAACCCGGCAGCGGACGGATCACGATCTTGCCGTTGCCTTTGCGCAGCGACGAAACCGGGGTGATGCACGCCAGGCCGTTTTTACCGTTCATGTTCAGGCCGTCGGAACCGCACACGCCTTCGCGGCATGAGCGACGGAACGACAGGGTCGGGTCCTTTTCTTTCAGCTGGATCAAGGCATCCAGCAGCATCATGTCGCGACCTTCTTCCGCTTCCAGGGTGTAGTCCTGCATATGCGGTGCGTCATCGACATCCGGGTTGTAGCGATAAATGGAAAACTCGAGTTTCATCTGTCGATCTCCGCAATTAGTAAGAACGCACTTTCGGCGGGAATGCCGGGCGCAGCTTCGGTTGCATGTTCACTTCACGACGCGTCATGCTTTCCGATTGCGGCAGATACAGCGAATGGCACAGCCAGTTGGCGTCATCGCGCTCCGGGTAGTCGAAGCGACTGTGCGCGCCACGGCTCTCGGTACGGAAGTTGGCCGACACGGCGGTGGAATACGCGGTCTCCATCAGGTTATCCAACTCCAGGCATTCGATGCGCTGGGTGTTGAACTCGCTGGAGGTATCGTCCAGGCGTGCGTTCTTCAGACGTTCACGGATCACTTTCAGTTCTTCCAGGCCCTTGGCCATCGCATCGCCTTCGCGGAATACCGAGAAGTTGTGCTGCATGCAAGACTGCAGCGCTTTGCGAATTTCGACCGGGTCTTCGCCGGAACGGGTATTGTTCCAACGGTTCAGACGGTCCAGCGAGGCTTCCACGTCGGAGTCGCTGGCGTCACGGCTCACGCCCTGCTCTTCCAGCGATTCCTGCAGGTGCATGCCGGCGGAACGGCCGAACACCACCAGGTCCAGCAGCGAGTTGCCGCCCAGACGGTTGGCGCCGTGCACCGATACGCAGGCGATTTCGCCCACGGCGAACAGCCCCGGGATCACCACATCTTCGCCTTTCTCGTTCACGGTCAGCGCCTGGCCGGTCACCTTGGTCGGAATGCCGCCCATCATGTAGTGACAGGTTGGGATAACCGGGATCGGCTCTTTCACCGGATCGACGTGCGCAAAGGTGCGGGACAGCTCCAGAATGCCCGGCAGACGGGATTCCAGCACCTCTTTGCCCAGGTGGTCCAGCTTCAGCTTGGCGTGCGGGCCCCAAGGACCGTCGCAGCCGCGGCCTTCGCGGATTTCGATCATGATCGAACGGGCAACCACGTCGCGGCCCGCCAAATCTTTGGCGTTCGGCGCATAACGCTCCATGAAGCGTTCGCCGTGTTTGTTCAGCAGGTAGCCGCCTTCGCCGCGGCAGCCTTCGGTCACCAGCACGCCCGCGCCGGCGATGCCGGTCGGGTGGAACTGCCACATTTCCATGTCCTGCACCGGCACGCCGGCGCGCAGCGCCATGCCGACACCGTCACCGGTGTTGATGTGGGCGTTGGTGGTGGACTGGTAAATACGGCCTGCGCCGCCGGTCGCCAGCACGGTGGCCTTGGCTTTGAAGTAAACCACTTCACCGGTTTCGATGCAGATAGCCGTGGTGCCGACCACCGCGCCGTCCTGGTTTTTCACCAGATCAAGCGCATACCACTCGGAGAAGATGGTGGTGTGGTTTTTCAGGTTCTGTTGGTACAGGGTGTGCAGCAGCGCATGGCCGGTACGGTCGGCTGCGGCTGCGGTACGCGCCGCCTGCTCGCCGCCGAAGTTCAGCGACTGGCCGCCGAACGGGCGCTGGTAGATGCGGCCGTCGTCCAAGCGAGAGAATGGCAGGCCCATGTGTTCCAGTTCCAGAATCGCTTCCGGGCCGGTTTTACACATATACTCGATGGCGTCCTGGTCACCGATATAGTCGGAACCTTTCACCGTGTCGTACATATGCCATTCCCAGTTGTCCTCGTGGCTGTTGCCCAGCGCGACGGTGATGCCGCCCTGTGCAGACACGGTATGGGAACGGGTCGGGAAAACTTTGGACAGCAGGGCACAGGTCGAGCCCGCTTGGGAAATTTGCAGCGCGGCACGCATGCCCGCACCGCCGGCGCCGATTACGACGGCATCAAACTCTCTGACTGGCAGTTTCATTTAAGCACCCCACACTACGATTGTTCCGTACAGTAAATAGACCAGCAACGCGACCACAACAGCCAGCTGCAACACCAGGCGAACCGCCAGCGGCTTGACGTAGTCCGTCAGCACCTGCCACAGCCCGATCCAGGCGTGCACCAGAATCGACAGCAAGGTCAGCAAAGTGAACACTTTCGTAATGGAAGTGGCGAAGAAACCGCGCCAGATGTCATAAGTGAGTTCCGGAGCCGTAACGAAGAAGCCCAGGATATACAGGACGTACAGGGTAATGATGATAGCGGAAGCGCGCAGCAGCAGCCAATCGTGCACGCCGTTGCGCCCTAATGCAGAAACGTTGTTTACCATACGAGGACTCCAGCCAGAACTGACAGCACGACGGTCAGACCGATCGCCACCTGGGCGGAACGGGTACCGGCGGCCAAACTCTCTTCGATGTAGCCAAAATCCATTAACAAGTGACGAATGCCACCGCAAATGTGATAGGCCAGCGCCGTGAGGATGCCCCAGAATATGAATTTGACGATGAAGCTATTCATGATGGCGGCCGCCTGCAGGAACCCCTCTTGGGAAGAGAGTGACAGGCCCAGCAGCCAGAGGAGGATACCCACGGCAACGAAGGTAATTACGCCAGAGACTCGGTGTAAGATAGACGCTATCGCAGTTACGGGGAACCGGATCGTTTGCAGATCCAAGTTGACAGGTCGTTGTTTTTTCACGTATTTGCCCACACAGCTCTTATTATTTTCCTTCCTCCGGGCCTGGGCGGGGATCAGACAGCGTTAAGAGCCTAAAACCCTTACACGTCACGCGCTCAAACATCAACATCCTCTGTGCTCAAACGGCGCGCATTTATAACGCTGGGTGCTCCTACTTCAGGGTAATCCGGAGACCTGGCGGCAGTATAGGAGGATCACATTCTGATTACAATTCTCATACAACCGCTTTGATAACATTTCCCCTGAACAGTGATTCAGATCACGGATTTCACAATTAGTGCAAAATTAATTATCTGATTTGACAAGAGATCAACATTTACATTACATATAGGGGCACAAACGGTCCTATGATGCGCTATGGGTCAACAGATACACTTCCCCCCGGGTTCGAGTTATGCAACAGTGTATTTGACGAACCTATCCCAATAGCCGTTGTTTCCCGCTCGATTTTGCCGGCGTCAAAAAGCAAATAAAGCAAATAAAAACAGATTATTGGGATAGGTTCACATCTCTTCGAACAGCTCATAGGTAAGATTAACAGACTATAACGAATTACTATGAATCGTTAACAACTGGTCACCCGTCTCGTTCGCCTGGTCAGCACTCTGTACCCTACCCGCGCACAGTTGCGCAGTCGCTCACAGAGTTAGCGTCCGCACCATTTTTTGCGGGCAACCTGCAGAGATTTAAGGTATTTCAGTTGTTAGTGGTTTTTAAAATAAGGCGCTAAGGAGACAGTAAATGACTGATAAGAAAGCGACGCTAACCATTAACGACAGCGAAGCTCCGATCGAACTGGGCGTATTGACACCGACACTGGGCCCCGATGTCCTCGATGTCCGCGCTCTGGGTTCCAAAGGTTATTTCACATTTGATCCCGGCTTTACCTCCACCGCTTCTTGCGAATCCAAGATTACCTTCATCGACGGCGACAAAGGCGTGCTGCTGCACCGCGGCTTCCCTATCGAGCAGCTGGCGAAAGAATCTTCCTACCTGGAAGTGTGCTACATCCTGCTGTACGGCGAGACCCCAACGCCGGAAGAGTTCGAAACCTTCAAGACCACCGTTACCCGCCACACCATGATCCACGACCAGATCACCCATCTGTTCCGTGGCTTCCGTCGCGACTCGCACCCGATGGCGGTACTGTGCGGCGTGACCGGTGCGCTGGCGGCGTTCTACCACGATGCGCTGGACGTCAATAACGAGCGTCACCGTGAAATCACCGCGTTCCGCCTGCTGTCCAAGATGCCGACCGTGGCGGCGATGTGCTACAAATACTCCCTGGGCCAACCGTTCGTTTACCCGCGCAACGATCTGTCCTACGCCGGCAACTTCCTGCACATGATGTTCGCCACCCCGTGCGAAGAGTACGTGGTGAACCCGGTGCTGGAACGCGCCATGGACCGCATCCTGATCCTGCACGCCGACCATGAGCAGAACGCTTCCACCTCGACCGTGCGCACCGCCGGCTCTTCCGGCGCCAACCCGTTCGCCTGCATCGCGGCCGGTATCGCCTCCCTGTGGGGGCCGGCACACGGCGGCGCCAACGAAGCGGCGCTGAAAATGCTGGAAGAGATCAAGACCGTCGAGCACATTCCTGAATTCATCAAACGCGCCAAGGACAAGAACGACTCCTTCCGCCTGATGGGCTTCGGCCACCGCGTGTACAAGAACTACGATCCGCGCGCCACCGTGATGCGCGAGACCTGTCACGAAGTGCTGAAAGAGCTGAACAAGAAGGACGACAACCTGCTGCAGGTGGCGATGGAGCTGGAACACATCGCGCTGAACGACCCGTACTTCATCGAGAAGAAACTGTATCCGAACGTCGACTTCTACTCCGGCATCATCCTGAAGGCGATGGGCATTCCTTCTTCCATGTTCACCGTGATCTTCGCCATCGCGCGCACCATCGGCTGGATCGCCCACTGGAACGAAATGCACGACGAAGGCATCAAAATTGCCCGTCCGCGCCAGCTGTACACCGGCTATGCCGAGCGCGATTTCAAATCCCAGCTGAAAAACAAGTAAGCCGTTTTCCCGGCTGAAACCGCACAGCGCCGCCCCTTCGGGCGGCGTTTTTTTTGGCTATTTCTGGCAGCCCGGGCACCAATAAAACGGCCGCGACGACAGATCGGTACGCACAATCATCCCACCGCAGCGTTCGCAGGGCTCGCCGCTGCGATGAAACACCTTGAAGCGAAACAGCGCGCCGTGATGCCGGTTGTCATCCGCCTGTCCGCGCGTCTGGTAGGAAAGGCGCGGCACCGCCAGCAACGCCTCCGCCAGGCGGCGCAGCGCCTCTGGCGCCAGATCCTGCGGTTTGTGCTGCGGCGCCAGTTCGGCCTGCCACAGGATTTCGGCGCGCAGATAATTGCCCAAGCCGGCGAGAAACGCCTGGTCGAGCAGCATGCCGCCCAGCTGCCTGCGGCGAAAACGCGGCGTCAACAACCGCTCCGCCACGGCGTTCACCGTCAGCGACATGTCCAGCACGTCGGGGCCGATGCGTTGCAAAAACGGGTGTTGCTCTATTTCCTCGCGCGGCCCGACGGTAATGTCGGAAGCGCTGTAGAGCAATATCGCGCTGCGGGCGGTTTCCAGCCGCACCCGCAGATCGCGCTTGGTCTCCGGCGTCTCCCCCGCCGCCGCCACTTTCCACACGCCGTACAGCTGATTGTGGCTATACATCGTCAGCCCGTTGGAAAAGTGGGTCAGCAGCGCCTTGCCGCGCGGCTCGATGGCGACGATGCGCTCGCCGAGCAGGCGCTGGCGATAGTGCTTCAGCTGAGGAAAAGCGAAATCGACGGCGGTCAGCGGTTGCTCGATCATCGCCGCCGCCAGTTTGTCCGCCGCCCGGCGAATCTCCGGTCCTTCCGGCATAGACCACTCCTTGCGTAGATCCGGCGCAGCCCACCGCGCCGGGGATAATCACGATTAATGCGTCGCGCCGCCCACCACTTTCAGATCGTGCTCCACCTGCAAGGCGATGGAAACGGCCAGCTCCAGCGCAAACAGCACCGTCGACGCCGCCATACTCGGCGCGCCGGGGTGCGCCGCCGCCTGTTCCGGCAGATACGGAATATGGATAAACCCACCTTTCACTTCACGCTGGCCGCTCAAGCGGTGCAGCAAACCATACATCACATGGTTGCACACGTAGGTGCCGGCGGTTTGCGAAACGGAGGCCGGAATGCCGGCCTCACGCATCGAACTGACCATCGCCTTGATCGGCAAGGTGCTGAAATAGGCCGCCGGGCCGCCGGCGACGATCGGCTCATCCACCGGCTGCTGCCCCTGATTGTCGGGGATGCGCGCATCGTCGACGTTGATCGCCACCCGCTCCAGGGTGATATCGGTGCGGCCGCCGGCCTGGCCGATCGCCAGCACCATCACCGGCTGCACCTCGTCGATCGCCGTATTGAGCGCCGCCAGCGCCGCGCCAAACACGCACGGCAGCTGGCGCGCCACAATCCGCGTGCCGACCAGTTCCATGTCGTTGAGCTGTTTCACCACCTCCCAAGAAGGATTGAGGCGCTCGCCGCCAAACGGCTCGAAGCCGGTAATCAATACTTTTTGCATCCTTACTCCTACAGGAACATCAGGAAATACAGCAGGAACACGTTGACCAACAGCAACAGCACGCCGGTCGGCACCTGCGCCTTGATCACCGCATTTTTATCCGGCAGCTCCAGCAGCGCCGCCGGCACGATGTTGAAATTCGCCGCCATCGGCGTCATCAGGGTGCCGCAATAGCCGGAGAACATACCGATCGCCGCCATCACTGCCGGATTGCCGCCGTGTTGCAGCACCAGGATCGGAATGCCGATGCCGGCGGTGACGATAGGGAAAGCGGCGAAGGCGTTGCCCATCACCATCGTCAACACGGCCATACCGATAGCGTAGACCGCCACGGCGATAAAGCGGTTATCGACCGCCAGATATTCTTGCGTCAAATGTGATATCGCAGTGCCGACGCCGGCGACGGTGAACAGCAACCCCAGCGTGGCGAGGATTTGCGGCAGAATGAACGCCCAGCCGATCGAATCCAGCAAGCGCCGGGCTTCCTGCACCGGCTGCAGCGCCTTCTCATGGGTCATTTTCACCGCGATCGCCAGGCCAATCAGGCAGCCGACGGTCATCGAGAACAGGGTGACCAGCGTCGCATGGTTGCCACCGCCGAACACCGCGGTTTGCAACGCCGGAATATTGTTGAACAGCAGCACGCCGATCACCGTCACCACCGGGATCGCCAGCGCGGGGATAAACAGCTTGTTGCCCAGGCGCTTGGCGCTGGCTTCACGCTCCTGCGGCGTCCGCTGATGATAGCTGCCCAGGCGCACGCCGCCGAAGCCGGCAATCAGAGCCATCACTACCACCACTACGCCCACAAGGATATGCAGCACGCGTTTTTCGTTGCTGCCCTCACCCAGCACGTCGCCCAACAGACGGTAAGTCCAGTCGCCGACCAGGAACACCAGGCCGTACAGCCCCCAGAACAACCCGGTGGTGATGCGGCGCGGGTTGGCGCGATCGCGGAATGACATCACCGCCACAATCAGCAGCACTGCGCCGGCCAGCCAGTAGAGATATTGTTGCTGGAAGTTCATTGTGCTTCCCCCTTCGCCTGCAGCGCCGCCTGATTCAGCTGCGCCAGCTCGGCGCTCAGCTGCTTATCCATCCGATACAGCCTGAATGCGTGGATCAGGAACGCGAAAATGGCGGTCGGAATGCCCCACAGCGCGATATGCAGCGGCTCGGTCTGAATACCGCCCGACTCCAGCATAAAGTTATGCATGAAGATGATCGCGCCGAAGGCCACGAAGATATCCTCGCCGAAGAACAGCCCGACGTTGTCGGTGGCGGCCGACATGGCGCGCAGGCGGTGGCGGGTGCGCTCCGGCAGCTCGCCGTAGCGGTTTTCCGTCGCCCCTTCCGCCATCGGTGCCAGCAGCGGCCGCACCATCTGCGGATGGCCGCCCAGACTGGTCAGGCCCATGGCGGCGGTCACTTCACGCACGAACAAATAGACGATCAGCAGACGGCCGGCGGTGGCGCTTTTGATCTTGGCGATCCACGCCTGCGCCCGTTCTTTCAGCCCGTGGCGCTCCAGCAAACCGATCACCGCCAGCGGCAGCAGCAGGATCAGCGGCAGGTTGCGGGTATTGAGAAAGCCCTCGCCGAGCTTTTCCAGAATGACGCCCAGCGGCATCAGCGCCGCCAGACCGGTGATGATGCCGGCGGCGATCACCACCAGCACCGGGTTGAAACGCAATACAAACCCGACCACGATGGCGGCGATGCCGATCAGTGGCCAGAGATTCACAGCCTGTTCCATAGTCTTCCCTCGATGTTTTCTAATAGTTTTTTGCTTGTGATGTTGTGTCTTGCTTTACTGCTTTACTGCTCCGCGCTGACGCGAATGCCCTGCTGAACAAAACTGTCCCGCAGCTTGCGCGCATACGCCAGCGCATGCTCGCCGTCGCCATGCAGGCAGACGGTTTCCGCCTGTACGGCGGTCCAGACGCCATCCACGCTGCGCACCCGGTGATGGCGCACCATCTCCAGCGTTTGCGCCAGCGCCTGTTCGTCATCTTCGATCAACGCCCCCGGCAGACCGCGTGGCACCAGCTTGCCGTCGGCCTGATAGCCGCGATCGGCGAACACTTCCTGCCGAGTGGCCAGGCCGAGCTTTTCCCCGGCGCGGATCAGTTCGCTGCCGGCCAGCCCCACCAGCCGCAGCGCCGGATCGACAGCCTGTACCGCCCGGGCGATCGCTTCCGCCAGCGCCGGTTCGACCGCCGCCTGGTTGTACAACATGCCGTGCGGCTTAACGTGCGCCATGACTCCGCCTTCGGCGCGGGCGATGGCCGCCAGCGCCCCCAGTTGGTACACCACCTGCGCGAACACCGTCTCCGGCGGCAGCTGCATGCGGGTGCGGCCGAAATTCTCACGATCGGGAAAACTCGGATGGGCGCCGATAGCCACACCGTACTGCAATGCCCAGCGCACCGACTGGCGCATGGTTTGCGCATCGCCGGCGTGGAAACCGCAGGCGATATTGGCCGAACTGACTAATTGCAACAGCGCCCGATCGTTGGCGCAGCCTTCGCCGAGATCGGCGTTCAAATCAACGATCATGTAACCCCCAGGCTATCTGTCGAAGGAAGAGATCCTGCTCGGCCTTGGCGCGCTGCGCCTGGGCCAGTGAACAGAGAACGAAATGGATCGGCTCGCCGAGGCGGATCTGCGCCAAATGGTAGAGATCGGCCTCGATCACGCAGGCGATGCGCGGGTAACCGCCGGTGGTCTGTGCATCGGCCATCAGCACGATTGGCTGGCCGTTGTGCGGCACCTGCACCACGCCGGGCAGCAGGCCGTGAGACAGCATCTCGCGATCGGTGGTGCGCTCCAGCGGCGTGCCGCCGTGCAGGCGGTAACCCATGCGGTTGCTCTGTGGGCTAAGCTGCCAGGCGGTGCGCCAGAATGTGTCCTGCGCCTCTTCGCTAAATTCGGCGTACTCCGGCCCCGGCAACGCGCGGATGCGGTTGGTGAACAACAGTTGCTTCACACCGCAGCGGTTCTGCGGCAGCGCGGCGGGTTTACCCAGCGGCAGACGATCGCCGTCCTTCAGGTTGCGGCCTTCCCAGCCGCCGAAGGCGGCTTTCATGTCGGTGCTGCGCGAACCCAGCATTTCCGGCACCGCGATACCGCCGGCGATCGCCAGGTAACTGCGCATACCGCGTTTAGGCGTGCCCAACACCAACCGCTGCCCCTTTTTCACCGGGTAGCGCCAGCCAGTCCACAGCGGCTTGCCGTCCAGCTGCGCGTCGCAGCCGGCGCCGGTCAGGGCGATCCAGCCGGGACGGGTAAATTCGGCGCTGAACTGGCCGAGGGTGATCTCCAACCCGGCGGCCTCCGGCGCATTGCCCACCAGCAGGTTGGCGATCTTCAGCGCCGGTTGATCCAGCGCTCCACCGGTGCTGATGCCCAGGCGGCGGAATCCCTCGCGGCCCAAATCCTGCACCGTGGTGTAAATGCCGGCGCGCAGAATAATCAGCATACGCCCTCCTTCTGCGGCACGAAGCGCACGTTATCGCCGGGGCGCAGCAGCGTCGGCGGCATTTCATGCGGATTGAACAGCGCCAACGGCGTGCGGCCGATCAGCTGCCAACCGCCGGGCGTCACCAGTGGGTAAATGCCAGTCTGGCCGCCGCCGATGCCGACGGAGCCGGCCGCCACCGCCAGACGCGGTTCGGCGCGGCGCGGCGTCGCCAGTTTTTCCGGCATGCCGCCCAGGTAAGAGAACCCCGGCTGAAAGCCGAGAAAATAGACCACGTAGTCCGCCGCTGCGTGGCATTCCACCACCTGCCGCGGCGTCATGCCGGTATGGCGCGCCACTTCATCCAGGTCAGGGCCCTGCTCCCCGCCGTAGACAACCGGAATATCCACCTGCCGCGACTCCGGCGTCAGGCTCTCTTTGCTTTCCCACCCCTGCTGCAGCAACGCGAGCATCGCTTCGGCGTCGGCTTGCGGCGTATGCAGCAACAACGTCAGATTGTTCATCCCCGGTACCACTTCCCGCACGTCGGGATGATGATTCAGCTTTTCCGCCAGCGCCCAGATGCGCTGCTGGCTCGGCAGCGTCACCGGCGGCGACAGCTCGAGCACCACCGCTCTTTCGCCTAACAGGTAATAACGTGCTTGTTGCACCCTTATTCTCCTTATGCCCGTCGTCTTTCGCGCTGCGGCCAGACGGCCGGCTTAAAATCCATAGGGTATTTTATTATTTGTAAGCGTATCAGTTATGCGTGACGCGGCCCTGGCTGTCAATAGAACGCAACCATAGAGAAAATAAGGAAATAGCGCGGTAAAAGGATTCAGCCGGCGCAGGGGCCGGGCTGGATCCGAAGAAGAAAAAAATCAGGCGGGGTTCGGGATATCGATAAAGGTCACATCAAGGCCGTGGTGCTGCGCCAGCCATTCTCCCAGCGCTTTCACGCCGCCGCGCTCGGTGGCGTGATGGCCGGCGGCGAAGAAGTGCACGCCCATTTCGCGCGCGCTGTGAATGGTCTGCTCAGACACTTCACCGCTGATGAAAGCATCGACACCGAAGCGCGCCGCGCTGTCGATAAAGCCCTGACCACCGCCGGTGCACCAGGCCACCCGGCGGATGTGCGCGGGGGCGTTATCGCCGCAGTGCAGCACCGCGCGCCCCAGCCGGCTTTCAAGGCGCTTCTGCAATGCTTCGCCGGTCAGCGGCTGTTCAAATTCACCGTGCGGCACCAACGGCTCGACTTCGCCGAGCACCCGAATCCCCAACGCCCGCGCCAGCTGCGCGTTGTTGCCCAGCACCGGGTGCGCATCCAGCGGCAGATGGTAGCCGTACAGGTTGATGTCGTGGGTCAGCAGCGTTTTCAAGCGATTGCGCTTCATGCCGCGCACCGCCGGCGCCTCGTTTTTCCAGAAATAGCCGTGGTGCACAATAATCGCATCGGCCTGGTGCGCCACCGCGGCGTCCAGCAACGCCTGGCAGGCGGTGACGCCAGTCACGATGCGCTGCACGTGTGGGCGCCCTTCCACCTGTAACCCATTGGGGACGTAGTCCTGAAACGCCGCAGCGTTCAGTTCCGTGTTGATCAGTTTTTCCAGATCGAGGTTACGCATTCTCTTCTCTCTTCATAGTCAAAATGTCTGTCGGTCGCCCTGTGCCATCAGGATGAATTTCACCCCCAGATCGTTGCCCTGCGCCAACTGCTGCGCGATGGCGGCGCGCGGCGCTTCGCCCTGCTTCAGGCTGGGTTTGATGTGGCTGATCACCACCGGCAGATCGTTCAGCGAGCCTTCGCCGCCGCTGTACTGCGTCAGGTTCTTCAACTCCTTCAGCAGCCAGGCCGGCGTCAAATGGCCGTACAGATGTTTGTCCTCCACCCCATTGGGGTAAGAGGTCTCGATAATCATGCCCTTCAGCTTTTTCTGCTCAATCAGCGGCCCCAGCGCACGCCAGACGGTATCGAGATCGCGCGACTGTTCCACCGCATCCGGCCCGGTGTCGCCGAAGTAGGCGAAGAACGCGTTGCCGTTGGAAATCAGCAGCATCGACGACGGGTAGCGATCGTGGCTGAGCGGGTACATCACGCCGGTCAGCCCGCTCAGGCCAAGGGTAAAACGCTGTTGCGGCCGCACTGTTTGCAACCGGTAGGTGCCCAACCGCGAGCCGTTGCCGGCATCGGTAAAGTTCGGCCAGGCTTTCCAATTGAAGTAATGGTTACGCAGGGTCAGCACGGTGTCCGCCTGGGCGTAAACGGTTTTTTTATTGTCCTCCGGCGAACCGACAATCAGCCCCGCCACGTGGTCCAAATGGCCGTGGCTGATAAAGTAACTGCCGATCAATTGACGGAACACATAACCCTGTGGCGTGTAAGGCGCAGCCAGTTCGGGCGTCACCTGTGGGAAGCTGCCCTTTTCCAGCCCTTTGGCGATGCCCGGCAGCAGCGAGCCGGCGTCCAGCGCCACATACTGCGGCTGAGTGTCGCTGCGGATCAGGTAGGAGGTCAGGTTGCCGTCGCTGACGCCGCCGTCAGCGCCCAGCGCCACCACGTCAAAGCCGGCGATCGCCAGCGCAGAATAACCGCTCAGGCACAGGGCCAGCACCTTTTTCATCATTGCATCGCTCCTTGCAGTTGCCTCAAGACTCTCCCCGTTTTGCCGCCTCGAACGCCGCCAGCGTCTCCAGGCGAGCTTGCTTGTGATCGACGATCGGCGGCGGATAGTTCAGCGTACATCGCTGCTTTTCCGCCCAGCGGTGAGGGTAATGAATGTCATTGTCGGGTACATCCGCCAGTTCCGGCAACCATTTACGGATAAAAGTGCCTTGTGGATCAAAACGTTCACCCTGGGTCGTCGGGTTGAAGATACGGAAATACGGCGCGGCGTCGGTGCCGGTGGAGGCGGCCCACTGCCAGCCGCCGTTGTTGGCCGCCAGATCGCCGTCCAGCAATTGCGACATGAAGTAGCGCTCCCCGGCGCGCCAGTCGATCAGCAGATCCTTGACCAGGAAACTGGCGCTAATCATCCGCAGCCGATTGTGCATCCAGCCGGTGGCGTTCAGCTGGCGCATGGCAGCGTCAACGATCGGGTAGCCGGTTTCGCCCCGCTGCCAGGCCTGCAGTTTCGCCACGTCATCGCACCAGCGCACCTTGTCCGTCCAGGTGATAAAGGGCCGATGGCGGCACAGTTCGGGATAGGCCACCAGCAGATGGCGGTAGAACTCGCGCCAAATCAGCTCGTTCAGCCAGGCGAAGGCGCCACTCTCGCGATCTTCCAGCAGCTGCGGGCATTCGGCGCGCAGGCGGTTGAAGCATTGGCGCGGCGACAGCGCGCCGATTGCCAGATAGGGTGACAGGCTGCTGGTGCCGGCGATGGCGGGCAGATCGCGCTGCCGAAGGTAATCCTGCACCTGTTCACGGCAAAAGGCGCGCAGCCGCTGCAATGCGGCTTCCTCGCCGGCGGGATAGTCATCCCCAATGTCCGCCGCAGGATAATCGAACGCCGCCGGAGGCGCCGGCATCGGCAGCGCCCCGCCGGCGCGCGTTTTCGGTGCCGGCAGGCAGCTCACGTCGGATTCGGTCAGGCGCTGAATGAAGGCGTTGCGAAACGGCGTATAGACCTTGTACATCTCGCCGCCGCCGGTTTGCACGCTACCCGGCGGCAACAGCAGGCTGTCATCGAAACGGCGGCACACCGTCCGGCCGCTCAACCGCTGTTCCAGCCGCACATCGCGCCGCCGTTCATTCAGTTCGTACTGCCGATTGTAAAACAGCGCATCCACCTGCTCCCGCTCGCAATATTCCGCCAGCCAGTCGATCGACGCAGCAAAGTCCGTACAGGCATGGCAATGCAGCGCAATGCCCTTTTGCGCCAGCGCCTGCTGCACCCCCTGCAGGCTGGCGTGGATCAACGCCGCCTGCCGCGGCGCCATCTCATGTTGCCGCCACTGCTGCGGCGTGGCGATAAACACCGCCAGCACCCGGGCTGCGGGATCGCTGCAGGCGGCGTGCAGCGCTTTGTTGTCGGTGATACGCAGATCGTTACGCAACCAGACCAGATGCGTGGTCATAAAACTCCTTGTCAATCAATGGCCATAACGCAAGCGTAGCGCCTCCGGGTAAGGTTCGAAATAGCGTTGTTCCGCCAGATAGCGATCGGGGTATTCCGCCATGTAATGCTTAAGCAACGCGATCGGCGCCAGCAGCGGTTGCAACCCCTGCCGGTAGCGGTCGATCAGCTGCGCCAGCTCCTGGCGCTGCGCCGCGCTGAGCTGACGGCGGAAGTAGCCCTGCGCATGCATCAACACGTTGGTATGGTTGCGGCGCGTCGCCTTGTGCGCCAACAGCACCATCAGGCGGCGGCGGTATTCCACGGCGAAGGCCTCCAGCGAGCCCCAGCGATGAATATCGGCGACAAACCGCCCCAGCTCGCGGTACGCCGGCTGCGAGTGCGCCAGCAGCGACAGCTTGTAGCGGCTGTGAAACACGATCAGGGCGCTGCGGGTCAGCCCCTCGCGCCACAGCATGTTCAGCTCGTACAGCGCATACACCCGTTCGATAAAGTTTTCCCGCAATGCCGCATCCTGCAATCGTCCGTCCTCTTCCACCGGCAGCCACGGCATCTGGCGCAGCAGTTCGGCGGTAAACAGCCCGACGCCGTTTTTACGCGAGTCCTTGCCGTTTTCGCTGTAGACCCGCACCCGTTCGAGGCCGCAGCTCGGCGACTTGGCACAGACGATGTAACCGCACAGATGCTGCAGCGCCGCCACGCGCTGCGCGGAGAAACCGCGCATCTCCTCGGTCAGATCCACGCCGCCGTCGTTGCTGTAACGCATGGCCGGCCACGGCTGCGCCTGCGCCACCAGGCGCAGCGCCGGGCGCGGCGTGGGCAGCCCGATAGCCATTTCCGGGCAAATGGGCTCAAAACGCACATAGGGCGCCAATTGTTCCACCGCAAAGGCCAGTCGCTTGTGGCCGCCGTCGAAACGCACCGCTTCGCCCAGTAAGCAGGCGCTGATACCGATAGGGATCTTGTCGTTCATCCCGCTCTCCCGTGGTGTTGGCCGATAAGGAAAGTGTAGAAGAGTGACTTGCCGAATACGACCTTGCGCTTGTTGGGGGCGCCACAGCCATAAAAAAACCCCCGCCGCGAGGCG
>NZ_MJAO01000033.1 GCF_001902635.1 Serratia marcescens | reverse complement strand
GTTGCCGCCGTCATCGCCGGTGAAAAATCGCCAAAACATCGCCGGCAGATCGCGCCAGCTGACCTGGGGGATCCAACCGACGTCGCCGCCAACCCGCAGTTCGGCAATATGCGCCAGCAGATTGAACAGCACCAGCAGCCAGGGAATGTAAGCCACCCCGATCGCCGCATTGGCCAGCCACCACGCCGGCTGTTTGATGTAACGTTCGCCTTCGCGGCAACACGACAGCGCCAGCACCACCAGCCAGTGGGCGATCAGCGTGAAAATGGTGAAGTAATGGGTATAAAAGCTCAGCGTCATCAACAGCGCATACAGCGCCAGATAGCGGCGATTATCCGGCGTTTTCAGCCACCTCGCCAACGCCATGGCGGCGGCGATCGCCAGCAGCCCCATCAGCGCGTACATGCGTGCCTCTTGGCTGTAACGCACCGCCATCGGCATGATCGCCATCAGCCATCCCGCCATCAGCGCCGCCCGTTCGTTGGCCAACCAACGGGTAAAGCGCATCGCCAGCACCACCGTCATTACGCCGAACACCAGGCTCAGCGAACGGGCCGCCATAATGCTGTCGCCAAACAGCACCATCCAGCCATGCAGCAGCAGGTAATAAAGCGGCGGGTGGACATCGAAGGAAGCGTGGTACAGCAAGGCACCCAGATCATAGCGGCTGGTCAGCACGCTGGAGGCTTCATCGCACCAAAAATACCGATCCGTTAAGGAAATAAACCGCACGACCGCCGAAAATGCCACGATCGCCAGCGCGTAATGTTTGTAACCGATGCCTTTTAAGCCGTTGTTGCTCAAAGAAACATTCGATATCTGTTGCAGTGACATAACCGCATTCCGCCCAAAAAAACCACACAGTGTGGAGACGCTGCGTCATCATTGCCGACGGCGGGTAAATGGCGGGTAAATCAGTACGAAAAAGTCGGCTAAATTACCGCTGCGCCGTATGACCCTCAGCGGATTTCAATGCTGATATCCGGGTACGCTTTCTCCCCATCGCTGAGATAATGCCCCAGCGACCGGTAAGCCATCACATACAGCACGGCGGCGGCGCACAGGCACAGCACGGTCACGAGCAAGAATCTGGATTTGCGCACGATAGGCTCCATAGGGGGATTTTTCACCTATTGTAGCGCGACAAAATAAACGAAGGTTCAATTGGCGGCGGGTCGAGCGCCTCGCACTCGGCGAGACGGTTTCACATCATTTTTCAGCATGCAGATAAACGCTTCGAAAGCAGACCAATGGCTATCGAGACTGGCGGAGCGGAACTGAAAACCGGCCCCCTCCTTCGTTAAGTTCAAGCTCCAGTCGGGCCATCGGCAGGCCCGCCCACCAGGGGAGGAAAGCCGAGTGTAATCTGATGGCAGTTTCCCCTGTGCTGGGCGAGTCGATAATGCGCATAATAGCGTTGCTTTCAAGCAGGTTGAGCGCGTAAAACAGTTTATGAGCGCCACCTCACCATTCCCCTGCAATCAGCATGCTCTGGCTAAAGTGGAGCGGTAATATACAACGTTATTGAGTAGAGAGATCGACTTATCACGTCCAACAACTTGTCGAACACTGTCTCGCACCAACATGGATATTTAGCGAGTTTTTGACGGCGTAATAGGAAAAAATCAATCCCATATTTTAAGGAAGAAAAACGATGTTCCGCCAGGAAGCGATCGATAATCAGAAATTGAAATGGCGCGGCCGGGCATTGTTATTGCCCGGTATTCCCTTTTGGCTTACGGCAGGACTCTGTTTCTTTTTCCTCATTGCTTTTCTCATCTTCGTTATCGCCGGAACCTATACCAGGCGGGTCAACGTCACCGGCGAGATCAGCACCTACCCACGTGCCGCCAACGTCTATTCCACCGTCCAGGGCGTAGTGGTCAAACAGTTTGTCACCGAAGGGCAGATAGTCACCACCGGCGCCCCTATTTACCAAATCGACGTCAGCAAGAGTACCCGCAGCGGGGTGGTCAGCGATAACTTGCGGCGAGATATCGATGGCCAGCTGGCACGCATCGCACAAATCATTACCCGCCTGGAAAGCAGTAAGCAAACCACACTCGCGATGCTGGAAAAACAGAAAGTGCAGTACACGACCGCGTTCACACGTTCCACCGATATCCTCCAGCGGGCCCAGGAAGGGATACGTATCATGAAAGAGAACATGGAGAACTATCGGCTCTATCAGAATCAAGGGCTTATCAATAAGGATCAGCTTACTAACCAAGTAGCGTTGTACTACCAACAGCAGAACAATCTGTTAGGCCTATCCGGCCAGAACGAACAGAATGCGCTACAGATCACCGCACTGGAAAGTCAGATCCACACCCAAGCCGCCGACTTTGACAACCAAATTTATCAGATGGAGCTGCAACGTTACGAACTCCAAAAGGAGCTTCGCGACATCGATGCCACTGGAGAGATCATCGTCCGAGCCTTGGCCGACGGCCGCATCGACTCACTCAGCGTCACGGTCGGCCAGATGGTCAACGTTGGCGACAGTCTGCTGCAAGTGCTACCTCACAACATCGATCACTATGCCCTGGTGCTTTGGGTGCCTAATGACGCCATCCCTTTCATCACAATTGGAGATAAGGTCAATGTGCGTTATGACGCGTTTCCCGCAGAGAAATTCGGGCAGTTCGCCGGCACGGTCTCGCTCATATCTAAAGCCCCTGCCTCCCCCCAGGAAATGCTGACCTACCAAGGCGCCCCCAAAGCAGCATTAACTAGCGCCATACCGTACTACAAAGTGATAGTCAGACCGAAAAAACAGACCATTGCCTACAACGGTAAAAGCCTGAGTCTGGAAAATGGCATGAAAGCACAGAGCACTTTATTTCTGGAAAAAAGGAGGATTTATCAATGGATGTTATCGCCATTCTACGACATGAAGCACAGTGCAACGGGGCCAGTCAATGAGTAAGCGCTCTTTTAAGGAATTGTTAAACCAGCTGGATATGCGGCTACGCAGCCGTATTCCTTTGGTTCATCAAACCGAGTCCTCTGAGTGCGGTTTGGCTTGCTTGGCAATGATTTGTGGCCACTATGGCAAGAACATTGATCTGATTGCGCTCCGCCGACAATTTAATCTTTCAGCACGTGGCACAACCTTGTCAGGACTCACCAGTATTGCCGACCAACTAGGGCTCTCAACCCGGCCTTTGTCTCTTGATCTCAATGAGATTGGGGCTCTTAAAATGCCGTGCATATTACACTGGGATTTCAATCATTTTGTGGTACTCATTAGTGTGAATCGTCACCGCGCGATACTGCATGACCCTGCACTTGGATATCGCTCCGTCAGTCTGGCGGAACTTTCACAAAGCTTTACAGGTGTAGCGCTTGAAGCTTGGCCAGGTAGCGCGTTTAAAGCAGACACGGTATGTAATCGGCTTAGTTTAAGTACATTAATAGGTAGCGTGCACGGCCTTAAGATTACGCTTGGCAAAATTTTTTGCCTGTCCCTTGTGATAGAAACCATCAACCTGATGATGCCTGTAGGAACACAGTTAGTGATGGACCACGCGATTCCCGCAGGAGATCACGGTTTACTCACTCTTATATGCATTGGCCTCATTCTATTTATTCTATTGCGTACGGCAGTGAGCATGTTCCGCTCATGGTCGTCACTGGTCATGTCGACACTGATTAATGTCCAGTGGCAATCTGGTTTATTGAACCATCTACTCAGGCTGCCACTGAGCTATTTTGAACGACGAAAGCTGGGTGACATTCAGTCCCGATTTGGTTCACTAAACACATTACGTGAAACATTTACGACTAGCATCGTCGGGGCACTCATGGATGGAATCATGGTGCTCGGTGTAACAGTAATGATGGTTCTGTATGGTGGCTGGTTAACTTGGTTTGTACTTGGGTTCACGGCGATCTATGTACTTATTAGGCTACTCACATATGGTACGTATAGGCAATTGTCGGAAGAAGCGTTAGTCAGGGATGCCCGGACAAGGTCATATTTTATGGAAACCTTATACGGGATCGCTACAGTCAAGATGCAAGGAATGAGTGAACGCAGGGCGGCTCACTGGCTAAATTTAGAAGTTGACACTATCAACACCGAGATAAAAGTCACCAAGATGGACCTCTTGTTCGGTGGGCTAAACGCATTTATAGGCGCTTGTGACCAGGTAATAATTTTATGGTTAGGTGCAAGCCTGGTGATTGAAAACCAAATGACTATAGGGATGTTTATTGCTTTTGGCGTATTCAGAGAGCAGTTTGCAGATAGGGTTTCATCGCTAACTAGTTTTCTTTTACAGTTACGTATCATGAGCCTGCATAATGAGCGTATCGCAGATATTGCTATACACTCACAGCAGGCTAGAAAACCTGACATGCCCATAAAGGTTGCCATGCGCCCTGTTTCATTAGAAGCATCTAACTTAAGCTATCGCTATGATAGTCAATCATCACCCGTTTTTACCCGTCTATCTCTCCAGATTCTGCCTGGAGAAAGTGTGGCGATAACGGGGCCTTCTGGAGCAGGGAAAACGACGCTAATGCGGGTACTATGCGGATTATTCGAACCCGATGATGGAAAAGTAATTATTGATGGAACCGACATCCAGCAACTCGGTGTTAATAACTATCATAAGATGATCGGCTGTGTCATGCAGGATGATAAATTATTCTCTGGTTCGATACGAGAGAACATTTGTGGGTTTGACGATAGCGAAAATGAAGAATGGATGATTGAATGCGCTAAGGCAAGTTATATTCACGATATCATTATGAAAATGCCAATGGGTTATGAAACCTTAATCGGCGAGTTAGGTGAAGGACTCTCTGGGGGGCAAAAACAACGTATCTTCATTGCAAGAGCCCTCTACCGAAAGCCTGGTATTCTCTTCATGGATGAGGCCACAAGCTCATTAGATCATGAAAGCGAAAGCTATGTAAACAAAGCGATAAAACAGCTAAAAATAACCAGGGTAATCATCGCCCATAGGGAAACCACTATTGCATCGGCAGACAGAGTGGTATCGCTAGAGTAGTAGATTCATGATCAAGTTATATACTCCAGGTCTAGTCTGAAACTATCTACAACTGCCGATATAACTTGATCATCTATCGTCTCAATGATAAACGCATCCTGAGGGTAGCGGCTAACATCGTCAAGAGCCTTTTTCAAGTCAAGCATATCATTGTGGTAGCGCTGGGTTGACATTAAATAGAGTGAGATAAAGTGCAGGAAGAAACTGTTTTTATCCTTATAGCTGCCAAATAGCGCTTTAGCATGGGAATATGCATCATTAAAATTAGATCTATCTAATAAGTATGTTATCAATCTAGACTTTACGTTAAGCGCATATATTTCTATATCACTACTGTAAGGAAGGGGTAATGTGCCAAACTCATAGAGAATATTTTCAAATTGTTTATCATCCATATCCAAATACCTAAGCATGAAATACTTCCATCTTAGCTCTGTTGGAGTCTCATCTAACTGACGCTTCAAAAGCCGTAGATTTCTATTTTTCTTTTCATCTAATTCACCGTCACGTAGATACCCGGTATGGTTTACTACTATTTCCGGCACATGCTCTATATCATAACCGTCTTCATAAAGATACTCATGAACAAACCCTTTATATTTTAAGGATGCTCTCTTCATAAAAATTCTTGCATTATTCTTTAAAACAGAACCATTCATATTATCTATGGCAGGAGCATATAGCGTCCGCTCTTGCCCACAAAATAACGAATATAACCTATCTCTAAATCCCTTTCGGCTTTCATCTGCTAAATACTCATCAGCATCAATCACAAAACAGTAAGGTCCCGATGCAAGATCTATTGCATAATTGCGTGCTTTGGAAAAGTTATCATCCCATTGATAGCTATTGATTTTTATTTTCTTGTTATTCTTTGGGATGATATTTAAAGTATCATCAACAGAGCCAGTATCAACAATGATAATTTCATCAGTAACATCAATGATAGAATCTATTGTTCTTAGTATCGAATGCTCAGCATTACGCACTATTATTAGCGCACTTATCCACGGCTTATTCATTATTATTTCTCCACGCGGAGCGGATGCCCAAAGGTGTATCTAACGTTTGTTTTTGGAATCCAATACCTAACGCCTCACTTTGCATAAGCCTGGCCAGGTTCTCGATTGACAAAATTCGGTGTAATCCTGTAAGCCCACATATTACCCGATATATTATATTGGATATTAACATTGGACCTGACAGATATAATGTTACGAACTCATTTTTTGAAATCACATCATGTCTGTAATTGAGCAAAAAACTGAACGCTGTATACCTGTCCTTAGAAGAAGATACCTCCGGATCACCTACAAAAATTCCTTTATTACTTTCAATATAGCGAAAATTAAACTCCACTCTTTTAAGTAAATTCTTCAAAAGGCGGGAACCGGGTGCCGATGCAATGATGTTATTGAAAAACACACCATGTATAAACTTCACTGTACTTATTGATATTAAATTATCATAAACAAAAACATCACCAAGCGCCGCAATCTGAGAGCGATTACAGCTATCAAGGTCAGATATCATTGCCTCGAAAATACAACCCACCTCAGCAGCGTCAATACCACCGACTCTTTTTAAATACTTGTTTAACCCCATCACATCTTCATCGATATAGTTAAACACGCACAAGAAAGCATGAGTCTTAGCCAAATAAACGCTTTCATCATGACGTATGCCATGTTTATTCAATAAATTGTTTGTTTTCTGATAAATATTGTCAATATAAGGAAGTGTATCTACATCTATATATATACCTCCATAGTTGTACAAAATCAGAAGCCGAACAAAGTCACTTGCACATGCAAAGTTCCCTCTCAATATCAACTCATAATAGTAAAATTTTTTATATATAACAAACTCATTAACGAACAGCTCTTGAATATCCATCACGTTAATATCATCTGATATATCTTTACCCCCTCCTCTTAACTCACCATAGCCATGGTTTATCTCATTAAGAAACTGACAGGCGGCGTCATTAAACGTCTCTCCTTCTTTTATTTTTGGCCAGATGTAATTAAAAGCCTTATCCCTGACGCTTAATATGTCATTTTCACCCGGAAGACCATCGCAAAATAGCTTTAAAGCCTGTTGAAAAGCGTTAATATCCGAGGAGGATGGATCACTCCATAAGAATAAAGACTTATCCTTGTTAAAGTCACCCCACACTTTTAGATATGACATATCTGAGTAGTACAGATCACCAATCCAGACAAAGTGAATTTTGTCTGGAACCTTAGTTTTTTTAAATCCTTTAGCTTTTATAACGTTTATAGCTTCTTTAAAGCCCTCGCACTCATAATCAGGCTTCATCATCGAATGGTATTCTATGGTCCCGCCCTCTACGTTATCTTAGCAATGCTTCAATAATAGATGTGAATGATATATCCTTTGTATATTCCTCAAGGGATTTACTATTCTCCCCTAACTTTTCTTTAAACTTCCCTATAGCCTCCTTTTTCGATTCAGCCTCAACCTCGATTTTCTGAAAACCTTTCCCCATGAGTTTCTCTATTTCACTTTCACTCTTTTTACTATCATCACAGAGCAGGAATTTTTCACTATTGTAGATAAAATTATATTTTTTCATGGTTTTCCTTAAAATGTAGGATATTTCACAAGGAGAATATATCCCCTTGTGAAAATTTTTTCTATAAATTAACGAGGGCGTCGGCCTCCGGTGCAACCGCCATCACCACCCTTCATACCTCCCGGACGACCAAAGTGGTTAGCTTGGCTACCACTGCCCCGATTGGATTGATTATAGCTATTATGTTGGCGATCATTCCCTGAGTTGCCACCGTTGCCACTAGAGCCACCGCGGCCACCACCGTTATCTGAACGATCACCACCGTTGTTTCCACGGCCACCAGAAATATTATCTAATAATGATGAATCAATAACCTTCATAAACAACTCCTTTTGATAATGACGCTCTATGTAAATTTATGTAAACTTGTGTAAAGCCGGGTGATTATTGACCTATCCTTAGGCGATTTTCAATACTTTTGTTTAATATTTTTAATGTTTTTGATCTAGATCCAAGTTAGAGCGTGCAATGCTCGGCTGTCGGGAAATCTCTGCGGCACCCGTTGCCAGTTGGTGAAGCGCTGGATGTTGTTGCAGCACTCGCTCTCGATTAAGCGCCTGTATCTCGCACCGTTAGGCTTTACCAGCGGATACAGGCCGCCGCCACCCGTGAGTTTGTATTCTTTTTCTGTGGGTTGCACAGTATCAATCTGTCGTTCATTTAGTGGCATAAAGCCATTGGACGAGATATGCCCCTCAAAGGCCTCAGACACCACTTGATTTGGGTATCACTGAATTGACCTCGATAGAGCTCATGACAAAAAAATTCAGTAATTTCAGGGGGTATAAGGGATAAAAGGCGAATTCAGTTGGGGAGTGGGCGTAACTTATTGAGACGTAATGGCACGCCTTTAAGAACGGCGCGTTTGAGTTCCTGACCAAACCGAAAGATACGGATTTGATGTGCGAGGTAGTTGGCGGTGCGCTGGTGTGCCGCTAATCATCAAAGGCATGGGCAACGCCGGTCCCCGTACGCTAGCGACCAGCCGGGTTAAAGCCTTTACCGCACTCAGCACGTGTAATACGGCGGAAAACGTCATGAAAAGCACACAGGCCAATGCCGGTGCCAGCCATTTGAGTGACATTCCAGGATTATTATTGCTGGCCGGCGGCATGCTGGTGAATCCGAATAGTTTAACACTCCATTCACTAACGCCAGCGTAAGACACATGCCTTACGCCTAGAAATAAAAAAACTACCCACTCTGCTTTGTGCAGATAAAAATAGGAATGGACAATGAGTCAATTAGAATTGTGTTTTGGTTTATTTTTTTCATCTCAATATGAACATCAACCCCTGGTTTTTCCGGGGTAATTCCATTATACCAAAAGCTTTCTGGTGTCGTATCCGCCACGCTAATCTCTTCTTTAACAACAGTTGCCACTTTAATTCCCTTTTGAATGCTCGGTGAAAGAGAAAAGAAAACAACCCTACGTAAATTATAATGCTCGCCATCCACTTCCACACTGCCAATGATTGAAAAAAACCATGCTCCTGGTCTGTCAAGATCAAAGTAGCCATGGTATTACTATTGATAACCTTCTCCAGGGAGTTGCCAAAAAACGCTTTTTGCTTAAATTGCGCAACACATCTAAAAGGTTCATTTTCACCTTTAAACTCAAAATACAACCCCAGTGAAAAAACAAGAGCCGTAAAAAAGAGAGATGATATAATTAAAATATTTTTTTTCACTTTATGACCACCTGGTTATATTTATAGTTTGTACATGAACTGTATTCATCACTGCCTACAGGGTTACAAACCGCTATAAAAACCCGGTTTATCACATTACTATCCGGATGTTGCTCAACATAAAATAAGTCATGCTTATCACGCTGGCAATTTATATCTATATCAGAAATTTGTTTTTTTGCACGAATCACCATTTCCTCCGTACCTTTATCTGCCCCAAGGGTGAATACTTTACAAAGCCCCTCTTGATAGAGGAGGTTTTTCTGAGCCTGATTATTAGCTTTAGTAGTAAAAAGAAAAAACAAAACCAGGAGAGCCAACACTAAAGGCAATGCGAACATCACAGCCTTAAATTCCAGCGCCCGCCTTCCACGACGAGGAGGAATAGAATCTATTTGTTCTTGCTGTGTCACCACAGGCTTTTCAGGGGCTATCTGGAGGTCTTTTAACCCAGGGCTTAATGGGGCTGGTTCTTTTCTATTATCTTCATATATTCTTTCAACAATTCCGTTCTCAGATGACTCTTTCCTCTCTGTTTTCACAACAGATTGAATATCGGCACTCATCCTGAACCCTAGCTTTGGTATGGTTTTTATCACTTCTCTATTCATTTCCAAAGCGATAAAGGCTTTCCTTAACTCACTGATATAGTTATTCAACCCAGCATTTGATGCGACAAATCCATAATTTACCCAAACGCTCTGTAAAAAGCTCATCCCTGGAAGTGTCCATCTCATTATTTTTAATAAGCTCTAAGAGCAAGCGAGTTGCAGGCTTAGTGAGTTCAATGTAAATACGGTCGTCATTATAAAGCGATAACCTTCTGTTATCCACATCAAAAGCGATAGTTAGATTTATTATAAACTTCATTTTAGAGCTCACCCGGCAACTGTTAACAAAAAGAAAGTGAGAATTTTCCATCACAAGTTAGAATAAATTTACAAGAAAAATCTCACACCGGTCAAGTTTATCTTTATCAGTATGTACCTTATCTTTTTCTTAGCACTAAAAAAACTAAATTACAGATCATAAAAAAACCAAATTGATATTAAAAACTAATTTAATCAAATAAATTAGATTTTAATTCTGTTTATTTGGTAATTTAAAGTTTATTTTGCTGGTTAATTTTTTTAGGTTTACTATTCACTCCGTTGCCAGGGAGTACGGCGAGCCATAAAAACCAGCTCTCTTTAATTTGGGTATCAGGCAGTGCCGGTACTGGGTGACATATTTAATCAACTCGATATATAGGACTATATAAAATGCAACTTAATAAAATCATGCTGGCTGCGCTGATGACTCTGGGCACTATCTCTATGGCCAACGCGGCTAACCAAGGTAGTGGTACTGTCACTTTTAAAGGCTCTATCATCGATGCACCATGCTCTATCGATCCAGGCAGCTTGGATCAAACAGTGAAATTGGGTGACATTGCGACAGCAAAACTTAAAAATGGCGGGAAATCTACACCACAAGATATCCTGATTAAATTGGTTGGCTGCGAAATTGCAACGGCTAAAACTGTGACTACGACCTTTAAAGGTACCGAATCTACTGCTCAACCTGGTCTGTTGGCAATGAAGGGTTCCGCACGTGGCGCCAGCATTTCTATTAATGATGTTGATGGTAAAACATTGGAATTAGGTAAAAAAAGTAAGCCACAGGCAATCGAAGATGGTGAGGCAACCCTGCGTTTCTCTGCTCACCTGCAAGGTGATGGTGCTTCCTCTGCCGTGACCCCAGGTGAATTTAACTCAGTAGCCGACTTCACCCTGGCATATCAATAAGTTAATCCGGCGTGACATAAATAGCCGCATGCGGGGCAACCCGCATGTATTTTATCTCTGTATTGACAACAATGAACGGATGAATAGGCATCTTGCGAATGACAAGAACTCTGACTTTATTACACACATTGTGCACCTGTATGATGCTGACATCTACATTATTATTTGCAGCCAATCAAGGGAGTGGTGAAGTTAGCGTTCAAGGGCGAATCATTGCCTCAGCTTGTGCCATCGATACAGATAGTCGGGATCAAACCATCAATATGGGAAATATTCCCATCGGTCGTATTATTCGAGATGGCCAGGGAGAGGCCTACCCTTTTAGCATTAAACTAGTTAACTGTGCATTGGAAAAAACGCCGGCAACGAAGGGCAACTGGCGCTATTTTGAAATTACCTTTGACGGCGAGAATGATTCTGGACTTTTTGGTTTGCATGGTGAGGCAAAAGGCATCGCATTAAAAATCATTGACGCTCAAGGGCAGATCGCTACACCCGGAGTCCCTCTATTAAAAAGCGAAATTGAGCCCAATGAAATGACACTGAGCTATAGCATACGATTAGTTGGGAATAATCAGATTGTAGATGCAGGGGAACATTATTCCACCGTGCGTTACAAAATGGATTATTACTGACTATTTTATTGAGAGAGTCTGGCCGCAGGTTAGGTTCAATAACAGCCTTTAGTAATGGCTTTGCTTATTTATAATTGATAAAGGTCTGCGGATGTTATCTTTTTCATCGGATTATCATGCCTGGAGTGCGCAGCCGCGCATTTTAAGCATCATTATTTGCCTGACGCTAATTTGTAACACATCACCCTCCTTGGCGAGAGACATAGAGTTTAATACCGATGTACTAGACGTTAACGACCGAGCCAATATCGACCTGGAACAATTTTCACGCAAAAATTTCATTATGCCCGGAAACTATCTTTTTACCGTGCATATCAATAAACAGATGTTGCAGGATCAACAGATATTTTTCTATGCACCCGATGATGATGCTAAAGGCAGTGAAGCTTGTCTCTCCCCAGAATTGGTCGAACAGTTTGGGTTGAAAGAGACTGCATTAAAAAAACTAAACTGGTGGCATCAAGATCAATGCTTAGATCCGCGAAGCCTGGAGGGCATGGAAGTGCGTGGCGATTTAAGTGCCGCCGCACTGTATCTGAATATTCCGCAGGCTTATCTGGAATATACCGCGGAGAATTGGGATCCACCTGCACGCTGGGATAACGGCATTCCGGGGATTCTGTTCGATTATAACCTCAATGCGCAGAGCCAACGCCAGCAGAAACAAGGCACGCAGGCCTACAACCTGAGCGGTAACGGCACTGTCGGAGCCAACGTGGGGGCCTGGCGGCTGCGGGCAGATTGGCAATCGCGATTTGAACACCAGGGCGGTAACAGAGCGGCAAATCGTAGCAGCTGGGACTGGAGCCGGTATTACGCCTACCGGGCTATTCCGCGTATCGGAGCCAAACTTACCGTCGGTGAAAATTTTTTGTATTCCGACATTTTCAGCAGCTTCCGCTTTACCGGTGCCAGTCTGGTGACAGATGACAATATGTTGCCGCCAAACCTGCGGGGCTACGCGCCAGAGGTGACGGGCATCGCCCGTACCAACGCCAAAGTGGTGATCCGCCAGCAAGGGCGAGTGCTGTATGAAACTCAGGTAGCCGCGGGCCCCTTCCGTATCCAGGACATTAATAATGCGGTAAATGGCCAGTTAGACGTAAGGGTAGAAGAACAGGACGGCAGCGTACAGGAGTTCAGCATGGACACGGCCAGCATTCCCTATCTGACTCGCCCTGGTTCCGTGCGCTACAAAATGAGTGCCGGCCGCCCTTCCGATTACCGGCACCAGAGCAATGGGCCGATATTCGGCACCGGTGAATTTTCCTGGGGGGTGAGCAACGGTTGGTCACTGTATGGCGGAACCGTGGCCGGTGGTGATTACAACGCGCTGGCAGTCGGTGTTGGCCGGGACCTGATGATGTTTGGTGCCTTATCTTTTGACACCACTCAGTCACGAGCAAAATTGAAAAATCAAGGAACGTTAGGAGGCGGTTCCTACCGCTTGAGTTACTCCAAACGCTTTGACGACTACGACAGTCAGGTGACTTTCGCCGGTTATCGTTTCTCGCAGCGTAACTTTATGTCGATGGGTGAATACCTTGATGCACAGGCATTTGGCTCACGGGCTAACAGCAGCAAGGAAATGTACACCCTCAGCTTTAATCAGCAGGTCCGCGATCTGGGGTTAAGTATTTTCCTTGACTACGACCACCAGACCTATTGGAACCGTCCGGCGAACGATCGCTACAAACTGACTTTAGCACGCTATTTCGATATCGGACGATTCAGAAACCTGAGCCTGTCGCTGTCTGCGTACCGCAACAAGTATAACGGTGCAAACGACGATGGCATGTATTTGTCACTGTCCATGCCCTGGGGTAACAACGGTAGCCTGAGTTACAACGGCAGCATGAGCCGCAGCGACAATAGCCACCAGATTGGTTATTACGACCGATTAAATGAGCGCGACAGTTATCAGCTGAGCAGCGGTATATCACGTAACGGGGCGATGGCGAGTGGTTACTACAGTCACGAGGGTGACGTTAACCAGATGAGTGCCAGCGCCAGTTACCAGGCGGGCCAATACAGCTCGTTGGGGTTATCTATGCAAGGCGGCGCAACGGCGACCTTGCAAGGTGCGGCATTGCACCGCAGCAGTACGGCTGGCGGTACACGGATGATGCTGGATACCGACGGTGTGCCGGGGATCCCGATCCGCGGTTATACGGCTCCGATAATGAGCAACCGGTTTGGTAAAGCGGTGATGGTGGACGTGAGTAACTACTACCGCAATCAGTTCAACATTGACTTGAACGCGCTGCCTGATACCGCCGAAGTGAGCGGTTCGGTGACACAAGCCACGTTGACCGAAGGGGCGATCGGCTACCGGCATTTTGAAGTGATTTCCGGAGAGAAAGCGATGGCCATCGTCCGGTTGGCGGACGGTACCTCACCGCCATTTGGCGCCACCGTACTGAATCGTAAAAAACAGGAAGTGGGCATTATTAACGATGACGGCAATGTTTACCTCAGCGGTATTAATGCCGGTGAAACCATGACCGTGAACTGGGGCGGTATTGCACAGTGCGGCTTTACGCTACCCCATCGTTTACAGGCCAGCCAGTTGGCAAACCTGCTGTTGCCGTGCGGCCCATTAGCTAAAACAGATCCTTAATTTATTTTTCAAAGAGTAAACATGATGAAACTGAACGCAGTAATTACTTTAACGACCGGTTTGTTGCTGGCACAGCAGGCCAATGCGGCAATTTCTCTCGATCGCACCCGGGTAATTTTCAACGGTGAAGATAAATCCGTCAGTCTGAGCATCAGCAATGAAAACAAACAGCTGCCTTATTTGGCACAGGGTTGGATAGAAGATGCCCAGGGCAACAAAATCAGCAGTCCATTGACAGTGCTCCCACCGGTGCAACGCCTGGAACCGGGCGCGAAAAGCCAGGTGAAAGTGCAAGGGCTACCGGGGGTTAACCTGATGGCTCAGGATCGCGAAACTCTATTTTATTTCAACCTGCGTGAAATTCCGCCGAAAAGCGACAAACCCAATACGTTGCAACTGGCGCTGCAAACCCGCATCAAGCTGTTTTACCGACCGAAGGCCATTGCCGTCACCAACGCCCAAAACACGGCCCCCTGGCAGGAACAGCTGACCCTGACCAAACAGGGTGATAAATACCAGGTGAATAACCCGACCCCCTACTACATCACCCTGGTGGATGCCGCCAGTAAAAAAGGTGGGGCCAGTGCCAACGGCTTCAACCCACTGATGGTGGCTCCGAAAAGCAGTGAAACTCTGGGTGTGGCAGCAAGCAGCTTAGGCAATACGCCAGTGCTGACCTACGTTAACGATTTTGGTGGCCGTCCGGAGCTGGTCTTCCAGTGCAGCGGTACAACGTGTAGGGCGATACCTGGCAAAAACGGTAACTAAGCGCAGGTTAACGGATGAAAAGGAACGTCAGCATGCAACGGATGTTTCGCTATATCAATAATCATCGCCATTACTGGCATGACTGGTGCTACATGCTGGTTATCAGCGGCCTGGTAATGATGATCCCACTGGCGGTATGCATCATGGTGCTGTTGCTCCCTGCTGCGATGGCAGCGGATAACTGGCAGGTAGAAGGCGCTAACGGCCAATTGCATGTTCGTGGCGTGCTTAGTGAAAGCGCTTGCCGGTTGGACATGGCATCCGCTTACCAGGCGGTGAATCTGGGGCAAACCGGCACCGCACAGCTGGCTAGCGTGGGGGCACGCGGCGCACCGGTCAGCGTGCATTTGCAACTAAAAGATTGCCTGCGCAGTGCGGCGAATAATCGGGATATGCGCAGCGGAAATCTGTTATGGGATGCTCATCAACCCGCACTCTCAGTCAGCTTTATGGCCCAGGCAGATGCCGACAATCCGCACCTGGTTCAGGTGGCAGGCGCCTCCGGCCTGGCACTGCGTATTACTGACGCGCAAGGGAGAGACGTGCGCCTGGGCGAGCGCGGCAGACCGCTGGCTCTGGCAATGGGACAAAACACCCTGAGTTACACCGTGACCCCGGAGCGCACTCGTGCCCCTTTGCGTGCCGGGGCATTTTCCGCCTATGTGGATTTCAGGCTCAGTTACGACTAAGGAAGGCACCACATGCGTGGCATGAACTGGCGATATTTACTGTGGATGTTGTGCCTGCTGTCTATCAGCACGCCGCTGCTGGCAGTGACGACCCTGACGGTAAAAGTCACCGTTGTGGCCCCTCCGGCCTGCGTGATTAACGGTAATCAGTTAATTGAAGTGAACTTCGGCGACGACGTTATGACGACCAGGGTGGATGGTAGCTACAAAAAAATGCCGGTGACGTACAGCGTGGAATGTAAAGACATGCCGAACAACGCGATGAAAATGCAGATTTCCGGTAACAGCGCCAGCTTTGACCGCGATGTGCTGCAAACCAACCGTGCCGATTTGGGCGTGGCATTGATCAGCAACGGTAAGCGAGTGCCGATGAACAGCTGGTTGAATTTTACCTACCCGAGCAAGCCGACGCTGGAGGCAGTACTGGTCAAACAGGCAGGGGCGACACTGCGCGGTGACGCATTTTCCGCCGGGGCGACCATGAGGGTGGAGTATCAGTGAAAAGGGGCAAGACAATGCGACAGGCGGCATTTTTCGGCCTGCTGATCAGCGGGTTACTGGCGGGCAAGGTGCAGTCAGCTGACAACATGAAGTTCTATGGCACGCTGATTGAACCACCACCTTGCACCATTAACGACGGTGGCGAAGTCGACGTTGATTTTGGCAACCGGGTCGGGGTAACAAAAGTGGATGGCAACAACTATTTGCAGCCGGTGAATTATCAAATCACCTGCAAGTCAGGGGCCAGCTCTTGGAAAATGACACTGACGGTGATCGGCACGCCGACGACTTACGATGCGGCAGCACTGAAAACGAATGTGACCGACCTGGGGATACGCTTACTGCGTGATGGTAAGGCCTTTGAGCTGAACAAACCCGTGGATATCACCCTCAATAGTCCGCCTCGGCTGGAGGCGGTGCCAGTAAAACGCCCAGGTTCAGCCTTAAGCGAAGGGACGTTTGAGGCCACGGCCACTTTATTGGCGGTGTATCAATGATGCGTCCAATCCCTTTGCGGGCAGGGAAAGCCTATATCACTCGCGGGTTGTACGCTGTGCTGCTGCTGAGCCAGTCATTATATGCCGCAGACAATATGCGTTTGCACGGCGCACTGGTAGCTGAACCCTGTGTAATCCCTCCGGGGGATGAAACCCTGGTGTTGGACTTTGATACGGTGCTCGACAAATACCTGTACCTGAATACCCGAACGCCTGGACAGGCGTTTGCACTGAACCTGACGCAATGCGATCTAAGCCTGGGCCGAACGGTAAAGGTCACTTTCAATGGCACCGAAAGCATCGCGCTGCCGGGGATGTTGGCATTGGACGGCGGTAGCCAGGCTAACGGCATCGCTATTGGGATGGAAACCCCTGAAGGGCAACCGTTGCCGGTAAATAAAGCCGGGAAGGCGCAGGCTCTGGTGAGTGGTACCAATATCCTGACGATACATGCCTATGTGCAGGGCGAGCCCGATGCTTTGGCCCGCAAGATGATTACACGTGGGCCTTTCAGCGCCACCGCCACCTTTAGTCTGGAATACGAGTAAGGCCTCACCTATGTATGAATGGTGATGCTGGCAGTGCAGTCGTCGCCTAATGTCGATGTGTGGCACCGCCGCTATCACTGGTTACAACAAATCGAACGGCTGTTCCGGCGCGTTTCGTGCGGTAGCTATGGTTTAAACCCTATGAGGATCGCCATTATGGCAACAACATTGAATCAATCCTTTTACGGTGAAAAATGGGGCTCTGTCATATTAGCGTAGGTCCGTCAGCAAATGCTGAGCTGCCGTTTTCTTTAGAAAGAGGGTTAAGGCAATGGCTCAATACGGCAGCATTTCTCTGCTGATGGCCCTCGGTGGCCCGGCGACGGTGGCGAGGTGGATGTCGATTTTGGCAACCGTTTCGGGGTCACTAAGGTCGAATGCGAGCCGTTCAGCACGCAGGAGACGTTTAGCCTGGAATATTAATAACCATACGGTGGCATAGCAAGCCGCCCAATGCCAACATCTGGCATTTTCATTAAATGTAACAAAGGGAACTAGTTTATCTGTCGATATTGTCGATTAGCACCGATGCTGGTTTTTTGGCGTTCTGAGATCCGTCTGGAAGCAGTAGAGCGCGAAAATTATGTCTTCATCTAGAGGTCAGCTTTACGAGGTCATTACCGTGAGTAAATAGCAGGCGACCAATCAGATAAATGACACTTGGCATATTACAAATTGTGATCTTTAGTTAAATTATGAATGTGAACTTGTGAAGTAATGGACTATGGAATCAATGAGAATGAGCAAATGACAATTTCATTTTTATGGCGCTGGCTGGTGATATGGTGGGTAATATTTCCATTTACAACATTGGCTTATGATATACCTATAAATATCTCAGGACAGATTACCATTCCAGCATGCGTAGTAAATAATGGTGAGGTTATTGATGTTAATTTTGGCAACGATTTACTAACCACACGTGTTAAGGATGGTTTTTACTCTAAGAGTGTAAAATATAGCTTTAAATGCTTTGGGAGCCCAAGTAATAACTTAAGAATGAAGATAACAGGAGAGCCATCCAGTTTCGACACAAGACTGCTGAAAACAAGCAATGCTAATTTAGGCATCTTATTAAGCAAGGAATTATCTCCATTCCCCCTAAACCAATGGGTGTATTTTCCATACCAAAATGATGCTCCATTGCTTCAAGCCGCACTTGTTTCATTGAGTGGAGAAACGTTGTCTCCTGGTGCATTCAATGGAACAGCAACACTGATGATTGATTATCAATAACAAAGGTTTTTATTATGAAGTCTTATTCAATTGCTGCTTTTATTTTATTTTCAAATCATTGTTTCGCCAATGATTACAGAAGTTTTCTATTCATACCAAACACCCAAGCAAAAATAACAATCCCTGATATTAATGTTAATGACTCATTCGTGGAGGTTACTGGCAGGATTACGGGGGGGTTAAGTGGAGCCAACCCCGCCAGTGTTATTCGCAGCCAATGTGCAGGGATAGATGATAATCGTATCGGCATACAAGAGAAAACGGCATGGTTAATAGTACCTAAGAACGTTACTTATAATGGTGTAAATGTTAAAATGAGCATTTTGGAGACCAATGGATGGAGAAGCCCCAATCAATATATAGATGATTTTTTTTCAGCAAAAGTTTATCAAACAAGAATCACTGGCGAGGAGTTGTTTCGCTGCTGGAGTGTAGGCACATCACTTTCACCTATATTAATTTGGCAAAATGCAAGCATTAAAATACAGTTACCCAAGCAAAGTCTTCAACCAGGCAGATACTCCATCCCTGTTGATTATTACTATGCATTTGAGGAAAATAAATTTACAGAGTACGCAGCAAACGCGGAGGACATACCTAATAAAATTCTCGGCACCTCGGCTGCCAAGGGCCGATTTTATATAAATATAAATGCAATATCAGTTTGCAATGTTGTTAATAGTCAAAATAAATCGATTAACTTATCACATGGTACGATGACGACCTTAGAAGCTGACGGTAATAAGACTCAACCTTATAATGTTAAATTTAAATGCAACCCTAACACTTCAGTTAGTATTAAGTTGTCAGGCGGATTTCCAGTGCCCGGTAAAACAAAAAACTTTACGAAGTGTGGCCCGGGAACTTGTGAGCTAAATTTTAATGGAAGTAAGTATGATGAGAAAATTAGCGCAGACAAAAATGGAGACTTGGACATTTCTATCACATCAACGTTTCACCTTGACAATAGCAATATAACAGGAGGTGAATTTATAGGAAGTGCTGTTTTAACTTATTTGATAGATTAATATCGTATAGACTTTTAAACCCAATGAAAATAAAAAAACCATTTGGGGCATTATTGCCTTTCTTATTACTCCCCTTGCGTTCGCGCAAATGACGACCTCAGTGATTTCAGTACCATCAACTCCGGGTTACTCATTCACGGCTACCGTCGTTGGTGCTCCAGCGGCGCACGACAGGAACCCATGTTATCAACGGGTGCAGTGCGACCTGAAATTCTTTACGATATCCGAGTCCTGGCTACCAGGCGGAATTGCGCCGTATACTACTGCAGACTCAGATAGTTGGACGTCAAAATTTCCTATTTACTATTATGCCAACCTTGGAAGTTGGTGGAACGACGTGACAAATAAATCCCGTACAGGGAGTGACTTTCTTCCAACTTTTTATGGCACGGACGCCTGCGTAGTTGTGGCCGCCGCATACGCTGGTTCTTCGATAATCGATGATAGCATTGTGTCTAACTGCGCGCGCGGGATCGTGCAAGCAAGGGATTGCCGAATTACTGAACCCATGCTCACACTTGATTTTGGCACTGTCACCACTGGATCTAGAGAACGAATAGCAAACACTTCTATGTCGGTGAATTGCGACGGTAACCAGCCTTACGATGTCATTATCCAAACGAATACGGACGAACTGATCCCCCTCGGTGGCTCGGGATCTCTGAAAGCACAATTGGACTGGGGGCAAGGCTACGGAAAATCAGGCAAGTACCGGATAACAGGCAGTCAACGCATCACCGTTAGTGGCAAACTCCTGGGGATTGGTACTGCAGTCCCCGGCAGTTGGGCGGGAAGTGCCATAGTCAATATCAGTTACCCATAGCGACTCAACTCAGTCGCTCAATTTTGACCACCTGCCAGATAACTCTATGGCCTGATATGAATGCTAATTTTATCTCACCACTATTTTAACAATGATTACCATGATAAAAATCGGAGCCACTTACCTTATTAATTCATACGTACTCTAGGAGGAGTGGGTGAAAGAAAATGATTACATTAAAATTATTTTTATTTTATCTATTATCATTACCTTCTCTCTCATTATAGTTATTAAAGAATTAAAGAGTAATACGATCGGGCCTTTTAGCTGTGTAACTCAACTTGAGAAAAAATCCCCCTCGCCCAATAAGGAAGGAAATTTAATATATACTCACGCTGCAGTCACGTTGTTCATAACCGACTGGAAAAAGGGGTTTTTCTCTATGAACGGGACGGTCAATTTCAATAGTAAAACATATAGTCTAAATCGAAGGGTTGAATTTTCAATTGCATCAAAAATCATCCACGGCATGAAGATGATCACTATATCTGACGTCATCCCTCATCCTAGTGATAATACTCCTGAAGAGCTGTGGAATGTGAGCATTAGCCCCGAAGCTAAAGGGGCTGATTTTTACATTGGAATTAAAAGAATAAATAAAAATACACTATTAATCAATTCACTATCCATGCCTTACTTGATTTGTGTTATTCCGAATGGGTAGCATTACCCTGAATAAATCAATCGACACTCATTTATCAATGCATAGAATCATTACCGAATTAGCTAACATCCTCATTGGGGTTATAACACACTACAACCACAAGGTAATAAATAAATTAACCCAGCACTGCTGATTTCGTTACGTCACGAATAGCATTTTTACCTGAATTGATCTTATAAAAAACCGCACCGTTTAAAAATAGATCCATGGAAATTAAAATGTCCGTCACCATCTTGCTCATAGATAAGAATCGTTATTTTTCAGAGGGTCTGCGCTTAGGCGTAAGCCAGTACTTTAACCGTAAAAAAATCAATGTAACCTTTACAGGAACCATAGCGCATAAAAACACTTCGGACATTATATTTATAGAAAAAGCACTGGGAGTTAAATTAGGTTACTTGCAGAGCTGCTCAAGCATGGTAAAACAATCTATCTTTTTAATTGAAGAGTATAATTATAATAAAACCCATTACAATAAAATTGTAAAAAAAGGAGTTGAATTCATAAATCGAAAACAAAGCATTGAAAATGTAGTTGACGCACTTGAATCATCGTTATCCAGAAAAGAATCCATCTACTCGACAAACAACACCAACATAAAAAAAGGAAGTCACAGAACATTATTAACCCCCCGTGAATATGAAATAATGAGATATTTGAGATTAGGAATGAATAACCAAGCCATTGGGTTACATCTTAATGTGAGCGAAAAAACGGTAAGTGCTCATAAGAGAGCGGCCATGCGTAAGTTAAACATCACCCAAAATACCGAACTCAATTACTGGTTACTGGGGGGAGGACTCAGCAGGACTAATATTTATCACTTCTGATTATCACACGAGGCAGTAATACCACCCCATTCATAGTCAACACAAAGTAAAGAGTAAAACATAGCTAACGAGGAGTTATAAGATGAATAAGTCGAATACCGTTAAATTACCATTTCTCGCCATAGTGCTGCTATTAAGCGCCTGTCGCTCGCCGGTGAATACCGTTGAAAATAACCTCCCCACCAAGGCTGAACAGGAAATTAAACGTGTGCAGCAATGTCAACAAGAACTCACAGTATTAAGTTCCATTAAAAGCAAGGATTACACGGTAACTAAACAAGCTTTTGATCGCCTGATGGGCAATGCCGCACAATATGCCAGTTTGCGTAACAAGGTTAACGGTGAGACACAGAGTACCGTAGATGCTTTATACAACTATAAAATTAGCTTGTTATGCGCAGAAATTAATCAAGCGGTATTGCTCCATTTAGCCCAACAAGAAAGGTAATATGAATGACTTTCCAATGGCTGCGCCTCTATATTACCCTGCCATTTCTCCGCCCCCTGCCAGCTCTAGTCGTGTTAGGGTACCTATTTTTTATCCCAGTGGCGTTAGCTGACGATAATACTGGCATACCGGCGTTATTACAGTTCGCTGAGCGATATAATAAGCAAGATTTACCCCCACCCTTGCCTGTTGTCACTGAAGTGCCCCAAAAAAATGATAAAACAAAAATCGTGCAAAAACCGCCCAGAATAGAGAGAAAAACGCCACCGCAGACCGTGCGTTGGCAAACCAAAACTGCTGAGTTACAGTCCCAGAGCGCCACCATCTCACAATTAGAACAAAAAGTAGGCATGCTGCAAAAATTATTAGCGGAGAAAACAGAGCAACCTAAACCAGCGCCCTTGCCGGATATCAAAGATTTAAGCCAACTGGTGCAAAACCTACGCCAGGCACTGGCAATTACGCCAAAAGAACAACATGTCTTGGCTACTCTAAAGCAGGCGCAACAATCCAAAAAGCGGTTGGAAAAGCAGAATAATGAGCTACAAGCTCAACTGCTCACCTTAAAAACAGAACTTATGACGAATAAAAAACAGAGCAGTAAAGAAGATGGGGAAAAGATTAACCAGTTAACGGACGCATTACGGGCAGAGGAAAAAGATAACGCAATACTACAAGATCGTCTGGCTGGCGTGCAGAAAAATTACCAAACGCTAATTGTCAGCAGTGAAAATATAAAAAAGCAGCTGATTAGCACCACGACACAAAGCGAAAAACAGCGCCAACAACAGGAAATGTCGGAGCAACAGCGGGCCAGTTTGCAGGCGGAATTGGGCAATAATGTTGCAGCCATCGCTGCCCTGCGTACTGAGTTGACAACCTTACGGGCCAAAAACCCAACGCAAATGGACAAAAGCGTATTGGAAAAACCTTCGAGCCAGCAAGATTACGCTGCAGGTGTCTCCTTAGGTGAGGAAATCCTGCAGATGCAGGCGGAACGCAAAAAATGGGGCGTAAAGACCGATAAGCAAATCCTGCTGGCTGGCATTATCGACACCTTCGCCGGTCAGCGGCAACTTGACGACACGCAGCTTAATCAGGCGTTGGCCGCCTCCGAAACGCAGGTTACCCGCGCCAGAGAAAACATCATCGCTGAACAAACCCGCAAAGGCGAACGCTTCCTGGCCACCTTTAAAAAAGATACCCGGGCCAAACGTACGGATACGGGGGCCTGGTACCGCATTGAGTATGCCGGCGATGGGGCTATCCCCCCAGATGCTACGTTGGATGTGGTGGTGAAAGAAACCCTGAGCGACGGCACAATTATCCAGGATATGGACGCCAGCGGAGCCGTCTTGTCACAGCCCCTGTCGCAGTTCCCGCCACTCTTTGCCGACGCCTTGCGCCAGCTTAAAAATCACGGAACGTTAACCCTGGTGGTGCCGCCGAAGTTGGCCTACGGTGAGAAAGGCTATCCGCCCAACGTCCCGCCGAATGCGACCATGGTGTATACCTTGCGTATTGCTGAAATCTATCCCAACACCCTCAAAAAAAAGAAGGCTGAAGGGGCGTGATGACCATTGAGCTTTTTCAGATGCAATCCTAAATATAGAAGCCCTGCGGACTGTGTTACTCACACACTATTTAGCAACGCCCTGCTCCAGCTGAAAAATAACAGAACGTTAACCCTGGTGGTGCCGCCGGCGCTGGCCTACGGCGAGAAAGGCTATCCGCCCAACGTCCCGCCGAATGCGACCACGGTGAGAACATAGAAAGCTGAAGCGATATCCCCATAACCCCGGTTACGCGGTTGCTCACGATTGCGCCGCAGGCGTCCTCTCCGCCTGCGGCCCTTTTCTCTTCACAAAAGAGAAGAGGGTCAGCCTGCACTGGCAACACGCCACCGATTTCAGAAGGAACTGAATCAATCATGAAATATACAACATTGAAGAACATCATCACCCTGGGTCTCGCCACACCCGGTGGAGGATGTTTGGGGATAATTTTAGCCACCCTGTTATTTTGGCTCCTCACCCTCACGCTTATTATCTGCTAGTGAAAGTAATGAAATCAGTCTATATATATCAAGATATATATCGCAGTGACGTACTTTAAAAAACAAGAAGAAATCACCCTCAGTATCATGAGACAATAACAGTCTTAATTTAACTTATTTTTTCAATTAACATCAATCAGTTAAATAGATCCCGCTTTTTATATGGATTTAAAAACCACATCATTTATCATATTTTCACTGAGCGATGAAGATGTGCTTAGTTTAGAGACTGAATAACGGGGCAAAGCGTGCCTTTTATGTCCTTGAAGCTTACCTCAGCGCCAAGAGCCATCGGGATTATAGACTGAAAGAAGAGGAGGTCCTCAAACTGGCGTTCGCATTGAAAATGCTTCAAGAGGTAGAACGGGGAACCGCCCTGTAAGAGTGGCGTCAATTTGTTACCGCCCTCTGATGAAGGCGGCAACATCAGCCTTATCGGCACGCACCCGTAACGGCGTCTGTGCCCTGCGGACACACTTGCGAGTTTTGAGGAATAATTCCCCAACCGTTCCCCCAGGGACCCGTGCATCCGGACAACATAGCGACGATCAGCAGAGATAATAGGCTTTTCATTTAACGCTCCTTGTTCTGACGTGGAGACTTCATAATACTGCTCATAACAGAGGAAAAGATTATATAATTAAAGCAGGTTCATACAACGACGATTTTCATATAGACCTTAACCTGAGTTAAACAGGAACGAAGGTGTTTTCGAGCCTGCTTTTCTACTTTGCGCTGTTCGCCGGGATCGACCCCGTTGGCGACATGCCACTTCGCTTTATATCTTCGTTGCCTTGCCTCGTAGAGCGACACCGCCGGATAGATGCCCAATGTCTGCATCTTTTGCTTGCCGTCGAAACGATATTACAAATGCCAATACCTGGAGCCGTTAGGGTGAACCATCAAATGCATCCATTCGTCATCGGTAATCTTGCAGATTTTATCCGCCGGTTCAGCACTTCTTACTTTCATGTCGGTAAGCGCCATCTACCGCCCCGCTGCTGCTTGCCGGCACAAGAGCTCATTGAACCCCACATGTACTGGCCATGAAGACTTGATGCGGGATGACGTTGGTAGAATAAGGTAGAGCTGGAAGCGCAAAAACCCGCTAATAAGCTGAATTTCAGGCATAAAAAAAGACGTCCGTTGACGTCCATTGACTGCAAAATGGCCCCTATAGGATTCTAACCCACCACAATTCATTATGAAAAATAATAAAAAATTTAATATCGAACTTTTTTATACCAACATTTATACCAACAAGTGGCGTCACGTAGCCATCTCGCTTGCCTCCCTTCCCTACAGTTCTCTCTATCAGCCTAGCCAACGGAGCTAGACAAGTCGTAAAAGTCACTTGATGGGAGAGTTGCTCGTCATAACGCTAGGGGGTTACAGGCACACAGAACATAACATCACTTATAGACCATAAACGCATCCGTAGCAGCTTTTCAAAACATGGGCTCAGGGCAACCATGAGTTGCTGATACATTTCATCGATGCTTCCAATTACCATCTTGTGAATTAGACTCTATCAAAAAATGCGCCAATGACTGTTACAGTAATCACGTAAAAGCTCCCCCTCACCAGATCAGCAGAAGGCTGATCTGGTGAGGGGGAATAATGAGCGTATTTTTTCGTTTAAACGGATGAAAATACATCCCCAAGAAATAATTCTCAAGATAATAATACCAATAGAATCCATAATCAGTTTTTATTGAATGCAACTTACTTTTTTCTAATAAAACGGAATTTCTAGCTCGCGATAACAATATGAATCAGTGGAATATTTTAAAGGAGCAACACCACAGCATGAGTGTTGATAATGAATATTATTATCTTTTTAGTGGTATTTTGCGATTAAGGTCTCAAAGCTGCTATGAATGATGTCGCATGTTTTTTCTTATCGTTTAAACAAGCACCTCTTTTTTGTGAGGCAGCTGTTTTATTTATCGTTCCTCTCTTGAAATAAAACTTAAAAGCCACAATATGATTTTCTCTGCTCATCTGTTGTAGTAACCAACGGTTCATTTTCAGGGGAAGCTAAAGGAGAATTGAATTGTCAAAAAAAGAAAAAACTAATACTGCGAATGGACGATATAACACTAGTGAGGCGAGCAAACAGATAGTTTGGGCACAAAGTGCTGGTCACTGCGAACTGTGTGGAGCAGATCTCACTTATGATTATCGTGCGGGGCGCTCTATGAGATGGGGAGAAGTTGCTCATATCATGCCGGCCAGCCCCAAAGGGCCACGTGGAAGTAAGGAACATGATGAAGCCAAGGCACAAGCTCTCACAAACGACAGTAACAACCTCATGCTTTTGTGCCCTGGATGTCATGATAAAATTGATCGTGATGCTGATGGGTATCCGGAACATGATTTGACAGGGTTACACCAGGCATTCCTAGAACGAATCCGCCTTGCTGCAACCATGCCTGATGCGGGGCGTGCAGTTCCTGTCATCGTACAAAGCCAACATTTTTCGACAAACAATGACATTGCTGCCCGCGATCTGCTCATGGCCATGTCGGCTGAAGGTCTGACGGCATTTGACCACGAAATCAAAATTATTCTTCCTGCGCCAAGTTCTCGCGGTAGAGATGCGTTATATTGGCAAAATATCAAAGACAACATCCAGCATGACCTGGAAGGACAACTAAGACGCCGTGGGGGGCGTTATGGTGATATTCCGGCACTGGCTGTCGTAGGTGTCGCAGATATTCCTGCGCTGATGCTTTTAGGGCAAGCTATTGGCGATCGTTCCAATCGTTTGCTGTTTTCGTTCAACCGCGAATCTCGACTCAGTTGGCCAGATCTGACGGCTGAACCACCAGCATTTCAATTTACCCCACCTCCTGATGGTGAGGGCCCCATCGCATTAGTGTTATCAATCTCAGCTCAGATTCCACATCGTGATGTTTTAGCGGCCTTACCTGGAGCACGTATTGCTGAATTCACCATCCCTGAACCCAGCTATATGATGGTACACAACCGTCACGTCATTCATGCATTTCGTAATGAACTTCAAAAATATCTGAGCCAGCTTGAAGCTCTGACCCCTGATGCCATCCACTTGTATCCCGCCATTCCCGCAGCTTTGGCCATTGAGTTTGGCGCATTGCTTACGACACAACACCAGCATTCTTATATGGTCTTCGACCGAGACGAGAATGGTCAATTCAAATCGACACTATCTATAGGCCCGCACGGCCAGGAGACACAAGCATGATCTTAACAAACGAACAAAACAAACGTGCAGGATGGGAACACTTCCTGCTTCGCGCCGCTCGGGAGATTTCTCTGTCCGAAGCGCAGTATAAAACAATCAACGGACGTTATTCTCAATTAGAAGGGATCCTCTCTGCGTCAGATAACCCACTGTTGGCCGACGCACATATTTTCGTTCAAGGCTCGATCCGATTAAAAACAACGGTAAAACCCGTTTCCGGCGCACCTGATGATTTAAACACCATCGACGCTGATGCCATTATCTGGTTACCCCATGCGCAAGGTGCCGGTGCTGACGACATTTTAGCAGCCATCGAAGAGCGGTTCAGAGAAGGCAGCCGCGTGCAGGAAGATATCCAGCAGTTGCGCCGCGGGATCCGAATTGTCTATTCCGATGAGAATCCAGGTTTTCATATCGACGTGACGCCTGCGCGCGCTATTGCAGGCAATTATGAGTCGAATGGCGAGGGCAAGCTGGAGGTTCCAGACCGGGTGGCCGGATGGAAGGCAAGCAGTCCGATACCGTATTCAAACTGGCTACAGGTTGCCTCCACGCAAGAGATCGTCCTTGAGAATTTGATTCTGGCTAAAAATCACGCGACAGCTGATTCTGCGACGCAGGCTCCGCTGCCTGAATATGGAGAGTACCTCGACCAGGATCCACTTCGCGCAACGATCAAGCTTCTGAAGCGACACCGTGATGAATGGGCTATTCGGACTGAAAATGAAGAACACCGCCCCATTTCAGCAGTGATCACAACCCTGGCTACGCACGCCTACCTTGATATGGTCGAAGCCTCGAAATCAACCCCCCTTAGGCCACTGGATGCCATTTTGGGCATTGTCCAACGCATGCAACGACACGTTAAGTATGACGGCGTTCGTTACTTTGTTTGCAATCCTGCAGATAATGGCGAGAATTTTGCTGAAAAATGGAATCGCCCTCTTGACGGCCCTATGTATCACAAAGCCTTCTGCGACTGGTATCTCGATGCAGGGGCCGCAATATCCTTGGGGCTGGAAAGTTTTGCATCTGCAGACGATTTCACCAAAGCGATTAATGAGAGCTTCGGCATAGGGAACACCTTCATTACTGCCATTAATAATGAAATTCCTGCGAACTGGACGCTGCCAGGTCGCACCGATGGGACGACAAGAAACACGGTATCGATGGGAGCACTTTTTGGGGGAACAAGCACTGCGGGCAGTTCCCAAGCTAAAGTAAAACCGGTGGAACGTCTTGGCTGACTTATCTGATACATTTCTGCAGCGCGGTATTGCCGCGCTGCACAGCTCCTTGGGAGCAGAAGCTGCGACCGCTTTACTGCAACCAGCCCCTTTACGATTTGGTGAAGCGGCCAGCTTTTACTTCCCACTGCCCCAAGATTATACAGGGCAAGAGCGGCGCTTGCGCATCGCATTTCCTAACAGTTTTCCGCGAGAGTTATTGCGGTTATCCATTGAACCTTCCCCTTGGCTAGTCTGGCCACATGCAACACCGGCCGGTTTATGTTTGTATGGTTTTCAGCAGCGCCCGATTACAGGCTCACCAGAGTTTATTGTTGAAGATTGTATTTCTCGTTTAAGAAAAATTTGTTCACTGTCTCTGCCAGAGGCAGACCCAACGCTTCGCCATGCTGAGTTCTGCAACGAGATAACGTCTTATTGGTCAATTCAACATAAGCACTCACGGCAGAACTTAATCCTCTTAGACCGCCCGAAAGTGGCCTCTGCACTGTTTGCTCTTAGCGATCCGCGACAAGCCGTACCATCGGGGCACGAGACCGTTTGGTTGGCTACGGACGCCTTTGTGCTTAGCCAGCATTACAAACGTATGGTTGGGCGTTCCGTATCGCTCCGGGCAACGGAAAGTCCCGGTTTCTATATCAAGCTAAGAAGCTATCCTGACCTTCGAACGCCTGCTGCTGGCCAGTTGTTGCCATGGCTTCTGCCTCATCTGGCCCTTGATGACGAGACAGCATTCCTTTCCTGGCTTGAGAATCACAACTCACTGATTAACAAGTGGATTGTTCTCGAGCTGCCAGGTAATGAGGGAGCACCGGCGTATTGCCTTAATATTTTCTTGCCAGGCACACAAGCGGACCGAGGGATGAAGTTCGGGTTAAGAACCGCCCGGAGGCGGCCAGCCATTACGGGTGCTCATCGTTTAGCGCAAATTCGAACCTCAACGCTCGATATACTTGATCGCGCTGAAGTATATTCCCGAGATGTAAGCAAGACGAGTAAAACGCTTGAGAAATGCCGGGTCGTTTGCGTTGGTGTTGGCTCACTAGGAGGAGCAGTAGCATTACAGCTTGCTCGTGCTGGCGTGGGGCATTTAACCCTAATAGACCCTGATATTTTCGTCTCGGCCAATATTGGCCGGCATGTTCTGGGGGCCGATGATTTAGGAAGAGCTAAGGCGGTAGCACTGAGGGAAAGAATTCGTAAGGACCTCCCATTTACTGAGGTGACCGCGTGCGTAAAATTTTCGGAGTCCGTGTTGCTACAAGAGCCGGCTATATTTGAGAACGCCGATCTAGTGGTTGTCACTGCTGCGGACTGGCACTCGGAAGCAAGCCTTTGGCGTGAAAAATCAGAGGGCAAATCCTGGGGGATAATCCAGGCCTGGAGTGAACCCAATGCCTTAGTGGGACATGCTATTTTCGCTCCGGAAGGAGCCTATGATGCCAGAAATTTATTTAATGAAAATGGAAATTTTAATTATAAATTTACACAGTGGCCTGATGATGGCATCGTCGAGCTTCCCGCCTGTGGGGAAAGTTTTATTCCAGGGGGATCTTTAGGCATGACAAACATCGCTTTAATGACATCACACATGGTGATTGACATTTTGACTGGACGCACAAGAAACCCCGTCTGGACCAGCAGTATATTCAGACCGCAAGATGTGGCCATTCTGAATGGAACATATATCGGCCCAAGCTTAACTGATGGTGTGCAGCAGACCGTTTTAGAGCGCGAGTGGCCTGTAATTAAGGAAAATGGGAAATGACGAGTATCGCCTGGCGCTGGAAATGGGGATCGGGGGATGTTGAATTATTGGTCTCCCAGGCAGTGGCTGATGTTCTGGGTAGTTATAAGCAACGATGGTGGGGAGCAGAGCGAGGGGGACAACTCTTCGTAGCCCCCGACTGTCCAGATGGACTGTTACTTGCTTTGGCCACATTGCCTCACAGTAGCGATCGCGCAGGACGGACATGGCTAGAGCTCAATGACCAGCGTTGCCAGAACGAGATAAATAGGGCAAACACTACCGGACTACGTCTGGTTGGGTATTGGCATACTCATCCCCAAAAAATTCCAGAAATTTCCTCTGCAGATATAGACAGCTTTTCTCGGTTTGCCGCCCGCTATACGAAAGAACTCCCACACCCATTGGCCGTTATCGTCGGTCAATCCAGCCAATCCGCAGGTATTAAAGCCTGGTCTTTTAGAGGGGGGCAGTATGTTGAGGCCACTCGATTAGAGTAACTTTTTTCAGTTGCCGTGGTTTTTCTTGGCGTTATCCCAGTTAGCCAGCATAAGAGCAAACAGCTCCGCCTGAAAGCGTGCATCGTCCAGAGCGTTATGGCTCGGTTCGCTGCATGGTTTAAGTATGGCGGACATTCGAGAGGATTTGGTTTCTCTCCATCTGCTGCCTGTTGCCCCCATAAAGTAAGCCTTTATATCTATTGCTGTGAATCCAAAAGGATTTTTACCCAAGTACTTGTGGAAGTAATAGTTCACAAACGACCAGTCGAAGGGGGTATTGAGGCCAATAAAAATGGCTTTTTTACCTGCAGGGCATACTGATGTTAACCATTTATCCAGCTCGGCCATTGCATTCAATGGAGCGAGGCCTTCACGCGCCAACGTATCCAGATCCAACCCTGTCACGGCGAGAGCCTCCGGATCGCACTTTACACCATCGGGCTGTAGTGTGAGATACAATGACTTTTTAGGATCGCTTACAAGGCAAGCACCGATGGAAAGCATGCTGTACTCACCAGGGATTGGGCCCGATGTTTCAATATCGACAGAGACATAAAGCTCATCATTATTTTGCATATCAGCTCTTACATCGCATATAAGTAAGCTGCAACTATCGGCTACCTTGACAACCAGATAGGTACGCCAGCGCAGCTGGTTAATGGCATACATCCCCTGTAGCAGACTATCATCGATAAGTGGTGGGTTTCTCATTGCCACCAGCGTATCGAAATTCATCAGCTTAATCATCCCACATTCTAGCACACTCGCGGCTTTCCTAAGCCAGCGTAGAATCGTAGGCGGGGGAATGACGGTGTGTCTACTGACGGGGGTGCGAGTCCCCCTCCCTTAGCCAGTCTTCGATAAACGCGCTTCCCTACGCGTGGGGTTTGACATAATGTCGTGGGCTGTCGAAACGCTCATCAATCGTCATAACGGTTGAGAAGTTCAACAAAGCTTTCTATTTTTTATCAAAAACCCACTGTTTTTGGCCAGATATCAGAGAACGCATACCACCAACAATCATATCTAAAACACAATCCCATCCTTGAATTACCATCCTCCAAACATACACAACCATCAAAATATTCAAAAAGAAACAGCAGCGATATAGACAGCAACTTCGATAAAATGTTTAAAAAAATAACATATAACCAATCAGATATTTGACCAAACTCAAAAAAAAACAAGCTCACCTTAAATAAACATTGCAAAAAACAGGTCAGCAATTAATTATCAGAATACATTTTTTAATTTTTACGGAGCTATCACTTGTCCATTCGACATGCCGTTGAATATATAAGAATGTCCACTGACCACCAGAAGTACTCTCTGGATAACCAGTCAGGATACATCAGGGAATATGCCAAAAAAAACAACATCACCATTATTAAGTCTTACAGTGATGCAGGGAAAAGCGGATTAAATTTATCAGGAAGGCCGGGTCTGAAAAAATTGATTAATGATGTATTGCATCACCAAATTTCCGTCTCATACATTCTGGTTTATGACGTAAGTCGTTTTGGACGATTTCAGGATGCTGACGAGGCGGGACATTACTCTCACTTACTTAAAAAAAGTGGGGTGAAAATTATTTATTGTGCAGAGCACTTCTCTGAAGCTCAGCCTGAAATGTTCACACTGGGCCTAGCACTTTCAAGACATGGTGCAGCCAGTTTTAGCAGAAACCAGTCAGAGAAAGTGTTTCTGGGCCAGATGAATCTCATAAAAAGAGGATATCATCAGGGCGGTCTGCCAGGTTATGGACTGCGCCGCTTACTGATTGATGAAAATCATGATGAAAAGGGACAGCTTACATTCGGCCAGCGTAAAAGTATCCAGACAGATCGGGTCATATTGACACCGGGACCACAGGAAGAGATCGACATTGTTAACCATATATTCGATATGTTTAATGACGAAGGTAAACCAGAACTGGTCATTGCATCAGAATTAAATCGCAAACAGATCCTGGCAGAAAATGGAAGTACATGGAGCAGAGCAAAGATTCATCAAATACTGACCAATGAAAAATACATTGGTAACAGTATTTATAACAAAACATCGTTTAAACTAAAACAACAGTATGTCCTCAACCCCGAAGAGGAATGGATTCGGTGCGATGGTGCTTATACTCCAGTTATAAGCCTTGATAAATTTAAACGTGCAAATGAAATTATCAGATCACGAGCCATTCGCTTATCTGAAGAAGAACTACTTGAAAAATTACACACATTACTAAAAAAGAGAGGTAGGCTTTCAGGAATTATTATTGACGAAGAAGAACGCTTCCCTTCCAGCAGCGTCTATCGTTATCGTTTCGGAAGCCTTTTGCGCGTTTATCATTTAATCGGTTACACACCAGAAACTGATTACAGCTGGCTTGAAACCAACAAGTTCATTAAGAACTTAAACGCAGAAATGACCAACTCAATCATTGGCAATATTAGCAATGAAGGAGGCTGGATTAGTGATGCATCAACGACAGGAGTTTTTCATATCAATGATGAGTTCACTCTATCTATACAAACTTCCCGATGTAGGCGTACGGGGCCAAATAGTCTCAGGTGGAAGATAAATTTCAACTACAATTTCTCTCCCGATATCAATATTGCTGTAAGAATGGACAGTACTAATCAAGCGGTTGTCGATTACTATATTTTCCCAGCGATAGATATTATTTCACAGACTATATCCCTGAAGGAGACAAATCCTTACTGCTTCGACTTATACCGATTTGATAATCTATCCTCTTTTTATAGATTAATAAGAAGAATAAAACTACAGGAGCTATAGCATGAAAGAAGAAAAAATTGATCTTATTGAAATCAGTAAAATAATGGTCGTCAACCCTCGTAAAAGAGATAAGTTCAATCACAATGAGATTAAAGAAAATATTCATAAAATTGGGCTAAAACGTCCGGTGACAGTTCGCCGAATTGTACATGATAAGTTTGAATATGCTTTAATTTGTGGCCAAGGAAGACTTGAAGCTTATCAACATTATCAGGAGACTCACATACCAGCAGTCATCAGGGATGTTAATGAAGAAACAGGGCACCTGATGAGTCTGGCTGAGAATATAGCCAGAAGGAAACCTAGGGCAACCGAACTTCTTGACAGCGTTCGACAGTTAAAAGATCAGGGACTAAACGATAAAGATATTAGTGAGCGTCTCGGATACACGGTCAGTTGGGTACAGGGAGTAACAACGCTGTTGGGAAGAGGTGAGAAAAAGCTACTTGCTGCTTTCGAAGCCGGTCATATTCCTTTATACCTTGCGGTAGAAATATCTCGTTCCACCGATGAGTCCATTCAAGATTCACTGACAGAGGCCCTACTGAATGGAAATATTAAAGGAAGACAAATCAATATTATCAAGCGAATAATTGAAAATCGTAAAAAAGGTAACAAAGGCTCCACAAACAAAACATATACACCCAAAAGAGTTCAGAAAAAATACACACCAGAGGAGCTTGCCGTTATCTATCAAAGAAATGCTGACGAACACAGAGATATTCAGGTAAAAGCAAAGTATGCACGTGAGACACTTATGGTAGTAAAAGAAGTTTTCAGAAAACTAGTCCAGGACAGTGATTTCTGTAATCTTTTACATGAAAACAATATCAATGATATCCCGGAAGCTTTGGTTCCCGATAGATAACAAGAGGAAATAAATATGATAAAGCAATGTTTTAATAATCACTTTCAGTCATATCTGATAGATAAATTAATCCCATCACGAACACTTCCTGTCAACATAAAATCAAGTGGGAAATACAAACAAATTGTTAGCTCAATTGCAGAAATTGGTTTAATAGAGCCAGTCATTATATTTATCAATGATAATGAAGAGCAAAAGGTACTAGACGGACACTTACGCATCGAAGCATTGAAAGATCTGAACATAGCTCATGCCCATTGCCTAATCTCCCCAGTTGAGGATACTTACTCCTATAACAAACGAGTCAATCATTTAACAATTCTTCAGGAACAAAAGATGCTTCAAAAAGCGGTTGAGTCAGGTGTCCCGGTCGAGAAACTTTGTGCCGTGCTTGGTTTATCTCAAAGCATCATCAATACACGACTCCGTATTTCTGATGGTATAGCAAAAGAGGTACTTGCTTTGCTGGCCGAAAAAAATGTATCTCAGAACGTCTTCGATATACTACGCAGGATTAAACCCTATAAACAGATTGAATTTGTTACCACAATGATAACACTCAATAACTTTACCAAAAAATTTGCACTCTCTATGTTGCACACTTTACCGTCAGAGCATCTTGTCAGACAAATTGATAATACTACCGAAGACAAAGACATGGTAAAAACACTTGCCCGCTTGGAAAAAGAAATGGCTGCACTTCAGATTGAAACACAGAATATTCAGAATGAATACGCCGAAAACAATCTTAATCTAATTATAGTCAAGTCTTACATAGCCAAATTACTTCGCACAAATGATGTTATTCACTGGCTTTATGATAATAAATGTGAATACCTTGATGTTTTAAAGAAAATTGTTGGTATTGAAAGTCTTAGTAAAATAGAAAAATAATAATACAGACCCTGTACACGATTCTGTGTAAATGCCTTTCTCAGTAGTGGCCGTCCAGGCGGTCACCAAACTCGATAATAAATCGGCTCATTGCCATCCGCCAGTCCTGAAGGGGCATTGTCCATTTCCGGGACGCTGCCTGGATGGCAAGCCACACCACCTTTTTTACTGATTCATCTGTCGGGAACACCTTGCGTTTCTTGATGGCATGCCGGATCACACTGTTCAGCGATTCGATCGCGTTGGTCGTGTAGATCACCTTGCGAAGCTCCTGTGGATATGAGAAGAACGTCGACAGATTGCTCCAGTTTGACTGCCAGCTCCGGCTTATCTGTGGATAACGGCTGTCCCAGGCGCTGCCGAACGCTTCCAGAGCCTGCAGCCCTGCTTCTTCTGTGGGGGCCTGGTAGATAGCTTTCAGATCACGGGTGACGGCTTTGTAGTCTTTCCAGGAGACGAACCGCAGGCTGTTTCGCACCATATGCACGATGCACAGCTGGATGCGGGCTTCCGGATATACCGTATTGATGGCGTCCGGGAAGCCTTTCAGGCCGTCAACGCAGGCAATGAGGATATCGTTAAGACCACGGTTTTTCAGCTCAGTCAGCACATTGAGCCAGAACTTCGCACCCTCGTTTTCGGCCAGCCACATACCCAGCAGTTCTTTCTGCCCTTCGATATTGATACCCAGTGCCAGGAATACGGATTTGTTGATGATGCGGCTGTCCTGCCGGACTTTCAGCACGATACAGTCAAGATAAACAATGGGATATATCGCATCCAGTGGGCGATTTTGCCATTCAGTGACCTGCTCCATCACGGCGTCGGTGACCTTCGAGACCAGCGCAGGTGAGACATCTGCGTCATACAGTTCTTTGAACGCTGCTGCTATCTCACGGGTGGTCATCCCTTTGGCGTACAACGATAAAATCTGGCTATCCATCCCGGTGATCCGGGTCTGGTTTTTCTTCACCAGAAGCGGTTCGAAAGAGCCATCACGATCGCGCGGAGTACGTAGTTCCAGAGGGCCATCGCCCGTGATAACGGTCTTTGTGGAATAGCCGTTGCGGGAGTTGGCACCCGGTTTAGGCTGGTTTTTATCGTAGCCCAGATGGTGTGACATTTCGGCGTTCAGAGCCGCCTCAACGCAGATTTTCTTCAGCAGACGATCGAACTGGCTGAGATCGTCAGGGGTTTTGAGATTTTTGGCCAGTTCGTTAGCCAGGGCCTGCAACTGTTTTTCGTCCATAAATTAACCTGTTTATGATGTCGGGTTGAACATATCAAAATCAGGCAATTACACAAATTTATGTACAGGCTCAGTCGAAATGATCCTTGTACATAAACTTGTGGATCATATTGGATGACAGCAGATTCTGGCCGATGAAGCCATTCACCAAGTGATGTGTAGCTACGGCATGCCTGTTCATAGCGAGACTCACTGATTGCAAGCTCGTCCGCTAAAGCGGTGAGAAATTCTTCTGCTTTATTTGTCGGCATACTCCTGCCCTCCTGGATTTTGACACTATAGTGAATAATAGAAATAGCATTATCTACAATAAGTTTGATGATGCATGGTTGCTCGGGCATCTGCTTTTTCGTTGGTGTAAGAATCTGACCTCAAATACTTAATTGCTCCGCCACTCCTTTTGCATTATCCGTTTTTTATTCATCAATATTATTTTTATTATCAGTGATACGATGCATTTCAGGCTGGACCAGTATCGCATATCGGGTGATCAGTTGCTTCAAATGCATTTCAAGTTGAACTCTGGCAACAGCTGGTAAAGGTACTCCAGCAGGACTTTCTGACATTACACGCAATTGCTCTTCGGCCGGTATGGACTGGTTAAAAGACTGTCGGACGGAAAATACAATGGACTTCAGTTCACTGACTGTCATGTATTTTCCCTTCTGCTCATCAAGCCCGTTCAGGCGGTCACTCAGTTTTTGTAACGCTGTCATCCCCTGATACCAGCCATTAAGCTGTTCTACCGGTAATGCAGCAGCATCAAGTTGCTGCTGCCACTGTTGTACCAGAGGCTTTGCCTGCTCCGGCCACAGTACTCCAGCCTGCTCAACCAGTTGCCGGCTATAGACAACAGTCCAGTCAGGCGGCAACTTATCCAGTCGGGCAAGCTGCTGCTGTGTCTGGGCGATAAAGTCCTGCGGTAACGGAATCTGCTGGCGCAACGCATCAATCTGCTCAGGCGTGAGGGGGGCAGGTAACGGGGCCAGTGAGGCTGCAAGCTGAGCCTGTAGAGGGTCAGGTCGGTGAAGATACTGCCAGCTCCACACCGCGGCTGCACTTATTATCAGCATGGTACACATCCCGGCGCTGAAGGATTTCCACTTTTTGGCCGAAGTGGGCATTACCGTCTGTACTTCCACATTCGTTTGGTGCTCTGGCTGCGGTTCAGGCTGCGCAACGTACACCCACTTCACTGCGTTGTCTGGCATATCTTCATCCGGACCTCCAGCAAGGTCTCTTGTGGCTGCTGTCGCACCGTTCATCACAGTAGGCAACACGATACCCGACTGAATGTTCAGCCCGGTGCTGGTTGTATTATCACTGTTTTCCAGCCGGGCAGCACTGTTGTGCATCAGGGTACGTAACGTATCGAGCTGGCTCAGATGCTTAAGCTCCAGGCGCTGCAGCACCTCTCCCAGGCTGGTAAGCAGTTGCTCCGCCCGGTATAGCTGACTGAGGTCGCTGTAATTCAGCGGCAGCGAGCGCATCCGTTGCTGCAGGCGCTGGCTCAGACTGCTGAGGATTTCCATACGGGCATGGACTGGCTGCGGCCACAGTGCCCCCCACTGATGACTTATCAGTGCCTCGAGTATCGCCAGCCCTTCATTGAGCCCGAACAGCCCGGCCAGTTGCGTACGCGCAAGCGTATACCAGGCTGCCGTTTGCAGTTCCACACCGTTCTGCTCAAACATTGAGAGACAGAGTTTTTCGACATACTGCCAGCTCACATCCGGGCGAGCCGGATGCGTCAGCTTACGAAGTTCTTCACGAAGGGCGGCATAATCCGGCAGCATGCGCGGGTCGCCGCCGGTTTTTATTTTATGCGTGGGGATGTCATTCATGACCCGTTGTCCATTTGACGTATCAGGAGCTATTATTAAAGGTTATCGTTTATGCAACTTCGCTGTCTGCATATTCCTGGCTTTGCAGATACTGTAGCGCTACAGGATCAGCAATATAGTCAACCCGGCCATGATGACGTTCTACGGTGTTAATTATCTTGTTAAGATCCACCCGGAAGAATTCTTTGCGTAAGTTAATTCTGTTAATGCGGTAACTTTCCAAATGGTCGTGCAGCGTTTTTTCCAGTGCGGGCGCGTCATCGCAGGAAATCATGGCGTGGACATCAAAATCGAAGGGTACGGATGCCCCACTTAACTCTTTC
>NZ_MJAO01000032.1 GCF_001902635.1 Serratia marcescens | reverse complement strand
GGCGCGGCGGGGGCGCTGGTGGGCGGCATGCAGAACATGGGTTCCGGCCTGGCGACCTGGCTTTCCGCCATGCTGCCGCAAACCGGGCAGTTCAGCCTCGGATTGTTGATGTTCGCGATGGCGCTGCTGATCTTGCTGTGCTGGTGGCCGCTGTCCAACCGGATGCAACATCAGGGGCATACCGCATAACTCCCTTCCCGAACCGGCGTTGACCTTATGCCTGCAAGACGGCTGAGGTCATGCCGCCGGTTTTGACCCAGGTTATTACTGCGCTGAGGCAATCGGTATACACTTTACCGACAGTGTTTTTCCGGGTTATTCGCTATGTCATCACTGCAGTTTATTCAACGTGTTCCCGTCGGCTTCTTTGGGATGGTGCTGGGGGTTTTCGGCCTGGGCAGCGCCTGGCGATACGCCGCCACGCTCGGCTATGGCCCCGGTTGGTTGGGCGAATCGCTGATCTTTCTCGGCAGTGCGATCTGGCTGGTACTGGCGCTGATCTATCTCTGCCGTTGCCTGACCAGCCCACATGCGGTGCGTGACGAGTTTCGCAACAACACTCAGTTCAGCTTTATCAGCCTGCTTCCTGCGGGCGGCGTGTTGGTGTCCATCGGCCTGCATCCGTACAGCCTGCCGCTGGCGAATGGGCTGATGGTTGCGGGAGCCGTCGGCCAGCTCATCTTCTCGGCCTGGCGCTGCGCGCCGTTGTGGCGCGGCGAGTTTGCGTCGGAGGCGACGACGCCGGGGTTCTACCTGCCGACGGTGGCCGCTAACTTTATCTGTGCGATGGCGTTTGGCACTGCCGGCCACCATGATATCGGCGTGATGTTTCTTGGCGCCGGTTTGATCTCATGGCTGACCCTCGAGCCCGCCATCATCCACCGTCTGCGCACAAAGGCTGCGCTGCCGGCCGCCGCTCGCGGCGTTATCGGCATCCAGCTGGCTCCGGCTTTTGTCGCCTGCTACGCGTGGTTATGCGTCAATAGCAACGACTTCGATACGTTCGCCTTAATCCTGTTGGGCTACGGCCTGCTGCAGCTGTTCTTTATGTTCAGGTTGGTGCGTTGGTTTTTTGCCGGCGGTTTCAGTCCGGGTATGTGGGCCTTTTCATTTGGCTTATCGGCGATGGCGAACGCGTCGCTGCGGTTGCTGCAGAGCCAGCGCGGCGAAGATATGCAAGCGTTGGCCTGGGGGTTGTTTCTGTTGGCCAACCTGTTGCTCATCGGCTTGATGATGAAGACGCTGTGGCTGTTGTTGCGTGGAAAACTGCTGCCTGCCAAAACGCCGGTGGCGGGATAAACCGTTCCTCAGCGGCCGCTGAGGACGGTCTCTGATGACTTACAGCAGATACTCGTGCAGCGCCGGGTCCTTGCGATCCAGATAGTGGGTCGAACGGATGCGGCGGATGGTGCGCGATTTGCCGCGGATCAGTAGGGTTTCGGTGGTGGCCATGTTGCCTTTGCGGCTGATGCCCTCCAGCAGATCGCCCTTGGTGATGCCGGTGGCGGAGAAGATCACGTTGTCGTTGCGCGCCATCTGATCCATGCACAGCACCTGGCCGGCTTCGATACCCATTTCCCGGCAGCGCGCCAGCTCCTGTTCGCCGATGCGGCGGTTTTCGGCGCTGTCGCCTTTCACTTCGTGGCGCGGCAGCAAACGCGCCTGCATGTCGCCGTCCAGCGCGCGGATCACCGCGGCGGAGATCACCCCTTCCGGCGCGCCGCCAATGCCGTACATCACATCGACCTCGCTTTCCGGCATGCAGGTAAGGATCGACGCCGCCACGTCGCCGTCAGGGATGGCGAACACACGCACCCCCAGCTGCTGCATCTGCGCGATGACGCCATCGTGGCGCGGTTTGGCCAATACGATCACCGTCAGCTGCGCCAACGGTTTGCCCAGCCGTACGGCGACGTTCTGCAGGTTTTCCGCCAGCGGCAGCTTGAGATCGATAGCGCCGCGCGCCGCCGGGCCGACCACCAGTTTCTCCATGTACATGTCCGGCGCGTGCAGGAAGGTGCCGCGATCGCCTACCGCCAGCACCGCCAGCGCGTTTGACTGCCCCATGGCGGTCATGCGGGTGCCTTCGATCGGATCGACCGCGATGTCCACCGCGTCGCCCTGGCCGGTGCCGACGTGTTCACCGATATACAGCATCGGCGCTTCGTCGATCTCGCCTTCGCCGATCACGATGCGGCCATCGATATCCACGTTGTTGAGCATGATGCGCATGGCATGGACCGCAGCGCCGTCGGCGGCGTTTTTGTCGCCGCGTCCCAGCCATTTGTAACCCGCCAGCGCGGCGGCTTCGGTAACGCGGGAAAATTCGATGGCTAATTCACGTTTCATGGCAAACCTGTCTGTGAGAAAGGGAAGAAAATATCGGCAAAGTCTATCACAGCGCAGCGGCGGCGGGGCGGGGCAAAAAAAAGCGCCGCCCGCAGGCAGCGCAATTTGGGGGGGTGACGACAAGGCTGGGTTTAGTCGTGATCTTCCCACGCCTGAGCGCGAGCCACCGCTTTTTTCCAGCCGCTGTAGCGGTAGTTGCGTTCGGTGGTTTCGATGCTTGGACGGAATTCGCGCTCAATCACCGCTTTGCTCTTCACTTCATCCAGATCGTTCCAGTAGCCGATGGCCAGGCCCGCCAGGAACGCGGCGCCCAGCGCCGTCGATTCACGCACTTCTGGGCGTTCCACACGGGTGCCGAGGATATCGGACTGGAACTGCATCAGGAAGTTGTTGGCTACTGCGCCGCCATCCACGCGCAGCGATTGCAGGCGGGTGTTGGCGTCGGCCTGCATGGCGTCCAGCACGTCGCGGGTCTGGAAGGCAATGGATTCCAGCGTGGCGCGGATAATGTGGTTGCTGTTGGCGCCACGGGTTAGGCCAAAGATGGCGCCGCGGGCGTACGGATCCCAGTATGGCGCGCCGAGGCCGGTGAAGGCCGGCACCACATAGACGCCGTTGCTGTCTTTCACCTTGGTGGCGAAGTATTCGGAATCGGCGGCGTCGCTGATCAGTTTCAGCTCGTCACGCAGCCACTGGATGGATGCGCCGCCGATAAACACCGCGCCTTCCAGCGCATAGTTCACTTCGCCGCGCGGGCCACAGGCGATGGTGGTCAGCAGACCGTTTTTCGAACGCACCGCTTCTTTGCCGGTGTTCATCAGCAGGAAGCAGCCGGTGCCGTAGGTGTTCTTCGCCATGCCCGGTTGAACGCACAGCTGGCCATACAGCGCCGCCTGCTGGTCACCGGCGATACCGGCGATAGGAATACGCGTGCCGCCCTTACCGCCGATGTTGGTCTGGCCGTACACTTCGGAGGAAGGACGGACTTTCGGCAGCATGGCGCGCGGGATATCCAGCACTTCCAGCATGCGCTCGTCCCAGTCCAGCTCGTGGATGTTGAACATCATGGTGCGCGAGGCATTGGTGTAATCGGTGACGTGTACACGCCCCTGGGTCATCTTCCACACCAGCCAGGTATCGACGGTGCCGAACAGCAGTTCACCGCGCTTGGCGCGCTCGCGTGCGCCTTCGACGTTGTCCAGGATCCACTTTACTTTGGTGCCGGAGAAGTACGGGTCAACCACCAGGCCGGTGTTGTGGCGGATGTACTCTTCCAGGCCGTCGCGCTTGAGCTTCTCGCAGATGTCGGCGGTGCGGCGGCACTGCCAGACGATGGCGTTGTAAATCGGCTTGCCGGTCTCTTTTTCCCAGACGATGGTGGTTTCGCGCTGGTTGGTGATGCCGATACCGGCGATCTGATCGGAACTGATGTCGGCCTTCGCCAGCACTTCTACCAGCGTCGAGCTTTGCGACGCCCAGATTTCCATCGGGTCGTGCTCAACCCAGCCGGCCTTTGGATAGATCTGCGGGAATTCGCGTTGCGATACCGCAACGATGTTGGCGTCGTGATCGAGCACGACGGCGCGTGAGCTGGTGGTCCCTTGGTCGAGTGCGACAATGTATTTTTTTTCTACAGTCATGGTAATTATCCTGCTGTTGTTAACCGTTTAAAACTGCACCAATCACGCTTTACGCTGCTGAGCCTTGGCGTCGGGCTCTTCTTCCGTCACGCAGACGTCGCACGGCAGGTGGCGGCCAATCAATGCGCGATAACCGAAAGCGCCCAGGCCGCAGCCGACGATAGGGGCGAAGATCGGTACCAGGAAGTACGGGATGTCGCGTGCGCCGGTGAAGGCCACTTTGCCCCAGCCGGCCAGGTAGGCGAACAGTTTCGGCCCGAAGTCACGCGCCGGGTTCAGCGCAAAGCCGGTCAATGGTCCCATGGAGGCGCCAATCACGGCAATCAGAATGCCGATCAGCAGCGGCGCCAGCGGGCCGCGCGGAATGCCGTTGCCGTCGTCGGTCAGCGCCAGGATCAGGCACATCAGGATTGCGGCGATCACCGTTTCCACCAGGAAGGCCTGGCCGACGGAGATGTGCGCGTTAGGGTAAGTCGAGAAGATGCCGGCCAGTTCGAGGCTTTCGTTGCTGCCACGCACCATATGGTGAGCCGCTTCGAAGTCGAAGAACAGGTTGTAGTACAGCCCATAGACCAGGGCGGCGGCGCAGAAGGCACCGGCGACCTGCGCAATGATGTAAGGCACCACTTTACGCCCGTCGAAGCAGGCGAACAGCCACAGGGCGAGGGTGACCGCCGGGTTGAGATGCGCGCCGGAAATGGCGGCAGTCAGATAGATGGCCATGGCGACGCCCAGGCCCCAAATGATGCTGATTTCCCACTGGCCGAAGCTGGCGCCCGCCAGTTTCAGCGCGGCAACGCAGCCTACGCCAAAGAAGATCAGCAGCGCCGTGCCGAGGAACTCGGCGATGCACTGGCCTTTTAATGTCGGACTGGTGGTTTGGCTCATAATGTTGTTGTCCTGCAAAACGGCGGTTGTTGGTTTATAGGCTCGGGTGGGTATACACCTGGCCTATGGGCACAGTTTTTTTCATCTCGTCCAATTATTGAATAAGGACGTGATGTAAATTTATCGTTAACGAACATAAACGAGAAATAGCGAAATCAAAATGTGTGTGGCTCGTCATAAAATTGAGCGATTTCGCGTCGTTTAGTGTTCTTTCTGAGCCATAAAAGTGTGATCTGACCAGTGGTTTAGCGAGGAGCGTTAACAACTCATCGTACATCGGCGCTGGGCATTTTCAGTTTTGGCTGATGGCGGCGACAGGAAAATTGCAACAGACTGCATGATGATCCGGTATGTTGCTAGACAGGCGGAGACTGGCTACTTACAATCGTTTTTAACGAATCGAGACTGGCGCGCCTTCCATAACGGCGCGCGTCACTGAGCGCGATGCAATATTCGCAGTAGCTGCAGCCGACGTTGCGGCCGCTACTTATAGATGTACGCCTTGCTATCATGAGGGGACTGAAGCATGTCATTTGAAGTATTTGAGAAACTGGAAGCAAAAGTACAGCAGGCGATTGATACCATCACCCTGTTGCAGATGGAAATTGAAGAGCTGAAAGACAAGAACAACTCTCTGTCGCAGGAAGTTCAGGCTGCCTCCGGCAACCACGAAGCGCTGGTGCGCGAGAACCAACAGCTGAAAGAAGAACAGCACGTATGGCAAGATCGCCTGCGCGCTCTGCTGGGCAAAATGGAAGAGGTCTGATCCCTCACGCCACGCAGCAACGAAAAGGGCGCCTCAGGCGCCCTTTTTCATGTTCGAGAATCACTCGATGTCGAGCGGGTCTTCGGAAAGGATGATGCCGGTGTTGTCGGCATACAGGTGGTCGCCGGAGAAGAAGGTGACGCCACCGAAGTTGACACGGATATCGCTTTCACCCACGCCTTCGCTCACGGCGCCTGCCGGGATCGCCGCCATCGCCTGAATGCCGATGTCGAGCTCTTCCAGATCGTCCACCTGACGCACCGCGCCGTACACCACGAGGCCTTCCCATTCGTTCTGGGCGGCCAGACGCGCCAGTTCGGCGTTGATCAGCGCCCGGCGCACCGAACCGCCGCCGTCGACCAACAGTACGCGGCCGCGGCCGTTTTCTTCAAGCAGGTCGTACAACAGGCCGTTATCCTCAAAGCATTTCACCGTGGTGATCTGCCCGCCAAATGAAGTACGCCCGCCAAAATTGGAGAACAGAGGTTCAACAACGTTCACCTCTTCATGATAGATGTCGCAAAGTTCGGAAGTATCGTATTTCATAGGATTTTACGTCTGTTTGCCGCTGGAATGTTCAGTATATCCCTTTATTCGCCCTGTTGGCAAAATCATCAGTTTTTAACTGAGCGCCACGCCGATGGCGAACAGCAGGTTGGCCAGCAGCGCCGCCTTGACCATGTGTTCCAGCATCGGCCGCATGCCGATCGGCGTCGGATCGCGCAGCACGCGCAGGCCGTGGCGTACCAACAGCGGGATCGCCAGCACGAACAGCCAACCCCACGGGCTGTGGAGATTGAACAGTGAAAACAGCGCGAAACACAGCACCGCGCCGCCGAGCAGCAAGGCATGGTAAATGCGCGCTTTGTGCGGGCCGAGGCGCACCGCCAGCGTGTTCTTGCCGTTTTCGCGGTCGCTTTCGATATCGCGCAGATTATTGATGTTGAGCACCGCCGTCGCCAGCAGGCCGCAGGCGGTGGCCGGCAGCATCACGACGCTGTCGAAGGTGTGCGTTTGCAAATAGTAGGTGCCGGCCACGCTCAGCCAGCCGAAGAACACCAGCACCGAGATGTCGCCCAGCCCCAAATACCCGTAGGGCTTGTTGCCGACGGTGTAGGTGATGGCTGCCACGATAGACAGGCCGCCCAACACCAGGAAGCCCACCACGTCGCTGGGTTGCTCGCAGGCGACGGCGATCAGCGAACAGCCGGCGATGGCGATCAGCACCACCGTCACCACCAGTGCCCGTTTCATCTGCGCCTGGGTGATCATGCCTTTTTGCATACCGCGCAACGGCCCGATGCGATCGTCTTTGTCGCTGCCTTTGACCGCATCGCCATAATCATTCGCCAGATTGGAGAGGATCTGCAGCAGGCCGGCGGTCAGCAGCGCCAGCAATGCCACTTCGGGTTTCAGGCTACCGTGCCAGGCGGCGATCGCCGAGCCGACCACGATGGAGGCAAAGGCCAACGGCAGGGTGCGAGGGCGTAGACTTTCCAGCCAGGCGGAGATCGGGGTGGTGGAGGTTGATGAGCTCATGTTTCGCTTCTGTCAGTAAGTTGCGGTGTTCGTTAGAAATAATTGTGGGAGGCAATGCCTCCCACACAGATGACTGACAAGACAATGATTGAGCGATTATAGGATAAAACGACTCAAATCTTCATCCGCCACCAGTTCATCCAGATGACTGCGCACGTAATCCGCATCAATTGTAATGGATTGACCGTTAATTTCACTCGCCTCGTAGGAAATATCTTCCATCAGACGCTCCAGCACGGTGTGCAGGCGACGCGCGCCGATGTTCTCGGTGCTTTCGTTGACCTGCCATGCGGCTTCGGCGATGCGGCGGATGCCGTCGGCGGTGAACTCGATATTGACGCCTTCGGTGCCCATCAGCGCTTTGTACTGTTCGGTCAGCGACGCGCTAGGCTCGGTCAGGATGCGCTCGAAGTCTTCGGTGGTCAGCGCCTGCAACTCAACGCGGATCGGCAGACGGCCCTGCAGTTCCGGGATCAGATCCGACGGATTGGCGGTCTGGAATGCGCCGGAAGCGATGAACAGGATATGGTCGGTCTTCACCATGCCGTGTTTGGTCGACACGGTGCAGCCTTCCACCAGCGGCAGCAGGTCACGCTGCACGCCTTCGCGCGAGACGTCCGGGCCGGAGCTTTGGCCGCCGCGCTTACAGATTTTGTCGATCTCGTCGATAAACACGATGCCGTGCTGTTCAACGGCTTCGATCGCCTGCTCTTTCAGCTCTTCCGGATTCACCAGCTTGGCGGCTTCTTCTTCCACCAGCAGTTTGAAGGCCTCTTTGATCTTCACCTTGCGCGGTTTTTGCTTCTGGCCGCCGAGGTTCTGGAACATCGACTGCAGCTGGTTGGTCATTTCTTCCATGCCCGGAGGCGCCATGATTTCCACGCCCATCGGCGCGGCGGCCAGATCGATTTCGATCTCTTTGTCATCCAGCTGGCCTTCACGCAGTTTCTTGCGGAATGCCTGGCGGGCGGCGGACGGCTCCTGATGCTCTTCCGGCTGGCCCCAGTTGTTCTTGGCCGGCGGGATCAGCACGTCGAGAATACGCTCTTCGGCCAGTTCTTCGGCACGGTTGCGGTTTTTCTCGATCGACTGCATGCGCACCATTTTGATGGCGGCGTCGGTCAGATCGCGGATGATGGAATCCACTTCTTTGCCCACATAGCCCACTTCGGTGAACTTGGTGGCTTCAACCTTGATGAACGGCGCGTTGGCCAGCTTCGCCAGACGGCGGGCGATTTCGGTTTTACCGACGCCGGTCGGGCCGATCATCAGAATGTTTTTCGGGGTCACTTCGTGACGCAGCATCTCGTTGAGCTGCATCCGGCGCCAGCGGTTGCGCAGGGCAATGGCGACAGCGCGTTTGGCTTTGTTTTGGCCAATGATATAGCTGTCCAGTTCGCTGACGATCTCGCGCGGGGTCATTTCAGACATGGTATTCGATCCTTACGCTTTGGAAGGCAATTCTTCAATGGTGTGGAAATGGTTGGTGTAAATACAGATGTCGCCGGCGATGTTGAGGGATTTCTCAACGATATCACGGGCGCTCAGCTCGGTATTTTCCAACATGGCGCGGGCGGCGGCCTGGGCATACGGGCCGCCGGAGCCGATGGCGATCAGATCGTTTTCCGGCTGCACCACATCGCCGTTGCCGGTGATGATCAGCGAAGCGGTTTCATCGGCGACCGCCAACAGCGCTTCGAGCTTGCGCAGCATGCGATCGGTGCGCCAGTCCTTCGCCAGCTCGACGGCGGCTTTCACCAGGTGGCCCTGATGCATTTCCAGTTTGCGTTCAAACAGTTCAAACAGCGTGAAGGCGTCAGCGGTGCCACCGGCGAAACCGGCGATCACTTTGTCGTTATACAGGCGACGCACTTTCTTGACGTTACCCTTCATCACCGTATTACCCAGGGTAGCCTGGCCATCACCACCGATGACGACCTGGCCGTTGCGGCGTACGCTTACAATTGTTGTCACGAGCAGACCCTCGTTAAAGACGGAAAGAAGTCCCCGCCGCGCCTGCTTTCACAGACGCTACGAGGCATATTGAGAGTATAGATGGGGGGGGATTGACGCTTTTCAACCCCCAACGGAGAGGGGAATGCAACTCGACATGCCGACGCCTTTCAGGCGTGAAAGCGTTTTGTCCGCTGCGGCGCGGCTGCTGTAGGGGCCGAGCACCACGCGATTCCAACCGCCGCCGGCGGTGATGCGGCTCTCGATGCCTTCGAACGCCAGGCGTGCGCGCACAGATTCAGCCTGATCGGTGGCGCGGAACGAGCCGCACTGCACCATCCACTTCTGTTTCGATTCCGGTTTGGCTTCCTGCTTGGCCGTTTCCTGTTTCACTTCCGGTTTAGGCTCCGGCTTCGGTTGCGGCTTCGGCTCAGGCTGTTTCACCTGTACCGGTGGCTGGGTGACCGGTTTCGGCTGCTGGTGCTGCTGCGCCGGCGCGGTGGTGGCACCGTTGTTGAACGGGTTGCGCGGCGGCGGAATGACCTGCTGCTGCACCGGCGGCGGCTGCATTTGCTGTTGCGGCATCTGCTGCTGCTGGCGGTTGTTGCGTGCGTTGGCCTGGCCCGGATCGTTATACGGCACTTCGTTCAACTGCGTCGGGCGCTGCTGCATGTCGGCCTGCATCTGCTCCAGCAGCTGCCGTTGCTCGGCGGTCAACTGAGTTTTGGCGTTAATCTCGCCACCGGCCGTCGGTTCGGTCGGCGTTTGCACGCCGATCTGCCGGTTTTCCAACTCTTTGATATAGCGCCAACGCTCTTCCGGCTTCGGCGGCAGGCCGTTGCCAGGGCGATTGCCGTGCGCAGGCAACAGCGGCGCGTCTTCCGGTTTGTTGTGCGTAATGAAATAGAGGCCACCGACAAAGATCACCACCAACGCGGCGGCTAACGCCAGCACGGTTTTGGAAACCTTCGGAGAACTGCGTTTTTTACGGCTGGGGGTTTTACGCTTAGCTCCTGCTGCGCGCCCACGGCTTACATAGTCTTTTTGTGCCACTATTATTCCGCTGTGTCCTGATGAGGGGATAAGTCCGTCATGTTACTGAACCCTAAAATATTTGACTAGCGTTTAGGGGCAGCGGTGCTGCCTCTGATAATCAATTCACTGTCCAATAGCCGGGAGCCGCTGGCCACCGTTTGGCCGTTCAACTGCTCCAGCAGCAGCAACATCGCTTGCTGGCCGATCTGGAAACGCGGCTGCGCCACCGTGGTTAGCGGCGGATCGCAATATTGCGCCAGCTTGAGATCGTCAAAACCGACGATCGACAAATCCTGCGGCACCCGCAGCCCCATTTTCTTCGCCTGGGACAGCACGCCGATCGCCATCACGTCGCTGTGGCAGAACACCGCCGTCGGCGGTTTCGGCTGAGCCATCAGCGTCGTCAGCGCCTGTGCGCCGGCTTCGTAGGTAAAATCACCTCGGGTAATATAGCTGCTTTCGACGGTAATGCCATTACGACGTAGCGCCTGAACGTAACCCTGCAGCCGATAATGGCTCAACGGCATCTGCTCCGGCCCGGCGACGCAGGCGATCTGTCGGTGGCCTAGCTGATGTAAATAGTGCACGGCTTCAAAGGCGGCGGTCAGGTTATCGATATGTACCGTCGGCAGCTCCAGTTCTGGCGCGAACTCGTTGGCCATCACCATCGGTGGCAGGTTGCGCTGTTCTTCCTTGCTGGCGTCGAACGGCAGGTTGGAACCCAGCAGCAGCATGCCGTCGATCTGTTTGGTGATGATCAGATTGACGAAGGTGCGTTCTTGTTGGTTCTGCTGCGCGCAGTCGCCGATCAGCACCAGATAGCCTTGCTGGGCGGCGGTCTGCTCGATCCCCTGGATCACATCGGCGAAAAACGGATCGCAGATATCCGGGACGATCACCAGGATGGTGCGGGATTCGTTGCGTTTGATATTGCGTGACAGAGCATGAGGAGAATAGCCCACGGCCAGTACGGCCTGTTCCACTTTCTGGCGCGTCGGCGTTGACACCTTTTCCGGGTTCATCAGCGCGCGCGATACGGTAGCCGTTGAAACGCCCGCCATCTCGGCAACGTCTTTCATGGTCGCCATGGATAATTCTTTCTTGTGTTCCAACGCCTTTCTCCTTGCGTCAGCCCCATGCCGACGCCACTACTGCTGTTTGCTCACAATGTCCGGCGTGCGGTGACGGGATTGTTGTCATTGAATGCCACCGCGTTCGAGCACTCCGTCGCGCTGCGATGTGGCGACAAAATTTGCCCTCACAGACATTCTAAACAGAATACGCCCCGCCTTTGTTACCTAATTTGCATAAAAAATGTGACCTGAGAAGGTTTTTTAGCGTTCGCTCGCAATTTAAAGGGTAAACGTTTGCACTGCGGCAGCTAAACCGGACTTTTCCGGGATCAGCTGTCGATGGGATCGACGTCCAGCGTCCATTTCACCTTACGCGTTTGCGGCAGGGTGCCGATCAGCGGCAATGAGCTTTTCATCAACTGTTGCAAGACGCGCCGCGTCGGGTGCTGCAGCAGCAGCTGCCAGCGGAAACGGCCGCCGCGTTTGGACTGCAGCGCCGGCACCGGCCCCATCACCCACAGTGAGTCGTCCTTCAGCGGGCTGGCTTCCAGCAGGTTGCGCAGCTGCTGCAGGAACAGCGGGGCCTGCTGGTTATCGTGATCTTCGGCGCGCACGATAATGTGGCTGGTGTAGGGCGGCAGGAATACGCTGTTGCGTTCCGCCAGCGTCTGTTTGGCGAAGGCATCGTAACCCTGTTGCAGCAACACCTGCAGCAACGGGTGCTCCGGGTGGTGGGTTTGCAACAGTACTTCGCCCTGTTTGCCCGCCCGGCCGGCGCGCCCGGAGACCTGGGTATACAGCTGAGCGAAACGCTCGGCGGAGCGGAAATCGGCGGAGAACAGCGCGCCGTCCACGTCCAGCAACGCCACCAGGGTGACGTCGGGAAAATGGTGGCCTTTGGCCAGCATTTGCGTGCCGATCAGAATGCGCGCTTCGCCGCGATGGATATCCGCCAGATGCTGCTCCAGCGCCCCTTTGCGGCTGGTGGTGTCGCGATCGATGCGGGTGATCGGCGTGTCGGGGAACAGCGGCGCCAGCTCTTGCTCCAGCTGTTCGGTGCCGACGCCCACCGATACCAGGTGGGTTGAGCCGCACTGCGGGCACTGGTGCGGCACCGGCCGCTGGCTGTCGCAGTGGTGGCAGCGCAGCTGGCGCTGATGCTGGTGGAAGGTGTAATAGTGATCGCAGCGCTGGCACTCGGCGATCCAGCCGCACTCGTGGCACAGCAGCGCCGGGGCGTAACCGCGGCGGTTGAGGAACAGCATCACCTGATTGCCGGCTTTTAAATGGTGCTGCATGCTTTTCAGGAGCGGCTGCGACAGGCCGACCTTCAACGGCAGCCCCTTCAGATCGATCAGGTGCTGCGCCGCCGGTTTGGCGTTGCCTGCGCGCTGGGTGAGCTTCAGCTGGCGGTATTTGCCCAACTGCACGTTGTGCAGCGTTTCCAACGCCGGAGTGGCGGAGCCCATCACCATCGGGATGTTTTCTTCCCGGGCGCGGAACACCGCCAGATCGCGGGCGTGGTAGCGCCAGCCTTCCTGCTGTTTATAAGAGCTGTCGTGCTCTTCGTCGATGATGATCACGCCCAGTTGACGGAACGGTGTGAACAGCGCCGAGCGGGTGCCGATGACGATGGCGGCTTCGCCGCTGCGTGCGCGCAGCCAAACCGCCAGCCGCTCGCTGTCGTTCAGCCCGGAGTGCAGCACGTCCACCGGCGCGTTGAAGCGCTCGCGGAAGCGGGCGATGGTTTGCGGCGTCAGGCCGATTTCCGGCACCAGCACCAGCGCCTGCCGGCCTTTGGCCAGCACGTTCTCCAGCACGCTGAGGTAGACCTCGGTCTTGCCGGAACCGGTCACCCCGGCCAGCAGCCAGGCGGCGAACTGTTCATCCTCGCTGCGGATCGCTCCGACGGCGGTGGCCTGTTCGGTGTTCAGCCGCAGCCGTTCGCCGAGCACCGCGAAGTGGGGGCGCCAGTCCTGCGTATCCGCGACCTGAGCACGCAGATCGATCAGCCCTTTGGCGCGCAGCGCCTGCAGGGCGCTTTCCGTCAGCTCGAGCTGGCTGACCTGATGGCGATAGACCGGGCGTTGCAGCAGTGCCGCCAGCGCCTGCTGCTGTTTCGGCGCGCGTTTCAGGCTTTCTGGCGGGGTGGCACGGCCCTCTTCAGTGGCGAACCACTGCCACAGCGGCGCGGCCTCGGCCGGTTTGCCTTGCCGTAGCAGGATCGGCAGCGCGTGGAACAGGACTTCGCCAATGGGATAGTGATAGTAATCGCTGGCCCAGCGCAGGATGCGCCACAGGCTGGGGGAGAACAGCGACGCCGTGTCGATCACGCTGTCGATCGGTTTGAGCTTGTCCAGCGGCAGTTCGCTGGTGTCGCTGCAGCCGATGACGATGCCGATCGCATGCTGCCTGCCCCAGGGCACGCCAACGCGCGCGCCGGCCACCGGCTGCATGCCTGGCGGCAGCAGATAGTCGAAAGTGCGGGCGAGGGGGACCGGCAAAGCAACGTGAACGACGGGCATGATCTCATCCAAATTGAAAAAAAGAGGGCATCAGTTTACACGGCGCATCGGCAAATGTACGGTTCCGATTGCGCGGCTCGACTAATGCTGTATAATTTGCCGCCTTTGGTATAATTCGATACCAAAATTCTATTATCAACCACGTGTGGTGTCTGGCGAAACAGGGCTGGATAGCGACACGGCCTTACACTGAGGTTTCCCATGAAACAAGGTATCCACCCAAAATACGAAGAAGTTACTGCTAGCTGCTCTTGCGGTAACGTGATGAAGATCCGCTCCACCGTGGGCCACGATCTGAACCTGGACGTTTGTGGCGCATGCCACCCGTTCTACACTGGCAAGCAGCGTGACGTTGCTACCGGTGGCCGCGTTGACCGCTTCAACAAGCGTTTCAGCGTACCAGGCGCTAAGAAATAAGATTTCTTATCGTCCGATGAAAAAGGCGCCCTGGGCGCCTTTTTTCGTTTCTGCCGCCGGCGTTCGCCGGACGGTTCTCAATATTCCCAGGTATCGGGATCGACACCCAGTTCGCGCATCAACGCTTTTGCGGCTTCCGGGATTTCATCGCTGCGCTCTTTGCGCAGGTCTTCATCGTTCGGCAGCGGCTGGCCGGTAAAGGCATGCAGAAACGCTTCGCACAGCAGTTCGCTGTTGGTGGCGTGGCGCAGGTTGTTGACCTGGCGACGGGTCCGTTCGTCGGTGAGGATTTTCAGGACCTTCAGCGGAATGGATACCGTGATCTTTTTGACTTGCTCGCTTTTTTTACCGTGTTCAGCGTAAGGGCTGACATACTCGCCGTTCCACTCAGCCATGGGACACCTTAACTTTGTCAGAAAAATTACAAAATTCTAAAAACCGGGCAATTATGCCCGATCTTCACTGTTCTCACTAAATAAATGTCAATTTTACGCGACCAAGGTCACTGAATACCCCACTGCGGCCGCCGCCGGCTGGGTATTGTTGCTTAACATCTTATCGTCATGTCATATCGGCATAATTTTAGCGGGTATTGTGTCATTGCTCAATCTATACGCAAAGAAGTTTAGATGTCCAGATGTATTGACGTCTATTCATCCTGCGATTACTCTTGAGGCCTCATTCACCGAACCGAGAGCCGAGCGAGCCCATGACGCGTAAACCAGCCACGATTGCCGTACGCAGCGGCCTGAACGACGACGAACAGTACGGCTGCGTTGTCCCGCCGATTCATCTGTCCAGCACCTATAACTTTACCGACTTCAACCAACCCCGAGCCCATGACTACTCGCGCCGCGGCAACCCGACACGCGACGTGGTGCAGCGCGCGTTGGCGGAGCTGGAAGGCGGCGCCGGCGCGGTGATGACCGGCAGCGGGATGTCGGCTATTCATCTGGTGACCACCGTGCTGCTGAAGCCCGGCGATCTGCTGGTGGCGCCGCACGACTGCTACGGCGGCAGCTACCGGTTGTTCGACAGCCTGAGCAAGCGCGGCGCCTATCGCGTGTTGTTCGTCGATCAGGGGAATGAAGAAGCCTTGCAGCAGGCGCTGGCGCAAAAGCCGAAGCTGGTGTTGATCGAAAGCCCCAGCAACCCGCTGCTGCGGGTGGTGGATATCGCGGCGATCTGCGCCGCCGCACATGCGGCGGGGGCGTTGACGGTGGTGGACAACACCTTCCTCAGCCCGGCCTTGCAACAGCCGATCGAACTCGGCGCCGATCTGGTGGTCCATTCTTGCACCAAATACCTGAACGGGCATTCGGACGTGGTGGCCGGTGCGGTGATCGCCAAAGATCCCAAGCTGGCGGTCGAGTTGGCCTGGTGGGCCAATAACATCGGCGTGACCGGCGGCGCGTTCGACAGCTATCTGCTGCTGCGCGGCATGCGCACGCTGTCGCCGCGCATCAAGGCGGCGCAACAAAACGCCGAAGCGATTGTCGGCTATTTACAGCAGCAACCGCTGGTGAAAAAGCTGTATCATCCCTCCCTGCCGGAAAATCCGGGGCATGAGATCGCCCGCCGGCAGCAGCGCGGTTTCGGCGCGATGTTGAGTTTTGAACTGGACGGCGATGAAGCGGTGCTGCGCCGTTTTCTCTCTGCCCTTGAGTTGTTTACTCTGGCAGAATCGCTGGGCGGCGTAGAAAGCCTGATCTCGCATGCAGCGACCATGACCCACGCCGGCATGGCGGCGGAGGCGCGGGCAGCGGCCGGCATTTCCGAGAGCCTGCTGCGCATTTCCGTGGGTATTGAAGACAGTGAAGATTTGATTGCCGATCTGGAACGCGCTTTCCAGGCGGCGGCAACGAGGTAAGCATGAATGCAATTGCTGTAGCAGGGCCGGTGAGCGGGCGTCAACTGCACAAGTTTGGCGGCAGCAGTCTGGCGGATGTGAAGTGTTATCTGCGTGTGGCCGGGATTATGGCGGAATACAGCCAGCCGGGCGACATGATGGTGGTATCGGCCGCCGGCAGTACCACCAACCAGTTGATCAGCTGGCTGAAGCTCAGCCAGAGCGATCGCCTGTCTGCGCACCAAGTGCAGCAGGCGTTGCGTCGTTATCATAGCGATCTTATCGGCGGCCTGTTGCCGCCGGAAAGCGCCGAGCCGCTGATCGCAGAGTTCATTCAGGATCTGGAACGTCTGGCGACGCTGCTGGACGGCAAAGTCGACGACGTGTGCTATGCCGAAGTGGTTGGGCACGGCGAGATCTGGTCGGCGCGCCTGATGGCGGCGGTGCTCAATCATCTGGATATGCAGGCGGCTTGGCTGGATGCGCGTGATTTCCTGCGCGCCGAGCGCGCTGCGCAGCCGCAGGTGGATGAAGGCCGTTCTTACCCGCTGCTGCAACAATTGCTGGCCCAACACCCGGGCAAACGCCTGGTGGTGACCGGTTTCATTTCGCGCAACGACGCCGGGGAAACCGTGCTGCTGGGGCGTAACGGCAGCGACTACTCCGCCACTCAGGTCGGCGCGTTGGCCGGCGCCGCGCGCGTGACCATCTGGAGCGACGTGGCCGGGGTGTACAGCGCCGATCCGCGCAAGGTGAAAGACGCTTGCCTGCTGCCGCTGCTGCGCCTGGATGAGGCCAGCGAGCTGGCGCGTCTGGCGGCGCCGGTGCTGCATACCCGCACCCTGCAGCCGGTCTCCGGTAGCGATATCGATCTTCAGCTGCGCTGCAGCTACCAGCCGGAGCAGGGCTCGACGCGCATCGAGCGCGTGCTGGCTTCCGGCACCGGCGCCAAGATTGTCACCAGCCACGATGACGTGTGCCTGATTGAACTGCACGTTGCCGCTCAGCATGACTTCAAACTGGCGCAGAAAGAGTTGGATCTGGTGCTCAAGCGTGCACAGATCAAGCCGCTGGCGGTGGGCATCCACCCAGATCGCAATCTGGTGCAGCTGTGTTACACCTCCGAGGTGGTCAACAGCGTGCTGGCGACGCTGCAGAATGCGGCGCTGCCGGGCGAACTGCACTTGCGTGAAGGGTTGGCGCTGGTGGCGATGGTTGGCGCCGGGGTGTGTAAGAACCCGCTGCACAGCCACCGTTTCTACCAGCAGCTGAAAGACCAGCCGGTAGAGTTTATTTGGCAGGCGGAAGATGGCATCAGCCTGGTGGCGGTGTTGCGCCAGGGGCCGACCGCGCTGCTGATCCAGGGGCTGCACCAAAGCCTGTTCCGCGCCGAGAAGCGCATCGGTCTGGTGCTGTTCGGCAAGGGCAACATCGGTTCGCGCTGGCTGGAACTGTTCGCTCGCGAGCAGACCAATATCTCCGCGCGCAGCGGCTTCGAATTCATTCTGGCGGGGGTGGTGGACAGCCGCCGCAGCCTGCTGAACTACGACGGGCTGGACGCCAGCCGCGCGCTGGCGTTCTTTGAGGACGAAGCGCAGGAGCTGGACGAAGAGTCGCTGTTCTTGTGGATGCGCGCACACCCGTTCGACGATCTGGTGGTGCTTGACGTGACCGCCAGCGAAGAGCTGGCCGGGCAATATCTGGATTTCGCCAGCTATGGTTTCCACGTGATCAGCGCCAACAAGCTGGCGGGTGCCTCGTGCAGCGATACGTATCGCCAGATTCGCGACGCTTTCGCCAAAACCGGCCGCCACTGGCTGTATAACGCCACCGTCGGCGCCGGGCTGCCGGTCAACCATACGGTGCGCGATCTGCGCGACAGCGGCGACAGCATTTTGGCAATCAGCGGCATCTTCTCCGGCACGCTTTCCTGGCTGTTCTTGCAGTATGACGGCACGGTGCCGTTTACCGAACTGGTGGATCAGGCCTGGCAGCAGGGGCTGACCGAGCCGGATCCGCGGGTCGATCTCTCCGGCCAGGACGTGATGCGCAAGCTGGTGATCCTGGCACGCGAAGCGGGTTACGACATCGAGCCGAACCAGGTGCGGGTCGAGTCGCTGGTGCCGGCGGGCTGCGAACAAGGTTCCGTCGATCAGTTCTTCGAGAACGGCGAGGCGCTGAACCAGCAGATGCAGCAGCGCTTTGAGGCCGCCAGTGAAATGGGCCTGGTGCTGCGTCACGTGGCGCGTTTCGACGCCAACGGCAAGGCGCGGGTCGGCGTGGAGGCGGTGCGTCCTGAGCATCCGCTGGCTTCGCTGCTGCCGTGCGACAACGTGTTCGCCATCGAAAGCCGCTGGTATCGCGATAACCCGCTGGTGATCCGCGGGCCAGGTGCCGGCCGCGACGTGACCGCCGGTGCGATCCAGTCAGACCTTAACCGTTTGGCGCAGCTGCTTTAATCCTCTGCGGGCGCGGGTTCTCCGCGCCCCTTTGCATTTCCGGCCATCCTTATCTCCGCCGCGATCATGAAATTCCTTCGTTTAACGGCTGAGGATTAATCATCTTATTACCCTCACTTTCCTGTTGACTCTTTAGCCAACATGCGGCATTTTCTATCTAGACGTCTAAACGTATAGACGCTCATCAAGATGAAATAAAAACAGTGATCGATAAGAGGTGAGCAGGGTATGAGCTTTTTCCACGCAAACCAGCGGGAAGCGCTGAATCAGAGCCTGGCGGAGTTGAACGGCCAGATTAACGTATCATTCGAATTCTTCCCGCCGCGCACCAGCGAGATGGAAGAGACCCTGTGGCAGTCGATCGATCGTCTGAGCATCCTCAAACCCAAATTCGTTTCCGTCACCTACGGTGCCAACTCCGGCGAGCGCGATCGCACCCACAGCATCATCAAGGGGATCAAGGAGCGCACCGGCCTGGAGGCGGCACCGCACCTGACCTGCATCGACGCCAGCCCGGCACAGCTGCGCGATATCGCGACCGATTACTGGAACAGCGGCATTCGCCATATCGTGGCGCTGCGCGGCGATCTGCCGCCGGGCGGCGGCAAGCCGGAAATGTACGCGACCGATCTGGTGGCGCTGCTGAAAGACGTGGGCGACTTCGACATTTCCGTCGCCGCCTACCCGGAAGTGCACCCGGAGGCGAAGAGCGCCCAGGCCGATCTCATCAACCTGAAGCGCAAGATCGACGCCGGCGCCAACCGCGCCATCACCCAGTTCTTCTTCGACGTTGAGAGCTACCTGCGTTTCCGCGATCGTTGCGTCACCGCCGGTATCGACGTGGAGATCGTGCCGGGTATTCTGCCGGTGTCCAACTTCAAGCAGCTGCAGCGCTTCGCCACCATGACCAACGTGCGGGTGCCGAGTTGGATGACCAGCATGTTCGAAGGTCTGGACGACGATGTGGAGACCCGCAAAATGGTCGGCGCCAACATCGCCATGGACATGGTGAAGATCCTCAGCCGTGAAGGGGTGAAAGATTTCCACTTCTATACGCTGAACCGCGCCGAGATGAGCTACGCCATCTGCCACACGCTGGGCGTGCGCCCGGTGGCCGCCGCCTGACAGGCCTGTTCCATTGAAAAGAAGGGCGCCGTTTTACCGCGGCGCCCTTTTTTGTGGGTGTGAGAAATAAAAAAACGGCCCCGATAAACGGGGCCGCGATTAGGCTCACTAGCCGGTGTTGCGCATCCCGGCGGCAACGCCGGCGATGGTGACCATCAGCGCCTGCTCCACGCGGGCGTCCGGCTGCTCCTGCTGACGCGAACGGTGCAGCAGTTCGGCCTGCAAGACGTTCAGCGGGTCGGTATAGACGTTGCGCAGCGCGATGGATTCGGCGATCCACGGCAGGTCTTCCATCAGGTGCGCGTCGTTGGCGATGGTCAGCACCACCTTGATGTCGCTTTCCAGCTGATCGCGCAGCTGCTGGCCCAGCGGCCACAGCGATTTATCCACCAGACGCTGATCGTAGTATTCCGCCAACCACAGATCGGCCTTGGCGAACACCATTTCCAGCATGGCGATGCGGGTGGAGAAGAACGGCCAGTCACGACACATTGCTTCCAGCTCCGCCTGTTTGCCGGCTTTCACCGCTTCCTGCAATCCGGCACCGGCGCCGAGCCAGGCCGGCAGCATCAGGCGGTTCTGCGTCCAGGCGAAGATCCACGGAATGGCGCGCAGACTCTCTACGCCACCGTTCGGCTTGCGCTTGGCTGGGCGTGAACCCAGCGGCAGTTTACCCAGCTCCAGCTCCGGCGTGGCCGCGCGGAAGTAAGGCACGAAATCCGGGTTTTCACGCACGTAGCCGCGGTACATCCGGCAGGAGGTGTCGGACAGGTCGTCCATCAGCGCCCGCCATTCTTTCTTCGGTTCCGGCGGCGGCAGCAGGTTAGCCTCGAGGATGGCGCCGGCATACAGCGCCAGGCTGCTGATGGTGACTTCCGGCAGGCCGAACTTGAAGCGGATCATCTCACCCTGTTCGGTGACGCGCAGGCCGCCCTTCAGGCTGCCCGGCGGCTGCGACAACAGCGCCGCATGCGCCGGTGCGCCGCCGCGGCCGATGGAGCCGCCACGGCCGTGGAACAGCGTCAGCGCCACGCCGGCCTTTTCACAGGTTTTGATCAGCGCGTCCTGCGCGCGGTACTGCGCCCAGGAAGCGGCCATCACGCCGGCGTCTTTCGCCGAGTCGGAGTAGCCGATCATCACCATCTGCTTGCCCTGAATAAAGCCGCGATACCAGTCGATGTTCAGCAGCTGGGTCATCACGTCGTCGGCGTTGTTCAGGTCGTCGAGGGTTTCGAACAGCGGGGCGACCGGCAGCGCGAACGGGCAGCCGGCCTCTTTCAGCAGCAGGTGTACCGCCAGCACGTCGGAAGGCGTGCGCGCCATCGAAATCACGTAGGCGGCGATCGAGCCCTGCGGCGCTTCGGCGATCACCCGGCAGGTTTCCAGCACTTCCTGCGTATCGGCGCTCGGTTGCCATTTCAGCGGCACCAGCGGGCGCTTGGAGTTCAGTTCGCGGATCAGGAACGCCTGTTTATCGGCTTCCGACCAGCTTTCATAATCGCCCAGCCCCAGATAGCGGGTCAGCTCGGCGATGGCTTCGGTATGGCGGGTGCTCTCCTGGCGTACGTCGATGCGCACCAGCGGCACGCCGAAGCAGCGCACGCGGCGCAGGGTATCCAGCAGTTGACCGTTGGCGATGATGCCCATGCCGCAAGCCTGCAGCGACTGGTAGCAGGCGTACAGCGGCTCCCACAGCTGCTCGTTGTTCACCAGCAGATCGTGCGGTTTCAGCACGCGTTCGCCTTTCAGGCGGCCTTCCAGATAGGCCTGGGAGCTCATCAGCTGGCTGCGCAGCTGCTTCATGATTTCGCGGTACGGTTCCTGCACCTCGTCACCGCCGGCGCGGGCGCGCAGCTCCGGGGTGCATTCGGTCATCGACAGCTCGGAGACCAGCACCTGGATATCGCGGGTGAACAGGTCGCAGGCTTTCCAACGGCTGAGCAGTAGCACATGGCGGGTGATTTCGGCGGTCACGTTCGGGTTGCCGTCGCGGTCGCCGCCCATCCAGGAAGTGAAGCGCACCGGCACCGCTTCTGCCGGCAGGCTGTAATTGATGGAGTTTTCCAGCTGTTCATTGAACTCGCGCAGGAACGCCGGCACGCCTTCCCACAGGCTGTTTTCCACCACCGCGAAACCCCATTTGGCTTCATCGATCGGGGAAGGGCGGTGCTTGCGAATTTCATCGGTGTGCCACGACTGGGCGACCAGTTGGCGCAGGCGGCGCATGATCTTGTTGCGCTCATAGTCGGCCAGATCGTTGTGATCGAGCTGGCTGAGGCAGGTGTTGACCTCCACCAGCTTGTGGATCAGGGTGCGGCGGGTGATTTCCGTCGGGTGCGCCGTCAGCACCAGCTCGATAGAGAGTTGCGACACCGCGTGCTGCAGCTCTTTGTCGCTGAGCTTTTTGTCTTTGAGGCGGCTGAACAGCTGGGCCAGCGCTTCCGGGTTGCTGGCGGCTTCGCCGTTGGGCGAAATACTGTGGTACTGCTCGGCGACGTTGGTCAGGTTGAGGAACTGGCTGAAGGCGCGCGCCACCGGCAGCAACTCGTCATTGGACAGGTTCTGCAGGGTGGAGAGCAGCTCCTGGCGATGCGCTTCATTGCCGGCGCGTGAGGATTTGGAAAGCTTACGGATAGTCTCAACGCGATCGAGAATATGCTCGCCCAGCGCTTCTTTGATGGTATCGCCGAGCAATTTGCCGAGCATACTGACATTACTGCGCATTGCCGAATATTGTTCGTTCATATAACCCCTGACCCAGTTCTGTATGATTTTTATCTTGTAAATAAATTTCACGCGTCAGGCGAAGACCGCCTGCCTGATCACATCGCGTTCCTGTCCAATCGTCAATTGACACTATTTTTAGCAAAAAAACATCAAAATCGACGCATTTTCTGAAATTTAATTACGGCGCGTCGGTTATCAGCGCGGCTTATTTCGCCGTTTACTACTTCTTTTGAGGTAGGGGAAAGCATAAAGCATTTCCCCTGTTAAATGTCGGGTTTATTGCCGGCAAAAGTGACTGACCAGCTGGCCCAGCAGTTTGCGCGTCGGTTCGATAAACGCGGTGTCGATGTATTCGTCCGGCTGGTGGGCCTGATCGATCGAACCGGGGCCGAGCACCAGCGTCGGGCAGACCTGCTGCACGAACGGCGCTTCGGTGCAGTAGTTGACCACCTGCGTGCGGGTGCCCAGCAGTTCCTCGATCACCGCCACCATGCGGTGATCGGTCGGGCACTCGTAACCCGGTACCGAAGCGTGCAGCTCTTCGATGGTCAGGCGGCCCGGCCAGCGTTGGCTCACCGGCTCCAGTGCTTGATGCATCAGCTCGTTGATGTTGTCGAGCGTCATGCCGGGCAGCGGGCGGATATCCAGATGCAGTTCGCAGCAGGCGCAGATGCGGTTGGCCGCGTCGCCGCCGCTGATATGGCCGAAGTTCATGGTGGGATAAGGCACGGCGAACGCCGGATTGTTGTAGCGCTCTTGCAAGGTTTTGCGCAGTTCCATCAGGCGGCTAATGGACTCGTGCATCAGATCGATGGCGTTGACGCCGCGCGCCGGGTCGCTGGAGTGGCCGGACTGGCCGACGATGCGAATGGCGTTGGCCATGTGCCCCTTGTGCGCGCGCACCGGCTGCAGCGAGGTCGGTTCGCCGATGATGGCGAAATCCGGGCGAATGGCGGTAGAGGCGGCGAAATAACGCGCGCCGGCCATCGTCGTTTCTTCATCTGCGGTAGCCAGAATGTACAGCGGCTTGGTCAGTTTGCTCGCGTCGATGTCGCGCACCGCATCCAGAATAAAGGCGAAGAAACCTTTCATGTCGGCAGTGCCCAGGCCATAGAGCTTGTTGTCGTGCTCGGTCAGGGTGAAGGGATCGCGCGTCCAGCGGCCTTCGTCGTAAGGCACCGTATCGGTATGGCCGGCCAGCAGCAGGCCGCCGCTGCCTTCGCCGATGCTGGCCAGCAGGTTGAATTTGTGGCGCGAATCCGGCACCGGCTGCACGTCGACACGAAAGCCCAAATCGGTAAACCAGCCGGCCAGCAAGTTGATTAATGCTTCATTGCTCTGATCGAGGCCGGCATCGGTGGCGCTGATCGACGGTGTGGCGATCAACGCCCGGTACAGCTCAATAAATGGAGGTAATTTCATCTTCACTGTTGACAGCCTTTGGTTAGGATAGTATCAATATTCATGCATTTATTTTGAATAAAAATACAGTAAGCCGAAGCGTAAGGGAACCCGATGCCCGGATGTTTATAAAAGCATCAACGCCTGGCTCCGTGGGTGAACGGCGCAACAACGCTGGCTAGCCCTGTTACCTGGGTCGAAAGCGACCGCACGTCAGTTTAGAAGGTGAAAGGCCACATGTTGAATACGCTGATCGTTGGTGCCAGCGGTTACGCCGGAGCGGAGCTCACGGCTTACCTTAATCGCCACCCACACATGAACATAACCGCTTTAGCGGTTTCAGCGCAAAGTGCAGATGCAGGAAAGTTGCTTTCCGAGCTGCATCCCCAGTTGAAAGGCATCGTCGATCTGCCGCTGCAGCCGTTGACCGACGTTGCCAAGGCGGCGCAGGGCATCGACGTAGTATTCCTCGCCACCGCCCATGAAGTCAGCCACGATATCGCACCGGCCTTCCTGGCGGCGGGCTGCGTGGTGTTCGATCTGTCCGGCGCCTTCCGCGTACAGGACGCCGGCTTTTATACCCAGTACTACGGTTTCGAGCATCAGCATGGCGCCCTGCTGGAGCAGGCGGTGTACGGCCTGGCGGAGTGGCAGAGCGACAAGATTAAGCAGGCGCAGCTGATTGCCGTGCCGGGCTGTTACCCGACGGCGGCGCAGCTGGCGCTGAAACCGTTGATCGAGAAGCAGCTGCTGAACCTCGACCAGTGGCCGGTGATCAACGCCACCAGCGGCGTCAGCGGCGCCGGGCGCAAGGCCAGTATGACCACCAGCTTCTGCGAAGTGAGCCTGCAGCCGTACGGTATTTTCACTCACCGGCACCAGCCGGAGATTGCCGCGCACCTGGGCGTGCCGGTCATCTTCACGCCGCATCTGGGCAATTTCCCGCGCGGCATTCTCGAAACCATCACCTGCCGCCTGAAGGCCGGCGTGACCGCGCAGGACGTGGCCGCCGCCTATCACGCCGCCTATGACGACAAGCCGTTGGTGCGGTTGTACGACCAGGGCGTGCCGGCGCTAAAAGCGGTGGTGGGGTTGCCGTTCTGCGACATCGGTTTTGCGGTGCAGGGCGAGCATTTGATCGCCGTGGCGGTGGAAGACAACCTGCTGAAAGGCGCGGCCGCGCAGGCGGTGCAGTGCCTGAATATCCGTTTCGGCTTCCCGGAAACCCAGTCACTCCTTTAAACCAGCGTGAGTAAACAGCAATGAACCCGTTAATTATCAAGTTAGGTGGCGTGTTATTAGACAGTGAAGAAGCGCTGGAGCGCCTGTTTACCGCGTTGGACAGCTACCGGCAGCAGCATCAGCGCCCGCTGGTGATCGTGCACGGCGGCGGCTGCGTGGTGGACGAACTGATGAAACAGCTCTCTTTACCGGTGGTGAAAAAGAACGGCCTGCGGGTCACACCGGCCGATCAGATCGACATCATCACCGGCGCGCTGGCCGGCACCGCCAACAAAACGCTGCTGGCGTGGGCCATTAAACATCAAATCAACGCTGTCGGCCTGAGCCTGGCGGACGGCGGCAGCGCAGTCGTGACCCAGCTCGATCCGGCATTGGGCCACGTCGGCAACGCGCAGCCTGGTTCGCCCGCGCTGCTCAATACCCTGCTGGCCGCCGGCTACCTGCCGGTGATCAGCTCCATCGGCATCACCGCCGAAGGGCAGTTAATGAACGTGAACGCCGATCAGGCAGCGACGGCGCTGGCGGCGACGCTGGGGGCGGATCTGATCCTGCTGTCGGACGTCAGCGGCATCCTCGACGGCAAGGGGCAGCGCATTGCGGAAATGACGGCGCAAAAAGCGGAGCAACTGATCGCGCAAGGCATCATCACCGATGGTATGGTGGTGAAGGTGAATGCGGCGCTCGACGCCGCCCGCACCCTCGGCCGCCCGGTGGATATCGCCAGCTGGCGCCATGCCGATCAGCTTCCTGCTTTGTTTAACGGCGTGTCGATTGGCACCCGGATCCTCGCTTAATTTTAGAATTAGAAAGGAATAGATCATGCAAAACCAAGGCATCAAAAAAATCGTTCTGGCGTACTCCGGCGGCCTGGATACCTCGGCCATCATTCCATGGCTGAAAGAGAACTACGGCGGCTGTGAAGTGGTGGCGTTCGTGGCGGATATCGGTCAGGAGCGCAGCGATCTGGAAGGCGTGGAGCAAAAAGCCCTGCAGTCCGGTGCCTCTGAATGCCACGTGGTCGATCTGCGTGAAGAATTTATCCGCGATTACGTTTATCCGGTGCTGCAGACCGGCGCCCTGTACGAAGGCAGCTACCTGCTGGGCACCTCGATGGCACGGCCGATCATTGCCAAGGCGCAGGTCGAACTGGCGCTGAAAGTGGGCGCCGACGCGCTGTGCCACGGTGCGACCGGCAAAGGCAACGATCAGGTGCGTTTCGAAACCACCTATACCGCGCTGGCGCCGCAGCTGAAAGTGGTGGCACCGTGGCGTGAGTGGAACCTGCGTTCCCGTGAAGCGCTGCTGGATTACCTGAAAGAGCGCAACATCCCGACGACCGCGTCGCTGGAGAAGATCTACAGCCGCGATGAAAACGCTTGGCATATCTCCACCGAAGGCGGCGTGCTGGAAAGCCCGTGGAATGCGCCGAACAAAGATTGCTGGGTGTGGACCGTCGATCCGCAGGAAGCGCCGGACCAGCCTGAACAGGTGACCGTTACCGTCGAGAAAGGCCGCGTTGTGGCGGTTAACGGTAAAGCGCTATCGCCGTATCAATGCCTGGAAGCCCTGAACGCGCTGGGTGCCAAGCACGGCGTCGGCCGCATCGATATCGTGGAAAACCGCCTGGTGGGTATCAAATCCCGCGGCTGCTATGAAACCCCGGGGGGCACCATCATGGTGGCGGCGCTGCGCGCCGTCGAACAGCTGGTGCTGGACCGCGACAGCTTCAAATGGCGCGAGCAGCTGGGCCTGGAGATGTCCTATGTGGTGTACGACGGTCGTTGGTTCGCGCCGCTGCGCCGCTCGCTGCAGGCCTCTGCCGAAGCCTTGGCTGAAGAGGTGAACGGCGAAGTGGTGCTGCAGCTGTACAAAGGCCAGGTAACGGCGATCCAGAAGAAATCCGCCAACAGCCTGTACTCCGAAGAGTTCGCCACCTTCGGCGAAGACGAAGTTTACGATCACAGCCACGCGGGCGGCTTTATCCGCCTGTTCTCTCTGTCTTCACGCATCCGCGCGTTGAACGAGAAAAAGAATAAATAACCGATTGGCGTGACTCTGCAAGGGCGCAGCATGCTGCGCCCTTTCGTATAAAATTCATACCCTAAATAATTCGAGTTGCAGGAAGGCGGCAAGGGCGAGAGTCCCGATGAGCTTACATCGGTAAGTGATTCGGGTGAGCGCTCGCAGCCAACACACCTGCGGCTCGAAGTATGACGGGGGACAGGAGTAAGGTATGGCACTTTGGGGCGGACGGTTCACTCAGGCGGCGGATCAGCGGTTCAAGCAACTCAACGATTCGCTGCGGTTCGATTATCGCCTGGCGGAGCAAGATATCGTGGGCTCGGTGGCCTGGTCGAAGGCGCTGGTGACCGTTAACGTGTTGACAGCGGCGGAGCAGCAGCAGCTGGAGCAGGCGCTGAATGCGCTACTGACGGAAGTCCAGGCCGATCCTTTGGCGATCGTCCAAAGCGATGCCGAAGACATCCACAGCTGGGTGGAGCAGAAGCTGATCGAGAAGGTCGGCGATTTGGGCAAGAAGCTGCACACCGGCCGCAGCCGCAACGATCAGGTCGCGACCGATCTGAAGCTGTGGTGCAAACAGCAAATTGGCGATCTGCATCAGGCGATCGTTCAACTGCAGCAGGCGCTGGTGGAGACCGCCGAAGCCAACCAGGATGCGGTGATGCCGGGGTATACCCATTTGCAACGCGCGCAGCCGGTGACTTTCGCCCACTGGTGCCTGGCCTATGTCGAGATGCTGGCGCGCGATGAGAGCCGTCTGCAGGATACCCTGAAACGGCTGGACGTCAGCCCGCTGGGCAGCGGCGCGCTGGCCGGTACCGCTTATCCTATCGATCGCGAGCAGCTGGCCGGCTGGCTGGGTTTCGCCTCGGCGACCCGCAACAGCCTGGACAGCGTATCCGATCGCGATCATGTGCTGGAGCTGCTGTCCAATGCCGCCATCAGCATGGTGCACCTGTCGCGCTTCGCCGAAGATCTGATCTTCTTCAACAGCGGCGAAGCGGCGTTTGTCGAGCTGTCTGACCGCGTGACTTCCGGTTCTTCGCTGATGCCACAGAAGAAAAACCCGGACGCGCTGGAGCTGATCCGCGGTAAGTGCGGCCGTGTGCAGGGTGCGCTAACCGGCATGATGATGACGCTGAAAGGCCTGCCGCTGGCGTACAATAAAGACATGCAGGAAGACAAAGAAGGGCTGTTCGACGCGCTCGACACCTGGATGGACTGCCTGCAAATGGCGGCGCTGGTGCTGGACGGGATCCAGGTGAAACGCCCGCGCTGCCAGGAAGCGGCGGAGCAGGGCTATGCCAACGCCACAGAGCTGGCGGATTACCTGGTCGCCAAGGGCGTGCCGTTCCGCGAAGCGCACCACATCGTCGGCGAGGCGGTGGTAGAAGCGATTCGCCAGGGTAAACCGCTGGAAGCGCTGCCGCTGGCGGACTTGCAGCAGTTTAGCGCGACGATCGGTGACGACGTTTACCCGATCCTAGCGTTGCAATCCTGCCTGGACAAGCGTGCGGCCAAAGGCGGTGTCGCACCGCAGCAGGTGGCCGCGGCAATCGCCGCAGCGAAACAGCGTTTGGCCTGACGACGACAAGGGCGGCCCGGCGCCGCCCTTGAACCTTTACCCCGCCAGACGTGCACACAGATAGCGGTTCAGGCTCACGCCTTCCTCCATCGCGCCGATCGCCAGCCTGCGGTGCTGTTCCGGCGTCATGCGCAACACCAGTTTTCCGCTGAAGTTTTTTTCCGCCAGCGCCTGCGGCGGCGTTTCGCCTTGCGCCAGCATATCGGCGATCGTTTCGCTCACGACTTTTTCGATACCCTCCAGTGCGTCGGTACGCGTGGCCGCCAGCCAGGACAACGAGGGGAATTCGGCGCACAGCCCGACATATTCACGATCTTCCGCTGACCAGGTGATGCGATAGGTATAGTGTTCATGCTTTTCCATGTTCTTCCTCCATTCTGGCCAGTGCGGCGATGACCTGCTTAACCTGATATGCCTTGGCTGCGCCGTTGTTGCCGCGTTGGATATTGATGCGCGGATCGCCTGACCAGGGCATGCGATAAACGTGATGGCTGCTACCGTTTATGCGCGGCGGCCCAAACCATCGCACGCAGATTTTCGCTAACTCGGCGAATTTGATGCTGTTCTGCCGCTGTTGCAAATCAGCGATGTCATCCCTGATCTCGTTCATGCCGCCTCCATTTTAGTATCATTATTGGTATCATTTCAATGTTGAAGTATAAAAAATGAGCGCAGAAGGGCCGTGAGGCAAGAGGAGGGAGGAAAATGTGGAAAGTGCTGCGCAAAAAACCGGGCCTGAAGGCCCGGTGGGGATGAACGGAGAATAAGAGGTTATTCGCCCGGGCAGCGCTGGCAGCGCTCGATTTCGGTCGCGCCGAGTTTGAGCTTCGCCTGCAGATCGCGCAGCGCGGTGCGCAAGCCTTCTTCGATCACCGGATGATAGAACGGCATGTCCAGCATCTGATCGACGGTCATCTGCTGCTGGTGCGCCCAGGCCAACAGGTGCGCGATGTGCTCGGCGTCCGGGCCGATCATTTCCGCGCCGAGGAAACGGCCGGTGCCCTGCTCGCCGTAGACGTGCAGAATGCCCTTGTTGCGCAGCATCACCCGCGAGCGGCCCTGATTTTCAAACGAGACCTGGCCCACTTCAAAGCAGCCGCAGGCGCTGAACTTCTCGTTCAGTTCGCGGAAGGTTGAGCCGACCATGGCGATCTGCGGGTCGGAGAACACCACCGAAATCGCGCTGCGGCGCAGGCCCGGGGTGATTTCCGGGAAACTGCCGGCGTTGGCGCCGGCGATGCGCGCCTGATCGCTGGCCTCATGCAGCAGCGGCAGCTGGTTGCTGGCGTCGCCGGCGATGAAGATATGTGGCACGCTGGTTTGCATCGTCAGGCGGTCGGCCAGCGGTACGCCTCGGGCGTCAAGCTGCAGCCCGGTGTTTTCGAGGCCCAGCCGATCGACGTTGGGGCGGCGGCCGGTGGCGGCCAGTACGTAGTCCACCAGGATCTCCTGCGGTTGGCCCTGCAGATCCCGATAGCGGATAAACACTTTATCGCCTTCGCGCTGCATCATCTCCACTTTCACGTCGGCGTCGAGATAGAACTCTTCCCCCAACGCTTTGGCGGCGTAGTCGCGCACGGCGCTGTCGGTCAGCGGCCCGACGGCACCGCCGATGCCGAAGACCTTGGTATCGACACCGAGGCGGTGCAGCGCTTGTCCCAGCTCCAGCCCGATGACGCCGGGGCCGAATACCGCTACGGACTGCGGCAAATCATCCCAGTTGAACAGGTCGTCGTTGACGATCAGACGATCGCCCAGTTCGTTCCACGGCGCCGGCCAGCTGGGGCGAGAACCGGTGGCGATCACGATGCGTTGCGCCACGATGCGCGTATGCTCATCGACCTGAAGCGTGTTGTCGTCGATAAACCGGGCATAGCCCTGAATTTTGTCGCCGGCCGGGATCTCGTCCACGCCTTCCAGCACGAAGCCGACGAAGCGATCGCGTTCGCGCTTGACGCGATCCATCACGTTGCGCCCGTCGATGCGGGTTTTACCGGTTGGGTGCACGCCAAAGCCTGGCGCACGTTCGATTTGATGCACCGCTTCGGCGGCGGCGATCAGTAATTTGGATGGCATGCAACCAACGCGCGCGCAGGTGGTGCCGTAAGGCCCGCCTTCGATCATCACCACGCTGGGGGTAGACAGTTTGGCCGCGCGATAGGCGCCGAGCCCTGCGGTGCCGCCGCCGATGACAGCGACATCAACGTTCAACAGTTTCATATCCGCTCCTGAAAGGTAAAAAAAGGGCGGGCCGTAGCCCGCCAAAGTTCACGTTGGCTTTGTTATTACTTATTAAGCTGACAGGAAAGTTTCCAGATCGTCGCTGCCGCCGATGTGACGGCCGCCGATGAACACTTGCGGCACCGTGGCGCGGCCGCTGACGGCGCGCAGGCTGACGGTGGTGGCGTCTTTGCCCAGTACGATCTCTTCATACTGAATGCCGCGTTCTTGCAGCATCTGCTTGGCTTTGGCGCAGAACGGGCAGCCTGGTTTGGTGAACAGAGAGACCGATTCCTGCACTTTGAATTCCGGCGCCAGGTATTTCAGCATGGTATCGGCGTCGGACACCTCAAACGGGTCGCCCGGCTTGTTCGGCTCGACGAACATTTTCTCGACCACGCCGTTGCGCACCAGCATCGAGTAGCGCCATGAACGCGGGCCAAAGCCCAGATCCGCTTTCTCGACCAGCATGTTCATGCCTTTGGTGAATTCACCGTTGCCGTCCGGCACGAAGGTGATGTTTTCCGCATGCTGATCGGCTTTCCAGGCGTTCATCACGAAGGTGTCGTTCACCGAGACGCACAGAATGCTGTCGACGCCGTGTTGTTTGAATACGCTGGACAGCTCGTTATAGCGCGGCAAGTGGCTCGAAGAGCAGGTTGGCGTGAATGCGCCCGGCAGCGAAAATACGATGACGGTTTTGTTTTTGAACAGGTCATCAGTGGTCACATCAATCCATTGGTCGCCCTGACGGGTGTGGAAAGTAACCTGAGGAACTTTCTTGCCTTCTTGACTGGTAAACATTGATTAACCCCTTAATTAGGAAAAGTAATTTTTAGCATTTAGCGCTATATCGCTTCGTTGGGACACATTATTGTCGTTGGGACTTGATAGATCTAATCGCTCATTGCTATCTTATCTATCGCCATGAGCTATCATGGAATGGAGGGAACAATGAATATTCGTGATTTAGAGTATCTGGTCGCCTTGGCCGAGCACCGGCATTTCCGCCGCGCGGCCGACTCATGCCATGTGAGCCAACCCACGCTCAGCGGGCAGATCCGCAAGCTGGAAGACGAACTGGGCGTTATGCTGCTCGAGCGCACCAGCCGCAAGGTGCTGTTCACTCAGGCGGGCCTGTTGCTGGTGGAGCAGGCGCGTACCGTGCTGCGCGAAGTGAAAGTGTTGAAGGAGATGGCCAGCCAGCAGGGTGAAGCCATGTCTGGGCCGCTTCACATTGGCCTGATCCCGACCGTGGGGCCCTATCTGCTGCCGCAGATCATCCCGACGCTGCATAAAACCTTCCCGAAACTGGAAATGTACCTGCACGAAGCGCAAACCCATCAACTGCTGGCGCAACTCGACAGCGGCAAATTGGACTGCGCCATTCTGGCGTTGGTGAAGGAAACCGAGGCGTTTATCGAAGTGCCTCTATTCGATGAACCGATGAAGCTGGCGGTGTACTCCGATCACCCGTGGGCGCAGCGCGAGCGCGTGGCGATGCCGGATCTGGCGGGAGAGAAACTGCTGATGCTGGAGGATGGCCACTGCCTGCGCGATCAGGCGATGGGCTTTTGCTTCCAGGCGGGGGCGGACGAAGATACCCACTTCCGCGCCACCAGTCTGGAAACGCTGCGCAATATGGTCGCGGCCGGCAGCGGCATTACCCTGCTGCCGTCACTGGCGGTGCCGCCGCAGCGCGAACGCGACGGCGTCTGCTATCTGGATTGCTACAAGCCGGAACCGAAGCGCACCATCGCATTGGTGTACCGCCCCGGTTCCCCTTTACGCAGCCGTTATGAGCAATTGGCCGAGGCGATCCGCGAGCACATGCAGGGCTACATCGACAGCGCGTTAAAACAGGCGGTTTAAGCCGTTAAGCGCCGCCACCCGGTAGGCTTCGGCCATGGTCGGATAGTTGAAGGTGGTATTAACGAAATACTCGATAGTATTGCCTTCTCCTTTCTGTTCCATGATCGCTTGGCCGATGTGGATGATCTCCGCCGCACGCTCACCGAAGCAGTGGATCCCGAGGATCTGCAGGGTGTCGCGATGGAACAGGATCTTCAGGCTGCCGACGTTCATCCCGGCGATCTGCGCGCGCGCCAGATGTTTGAACTGGGCGCGGCCCACTTCATACGGCACTTTCATCGCCGTCAGTTCCTGCTCGGTTTTGCCGACGGAGCTGATTTCCGGAATGGTGTAGATGCCGGTCGGGATATCTTCGATCAAGTGACCGCTGGCTTCGCCGGAAGCGATCGCCTGCGCAGCGATGCGGCCCTGATCGTAAGCGGCGGAGGCCAGGCTCGGATAACCGATCACGTCACCGACCGCGTAGATGTGCGACAGTGCGGTTTGATACATGCTGTTCACCTTCAGCAGCCCGCGGCTGTCCGACTCCAGCCCGATGTTCTCCAGCCCCAGCGAATCGGTGTTGCCGGTACGGCCGTTGGCGTACAGCAGGCAGTCCGCTTTCACCTTCTTACCGGACTTCAGGTGCACGATCACGCCGTCTTCGGTGCCCTCGATCTTCTCGAACTCTTCGTTGTGGCGGATCACCACGCCGTTGTTCCAGAAGTGGTAAGAGAGCGAATCCGACATCTCCTGATCGAGGAACGCCAGCAGACGATCGCGGGTGTTGATCAGATCCACCTTGACGTTCAGACCGCGGAAGATAGACGCGTACTCGCAGCCGATTACCCCGGCGCCGTAAATGATCACGTGGCGCGGTTCATGGCTCAGCTCGAGAATGGAGTCGCTGTCGTAGATGCGCGGGTGATTGAAATCGACGCTGGCCGGATGGTAAGGGCGCGAACCGCAGGCGATCACGATGTGATCGGCGCGGATGGTGTCCTGGGTGCCGTCCATATAGCTGACGCTGACGGTGTTGGCGTCGATAAAGCGCGCGTCGCCGGCGAACAGCTTGCACTGGTTACGCTCATAGAACCCTTGGCGCATGCGGGTCTGCTGGCTGATGACGTTATCGGCGTGGCGTAAAATGTCAGGGAAGGTCGCACTGAGCGTGCGCGAATTGTTGTAAAGCGGGTTCTGGTTGAATTCGATAATGCGGCTGACGGCGTGGCGGAGGGCTTTGGACGGGATGGTACCCCAATGGGTACATCCGCCGCCTACGTTGTTGTACCGTTCGATAACGGCCACGCGGGCGCCCTGTTTCACCAGCCCCATAGCGGCACCTTCACCACCAGGGCCCGAGCCAATCACAATGGCATCAAATTGATAGTGCTGTTGCATGTAGGAGAGACCTGTTTTTATACAAGATTACAACGGTATCTTAACATCATAGCGCTGCTCACCCAATCACCATTAGGCTTTTTGAGTCAAAGCACAATCGGTTCAGAGTGGAAGTGTGATAGAGCGCGTTAGTATAAATGCTGTTGCGATAAAATTTGCTATATTGCCAAGTCTAGGGCGTTAGACTGAGAGAATGGAACCTATCCGGATATGCATATGGGCGTCAGAGCACAACAAAAAGAACGGACTCGTCGTTCCCTGATCGAAGCCGCATTCAGCCAGCTGAGCGCCGAACGCAGCTTCGCCAGCCTGAGCCTGCGCGAAGTTTCACGTGAGGCGGGCATCGCGCCCACATCGTTTTACCGCCACTTCCGCGATGTGGATGAGTTGGGGCTGACGATGGTGGACGAAAGCGGCCTGATGTTGCGTCAGTTGATGCGCCAGGCGCGCCAACGCATCGCCAAGGGTGGCAGCGTGATCCGCACCTCAGTTTCTACCTTTATGGAATTTATCGGCAACAACCCGAACGCCTTCCGTCTGCTGTTGCGCGAGCGCTCCGGCACCTCGGCGGCATTCCGTGCGGCGGTGGCGCGCGAGATCCAGCATTTCATCGCCGAGCTGGCGGATTACCTTGAGTTGGAAAACCACATGCCGCGCAGCTTCACCGAAGCGCAGGCGGAAGCGATGGTCACCATCGTGTTCAGCGCCGGCGCGGAAGCGCTGGATATCGACGCCGAGCAGCGGCAGCAGCTGGAAGAACGGCTGGTGCTGCAGCTGCGGATGATCTCCAAAGGGGCGTATTACTGGTATCGTCGCGAACAAGAAAAAGCTTCTGTGTCCCACGTATAAAAAAGGTAAAAATGATGGAAAAACCAGGCCGTGAAAATGGCACCTTACTGCTGGCATTGATTGCCGGCCTTTCGATCAACGGTTCCTTTGCTGCGCTGTTCAGCTCGGTGGTGCCGTTTTCGATCTTCCCGCTGATCGCGTTGGTGCTGGCGGTGTACTGCCTGCATCAGCGTTACCTGAACCGCGCCATGCCGGACGGCATACCGAAGCTGGCGGCGGCCTGTTTCCTGTTGGGGCTGCTGCTGTACAGCGCCATCGTGCGCGCCGAATACCCGCAGATCGGCTCCAACTTCCTGCCTTCGGTTGTCTGCGTGGCGTTGGTGCTGTGGATCGGGGTTAAGCTGAAGGCGCGTAAAGCGCTGAATACGCCGACTCAAGAGCCATAATGAAACGGGGCGCCATCATGGCGCCCCTGTCGTATCAGCGGTGTTTTTCCAACAACACGCCGCATTCCATATGATGGGTGTACGGGAACTGATCGAACAGCGCCAGGCGGCTGACCCGATGGGTGGTCTGCAGCGTTTCCAGGTTGGCGCACAGCGTTTCCGGGTTGCATGAGATATACAGAATGCGCGGGTAGGCCTGCACCATCTTCACCGTTTCATCGTCCAGCCCGCTGCGCGGCGGATCGACGAAAATCGTCTCGCAGTTGTAGCCGCTCAGGTCGATGCCTTTCAACCGGTTGAATTCGCGCACCCCGTTCATTGCCTGGGTGAAATCTTCCGCCGCCATGCGGATGATCTGTACATTGTCGATTTGGTTGGCGGCGATGTTGTACTGCGCCGCCGCCACCGACGGCTTGGCGATCTCGGTCGCCAGCACGCGCTCGAAATTGCGCGCCAGCGCCAGCGAGAAGTTGCCGTTACCGCAATAGAGCTCCAGCAAATCGCCTTTGGAACCGGCGGTGACCGCCAGCGCCCATTCCAGCATCTGCACGTTCATGGCCGCGTTGGGCTGCGTGAAGCTGTTTTCCACCTGGCGGTAGATCATGTCGCGGCCGGCGACCGGCAGCACTTCGTCGACATAATCCTGGTCGAGCATGATCTTGGTTTTCGACGCGCGGCCGATCAGCTGCAGGTCGAAACCCTGAGCGCGCAGATCGTCGCGCAGCTGCTCGGCGCGTTGCTGCCAAACGTCATCCAGCTTGCGGTGATACAGCAGCGAGGCGATGATTTTACCGCTTTGCGTCGACAGATAATCGATCTGGAACAGCTTGTGACGCAGGATCGGCTCCGGTTTCAGCGCGGCGATCAGGGCGCTCATCAGGCGGTTGATCAGCTCGCTGGCGGCCGGGAACTGATCGACGCGAATACGCTGCTTGGTCTGCTGATCGAACATGATGTGGTACATGTCGTCCGCGTCGTGCCAGATGCGGAATTCGGCGCGCATGCGGTAGTGGTCGACTGGCGAGCGGAACACTTCCGGCTCGGGCGCCGCGAACGGTGACATCAACGTCTTCAGGCGGGCGACTTTCTCCGCCAGTTGGTCATCGTAACGTTCAATAGGCAAATTCTCGGGCGTCATGTGTTTCTTCTCGTCAGGCAAATTTGATCAGCGGGGATTGTAGGGAATCAGACCGTGAAGTCCAGTTTTGTCGTGTTTATTATTTGTAACATTAATAGCAGTCTAGACATCTATTTGCATTGATCGTAGCATTGCCGTCCGGCCTCAAGCAGCGAGTGAAAAGGGAATCCGGTGTGAATCCGGAGCTGACGCGCAGCGGTAAGGGGAAGTCACGGCGATAGCGTTTCGACGCAGACACTGTCCACTGCAGGATGGGAAGTCATCGCCCGTTGCCGGTCGCGCCCCGCGGCCCGCAAATCCCAAGCCCGAAGACCTGCCGGTGTTACGTCGCAATGTCCGTGGCCGTCGCGAACTACCGGCCATGATCCTGCGGCATCCGCCAATTAAGTTTGGATGCTTTTCTCATGACAATTACAAAAAATACGCTGCTGGCGGTGGTCTCCTCCGTCACGGCTTTTTCTGGATGGGCGCAAGACAACACCACAGCCACTAGCGGGGATAACCTGGTGGTGACCGCCAACCGTTTCCCGCAGCCGGTTTCTTCCGTGCTGGCACCGACCACCATCGTCACCCGTAACGATATCGATCGCTGGCAGGCCAAGAATCTGACCGACGTGATGCGCCGTTTGCCGGGCGTGGACATTGCGCAAAACGGCGGGCTGGGGCAAAAGAGCTCGCTGTTTATTCGCGGCACCAACTCCAGCCACGTGCTGGTGCTGATCGACGGCATTCGCCTTAATCAGGCGGGTGTCAGCGGTTCTTCCGATCTCAGCCAAATCCCGATCTCGCTGGTGCAGAAAGTCGAATATATTCGCGGCCCGCGTTCGGCGGTGTACGGTTCCGACGCCATCGGCGGTGTGGTCAATATCATAACCACCCGCGAAAAGAACGGCTCTACGTTGGCCGCCGGCGTCGGCTCCAACGGCTATCAATCCTACGATGCGTCGACTCAACAGCAGTTGGGCGACAGCACCGTGGCGACGGTGGCAGGAAACTACACCTATACCAAAGGGTATGACGTGGTGGCCGAAGGCAATACCAGTATTCCGCAGCCGGATCGCGACGGCTTTATGAGTAAATCGCTGTACGGCGGCATAGAGCATAAATTTAATGAAGCGTTCAGCGGTTTTGTGCGTGGTTATGGTTATGACAACCGCACGGCCTATGACGGCAATTACAGCTATTCGGATCCGGCGCATATGGATGCGCTGCCGGATACCCGCCAGCTTTATAGCCAAAGTTGGGATAGCGGCCTACGCTATCGGGATGGCATCTATGCCACACAGCTGATCGCGAGCTATAGCCACACCAAAGACTATAACTATGATCCCAAATATGGCCCTTATTCCGCATCCGCAACTCTGGATGATTCCACACAATACAATGTGCAGTGGGGCAATACGTTCCAGGTTGCCCAAGGCCATATCAGTACGGGTGTCGATTGGCAAAATCAGAAAATCGAGCCGGGCACGGCTTACATCACTGACAGCAAGAGCCAACGTAACACCGGGCTTTATCTGACGGCGCAGCAACAAATTGACGCCTTTACCCTGGAAGGGGCGGTACGTGGCGACGATAACTCGCAGTTTGGTTGGCATGGCACTTGGCAAACCAGCGTGGCTTGGGAGTTTGTTGAGGGTTATCGCGCCATTGCCTCTTATGGCACTGCATTTAAAGCGCCGAATTTGGGGCAACAGTACGGCAGCTTTGGTGGCAACCCGGATTTGAAGCCGGAAGAAAGCAAACAGTGGGAAGGGGGCTTTGAGGGGTTGACCGGGCCGGTTACCTGGCGCGTCAGCGGCTATCGTAACGATATAGATAACCTGATCAGCTATGCATCCAGTGGTTCAAGCTCTGCTTATTACAATGTTGATCAGGCCAGAATTAAAGGTGTAGAGGCTACGGCTTCTTTCGAAACCGGCCCGCTGACGCACCAAATTGGCTATGATTATGTCGATCCGCGCAACGCCAAGACCAACGAAGTGCTGCTGCGTCGTGCCAAACAGCAGGTGAAATATGAGCTGGACTGGCAGCTGTATGACTTTGATTGGGCGGTGACCTACCAATACTTGGGTGAGCGATACGACAAGGATTACGGTGTTTATCCAAGCCCGACGGTTAAACTTGGCGGCGTGAGCCTGTGGGATCTCGCAGTTTCGTATCCGGTCACATCTCATCTGACAGTTCGTGGTAGAATTGCCAACCTGTTTGATAAAGATTATGAGACGGCCTATGGCTACGCTACTCCAGGAAGAGAATACTACCTCACTGGAAGCTATACCTTCTAACAGCACCGCCACACCTCGCCCGACGGTGCTGGTTTTTGATTCCGGCGTCGGCGGGTTGTCGGTGTATCAGGAGGTTCGGCAGTTGCTGCCGGATCTCCACTATATATACGCTTTCGACAACGTGGCGTTCCCCTACGGCGAGAAGTCCGAAGAGTTTATCGTTGAGCGCGTGCTGGAAATTGTCAGCGCGGTGCAGCAACGTCATCCTCTGGCGATCGTCATCATCGCCTGCAACACCGCCAGCACCGTTTCCTTGCCGGCTCTGCGCGAGCGTTTCAGTTTCCCAGTCGTGGGCGTAGTGCCCGCCATCAAACCGGCGGCCCGTCTTACCGTCAACGGTATTGTTGGCCTACTGGCGACCCGTGGCACCGTACAGCGCAGCTATACCCATGAGCTGATTTCCCGTTTTGCCACCGACTGCAAGATCGAACTGCTGGGGTCTTCAGAGCTGGTGGAGCTGGCGGAAGCCAAGCTGCACGGGGAAGCCGTGCCGCTACCGGTGCTGAAGAAGATCCTGCACCCGTGGCTCAGCATGCGCGAACCGCCGGATACTGTCGTCCTGGGCTGCACCCATTTCCCTCTATTAGCTGAAGAGCTGATGCAGGTGTTGCCGGAAGGCACCCGACTGGTGGATTCCGGCGCGGCGATTGCCCGTCGCACCGCCTGGCTTATCTCGACGCAGGAAAACCTGGTCTCGAGCCAGGAAGAGAATCTGGCGTATTGCATGGCGTTAAATGAAGATACTGACGCTTTATTGCCCGTTTTGCAGGGTTATGGCTTTAAATCGTTGAAAAAACTACCGCTTTAACGGCATTTTGGTTAAACATTCAACGGTTGGAAAGAATATTGAAAATAGGGGTTGCGGCCCGCCGAGAACTCCCTATAATGCGCCTCCACTGACCGGGAACAACGACTGACAAGTC
>NZ_MJAO01000031.1 GCF_001902635.1 Serratia marcescens | reverse complement strand
TACGGGCAGGGCGACGCCGCTATCGGGTAAAACAACGGGTGTTGAAAGCGTGCAAGCGCTGCAGCCTCACGCATGGCAAATCCGGCATGCAGGAGACCATTTGGGGTGGACCGCAGGCCTGAGCCTTATTGGGGTTCTAGCGGGTAATCGTAACCGAAACGGTGTAAGCGGCCAGTGCCGCTGGTGATATCACGTTCCCTCATTGGGTTATCATATTAATAACCTGGTGAGGTAGGTGATTATTGAGGTTTATTATGAAATTGAGTTCGCATTTCCTTTTGGGAAGGATAATCGGATCCCATCGACAGTAGAAATATGGAGAAACAGGCTAACGCCCATATCGAACGCTGTTTTAAATCGCCACTCAGCATGTGCCTTATTGTTAACCAAAATAGATTACCCGATCTGCCGACGCAATGGTCGTTTCACGGTGGGCAATGATCACCTTCGTGATATTGAGCCTCTTGATTGCCTGATTCACGACCGCTTCGCTCTCCTTATCTAGCGCGCTGGTGGCCTCATCCAGGAACAAAATAGCCGGTTTTTTGTAGATTGCCCGGGCGATGAACAGGCGTTGCTTTTGCCCCCCGGACAATCCTTCCCCCAGTTCGCCGATCAAGGTTTCGTACCCCATCGGCATACGTATGAGCACGTCATGCAGATAGCTGGCCCGGGCGCACGCCTCCATCCATGCCTCGTCCACTTCGTGCGAAAAACCGCAGATATTTTCCCGGATCGAGCCGGAAAACAGCTTGTCGTCCTGCATCACGCAGGCGATCATCTTGTGGTAGTTGTTGATGCCAAGCTGCCGGATATCGACGCCGTTCACCTCAACCCGACCCGCATCGGGGGGAAACAACCCGCACAACACTTTCATCAACGTGGTTTTGCCGGCGCCGGACGGGCCTACAATGGCCACGCTCTCGCCCGGCGCCACAGTGATGTCCAGGCCATCAAAGATGGCAGGTGACTGGCTGTCGTAACGATAACTCAGGGCATGGGTCGTCAATCCAACAGGTTGCAGGCCCGCCGTGTAAGGATGGTCGGGTTTACGCTCCTCCCGCGGATGCAGGGCGATATCGGCAATGCGCTCGTTATGCAGGCTCATCATGCGCAGCTGTAGCAAAAACTCTGTCAGCGACCCGATGCGGTCGGAGAACTGCCCGCGAAAGGCACCGAACGCGACGAACATGCCGATGGTCATCTGATTATCGATCACCAGGCTGGCTCCCAGCCATAGAATAGCCACCTGGTCACAGGCGGCTATGAAGCTATTGATCCCGCCAAATAGCATGTCCATTCTGGTGACCCGGAGACCCGTATTGATGGTGTCAATTTCAAGGTTGAGCCAGTGGGCTATGCGACGTTCCGCCATACCCTGCATCTTGACGGTGGCAATACCGTACAGCGTTTCCATAAAATACGAGTCGGCCCGGGCCTCCCTGACCAGCGCTTCTTCGGAAAGCTGGCGGTAATGCCTATAGGTCAGCAGACGCATCAGCACGTAGAGCGCGGTGAACACGAGCACCACCCAAGTCAGCCAGCCGCCATAAAGCATCATCATCACCAGTACGCCAATCACCATGATGCCGTCCATGATGGCTCCAACGATACTGGTAGTGAAGGTGCTGCGCAGCGTATCCAGTGAGCCGAAACGCGACTGAATGTCACCCAGCTTACGCCGTTCAAAGTAGCCCAGCGGCAGGCGCAACAAGTGGGTAAACAACCCGGACTGCCACTGTACGTTGATAAGCGTCGACATGACCAACCCGGACCATGCCCGCACCATGCCAATGGTGGCCCGCAATAGGATGAACATCATCAGTCCGGCACAGATGAGCGTCAGCAATCCGCGATCCCCGGCGGGAATAGCGTGATCCATCACCAATTGCGTGCCGATCGGCATCACCAGGTTGATGGTTTCGAACACCAGAGACAGGCAAAAGATCTTGCCGAGCGCCCCCTTGAGACCATGCACGCTGCCGATCAGCGTGCGAAAGCGAATTTGATTGCGGATGCTGTCAGCAGTGAATTCGCTGCCAGGCCAGGCCTCGAGCGCCACCCCGGTGAAACTGTTCGACAACTCTGTCAGGCTGACGCTCCGGCGTCCGCGCGCCGGATCATGCAGCACTACGTGGTTGCGTTTAACACTGACCAGCACCACGAAGTGGTTGAATTCCCAGTGCAGCAGACAGGGCATTTTCAGGGCGCTGAGTTCGTTGAGATCCAGCGATAGAGCGCGAGTGGCCAGCCCCAGTTGTTCGGCGATACCGGTCAGTCCAACCAGCGTGGCACCGCGTGTCGACAGGTTAAATTGCCGACGCAACGCGATAAGGTCAATGTTTTTGCCATAGTGGCCACAAATCATCGCCAGGCAGGCCAGCCCGCACTCCGATGACTCGGTCTGGTGCACCATCGGGACCCGGTGGCGCAGCCGAAAATCCAGCTGTCTAACCCGCTGTCTGAACGTGGGCTTACTCATTGGCCGGCCCCGTCGCGCTGTGCTTCATGTCGTAAAACGGTGACAGCATCCACTGATAAATCGTCCTTTTTTCCAGAAACAAAGTACTTTGCGCTGTCATGCCGTTTTCCAGGCTCAGACGTTTACCGTCGTAGGCAATGGCCTGTTTCTCCGGCATGACAATCACCTTGTAGTACGGCACGGCGGCGGTCAGTGCCGCTTTGGGAGCCCCTTGGTAGGTCAGCATTTCCTGAGGCGAGGCCGGGACTTTGGAGATAACGGACACGGTGCCGGCGAACTGGCCAAATTTTTCCGCCGGAAAGGCGTCATAGCGCACATTGACCTTATCTCCGGTGGTAATATAGGGGATGGCGTCGTTGGGCACCCAAAGCACCAGAGCATAGTGTTCAATATCTTGGGGAAGTAGCTGCAGCAGGCTGTCGCCTATGTTGACCATCTGACCGACAGTGACGCTCAGAGAGTCGACTCGACCGTCGGCCAGTGCGCGGATGACGATCGCCCCGCCGGCATCGATGTTCAGTAGCTCTTTTTGCAACTCGTAGCGCTGCAACTCCATCTGGTAAATCTGGTTGTCGAATTCGGCGGCCTGGGTTTGAATCCGGCTTTCCAGCGCGGTGATCTGCAGCGCATTCTGTTCGTTCTGGCCAGACAGACTCAGCAGATTATTGTGCTGCTGGTAATACAGTGCCACCTGGTTGGTGAGCTGATCCTTGTTGATCAGCCCCTTGGTCTGATAGTGCCGGTAGTTCTCCATGTTTTCCTTTGCGATACGTATCCCTTCCTGGGCGCGTTCGAGGATGACGGTGGAGCGGGAGAACGCGGCGGTATATTGCGCCTTTTGTTTTTCCAGCATGGTGAGCGTGGCCTGCTTGCTGCTTTCCAGTCGGCTGATAATTTGTGCAATGCGCGCCTGTTGGCTATTGATGTCCCGACGCTGGTTGTCGCTGACCACACCGCTATGGGTACTCTTGCTGACGTCGATCTGGTAAATGGGCGCGCCGGTGGTGATCACCTGCCCTTCGGTGACAAACTGTTTGACCACCACCCCCTGGACGGCGGAATAGACGTTAGCAGCGCGCGGATAGGTGCTGATCTCTCCGGTCACGTTGACCCGTCGGGTATAGGTTCCGGCGATTGCGAAGGTGAGAAAGGCAATGAAAAAAAACAGGCAGAGCCCTGCAGTGAACCAAAAGGGAATACCGGGCAACAGCAATGCCCGCCCACGCCATTTCATTTTCTGATTATCGATCGCTTCCTGGCGAAACATGCTCAGCGTCCCTTAGTGAAGTATAATGAAAAAATTCACACGCTATTAGATTGACAATAAACAATCGAAACTTAAACCTCCTTATTTCCAAAGCTATTTTTTATTTATTTTCGCCATGTTGAATAGGCGCCATCAGGTGTGTCTATGTTGTGTTGGAATAGTGCAATTCCAAAATCAGAATCTTGCATGTATTCTGCTATAACATATGGCTCAACTGAACATTCAATATTGAATACTTTATAAGCCAACCCCAATAAAACCTCGACAATTAATCCCGGACCGGTTAAGACCGAAGTTACGCAATAGTCCCTTGTTATTAACTCGGTCCTCCACGTTAATATTCTGGTTAGATAACACTTGGGCTTGCCACCAAAATAACTTTCAAATATGCAATTATTTTTTTCCAAAAAGCGATACCTTTTCTTCATAGTCCTAAGGATGATCCTTATCGCTTTTGATTTTTGATGAGAAGATATGAAATTATTAAAATAAACACCTTTAAATCTTCTGAGTGATCCTAGCGCCAATAAATTTTTATGAACGTATATTTCACCCAATGGCAATATCATACCCATAGAAAAATCATAGAGATCCAGTTCGATAAGCCTTTTTATTTTTCAAATCCAACCGCATCTACTCCTAACTCATTTTCATCGCAGCTAATCACTGCTTCAGACGGAAGCTCTTCTGAATTTATCTTTTTTAAAAAACACATGGTCTTAAACAATAGAAACGAGTCACTCTCGATAATACCCTCTTCTTCTATATATTTGTTTAATCCATGATATATGTTGTCAGTGTATGGGAGTGTATCAACATCTACATAAGTTCCACCATGTTGGTAGATAATTAAAAGCCTGATTATGTCACTTGCACTGGCAAGATTACATCTTAATATAATTTCATAATAGTAATACTTAATGAAATCGTCAGAATCGTTGCAGAAAAGTTCCGTTATACTCTTTTTTATAAAACCTCTACAATCAAACCATGAGTCTTCTATAGCCATTGGCTGCCCCTGATAAGGGATCTCATTTTTTATCAAAAAATCAATAACTAGCTCATCAAAAGAAAAGCCCTCCTTTATTTTTGGGTATATATAATTAAAAGCTGAGTTTTTTATTTTTAACTCAGCACTTACTTTATTATTGATTTTTTTGGCGATGACAAAGTCTTGTATGGCGTTGCTCAGAAAATGGCACAATGAAGAGCCTTTTTCATACCAAAAGAAGATCTCCTTATCTTTATTTGTCTTTTTCCATATATCGATATAATGAGTATTCACTTCATTTAAGTCACCGATCCATACAAAATGCAGGATATTTGGAACTGATAACCTTTCTATCTTTGACAAATCGACACCCAATATTCCATGGCCCATTTAAATCACCACGCAAAATATAGTATAAAAGAATTGAATGATTCAATACTGGACTATGGCTCAGCTAAATAAATAAACCATGACCATAACAATGACACAAATAGAGCAAAACAGTAAATCACCGGAAAAATTTCTCAATGAGTCCAAATAGTCATTGCTGTTCTTATTTAGTTTGTTAATGGCATCGTTTTCGTTCTCAGCTTCTACTTCAACATGATGCTTTCTGAACCCCTTCTGCTTCATATCTTTAATTATTTCTCGTGTAACCACTTCCTTTCTCAGCACCCTTGATTCATCGCTCTTTATAAAAACAACATATTTATTCATCATATACCCCATAAAAGCACAGAATTTTACTTCTGTGCTGGGATTGCAGCTGTTAATTAGCGTTTGGTTCCGGATTCTCTGGCCTCACTCGGGCCAGTGCCATTGCCGCCATAACCATTTCCTGTAGAACTGCCATTCCCCCAGAAACCGCTGGCGCCGGAACCGCTGCCATAAGGGCTGTTTTTTGACAAGAATGACTGGAGCCCGCGGTCACCGCCGTTCTTTCCACCACGACCAGAAGAACCAGAGCCTCCGTTATCAGACGATCTTTTTCCACTCCCATCACGATCCTGCCATCCACCCGACACCGCATCGAATTGGCTGCTTAAAATTTCCTTCATAAATATTCTCCTATGGGTTTACTGGTTTTACAGTCATTAAAAATAGCTGTAGTGGCAAAAGTAAAACACACTAATAACAATCCATAACCATCCTGTATTTCATGAAAAAAACCAATAAGCAAAGTGCATTCTAAATATTGCAACCAATCATATTAGAATAAAATCCAGAATAATATACCTAACCTAATTACACGCAGATATAATCGATTTAATTAATTGAACGCCAAACAATCTCAACGCCCAAGATTAATAACCCGATAAAGAAAAGGCGGCGAAACCGCTGCGGGCTGCAGTGACGGCGCACGATCCCGCCCAGCCACATGCCGCCCATCGCCGGCAACAGCGCCAGCAGCGAACCGCCAAGCAGCGCGCCGGGCAGAGCCTGATGCCAGGCTAATCCGGCGGCCAGCGCCAGCGTCGACACGGTGAACGACAGCCCCAGCGCCTGCACCAGCTCATCGCGCGCCAGGCCCAATGCGTTCAGGTAAGGTACCGCCGGTATGACGAACACCCCGGTAGCGCCGGTCAGTGCGCCGGTCAACAGACCGCACGGCGGCCCCAACCAAGGTTCTGCCACCGCGGAGATACGCCAGTCGAGACGGGTAAAGCCCAGCAGCGCGTAGCCGACCAGGCAAGCGCCCAGCGCCAGCGGCGCCAGGCGGCCGTCGTTGGCGGCGATCGCGCCCGCGCTCAGCAAGGTGCCCGCCGTGACGCACAGCATCATCGGCCAGAGCCGACGCCACAGCGCGCCCAACCGCGGCCCGCACAGCAACTGCCACAGGTTGGTGATCAGCGAAGGCAACAGCAGCAGTGCTGCGGCCTGCCCCGGCGGCATCATCAGGCTGAGCAGCCCCATCGACACCGTCGGCAACCCCAGGCCGATCGCCCCTTTGACCGTGCCAGCCAGCGTAAAAACGCCCGTCAGGGCGATAATCTCGAGTAACGTCAGCGACATGCGTCTATCCTTATGGCGAATCTACGGCCCGATTGTGGCCAGTGCCGCATCGCGGCACAATGCGGCAATGGCAGAGCCTGCCTGCGGCAAAGACAGAGGAAGAACGCATGCATTTTGACTTTATCGATCTGCGGCTATTGGTGGCGGTGCTTGAAACCGGCAGCATCACCGCCGGCGCTGAGCGCATCGGGCTATCGCTGGCCGCCGCCAGCGCACGCATGCGCGGGTTGGAGCAACAGGCCGGCGTTGCGCTGCTGACGCGAAATCCGCGCGGCGTCCAGGCGACGCCGGCCGGTGAACGCCTGTTGCAACACGCGCGTTTGCTGTTGCAGCAGCGCGACCGGCTGCGGGGTGACATGGCCGAGTTCGCGCCGGGCCAGCGCAGCCAATTGCGTATCGTCGCCAATACCGTCGCCGCCGACGCGTTTTTACCGGAGCTGCTGGCGGATTTTCTGGTGCTGCACCCGTACACCGACATCGCGCTGGAGGAGCTGCCCAGCCCGGCCATCGCGCAGGCGATCGCCGAACAGGCGGCGGATATCGGCATCGTGGCCGATCACGCCGATCTGCGCGGGCTGACGAGCTACCCTTTTCGTCAGGATCGTCTGGTGCTGGCGCTGCCGCCGGGGCATGCGCTCGGCGGTCGCCACCGGGTCAGTTTCGCGGATACCCTGCCTTATGATTTTATCGGCCTGCCGGAAGAGAGCGCGCTGCAACAGCATCTGGAGCAACTGGCGATGCGCAGCGGCGGCCCGATGCGGCTGCGGGCGCGCGCCGGTCATTTCGACGCCATCTGCCGTATGGTGCTGCGCGGCGCCGGGTTGGCGGTGGTACCGGAAGAGAGCGCCCGGCGGCTGCCGGAGATCCAGCGCAACGCACTCGCGCTGACGGACGATTGGGCGACCCGGCGTCTGTCGCTTGTCGTGCGTGAACTGGCGCAACTGCCGTTGCCTGCGCAGCGGCTGGTGGCGTTCCTGTGCCAGGAGGGAGAATGACCTTACCGACGATCTGACAACTGACTCGCGATCGGCACCTCTGCTGCGCCATTTGGCGTTTCGATGCCAACAACGACGAAGGGCGCATCACGCGCCCTTTTAGTTGATTAGCGGGAGTGGCTGAACTTATTCGTCCTTCAGCCCGCGGTTGATCAGCATCGGCTCGATGCTCGGCTCTTTGCCGCGCCAGTCGATGTACAGCTTTTCCAGATCCTGGCTGTTGCCGCGCGACAGGATCATGTCGCGGAAGCGCTGGCCGTTCTCGGCGGTCAGGCCACCGTGTTCGGTGAACCACTGGAAGGCGTCGTCCGCCAGCATTTCCGTCCACAGATAGGCATAGTAGCCCGCAGCGTAGCCGTTACCCCAGATGTGCTGGAAGTAGCTGGAACGGTAGCGCGGCGGCACGTAGCTGAGATCGACCTTGTCTTTTTGCAGCGACTCGGCCTCGAACTTGTCCACGTCCTGCTGCGGCTGGTCGGCAGTCAGCATGTGCCAGTGCATGTCCAGCAGCGCGGCGGACAACAGCTCGGTCATGCTGTAACCCTTGTTGAACTTGTCGGCCTTCTTGAGCTTGTCGACCAGTTCCTGCGGCATCGCCTCGCCGGTCTGGTAGTGCTTGGCGAAGTGGCTGAACACTTTCGGATCGCTGACCCAGTGCTCGTTGAACTGCGACGGGAACTCGACGAAATCGCGCGCGGTGTTGGTGCCCGACAGGCTCGGATATTCCTGATCGGCAAACATGCCGTGCAGCGCATGGCCGAACTCGTGGAACATCGTGACCACATCGTCATACGACAGCAGCGCCGGCTGCCCCGGTGCCGGTTTGGTGAAGTTGGCGACGTTGTAGATCACCGGCTTGGTGCCGTTGAGCTTCGACTGATCGACGAAGTTGCTCATCCAGGCGCCGCCGCCCTTGTTGTCGCGCTTGAAGTAGTCGGTGTAGAACAGCGCCAGCGACTTGCCGTCCTTGTCGAACACCTCGTACACCTTAACGTCCGCTTGGTAGACCGGAATGTCCTTACGCTCTTTGAAGCTGATGCCGTACAGCAGGTTGGCGGCGTAGAACACGCCGTTGTTCAGCACGTTGTTCAGCTCGAAGTAAGGCTTGATCTGCGACTCGTCCAGATCGTACTTGGCTTTGCGCACCTGTTCGGCGTAGAACTGCCAGTCCCAGGTTTGCACCTTGAAATCGCCTTTTTGCCGGTCGATCACCGCCTGGATATCCGTGGCCTCACGCTCGGCGCGCGCGGTGGCCGCCGGCACGATGTTGCGCATGAAGCTCAACGCCGCATCCGGCGTCTTGGCCATCTGGTTTTGCAGTTTCCAGGCGGCGTAGTTCGGGTAGCCCAGCAGTTTGGCCTGCTCAGCGCGCACCTTGGCCAGGCGGGAAAGGGTCTGGCGGGTATCGTTGCCGTCCCCGGCCTCGGCGCGCGTCCAGGAGGCATCGAACAACGTCTTGCGGGTGTCGCGATCTTTCAGGCTCTGCAGCAACGGCTGTTGCGTGGTGTTCTGCAACACCAGCAGCCACTGTTTCTCCAGCTTGCGTTCGCCGGCCGCCTGCGCCGCCGCGGCCAGTTCGCCTTCCGACAGGCCGTCCAGTTTCGCCTGGTCGGTAATCGCCAGCGCGCCGTTTTTGCTCGCCGCCAGCAGTTTGTTGGTGAACTGGGTGCTCAGCGTCGCCGCTTCCTGGTTCAGCGCCTTCAGCTGGGCCTTATCTGCGTCCGACAGGTTGGCGCCCGCCAGCTCGAAGTTCTTGTAAGTCACTTCCACCAGCCGCCGCGACTCCGGATCCAGCTTCAGCGCATCGCGATCCTGATAAATGGCTTTGATGCGGGCGAACAGCTTGCCGTTGAGCATGATATCGTCGTTCAACGCCGCCAGCTTCGGCGAGGTCTCTTCATCCAGCTTTTGCAGCGCGTCGCTGGTATTGGCCGAGGTCATGGCGCCAAACACGTTCATCACCCGCGTCAGCAGTGAACCGGCCTGCTCCAGCGCCACCAAGGTATTCTTGAAAGTAGGTTTGGCAGGATTGTTGGCGATCTTCTCCACCTCTTCCCGTTTTTGCTTGATGCCCGCTGCGATCGCCGGCGCGTAGTCGCCTTCCTTAATCAGGTTGAACGGCGGTGCCTGGAACGGCAAACGGCTTTGATAGAAAAAGGGATTTTGGGTCTTTTGTTTGCCGTGCTGATTGGCTTCACCGGTCACGATTGCCTCCTTCGCCTGGCCGCTGGGCAGCGCGCTATGGTCGGCGAGAGGTTGGGTTTCTGCTGCCTGTGCCTGCGAGCCCAGCGCCATGCCGATCGCCAGCACCAATGTGGATAAACGCATCAAATCGAAACTCCTCCATGTTCACGGAATAAGGTCTCGGGGAATGGCTCCCTCTGAGTCACCTCCTAGCTTAGGCGCAGTTGGCAGTTTGAGCAAAAACAAGTGATTAGAATACTCATCCCACGATGATTAGCCCCCGAGGTGTATTGAGCCTGGTTGATATTCTTCTCTCCAGGCCGTGAGCCTTGCATGTTAAGCCCTGCGCCAATGACTTCACGTCTCTCCCACCCTTTCCCGCTCAATAACCAGATAAAGACAGCGGCGTTAGACGCCTCGAGACTGGGAGTGAATGCGGCTGCATCAGCGCGCCGCCGGATAAACCACTTTTCCATCCACATAGGTGCGATAAATATTGCGATCGTCCCCCAGCGTCATCAGCACGAACCCTTGCTCCGCCGGCGTGGCGCTGTTGGCGTGACGTAGCTGCTGCAGCGGCGTCACCGCCGGATCGAGCACCACGAAATCCGCCTCTTTGCCGACGTTGAAGTTGCCTATTTTGTCGTCCAGCGCCAGCGCGCGGGCGCCGCCCAACGTGGCGTGATAAAACGCTTCTGCAGCGGAGAGCCGGTAATGCTGCAGCTGGCCGACCTTATACGCCTCGCCCAGCGTGCGCAGCATATTGAAGGTGGTGCCGGCCCCCACGTCGGTGCCGATGCCGAGCTTCACCCGCTTGTGCCAGGCCTGCTGCAGGTTGAACAACCCGCTGCCGAGAAACAGGTTGGAAGTGGGACAAAACGCGATCGCCGAGCGGGTATCGCACAGGCAGTCCCACTCTTGCTCCTCCAGGTGCAGGCAGTGGGCGAACACGCTTTTGCCGCCGGTCATGCCGTAACGGTGGTAAACGTCCAGATAGCTGCGGCTTTGCGGGAACAGCGTTTTCACCCAGGACACCTCCTGCGGGTTTTCGCTCAGGTGCGTCTGCAGCCAAACGTCCGGGTACTCCTCGCGCAGCCGCTGCACCTGCGCCAGCAGCGCCGGCGTGCTGGTGGGCGCAAAGCGCGGCGTGATGGCGTAACCGAGGCGGCCTTTGCCGTGCCAGCGTTCGATCAGCTCACGCGTCTGGCGATAACTCTGTTCCGGCGTTTCCAGCAGCGCTTCCGGCGCATGACGATCCATCATCACCTTACCGGCGATCAGGCGCATGTTCAGCGCTTGCGCCTGGCTGAACAGCGCATCGACCGACTGCGGATGCACGGTGCCGAACACCAGCGCGGTGGTGGTGCCGTTACTCAGCAACTGTTGCAGAAAAAAGGCCGACATCTCATCGGCGTATTGTTCGCAGTCATAACGGCTTTCTGTCGGGAAGGTGTAATTGTTTAACCACCCCAGCAGCTGGTCGCCATAGGCGCCAATCATTTCGGTTTGCGGGTAGTGGATATGGGTATCGATAAATCCCGGCACGATCAGTTTGTCACGATACTCCGTGACCGCAAAACCCGGCGGCAGCAGCGCCTCGCCCTGCAGCCAACTGCCGAACCAGACGATGACGCCGTCATTCAGCAACAGTAAACCGTCGGGAACATGCCGCAGGTGTTTGTCGAGCTGTTGCGGCTCTTCCACACAGGCGGCGATATCAAAAAAATTGCCACGAATAGCCGTGGTGAATTGCAGTGTCACTATTTTCTTCCTTGTTGACGACCAACCCTATCACCCGCGTAATAACCTGCGTCGGTGAGGTCATGCTGTTTGTTACGCGAATGCAAAAAGCGGTTTTAAGCATAGCAAGCCGCATGCCAGTGAATAGATGTAAATACCTTTTCTTTTAAAAACAGAGTGATATTAATTTATTGATAACGATTAAACGGTAAAAGGAATAAAACCGGCGCCAACCTTCGGCGGCAGGAAAATAGCAACCGGTTGCCCGGCCAAAATAATCCCGCCGCTGCACCAATAACGGGCAGATGCCCCACTGCGCTTGCTTCAACGCATTGTAAAGGGGGATGCCCGCGTTGGCTCCAATGCAGCAAACTTGAAACGATAACCATTCTCAATTATCATCCGCGCATCTTTTTGACCAGCAATGCGAAAAACATGTACGCCACCGCTTCCGCTCCGCACGCCGCCTTGTCGCGCCTCTACACCACCCATCACGCCTGGTTGCAAGGATGGTTGCGTCGGCGGCTGGGCTGCGCTTTCGACGCGGACGATGTAGCGCAGGACACCTTTATGCGCCTACTGAAAAGCGACGCCGCGGCGACCCTGCGCGAGCCGAAAGACTTTCTGGTCACCGTTGCCAAGCGGGTGATGGTCGACCTGTTCCGCCGCAGAACGCTGGAACGCGCCTATCTGGAGATGCTGGCGCTGATCCCGGAAGGCTATGCCCCGTCGCCGGAGCAGCGCCAGAGCCTGCTGGAAGGCCTGCAGCAGATCGACGCCATGCTCGACGGCCTGGGGCCGAAGGTGAAGCAGGCCTTTCTGTTGTCGCAGCTCGAAGGCCTGGGCTATGCGGAGATCGCCGGGCGCCTCGGCGTTTCGGTCAGCTCGGTTAAGAAATACATGGCCAAGGCCACCGAGCATTGCCTGCTGTTCAACCTGGAAAACGACGTTTTCTCATGAGCAACACCATCACCCCCGAGCAGCGTCAGGCGCTTAAGATGGCCGCGCAGTGGTATGCCCTGCTGTGCGATGAGCACGTCACCGACCGCCAGCGCCAACAATGGCTAGCCTGGCACCAGCAGCACGAAGACCACCGCTGGGCCTGGCAGCGCGTCGAAGCGTTGCAGAGCCAGCTGCAGGGCGTGCCGGGCAAGTTCAGCTACCGCGCGCTCGATCGCGCCGGCCGCCAGTCGGCGATCGAGCGCCGCACCCTGCTGAAAAGCCTGCTGCTGTTGCTCGGCGTGGGTGGCGGCGGCTTCTTCTACCAGTCACCGCTCGGCCGGGAACTGCGTGCCGACTACCGCACCGCCACCGGCGAAATCAAACCCATTGTGTTAAGCGACGGCACCCAGCTGGTGCTGAACACCGCCAGCGCGGTGGACGTGCATTACGACGATCGCCAACGGCTGATCCGCTTGCACGCCGGGGAGATCAGCCTGGTTACCGGACGCGACGCCCGGCCGCTGTGGGTGCAAAGCCCGCAGGGGGCGATGCGCGCGCTCGGCACCCGCTTTTTGGTGCGTGAGAGCGGCGGCGAGACGCGCCTGACGGTGCTGGAGCATGCGGTCGAAGCGCAGTTGGCGCAGGATGACCGCCAAAAAAGCCGGGTGGACGCCGGTGAACAGATAAGCTTCAGCGCCACGGCCTTCGGCGACAAGCGACCGGCCGAAGCGGAAGACGGCTGGCTACGCGGCGTGCTGAGCGTCAGCCAGTGGCGGCTGGAACGGGTGATCGCCGAACTGGCGCGCTACCGCCGCGGCCACCTGAGCTGCGATCCGGCCGTTGCCGGTCTGCGCGTCAGCGGCAGTTTCCCGCTCAACGATACCGATCGCGCCCTCGCCCTGCTCAGCCAGACGCTGCCGGTGCGCCTGCAGAGCTTTACCCGCTATTGGTTGCAAATCGTCCCCGCCTGAATGCTTTAAATGAAAATGATAAAAAATCGCATTATTGATTGTCCCTTTCGCTTCGCTCATCCGACTCCCTGAAAAACACTGCAGCAATAAATAAAAAATGATTCAGGAGAAGGTATGAACAACGTTTGGGGAAAACGGGCTACACCGCTGGCCGTGGCCATTGGCCTGGCCTTCGCCGCACCGCTGACGGCGAGTGCCGCCGCAGCCTATCACATTCCGGCCGGTGAATTGGACGCCGCGCTGAACGCGTTCGCCGCGCGCGCCGGCATCGCGCTCTCGGTGGACGGCGCGCTGACCGCCGGCAAACGCTCGCCGGGCCTGAACGGCAGCTACGGCGTCGACGACGGCCTGAATGCCCTGCTGGCGGGCAGCGGCCTACAGGCCAAAGCGCTCGGCAACAACGGTTACACGCTGACCACGCTGCCGCAGCCGCAGAAGGAAGATGACATCACCGTGGTCGGCGACTGGCTGGCGGAAGGCCGTCAGATCGACGTGTTCGAGCATCCCGGCGCGCGCGACGTGGTGCGCCGCGAAGCGTTCGCCAAAACCGGCACCACCACCGTGCGCGAAGCGTTGAACCGCGTGCCGGGCGTGGTGGCACCGGAAAACAACGGCACCGGCAGCCACGACATGGCGCTGAACTTCGGCATTCGCGGCCTCAACCCGCGCCTCGCCAGCCGCTCCACCGTGCTGATGGACGGCATCCCGGTGCCCTTCGCCCCTTACGGCCAGCCGCAGCTGTCGCTGGCGCCGGTCTCGCTCGGCAATATGGATGCAATTGACGTGGTGCGCGGCGGCGGCGCGGTGCGCTACGGGCCGCAGAGCGTCGGCGGCGTGGTCAACTTCGTCACCCGCGCCATCCCGAAAACCTTCGGCATGGAGGCCGGCATGCAGGGGCAGCTCAGCCCGACCTCGCGCCAGGATCACCCGAAAGGCACCGGTAACCTGATGATCGGCGGTACCGCCGACAACGGCCTCGGCGCGGCGCTGCTCTACTCCGGCACCCGCGGCAGCGACTGGCGCGAGCACAGTTCGACCAAGATCGACGACGTGATGTTGAAAAGCCGCTACGCCCCCAACGAGGTGCACACCTTCAACAGCCTGCTGCAATACTACGAAGGCGAAGCGGACATGCCGGGCGGCCTGAGCCGCGCGGACTACAACGCCAACCCATTCCAGTCGACGCGCCCGTACGACAAGTTCTGGGGCCGCCGCCAGTTGGCGAATTTCGGCTATCAGTATCAGCCGGATCGACAGCACAAGTTCGACGTGCAGAGCTTCTACACCTACACCCTGCGCAGCGGCTATCTGGATCAGGGCAAAAACCTGACGCTGTCGCCGCGCGAATACTGGGTGCGTGGCGTGGAGCCGCGCTACAGCCAGAGCTTCCGCTGGGGGGATTCGGCGCATGAGGTCGGCGTCGGCTACCGCTACGTCAGCGAATCCACCCACGAGCTGCGCTACACCAGCAAGGCCAGCACCGGCAGGTTGCCGTCCACCGCCAGTCCGTACGATCGCGATACCCAGTCCGGCACCGAGGCACACGCCTTCTATATCGACGATCGCATCGACATCGGCGACTGGACCATCACGCCAGGCATGCGCTACGAGTACATCAAGTCGTATCAGAACAACTACATCAAGAACAACCGCCTCGACGTCAGCTATAACGCACCGCTGCCGGCGTTGAACGTGATGTATCACCTGAACGAATACTGGAACCTGTACGCCAACACCGAAGGCTCCTTCGGCACCGTGCAGTACAGCCAGATGGGCAAAGCGGTCGACAGCGGCAAGATTGAACCCGAGAAGGCACGCACCTGGGAGCTGGGCACCCGCTACGCCGGTGACGCGCTGACCGGCGAGTTCGGGCTGTTCCTGATCAACTTCAACAACCAGTACGACTCTAACCAGGTGACCGACAGCGTAACCGCGCGCGGCAAAACCCGCCATGCCGGGCTGGAAGGCAGCCTGCGTTACGATCTGTCGCAGCTGACGCCGAAACTGGACGACCTGACCGCCTACGCCAGCTACGCCTACGTCAACGCCACCATCCGCGAAGACGGCGGCTACAAGGGCAACCAGGTGCCGTTCTCACCGAAGCACAAAGGCACGCTGGGGCTGGACTATACGCCGGGCAACTGGGCGTTTAACCTTAACGGCGAGTTCCAGTCGAGCCAGTTCGCCGACAACGCCAACACCGTGGCGGAAAGCGCCGACGGCAGCACCGGCCGCATTCCCGGCTATATGCTGTGGGGCGTGCGCGCCGCCTATGATTTCGGCCCGGAAATGGCCGGCCTGAATCTGGGCGTCGGCGTGAAAAACCTGTTCAACCATGAGTATTTCACTCGTGCCTATGACGACAACAACAAAGGTCTGTACATCGGCCAGCCGCGCACGATTTATCTGCAAGGCTCGGTGAAATTCTGACCCTCGGCGGCGGGCGCGGCTAATCGTGCCCGCCGCCTCATTTGTAACGTGACATTGTCACCAACCCCGATCTTTCCATCTTGCCCAAGCGGCGAAAAATAAGTCGCTTCTGCCGCCAATGCGCGTAATATCGACGATCCGCCCATAATTTATGGGCGCGGATTTTTTGCCGTTCTGGCCTGAAAAGCGAGGGAAAATAAGATGAATCATAATGACCTTTCTCAGTGCCGCGTGGACACCGACCGTTTGTTGATTGCCCCCTTTACCGCAGCAGACGCCGACGATGTTTACCAGGCGATCACCCCCACTCTGACGCGTTTTATGGCCTTTGAGCCGGAGGCGTCGCCGGAAGATTTCGCCAACGTCTGGCAAGGCTGGCTGCCGCTGATGCGCGAAGGCGAAGAAGTGATCTTCGTCGCCCGTCGGCGCGAAGACCGGCAGTTCGTCGGCGTCGGCGGCGCGCATAACCTGCGCAGCCGCACCCCGGAGCTGGGCATCTGGGTGAAAGAGGGCCTGCACGGCCAGGGCTACGGCCGCGAAATCGTGCAGAGTATCGCACGCTGGGCCAGCGAACGCTTTCAGCCGCCGCACCTCGTCTACCCGGTGGCCGAACAGAATACCGCCAGCCGCCGCCTGGCCGAGTCGCTGGGCGGTGTACTGGCCGGGCGCTGCGAACGCGTCAAGTATGACGCCGTGGTGTACCACTTGCCTCCCCAGCGCTGATCCGGCTCGATTTGACCTTTTTTTCTCTCCGCCGCGATAACCGCTGCCACTGCCTGCGGGTTTGTGCTAATGATAGTGGTATGTAGGGTAAAAACAGTTGAGGAACAGCAACATGATTATTTTTGTTACCGGCGCCACCTCCGGTTTCGGCGAGGCCATCGCACGCCGTTTTATCCGTGAAGGCCATAAGGTGATCGCCACCGGGCGCCGCCTTGAGCGCCTCGAAGAACTGCAGGACGAGTTGGGCGAAGCGTTGCATATCGTGCGGCTCGATGTGCGCAACCGCGCCGCCATCCAGCAGGCGATCGACGCGCTGCCGGCCGAGCTGCGCCAAATCGACGTGCTGGTGAACAACGCCGGGCTGGCGCTGGGGCTGGAGCCGGCGCACAAAGCCAACGCCGATGACTGGGAAACCATGATCGACACCAACGCCAAAGGGCTGGTGAACATGACCCGTGCGCTGCTGCCGGCCATGGTCGAGCGCAACGTCGGCCACGTGATCAACATCGGCTCCACCGCCGCCAACTGGCCCTATGCCGGCGGTAACGTGTACGGCGCCACCAAGGCGTTCGTCAAGCAGTTCAGCCTGGGCCTGCGCGCCGATCTGCACGGCACGCGCATTCGCGTGACCGATATCGAGCCGGGCCTGGTGGGCGGCACCGAGTTCTCCAACGTGCGCTTCAAGGGCGATGACGGCAAGGTCAACAAAACCTACGAAGGTGCCGAGGCGCTGACGCCGGAAGACATCGCCGAGTCGGTGTTCTGGGTCGCGACCCTGCCGGCGCGCGTCAACATCAACACGCTGGAAATGATGCCGGTCAGCCAGTCCTTCGCCGGGCTGAACATCCACCGCGGCGCTTAAAGCCTGACGGCGGGGGGGCGTCTCCCGCCGTGTTTCCTCAGGCCGCGCGCCAGCCGGAAACGATAATCAGCATGCCCGCCAGTGCCACCCCGGCGCCGACCCAGTCCAGCGCAGACAGCTTCACCCCGTCCACCACCCGCAGCCACAGCAGCGCCGTCGCCACATACACGCCGCCGTAAGCCGCGTAGACTCGCCCGCTGGCCGCCGGATGCAGCGTCAACAGCCAAACGAACAGCATCAGGCTCAATGCCGCCGGCAGCAATAGCCAGGCGCTGCCCTGCTTCTTCAGCCAGAGATAAGGCAGGAAACAGCCGATAATTTCGGCAAGCGCAGTGGCGAAAAACAACAGCGTGGTTTTTAACATCGGTCGCAGTTTTCTCTCGATAAATTAAACGAAACGGCGCTTGGCTGGTGAATTCCAGGAGCGCGGTGGTATATTTGTCACCACGCCTGCGGGCGAGGTAACGCCAGTGCCGCCATCATCAGGCGCACTCACTCATAAGGATGAAACGATGAAAACATTTTCGACCCAACGACTGCTGCGCGGGATGCTGCCGGTCGCCATACTGGCCGTCATGGGCGCCTGGCAGGCGCCGGCGCTGGCCGCCACCTGCACTCAGGGCAGCACCTGTGTCACTGTCGATGGCAAAGGCAGCGGCGCGATGAGCACCGAAGAGGCGCGCCAGAGCAAAGAGCAGTGGAATGATACCAAATCCCTGCGCCACAAGGTTAACACTCGCGTCGAGAAAGAGTTCGACAAGGCCGATCGCGCCGCGGATGACGAAGATCGCTGCAACGACAGCAACAACGTCAACGCATATTGGGAGCCGGACACCCGTAAATGTCTGGATCGCCAGACCGGGCGTCGGATTATTCCTTAATCCGCCTGCGGCGGGCGAGCAGGCGTGAAACTCGGCCGCCGTTGCTGCTATTCTGTTACAGGAAGTCCATTGTCAAATAAGGATGACGCGATGAAAAAAACGCTGATATTAACCGCGGTGCTGTTGGCCGGCGCCCCATTGGCGGCCCTGGCCTCCTGCGAAAGCGTGAAAGCGGACATTTCGCAAAAAATCGTCAATAACGGCGTTCCGGAGTCCGGCTTCAAACTGGAGATCGTGCCTAACGATCAGGCCGATCAAGCGGGCGGACAGGTGGTCGGCCACTGCGAAAACGACACCCAGAAGATCGTCTATACCCGCCTGAACAACGGCGACGATCGCGGTGACGCGGCGCAGACCGGCACCAGCCAGGACACCTCCAACACGCAATAAGCCGCATCGGCTACCCAGGGCGCGCAACAGCAGCGCCCTTTCCTTTTCCCTTACGCCTGCTCCGCCTCTTCCTCTTCGCCCTGCGGCCGACAACGCGCCGGGATCAGCATCGCCGCCGCCAGCGCCAGCAACGACACCAACGCAGAAACCAGGAACACCCAGTGCAGCGAAGCCGCCACTTGCTGGGTCAGCTGCGCCAGCGCTTCACTCCCCATGCTATGCCGCACCGCCGGTTCCATCAGCCGCTGTACCGGATCGTCCGTCTCCGGCAAACGCCACTGCAGGTTGAGGTTCAGCGTGGCCCCCAAAATGGCGGTGCCGATGGCCGAGCCCACCATGCGGGTAAACACCGTACAGGCGGTGGCGATGCCGCGAATGCTGTAATGCGCCGCGTTCTGCACCGATACCAAGAACGTGGTGTTGCACAGCCCCATGCCGGCGCCGACCATAAACGCCGCCACTCGGCCCCACAGCAGGCCACCTTCCGGCTGCAGCATCAGCAGAATCAGGCCGCCTGTCACCAGCAGCAGTGCCCCCAAAAGCGCCGTGGCGCGATACGAGGTCATCAACATCAGGCGACCGCTCAGCGTGCTGGCCAGCGGCCAGCCTATCGACATCAGCGCCAGCGTCGTGCCCGCCTCCAGCGGCGAACCGCCCATCACGCCCTGAATGAAGGTCGGCAGGAAGGCGCTGATGCCCATCATCGCCGCGCCAATCACCAGCCCGCCGATGTTGCCTGCGACGATCACCCGGCTTTGCCACAGCGCCAGCGGGAACAACGGTTCGACCGCGCGCCGCTCCTGGCGGATCAGCAGCGCCAGCGATGCCGCCGCCAGCGCGAGCAACGGCACCACCCACCATCCCAGGCTTTCCATCTGCAACAGCGCCAGCAGCAGCGCGGAGACGAACAGTGTCAGCCAGGCGGTGCCGGCCAGATCCAGCGCGTGCCGCCGCAGCAGCTGATGCGCCGGCAGATAGCGCCAGAGGAAGAACATCGCCAACAGGCCGATCGGCAGATTGACCCAGAACACCAGCGCCCACGGCAGGTGCTGCACGATAAACGCCCCCAACAGCGGGCCGATGATCGCCGATACGCCCCACACGCTCGACAGGTACCCCATCACCTTCGGCCGCTCGGTGGCGCTGTAGATGTCGCCGATGATGGTGGAGGCGATCGGCATGATGGCGCCGGCGCCCAGCCCCTGCAGCAAACGAAAGCCGATAAGCCAATACATGTCGGGAGCGAAGCCGCACAACACCGATCCCAGCAGGAACAGCGTGGCGCCGAAGAAGAACACCCGCTTGCGGCCGTAGAGATCCGCCAACCGGCCGTAGATGGGGATGGTGATCGCCTGCGACAGTAAATAGACCGCGAACACCCAGCCCAGCAGCGAGAAGCCGCCGAGATCGCCGATGATGGTCGGCATGGCGGTGGCGACGATGGTAGCTTCGATCGCCGACATGAACATCGCCAGCATACAGGCGATCAGAATCAGCGGGCGGTGGGCAACGGGTGGGGACGAAACGTGATTTGTCATGGCGTTATGCAGGCTTCCTGGCGTTTTTATTTTCTCTAAGTATACCAGCAAGCACCTGTGCCGCGCTTATCCGCCCTCACATCCTGCCGTTGCCGGCGAGGCATCGCACCATTTGGACCAATTGTTACGTCGTAACGTAAAAACAGACTTCTCGTTGGTCCGCAGTTTAATAAAGATTCACTGGTCATCGGCCGGAGCGCCAAGCACAATGCGCTGATGACCCTTTGATTTTTCTCACGACGCCGCCCACGCATGAAAAGATTGGTCCACCTGCACCACTATCGCGCCCTGTTGCGCAGCCTGTTTATCGCCGTGTTTATCGGCGTCGCCGCCGCCCTGGCGGTATGGCTGTTCCACCGCTCGATGATCGGCCTGGAATGGCTGCTGCTCGGCAACGCCGACGGCAGTCTGGTGGCCGCCGCCGCCGCACTGCCCGGCTGGCGGCGTGCCTTGACCCCGGCGTTGGGCGGCCTGGCGGCAGGCCTGTTGCTGTATATCCACCAACGCTATCGTCACCAGCGGCCGGCGGCGCCCACCGACTATATGGAAGCGATAGAAACCGGCAACGGCAAGCTGGACACCGGCGCCAGCCTGGTGAAATGCCTGGCGTCGCTGTTGGTGGTATCGAGCGGCAGCGCCATTGGCCGCGAAGGCGCGATGATCCTGCTGGCGGCATTGGTGGGTTCGCTCTTCGCCCAGCGTTTTACGCACGAGAAAGAGTGGAAACTGTGGGTGGCCTGCGCCGCCGCCGCCGGGATGGCCAGCGCCTACCATGCGCCGCTGGCGGGCAGCCTGTTCATCGCCGAGATCCTGTTCGGCACCCTAATGCTGGCTTCGCTCGGCCCAGTGGTGATCGCCGCGGTGAGCGCGCTGCTGATGACCAACCTGCTCAACGGCGGCCAGGCACCGCTCTATCTGGTGACGCCGCTCCCCGCGCCCTTGCCGACGCAATACCTGCTGATTGCGCTGGTCGGCGTGGTGGCCGGCGCCGGCGGGCCGCTGTTTTTATGGACGATGACCGCCACCGGCCGCGCCTTCCGCTCGCTGCGCCTGAAACCGCCGTTACAGCTGGCGCTGGGCGGGCTGATCGTCGGGCTGCTCTCGCTGTTGTTCCCGCAGGTATGGGGCAACGGCTACAGCGTCGTGCAGGCGCTGCTGATCGCGCCGCCCGGCGTGCTGCTGCTGGGCGCGATCCTGGTGTGCAAACTGTTGGCGATCCTCGCCAGCAGCGGCTCGGGCGCGCCCGGCGGCGTCTTTACCCCGACGCTGTTCGTCGGTGCCGCGCTCGGTTCGATGATCGGTCAGCTGTTTGGCCTGTGGCCGGGCATGGATGCGGCAGTGCCGCTGCTGCTGGCGCTGACCGGCATGGCCACCCTGCTGGCCGCCACCACCCATGCGCCGATCATGGCGGCGCTGATGGTGTTTGAAATGACCGGCGAATACGCGCTACTGCCCGGCATTCTGCTCGCTTGCGTGATCGCCACCACCGTGTCGCGCGGCCTGCGGCCGGTATCGGTGTACCATTCGGCGCCGCCGCCCAAACGTGAGGCTTAGAACTCGCCCTGCCGTAGGATTTTCCTGAACTGCGGGCACTGCAGGTGCTCGGGTTCGGGGCAATCGGCCATATGGCGCAGCCCGTCGCGCACCTGCATCAGTCTCTGGATATGGCGATCCAGCTCATCCGCCCGCGCCGCCAGCAGCCCGCGATCGAGCGCTATCTTGCCCCGTTCGTCAAACAAGGCGCTCATCTCATCCAGCGTAAAACCGGCCAGGCGCGCAAGCGCGATCAGCCGAAGTTGGTCGATCACCCCGGCGTCGTATTGGCGACGTAAACCGTGACGGCCAATCGACGCAATCAGCCCCTTTTTCTCGTAATGCCGCAGCGCGGAAGGCGCGACCCCGCTCAGGCGCGCCACCGTACCGATATCCCATTCTTTTGCCATTGACTTGAAGTCGACTTTAAGTTGCACACTGTGCGCACATTATCACGTCACTGAGCTAAGGACACCCGTATGACCCCCGATTTGTTACTGCGCATCCTGTTAACCGGCGCCGGCGCCACCCTCTGCATGGATCTGTGGGCGTTGCTGCTGAAGCGGCGCTTCGGCATCCCCTCCCTCGATTACGCGCTGGTGGGGCGCTGGTTTCTCGGCATGTTCGACGGCCGATGGTTCTACGCCACTATCGTCACGGCGCCGCCGCGCAGGGGAGAAAGAAAAATGGGTTGGGTGCTGCACTACGCCATCGGCATCGCGTTTGCTTTTATCCCGCTCGGTTTGGCCGGCTCGGGCTGGTATGCGGCGCCGGACCTGCGGGTTGCGTTGTTGAGCGGCTGGCTGAGCCTGGCGGCGCCGTTTTTGGTGATGCAGCCCGCGCTGGGCTTTGGCGTGGCGGCGGCCAAGACCGCCAACCCGCACAGAGCGCGGCTCCTCAGCCTGCTAACGCACACGGTGTATGGGCTCGGCTTGTTGATCGCCGCCCGGCTGCCGGTGATGCTCTGCGCCTGAGTGCGATTTGTGCCCCCCTTTCGCTACCGAATGCTGCGCAACAGCCTCTGAGCACGCCGGCGACCGACAGCAAAGCCGCCTGACGGTGACAATCTCAATGCCGGGGCACCAGGCAAGCGTTGCCGAGGTGACCGGGCGGCATCGAACCAGGTGACAACGCTCGGGCCAATTGCTCACCGTCAGGCGCGTGATAAGTGCATCGGTATAATGCGCAAGGCGCATTGTGGTTTCTCAGGTTAGCCGGCGCAGCACGACAGCTGCGCCACGTCTTTACTGAAGGTTTGCGCGGCGAGTTTCAGCCCCTCCACCATTGTCAGATAGGGAAACAACTGTTCGGCGAGTTCTTGCACGGTCATGCCCGCGCGCATCGCCAACGCGGCGCTTTGAATCATTTCCCCCGCTTCTGCGGCTACCGCCTGCACGCCAATGAGCCTGCCGCTGCCCGCCTCGACCACCAATTTGATAAATCCGCGCGTGTCAAAATTAACCAATGCGCGGGGCACGTTATCCAACGTCAGCGTGCGGCTGTCGGTTTCAATCCCGGCACGGCGGGCCTGCGCCTCGGTGACGCCCACCGTGGCCACTTGCGGATCGGTAAAGACCACCGCCGGCATCGCATCAAGATTCAGGCGCGCTTCGCCGCCGGTCATGTTGATCGCCGCACGCGTCCCGGCCGCTGCCGCGACGTAGACGAATTGTGGCCGATCGGTGCAATCACCGGCGGCATAGATATTCGGCGCGCTGGTGCGCATGCCGGCGTCGCTCTCAATGGCACCGCGCTCGTCGCATTTCACGCCCACCCGCGCCAGATTCAGGTCGTGGGTGTTGGGTGATCGTCCGGTCGCAACCAGCAGCTGATCGGCCCGCACTTGGCCCTGGTTCGTCTCAAGCACGAATTCACCGCCGATAAACGATACCCGACTCGCCAACCTGTGCTCCAGCACGTCGATGCCTTCGGCACGAAATGCGGCTGTCACGGTTTCCCCAATGGCCGGATCGCCGTGAAAGAACAGCGAGTGGCGCGCCAGAATCGTCACCCGGCTGCCCAAACGGGCAAAGGCTTGCGCAAGCTCAACCGCGACCACCGAGGAACCTATCACCACCAGCCGCTCGGGGATCGCGTCGCTGGCCAGCGCCTCGGTCGACGTCCAATACGGCGTAGCTTCCAGGCCAACGATCGGCGGCACTACGGTGCCAGACCCAGTGGCTATCAAACATCGGTCGAATGACACCTCCCGCTCGCCGCCGGCCGACAGCGCCACCGCAAGCGTATACCCGTCGCTGAAACGCGCCGCGCCCTCAAGGACGGTGATGTTCGGGTTCGAGGCCAGGATGCTTTCATATTTGGCATAGCGCAGTTCATCAACGCGGCCCTGCTGCTGGGCGAGCAAATGTGGACGATCAATCACCGGCGCGCTCGCGCTGAGGCCCGCCTCAAAAGGGCTCCTTCGCCGCAAGTGAGCGACCTGTGCCGCGCGAATCAGGATCTTGGACGGCACACAGCCGATGTTGACACAGGTGCCGCCGATCGCACCACGCTCGATCAGGGTGACTCTCGCACCATTTTCGACCGCCTTCAGCGCCGCCGCCATAGCGGCGCCCCCGCTGCCAATCACTGCGATCCGCAATGCGTTGTTCTCCCTGGCGCGGTAGCCCGCTCTCGTCACGGCGGCGGCCAAGGTGTCGGCGCTGACGCCGTCATCGACCGTCACCTCAACCCGCGTATTGGGCCAGAAAACCGCAGCCGAGCGCACGCCGGGCACGCTCTCAAGCACCTGCCGGACCCGCCCGGCGCAGGCAGCGCAAGTCATTCCGTCAATCGTCAGTGTGATCATTGGCGTGCTTGCGTCTTTCATTCTTGTTTCTCCGTTCAACAGCGTCTTCATGGTGGACTCCGATCGGCAAAACAAACGCCAGCGGCTGCACTCTTTTAAATCTCGGATGAATGGCGTACCTTACTCCCGTACTTAAGTACGGAGTCAAACGGCATGCACAACGATGTTGAAAACCTGACGATCGGCGCACTGGCCAAGGCGGTTGGTGTCAATGTGGAAACGATCCGTTTTTATCAGCGCAAGGGGCTGCTGCCCCAGCCGGACAAGCCTTATGGCGGCATTCGCCGCTATGGCGATGCGGATGTGGCGCGGGTGCAATTCGTGAAGTCGGCCCAGCGATTGGGCTTTAGTCTGGGTGAGGTCGCCGAACTGCTCAGGCTCGAAGACGGGACGCATTGCGAGGAAGCCAGCCATTTGGCCGCACGCAAACTCAATGACATACGAGAGCGGCTCGCGGATCTGGCGCGCATGGAGGCCGCGCTGTCGCAGCTTATAGGTGCATGTCGCACCCGCAATGGCTACGTTTCCTGCCCGCTGATCGCCGCATTGCAGGCGGGCGAGCCCATCGGCAACGCGGCATCTTAGCGTAAGGAAAACCGTTTCTTGCCGCCGCCACGAACAACACGAAACGCTCCACCAGGGCGGCATCCGCCAGCCCGGTTCAGGGTTCGCGCGTTTTCTGTTGTTCCCTGTTAGCGCAACAGCGTGGAGACATCAAGGTAGTGCGCCAGTTCGCGCTGCTCCGCGCGCGGCAGATATGGGATCTCCCCCAGCAGCGGCGCGGGAATGCGCTGCTGCAACGCCGCGATGGTTTCGGCGTAGTGCGCCAACCCCGGGTTGATGCGGTTGGCTACCCAGCCCAGCAGCGGCAGACCGTCGTTGATGATCGACTGCGCGGTCAACAGCGCATGGCTGACACAGCCCAACTTGATGCCCACCACCAGCACCACCGGCAGCTGTTCCTGCACCACCCATTCGGCGTAAGGCCGCAGATCGTTCATCAGCACCCGCCAGCCGCCGCTGCCCTCCACCACCACCGTATCGGCTTTGGCTGACAGATCCCGCAGACCGCTGCTCATCACGCCGTAGTTGATGTCTTCGGTTGCATGCGCATGAAACACCTCATCCAGACAGGTGATGGGGTTAATTTCTTCGTATGACAGCGGCAAGGTTGAGGATGCCTGCAATACCAAAGCGTCTTTATTGCGGATGCCCTCGCTGGTTTCCTGGCAGCGCGCGGCGATCGGCTTGTAGCCGGCCACCGAGCGGCCGCCGGCGGCCAACGCCTGCATCAGCCCGCGGGAAACCACGGTTTTACCGACGTCGGTATCCGTGCCTGTAACAAATAAACGCTTCAACATGAATAAAATGCCCCGGAATGCCCCGTTAACAATGTGTCGCCGCACCGGCGGCGAGGAAGTCGAACGGGAAAATTCTAGGGGATGCCACGACGTTAGGGCTTGAGGTAGCTCAATCTTTTGCGGAATTATAAGAAGTTCTGATGTTAGCCTTGCAGCAACTGCACCAGCAGCGAACCGTTGTACAACGCCTCTTTCACCAGCGCCGCGCCGGGCATGGTGCCCTGATTGAAGAACTGCGTGGCTTCAACCTTCACCTGCTCGCTGTAGGCCGGCAGCGCCTGCTGGCGAATGCAGGAAGCGATGGCCGGGTGCAGGATCTCCGCCGCGCGGTTAAGCGGCGAGCCCACCAGGATCTTCTCCGGATTGAACAGGTTGACCATGATTGCCAGAATGCGCCCCACGCTGTGGCCGACGCCGAGAATGATGTCTCGCGCCAGCTGATCGCCCGCCAACGCGGCGTCGCACAGCGATTCGACGGTCAACGGCGCGCCGTGCAGGCTGGAGCTCATCGAACCGTTCAGCCGCTGCTGAGCGATCTCCAGCATGTTTTCAATGCTGGCCACGGTTTCCAGACAACCGTGGTTGCCGCAGTAGCAGCGCTTGCCGTAAGGATCGACCTGGGTATGGCCGATCTCCACCACGCTGTGGCTACCGGCGTGCAGCACGTGGCCACCGGTGATCACCCCGGCGCCGACGTTATGGTCGATCACCACCTGAATCACGTTCTGGCAGCCGCGCGAAGCGCCGTACAGCGCTTCGGCCATGGTCCAGGCGCTGATGTCGTGTTGCAGGTAGACCGGCAGACCGGTGCGGGTTTCCAGCGCCGGGCCGAGCGGCATCTCCAGCACGTCGTAAAACGGCATGCGGTGTACCACGCCGGACTGCACGTCGATAATACCCGGCAGCGTAATGGCGATCGCCGTCAACCGTTCCAGCTTGCTTTGGTGGCGAATAAAGAACTGATCGACTTCGGTCAGGATGCGTTTCAGCAGCGGTTCGGGGTGCTCGGCCGCCAGCGGCAGTTGCTCCTCCACCACCAATTTACTGCTGAGATCGCGCAGCGCCAGCGTGATGCTGCCGCGGCTGATGCGGGCGGAAAGGTAGTGCCAGGCCTCGGTGTCCAGCACCAGGCCAACCGCCGGCCGGCCCCGGCTGCCGATCTCCTGGTACTCGGTTTCCTTGACCAGATGGGCTTCCAGCAGCTCGCGCACGATCTTGGTGATGCTGGCGGGCGCCAGCTGCGCGCGTTTTGACAGTTCGATGCGCGAAATCGGGCCCAGCTGATCGATTAGCCGATAAACCGCCCCCGCATTGGTCTGTTTGATTTGATCGATATGCCCAGGCTGCCCAACCGCAATCACAAACCTGCTCCTACTATTTTTCGCGCTTCTAAATAAAGACTAGGGGGTATGGTGGGGCTTTTGTCATAAAGCGTCAACTATTTGATTCGTTATGTGATTTGCTGCACAAATTCCTCGCGATTCCAGCGTGAATTGCGCTTTATTTGCCCAGCCGCGGCGTCATTTCAGCATCAACGCCATCAGCGCTTTCGCCGCAGCGGTCAGCGGCCGCCGACGATGATGCACCAACCAAACCTCAGTGGTGGCGTCCGGCTCCGCCAACGGCAGATAGCGCACGCCATCCACCCGCACCCGGGCGAAAGAGGCCGGCAGAATGGAAACGCCCAACCCGGCGGACACCAGGCCGATGATGGTCATCGCTTCCCCGACCTCCTGAGTGATATACGGGGTAATGCCGGCCTTGCCGAGCAGCAGCAAAATTTCGTCGTACAACGCGGTACCCACTTCACGCGAGAAGAACACGAACGGCTCCTGCGCCAGATGTTGAAAACGCAGCGCGCCGCCCGGCGTTTCCGCCAGCGGGTGCCCCTCCGGCAGCACCGCCACCAGCGGTTCGCGCAGTAGCAGCTGGTAGTTGAGCGCCTCCGGCAGCCGCGTGTTGCGCATCACCCCCAGATCCAGCTCACCATTCAGCAGCGGTTCGATCTGCTGCTTGGTGTTGATTTCGCGCATCTTGATGTGCACCTGCGGGAACTGCTGGCGGAAAGCGCGCAGGCTGCGCGACACCACGCTGATAAAAGGCGCCGAAGAGGTAAAACCGATGGTCATTTCCCCCAGTTCGCCGCGCTCCAGGCGAGCCGCCTTTTCCGCTGCGCGCCCAACCTGATCGATCACCTGATAGGCTTCTTTGAGGAACATCTCCCCCGCCTGCGTCAAACTGACGTTGCGGTTGTTGCGCGCCAGCAGCCGCGCGCCGACCATCTCTTCCAGCGCCTGGATTTGTTGGCTGAGCGGCGGCTGGGAGATACGCAGCCGCTCGGCGGCGCGGCCAAAGTGCAGCTCTTCCGCCACGGCGATAAAGTAACGCAGGTGTCTCAGCTCGATATTCATATTTTAAACGTCTTAATTGCAATTATTAATATATTAGACAAAAACTCCCTGCTCCCTATCATTTTCTCATTCTGTGAAGTGTCTGTTATCTCCCCGAAGTTCGGTAAGGAAACGCTGTGACAACCCCTGTGCGTTCTGCGGCCGTGATGCCGTCGACGCTGGCCGCCAACGATGACGCGGCCGCTGCGCCAAAAGTAAAACGCGCCACCCTCAACCACAAACTCCCCTATATTGAACGCGGCACGCCGCAGTTTATGCGCGTGACGCTGGCGCTGTTTTCCGCCGGGCTGGCGACCTTCGCGCTGCTCTATTGCGTGCAGCCGATCCTGCCGGTGCTGTCACAAGATTTCGGCGTATCGCCGGCGGAAAGCAGCCTGTCGCTGTCGGTCTCCACCGGCCTGCTGGCGATCGGCCTGATGTTCACCGGGCCGCTGTCCGACGCCATCGGCCGCAAATCGGTGATGGTGGTGGCGCTGCTGCTGGCGGCGGTCTGCACACTGATCTGCGCCTTTATGACCAGCTGGCACGGCATTTTGCTAATGCGCGCGCTGATCGGCCTGTCGCTGAGCGGCGTGGCGGCGGTCGGCATGACCTACCTCAGCGAAGAGATCCACCCGAGTTTCGTCGCCTTCTCGATGGGGCTGTATATCAGCGGCAACTCGATCGGTGGCATGAGTGGCCGTCTGGTCACCGGGGTGCTGACCGATTTCTTCTCCTGGCGCGTATCGCTCGGGGTCATCGGCCTGTTCGCCCTCGCCGCCGCCTGCATGTTCTGGCGCATCCTGCCCGCCTCGCGGCATTTTCGCGCCAGTTCGCTGCGCCCGCGCACCCTGCTGATCAACTTCAAGTTGCATTGGCACGATAAGGGGCTGCCGCTGCTGTTCGCGGAGGGCTTCTTGCTGATGGGCAGTTTCGTCACCCTGTTCAACTACATCGGTTATCGTCTGCTGGCAGATCCTTACCACCTGAGCCAGGCGATCGTCGGCCTGTTGTCGGTGGTGTACCTCACCGGCTCCTACAGTTCACCCAAGGCCGGCGCGCTCACTTCGCGCTTCGGACGCGGCCCGGTGCTGCTGGCTTCGATCGTGATTATGCTGATCGGGATTCTGATTACCGCACTGCCGCAGGTGCCGGCGATCTTTATCGGCATGATGCTGTTCACCGCCGGTTTCTTTGCCGCCCATTCGGTAGCCAGCAGCTGGATCGGTCGCCGCGCGCGCCGCGCCAAAGGCCAGGCGTCGTCGCTGTATCTGTTCTGCTATTACGTCGGCTCAAGCGTGGCCGGCACCCTCGGCGGCGTGTTCTGGCACAGTTTCGGCTGGAACGGCGTGGCGGCGTTTATCAGCCTGATGCTGCTGCTGGCGCTGCTGGTGGTGCATTACCTGAAACGCCTGCCGGAAGCGGCCCGCCTCTGAAAAGAAAAAGCCGCGGTGGTTTGCCGCGGCTCGTCATGTCAGTGCCTGTGATTATTGGCCGGTTTTCCAGCGGGTGCGTAGGGACTCCACCGCCTTGTCCGTTTGCGGCTCAGTCAAGTAACGTTGCCGGAACAGGATGGTTCCCCCCATCCCCGGCAGGCTTTCGTTGAGATCCAGCTGCCTTTTCAGCTCGGGGGCCCCGCCGTCGACGGTCCAGGCCGGTTCGCTGGCGGCAGGCGTGCCCACTTTATACAGCGCCACCCCGGCATAGAGCCGGACCGGCGTGCCCTTCACCACCTCGGCCCACCAGTGGGCCAGCACATCGTAGCGGACAATTTCACGGTCAAAAGGCCAATACAGCTGCGGCGCGATGTAATCAAGCAGCCCCAGTTTGACCCACTGGCGCGTATCGGCATAGGCCGTATCGTAAGATGGCGTGCCGGCCCGCGTCGCCGAGCCGTCAGGATCGTCCGCCTTGTTTCGCCATACGCCCGCCGGGCTGACGCCAAACGCAACCGCGGGCTTCAACGCTCGGACGGTGGTTGAAACCTGTTTTATCAATTGCAGCGTGTTGTCCCTGCGCCAGGCGGCTTTGTCTGCAAATCCTTTTCCGTATGCGCGATACGTTCGTTCATCATCCAGCGGCGATTGCGGCGTTTCGTAATAGAAATAGTCGTCAAACTGAATGCCGTCGACATCATAGTTTTTGACAATTTCAGTTACCACGCTGGTGATCCAGTTGCGCACGTCGGGCAGACCGGGATCGAGTACGAAGCGCTCGTTGGCGGTGCGTATCCAGTCGGGATGCAGCGCATAGACGCTAGCCGGCGGTGACTGCAGCGTATGATTGAGTGCATCAATCGTTTGTGGGCGGGTATTCATGGAAACCCGATAGGGATTCAGCCAGGCATGCACTTTGATGCCGCGCCGGTGCGCTTCTTGCAGCATAAAGGCCAGCGGATCGAAACCCGGATCCTGGCCCACGGTGCCGGTCAAGACTTCTGACCAGGGCAAGATATTTGAGCGCCACAGGGCCGTGCCGTCCGGTTTAACCTGAAAATACACCGCGTTAATCCCGGTTTTCACCATCTCGTCCAGCGCGTCCGTCAGCCCCTGTTTCTGCAGGCGAACCCGCTCTTGCGCGGTTTCCGCTTTCAGGGAGGCCGCCGGCGGCCAGTCCAAGCCAATGACCGTGGCCAGCCAGATGCCCCGCATCGGTGTTATCGGTGGTGTCGGCTGCGGGGGCTTCTCCGGCTCGGGCGGCTTGGCGCATCCGCTCACGCCCAGCATTGCGGCCATCAACAGCCATCCGCCTAATTTTTTTGCGCCTGTCGGCATCCTGGTTCTCCTTCCGTGAGTGACGGTTATCCCATGTCGTTGCGTACAGAGCAATAAACTGCCCGATTTCTCAATGCTATTTCGCTGCCGGCGTCGCCCTGTTCAGACGACGCCGGTGTCCTTATCCCATTACCAGCTCAGCCCAGTCCCGCGAGGGAACGCCACCTTGCCCGTATTGGTTTCCACATCGTAGTCATGCCAGGTGTTGACCGGCAATTTGCCCTGCGGTTTGATTTTGCCCGTCAGCACCTGCGCCAAAGAGGCCATCGAAGGGCCACGCCACACGCCGCTGTCATAACCGTAGTAGGAGTAGGTTGCGACGGCCGCCTCCACCTCTGCGGCATAGTTCACGATATCGTAAGGTGCGCGCAGTGAGAGGTGAACGCGTTTTTTCCCCTGTTCGGCGGCGTACTTCAACCATCCCGGATAGGGGCTGCTGTCATTACCCACTCCGGTTGCGGAGGTAACGACCCCATCCTGTTCAGCAGGCGTAAAGCGGGTTGAGAGGGTTCCGAGCAAGAACACGTCGCAGCCGGCAATATGTTCCCTGATCTGGGCGTCGCTCAGCTCCGTTTCCTTCGCGGCAACGACGTTCTGATACCCCTCCTGCGCCATCACGCGCGCAATGCCGTTGGCCTGCTCGCCCCACGGCGTCAGAATAAAGTAGCGCAGCGCCTTGTCCTTTAACGGCAACAGGCTGTGGCGGTTGATAACCACGGTAATGGAACGATCGGCGATGCGTTTTTCCAGCTTGTGCGCTGACGACGCAGCGTCGTTGGAACACGGCCTATCGCTATGGCCCATCAGGCTATGGCGTAATTTCAGGCGCAAAATTCGCTCGACCGAGGCATCGATATCAGCCTCGCTGAGGTGCCCCGTTTTCACTCTGTCCGCAAGGTACCGGATCAACGCCGGCAGCAGGCTCGCCTGGGCCGGCGAGGCGATGCTGACAGGCATCAGGGCAATATCCACCCCGGCGGCAAAGACGTTTTCAGCCGCCGCTTGCTGGCTGAAATGCTCGGCAATCGCGCCCATATCCAGCGCATCTGAAATCGTTACGCCCGCATACCCCAATTTATTGCGCAGGATCTGGGTCTGAATTTCATGCGACATGGTGGCCGGCACCGTGATTTTTTCACCGCTGCGGGTGTCTATCTGGAGGTTATCCAATGCCGGGTACTGAATATGCGCAGTCATGACCATGTCCGGCGCCGCGCAGCGATCGATGGCCTGCTTGTAAGGGGCGATATCGATGGCAAAGGCCTCTTCCCGCGTGCGATCGACGCGCGGCAGACCGCTATGCGAGTCGGTGGAGGTGCTGCCATGGCCGGGGAAGTGTTTATACGCGGTGATCAGCCCCTGGTGTTTCATGCCCGCCACCATTTTCTCTGCCAGACGAGAAACAGTGTTCTTATCATCGCTGAAGGCGCGAACGTTAATCACCGGGTTGAACGGGTTGGTGTTGACATCCACAACCGGGGCAAAGTTGGTATTGATATGCAACGCGCGCATATCCTGGGCCATCAGCTTGCCCTGTTCAACGGCGAGCTGTTCATCCGCGCGCCCTTCAATCGCCGCCGCCAGCGCCATATTGCCGGGGAATGAGGCATAGTCGCCGCGCGGCAGCCGGAAAACGTTACCGCCTTCGTTATCCGTGCCAATAAACAAACGAATGCCCGCGTGGGTTTTCATCGCGGCATACCAGGCCGTCAACCTTTTGATCTGCTGCTTGTCTTTAAGATTATTGGCGAACAGGATCACCCCACCCACGTGGTTATCGGCGATCAGCTTGCCAATGGCTTCATCGGGAACGGTCATATCCTGATTGCTGCTACCGTTCTGATCCCAGTAGCGAAAATCCAGCATGATTTTTTGCCCGATCTTCTCTTCCAGCGTCATGTTTTTGACTTTCTGTTTAATATCCACAGTAAACCTCCGTTTAAAGCACCCGTTAATGACAGAAGAAAAGATAACCCCAAGGGCTCATAGCGTCCTGCCATTCTGTTTGTTCCAGTGATTGGACAACGGCGATCGGAAAATGGATTAAACAAAACACAAACGCACGGGAGAAAATCCATCAATGAATCAAAACACTACGCATACCGGGTGTATTGCGTGCCCTGCTACCAGAGGCCGCTATGGCGCATTTTCCGCTGATAAGCCGGGTGGCCAGTGAAGCTGCCCCTGGCCCAGAGGCCGATGTTGCCCCCAGTCTGTCGTTCACCTATAGTATGTTGTAACTAAAATAGGAACGCGCGATGAACAAATACGATGTGATCGGCCGGATGAATGCCTGCTTTATCGAGCTGGAGCAAGCGCTGGGCGCGTTGCAGCAGCAGATAACCCCGCTGCGGTTGCTGGCGGCGCGGGTGTTCAGCCTGCCGGAGATAGAAAAAGGCCAGGAGCATCAGGCCATCTCGCATATCGCGGTCGAACAGCATGTGGGGCAAGCGGCGCGCGATCTGGCGTTGGAGCACTATCAGCGGCTGTTCATCCACCACAACCGGGAGAATGTCAGCAGCAAGGCCGCCGTGCGCCTGCCCGGCGTCATTTGCCTGGCGGTGGAGCAACCGGAATATCAGGCGTTGCAAACGCAGTTGGCGCTCATCAATCGCTTGAAGGGCGAACTGGAGCAGATCATCACCGTCGATTCCGGCCTGGCACCGGAGCAGCGTTTCGAGTTCGTACACACCCATTTGCACGGGCTGATCACCCTCAGCGCCTATCGCACTCTCACCGCGCTGACCAATCCCGACTCCGTGCGTTTCGGCTGGGCCAACAAGCACATCATAAAAAACGTCAAGCGGGACGATATCCTGGCACAGCTGGAGAAAAGCCTGAAAGCCGGCCGCGCGGTGCCGCCGCACAGTCGTGAACAGTGGGCCGCCCTGGTCAGCCGCGAACTCGACGATGTCAGCCGTCTGCCGCAGCACGCAACGCTGAAAATCAAGCGGCCGGTGAAAGTGCAACCCATCGCCCGCGTGTGGTATCAGCAACAGCAAAAGCAGGTGCAACACCCCTGCCCGCTGCCGCTGATCGCCCTGTGTCAGGTGGAAAGCGGTGCCACGGTGCCGAAGATCGGCGAACTGCTCAACTACGACGCAGAATCGGTGAAACACCGTTATAAACCCGACGCCAGGCCGTTGCGGCTGCTGGTGCCGCGCCTGCATCTGTATACCGACGCCGCTACTCGCTGAGGGCATACACCCGCAGGCGGTGGCCGTCCGGATCCAGCGCCACGAAGGTATAACCGAACTCCATCTCCGTCGGCGTTTGCTCGATGGCCAGCCCGCGCTCGCGCCACTGGTTATAGCGCGCCTCCACCTCTTGCGGATCCTGGCATAAAAAGCCCAGTTCCCCGCCGCCGCCGGTCAGCGTGGCGACGGGTTTTACCCCCTGTTTGGCCCACATCCCCAGCTTGAAGCCGTTGTTGAGCACGAACAGGGCGAATCCTGGGGAAAGCTCCACCGGCGCCTGTCCCAGTAAACGTTGATAAAAGGCGGCGCTGTTCAGCGGGTTGTCGACGTAAAGCAGCGTCATGCTGGGAAGGGTCATCGGTCTGTCCTCTTGGTGATGGGAACCGGCCGGTTCCCGATAGAGACAGACTAAGACGTGCAGCTGACAGTTTATGGCAGCAGTACGCCGTTATTGCTCCGCAATCCCCTCGCTAACGCGCCACTCTTTCAGCAGCCGCCGCCGGCCGCGCGGATAACGCTGTTCCAGCGGCGCAGCGGCCTGGATGCGATCGAGACGGAAATGGCGGAAGGCCTGACGCTGCTCGCACCAGGCAACCAGCATCTGAAACTGATCGAAGAAACCGAGCGCAAACGGCCACAGCAGACGTTCGCTGTGCCGCCCCGCCAGATCGAGATAGTGAATATGCAGCTTGCGTTCGCGGCGGATGGCATCACGGATCAGCACGCGCATCTCGTCCGACACCTGCGGCGCCTGAGCCGGCGCGATTAACAGCGTGTTGGCCTCCAGTTCTTCCCGCAGCGCCGGCGGCAACACGTCGGCGATTTTGGCCAGCGCCTGGCCCGCCGCGTGCGCCAACTGGCTGTCGCCACGGCGGCTGACCCAACGCATACCCAACACCAGCGCTTCGATTTCCGGTTGCGAGAACATCAGCGGCGGCAGCATAAAACCGGGGCGCAGCACATAGCCGACGCCCGCCTCGCCGACGATCTCCGCCCCCTGCTGCTGTAACGTGGCGATATCGCGGTACAGCGTGCGCATGCTGATCCCCAGCGTCTGCGCCAGCGCATGGCCCGCCACCGGATAACGGTGGCTACGCAACAGCTGCATCAGATCGAGTAAACGTTGCGTGCGCGACATATCACGGCTCCCTGCATAACGCGGTTTGGACAAAATCGGCAAAGGCCCGCGCCTTGGCCGAGACGAAATGGCCACCGGGGAACACCGCCCACAGCGCCAGCAGCGGCAGTTGCCAGTCCGCTAATACCGCGATCGCCGCCCCGTTTTGCAGCTCGCTGCGGAACATACCTTCGCTGGCGATAGTGGGCCCGAAGCCCGCCAATACCAGCTCGCGCACGCACTCGGCCGCATTGACCCGCATGCGCCCCGGCAGCCGCAGCGCGCGCTGTTCCCCTCCGCGGCTGAAACGCCACTGTTCCCCGCCGCCACGGCGATGGTAGATCACCATCTCGTGCTGCAACAGATCTTCCGGCCGCTGCGGCATACCGGCGGCGGCAAAATAGCCGGGCGTACCAATCACGCATTGCTTTACCTCACCCAGTTTGCGGGCGGTAAAGCCGGAATCCTCCAGCTCGCCGATACACAGGGCAATATCGATGCCCTCTTCAATCAGCGACAGGTTGCCGTCATCCAGCAGCAGATCGACGCTCAAACGCGGGTTGGCGCGCATAAACGCCGTCAAATCAGGCAAGGGAACGATGCGGGCAAACACCGCCGCCGAGGCGACCCGCAGCCGGCCGTTCAGCGTCTCGCCGGCGTTCTGCACCAGCGCTTCGGTTTCCGCCAGCTCGTTCAGGATACGCCGGGTGCGTTGATACAGCTGCTGCCCTGCATCCGTCGGCTGCAGGCCGTGGGTCGAGCGCAGCATCAGGCGCGTACCGAGCTGCTGTTCCAGCCGCGCCACCGCTTTCGAGACCGCCGGCTGCCCCACGTGCAGCCGCCGCGCCGCCGCGGTAAAAGAACCGCTCTCGTAAACGCAGGCATAGGTTTCGTAATCGGCAAATTTACCCATAACATTCCTTAATGGAATAACGGTTAGCATCTATTGCAGTCTACACGCGCCATTTCGGAATGGGCAAGATGAGCACAACCCTCATTCCCGTCAGGAGAACGCATGACACTGCAAGACAAACTCGATGCCTTCAAAGCGGAGTTCGAAGCCGGCCAACTGCCGTTCACACTCGCAGAACAAGAGCACGCGCTGATGCGTGAGGCGATCCAAACACAGATCGCTTCCGGCATCGCCGAACGCACGCTGAAGCTCGGCGACGCCGCGCCCGACTTTACCTTGCCGGACAGCGAAAATCGACCATGTTCTTCCGCGGCGCTGTTGGCGAACGGGCCGCTGGTCGTCAGCTTTTATCGCGGGATCTGGTGCCCCTACTGTTCGCTCGATCTGCAGGCGCTGCAGGCCGCATTGCCCGCCATCACGCAGCACGGCGCGCAACTGTTGGCCGTTTCGCCGCAGAGTGCGGCGCATAACCGCCAGGCCGCGCGCGATCACCATCTCACCTTTCCGCTGCTCAGCGATGCCGGCAACCGCCTGGCGGCCCAATTCGGCCTGCGTTACCGCCTGCCGGACGCGCTGATCGCCCTGTATCAACAGCGGCTCGGCCTCGATCTGGCACAATTCAACCAGGATGACAGCTGGACGCTGCCGCTGCCGGCGCGGTTCGTCATTTCCCGCGATGGCCGTATTGCCTATGCCGAAGCGCACGCCGATTACACCCGGCGGCCGGAGCCGCAGGCGCTGTTATCGGTGCTGGAGAGATTGGCTTGAAAAGACGGGGCGCAACCGCGCCCCATTTAGGCATGACGTGATTACTTCTGCATGCTGCCGACCATCGCTTCCGGCCGCACCCACTCGTCGAACTGCGCTTCGGTCAGGTAGCCCAGCTTCAGCGCCGCGGCTTTCAGCGTCAGCCCTTCCTTGTGCGCTTTCTTGGCGATTTCCGCCGCCTTGTCATAGCCGATGTGGGTATTGAGTGCCGTTACCAGCATCAGCGACTCGTTCAGCAACTGGGTGATGCGGTCGCGGTTCGGTTCGATGCCCACCGCGCAGTGCTCGTTGAAGCCCTGCATGCCATCGGCCAGCAGGCGAATCGACTGCAGGTAGTTGTGGATCACCATCGGGCGGAACACGTTCAGTTCGAAGTTGCCGGAAGCGCCGCCAATGTTCACCGCCACATCGTTGCCCAGCACCTGGGCGCACAGCATGGTCATCGCCTCGCACTGGGTCGGGTTGACCTTGCCCGGCATGATGGAGCTGCCCGGCTCGTTCTCCGGGATAGCAATTTCGCCGATGCCGCAGCGCGGGCCGGACGCCAGCCAGCGCACGTCGTTGGCGATTTTCATCAGCGAGGCCGCCAGCCCTTTCAGCGCGCCATGCCCCTGCACCAGCGCGTCGCAGGTCGCCAACGCTTCGAACTTGTTCGGGGCGGTAACGAACGGCTGATGGGTCAATTCCGCCAGCGTTTTAGCCACGCGCACCGCGTATTCCGGATGGGTGTTCAGGCCGGTGCCGACCGCCGTGCCGCCCAACGCCAGCTCGGCAATGTGCGGGATACTGTCCTCGATGTGCTTCAGGCTGTGTGCCAGCATCGCCGCCCAGCCGGAGATCTCCTGCCCCAGGGTCAGCGGCGTGGCGTCCTGCAGGTGGGTGCGGCCGATTTTTACGATATCGCGGTAGGCTTCGGCCTTGTCGCTCAGCGTTTTGTGCAGCACTTTCAGCTCGGGGATCAGGTGTTCGCGCAACGCGATCACCGCCGCCACGTGCATCGCGGTGGGAAACACGTCGTTGGAGCTCTGGCTTTTATTGACGTCGTCGTTCGGGTGCACCTTGCGCTCTTCGCCACGCACGCCGCCCAGCAGCTCGCTGGCGCGGTTGGCCAACACTTCGTTCATGTTCATGTTGGTCTGGGTGCCGGAACCGGTTTGCCAGATGGACAGCGGGAACTGGTCGGCATGGCGATCCGCCAGCACTTCATCGGCGGCGTTGATGATGGCGGCGCCCCGCTCGGCCGGCAGCAGCCCCAGATCCACGTTAACCTGCGCGGCGGCACGCTTGGTCAACGCCAGCGCGTGGATCAGTGCGGTCGGCATCTTTTCGGAGGAAATGCGGAAATGCGCCAGCGAGCGCTGGGTCTGCGCGCCCCATAGCTTGTCGGCCGGTACTTCGATGGGGCCCATAGAGTCTTTTTCGATACGAACGCCTGCCATCATTGTCTCCTTAGCATAATTCCTAAAAATGTAGGGTTAGGCCGGCGCGTTACCCCCCGCCGACACACACTCCCAGTATAGTGACATAATAACTATTCGCATTAAGAGAGTTATCTCACAGCACGTTTCATCTCTTTTACCCATTAATACCGAGGTTATTCTCCGCCGGCTTTGGCGCAGATTACGCCACGTCGAAATAAACGGCGGCGCCTGAGTCTGGATAAATAAAAGCGCGGCTGAAATTAACGCGGATGGCGCGAATTGAAATTATTGATGCGCTGCGCCTGCAAATGATTGAGCTCATCGATACGCTGCTGCTGCAGGTGATTGATCTCATCATAGGCGTCCTGCCGTTCATTATGGCGATAGACCCCGGCCGCCACCGCCCCGGCGCTGCTCGCCAAAGGATGCGGCGCGGCGTAAACCGCCGCCGGCGCGGGCGCAACGACGATCGGCGCCGGCGCAATCACTACGGCGCGCGGAGCCGCATAGGGGTAAGTGACGATCACCGCCGCCTGGGCGGCGCCGGTGCAAAGCCCTAACAGCAACAACAGTTTTTTCATGCTATAGACCTCTCATTTTCGTTAAATCGACGGCTTGCCGGCTACGGTAAAGAGGTCTGCCGCTCAGGTTTAAGCACTGCGTGTGATCGCCCGGCGCGGTGCAAAAATAATAATAAGAGAATGGCTCAGGCGGTAAAAATTAAATTCAAACGACATATTTTGACATGGTGGGAAATAAATAACGGCTCTGGAAAGTCGCGTTCTCGATAATAAATTATTGCCCCGCGAAATAATCGGCAGACGGGCCCGTTTTGCCGCCAATCAGCTCGCCATCCCGTCGGCCCGCCATTTGAGGCGCCGATCGTTATCACGCTATACTTTGGCCGCTTTGCCGGGCGCGACGTTATCCGGTGTTATTTTGATCGCGCCCATGATTTTTCCTGCCGACGCGGGCGTATGATGGTCGTCGGCACAGATTTAGGTAATCGCATAAAATCAGTAAGTTATTGGCCGAAAATACGGCAATGACGCAAAGGACGTTTATCGACATGCAAAAAATGACCAACGCGGTACAGAATTACGCCTGGGGCAGCCACGATGCGCTGACCCGTCTTTACGGCATCGCCAACCCCGATAACCAGCCGATGGCCGAACTGTGGATGGGCGCGCATCCGAAGAGCCCTTCCCACGTGCAGAGCGCCGACGGCGAACTGCGTTCGCTGCGCGATCTGATCGATGAAGACCAGCCAAAGCAGCTGGGCGCCGACGTTGCCAGCCGCTTTGGCGAGTTGCCTTTCCTGTTTAAAGTGCTCTGCGCCGATCAGCCGCTGTCGATCCAGGTTCACCCCAGCAAAGCGGCAGCCGAGATCGGCTTCGCCAAAGAGAATGCCGCCGGCATCCCGCTGAACGCCGCCGAGCGTAACTACAAAGATCCCAACCACAAACCCGAGCTGGTGTTCGCCCTGACGCCGTTTCTGGCGATGAACGGATTCCGCGAACTGGCCGATATCGTTTCCCTGCTGCAGCCTATCGCCGGCGCGCACCATGATATCGCCGCCTTCCTGCAGCAGCCGGACACCGCGCGCCTGTCTACCCTGTTCGCCAGCCTGCTGACAATGAGCGGCGAGCAAAAATCGCTGGCGCTCGGCGTGTTGAAAGCCGCGCTCAATAACCAACAGGGCGAGCCCTGGGATACCGTGCGCTTTATCGCCGGTTTCTACCCGGACGACAGCGGTCTGTTTTCACCGTTGCTGCTGAACGTGGTGCAGCTCGAACCGGGCGAAGCGATGTTCCTGTACGCCGAAACGCCGCACGCCTACCTGAAAGGGGTGGCGCTGGAGGTGATGGCCAACTCGGATAACGTGCTGCGCGCCGGCCTGACGCCGAAATTCATCGACGTGCCTGAACTGTTGGCCAACCTGCAGTTCCGCCCGCAGCCGGCATCCGGTCTGCTGACCCAACCGGAGCAGCGCGGTAATGAGCTGTTCTTCCCGATCCCGGTGGAGGACTTCGCCTTCTCGCTGCACGATTTGACCGCCGTGCCGCAACCGCTGGCGCAACGCAGCGCGGCCATCGTGTTCTGCGTCGCCGGCGAAGCGACGCTGGAAAAATCGGGGCAACGTCTGACGCTCAAACCGGGCGAATCCTGCTTTATCGGCGCTTTCGAATCACCGGTAAATGTCAGCGGCAGCGGTCGCATCGCCCGGGTTTATAACCAGCTGGCCTAACCGTTGATAAATTTCAGCAAATTGCTTGCTGAAAGCGAGAGCTGCCCCCACAATTAAGCGCCTGCGGGCGCTTTTTGTCGGCCCGTGTTTGCCCCCCTCCCTCGCAGCGGAGGGTTATAAGAAAAAAGGATGAAACAGAGCTATGAAAAAATCGTTAGTCGCTGTCAGCGTCATTGTGGTTCTTGGCGCAGCATGGACCGGGGCATCCTGGTACACCGGGAAACTGATCGAACAGCATATGGGCGAAGTCGTCGACAACGCCAACGGCCAGCTGAAGGCTTACCTGCCGAAGGCCGGCGTTAAGCTGAGCTATGAAAATTACCAACGCGGCCTGTTCAACAGCCAGGTGCGCCTGGTACTGCGCGCCGACGGCAACGACGCCGCCAACGGCGCAGAATTGAAGCCCGGTGATGAAGTGGCCTTCCTGGAAACCATCGACCACGGCCCGTTCCCCTTCGCTCAGCTGAAGAAATTCAACCTGCTGCCGAGCATGGCGTCGGTGCATACCCAGCTGGAAAACACCCCGGCGGTGAAGGAACTGTTTGAGATCACCAAAGGCAAATCGCTGTTTACCGCCGATTCGCGCATCTCATACAGCGGCGATACCGCTTCCGCCATCGACATTATCCCGCTGGACTACCAGAAGGATAAATCCTCGCTGAAATTCAGCGGCGCCACCCTCAACGCCGACGTATCCAGCGATCTGAAGACCATTGCGCTGGACGCCAACAGCGATAACATCGCGGTGAGCAGCCCGAACGCCTTCGGCCAAAACGAACAGATCACCTTCCAGGGCTTCAACCTGAAAGGCACCAGCAACGAGAGCAAGTTCGGCGTGAAGCTCGGCGATCAGACGATGACGCTGAAGCAGTTCAAACTGGCTGTTGACGGCAAAGATGCCGTGGCACTGGACGGTTTCAACCTGGTGAGCAAGTTCGGCGAGCAAGGCAGCAGCAACATCGGCGGCCAGATCGACTACACCATGGACGCGCTCAAGGTGCAGGGCAACGACTTCGGCGCCGGCAAACTGACGCTGAAAATCGACAACGTAGACGGCAAGGCGTTGAAAGACTTCGCCGATAGCTACAACCAGCAGGCCATGGCGCTGCTGCAGCAGGGTGAGAATCTGGACCCGGACGTCTACGAACAGCAAACCACCGAACTGCTGCAAAAGTACCTGCCGCTCTTGCTGAAAGGCAATCCGAGCATCAGCGTCGCGCCACTGAGCTGGAAAAACAGCAAGGGTGAAAGCACCTTCACGCTGGATCTGGCGCTGACCGATCCGAGCAAAGCCGGTGCGCAGGCCGAATCGCCGGACCAAATGGTCGCACGCGTGGTGAAAAAGCTGGATCTCAGCCTGACTATCCCGGAGGCGATGGCCACCGAAGTGACCGCGCAAACCGCACTGCTGCAAGGCTACAACGCTGAAGACGCACAGAAACTGGCGCAGCAGCAAGTGCAGGGTCTGGCGGCGATGGGCCAGATGTTCAAACTGACCACCCAGAAAGACGGCGTGATTGCGAGCAAGTTCCATTATGCCGACAACCAGGTTGATCTGAACGGCAACAAGATGTCGCTGCAGGAGTTCATCGGCCAATTCGGCCTGTTGGGCGCCCCGGCGGAAGACGGTGAGCCTGCGCAGGATGCGGAACCCGCTCCGGCACCGGCGCAGTAATCGCCTGAAAGCCTGATCAAGGGCCCCCTGC
>NZ_MJAO01000030.1 GCF_001902635.1 Serratia marcescens | reverse complement strand
TCCGAGTCCGGGCACCATATTTAGAAGAACCCGCCGATGGCGGGTTTTTCGCTTTCTGGGGTACGGACTCTCCATCGAACTACGTTCGATTATTCGGCCAAAGGCCTCACCCTGCGGGCCAGCGCTAGCTATCCAACCATCGCCATAGCGTTTTGTCGACTCTCGTTTCTTGCAGGGTCAACCGCCTTTTTCTCATGCGCCTGGCATGTTGCAAAAATGGGCACACTTGCGCATATTGATAATGCCAGCAATAAAACATCTCTACTTAAACCCAGCGCCAGGTTGTTATCATTATTCATTAGAAACAATGAAAAACGGCTACTGCGTGACAGGTTGTTTAATGAAGTTTGGGTTGAACATGGCCTGAAAGCATCGAATAACAACCTGAATAATTATGTCTCCGGCCTGCGCAAATCATTGGCGCAGTGTGGTGTAGAAGACATTATCGTGACCTATCCCCGCCAGGGATTCAAATTCAGCGCCGCTAACATTCATGAGGTGGATGTAGAAAAGGAGGAATATAATAAAAATGATGATAGTAAACAGGAATACGCGACTCTCCAACCGTCAGAAAGTAAACATCCGGGCCTACGGCGTTCGCTACAGAGATTAGTGATGATCATGGCGGCTTGCTTGGTGCCTTTTGCCGCCGTCGTACTGTATCAAAACAGCACACGCATTAATGTTTATCCGCTCGGAAGTTACGAGAATTGCCAAATCTACAGCATGACATTAGGCCGTAGTAATTTAAGTAAAATAAAACAAATAATACAAGCCGTCGGTTTCAGCTGCCAAACTCACGCCGATGTTTATTACTACGATAATATCCGCAATGAGGGCGAGGGAAAAAACGAACAATGGCTTACCTATTGCCCAAAGGCCGGCAACAGCCCCTGTATCAAAAACTATATCGATAACCAACAACCTTAAATTCCACAATATTTCCCCCAAGGGCATCAAACCATCTCCCCGGCGCTGCCGGGGGGAATTATTCTCCACTCGTAGCGCAAACGAAAAATGGAGCATAGTTACCGCTAAAGAGGTAATGGCGGTGGTCGATTTGTTCAATATGCCAATGCAGTATCGGCGCCGACATCGGTAATCGCCGATTCAGCTCGTCTTCCGCTAAGCTATCCTGCGGTTTTTTTGAATGTCTCCTTCAGGCGCAACGTGTAATTCTCACCTTGCTTGTGGTAATCCATCGTCAGAACGCGGTCGACAACATAGCGGGTGCCACCGTCAAAGACGCTACCGTTAAGCTGCAAAGCAACGCCTCTCGGCCCATGGGGCACTACGCTTATCAACAGCGCTCCCTGTATAAGTCTGTCGGAAACCTGATCGGTTAAGCGCAGTACCGCTCGGCATTCCGGCACTCGGGGCTTAAGCAACAGAAAATACCCCGAAATCCCGTAACATAACGCCGCCGCCATCAGTAGAAGAAGATAGCCATAACGCCGCATGCGACTACTGCGCCCAGTGTTCATAATAATTCTCACATTGCACCTTGCCAGTGGCCATTTCAGCCTGCGGGCAGTAATAGAAATAAGAGGCTCTGACCAACCCCAACGTGTTCGGTGCAACCGATTTACTGTCGTAATACAAAACGGTCGCTGGCACATTACAGGGGATATTTTTTTGTTCTAACAGGCTTTTCAGGCGCCCCAGGTCCACCTCGCCGAGCGAAGAGAACGCCTTACGCAGAATCGAAATGGTGTTGTTGAGGTTGTTGCCTGAAGCGACCTGGTCATGTGCCTCCCACACCTGCGTCAGCAGCGTTTCGCGGGAAAGCACCAGGTTATTGTTGCGCACCAGAGCGGAATTTCGCTGCCGATATCACACGGCTGCCTACACCGGATCAACCTGGGCAGCCATGCCTTACCGGGTTGCCGTAACCGAGCCTTACCGCAGCCAAGAAACTTACGAGCGTTCGCGCGATCGCACTACATGCTACAGCCTGGCGTGTATTTGATCTGAATAATGCACGATGAACGATCGCTGAAAGCCGAATGAAAAAACGCCGCAAACGTTCAGTTAAATTGGCCGCTAAATTTTGACGGCACTTAAATCACCTCGCTCTCGTAATACTCAATATCAACGGGCATGCCCGACATTGAATAACCGCAGATCGATGAACACAGCCGCGATTAATACGGTGCTAAAACGTATCAGCATGATAGCCGGGCGATCCACCGGCATACCCTAAATACCCATCCTCATTAGCCAGGGTTTTAATACTGTCCGGGCCGCGATGCCGTTAATCCATGCGGATAAAAACTGCACTGACGGCACAATCACTGTGCACAGCATTCAGACGGAAGGCGGAAAATGATGCAGGGGTATGTCAATGACATTGATGGCCTTTCTAAACAGACAAAGCCCCTTGGATAACGGGAACGCCAGCTCGGCCCGGCACGGCTGAGAGGCCGTAAAATAGCGGCGCGGGGGTCAACTCCCCCCATGCTCTCATAAGCAAATTTCCATTAAATAGATGGCGGCAACGCTCTCAGTGAAAGCCCACCGATCGGGCAGTTGTTTCAAATTAGAAACTTACGAAACCATTATTGCAAATGATATTTGTTACCATTAAAATGGTTCATAAGCAAATTGAATGAATGGCAGGCTGTGCAGTGAAAAGCGGACTTCGGAAAAGGTCGGTATCCTGAACATCATTGGGAGGGCGGTAGCGTGTTTATTCATCACAGACTGGATAACCGATATCGATAAATATGGCCCCGTAATTCATTTCCCGTTTTGACATCAGCCGCCGGCACCGGAAACAGGCAAATACCGGGCGATAATAAAGCCGCCCCCTCGCACAGTGACCGGCCAAAGCACATGAAACCGACATCACCTGAGCCGGCTTTTCATATGCGAATACCGCTGACCGCTAAAGCATGCAGCGGTAACGCTAAGAACCGCCACCGGCAAGGCCGTTGACAACCCGCACAGGCGGTGACGTGTCCGGCAAATCAGGCAACGCCGGGAAAATAGAATCTGCCGGCCAGGAACCGTCGGCAAGTGATGAATCATTTTATTATCGGGTACCGTGAGCACCCGAGAGCAAATCGTAAAAACACACTATAAATATTATAGTTAATACTAGAAAAACCAAGGATGTAATCTATGAAAGTTCTTGTCACTGGCGGCAATGGATTTATTGGTCAGCATGTGGTGCAACAACTGCTAAATAAAAATCATGCTGTCGCCATTTTCGATAGAAAACTGAAGAGTGACAACCTCACCCCCCAAGACAGAGTCGAGTATGTATATGGTTCTATTACCGACCCTGCCGCCATTCATCAGGCAATGTCAGAAGTCGATGGCTTTATACATTTAGCCGGCGTTTTGGGAACGCAGGAAACGATCAAAAGCCCGGAATCTGCTGTTAAAACAAACATCGTCGGCGGAATGAATGTACTGGAAGCCGCCGCGCACTATGCTGTCCCTGGCGTGAATATCACAGTGGGCAACTGGTGGATGAATAACACCTACTCCATCACAAAAAATATGATGGAACGTTTTGTTCAGATGTACAATACGGAAAGAGGGACTCAGATTTCGAATATTCGAATTGTGAACACATATGGTCCTGGACAATCCGTTGCCGCTCCCTTTGGGACAAGCAGTGTACGAAAAATCATGCCATCATTTATTTGCCGGGCGCTGACAGGACGGGATATTGAAATCTACGGTGATGGCCGGCAAGTCTCTGACATTGTTTACGTTGAAGATGTCGCCAAGATCATTGTTCTGGAACTGGAATCAGTGATGAAAACCGGGGCGAGAGAACACTGCCTTGAGATTGGCTCCAATAGCCCGCTCACCGTTCTGGAAGTGGCAGAGTTGGTGCAGAAGAATGTCGCAGATCTAGGATTCAAAAAAGTTAATATTGCCCATCTGCCAATGCGCCCAGGTGAGAATAACACCCCGCTGCTGTCGACTGACAATGAATTAAAATTAAACGATACCATCAGCGCAATGCTGCCTGCGGAGAAAAACCCGGAGCGACTTTCCTTTGCCACAAGTGCGATCGTCAGGTCGCTCAGTAACAAAGTGATTGCCAATTTGTCGACACTGTCGCATCTCGACGTTGATATCAATAGCTTTGTCTCACCAAGCGATGGGATCAAAAAGACCATTGAGTATTACTCATCACACAAAGGGAAAGCCTGGAACGACTTCAAGTAAATATTCAGACGATAATTCAGCGTGAGCAATAACGCGCCAAAAGAGCAGAATCTGTAAATCGAACACTGAAAAAACTGCAGAATAATTTTAATGCAACGATAACTAACGTTGTTACATTACCACTGGACCATAATAAAGGAATTCATAAATGGGATATCAATCGCTGTCACCTGAAGCCGCAGCTATTAAAATAAAATCCTTGATAGAAGCCCGCGGCAAGCTTACATGCTCTGAATTGGTTTTCTATGGCGGCATGACAGATGCGGCGGTACAACGAGGGATTCGCCATCTGCAGCAAGAAGGTTATCAGGAAAGCGAAAGTCTGCCCGTTAGCCATTCTGAAAGCGCGGCCACTCAGGACAAAGAAAAGATAGGCATGGAATTGAAGGTAGGGCTGCTTCCGCCAATCGGTGAGCTGGCCACCTACGAGCGAGCATTGCAATTTCTGGAAAACATATTTCACGAGCTTTCTGAGCCGGAGAGTCAGTTTAACCAAAACTTTGTCACTCCCGATACCAGCGTGCGTCGTATTTTATATGCTGCAACGCGTGACACGCTCAAAGGTAAAAAGCTTTATTTCTTAGGTGATGACGATCTGACGAGCATTGTCGCGGCATATCTTTATCCTGACGCCGACGTTTACGCGTTAGATATCGACAAACAGCTTTTATCAAGCCTGGACGCCTGCGCTCAAAAGCATGGTCTGAAGAACTTGCATACCATAGAGTATAATGCCTTCAACGAACTCCCTGCCCATCTCCGCCAACAGGCAGACTTGGTATGGTGCGATCCTTCCAAAGACGTGCTCGATGTCTTTTTACGGAACGCATCCGCACTGATCAAGGATGAGGGGGTTATTTACACCTTCGCTCAGCCGGAATATCTGCCGAAAAGCAAAAAGTTTTACGAAACAATGCTGAAGTACAATACCATCGCAACCGATGTTATTCCCAGATTTAATCAGTACTGTGGCGCAGGCCAATACTCCCGCTCTCAAGCAATTACTCGCGGTTTCCAACTTGCGTTTACAGAAAGCCTTGTCAGGCTAATCAAAGTTCCCGCCTAATCGGGCTGCTTGTAAATGATCGTGTCTATTGACGGATTGCCCGGGGTTGGTAAAACAACCCTGGGGTTACGACTCAGTGAAAAGTATAAAATCGAACATTTATCAGAACTGCTCTTGCCAGACCTGGTGCGTGAGGAATATGGCGAGCCAGACTTTATTCGCAATGATATTTATAAAATAGAACAGGCGAAAAAGTTGAGAGATTCCATTCTGGACAGATCGTTCTGCTCAACCATCTCCTTTAAAATGGCTTTGCAGGGTAAATTTAGCGTGGATGCGTTTTATAAAATTGAGAAAGAATTTTATAAAGGCCTAAATGTAAGACCTGAACTGATGATATTCATGATGTCGTCATATGAGACTTCACGATGGGGCCTCAAGAAAAGAGGGGATGAGGGGCTGTTTAACGAGGAATTCCTCTATAATTGGTGGAAAGCGTTAGAACTGGCTGCTCAGGTCATGCAGGCAGAAGGCATCAATGTTCGGCAAGTACATGAGTCAAACACGCCATTGTACAGGAGTATGCTACGTGAGCGAAAACCAGCAGAATAATATTAGAATCTCAGCAAAAGCAATTATTATTCATCACGAAAAAATCTTATTGATAAAATACCGTTCTGAATCAGATGAGTGGTTCACTCTACCTGGAGGCGGTCAATTATTTGGCGAGCCGCTCACTCAAACGCTTATCAGAGAGTGTCGCGAAGAAAGCCGTTATGAAATAACACCGGGAGAATTGGTTTTTATCAGGGAATACATTGGTAAAAATCATGAATTCGCCGATTTTGATCGTGACGTCCATCAACTAGAAATGATGTTCCTTGCTACATTGCTTGATAATGAAAGCGATATGCTCCACCTGGACATTCATTCTGACAGGCATCAAATTGCCGCACAGTGGATAGATCTGGCTGCACTGGAACAGACGCCGCTCTTCCCTGCAGCGCTGCGATCATTAATCAAAGAAAAGAAATTCCCGCCACTCTCCCCGGTGTACCTGGGTGATGTCAACTAAAAACGATGAAAATCTGCATTCTGGGGCCGTCTGGAGCCGGTAAGTCAACCATATCCCGAGCGTTGTCTGACACGCTCGGTATTCCTAATTATGAATTCGACGAGGTTTATTGGAACCTTAGCGGGCCGGTTTTCGTTAGAAACAGCGGAGATATCATGGCTCAGAAAATTAAAGGCATTCTCAATGAAGAGAGCTGGATCGTAGAGGGTGCATACGATCAAAGAATGGTTAAGATACTGAATGAATGTGACTTGATTTTGAAGGTAGAAACCCGCTACCGGCTCAGAAGCTTCAGATTAGTTAAAAGATATATACTGTCAAAATTACAAGGCAAGCAACCCACAGAAACAATACGCAACACCATTCAACTTCTTAATTTTTCATATCACTATGAAAAGAAATTGAGATTATTTCTAAAAGATAACAAGGAATACATGAGGAAGACAGTTGTCGTAACAGATTATCCTTCATGTGTTGATGCAATACGTAAGAGACAATAAAAAAGGATGCAAAGAGTATGCATATTGCTTTGGTCTATATCTCTCTGGTGATTATATGGTTGAGAATAAGCATAAACATAAAAGGAATACTGAGGCTGAGTAAAAGCAACCATCCCATAAAAGTCAGCGACACGGTAAAAAAAGAAAAACCAGAAAGCAAAGCCAAGTTATTTATAGTCATCCCTGCGCTGAATGAGCAAGAACGCATTCCTCTGTTCATCTCGCATTTAACACAGCGCCTCGCAGACCATCAAGACGCATTAACCCATGCAGTTATTGTCTGTAATGATACCGAGATAAAAAATAATAATTCCGGCCAATTTACATGGGATGTGGCTCGCGAAACGCTTGGCAAGCCGGCATATTCCTCATTCTCGTCCAGGTTTGACGTGATACGCTACGCCGGTGAGTGCAAGCGTTCTGGGCAGCTGAATTACGCATGCCAGTATCTTGCGGAAAACCATCAGCTTGCCCCACGGGACTATATCTTGTTCCTGGACGTCGATGCAGTATTAGACCGGAATTTCTTTGCGTGCGTTGCAGATTTTGTCGCCGCCGCCGAATCCGATATTGCCCAGGCCCAGTGTATCTATCATGCCGACCAGAATGACCATAGCTATGATAACATCGCGGCTCACTGGCAGAATTACTTTATGCTGTCTAATGAGCGCACAAGGTTTATACAACGCGAAGAGTTAAATGCAAAGGGAAAGGCGCTAAAGGAAAAATTCTGGTATACCGCTAATGGTTCCATTATCAAATATTCATTGATTGATTCAGTCGGTGGTTTTGCCGAAAACTGTAGCGTTGATGATCTGGCAACGTCTTGCTTGTTCTGTGCAAAAGGTTGCAGCGTGACATTACTGGATACCTTTTTACGCGTAGAACAAGTGGCCGGAGCGGCTGCCGATTTAAATCAGAAAAAATTCTGGTGTTCATCTTATCTGGAAATGTATCAGCTGCTTGATTTTAAAGCGCTAAACTGGATGCATAGGGTAAATTACATTCTATTCAGAATGTATTATCTGCTGATTTGGTGCCTGCGTGGGCCAGTTATCTTTATTCTTGGAACAAGTATTTTCATCGATAAAGGCATTTTCATTCTTAGCCTATTATCCTATGCCGCATACATCCTGAGTTCATATGCTTTCCCCTATTTCTTCATTGAGCATAAGAATCGTTTTCTAGGTAACAAGCCGGTCAAGTCCACACTCATCCTATTAGCCTATCCAATCGTTCAGTCGTTCGTTCCCTGGGTCATGCTTTTAGAACGCACATTTTCGTGCATTAAAAATAGCTTAAAAAAGAATAAGGGATGATGAATATGGCCTCTGCCAAAGTTAACGAACTGATAAATCTTTCCGCGCAAGCGTGCCACCATTTACGTGAAGTCGATATTTATGGCATCAAAGCCTTGATCCAGTGTGAAAGGGACGACTTCCTTGCTGCACTCAATGAGTATTTTTTTGCTTCATGCGCTGAGATCGGCTCACAGTCAGCGATGGACAATGTAAAGATTGTATATTCTCACAGCAATGAACTCTTTTTCCATGCTCTTAACGTTGCCGCAGAATACCGCGTCGAGAAAAGGGTTGAGTTCCACCCAGATAACTATTATGAGGTTATTTTTCAAGACGCATCGGGCGACATACTGGAGTCCAGAGGGGGTATTCGTCATCTGATACTGAGATCGGCCTCCAGACAAGAATACTGCGTTATCACACCGGACTACAAAGACAACGTACTGGAATATCAAAAGCCTGGTATTCGTCTGCTGCGTGAAATTGTGTTCAGAACATATCAATCAATAAACTATTTTCCTATTCACGCCTCCGCTTCTGGCTTTGGCTCCAGAGGCTTCCTGTTTGTCGGCGATAGCGGTGCAGGGAAAACAACGATGGCCTCTTTGCTTGCCGCTCTTGCTGATGAAGGAAAGTTCATCAGTTCAGATATTACTCTGTTGAAAAATCAGAGTGATACTGCCCATGCAGTGGGTTGGCCGGGAGGTGGGATCTCTGTAGGAGCAGGGACTCTGGCGTGCCTGAGCAGTGTTGTTCCCTCGGCATCAGACAAGAAAGACTTCAAACACCGAGAGGGGTATGTCAGAAAGGGCAAATACTTGCTCACACCGTCAGAATTCACCCAAATGTTTGCTGCGGAGTTTGATAGCCAGCTCTCGATAGATGCCATTATCTTCCCGCGCATCGTTCCTGAAGAAGACGCATGCCATCTCGCCCACTTACCGGCGAATGAAGCCTTTGAACGCGCATCCCAGCAATTGCGCAACTCGCTTTCAGACACCTACCGCTATGGGTTGGTCGATATTTTAGGCGAAGATATTCATGAAATTAACTCGCAGGCTCTCGAAAACCTGCATTCCATTATAGAAAAGATCCCTGCGTTTACGGTATCAGGTAACCCCGTCGCCATTGCGCATGCTCTTATTAACGAATGGAAATAGTCATTGCCATGGCAATTAATATTATAACTCGCCATTCCTGAGCATCAGGATAAATCAGAACCGTTTAACACCCGTGTTTATTCATTTTCAAGGAAATTTAATGAATACCTCTGCCGATATAAAAAACATGCGCGTCGCTCGTGATATTATCAAAAACTATCTCGGGAATGAGAGCCTGGATGGTTTTGACGATGTCGTTTCAGCCGACTTGCACTTCCTCGGAAAGCATAAGCTCATTCCCATCTGGTTTGACATTATATGTAAGAACGATGCAATCGGTAAACTTACCCGGCAAATGTATTATATGCTTTCGTCATATGTTGCGCATATCAGGCGCGAACAAGAAACCAAGTTATGTGAGATGTCAGCCCTTCATAACAGTTTTGACGAACATGGATTACATTATGCGGTAAGAAAAGGTCACGCTTTGACCTCTCTCTATAAAGACCCTACCCACAGAAATTACAATGACCTTGACCTTTTGATTATTGGCGCCGACATAAATCAATATCTGGAAATCCTGTATTCCCACGGGTTTGTTGAAGGCATCTATGATCACACCAACCAAAAAATCATCAACCACTCCCGATTTGATCTGATCAAATATCGCTTAAGTCCAGATCATCACCCTCATATGGTGAAGTTAGTTGACGGCGTGCCCGTCGTTGTCGATCTGGCTTTTACATCTTGTTGGCATAGCCACTCACAAGCTGATGAATTTACACTGAATAATGCCGATACAGAAATGATTGAAGGGATTCGCTGCCTTAGCGGCTCTTATCTTTACTTAGATACGATGTTCCATCTTTACCGAGAAACACGATTTATCAACTCACTTCAAGGACGCTCCCCGTTCCTTCTGAGTTATTTAGACCTTATCTTGTTGAGAAAAAATAACCCTGAACCGACATTCTCTGAGATCAGCGAACATGTAACGTTGGAACGGGATATCTCTGCACTCTTGTCAGGTGATACGGATGCTTTACTCAAGCATCAGATTACGTTGGCTGATATTAATAGTACGTCTGCGTTCAATCTATTTTCTTACATGGCGAAGAGCTTCAAGAAAGATTCAAAAGAGATGATAGAACAATTCAAATTGGCAAGCAGGGCGCAAGGATAATAAACAGCATGAAAAAAAATACGCTCCGTTGCATGCTCCCAGCTTTAACGCTCTTGCTGTTAGGGTGCAGCCAAACTGCTCATGAGAGCGAAACGGTTTTGGCTAGGCAAAATACCAGCGCCGTCTTATGGGTGCAAAACTCGGCTGAATACTATGCTTTGGTGACACAAGCATTCAATATGGCCAGATACGCCTTTGATCAGGCAGAATCCGAACCTGGAAAAAAGAAAGCGGTCGTCGTCGATATCGATGAGACCATCATGAACAATGCGCCTTATGAAGCTCATAAAGTTCAGACTGGGGAACTATACAGTAAGCGGAACTGGAATGAGTGGATTGGGAAAGAGTCCGCCAAACCGGTTCCCGGCGCAATCGTCTTCGCCAATTATGTCATCCGTCAGGGCGGTGAGGTTTTCTATGTATCGAATAGAAAACAGACTGACTATCTGCATACGATGAATAACCTTATAAAAGTAGGATTCCCTCAGGTTTCTTCTAAAACCCTGCTGCTTAGAGATGACATGGCCAATAAACAGCAGCGCTTCAATAAGATTTCCGATGCCGGTTATGACATTGTGGTTTATCTTGGCGATAACCTGGACGATTTTGGCAGTGACTTTTATCGCAAGAAGGAGTCGGCAAGAAAACGTGCAGTCAGTGAAAATGCACCAAAATTCGGCCGTCAGTTTATTATCATGCCAAATCCGATGTACGGCTCATGGGAAAACGTATTGACCGATAAATACCCGGGATTAAACGTGCAGGAGAAAACAGAGGCGCGATTAAAGCTTATCCGTGATGCGGATTACCGGAGTAAACAGCCGTAACCTTTACTTTACCTGCAGTTACAGTGATATATGTCCTGATGCAGAACGACGACTGATGCGCAAAACGCCCGGCAATCCGCGCTAAAAACGCAGCATCTCGGCCCTTATCCATTCAGGATAACTATTACAACATAAAGTATAGGGTGATGACCTTGAAAATTATAACGGCTAAAGACACAGAGCTTAATTGGCATGACATCATGCTCAAAAGCCAGGTAGTGTCGTCTCTCATTAATGGAAAAAAACAGGTTTTTGCGGTCTGCTGCTGGTCACAAAAAAAAATAGATTACATTTACTGTTATGAAGCGGCCCGGCTGTTAAATATCCCATTTATTCCTCTTCCCGCGTCAATCGAGTTCGGTGTTCTTACAAGCCTGATTAACTCCCTGCCATTTTCCGTTGCGGTTTATAAAGATGGACAAATCGATGTTTTTACCCAATCACATGATGATTCTGTGTCAGATTGGTTGGCGGTGGCGGAACTCTGTTTCTTCACGTCCGGATCGACGGGTGAAAAGAAGCTTGTTTTTCTCTCTTCTGAAAATGTCAATGCAGCGGTGCTTTCCATACAAGAAAGGCTAGATTATTGTCATGAAGACCGCGTGGTGAATTTTTTACCGATGGCCTTCGATTACGGCTTTTATCAATACTTGCTGACAAAGAATGCCGACGCGACCCTTTGCCTTGTCGATGAAGGATTGTCGATGGCCTCGGTCAGTCATATTGACAGTGTGCAGATCTCGGTATTACCTCTCGTTCCTTCGATGGTTACGGCGTTACTCTCAATGGCGGGACGACGCTTCAACGGAAGTTCGGTAAAAAAAATCACGTCAACGGGTGAGTCCATCTCAAGCGGCCTTATTACTCAAGTTACTGATTTATTTAATAACGCTAAGTTTTATACCATGTATGGCCTGACGGAATGCAAACGCGTGAGCATTTTGCTGCCGGAGGAAGCCCCCAACATCAAAGAGTCCGTGGGGCGCGCGATTTCCTGCGCGAAAGTGGTTATCGACAACCCGGATGCTCAAGGGGTGGGAGAGATTATTGTCTCTGGTAAGAATGTCGCGCTTGGGGTATTGGCATTCGCCTCTTCGGGTGAAGTGAGCAGAATCGATTTTAATGGCGTGTTAAACACCGGTGATTTAGGCTCTATCGATAACGATGGTTTCTTGTATATTGCCGGCCGGCGAGACGCGCAAATTAAGATATTGGGGCAAAGAACAAACCCCATAGAGATAGAAAATGCGGCATTATCTGTGCCCGGAGTAAAAACATGCAAGGCTTCGGCGGATGGATTAGGATGCTACTTACAGTGCATCGTTGAGGAACAGATAACGCCGCAATATATTCGCCAATCATTGTTGAAGAGACTCGGCACGATCGCCAGCAAGATCACCATTAGTATCGTTACCCACCTGGATTGGACGGCAAACTATAAATCGAAGAGGCCAGAGTGAATATTGACCATCCTACGACGCGATTTATTTATAGTCTCAAAGAAATCAAAGCGCGCTACCATGAATTAAAGCAGGTCCTTACAGATAAAACGATTTATTACTCTGTCAAGCCAAACCCACATGAAGAGATTCTGAGGTTTATTGCGAGCCTGGGATTGAGGGCGGAAGTTTCCTCACTGGGTGAACTGGATGCGGCGCTGAAGGCAGGTTTTGAGCCCTCGCTGATCGTCTATGGCGGGCCGGGAAAAACCTTCGCGGACATTTATTCCGCCGCTGAGCAAGGCGTGCGATATTTCAGCCTGGAGTCACTCACCGAACTTGAGCGGCTTGCGCGCGTTGAGGAGCTAACGGGGAACGCGCTTAACCGTATTCTGCGTATTTTCTCCCCCGGTAAAAGTGGCCGCCTGAATATGATGATGCCAAACTCAAAATTCGGCATCACGCCAGATGAAGTGAGAAGGTACATATCTGAGCATGACGTCGCTGTATATGGCATCCACATTTATAATGGTACTCAGGTTGATGAAAACAACTTTAGGGCATCTATTTATCAAACGAACAAACTGGCTGAAGAAATAGAGTCGATTATTGGTTATCGATTGCAGTATGTGAACTATGGCGGCGGTTTAGCGTGGCCATTTATGCAATCAGGCATGTCGCCGATTTCATCGGAAACGGTGGCAGGCGTTTTGACCGATGTCGAGGCATGTTTTGAGTTTGGCCGATATTTGGTTGCCTCCTGCGGCACTTTTGAAACTGAAGTTTTAGACGTCAAGGAGCGTGACGGTCAGCAAATACTGATCGTCAGCGCTGGGGTGAACATACTGAATGGATTATCGGCCAGCGGGCGTCTGATGCGGCACCAGCCGGGTTTTTACGTCGCAGAGGGCAAGCATGGTGAGGCGTTATTGCCCACGGCAATTTATGGCCCGCTCTGCACGCCTGCCGACTACTTCACGCTGGATACGTCATTGCCGCGGCTATGCCCCGGCGATGTCTTGAAACTGCCTAACTGCGGCGCCTATGCGGCCAACACCGGCCTGGCGAATTTTCTCCTGAGAAAACCCGCCGAGGAGATGATCGTTGACTAACAGACTTAAAAAACACGACTCGCTATTGCAGAGCTTCACCCTGGAGTACTTCCAGCGCTGCGATCATCAGGGAAAATTTCCCGCGGACTATTTCAAGGCATTAAAAGACAGCGACCTACTTTATCACCTCATCGTTGACCATGAGTCCGCCTGTGCATTCAGTGAAATCGCCAGCCTTATTGGCGGATTTTCTGTCTCGGCATCCCTTTGCTGGGTCATGCATAACCAACAATGCAACGCGATCCGCCAGCTGGACGAGCCGTTATACGAACGGCTGCAGGCTTCACAGTCTCTTATCGCCTCAGCAACCTCTGAATATGCAGATGCAATCAATTCGCTTGCACAAGAGAACGATCGGCTACGGGTCCTGCGTGAAGCGCCGGTATGCAGTTACCGGACGCATGCGGACTTTTTTGCAGTTTCGATGAAGTATAAAGATCAAACGGCCAGGGAACGCTACCTGGTCTTGTTGCCCAAAGCGTCGGTCACTGCTGTAGAGGGATTCCATTTAAGTAATAACCGCTCGACGTGCAGCGGCCCTATCAGTATCGACACCGTGATTGACCCGCAACAGGTGATCGGCAAGGTTTCATCGGTCTTTGCCTCCACTTTTGTGCCCATCGGGCACATAGGCTGGATGTCGTCATACAACGGCGGTCTGAGCGGTGTTCTTGCCAGGGTCAGGAACGGCGCCAGGACGCCGAAAAGCGCGTTAAAGGAGAAAGTGTCCAGTGAGCTTTTCAGCAACCGCATCGCCCAGGCCGTCGCTTTGGAATATACCAACAGGTGCCTGATTCAGGACACGCTGAATAAAAACTATGGCGCTGCCGATCATGCTCGCAGCGCGTCCCTGAATGTGATTAAAACGGAAGTGTCGCGGAATATTCGTCATGCCGCCTCTCTGCTGGAAGACGCGCTAGGCTCGAAATATGTCATGACGCCGTTTGATCCATTGGGAGCAGAGATGTTTTGTCGCGATGCTCGCTCGGCCACTCTGATGGTTCACAATGATATGTTCTATCGCGAGATTTTTGATCTATGGCTTTTGAAGCTAATTTAAATTTATTTGGAATGCAATTGAGCTGAAGTGTAGATTATGAGCATACATAAGAAAATAAAAATTAATGATTGGTTCGCCGACTGGATAAAACCCTTCAACACCCAAGGAGAGATGCCGCCAAACTCTCCCATAAAATTCATTCTTCATTATTTGAAATTGGCAAAGCTGCCTGTTCTTTTAATGTTGATACTAAGCGGTTTGGTCGCCGGCATAGAAGCCGGAATGTTTTATTTCATCGGCCGTATCATTGACATGCTTGACAAATCACCACAAGATTTGTCTGTTTTGACAAAAAATTATGGCGTCGAACTCATGATCATGGCGCTCATAATTATTTTCGCGCGAACGTTGTTTACCTGGCTGTTGTCGTTGATCCAGAACCTGACGTTTACATTAAGTTTCTGCATGATGGTTCGTTGGCAGGCTTATACCTATGTGGCCAAGCAAGGCATGGAGTTTTTCAACAACCATTTAGCCGGCTCCGTTGAACGCAAGGTGTGGGAAACCGGGGGGGCTATCGGAAATCTGGTCAACACGCTGATCCAAACCCTGTGGTTCATTATCATCTACACGCTCACCACCGTATTCCTGGTCGGTAAGACCGAACCCATGATCGGTGGGGTCTTGCTGCTATGGGTCAGTGCATATGCCGTTATTGCCTTCTTTTACGTGCCTAAGATACGTAAATATGCCGTTCAGCACTCTGATAGCGGCTCAAGAGTCAAAGGGGCTATCGTCGATAACTTCGCCAATATCATTACGCTGAAACTGTTTGGCTCTTACGGGCAAGGTTCAAGCTTTGTTAGAAATAGCTTTGATGAGTACTATTCCGATACGAAGCAGCTAAGCGGCCATATTTCTAACGCGACAAATTTGGTGACTTTGCTATCCAGCCTGATGATAGCCATGACAGCCTGGATTTCATTTGTGAGTTGGTCCAATGGCGTCCTGACCGCAGGGGCAATTGCGTTCACATTGGGCTTGGTACTGCGGTTAAACGCTATGCTTTCGGGTTTATTGGCGCAGCTTAATCAGTTAATGCGTCATGTGGGCAGTTTGCAGAGCGCGGTCAAACTCGTGGCGAAACCGCTTGTTATTACCGATGATCCCGATGCAACGGAGCTAAAAATATCGGGAGGTGGCGTCACGTTCGAAAACGTCTGTTTCGGCTATCGCGCGAGTAAGAAAACCATAAACAACTTATCTCTCACGATTAAACCGGGAGAAAAAGTCGCCATCGTTGGGCCATCCGGGGCGGGTAAGACGACCATCTTCAATTTGCTGCTGCGGCTATACGACCCGAGCGCTGGCCGAATTTTAATGGATGGGCAAGACATCGCCAAAGTGACGCAGGTTTCGCTCCACAACGCTGTCGTCGCGGTCACGCAAGACGGCGGATTAATTCACCGTTCCGTCAGGGATAATCTTGTGCTGGGCAGGGACGATGTCAGCCAGGAAGATATTGAAAAAGCGGTGAAGCTCGCCAGAGCCGATGAGTTCATCGCTGAGCTGGAAGATAAGAAGAAGCGCAAAGGACTCGATGCCTATGTTGGCGAACGGGGAATCAAGCTGTCTGGTGGTCAGCGGCAACGCATAGCGATTGCGCGCGTGATGCTAAAAGACGCTTCCATCTACCTCTTTGACGAGGCCTCCTCTGCTTTGGACAGCGAAAGCGAAGCGGCTATTCAGCAAGAGATCCTTGCAAAGATGAAAGACAAAACCGTGGTTATGATAGCTCACCGTCTCTCTACCGTAACGTCTATGGACCGGCTGATCGTTTTGCGTAAAGGAGAAATCGTAGAGCAAGGCACTCACCAGCAATTGTTGGAAATGAAAGGTATTTATAGTCGGTTATGGAAACTCCAGTCCGGCGGATATCATTGATATATAAAACCAATCTAATAATTAATGGGTATAATAATGATGATAAATATCGCACCGTTTCAATATAGCATGCTTGAGAATGAAGTCATCTCACGAGTGGGGCATAAAAACATAGGAATTATCTATGCGTTACCTGAAGATGTCCCCGAACAGCAGGTGAAGCAGGCCGTGCAAGGCATTTTTGAGTTATTCCCTGCATTAAGCAGCACCTTTGAAAAATCATCCGGAGAGTGGCAAGCCTTTCTGAAGGAACACGATATTTCCAGCCGTTATGGCGAACTGGAGTGTGATGAAAATGAATCGTTCACGGAGGCGACCAACCGCATTCTTTATGATTACAGTTGCCATCTCGACGTCGCCAATGGTCCATTAAGCCGATTTATACTTATAAAGAAAGGAGCAGAGCGTAAGATCTTATTTATCGGCAATCATCTGGTTTACGACAAGCTTTCGTTGAGAAATATAGAAGCCTGCCTGTGGAAGCTGCTTTACAATAAAACCAACGCCTTACCAAAATGCCGTTTCCTAGATTGGACTGAGGAAGTGTCTCACTATTTTTACAACGATTTCCATAACGACATTCCTTACTGGCTAGAGACCGACTGGGGGCAGTCTGCACGGGTCCCCGCATTTATTCACCAGGAAAACAAGCCGGCAACAAGGGCTAACTGGACGCAGAGGTTTTCGCCGTCAGCAAGCCAGGCGCTTCTTTCTGCGGTAGGGGGATCTGTCACATTAATCGATCTTCTGCTGGCCAAGCTCAACCTGGCCGTTTATGAGTTTACATCGTCACCGTCTCTGGCTATAGAACTGTGGAACAATGGCCGAGACTCACTCAAAGATAGATCATCCGTCGGCCCTTACGCATCTTTTTGGCCACTCTTTATTGAAAGGCCCTCGGGAACGCTATTGAATATAGCTCAGGACATTGCGGGGATAAGATCAGCGGCACCGCCTAAATACGGCTACCTGTTAGGGAAGTATAAGAAGGGAAACGCCAGGGTCAATGAGTTATTCCAGCACATTCCATCCCCACAGTTTAAAATTAATTTTATTGGGCATATTTCCAGTTCATACCAAAGTATGAATAAATTGTCACGAGTTGCCAAAATACCGTCACGGATCCCCATTGACCATTCGGCATATTCTCATATATCGCTTATTTTTTCTGTTGAAGACGGTATCGTCACTATGGACTGGTCACATTCCTCTGCCGCGTACAGAAAAGAACAACTGCAGCAAATAGCACAGATCATGACCAGCATGCCTGTTTAACCTGGCCAGAATAAAGATAGCCACAGAAACGGGACTAACGAGAAGAACGGCATGAGCTGACGACTAAAGGCGCTGATATTGGCAGTGACGGCGTTATCTTTCCGCTCTCGGAGCGCAAGATGGGTGCCCACACTGCCCTATTCGAGCCTTTGGTTTTCGCACTTGAAAACTACAGGCTGTTATCTTTACTGCTATTTAAAGCCTCGGTAATGTTGCGCGGAGTCTTGAATGTTTCCGCCCCCAACAACGCATCCGGGATCACAACATCAAAAAAACTTTCAAGCTGCAGAACCAATCGCACCAACGTCATGCTATCAATCCCGCTTTCGTCCAATTTATCATCTGGCTGTACAGTAATGTCGGGTACAAGAATGGAGATCTGCTCGCAAACTTCCTTTACGTCTATCATCATCTAAACTCTTATATTAGAAATAATCCGGAATATTGTGATTGGTGATAAAAAATTGGTCAAGCTATTGCCGCACAATATCACTGTACAGGTTTTGTGACAAGACGCTAAAGTCGCTGAGAGTGAGCAATCAAACTATCAACCGGATTCGGCGCATATAAGTGCACGCCGAAATCTTTTATCACACGGTGATAAGATAACAGCCGATAAATAAACGCCTGATCCCTTGTTATCAGCCCGCCGCCTCATTATAAATGCGGCACCCACACCGGCCTGGAATACAAAACGCCCGATGAGATTCATCGGGCGTTATAAGACTGAAAAGCGCCAACCAAGATCCTAACTCGTCAGCGCTTATCCTGAACGAGATTATTTCAGCGCTACGCGGATCACATCGTCCGGCGCAGTGGCTTCTTTCGCCTGCTTGACGCTGACGTACAGCGTCTGGCCGTCCGGCGACAGTGCCAGGCTGTTCGGATGGGTCGGCGTTTTGATGGTGTTCAGCACCTTGTAACTCTTGGCGTCGATCACGCTCACTTCGCCCGCCTGACGGTGGGTCACATACACTTCATTGCGCGTTGGGTTAAACAGCACCGCCATCGATTCCGGCGCGTCGATCTTGCTCAGGATCTTGCCGTTGCGGGTATCCACCACCAGCACCTGCGGCTGCTTGGAATCGGTGATGAACGCACGATGGCTCGCGGTATCCAGGCTGATGTTCAGGAAGAAGTGTTCTTTGGATTCATCCAGCTTCTTGCGCGACAGCACCTTGTTGCTCTGGGTGTCGATGGTCACCAGCTCGCCATCGGCGTTGGTGACGTACAGGCGTTTGGCGGCGGCGTCCAGCGCCAGGCCGGTGCCGTATTTGCCGGTGTCGGCCACAGTGGCACGCAGGGTCAGATCATTGCCGTCCACCACCCACACCACGCTGGAATCGCCCAGCCCGGTGATGTACAGGGTATTGCTGTCGGCATCCACCACCAGCTCGCGTGGATCCAGCGGCTTCACGGTCTCAGAAGGTTTACGCGCATCCAGCACCAGGCGGCCCTTTACCTCACCGGTCTTGGCGTCGATGGCGGTCACCGAGTAATTGACGGTGTTGCCAAAGAACAACGTGCCGGTCTTGGCGTTGATAGCGGCGCCAAACGGTTTGACATCGTTATGAATAATCTGGGTCACATCCAGCGTGGTCGGATCCAGGCGGTACACGATGCCCCCCTTGTCCAGCTTGCGGCTCTGCGACGTCGCCAGATAAAGTGCGTTTTCGCTCGGGCTGTAAGCCATTTCATAGGCGCCCTTGCCTACCGGTTTACGCAGCACTTCCAGCGCGGTCTGCGCCAGCAGCGTGTTAGAGAACAGCAGCGTAGACAGCAGCATCAGCGGAAATGCCGCACGTTTTCCCTTGGTGATCAAAGTATTCATCGAAATCTCCTTATATCCTTCCTACTTACAGCTGCATCGGCGTTGGCTGCGCTCGCTCGCCCCAGTCACTTACCGGAGTAAGCTCTTGAGGCTCATGCTCTTGCCGCCTTGATGCAACTGCAATTATTTTGGATATGGCTCAAAATAGCGGCCTTTTCTGTCAAACCAGGCGGCCGCCCTCTTCTCATTATTAAAATCAGGCTTTCTCTTCGGAAAGCAGCGTCCACCAGCTGTCGATGGTCGGGTTGCGCGCCAGGGCGATAAAGTCGATATCGCCGCGGAACTTGCGCCAACGGGTCGCCAATTCCATGATGCGCACCGAGTCCAACCCGTAATCGATCAGGTTTTCGTCGTTGCCCATGTCTTCGCTGTCTTCATCCAGCAGCGGCAGAATTTGCTGACGCAGCGCGTCGATGCTGGCGATACCTACCGCCGGCAGCAGAGACGCGGTAGTCACTACCCGCCCGCAGCGGCCGGCGGTGTAGCGCAGCGCCATCAGGTGTTCGTCACGCGAGAAATCCGCCAGGCCGTCTGCCACCATGAACGGTTGGATGTTGCGCATGAAGGCGTCGATGGCGGTGGTCAGGCAGCCGATGTGCGCATACACGCCGCAGATAATCAGCTGATCGCGGCCGGATTCCTGCAGGATCTCCTGCAGCGGCGAACGGTGGAAGGCGCTGTAACGCCATTTCACCAGCACCGTGTCGTCTTCGTCCGGTGCCAGCGCAGCGGTCACCGCCTGCTGCTCAGGGTGTTTGTTCAGGCCCGGCCCCCACATGTCGTTCAACAGCGCGCGATCTTCATCGCTCTGCTGGTTCGGCTGCGCGGTATAGAACACCGGAATGCCCTGCTGTTTGCAGTAGCGACGCAGGTTGGCGATGTTCTCCACCACCTGTTTAATCAGCGCGCTGTCTTCGCCCCAGAAATTGAGGAAATACTGCTGCATGTCGTGGATCAGCAGCGCGGCGCGCTGCGGTTCTACCTGCCAGGTGACTTTATTTTGCGGCAGTTCGTCCGCCGTCGGCAGCGCGTAGTCATTAAGTTTTGGAATGGCCATCGATTAATCTCCCTGAGCCTGAGTCTGTAGTTGCGCGTCGAGCTGCTGGCGCAGCCGTTTTTTGTCCACTTTGCCGACCGGTGTCAGCGGCAGGCTGTCCACCTGAATAAAGCGATCCGGCAGCTTGAAGTCCGCCACGCCCTGCTCGCGCAGGTGGCGGCGCAGCACCACCGGTTTCAGCGGCACGTTGGCGATGATATAGGCGCAGCTCTTCTCCCCCATCAGCGCGTCCGGCATCGACACCAGCGCGGCGTTGATCACTTCAGGGTGGCGCAGCAGCAGGTTCTCGATCTCCTCGGCGGCGATCTTCTCCCCGCCGCGGTTGATCTGGTCTTTCTGCCGCCCTTGCACGGTGATATAGCCGTCTTCGCTGATGCTGATCAGATCGCCGGAGCAGTAGAAACCGTCGGCGTCAAAGGCGTCGGCGTTGTGCGCCGGGCTCTGGTAGTAACCGCGGAAGGTATAAGGCCCGCGCGTCATCAGCCGCCCAACCTCGCCCGCCGGCAACGGATTGCCGTCGTCATCCGCCACCCAGACCTCGTCGTCCGGCGACATCGGCCGCCCTTGCGTCGTCAGGATGTGGCGTTCGTCGTCGTCCAGCCGGGTGTAGTTCACCAGCCCTTCCGCCATGCCGAACACCTGCTGCAGTTGGCAGCCGATTTCGTTTTGAATGCGCGCCGCCAGCGTCTCGCCCAGCTTGGCACCGCCCACCTGCAGCAGTTTCAGGCTGGCGAGCTGTGCGTTGCCGCCCCACTCTTCGATCGCCTGCAGCCACAGCGTCACCGCCGGCGGCACCAGCGCCGTCACGTTGATTTGATGCTGTTCGATCAGGCGGAAGCACTGCCCGGCGTCCGGATCGGCGGCGAACACCACCAGCCCGGCGCCATAAAACACGCCCAGAACGCCCGGCGAGCTCATCGGGTAGTTGTGCGCCACCGGCAGCGCGCACAGATAGCGGGTCTGCGCGTCGAAACGGCAGATCTCCACGCTGCGGCGAATGCTGTAGTAGTAGTCGTTGTGGGTACGCGGGATCAGCTTCGGCGTACCGGTACTGCCGCCGGAAAGCTGGAAGAACGCCACCCGATCGGCGGCAGAAGGCTGCGCGACAAAACCGTCGCACGCTTCTTCCAACCAGGCGGCCAGCGCCAGCTCGCCCTCGGCCTGGCTGCGCAGCGCCACGACCCGCAGCGAAGGATGCGCGTCGCGGAAGGCGTTCAGGAATTGATCGTCGGCAAACAGCGCATGCTGGCGATCGGCGATCAGCAGCGCCGGTTTGATCTGCTCGGCATAGGCGTTCAGCTCGCTGCGCTGATGGCTGAACAACGCGTTGACCGGCGCCACGCCAATCTTCAGCAGCGCGAAGAACACGATATAAAATTCCACCACGTTGCCCAGCTGCACCAGCGCGGTGTCGCCGGATTTCACGCCGCGGCGCATCAGAGCGGCCGCCAGGCGGTCGGAACGCTGCTCCAGCTCGCGGTAGGTCAGGCTGCCTTGGGCGTCGATCATCGCCGTAGCGTCGTTGTTCGCCTGACGTTCGAGGATCTCGGTCAGCGGCTTGTCAGTCCAGTAGCCGCGTTCGCGGTAGCGGCTGGCGAACTCCGCCGGCCAGGGGGTAAAGGCAATGCTCATCTTGTCGTTATCCTTGATTCATACCAAAGGCACGCAGAATGGTGCTGAGTTTGGTGCCTGTTTCATGCCATTCAGATTCGGGTGAAGAGTCCGCCACGATGCCGGCGCCGGCAAACAGCCGCACCCGGTTACCGTCAACGGTACCGCAGCGGATGGTGACCACCCACTCGCCGTTGCCTTCGTCGTCGCACCAGCCGACGATGCCGCCGAACAGGCCGCGATCGAACGGCTCCAGCTTGCCGATCAGAGCATGCGCCTGCGGGGTCGGCATGCCGCACAGCGCCGGCGTCGGGTGCAGCAGGCAGGCCAGCGACAGGGCATTTTCGTCAGGTGAAGCCGCCTCGCCATCGATCGGCGTGGAGAGATGCCACAGCGTGGTGGTGGTCAGCAGTTCAGGGGATTGCGGCACGTTCAGGTAGCGGCAGCGGCTGGCCAGCACGTCACGCATGCTCTCGGTGACGATACGATGTTCGTGGCGATCTTTCGCCGAGGCCATCAGCCGTTCTCCCACTTCGCGATCGCGCTGCGGGTCGGCCTCGCGCCGAGCGGAACCGGCCAGCGGGTTGGAATAGAAGCGGCCACCGTTCTGGCGCAATAGTAGCTCCGGGCTGGCGCCCAGCAGCGCGCCCTGCTCCAGCGGCACATGGAAATGGAAACCATGAGGGTTCTGGGCGATCACGCGCGCCATCAGCGCGTGGCGATCCACCGGCTGGCGCGTTTCGATCTCCAACAGGCGTGACAAGACCACTTTATCCAGTTCACCGGCCTTCATCGCGTCGACGGCATCACTGACCATTTCCATGAACGGCTGCTGCGGCGGCAACTCCGTCACGCCGGCGAGCTCCGGCCCATTCGCCGCCGGCCGAACGCCGGCCATGAAGACGGCGCGATCAAACCAGCGGCTCTGCTGTGGAATAAACAGTGCCGAAGGCTGTCGGGTATCGAACGGGATGGCGCCGCACAGCAGCGGTTTTTTGATGCCTGCCTGACGAGCCTCGGCAAACGCCTGCCGTACGCAGCGCTGGAACTCGCCGTTCAGATCGGCGCCATCCGCGGCCGGCAGGCTAAGGCGGCTGAAACAACCGGTGGTGGTCAGGCTGCGGAAAGGAGAGGTAAAGAAGAAGCCCGATGCAGGGGAAAAATCAGCGGTAAACCGCTGATCTTCGCGTGCCTGCACTTCCTTTCGATTGATGTCATTCACGGCAGTATCCATCGCTTCACCCTCAATGATTTTAACTGATAACCAATATAATAATGATTATCATTTGAGTTTATTCCGCGCTAAATTACTCGCCGATATTTGCCATGTCAATAAACGTAAGCACTTCTTTCATTTCGAAATCATGACATAAACGCTGTGGGTTTTACGCATGCCGATGATAAGCCAGGCTACGCCCCACCCTTGGCCGCCGGCGGCCAAGGGTGCAAGGGTGGGACGCAGCCTTTTATTTGATCCCACAGCGTTGTCTTAACGCGGTCGACTACTTTTCTGTGGCGGGCTGCGGCTCCGGTTTGTGCAGCGTGACCTGGCGCAAACCGGTCATGACGAACAGCAGCAGGATGCCGAGCAGCGCCGCGCCGAAGCCGAAACCGCTGGCGCTCATCGCCGGCAGCATAAAGGCACCCATCGCCCCCAGCAGCAGCGCGCCCAGCGCGTCCCCCACTACGTTCTGCGCCGTCCACAGCCCGTTGATGCGGCCGAGGAAGTTGTCCGGCGTCAGACTCTGGATCAGGCCGTATTGCAGCAGCGAGTTCAGCGCGCTCAGGTAGCCGAACGCCACCAGGCACAACAACGCCAGGCCGTACCACGGCATCAGGCCGAACAGGCCGATGGCGGCGAACGCCGCGACCGCCGTCAGCAGCATTACCCAACCGGGGCGCGCCACGTGTGCCACTCGCCCGCTGGTGAACGCGCCGATGGCGGCGCCGAGCGGCACGGCGGCGTACATATAACCGAGGTGAGCAGCGTCGATGTGCCAACCCTCCGCCATCGCCGGGTACAGCACGCGCACCGCGCTGGCCATGGTCAGCAGCGCGCCGATCAGCGCCACCATGCCAATCACCTTGTTCTGAAACAGGAAAGCGAAACCGCCCGCCAACGCGCGCAGCGGGTGCTCACGCGGCTGCGGCGGCGGCATCAACGGCGGCAGGCTTAGCAACGGCAGCAGCGTCAGCAAGGTGCCGAACGCCGCCAGACCGTAGTTCCAGGCGATGCCCATATGGGCGATCACCAGGCCGCCGATCGCCGGAGAAAGAATCGAGCCGAAGCGCACCGTCAGCATGCTGATAGCGCCCGCCTGCACGATGTTCTCACGGCCAACCAACGCCGGCGTAGCCGCCAGCAGTGCCGTGACCCCCACCGCGCCGAAGAAACCGTCCCACACCGCCAGCAGGTAAATGGCCGCCAGCGAAGGTGACGGCAGCAGGGCGTTGAGGCACAGGCCGACGAAGCCGATACCGCAGGTAGAGCGCGCGAACAGGATCAGCCGGCGCCGCTCATAGCGGTCCGCCAGCACGCCGCCCATCAGCAGCCCGGCGAACATACCGCCCCCGGCCAGCGTCACCGCCAGCCCGACCTGCAGGGTGGAACCGGTCAGCGCCTGGATCTGCACCGGGATGGCGATCGCCATCAACCCCAGCGCCACAATGGAGATAAAGCGCGCGCAGAACACCGCGCGGAAAGCCCGGTTGCTCTTCAGCAGGCTAAAATCAAGCAGGATGGAGGGTTTGCTACTCATCGGTTGTTCACCACATCTTTAAACGGGGATTCTGCAGTTGCGGGGCGCTATGCTAGCACAGATGAAGAAATCAATAATGATAATAAAACTCATTGACATTCAAATGTGAGCGAACGCAAGAAACGCCGCCAAACGTGGGGCCATGCCCGTGTCTGGCGGCGGAACGGCGGGCGACATTACAGCGTGCGCAAGACTCGGTTCAACAGCGGCCCCAGCACTTTGAACGACGCCGGCGAGACGATATCGACATGCGCGCAGTCCAGCTCGTGCGCCTGCAGCGCATCGACGTACTGCGACCAGGTCTGCTGCACGTCCATCCCTTCCTGCAGCGTGCGCTTGGCGACAAACAACGTCGCCTGGCCGTGGAAACGGGCGGTACGGGTGCGCGACAGCAACCGCACCGAATCGGCGTAGTTGGCCTCGATGTTGTCGAACATCGCGGTGCGCGCCTCGCCCAGCGCCGGATCGAGTGTATCCTGCGACACCGCCAGGAACTGCTCGCGCTCGCGCTGAACTTCCTTCAATACGTTGTCATCCAGCATCACGTCCCAGTTTTGGGTCTCCGGCGGATAGGTATCCAGCAGGCCGAGGAACGCCACCTGCTCGCCGCGCGCCTGCAACCGGGCGGCGATGCCCTGCGCCAACGTGCCACCCAGCGAGTAGCCGATAAAGTGATACGGCCCGTGCGGCTGCACCTGCAGCACCGTCTGCAGGTGGGTATCCACCACCTGATCCATGTCTTCGCTCAGCGCCAGCGGGCCATCCGGCCGTGGCGACTGGATGCCGACCAGTGACCAGTGCTGATCGAGATAGCGCGGCAATACGCTGAACTGCCAGGAGAAACCGGACGCCGGGTGCAGACAGAACAGCGTCGGCCCCTCGGTCACGCGCAGCGGCAATACGCTATCGAATCCGCTGCGATCGGCCTCTTCCTGCGTGCGATCTTCCGCCAGCAAGGCGGCCAGCTGCTCGACACGCGACGCCACCATTACCTGGCCGACGGACACCGCCTTGCCCAGATCGCGGCGCAACTCCGCCGCCAGGCGCATCGCCAGCAGCGAATGGCCGCCGAGCGCAAAGAAGTCGTCGTCGGCGAACACCTGCTCACGCTGCAACAAACGGGCGAACACCGTGGCGATTTCGCTTTCCAACCCCGCCTGCGGCGGCCGTCCTGCCTTGCGCTCACCGCCCTGCGGCTGTGGCAAGGCCTTGCGGTCCAGCTTGCCGTTAGCGCTCAACGGCAGTTCGCTCATTGCCACCAGCGCTACCGGCACCATGTGCGGCGGCAGGCGGTCGGCCAGCGCCGCGCGCAAGGCTTCAGCATCCCAGCTCGCGCCGGGCTGCAGCACCAGATAGCCCACCAGCTGGCGCGCATCTCCGCCGGCGTCCACCGGTGTGCCCTGCAGCACCAACGCGTGCGTCACCGCCTGGCGCACGCCCGGCAGCGACAGCAAGGCGTGGTCGATTTCGCTCAGTTCGATACGCTGCCCGCGGATTTTCAACTGATCGTCGCTGCGGCCCAGGTATTCCACCGCGCCGTCCGGCAGCCAACGCGCCACGTCGCCGGTGCGGTACATGCGCCCGCCGGTGCCGAACGGATCGGCGACAAAACGGCTGGCGGTCAACTCCGGCCTGCCGAGGTAGCCATGCGCCAGCTGCACGCCGGTCAGATAAAGATCGCCCGCCACGCCCGGCGGCACCGGCCGCAGCCGCGCATCCAGAATACGCAGCCCGGTGTTCCATACCGGCAGGCCGATCGGCACGTTGGCGCCGGTCACTTTCGCCAGCGCGTCGCCGTAGGCCGGATGCCAGGTGACGTCCACCGCCGCTTCGGTCGGGCCGTAGAGGTTGTGCAACGGCACCGCCGTGCGGCTTTGCCACAGGCGGCACAGCTCCGCCGGCAGCGCTTCGCCGCTGCAGAACACCCGGCGCAGCACGGCGCAGCTCGCCACCGCCGCCTCGTCATCCAATGCGGCGACGAAAGCCGCCAACATCGACGGCACGAAGTGCAAGGTGGTAATGCGATGTTGCGCGATCAGCTGTTGCAGCTGCTGCGGATCGCGGTGCGCCTCCGGCGGCGCCATTACCAGCCGCGCGCCGACCATCAGCGGCCAGAAGAACTCCCACACCGAGACGTCGAAACTGCACGGCGTTTTCTGCAGCACCGCATCGTCCGCCCCCAGCGGATACTTGTGCTGCATCCACAGCAAGCGGTTGACGATCGCCTGATGGCCGACCAGCACGCCCTTCGGGCGCCCGGTGGAGCCGGAGGTAAAGATGATATAGGCCGCATGATCCGGCGTCGGGCCTGCGATCGCCACCCCGGCGGCGTGATCGGCCGCCAGCGGCGCGTCATACAGCAATATTTCGCCCTTGTCGGCGAAACGCGACTGCTGCTCCGGGTTGGTGATGACCAAACGGGGTGCGGCGTCTTCCAGCATCATCGCCAACCGCTCGTCCGGATAGCCGGTGTCCAGCGGCAGATAAGCGGCGCCCGCTTCCACGATCGCCATCAACGCCAGCGACAGAAACACCGAACGCGGCAGCGCCACCGCCACGATGTCACCCGGCCGCACGCCCTGCGCAACCAGCTGGCGCGCCAGCGCCGTGACCTGCTCGCGCGTCTCGCGGTAGGTAAAGCTGAACTGCGCATCCGCCAGCGCCGGTGCGTCCGGCGTAGTTTGCGTCTGCTGCGCCAGCAGTTGGCTCAGCGTGGTCGCCGGCACCGGATGCGCCGTGTCGTTGACCCGCGCCAGCAGTTCGTGATCTGCGGCGGTCAGCATATCGGCTTCACCGATCGGCAACGCCACCTGCGCGGCGAACTGCGCCAGCAGCAACGGCAACCGCTGCAGATGCGCCTGCAGTTCCTGGCGGCTGTAACGCTCGGCGTTGGCCAGCAGCTCAACCTTCAATTGATGGTGTTCGTCGATAAACAGCGCAATTTCCAGATCGCGCACCGGCCCGGAGGCCAAATCGTGGGTAATGCCTGCGATACCGGCGAAATCCAGCTGGTAATCGAACATCTTGAAGTTGAAGACCGTGCCGTACAGCGGCTCACCGTCGCCGATGCGCCCCAGATCGCGCTGCACCTGTTCGGCGTCGTAACGCTGATGGCGGCGCACCGCTTTCAGTTCGCGGCTGATGCGGGCGGCGGCTTCATACAGCGTGGCCTGCGGCTCGAGATGCATCTCCATCGGCAACACGTTGATCACCGGGCCGGCAGCGCACAAGGCGGCCGATCCGGTACGGCGCATGAAGATGAAACCGGCGCTGTAGCTCGGCTGGCCGCTCAGGCGCGACACCCACAGCGCCAGCAGCGCCACCGCCATATCGGCAGCGTTCAGCTTCTGCTGCGCGCCGTTTTGCACCAGTTCGGCGAAGGCCTGCGGATCGCAGCGCAGTTCCAGCCGGTGGATGCGCGGCGTGGGCGTTTTCCCGGCCAACGGCTGCGGGCAGATCGTGGCCGGCGGTGGCAATTGGCGCGCTTTATCAAGCCAGAAATCGGCGTCGCGCTGCCAGGCCGGCGCCTGCCGATAAGCCTGGTACTCCGCCACCACGTCGCTGAACGCGGTGAAAGGCGTCGGTTCCAGCACATCGCCGCGGCAGAGATGAGTGTAAATCGCCGCAACGCGGCGAGCGATGGCGGTGAAGCTGAAACCGTCCACCAACAGATGGTGATAACGCTGATACCAGAACCAGCGATCATCCGCCAGCCGCATCACCACGTGGCGATACAGTGGCGCGCCGCTGCCGGCGCGCAGATCGCCCGCCAGATCGATATCCATCAGCGCACGCGCGGCGGCTTCAGGATCCAGCGATGACGTCAAATCGACCCGCTCCGGGGTTCGCACCGCCAGCGCGTCATCCAGCCATTGCACCGGCACGCCATCGCGCTCCGCAAAACGCAGGCGCAGCATGTCCACCTCGCTCAGCCCCTGAGCGATAGCCTGCAGCAGGCGTTCCACGGCGATCGGGCCGTTGAGTTCGATGGCGTGCGCCACCGCGTAGGCATTGCGATGCGGGGAGATCTGATCGGCCACCCAGATGCCGGGTTGCGCCGCCACCAGCGGCCATTCGCCCGCAAGCGCCGGGCCGCTGAGAGAGTTAGGGATTTGTGACACTGCTTGTTGCTCCCGTCATTACCTGACGCCGGTCACGCCTTGCGTGCTGTGACCGGCAGAATGTCTTGCCAATGCTGTTCCAGCCAGTCGGCACACGCTGCGCGCGTCGCCGGGCCAAACGCGATCGTCCAGTCGGACGGAATGGCGCGGAAATCCGGCCACAGGCTGTATTGTTGTTGTACGTTGCGCAGCACCAGGCTGCGCTGCTGTTGATCATCAAACGAATTCAGGCTTTCCATCATGCGCTCCTCGTACCGTTGCCGTCGCCGCTGCCGGATAGGCGGTGTCGAAAGCGGAAGCCCATACTATCTGCAGCCCGTCGGTCAGGCCGCTACGCCAGCACAGCGCGTCGTGGCCGCCTTCCACCACCCGGTAATGCACCCGGTGGCCGCGTTCTCTCAGGCATGACGCCATCTGATCGCTGACCCGGTGCACCAGCTTTTCCTGCGAACCGGCTTCCATAAACACCTTCAGCGCACCGTGGCTGCCCAGACCATGCAGCTCTACCTGCTGCGTCAACCAACAGGCATCGTCGGGAATGCTCGGCAGCTGCAGCATGTCGCGCCGCGGCCACCAGTAGGAGCCGGATTGAGCGATCACCGCGCCGAATCGCTGCGGCCAACGCAGCCCGGCGTACAGAGAGGCCAAGCCGCCAAAGCTTTGCCCCGCCACCACCGTATCGGCCGGTTTGTCGCTGTGCGGCGCCCATTCAGCCAGCTGCGGCATCAGCTCTTCCTGCACCGCCAGCCAAAAATCCTCCTTGCAGGTCAGCTCGCGCGCGCGGTGCGGCAGATTGATGATGTCGATCAGCACATACACCGCTTCCGGCAATGCCCCCTCGCGGGTCAGCTGCATCAACGGCTCCCAGACCGGCATCTGCTTCGCCCAGAACTGGCCGTCGAGCAGAATCGCCAGCGGGCGTTCGGCCGGTTTGCTGTCGCCGGTGGTGTAGATCCAGACGTCGCGGCTGTTGCCCAGACGCTCGCTCCGCCAGGTGTGGCGCTGCAAACGCGCCGGCAGCGGCGGCGTGCAGCGCCCGCTGGCGATCTCATACTCGTCGAATGGACGCCATACCGGCTGCGGCGGCGCATCCGGCATATGCAGGCCGGAGACGCTGTGGCCACTGGCGCTCTGCCAGGAGCGATGCGGGTTGAGCAGATCATGGGTCGCGCCGGCAAACACCCGGTGCCACCAGTGACGCAGGTTGTGCATGTTGGCGTGGACATCGTCGCCACTAAAGGCCGGCGGCCGATCGTCAAAGCAAGGGATAAAGCAATAACTGCCGCGCCAGGCGCCGTTCAGCTCGGTCTGCCAATACCACACGTCGGTACCGGCCAAACGCTGCAGGCTTTGCGGCGGATTCGGCTGATGGTGGTCGGTCAGGCAGTTGATGTTGATCCACACGCGACGATAGGCGGAGGTCAATTCACATCCCTGAGGGTCGCGCCAGAAGAAGGTGGCGCGCCACCGGCCATTACCCACCGGTTCGACCCAGGGCGTCCCGCGACGCGCAACCGTCAACCACCACCCTGGACTGCCCGCATTGCTGCTGGCCAATAATCTGCTGCTTTCTGACTGTAGTTCTGTATTCACAACGCCTACCCATTTTGTAGTTGGCGGCTCCAAGGAATGCCGACAGATCCCTCTCGCCGGTCACCGCCCGGACGCACTGTACATCGAATACTATTGATAATTATTTTCATTTGCAATAGTGTGTAAGCCTTGGAGATCGTGCTGGTATTGCGCGCAACGGACAGGGATCGGGGATACAGAAATGGCATCCCTTGCCGCAGCCGATTTTCTATTCCTGACTACACAAACACTACAACCGCCCTTCCTCCCACGCGGTGAGGATGGCAGCAAGGTAGGAAGCACACATGAAAAGCACGTTATCGCGTATTTCTTTAGCCACGCTCATCGGCTTGGGGCTGGGCGCATCCGCGTTCGCCAACGCCGCGCAGCAGACCGACACCGCCGCCACGGAAGAAAACAGCGGCGCGACGGATAAAAAACCGCGCGGGGAAGACACCATCGTCGTTACCGCCGCAAAACAGAACCTGCAGGCGCCCGGGGTGTCCACCATCACCGCCGACGAAATCAAGAAACGCCCGCCGGCACGCGACATCAGCGAGCTGATCCGCACCATGCCTGGGGTTAACCTGACCGGCAACTCCACCAGCGGCCAGCGTGGCAACAACCGCCAAATCGATATCCGCGGCATGGGCCCGGAAAACACCCTGATTCTGATCGACGGCAAACCGGCCTCCAGCCGCAACTCGGTACGTCAGGGCTGGCGCGGCGAGCGCGACTCCCGCGGCGATACCGCCTGGGTGCCGCCGGAAATGATCGAACGCATCGAAGTGCTGCGCGGCCCCGCCGCGGCGCGCTACGGCAACGGCGCCGCGGGCGGCGTGGTCAACATCATCACCAAGAAGGCCGGCGATGCGCTACACGGCTCGCTGAACGGTTACTTCAACGTGCCGCAGCACAAGCAGGAAGGCGCCACCAAGCGCACCGACTTCAGCCTGTCCGGCCCGCTGAGCGATACCCTGAGCTTCCGCCTGTTCGGCGGCTACAGCAAAACGCAGGCCGACGCCTGGGATATCAACGAATCCCATAAGTCGTACCGCGCTCCGGCTACCGCAACCACCCCAAGCTATGAAAATAGCGTTCCCGCCGGACGCGAAGGGGTGATCGATAAAAACATCGACGCCCTGCTGCGCTGGGAATTCGCCCATCTGCAGTCGCTGGAGTTCGAATACGCCTACGGTCGCCAGGGCAACCTGTACGCCGGCGATACCCAGAACACCAACTCCAACCCGCTGGTGCAGAGCAACTACGGCAAAGAAACCAACCGCATCTACCGCGAAACCTTCGGCCTGACCCACCGCGGCGCCTGGGATAACGGCGTGAGCACCAACAACTACGTGCAGTTCGAACGCACCCGCAACACCCGTATAAACGAAGGACTGGCCGGCGGTACCGAAGGCATCTTTGACGCCAAGAACGCCGGTTTCGGCACCACCAAGCTGGACGACTTCCTGGCGCACAGCGAAGTCAGCGTGCCGTTTGAGCTGGGTGTCGCGCAGACCGCCACGCTGGGCACCGAGTGGACTCAGCAGCGCATGAAAGACGGCTCTTCCACCAGCCAAACGATGATGGGCGGCACCATTCCCGGCATGACTACCGGTACGCGCAGCCCTTACGCTTCCGCGCATATCTTCTCGCTGTTTGCCGAAGACAATATCGAACTGACCGACACCACCATGCTGACGCCAGGCCTGCGCTACGATCTGCATTCAGAATCCGGCAACAACTGGAGCCCGGCGCTGAACCTGTCGCAGGAACTGGGTGATTACTTCACGCTGAAGATGGGCATCGCGCGTTCCTACAAGGCGCCGACGCTGTTCCAGACGAATGGCAACTACCTGCTGTACAGCAAAGGCCAGGGATGTGCCGGCAGCGACACCAAAACAGGCTGCTATCTGCTCGGCAACGACGATCTGAAGGCAGAAACCAGCGTCAACAAAGAGATCGGGCTGGAGTTCCATAACGACGGCTGGCTGGCCGGCGTGACCTACTTCCGCAACGATTACCGCAACAAGATCGAGGCAGGCAACTCCCGCATCGCCACCAGCAGCACCGGCACGGCGGTTTACCAATGGGAAAACGTACCGAAGGCGGTGGTGCAGGGGCTGGAAGGCTCGCTGAACGTGCCGGTCAGCGAGACCGTCACCTGGAGCAACAACGCCACCTACATGATCGAGAACAAGAACAAGACCACCGGCGATTACCTGTCGGTGATCCCGAAGTTCACCGTCAACTCGACCCTCAGCTGGCAGGCTACGCAGGATCTGTCGATGCAGTCCACCCTGACCTGGTACGGCCGCCAGAAGCCGAAGAAGTACAACTACCAGGGTAAACCTGCCACCGGCGGCGAAACCCATGAGGTCAGCCCTTACGCCGTCGTCGGCGCCAGCGCGACCTATGACCTGACCAAAAACGTCAGTCTCACCGCCGGCATCGACAACCTGTTCGACAAACGCCAGTTCCGCGCCGGCAACGCGCAGAACGTGGGTGACCCAAACACCGGCGTGATCAACATCGCCGGGGCAGGCGCAGCCACCTACAACGAACCGGGCCGCACCTACTACATGAGCATCAACACCCACTTCTGATGACATGACCCAACGACAAGGGGCACCGCGGCGCCCCTTGTCGTTAATGCCAAATTTGATGGCGTGGCCAAGCTTACAGCAGGCAATAGAAAAGAAGGAAAATCAATTCATTGGTTTTCGGCTGATAACCACAAAGGAGGAAAAACCACGCTTTTTCCTCCTTTGTCAGCAACCTGAAGGGGCGCCGCGGCGCCCCTTTTTTATCTTTCCATTCCGTTACTTCGCGTTTAGCTGAATGCGCACCACGCTTTCCGGTTTGCCGGCTTTGGTGGCCGCGCCGTCGTTTTTCACCGTCACGAACAGCGCATCGCCTTTCGGATCCAGCGCCAGGCTGTTAGGGTGCGGCGGCAGATCCACGGTTTGCAGGCGCTTGAGCGTCTTGGCGTCGAACACCGTCAGCGTACCGGCGCCGTGTTCCACGCGCACCCCTTTGCGGTTGGCGACGTACAGCCGCTGGCTACGCTCGTCGAGCAGCAGGCCGATCGGCACCTCATCCGTCAGCTCGCTGGCCAGCACCTTGCCGCTGTCCGCATCCAGCGCAAACACCCGGTGGCCACTGCTGCGCTTCACGTAGTCGTGCCCCAGATGATGATTGCGGTAGTCGTCGCGATCGATGCCCTGATCGACGCCCAGCAGGCGGTTGCTCGCCGGGTCATACACCAGGTTCAGCAGCTGATCGGCCTGCACTTCGTGCGTGGCGGTGATCGCCAGCGTGTCGGCGTTCAGGGTGATCACCTGCCCCTGCATGTTGGAGACGAAGACCCGACGGCCCTTCTCATCCAGCGTGATGCCCACCGCGTTGTAGCCGAAGCCCGGGATCACTTTTTCCAGCTTGCCGGCTTTGGTATCGACCACGTACAGCACGCTGTCGACGCCGAAGCCCAGACCCGGCAGGAACAGACGGCCGCTTGGCGCGTCATACGTGATCTCGCGGATGCGGTACAGGTAGTCCTCGGTGATTTTGAACTTCTTCAGCTCTGCCAACAGGAAATCCAGGCGCTTGCCGCTGATGCCCGCCTGCTTGTAAGCCTGCTCCAGCACCGCTTTATCCAGCAGTTTGATACTGCCGAGCGCATGGTTGGCACGGGTGTCCACCACCCCGACTTCGCCGTTGAAGCCCTGGGTCAGGTACAGACGATTGCCCGCATCGTTCAGCGCCACACCGAAGCCTTTCACCTGCAGCGGGATCTCCGCCTTGATCGCCAACGTGTTGGGATCCAGACGCAGCACACGGGAGCGCGCCTCTTCTTTCCAGTCCGGCGCACTGACGAACAGCGCCTGCTGCGATGTGCTGTAGGCCATCTCCACCACCGCCGACGACAGCGCCTGACGCTTGATGTCCTGCGGTTTGATGCCGGCATCGTCCGCCTGCGCGGCGCCGGCGACTACCAGAGAGGCCGCCACCAGCAGAGACAGTAACGCGCGCGGGGTTGCTAGGGTTCCAGACATCCTTTTATCTCCTTGAAAATCATGCTTTCGGTTAGAGTGAAACAACGTCATGCCTGCGGCCCGGGCGGCAATGCCGCCAGAGCGATATCGCCAGCGATGGGCTGCGCAAACTGGGTGAAGACGTGCTGAACGCCGCCGGCGATCAGATCGGCCTGTTCCTTGCTGTAGTGATCCTGGCGGTAGGTCATCATCACCCGCAGGGATTTCACCCCGGCCAGATCGTCTTCCATCACCTCAAACTGCAGGCCGAGCAGCGACTCGGCTTTTTCCGGTTCCACCTGACGGTAGGCGATCGCGCTGCCGTCCTGCAGACGGAACTCGCCGTTCAGCTTGATGCGGCTGTGGATCTGGATAAACACTTCGAACATGTGGTTCTTGCGGTCGGCGTCCACGCCGAACAGCCCTTCTTCCACCAGATCGATCGGAATATCGGTGTACGGCAGCGAGCCGTTGATGGTGTTTTTCACCTGGCTGACCAACCCCGCCACCGTCAACCCCTCGTCGAAACGTACGCGGTGCACCACCACGGTGGTGAAGTAACCGACGGTATCGAAGAACTCGGCGTTGTTACGGCCGGAGGTCGAGGTACCCACCAGCAGATCCGCCGGGCCGCCGAGCAGGCGCAGCGCCGAGGTGATGCCGGCATACACCACGTTGAACAGCGACGCGTTGTTGCGGCGAGCGAGTTGATACAGGCCTTCCGCCACGGCAGGATCAACTTCGAACTCCAGCCAGCCGCCGTTGACGTCCGCCGGTGCCGGCACCGCCGGGTGGGTGGACGGCTCTTGTTGGAAGATAGGCTGCCCGACCGGCGCGCCGCGCAGCGCGTCGAGCCAGTAGTCCAAATGTTGCTGCTGCACCCCGGAGGCCCGTTGCTGCCGGGCGAAAGTGTGGAACTGCGGCGGCTGCCCGCTCCACTGTGGCGCCTGGCCGGCGACGCGATGGCGGTAGGCGACGCCCAGCTCATCCATCATCAGGTTGAGCGACCACTCATCCAGCACCACGTGGTGGAACAACAGCGACAGCAACTGCTGGCCGTTGTCCGCATCGCGCAGTAGCGTGACGCGCAGCGGCAGCTCGGCGGCCAGATCGAAACGGTGCTGGCCGGCGTCGGCCAACAGGGCGGCGGCGTTGCCCGCCGGCGTCTCGTGGGAGAAGCGGAACCACTGATAATCCGGCAGCTCGGCGGCCGGTACCACCACCTGCACCACCTCGCCCTGCCGCTCGACGAAGCGCGAACGCAGCACGGTATGACGGGTCATGACGTCGATAAACGCCTGACGCAACGCCGTTTCATCCACCGCATCGAAGAAGCGCAGAGAGAACGGCAGATTGAAGATCTCGTCATGGCCGAAGGCTTCATACACCTTCCACAGCGATTCCTGCGCCAGCGACAGCGGCGCCTGCGCGCGATCGTGATCGTCGGCGGCGGCCATCGTGGCATTCGGCAGGGCGACGCTCAGGCGTTTGGCGTATCCCGCCAGCGTGCGCGCCGTCGGGTGGCTGAACAGATCGTTGATGTTGATTTCGATCTGATGCAGGCTCAGCAACCGGCCAATCACCCGGGTGGCCACCAGCGAATGGCCGCCGCGATCGAAGAAATCTTCATCCAAGGTCATTTCCGGCGCCACCAGCGCCTCGCGGAACGCCTGCAAGATCAGCGGCGCAACGCTTTCGTCCGCGTCGCCGTACACCGCCGGCGCGGTCATCGCCGGGGACACGGCCTCAGTCACCGTCAATGCAACGGCAATGCGCTGCCCGGCCAGGAACGCGCTGAACTGTTCCAACAGGAAAGGCGCCACATGGGGAGACAGACGCGGGTCGGTGACCAGCTCCAGCGTCAGCGCTTCCGCTTCCGGCAAACCCAACAGCAGCGCCAGTTCAAACGGCGTATGCAACGGCGGCAGTAACAGGCGTTCGGCGTGAGCGCCCTCCAGCCGCCAGTCCGCAGCCAGATCGTCACACCAGGCTACCAGCAGCTGCGCCTGCTGCGGGTCCGGCTGCTCGGCCACGGTCTGCGCCAACAGCCGTTGCCCGGCATCGCCGTCGCCATGCCGCACGGTCAGGCGCATCAGCGCCGCCGACGTCAGGCCGATCTCCAGGCCGACGAGCTCCGCCGCGTCCGCCACCGGTACGCACAGCTGCACCGCTTGCCCGCCGGCCTGCGCGGCGACGAACTCGGCAAAACGCGCCGCCACCGCCGCCAGCAAGGCCTGTGGCGAGTCGTTGGCGGGCAGCAACGTGCGCGCAATGCGCGTGACGACGCGCGCGCCAACCGGCGGCAGCGCTTCGGCGCACTGCGTCGGGCTGCGGTAATCCAACAACGCTACCGCCTGGCGCGCCCAGGGCAGCTGCGGCTCCTGGCTTTCCTGCCGTTCGACCGGTTCCGCCGCAAAAACAGTGTCCAGAGGCAGAGGCATCGCCTCCCCGTTGTAACGAGCGGACAGCATCACCGGCAGGAGGCGCCACGGCAACGTTTCCGCCAGGATGTCATGCAATACCGCGCCTAAAATCAGGTCACCGCCCGGCGTGAGCAACAGCAGGCAGCGCAGCGGCGCTTCGTCTTCCAGTGCAAACGGCGCTGCCTGCGCCTGCAGCAGGCAGCGAATAGCTTGTTGTTCATCCGCCACCTGACGGAGGCTCACCGGCAACGGCGCCGAACCGGCGGTGCGTTTAACCAGACCCTTTTCGTCATCAAAAACGTAGCGTACGTCCACGCCCGGCGTTTCCCGTACCAGCGCCTGCAGCGCCGCCGTCAGGCGGGCGATATCCACGTCCCCCGTCAGGCGCCAGGCCAGCGCCCGCTGCCCGCGCGCGTCACCCTGTTGCAGATGGGCAAACCATGCCCGCTCTTCGGTTTCGCTCACCGGCCGCTCGCCGTTCGCCGACTCCGCGCCCAGCGCCTGAAACGCGCTCTCCAGCCGCTGGGCCTCTTCATCGCTCAGAATGCTGTCAAAATCACCGATCACTGCGTTATCTCCTTTGCCCGGCCGTGCCGGGATAGCGCATAAAAACGGGGGACATCCGTCCCCCGTCATCGCGATAGCGTTAGAAATTCAGCTCAACCGCCGCGCCGACCAAGCGACCTGGCTGAATATTCGCCGTGTAAATGTCGTTATTTCTGATCATTTCGCGGCGGTCGGAGTCAAACAGGTTTTTCGCATACAGCGTGGCGCGGCCGTAGGCGAAGGTGTAGGCCAGCTGGGCATTGGTCGTCCAATAGGAACCGACGCGCCCGCGTGAATCATTGTCGTAAGCAGAGTAGTAGGAGTCGGTAAACGCCACGTTGCTGCTCAGCTCCCATCCTTTCAGGAACTGGTATTTGGCGCCCACGTTCGCGGTATAGGCCGGCGCACGCGCCAACTCGTGCCCTTCCACGCCGCTGCCCGAGAATTTCTTGATGTCGGTTTTCAGCAGGCCGAGGTTGCCGAACAGCTCGAAGTCCCAGCGCGGCTGCCAGGTGGCGCCGATTTCCGCACCGTAGGTTTCCACCTTGTCGGCGTTGCGGATCACGCTGGAGTTATCACCCAGCGAGTAAGGGAGCTGCATATCCTTGTAATCGTTGTAGAAGATGTTACCCGTCAGCACCACGTTGGCGTCTTTCAGGTGATGACGGGTGTACAGTTCATAGTTCCAGACGTATTCGGAACCGTAGGTGTAGCTGACCACCGGCGAACCGAAAGTAATGCCGCCACCGCCGGCGTTATAGCCGCGCGCGATCTTGGCGCCGTAGGTTTGGGTATCCGTCGGCTTCCAGGCCACGTCCAGCTTCGGCAGGAACACGGTGTAGGTTTCGTCGAAGTCGATGCGTACCGACTGGCTCCCACCATCGCGGCGGCGGTGTTCGCGTTCCAGGCGACTGGCGGCGGTCACATCCACCTGCGGCGTCAGCGCATAGGTCAGCTCGGCGAACGCCGAATGGGTATCGGTTTTATCCTTGAAGCGCGAACCGCCGAAGATGTTGACGAACTCGTCCTGCGTGCCGTGGAAATAACGCAGCCCCGCCAGCCCGTGCAGGCGGCTGTCCGCCCCGCCGAAGCGCACCACCGGCTCCACATGCACCTCCTGGCCCTGGATATCGGCGGCATAAGGCATGTTATAGGCCGTCGGGCGGTTGATGTTGAAATCGGTGTAAATAACGCGGTTTTCCAACGTCAGCGCGTCGGACTCCTCCCAGGCCAAATCCCAGATGGTGCTGTTCATGTTGCTTTTGAATATCGGCCGGCGCGACTCGTAGTTCGGCTTGATGGGATGCGGCTGCGGATTAAGGCTTTCGTTCTGTGGCGCGGTGCTGCCGAAGTGGGTAAAAGTCAGCTTGCTGGTCAGATCGCGCAGGCCGGCCGGGTTGAACAACAGCTTGGCGCGGGCGGTGGTGGCTTCCACTTCACGCGGATCGCCCACCGGCGCATACGACGGCAGATCGGCCTCGCTGCGGCGGCGCTGACGATCGACGCTGACGCGGAATGCCAGCTGATCTTCCACCAGCGGGCCGGACGCCATGGCCGCCAACTGTGAAGAGTGCTGATTGCCGGCCCCGCCCTTGAAGGCGCTTTCCCATTCGAAGGTTGGGTCTTTACTGGCCATGACGATGGCGCCGGCGATGGCGTTACGCCCCTGAATATAGCTTTGCGGGCCGAGGAATACTTCGACGCGATCCAGATCCCACAGCGACTGCGGGCCGAACGCCTGTTCGTTATAGGTCAGCGAACGGCCGTCCAATGACAGATTGAGGCGCGGGCGGGTGCCGCTGAGGAAGGCGTTGGCGCCGACGTTCGGGCCGGAACCGTCGATGCCGCGCACGGTTGGCAGTTCGTTGCCGATGCCCAGATCCACCACGTTGGGGGTCATGCGCAGCAGATCGGGGATCTGCACTGCGTCGGGCATCGAGGCGATGCGGTTGCTGTCGAACACCTGCACGCTGGAGCCGGTGTCGAAAATGGAACGTTTGATCTTCTCACCGGTGACCAGCAGCGTTTCCGCGTCCTGGTAGGTTTCGTTGCTCTTGGTTTCCGCCGCGTTGACGTTACCGATCGCCAGTGAACAAACCCCTAAAAATACGGAGGAAAACGCCCCAATGGCTTTCAACCCCGTCTTTTCCCCGTTTCCTACGCTTTCATGCCGTTGAGCCGCAAAATGCTTGCCCATAGATGTCTTCTCCTTTCATCCCAGAGGTGCACAAAATTTGATTTTTTTTTACACAACCTACATCGACACTCACACAGACCATGACGCTACGGCCTTCCCGACCTTTGTGTTGCTTATCCCTGCGGCAAACCCATGCCTTTCGCGGCCGGACGGGCGCGGCCCCATCCACGATCAAGCCGCCGGCGGAGTGGCCGGCGGCTTGTTTAAAAACGTAAAATAATGTTAAGAATGATAATATTTTGCATTTTTTAATGCAAATCATTATCAATAAAGGCGTAGTACCGACCATAACAACTGCCAGAAAACCTTATACTTCCGTAGGTAAAACAAGCGCTGCAATAACAAGCAATCATTACAATGCTAAGAATAATATAAATAAATTATTTTCATCTGATGCAGTCTCAGCACGCCACCGCTAAAACCCCTTATAGATAGCATTCCTCATCCAAATGAATCAAATAATAATAATTTTCATTCCTATTAACATTTAGATATATTCTTGCAGTCTCGTTGGCTGAATCAAAATGGATACCCGATGAAAGCTTTGACCACGATGCAGGCCGCCTACTGGGTAGGCCGACACTCCGCTCCCCCTCTGGGTGGCATGGCCGCTCACCTGTATGCGGAGTTCGACGGCGGCGAACTGGACGTCGCTCGCCTGCGCCAGGCCGTCGATGCGTTGTACCTGCGTCATCCGCTGTTGCGCCTGCGCATCACCGACGATGGCCGCCAGACGATTGTTCCCCCCGGCCCCCGGCATACGCTGCATCTCGACGACTGGCGCCACGCCGACGAAGCGACGTTGTCGGCCTCGCTCGCCGCCAAACGCCAGGCGAAAAGCACCCAATTGCTGCCGCTGGAACAGGGCATTCCCTGCGACATCAGCCTGAGCCTGCTGCCGGCGGGGCGCAGCCGTTTGCATGTCGATCTCGACATGATCGCCGGCGATGCCATGAGCTTTCGCCTGTTGATGGAGGATCTGGCGGCGTTTTATCACCAGTGCCCACCGGCCCCTTCTCATGACGCGCCGCCGGCCTACTTCGATCACCTCGCACAACGCGATGCCGACGACGCGCTGCGCCAGCGGCGCGAACGCAGCCAACGTTGGTGGCGTGAACGCCTGGCGCAGGTACCGCCGGCGCCGCGCCTGCTGCGCACACCAGACCGCTGCCGCAGCGATCGCCTGGCCGTACAGCTGAGCGCGGAAGAAACCCGCGCGTTGGAAGCCGTCGCCAAACGGCACCGCACCTCGCTCTCGACGCTGTTTTTAGCGCTGTTCGCGCTGGCCGTCGGCCAGGGTTGGAACATGACGCGCTTCCGGCTCAACGTGCCGCTGTTCCACCGCGAGAGCGAACGGGAGGACGCACATCGCCTCATCGGCGACTTCTCTAACCTGGTGCTGCTCGGCGTGGTACTGAACCCGACGGAAAATCTGAGCGCCTTCTGCCGGCGCCTGATGACGCAGCTGGCGGAGCTGATCAAGCATGCGGATTATCCCGGCGTCAGCGTGATGCGCGATCTGTCGCGCCTGCACGGCGGCCTGCAGCCTTCGCCGGTGGTGTTTACCGCCGGTTTCGGCATCCGCGGTAAAACGCTGTTTTCCGAACGGGTCACCGACACCTTTGGCCATCTCGGCTGGGTGATCTCTCAGGGGCCACAGGTGGCGCTGGATGCGCAGGTCGCCCACGTCGACGACGGCATTCTGATCAACTGGGACGTGCGGCTGGACGCGTTCCCCGAGCAGGTGCTGCCACGCCTGCTGGCCTGTTACCGGGCGCTGCTGCACCTGGCCGCGCGGCAAGCGGGGGCGTTCGAGCGCCCGCTGGCACAGCTGCTGGCGCAATGCACACCCGACGCGCTGGCGCAGCAGGCACCGGTGCGCCAGGTGCTGCATCGGCTGCTGGCGCGGGTGGCCCCCGAGGCCGGCTTGCGCGACCACGACGATATCCACCGCTTGGCCTTGCCGGATGCCGGGATCAACGCGCTGCTGAAGGTGCTCAACAAGTATCTGGCTGCGGCGCTGACGGCGCAGGATCTGGCGACGCATCCCTCCCCGGCGGCGCTGGCGGCACTGATTTGCCAACGCTCGCCCGAAGCGGCGCGGCATGCGAAAACGCTGCTCGCCGCGCTGGCGCCGCAGCACTGAGATCGGTTTCCGGGCGCGTGGCGCCCGGCTCGTTTTAATCGGTTAGCGACTATAGGGAAGTACCATGGAGACAGCATTAACCGCACTGCAGCAGGCCTATCTTCTGGGCCGCAGCGATCGATGGCCGCTCGGCGGCGTGGCGATGCACGATTTTCGCGAATACCGCGCCCGGCAGCTGGATGTACCGCGCCTTGAAGCGCGCCTGACCGAGCTGGTACAGCACTACCCGGCATTGCGTACCTGCATCGATGTGCAGCGCGGCACGCAGCACGTGCGCCCGGAAGCCATGCTGCATCTGGATCGCCACGACTTGCGCGCCCTTGATGGCGAAGCGGCGCAGCGCCAGGTTGAACAGCTGCGCGAGCGTTACTCCCACCAGCGCCACAATCCGAGCCAACCGTTGTGGCGCATCGCCGTGATCCTACGGGCCGAACAGCAGGATCCGACGGGATCGCCGTACGATACGCTGATCTTTACCAGCTTCGATGCGTTGATCCTCGACGGCCAAGGGATCTCCAGCGTGATCGCGCGCCTGTTCGACGATCGCCCTCTGGCGCCGACCGCCGCCGCGCTGCCGCCCCCCGCCGCACCGGCGGCGCAGCGCCAGGCCGACGCGGCCTACTGGCGCGACAAGCTGCAGGATGTCACCACCCCGTCGGCGTTGCCGTGGCGCGCCCCGCTCGCCCATCTCACCTCATCGCGCTATCGCCGCGCCACCCTGACGCTGCCGCACGACACGGTAAAACAACTCGGCCGCCTGGGATCGCCGCATGCGCTGCTGCGCAACAGCCTGCTCTCGGCGCTGATCCTCGATACGCTGGCCCACTGGACCACCGACGGCGAGCTGTGCGTCGGGGTGCCGGTGGCGTTCCCCGCCGCCGACGGCACCCTGGGCAACGCCTCCAGCTTCGTGGCGGTGCGCTATTCCCGCCACGGCGAAGACTTTATTCAGCGCGCGCAAACCCTGCAGGACGACGTGCTCGGCGCGCTCGACCACCTGACGTTTTCCGGCGTCGATCTGGCGCGGCAGTTGCTCGGCCAAAGCCAGGGCGGCCCGGCGCTGCCGGTGATCCTCACCAACTGCCTGGGCTGGGAGACGCTGCCGGCCCAGGCACCGGTACGCTTCCACGACGGCCTGACCCAAACGCCACAGGTCGCCATTGATATTCGCCTGACGCTGGACAGCGAAAAGAACCTGCAGCTGTGCGTGGACTACGCCGAGCAGGCGCTGCACGGCGAGCAGGTAGAAGCCATGCTGGCGGCGTTGCAGCGCCGCATCCTGCACAGTTGCCAACGCGACGATCTGGCGATTACCCCACGAGACTTCATCGATCTGGCCCATTACCGCCACAACGACAGCGAAGCGAGTTACGTTGCCTATCCTTATCTGGCACAGCTGGCCGAGCGGCTGTTCGGCGCGCAAAACGGCGGCAACGCGCTGATCTGCGGCGAGCAAACGCTGACCTACCGCGAGCTGGGCCAGCGGATCGCCACGGCGATCGCCAACCTGCAGCGCCACGGCGTGCAACCGGGCAACGTGGTGGCGCTGTACCTGCCACGCAGCCCGGAACAGATCATATTTAGCCTCGCCTGCGCCCTGCTGGGCGTGATCTGGGTGCCTATCGATATCAACTCGCCGCCGGAACGCACCGCCTACCTGCTGGAAAACTGCCGACCAACGCTGGTGGTGCACGGCGGCGATCTGGAGACGCCAATTGGCGTGACGCCGGCTGCCCTGCTGGCACCGACGGATCGCGCGCCCATGCTGCCGGATGAACAGACATTGGCGGAACGCAGCGCCAGCCAGGCCGCGAGCTACTACCTGTACACCTCTGGCACCACCGGTAAGCCCAAATGCGTGGTGCTCAACAACCGTGCCACCGCCAACGTCATCCACCAGACCCAACAACGCTGGGCGGTCACCGCCGACGACGTCTTCATTTCCGTGACGCCGCCGCACCACGACATGTCGATGTTCGATCTGTTTGGTTCGCTGTGCGCCGGCGCCACGCTGGTGCTGCCGGCGCCGCATCAGGAAAAAGACGCCATCAGCTGGAACCAACTGGTGGAAAAGCATCGGGTCAGCCTGTGGTGCTCGGTGCCCGCCATTCTGGAGATGCTGCTCACCTGTAGAACGGCTGACAGCCTGCGTTCATTACGCCTGGTGGCGCAAGGCGGCGACTACATCAAACCGGCAACGGTGCAAACCCTGCGCACCCTGCGCCCGGATCTCGCGCTGTTCTCGCTCGGCGGGCCGACCGAAACCACCATCTGGAGCATCTGGCACCCGATCGCTCCGCAGGAGAGCGGCACCGTGCCTTACGGCCGCCCGCTGCCGGCCAACCGCTACTTCATTTGCCACGACGACGGCAGCCACTGCCCGGCCGGCGTGGTCGGCCGCATTCATACCGCCGGGGTCAACCTGGCGCTGGGCTACCTGGAACAGGGTGAGCTAAAACAGCATGATTTCGTCACCCTCGAAGGGCCGGACGGGCAACCGCTGCGCGCTTTCCGCACCGGCGATCAGGGCTACTATCGCGCGGACGGCAACATCATGTTCGCCACCCGGGTGAACGGCTATGTGAAAATCCGCGGCGTTCGCGTCTCACTGCCGGAAATCGAAGACGTGCTGTGCCGCCATCCGGCGATCCAGGATATGGTGGTGGTGGATTACCCCAGCGGAGAGAACGGCGAAGCGGCACTCGGCGCCCTGTATCTGACCCGCGACGGCAAACCGCTGCCGCTGTCCGAGATCCGCGCTTTCGCCACCGGCTATCTGCCCTGCACCCATATTCCCACTCGCTTTATTCACGACGTGGCGTTGCCGCTGTCCGCCAACGGCAAAACCGATCGCCATCGCATCCGCGCCGACCTGAGCCACCAGCAAACCGCACCGGCGCTGAACGCCTGTGCGGCCCCGCCGCCGAACGCGCCGCTGGCGCGCAGCGGCGAGATCCTGACGATTTACTGGCAGGCGATCGGCGTGACACCACGCCCGGAATGGGGAGAAGAGACGGCGTTTATCGCCATGGGGCTGAAACTGCCGCATATCAAACGGGTGGCGGAACGTCTCAATGACGCTTTCGGCACCCGGCTGGTGAGCAGTTCGCTCTTACCCTGCAAGAACGCACGCGAAGTCGCGGCGTTGCTGGCAAGCTGAAGCAATACAGCGCGGGCGGGACATACCCCGCCCGCGTTTTATCAGGCGGGCAGCGCCGTCAGGGCCGCCAGCGGTTGATCCCACGCTTCCCGTTGCAGCGCGCGCAGCAAGAACTCTTGTAGCGCTTCGCCGTAATCCAACGCATCCTCCGCCGGAAACTGCTCCAGATAGATATCGATATCCACCTGCAGATCGCGGGCGTCGGTGCGGCCGCGATAAGTCAGGTTAAAACCGTCGCCCGAACCGCCGGCCAATACGCGGCGGGTGCCGCTACAGCCGGAAAAACGGGGGGGATCGAAGGGCTGTACGTTGATAAAGGGGGAGATAAAGAAGCGCGAGTCTGGCTCCACGCCGCGATCGGCGGCCAGCTGGCGCAGACGATAGCCGGCGTGGCTGCGCAACTCACGCAGCTGCCGCGTCATCGTCGTCAGAAAGCCCCCCAGCGTCTCCGCCTGAGGCGGCGGCACCAGCAGCGGCAGGGTATTGACCGCCAGCGAAGGGACGTTGGTGGCGGCCTGCCCGCGGCGATTCATCGCCGGTATCCACATCGGCAACGCATCGCCCTGCCGGGCGTGGTGCGGCATCACCTGAAACAGCCAGGCCGCCGACAACGCCACCAGCAAGTCGGGCCAATTGATGCCGCTGCGATCCGCGAGCTGCGCCAGACGGTGCGACACTTCCGTCGGCAGCCGGTGGTGGGTGCTCAGACGCCGCACGCCATAGGCCTCACCGCCCTTGCGCACCGTCGGCAGCGCCTGCGACGGCGGCAGATAGGCCTGCCAAAAGCGCCGGTCGCGCTCACAGCGTTCGGAGCCGGCGTAAGCCAGCTCAGCCTGCTGAAAGGCGGCAAAAGCACCCAAGGGAACGTTATCGCTTCTCTGGCCGAGGTAGTGCGCATATAACGCCGCGCAGCGGTGTTCAATCAGCGCCATACCGAATCCGTCGATCAGAATATGGTGCGCACGTACGTACCAGAGGTAGCGCTCCGGCCCCAGCTTGAGCAACCAGGCCGCGGCTAGCGGTTCGCAGTGCAGCACCCGATGCTGCGCGATGTCATCGTGCATCAGGCTCTGTGCCGCCTGCCAGGGGTCGCGATGCGTTTGCAGATCGATGCGTTGTAATGGCGGGGTGCACAGCGGATCGTGCCGTAACGGCGGCGGATGGTCGCCACACCGTTCGCCAAAACGCAGGGCGAATGCCTGCGTCTCGGCGAGGGTGACGGCAATCGCCCGGCACAGCGCCGCTTCCTCCACCGCGCCGCACAGTTCGGTGCAGTGCGCGACAGTGGACAAGGCGTGCCCGGGGTGCAAGGTGTATTCTTCCCAGAAATCAAGCTGCGCTGGCGCCAGCGGCAACCATTCAGAGGCCAAAGCGGTGTCCGACATGTTACCTACCTTTGATAAGCCCGAATAAAAGCGCCGAACGGGCGAGCTGCCGCCGTTCAACGGCTTTTGCGTGTATCCATACATCTTCAATAAATGAAAATAATAATAACACCCATTATCATTTTCATTAATTTGGTAACACTTTAGATTTTGTGAAGCGGGGATGCAAGTCGCGTCGTTGGGGCAGAGAAAAGAAAATGGCGGGCGGGGAGAAACCCCAAAATAAAACGCCCCGGACGTCACTTTCCGGGGCGTGGGGCATCTGGGTAAAGGGAATTAAGCCTGATTGGCCGGCTTCACCTTCTGCGCCAGAAACTCCGTTTCATAAGCCAGCGCTTTCTTGCGGTCGAACTGATGTTCCCACTTGGCGATCACCAGCACCGCCAGCGCGTTGCCCACCACGTTCAGCGCGGTGCGCGCCATATCCAGGATACGATCCACGCCGGCGATGAACGCCAGGCCTTCCAGCGGAATGCCGACGCTGCCCAGCGTAGCCAGCAGTACCACGAACGAGACGCCCGGCACGCCGGCGATCCCTTTCGAGGTGACCATCAGGGTCAGCACCAACACGATCTCCTGCCCCAGCGACAGTTCGATGCCGTAAAGCTGGGCGATAAAGATAGCGGCGATGCTCTGATACAGCGTCGAGCCGTCCAGGTTAAAGGAGTAACCGGTCGGTACCACGAAGCTGGTGATCGACTTGGGCGCGCCGTAGGCTTCCATCTTCTCAATGATGCGCGGCAGCACCGTTTCCGAGCTGGCGGTGGAATAGGCCAGGATCAGTTCGTCTTTCAGGATGCGAATCAGCGTCCAGATGCGCAGGTTGCACAGCCGGGCGACCGCACCCAACACCACCAGGGCGAAGAACGCGATGGCGAAGTACACCAGCACCACCAGCTTGGCCAACGGCAGCAATGAGGCGAAACCGAAGTTGGCCACCGTGACCGCGATCAGGCCAAACACCCCGATCGGCGCATAGCGCATGATCATGTGGGTCACCTTGAACATGCTCTCGGACACCGCCTTGAACACCTTCAGCAGCGGCTCCTTGGTCTCTTTCGGCAACGACGACAGCCCCAGACCGAACAGCACTGAGAAGAAAATGATCGGCAGCATGTCACCCTTGGCCATCGACGAGAAGACGTTCGACGGGATCAGCGACAGAATGGTCGCCACCAGACTGTGCGAACCGCTTTGCACCTGTTCGGTGGTTTTTTCATACTGCGAAATGTCCACCATGGTCAGCGTCGACATATCGATGCCGTGGCCGGGCTGAAATACGTTGGCCAACGTCAGCCCCACGACGATGGCAACGGTAGTGATCACTTCGAAGTAAATAATGGTTTTCAATCCAATGCGGCCCAGCTTTTTCGCATCGCCCACGCCGGCAATGCCGACGACCAGCGTGGAAATAACAATCGGCACCACAATCATCTTAATCAGACGAATAAAGATGTCGCCCGCCGGGCTGAGAACATTACTGACCAACCATTCACGAGATTCTGTCTGGTTGTGCAATACCGCGCCAACAATAATACCCAGTATCAACGCTATCAGGATTTGCCAAGCCAGGCTAATTTTTACACTTTTCATACCCAAAAAGTCCTCAAAGACGCTTTTCGCCGTGCAAAATCGCAACACAGCGAAAAGAATAATTAATCATTTAATACAGGCTTATGTTAATTCAATGGAAGCGCCCACCTGCCCTTGAGTGCGGCACAGTATAAATCTTTACCATCCGGGCGGCATGCTCTGCAAGCCTTGATTTGTCAGGCCTGAGCGCTGAATCGAATCACAAAAATTTCGCGTTACTATTTCAAATGACATAATTGCTTGTTATTAAAAACATAATTTTTCACGTAATGAAGCACATAACCACGCCGGTGAAGATTTTTTGAATACAATGAAAGTGCGTTATTTTTCGTCCATTCTGCATATTTAGTCCACAAAGGATGTTTATATTTTGTTACTTAAAAGTCACGATATTGAGAATTAATCAGATGACATTTCCGGTCATAAATGCAGCTTCACTTTATATTTCGCTTAAAAATCGACCGGTGCCGTCACGTAAATTCCACCACGTATCACCCAGCCTTCGTCAGGAATGAAACGTTAATAAAACGTTATTTCACGCCGCGCCGTCTATCGCTATATCGCGTTAATATCAACTTCGAATATTAATAGCGAGAAATAAGCCAAAAAGATTTATAGCAAAAAATAGCCGACACCCTCGCTCATATGTATTAAGCGAGGCAAAGAGCATTGCCGGTTTGTTTATTCTTTTTTGTTCTTTAGATAGGTGTTTTTGGTTAAAAACGCGGGTTTATGATGATTTTAACGCCAAATAGATAGATACGTACTGCAAATACGACAGAACGATTACAAATCAATATCTTTGTTGCGTGATCTGCCGCGCAAAAAAGAAACAAAGAATCGGGGCAAACTATACTTAACCTTCAGTTGACATATCATTAACAACTTCAAGGAGAAAAGCTATGAGCCAACTGCATAAACACGCTATTCCTTCTGCAATTGCAGAACGCGCCCTGATTAATCCGGCACAATACCAACAATATTATCAACAGTCGGTTCAAGACCCAGAGGCCTTCTGGGGTGAGCATGGCAAAATCCTGGACTGGATCAAACCCTACACCAAAGTCAAAAACACCTCGTTCGATCCGGGCCACGTCAGCATTCGTTGGTTCGAAGATGGTACGCTGAACCTGTCGGCCAACTGTCTGGACCGCCATCTCGCTGAACGCGGTGACCAGACCGCCATTATTTGGGAAGGCGATGACCCGGCCCAGTCCAAGAAAGTCACCTATAAACAGCTGCACCATGATGTGTGCCAGTTCGCCAACGTGCTGAAAAAGCTCGGCGTGAAAAAAGGCGACGTGGTGGCTATCTATATGCCGATGGTGCCGGAAGCGGCGGTCGCCATGCTGGCCTGCGCGCGCATTGGCGCCGTACATTCGGTGATCTTCGGCGGCTTCTCGCCGGAAGCTGTCGCCGGACGCATTATCGACTCCAACGCCAAGCTGGTGATCACCGCCGATGAAGGGCTGCGCGCCGGCCGTGCCGTGCCGTTGAAAAAGAATGTCGACGATGCGCTGAAAAATCCCGGCGTGGTCAGCGTCGCCAACGTGGTGGTGTTCCAACGCACCGGCAAACCGGGCTATTGGCAGGAAGGCCGCGATTTGTGGTGGCATGAACTGACCCAGGGCGTTTCCGCCGACTGCCCGCCGGCAGAAGTGAACGCCGAAGATCCGCTGTTTATCCTGTACACCTCCGGTTCGACCGGCAAGCCGAAAGGCGTATTGCACACTACCGGCGGCTACCTGGTGTACGCCGCGATGACCTTTAAGTATGTGTTCGACTATCATGACGGCGACGTTTACTGGTGCACCGCCGACGTAGGCTGGGTCACCGGCCACAGCTACCTGCTGTACGGCCCGCTGGCCTGCGGCGCCATCACCCTAATGTTCGAAGGCGTGCCTAACTACCCGGGCGTCAACCGCCTGTCGCAGGTCGTCGACAAGCATCAGGTCAATATTCTGTATACCGCACCAACCGCCATTCGCGCCTTGATGGCCGAAGGCGACAAGGCGATCGAGGGCACCCGACGCGATTCGCTGCGCATCATGGGCTCGGTCGGCGAGCCGATCAACCCGGAAGCCTGGGAGTGGTACTACAACAAGATCGGTAACGCCAAGTGCCCGATCGTCGACACCTGGTGGCAAACCGAAACCGGCGGTTTCATGATCACCCCGCTGCCGGGTGCCACCGAGCTGAAGGCCGGTTCCGCCACGCGGCCTTTCTTCGGCGTGCAGCCAGCGTTGGTCGATAACGTCGGCACGCCGCAGGAAGGCGCCTGCGAAGGCAACCTGGTGATCGTCGATTCCTGGCCAGGCCAGGCACGCACCCTGTTCGGCGACCATGAACGCTTTGAGCAAACCTACTTCTCGACCTTTAAAGGCATGTACTTCAGCGGCGACGGCGCTCGCCGCGACGAGGACGGCTACTACTGGATCACTGGCCGCGTCGATGACGTGCTGAACGTCTCCGGCCACCGTCTGGGTACCGCCGAGATCGAGTCCGCGCTGGTATCGCACCCGAAAATCGCCGAAGCGGCGGTGGTCGGCATTCCTCATAACATCAAAGGCCAGGCGATCTACGCCTACATCACGCTGAACCACGGCGAAGAACCGACGCCGGAGCTCTATACCGAAGTGCGCAACTGGGTGCGCAAAGAGATAGGGCCGATCGCCACACCTGACGTGCTGCACTGGACAGATTCGCTGCCCAAGACGCGCTCCGGCAAGATCATGCGGCGTATCCTGCGCAAAATTGCCGCCGGCGACACCAGCAACCTGGGGGATACCTCCACGCTGGCGGATCCGGCCGTAGTCGACAAGCTGTTGGAAGAAAAACAATCAATGAAAGTGCCGTCATAATTTACGCCGCCTCAGGCCGTTCATCCGGATTATCCTCCGCTGAGCGGCCCTGCGCGGCGTGCTCTATCAATACCTACTGGAGACACTCTGATGAATGACACCATTTATCAAGGGATTGAAGAAAACCCGCGCTTTAAAGAGCTGGTGAGAAAACGCGGCCGGTTCGCCTGGCTGCTTTCGCTGATTACGCTGGCGCTGTACGTCGGCTTTATTCTGTTGATCGCCTTCGATCCACAATGGCTCGGCACGCCGATCGCCGCCGGATCGACCATTACCCGCGGGATCCCGGTCGGTATCGGGCTGATCGTGATCTCCTTCGTGTTGACCGGGATCTACGTGTTCCGCGCCAACGGCGAGTTCGATCGCCTCACTGCAGAGATTCTGCGTGAGGTGAAACAATGAAGCGCTTATTCTCTGCCGCCGCGCTGCTGTTGCTGCCGGGCCTGGCCTGTGCCGACGCCATCGGCGGCGAAGTGCATCGTCAGCCGCTGAACATCCAGGCAATCGTGATGTTTGTCTTGTTTGTCGGCGCCACGCTGTACATTACCTACTGGGCGGCCAAACGCACCCGCTCCCGTCAGGATTACTACACCGCGGGCGGGCGCATCACCGGTCTGCAAAACGGGTTGGCGATCGCCGGCGACTTCATGTCCGCCGCCTCGTTCCTCGGCATCTCCGCGCTGGTCTATACCTCGGGCTATGATGGCCTGATCTACTCCATCGGCTTCCTGATCGGCTGGCCGATCATTCTGTTTCTGATCGCGGAACGCCTGCGCAACCTCGGCCGCTATACCTTCGCCGATGTCGCCTCTTACCGCCTGCAGCAAAAACCGATCCGCACCCTGTCGGCCTGCGGCTCTTTGGTGGTGGTGGCGCTGTATTTGATCGCGCAGATGGTCGGCGCCGGCAAGCTGATCCAGCTGCTGTTCGGGCTCAACTACCATGTGGCGGTGATCCTGGTCGGCATCCTGATGGTGCTGTATGTACTGTTCGGCGGCATGCTGGCCACCACCTGGGTGCAAATCATCAAGGCGGTGCTGCTGCTGGCCGGCGCCAGCTTTATGGCGCTGATGGTGATGAAGTCGGTCAACTTTGATTTCAATACCCTGTTCGCCGAAGCGGTGAAGGTGCATCCGAAAGGCATCGCCATCATGAGCCCCGGCGGCTTGGTCTCCGATCCGATTTCCGCGCTGTCGCTCGGCCTGGCGTTGATGTTCGGCACCGCCGGGTTGCCGCACATCCTGATGCGTTTCTTCACCGTGAGTGACGCCAAGGAAGCGCGCAAGAGCGTGTTTTACGCCACCGGTTTTATCGGTTACTTCTATATTCTGACCTTTATTATCGGCTTCGGCGCCATTTTGTTGGTCAGCGCCAATCCGGCGTTCAAAGACGCCACCGGCGCGCTGCTGGGCGGCACCAACATGGCGGCGGTGCATCTGGCCAATGCCGTTGGCGGCAACTTCTTCCTCGGCTTTATCTCGGCGGTGGCCTTCGCTACCATTCTGGCGGTCGTCGCAGGCCTGACGCTGGCCGGCGCCTCCGCCGTTTCCCACGACCTGTACGCCAGCGTGATTAAAAACGGCAAGGCGACCGAGCGCGATGAGCTGAAGGTCTCCAAGATCACCGTCATCGTGCTGGGCCTGGTCGCCATCGCGCTGGGGATTTTGTTCGAGAAGCAGAACATCGCCTTTATGGTCGGATTGGCGTTCTCCATCGCCGCCAGCTGTAACTTCCCGATCATCATCCTGTCGATGTACTGGTCGCGTTTGACCACCCGCGGCGCGATGATCGGCGGCTGGCTGGGCTTGCTGACTGCGGTGATTCTGATGATCCTCGGCCCGACGATCTGGGTGCAAATCCTCGGCCATGAAAAACCGATTTACCCTTATGAATACCCTGCGCTGTTCTCGATGATTGTGGCCTTTGTGGGCACCTGGCTGTTCTCGATTACCGATGGTTCGCTGGCCGGCCAGCAGGAGCGGGAACGCTTCCGGGCCCAGTTTGTGCGTTCGCAAACCGGGCTGGGCATCTCTCAGGGCAGCTCGCATTAACCGAATAATAAGTGAAAAAAGCAAACACACCCTAATCAAAGGCCCTTCGGGGCCTTTTCTCTGGCTGTCTCTCTGGCATCAGAAGGAGGGAAGAGTGGTGAGATGAAAGATGAAGCGGGTTACAACGCGGATTTTCCATTTTACGCATAGCAAAAAGCCCTGAACGTCAGTTCAGGGCTTTCGGCTTTATTTGATGCCTGGCAGTGTCCTACTCTCGCATGGGGAGACCCCACACTACCATCGGCGCTACGGCGTTTCACTTCTGAGTTCGGCATGGGGTCAGGTGGGACCACCGCGCTATTGCCGCCAGGCAAATTCTGTTTCATTCCAACCGCTTCACTCTCGTGTCGCCATT
>NZ_MJAO01000029.1 GCF_001902635.1 Serratia marcescens | reverse complement strand
CCCTTGCCCCAGCCCGTGGCTGTGCAACAGTTCGCGCGCCACGTCGCGCTCTTCCGCGCGCTGTCGCAGCCGATACAAACGCCGCCACTCGGTGACCACCGAGCCAACGCCGGCGAACACGATCAACCCGCCGGCCACGCCGCCACCCATGGCGATCCAGTCCTGCTGCACCCAGGCGCTATGCACCCACTGCACGCCCTGCGCCACCACGCTGACGCCGAACAGCGCCAGGCCGGCGGTCACCATCTTGCGCCACAGGCTGCGTTTCGGCTTTAGCGCGGCGTTAATAATGCCTTCAGCGCGCCCTTCTTCCTCTTCCTGCTGCAGCTCCGGCGCCGCCGGAAAGAAGCTTTCCGCCTGCTCGGCATCGAACGCGACACCGGCGCGCAATGCCGGTTCCTGCGGTGGCTGCAGCGGCTCGTCAAAATCGATACGCGGTTTGATCGGCTCGCTCATCGCAATTTGTCTCCCAGTAAAAACTCCATCACCGCATCCAGACGGATGTGCGGTAACGGGCTGTCCACGCTCATGGCGCGTGGACGGAACTCATCAAAGTGGAATCCCTGGCTCTGCCAAAACGCCGGCCCCGGCAAGCGGGCCGGCACTTCGCCCGGGAACACCGTCAGCGGCGTGCCGTCGCTCAGGCGGTTACCCTTCAGCGCCGGAATGCGCTGCCCCTGATGATCGACGATGCCGCTCTCGGTCGCCTGCACCGAAGCCAGGCCGACGCAGTCCATGCTGATGCCCTCGAACGCCGCGTTCTGCCACGCCTCCTGCACCAGCTGCTGCAACAGCGACACCAGATTGGCGTGCTGATCGGCGGTGATGTGATCCGCCTTGGTGGCGGCGAACATCAGTTTGTCGATGGTCGGCGAGAACAGCCGGCGGAACAGTGTGCGTTTGCCGTAATGGAAGCTCTGCATCAGCTGGGTCAGCGCCAGACGCATGTCATTGAACGCCTGCGGGCCGCTGTTGAGCGGCTGCAGGCAGTCGACCAGCACGATTTGCCGATCGAAACGGACGAAATGCTCTTTGTAGAAATTTTTGACGATCGACTGGCAGTAGTAGTTGAAGCGAGCGCGCAACATGCCGATGTTGGTGTGTTTGTCAGCCTGCGCCAGCTTCGATTCGCCAACCGCGGCAACGTCGGGCCACGGGAAAAACTGCAGCGCCGGCGCGCCGGCCATGTCGCCCGGCAGCACGAAACGCCCCGGCTGAATGAAGTGCAGCCCTTCGCTCTTGCAGCGCAGCAGATAGTCGGTGTAGGCCTGGGCGATCGCCGCCAGCCGGTTTTCGTCGGCCGGTGCCAGCGGATCACAGGCCTTGCACAGTTCAAGCCAGGGCTTAGCCCATTCGGCGCGTTCGCCCTGCAGCAGCCCGGCCATCTGGCGCGACCAGGCCAGGTAATCCTGCTCGAGCATCGGCAGATCCAGCAACCATTCACCGGGATAATCGACGATCTCCAGGTACAGCGTGGAGGTGTCTTTGAAGTGGCGCAGCAGAGAATCATTGGAGCGGTAACGCAGCGCCAGGCGGATTTCGCTGACGCCGCGCGTCGGCGTCGGCCAGGCCGGCGGCGTGCCGTACAGCTGCGCCAGCCCTTCGTCATAGGTGAAACGCTGAAGGCCGAGATCGCGCTGCGGGATGCGTTTCACGCCCAGCAGGCGCTCTTCGCGCACCGGTGAAAACAGCGGCATCCGCGCGCCGCTGTGCACATGCAGCAGTTGGTTGACGAAGGCGGTGATAAAGGCGGTTTTACCGCTGCGGCTCAGGCCGGTCACCGCCAGGCGCAGATGGCGATCCATTCCGCGGTTGACCAGCGAGGTTAACTCATTTTGCAGTCGTTTCATTGCTCTCCTTGACGTAACGCCCGAATGCCTTGTTCAGGCCTTTGCGAAACAGCGGTTCCAGCACCAGCGCCAGCACGAAGCGCACCGGTTTGCGGCCGACAGTCTTCAACAGCCAGCCGGCGGCGCCCGCCGGGCCGTAGTTCAATAACGCTATGATGATGACTTTAGCCAATGTCTTCAACATTGCCGCCGCCCCTTGTTTAAATCCACCTGATTTGGCGGCGTAGGTTTTATTCATGGCAATGCCCTCCGGCACGGTGACGATAAGGATTCACTCAACGGGATGACGGCGGCGCGGATGCCCGGCCTGCGCCTGCGCAGGCCTGTGCATCGCAAGAAGGGTTACAGCTTGCGGAAGCGGCTCTGCACGCCGAAGGTGTCGGACGTCACGTAGCGCTCGACCTGACGCAGCTGCTGCTCGCCGCTGCCCAGTTCATACTCCAGCTGATCGAGCAGCTGGCGCGGCGTCTTCTGATGCTCGCCTTCGAAACGGCTGGCCGGCGCTTCGTCCAGCACGAACACCAGCGCGATATAGGCCACCAGCGTGAAGAAGAACAGCCCGAAGAACAGCGACAGCACCACCATCACGCGGATCAGGCGCACCGGCACGTCGAAATAGTGGGCCAAACCGGCGCAGACACCTTTCACCATGCCCTCTTCGGGAACGCGATAAAGCTTTTTACTGCCCAGCGTCGTGCTCATCAAGACTGTCTCCAGTTCGGGTGTTCCGCATCGAGGATCTCTTCCAACGCCTGAATGCGTTCACGCATGCGTTTGGCGTCTTCCGCCAGCTGCGCCAGGCGCTGCATCTCTTGCTGACTCAATTGGATGCCGGTCTGTTGCCGATTGCTGTAATGCAGCCAAAGCCAAATCGGCGCGACAAACAGCACGAAAATTGTCAGCGGAATGGCCAGTAATAAAGCACTCATTGTTATTCCTTCTTATCGGATCCTGGATAGGCGGCCACCTCCAGCAGGTGGCCGCGGTTCGCCTTACTCTGAGCGGTTCATCTTGGCTTTCAGCGCCGCCAGTTGCTCACTGATGGCGTCGTCGGCTTTCAGCTCGGCAAACTCCTGGTCCAGGGACTTCTTTTTACCGATGCTGATGCTTTCCGCTTCGGCTTCCATATGATCGATGCGGCGTTCGAACTGTTCGAAACGCGCCATCGCTTCATCCAGCTTGCCGCTGTCGAGCTGGCGGCGCACTTCGCGGGAGGACGATGCAGCCTGATGGCGCAGCGCCAGCGCCTGCTGCCGCGCGCGGGTTTCGGTCAGCTTGTTTTCCAGCTCGCCGATTTCGCTCTTCATGCGCGCCAGCGTTTCTTCTACTGTAGCCACTTCCTGCGTCAGCGTGGCGATCAGATCGGCCACCTTCTGTTTTTCGATCAGCGCCGCGCGGGCCAGATCTTCTTTATCTTTGCGCAACGCCAGCTCGGCTTTTTCCTGCCAGTCGCTGAGCTGGTTTTCACCCTGCTCGATGCGGCGCAGCAGCTGCTTTTTCTCCGCCAGCGCGCGCGCCGACGTAGAGCGAACTTCAACCAGCGTGTCTTCCATCTCTTGGATCATCAACCGCACCAGCTTTTGCGGATCTTCCGCCTTGTCCAGCAGAGTGTTGATGTTGGCGTTCACGATGTCGGCAAAACGAGAAAAAATACCCATAATTCACTTCCTCTTGGTTCTGATGGCGTCTGAAGCGCCGCGTTAAGTCGTACAGCTTGCCCAAAGATACAATCAAAACCCGTGCCAACTTTTATTCCATTGAAAAACAAAGACTATTAATTTTTGACTCTCTGCGCGCTTGCTGTAGAGTGATTATTTTCACCAAACATTGGCGAATTTCATCATGAGCGAACAGCCAGAAAATTTGTTGGGCGAAGCGAACGCCTTTGTCGACGTCTTGGAGCAAGTCTCCCAGGTGGCCAAGCTGAACAAGCCGGTGCTGGTGATCGGCGAACGCGGCACCGGCAAGGAGCTGATCGCCCACCGTTTGCACTATCTTTCCAACCGGTGGCAAGGGCCATTCATCTCGCTCAACTGCGCGGCGCTGAATGAAAACCTGCTGGATTCCGAACTGTTCGGCCACGAGGCCGGTGCCTTTACCGGCGCGCAGAAGCGCCATCTGGGCCGCTTCGAGCGCGCCGACGGCGGCACGCTGTTCCTCGATGAGCTGGCGACCGCGCCGATGCTGGTGCAGGAAAAATTGCTGCGGGTGATCGAATACGGCCAGCTGGAGCGCGTGGGCGGCAGCCAGCCGCTGCGGGTGGATGTACGCCTGGTGTGCGCCACCAACGACGATCTGCCGGCGCTGGCGGCGGCGGGCAAGTTCCGCGCCGATCTGCTGGACCGGCTGGCGTTCGACGTGGTGCAGCTGCCGCCGCTGCGCCAGCGCCGGCCCGATATCATGCTGCTGGCCGAGCATTTCGCCATGCAAATGTGCCGCGAGCTGGCGCTGCCGCTGTTTCCCGGCTTTACCGAACATGCCAGGCAAACGCTGCTCGGCTACGGCTGGCCAGGCAACGTGCGCGAACTGAAAAACGTGGTGGAACGCTCGGTCTATCGTCATGGCAACAGCGACAACCCGCTGAGCGAGATCGTCATCAACCCATTCGCCCCGCGCGAGGCGGCCCCGATCGCGCCCGCCGCCGAGGGCGCCGGCGCATTGCCGGCGCTGCCGCTGGACTTGAAACACTGGCAACTGGAACAGGAAAAGGCGCTGATCGAAGCGGCGCTGCAGCAAGGGCGGTTCAACCAACGCAAGGCGGCGCAGCTGCTGGGGCTGACCTATCACCAGTTGCGCGGCATGCTGAAAAAGCATGCGCTGCTGCAAAGCGGCGAGCCGGACGACGCATAGCAGCGATGGGAAATGGGTGCCGGTCTTTCCCGGCTGCCAGCTATTAGCCCCAGGTTGAGATATACGGCCAGAGAGCGGCCGCCTGGGGATGTCGGCCTTTCCCGACGGTCACTTCTATCCCAGCCAGGCCCCACCCGCGCTTCCGGGCACGCCACCTCACCGGCGATCGTTTTGGGCCCGAATCCTGACTTGATGGGAGTTTGTTGGATAATCACAGGCATTCTCCTCGTGGCCAGCGCGTCGATGAGCAAGAGTATGAAATGCCGCAACGGGACTGTGAATGCGTGAGAATTCAAACTTCTGTCGAGATCGTCCGGCGTAAGCGGCAGAAGAAGAGTTAGACCACTATTTGCTATATTACCATCAGGAATATAATATTTTTTTGAATAGCCATACAGCTCACAAATCTGTTGATTTCATTTTATGAATGTACTGTTTTATCTTGCAGCAATCGCGAACTTTAACTATTACCAATATCGGCCGCCATCTTTATAATAAATGGAAGGTGGCTGAAACACATTGAACAACGTTCTATTTTCAGGTCAGACTCGCGTCGCGACCGGACAAATTTAACATACAGCAACCAACTAATTAAATCAGGAGCCTTTGCGTGGGTCACTCACACAAAATAGACGACTGTGCCATTCAGATATTGATATGCATCGATGAAAATCTTGCCCAGGAAGGCACAATAAAGGGTATTTATCTGATGGATAATCAATTGGGAAACAATTCCGCTCACTCCGCGCTCCCCAGTGTTGCAACAACGGTTGCAAAGGGGGATAAAATTTATTGGCGAATTACTCTGGTCGACCCAAACTCAGGGGGCACAGTCGGATTGACTGAAATTGGCAATTGCCGGGCATGGGGGTTCAGCGGACAACCTGAACCCGCTTATGATAACCCAAATGCATACACCGGTGAGGCCGAAGAATCCGGAAGTTACAGTTACAACATCGCCATTGAACTTGTTACCAGTGATGGAGATGGAATGACGCTAAGTGTACCACATAATTTGCACGTTATTTAATCCATCAGAAGATTAAAGGACCCCCAATGAGCAATCAAGAAACCACTTCCAGCGCCAACAATAATAGCAATCCAAAGATCATTCGGAGTGAAGCATGGAGTGAGTATAAGCCGCAAACGGTTATCCGTATTTTTGTGGATACTGCCAGTGTATCCGCCAATGCTGGCACGAGCGTGATCAATAAAGGTGTCTACATGATTGACAACCGTGGCAATCTCGGCAGCGCCGGACAGGGTGGATTAGATCCAAACACGCATGTACGTCTCCGGGATTTTGTTGGATTTTATATCGATCCTATCGACACCACATTGGGAGATATAGTGTCAATTGAAGGCTTTCAAGTTTTGTCTGGTGATATATTCGGTTCAGACGGCTTTCCGATTAAGGTGGAAAATGTGCACCCCAACTTTTGGGTTGGGCAAGTTATAAATAACAGCAACTCAACTTACAGGATCAAATGCAAATTGGTAACCGGGGGGTTACGAGCCCGTACTATCTATTTCCAGTGGGATCCCCACTTCACCGTAGTCGTGTAGGACAATGAAAATTCTGTGATTCTGCTTACTCTCTGCAAAACGATTTTCTACACCAAGGCGTGAATACAAATGGCTGACAATCTGTTCTACATTCCAGAATCTTCTCCTAGCAAATACGAAATCAGAAATTTCAGTAAATACTTCCAGCCGCAGCAACAGAGCAACTGGTGCTGGATAGCCACTTCGGTTGCGGTGGCGAACTATTATGCAGCGGAGAAATCTGTTTTTCCGGTTGAGCAGAGCAGGCAATGCCAAGTGTATGCTGACGTCGTCACCACAGGCAGAAACGCCTGTGTGGAGAATCAGCAGTTTCCAAATAAACTCCCAGGCACTCATCCATGTAATCAAACGGGATATCCAGATGTACCAATGAGACATTTGCAAATATTTAGCCATCAAACACTTTTTTCCACCTTGGATCCGAGTGTTACCCCGCTAATACTTCAAGCTTTGGAAGCGGATGAGCCCATCGTTATTGGGTATAATACTGGTCATGCAGCTACCTTGTACGGGTACGACAATGGACAATACCTTATCGCTGACCCCTGGTATGGCAAAAAGAAATACTCGTTTGCTCAATTACAGGATTTTCGCATTGACAGCTCTTGGCTTTTCTTTTCGAAAAGTCCGTACTGATCGTACGCGTCATTTGCAGGCCGCATGAACAAGGCTAACACGGGTTCCAATAATACCCATGACTTGACTCCGGCACGAGCGTGGCGGCCCAGTAGCCGCAGCTCTTTTCCCGAGCTGATACTCTGCCGCATAATTCCATGCCCGGCAAAACTGCTGACTGCAGTTATTGTGGGCCGGTAAATGATAAAGGCGGGCCGTTACAAGTACCGGGCGGCGCTTTTCAGGCGGAAAAGATAAGGCAAAAAAAAAGCCAGCACCCGAGCTGGCTTAAAAAACACTGGAAGCAATGTGAGCAATGTCGTGCCTTCCACGTCAGAGCCGCAAACTGTGGCCTTCCGTGAACTGCCAGGCGATGATAATAGTTATCAGTATCGTCTGTAAAGCACTTTGTTGAGAATTTTTCTCATTACCACACGAAGATTGCGCAATTACCACTCAGGGAACGGGTCCGCCATATCCAGCCAGTGGTCCACGCCGGCAGTCATTTCATCGTCGCTCAGCAAACAGTCGTCCAGCAAACGCACGATCGTCGCCTGCTGCAGATGCTGGCCGATAAACACCAGTTCCTGGCGCATGTCGCCGAACGGCTCCACCCATTTTTCCTGAATGTGCGCCCGCGTTTCTGCATCCTGCGGCCAGTCATCTTGCGGGATGGCGCGCCAAAAAGTGCCCGCCAGGCCGTAGTGGGCGATTCCGCCGGCCTGGCTCCACTGCCCAGCCTGCCGTGGCCGCGTCGCCAGCCAGAAGAAACCTTTCGACCGCAGCAGTTTTCCGCCGCCCCAGTCGCCGTTGATCACGCGGTAGAATTTGTCCGGCGCAAACGGCCGCCGCGCCTGATAGACGAAGCTGCTGATGCCGTAGTTTTCCGTTTCCGGCACGTGTTCGCCGCGCAGCTCTTTCAGCCAGCCGGGCGCCTGCTGCGCCTTTTCAAAGCTGAAGCTGCCGGTATTCAGCACCGCCTCCAGCGGCAGTTTGCCCGGCGCGATCGGCACAATGCGGGCGTCGGGGTTCAGGCTGGCCAGCAGCGCCATCACTTCGCCCTGCTGCGCCTCCGTCAGCAGATCGGTCTTGCTGACCAGGATCACGTCGCAGAATTCGATCTGTTCGATCAGCAGGTCCGCCACGCTGCGCAGGTCGTCCTCGCCCAGGCTTTGGCCGGCTTCCTGCAGGCTTTGCGCCTGCTGGTACTGCTGAATGAAATTCACCCCGTCGACCACCGTCACCAGGGTATCCAGCCGGGCGAACTGCGACAGACTTTCGCCCTTTTCGTCCTCAAACGTAAAGGTTTCCGCCACCGGCAGCGGTTCGGAGATGCCGCTCGATTCGATCAGCAGGTAATCGAAACGCCCGTCCTGCGCCAGCTCGCGCACCGAGACCAGCAGGTCTTCGCGCAGCGTGCAGCAAATGCAGCCGTTGCTCATCTCCACCAGCTTCTCCTGCTGGCGATCGAGATGCACGGCATTTTCCACCAGCGCGGCGTCGATGTTCACTTCGCTCATGTCGTTGACGATCACCGCCACGCGCATGCCCTGCCGGTTGTTCAGGATATGGTTCAGCACCGTGGTTTTGCCGGCGCCGAGAAAGCCGGAAAGCACGGTCACGGGAAGTTGTTTCATGGGAGCCTCATTAAAATTCATTGCGTAATGCCTGGTAACCGCGCACCAGTTCGACGTTGGTGGCGGCCACTTCTTCCGAAAATTGCAGCGCGCCGCGATCGACCTGGCGATAGCGCGACAGATCGCTGTCCGCCCCCACGCGCTCGGTCGAGGGGATATAGCGGTTTTCCGGCAGCGTCACGCCGTCCACCACCGCGTTGTAACGCACCACGCAGCCGGACCGGATGTGGCAGTTGAACAGCACGCTGTTGAAACCGATAAACACCCGATCGTCGATGCGACACGGGCCGTGGACGATGGCGCGGTGGGCGATCGAGCTGTAGCGACCGATGGTGACCGCCGCCCCGCTCTTGGAGTGGATCACCACGCCGTCCTGAATATTGGAATGCGAACCGATGACGATCGGTTCCATGTCACCGGCGGCGTTCAACTCATCGGCGCGGATCACCGCATAAGGGCCGACATAGACGAACTCTTCGACGATCACCCGGCCGCAAATAATGGCAGTGGGATCGATGTAGGCCAGCGGCGAAACCTGCGGCAGATGGCCGCTGGGATTTTTACGCAGCATGATGTTCTCCCCGCCAGCTCAGCTCCGCCACCGCATTGTGGGCATGCAGGCTCTCCTGATGCTCGACGCGCAGCGAGAAGGCGCGGTAGTCGCACTGGCTGCGCAGCATGCGATACAGGCGCCGTGCCGCGTCCTCGCAAAACATCAGGTTCTGACCGTTGGCCAGCGCGAAGGCCTGCTCGTCGCGGCGTTTCACCAGCGTTTGCACCGGCGTGCCCAGCGCGTGTTCGATGCGATCGATCAGCTTCACCGGTTCGAACGCCCGTTCATTCTCGGGCGTCACGGTGATCCAGGCCCAGCTCCGCTGGCTGTGGGGCGTGGCCGGCATCCCCTGTTCCAGCAGCCAATCGCTCACCTGGCGTTGGCTGACCTGCTCCGCCGCCTGTTCGAAATCAAACTGGAACTGTTGCTGCGCCAGCTGGCGGCTGAGCGCCGCCGAACTCGGGCAGGTAGAGGAGTAAGGTACGCCGACGGTTAGCGCCGGCATCAGCGTGTCCGCCAGAGTTGCCTCGATACGCAGGGGGTAAGCCTTCCAGCCGCGCTGCGGCGATAACAGCGCCGGGCGCGACAGCAACAGCTCGCCGCTGATCGCCAGGCTGGCGCGATCGCTGTATTCCGGCTGCGAATCCAGAAAGGCCTGTAGCGTTCGGCCGATGCGCTGCGGCGTCAGCTCGCCCTGCGTCAATTCGTCCAGCGCCAGGTACAGCCGCGACATGTGAATGCCGCGTTCGCACGCCGCTTCAGCGCGCAGGTTGATGCCGGCGTCGACCTTAGCCATCAGTGGCTTGCCGGCCAGCTCCAGCGGCAGCGCGATCCCTTGCATCCCGACCCAATCGAGCCCGACATCACTCATTTCACCGCGCCATGCCTGAGCGTCCGGCAGCGAACGGCGTGGTGGAAGTGCAACTTCGTTCATACATCCCCTTGCGTTATGTGACTTTGCCGGGGAACGGTAACATGGTTTTGTTATATTATAACATATCAAATGGATTTTTTTTTCACGCCGCTGAGCGGCCTGATTAATCAAGTAGCAGAAAACTCAGCGATTTTGCTCAATGGATTGGGCTGCCGGTCAGAGTGCGATACACTAACGCTATTGCTGATTAACCCATGAGCCTCTATGCGTGGTTTACCTCTTTGGATCTTGTCGTTGTGCTTTACCGGCTCCGCCCTGGCCGCGACAACACCCCCCGCGCCCGCCGCGGCGCCGCTGCCGGACATTCGCCAGAGCGGCTTTGTCTATTGCGTCAGCGGCATACTGAATACCTTCAACCCGCAAATGGCCAGCAGCGGCCTGACGGTGGATACCCTGGCCGCCCAGCTGTACGATCGCCTGTTGGATGTCGATCCCTACACCTATCGGCTGATCCCCGAGCTGGCGCAAAGCTGGGAGGTGCTGGACAACGGCGCCACCTACCGCTTTCATCTGCGCAAGGACGTGCCGTTCCAGACTACCGCCTGGTTCACGCCCACCCGCAAGCTGAACGCCGACGACGTGGTGTTCAGCTTCGCGCGCGTATTCGATCAGAAACACCCGTATCACGACGTTAACGGCGGCGAATACCCCTATTTCGACAGCCTGCAGTTCGGCGATTCGGTGCAGAGCGTGAGAAAGCTCGACGATTACACGGTGGAGATTCGCCTGCAGTCACCGGACGCCTCGTTCCTGTGGCACCTGGCGACCCACTACGCGCCGGTGCTGTCCGCCGAATACGCCGATCTGCTGACGCGCGAAGGCCATCAGGAGCTGATCGACCGCGAACCGGTCGGCAGCGGCCCGTTCCTGCTCAACGAATACCGTTCGGGGCAATATATTCGCCTGGCGCGCAACGCCGCCTACTGGAAAGGCCTGCCGCGCATGCCACAGGTGGTGATCGATCTGGGTGCCGGCGGCACCGGCCGCCTCTCCAAACTGCTGACCGGCGAGTGTGACGTGTTGGCTTATCCGGCGGCCAGCCAATTGTCTATTCTGCGCGACGATCCGCGCCTGCGCCTGACGCTGCGTCCGGGGATGAACATCGCCTATCTGGCGTTCAACACCCGCAAACCGCCGCTCGACAATCTCAACGTGCGCCAGGCGATCTCGCTGGCGATCAACAACCAGCGGTTGATGCAGTCGATCTATTACGGCACGGCGGAAACCGCCGCCTCGATCCTGCCGCGTGCCTCCTGGGCCTATGACAACGACGCGCACGTCACCGAGTACGATCCGGCCAAATCGCGCGAGATGCTCCGCCAGGCCGGCGTCGGCCAGCTGAACCTGAAGCTGTGGGTGCCGACCGCCTCGCAGTCTTACAACCCGAGCCCGTTGAAAACCGCCGAGCTGATCCAGGCCGATCTCGGCCAGGTAGGCATCAACGTCACCATCGTGCCGGTGGAGGGCCGTTTCCAGGAAGCGCGCCTGATGGAGATGAACCACGATCTGACCCTGACCGGCTGGGCCACCGACAGCAACGATCCGGACAGCTTCTTCCGGCCGCTGCTGAGCTGCGCGGCAATCCGTTCGCAAACCAACTATGCTCACTGGTGTGACCCGGGCTTCGACGAGGTGCTGCAGAACGCGCTGCTGTCGCAGCAGCTGTCTCAGCGCATCGACAACTACCGCAAGGCGCAGAAGATCCTCGAGCAGCAGCTGCCGGTGCTGCCGTTGGCCTCTTCCCTGCGTCTGCAGGCCTACCGCTACGACATCAAGGGGTTGGTGCTGAGCCCGTTCGGCAACGCCTCGTTCGCCGGGGTGTACCGTGAATCCGCGCCGGAGGTGAAAAAGTGATTATCTTTACCCTGCGCCGCATCCTGCTGTTGCTGATCACGCTGTTCTTCCTGACGCTGGTCAGCTTCAGCCTGAGCTATTTCACACCGCGCGCGCCGCTGAACGGCGCCGCCCTGCTGGACGCCTATCAGTTCTACTTCGTCAGCCTGTTGCACTGGGACTTCGGCGTCTCCAGCATCAACGGCCAGGCGATCAGCGAACAGCTGCGCGAAGTGTTCCCCGCTACCCTGGAACTGTGCCTGCTGGCGTTCACCCTGGCGCTGTTCATCGGCATTCCGCTGGGTATCATCGCCGGCGTGCTGCGCGGCAAGTGGCAGGACACCGCCATCAGCACCTTCGCGTTGCTGGGCTTCTCGATGCCGGTGTTCTGGCTGGCGCTGCTGCTGATGCTGTTCTTCTCGCTGCACCTGGGCTGGCTGCCGGTTTCCGGCCGCTTCGACCTGCTGTATCAGGTGAAACCGATCACCGGTTTCGCGCTGATTGACGCCTGGCTGTCGGACTCGCCGTACCGCGCCGAGATGATCGGCAGCGCGCTGCGCCACATGATCCTGCCGATCGCCGCGCTGGCGGTGGCACCCACCACCGAAGTGGTGCGCCTGATGCGCATCAGCACCGACGACGTGCTGAGCCAAAACTACATTAAGGCCGCCGCCACCCGCGGCCTGTCGCGCTTCACCATCATTCGCCGCCACGTGTTGCACAATGCGCTGCCGCCGATCATCCCCAAACTGGGGCTGCAGTTCTCCACCATGCTCACGCTGGCAATGATCACCGAAGTGGTGTTCAGCTGGCCGGGCCTCGGACGGTGGCTGATCAACGCCATTCGCCAGCAGGACTATGCGGCGATTTCCGCCGGCGTCATGGTGGTCGGCACGCTGGTGATCACCATTAACGTCCTGGCCGACATTCTGGGTGCGGCAACCAACCCGCTGAAACATAAGGAATGGTATGCCCTTCGATAACGTATACCGCGAGAAGAAGATGCCGAGCCCGCTGCGCTACACCTGGCGGATTTTCTACGGCGACGCGCTGGCGATGATCGGTTTTTACGGGGTGATCGCCCTGCTGCTGCTGTCGCTGTTCGGCAGCCTGCTGGCGCCCTATGCGCTGGATCAGCAGTTCCTCGGTTATCAACTGCTGCCGCCTTCCTGGTCGCGCTACGGCAACGTGTCGTTCTTCCTCGGCACCGACGATCTCGGGCGCGACATCCTCAGCCGCCTGTTGACCGGCACCGCCGCCACCTTCGGCTCGGCGCTGGCGGTAACGCTGGCCGCGGCGTTCTGCGGGGTGATCCTCGGCGTGTTCGCCGGCGTCACTCACGGGCTGCGCTCGGCGGTGCTCAACCACATTCTCGATACCCTGCTGTCTATTCCGTCGCTGCTGCTGGCGATCGTGGTGGTGGCGTTTATCGGCCCCAAACTCGAACACGCCATGCTGGCGGTGTGGCTCGCCTTGCTGCCGCGCATGGTGCGCACCATCTACAGCGCGGTGCACGACGAGCTGGAGAAAGAGTACGTGGTGGCGGCGCGCCTCGACGGCGCCTCCACGCTGCAGATCCTGTGGTATGCAGTGATGCCGAATATCGCGGCGGTGCTGGTGACCGAGTTCACCCGCGCGCTGTCGATGGCCATTTTGGATATCGCCGCGCTCGGCTTCCTCGATCTCGGCGCGCAGCTGCCTTCGCCGGAATGGGGAGCGATGCTCGGCGATTCGCTCGAGCTGGTGTACGTCGCGCCCTGGACGGTGATGCTGCCCGGCGCGGCCATCCTCGTCAGCGTGCTGCTGGTTAACCTGTTAGGCGACGGTATGCGCCGCGCAATCAATGCCGGGGTGGAATAATGCCGTTACTCGATATCCGCAATCTGACGATTGAATTTATGACCGCCGAAGGGCCGGTCAAGGCGGTCGATCGCGTCAGCATGACGCTGACCGAGGGCGAGGTGCGCGGCCTGGTGGGCGAATCGGGCTCCGGCAAGAGCCTGATCGCCAAAGCCATCTGCGGCGTGACCAAAGACAACTGGCGCGTCACCGCCGACCGTTTTCGTTTCGACGACATCGATCTGCTGCAGCTGAGCCCGCGCGAGCGGCGCAAGCTGGTGGGCCACAACGTCTCGATGATTTTCCAGGAGCCGCAGTCCTGTCTCGATCCTTCCGAGAGCATCGGCCGCCAGCTGGCGCAGGCCATCCCGGGCTGGACCTACAAAGGCCGCTGGTGGCAGCGCTTCAACTGGCGCAAACGGCGCGCCATCGAACTGCTGCACCGCGTCGGCATCAAGGATCACGACGACATCATGGGCAGCTTCCCTTACGAGCTGACCGAAGGCGAGTGCCAGAAAGTGATGATCGCCATTGCGCTGGCTAACCAGCCGCGCCTGCTGATCGCCGATGAGCCGACCAACGCCATGGAGCCGACCACCCAGGCGCAGATTTTCCGCCTGTTGGCGCGTCTCAACCAGAACAACAACACCACCATCCTGCTGATCAGCCACGATTTGCAGATGATGAGCAAGTGGGCCGACCGGGTGAACGTATTGTACTGCGGGCAAACGGTGGAAAGCGCCCAGTGCGAAGAGCTGCTGGCGGCGCCGCACCACCCTTACACTCAGGCGCTGATCCGCGCCATGCCGGACTTCGGCCGCTCGCTGCCGCACAAGAGCCGGTTGAACACGCTGCCGGGCGCCATTCCTTCGCTGGAACACCTGCCGATCGGCTGCCGCCTGGGGCCGCGTTGCCCTTACGCGCAGAAGAAGTGCATCGAAACGCCGCGCCTGCGCCCGGTCAAGAACCACTTCTTTGCCTGCCACTTCCCGCTGAACATGGAGGAGCAATAACATGGAAACGCTGTTGGAAGTGCGCAACCTGAGCAAAACCTACCGCTACCGCACCGGGCTGTTCCGCCGCCAGCACGTCGAGGCGGTGAAATCCGTCAGCTTTACCCTACGCGAAGGCCAGACGTTGGCGGTGATCGGCGAGAACGGCTCCGGCAAATCCACGCTGGCGAAGATGCTCTCCGGCATGGTGGAACCCACCGCCGGCGAACTGCTGATCGACGATCACCCGCTGGAATTCGGCGATTATCGCTACCGTAGCCAGCGCATTCGCATGATTTTTCAGGATCCGAGCACCTCGCTCAACCCGCGCCAACGCATCGGCCAGCTGCTGGACGCGCCGCTGCGGCTGAACACCGATCTGGAACCCGCCGAGCGCGAGCAACGCATCAACCAGACGCTGCGCCAGGTCGGCATGCTGCCGGATCACGCCTACTATTATCCGCACATGCTGGCTTCCGGGCAGAAACAGCGCGTCGCACTGGCACGCGCGCTGATCCTGCAACCGAAGGTGATCGTCGCCGATGAGGCGCTGGCCTCGCTGGACATGTCAATGCGCTCGCAAATCATCAACCTGATGCTGGAGCTGCAGGAAAAGCACGGTATTTCCTATATCTATGTCACCCAGCACCTCGGCATGATGAAACATATCAGCGACCAGGTGCTGGTGATGCACGAAGGGGAAATCGTCGAACGCGGCAGCACCGCCGAGGTGTTGGCGGCACCGCTGCACGAACTGACCAAGCGGCTTATCGCCAGCCACTTCGGCGAGGCGCTGACCGCCGACGCCTGGCGGCGTGACGGCGGCCGTTTCTGAACCAGGTCTGCACATGCAAACCCGCTGCGGCGGGTTTTTTATTGCCGCATGCGCCTGCCGCTTAGCGAGAAAGCGCACATACAAATTACATTCTTGTTATATATCCTTATATTTTATTCTTTTCAGTTATTGATTAGTCCGTAACATTATTTTATCTCGCCAGGGCGATCGGTGAGGATATCCCCTACGTTGAGCCTCTCATACGACAGGATATCGCACTGATGAACAGCCTTCGCCATCGCCGCCTCACGCAGTTTCTGCTCACGCTGGCCGCCGGTTTCTCTGTTTACGGCCACGCGCTGTGCTGCGATGAGCTGCGCTAAATCCGCCTTTCGCCCCGCCTGCGGGCATGTTGCCTCTTTGTCCAGCCGCCGCTGCCGTACGCACCGGTGGCCGTTGCTCATGATTAAGGATTGACCCTATGGAACGACTCCGTCGACAACATAATGCCCAGTGGTATCACGAAACCCAAAGCAGCGTGCGGGGCGATGCGCCGCTGGAGCCGCAGGCGGCCACCCTGCGCGATCGTTTTCTGCTGGGGCTGGGTGCCTTCGCCGATGACGCGTTAAACACCGCGCTAAGCGCCCGCGCCGGGGTATTCAACGCCTCGCTGGCCGGTTACCACGCCCTGTTTCCCGATCAGGTGCCGTTATCACGATACGTGACATTGTCACCTTACGATCGCCTCAGCACCGCGCTGACCGTCGCTCAGGTGACGGGCGTGCAGTCGCTTTGTAGCCACTACGCTGCCCGCCTTGCCCCGCTGCACAGCCCGGACGCCTCCCGGGAAAGCAATATCCGCCTCGCCCAGATCACCCAATACGCCCGTCAGCTCGCCAGCCAGCCCACGCTGATTTGCCGCAAGGCGCTGCAACAGCTTGGCGACGTCGGCCTGAGCCCGGCGGATATCGTGACCTTTTCGCAGGTGATCGGTTTTGTCAGCTATCAGGCGCGCGTGGTGGCAGGCGTCGCAGCGTTGGCCGGCCGGCCGACGGTGGTGGTGCCCGGCTTCCCGAACCTCGAAGATGCCGATGGCGTCGCCTTCAGCACCGAAGTGCTGGGCTGGTCTGCACGCCTGCCGACGATCGACGTGGAAACCGCCACCGCCGAACAGCTCGACGAGTTGGATCAGAGCCACCCGCAGGCGCGCGCCGAGTCTTATTATCTGCTGCTGGCGCACGACGCCGCCGCGCTGCGCGAACGCAACGGCGTATTCAACGGCATCAACGCCGAGGGATACGGGTTATCGAGCCGCTTGAAAGCGCTGGCGACGCTGGCAGTTTCGCGCATCAACGGCAGCCATTACTGCGCGGCCACGGTGGCGCAAGAGCTGCAGGATAACGGATTGCTTCAGGCGCTGTTCGCCGGGCTGCCTCAAGGGGCGGCGTATGCCGAGGATACGGTCAAACGCGCGGTGATCCACACCGCCGCCGAACTGACGCGCGCACCGGAAAAATTCACCCCGCAGAGCGTGCAGCCGTTGTTCAACAGCGGCCTGGATCAGGCACAGGCGCTGGACGTGATCCTCACCGTCGCGCTCTACGCCTGGGAGAACCGCCTGCGCCAAACATTGGGCGATGCTGAGTTACCGGCTATTGCCGACTGAATGTCGCGACGCGGCCTTATCGCCGGCCGCAAGAGATAACGCCTTCAGAGATTCTGTTGCCGCAGCCATTCGCTGGCGGCGTCGAAGAATTTTTGCGCCAGCGGCGTAGCGCGTTCCGCCATATCGACCACCACCGCAGCATGGCGCGGCATGGCGCCGATGGCCACCGGACGCCGCTGTAATTCAGGCATCAGCGACGATTGCAGCTGCCCGCGCGGGAACAGCCCGCAGCCCAAACCGACGAAAATCCCCTCCAGCAGTTGGAAGATCGAGGTGGTTTCCAGCCGCGTGTGCAGCGTCAATCCGGCGTCGCGGAAGTGCTGATCGAGATAGCGGCGGAAATAACGCGTCGGCTCGGCCAGGCACAGCGGCAAGGCGGCCACCGCTTCCAGTGGCAACGGCGCGTCGCCCACCAGTTTCGGGAAATGCAGCGGATGAAACACCAGCTCGACGCCGGTTTCCACCAGCGGCTGCGACTGGAAATGCAGCTCCTTTAGCGTCGACAGTTCGAAAAAGCCGATGCCGATGTCTACGGTATGCGCCGTCAGCGCCTCCAGCAGTTGGTCGGCGCTCAGCACCGCCAGCCGGTAATCGAGATGCGGATAACGTTCGCTGACCGCCTTGAGCATTTCCGCCACCGAGATGCTGCACTGCGGCACCACCCCAAGGCGCAGCGTGCCGTGCAAGCCGTGCTTGAGCGACTCCACCTCCAGCTTCAGCCCTTGATAAACCGAAACGATCTCACGCGCCCACGCCAGCACCCGCTCGCCCTCGGCGGTGAAGCCGCCGAAATGGTTGCCGCGGTTAATCAGCGAAACGCCCAGCTCTTTTTCCAGGTTTTTCAATCGCATGGACAGCGTCGGCTGGCTGACGAAGCTGGCCTCCGCCGCCCGGCCGAAGTGGCGTTCCCGTTCTAAATTACACAGATAAATCAGTTGTTTAATATCCATAGCGCGGCTCAATAATCGGCATTCGCGCTCAGTATACCATCGGGCGCCATCACCTGCCCCGTGAGTCAGAGTTTCAGCTTCACGTAATCCATCAGGCGCGAGAACACACCGCCCTGCGGCACCGCCTGCAGCGCCACCAGCGGCAGGGTTTTCAGCACCTGGCCATTATCGCTGATGCGGATCTCGCCGACGGTCTGCCCTTTGTTAACCGGCGCTTCCAGCCGCGCGACGTTAAGCACGTACTGCGCTTTCAGCTTGTCCGCCTCGCTTTTCGGCAGGCTGAGCGCCTGTTCTTGCGAGCTGCCAACCGGCAACCGGTGATTCTCGCCGTACCAGATCGGCTCTTCCCCCAGGCTCTGGCCGGCGCTGAACAAATGTACGGTGGTAAAGTCGCGTAGTCCCCACGTGAGCAGCTTACGCGCCTGCTCCTCACGCCCTTTGGAACTTTTACCGCCCATCACCACGGCGATCAGGCGGCGATCGCCTTCGGTGGCAGAAGCGATGATGTTGAAACCGGCCGAGGCGGTGTGACCGGTTTTCAGGCCGTCGACGTGCAGGGTTTTATCCCACAACAGGCCATTGCGATTCTGCTGCGTGATGCCGTTCCAGGTCAGCGACTTCTCGCTGTACATAGAGTATTCCGCCGGTTCGCTCATGATGATGGCGCGCGCAATCACCGCCAGATCGCCGGCGGTGGTGAACTGCCCCGGCGCATCCAGCCCGTGCACCGTTTCAAAATGGGTGTTCTGCAGGCCCAGCTGCGCGCTCTTCTCGTTCATCAGCTTGACGAAGTTGGCCTGGCTGCCCGCCACATAGTCCGCCATCGCCACGCAGGCGTCGTTGCCGGAATCGATGATGATGCCGCGGCTGAGATCGCGTACCGTGACCCTGTCACCGGGTTTCAGGAACATCAACGAAGATCCTTTGAACACCGGGTTGCCCTGCGCCCAGGCGTCTTTACCCACGGTAACCACATCGTCGAGGCCAATCTTATGCTGGTCGAGCGCATGGTCGATCACCAACCCGGTCATCAGTTTGGTCAGGCTGGCCGGGTTGCGCCGTTGGTCAGCATTGCCGGCAGCCAGCACCTGGCCGGTGGTGTAATCCATCAAAACGTAAGAGGCGGCGTCTATCGCCGGCGGGGTCATGGTGGGAAAATTGGGCGCCGTTTCCGCCGCCTGCGCCGCTAAAGGCAGTAAAATGCCGCCGATCACCACTGATACTGAACGCTTCACGCTGTGTTCCTCAGGCCCGCAGGCTGAATAAAATGCCAATATAATCCGCGAGATAGACTGCATTAATTCACTTTCTGACGAAACCATTACTCTTTTGCAGCGGGTGTCTTTATGCAACCATTTGTTTACGCCGTCGCCCGCCTGCGATAGATACGCTCTATGCCGCCATTGCCCCATTCGATTAGACGCCCCCCCGCAGCGCCCCTAAACTTGTGACATAAATACGCAAGACGCATAAAAAAGCGTTTACTTTTTAGCTACAACCACCTGCGAAGTGTCACCATGAAATTCAAACCGTCAATCAAGCCTTATACCGGCCCGGCGGGCGGCTGGGGTTCGCTTGAAGCCACCACCCGCTTTGTCCTCGACAGCAAACAAACGCTTAAAAACATGCGCAACCTGATGCGCGTCAACAAGGCCCGCGGCTTCGACTGCCCCGGCTGCGCCTGGGGCGACGACAACCACAGCACCTTCAGCTTCTGCGAAAACGGCGCCAAAGCGGTCAGTTGGGAAGCGACGCGCAGCGCCGTGGAGCCCGAGTTCTTCGCCGCCCACAGCGTCAGTACCCTGCAGCAACAGAGCGATTACTTCCTCGAGTATCAGGGGCGCCTCACCCATCCGATGCGCTACAACGCTGAAACCGACCACTATGAGCCCATCCATTGGCCGGACGCGCTGGCGCTGATCGCTAAACACATCAACGGCATGGACAACCCGAACCAGATCGAGCTGTATACCTCCGGCCGCGCCAGCAACGAAGCGTCGTACCTTTATCAGCTGTTCGGCCGCATGCTCGGCACCAGCAACTTCCCCGACTGTTCCAACATGTGCCACGAGGCAAGCGGCGTCGGGTTGAAACAGAGCATCGGCGTCGGCAAGGGCACCATCCGCATCGATGACTTCGAAAAGGCCGACGCCATCTTCGTGTTCGGCCAAAACCCCGGCACCAACCACCCGCGCATGCTGCACAGCCTGAAAAACGCCGCCCGACGCGGCGCGCGCATCGTCAGCTTCAACACCCTGCGTGAACGCGGGTTGGAACGTTTCGCCGATCCGCAGGATCCGATACAAATGCTGACGCCAAAATCCTCGCCGATCAGCTCCTCCTATTACCAGCCCAATCTGGGCGGCGATATGGCGGCGGTGCGCGGCATGGTAAAAGCGCTGCTGGAGACCCACCGCCAACGGTTGGCCGCCGGTGAGCCCGCCCTGTTCGATCTGGCCTTTATCGAACAGCACAGCGTCGGCGTCGAGGCTTATCTGGCGCAGGTGGACGCGACCGAATGGCGGACCATTACCGAACAATCGGGCTTGAGCGAAGCGCAACTGCGCCAGGCGGCGGCCACCTACCAGGGCGCCGAACGGGTGATCTGCACCTGGGCGATGGGTGTGACCCAGCACAAGCATTCCGTGGCGACGGTGCGTGAAATCACCAACCTGCAGCTGCTGTTCGGGCAACTGGGCAAACCGGGCGCCGGGCTGTGCCCGGTGCGCGGCCACAGCAACGTACAGGGCAACCGCACCATGGGGATCGACGAGAAGTCGCCCAAAGCGCTGCTCGACAGCCTGGAGCGCCACTTTAACTTCACCGCCAACCGGTCGCTGGGCCACAACACGGTGGAAGCGCTCGAAGCGATGCTGCGCGGCGAAGTGAAAGTGCTGATCGCGCTGGGCGGCAACCTGGCCGCCGCCGCGCCGGACACCGAACGCACCGCACGCGCCCTGCGCTGCTGTGATTTAACGGTGCATATCAGCACCAAGCTCAACCGCAGCCATCTGGTGACCGGTAAAGACGCACTGATCCTGCCGACACTCGGCCGCACCGAACTAGACATGCAGGCCAGCGGCTCGCAGTACATTACGGTCGAGGATTCGTTCAGCATGGTGCACGCTTCGGAAGGCATCGGCAAACCGCTGGCGGAGACCCAACGTTCGGAAACGGCGATCGTCTGCGGCATCGCCGATGCGGTGCTGGGCACGCAACAGTTGGACTGGCTGGAGCTGGCCGACGACTACTCGCTGATCCGCGATCACATCGCCGCCACCATTCCCGGCTTCGAGGATTTCAACCGGCGCTGCGACCAGCCCGGCGGCTTCTACCTGGGTAATGCCGCCGCCGAACTGCGCTTCGCCACGCCGAGCGGCAAGGCGGAGTTCAGCGCCGCCGCGCTGCCGACCACCCTGTTCCCGCAGCTGGGCGGCGAGCAAGCACCGTTTACCCTGCAGACGCTGCGCTCGCACGATCAGTACAACACCACCATTTATGGCCTGGATGACCGCTACCGCGGCGTTTACGGCCAACGCGAAGTGTTGTTCATCCATCCGGAGGATCTGGCGGCGCTGGGCCTACAGGATGGCGAACGGGTGGAGATCGAAACCCTGTGGAACGACGGCGTGGTACGCAAAGTGGACGGGTTCAAGCTGGTGAGTTACGACATTCCGCGCGGCAACCTGGCGGCCTACTATCCGGAAACCAACCCGCTGGTGCCGCTGGCCAGCTTCGGCGACGGCACCGGCACCCCGACCTCGAAGTCGATTCCGGTGGTGATTCGCCGCAGCGAACAGCAGCCTTCGCTGCGCATCGCCTGAAAATGCGCGCCCGGTTCACGCCGGGCGCGCCAAAATATCCAGAGTGGTCTGCAATTCGTCAGACAGCTGATGCCGTCGCCAGACGAAGTACAGATCGCTCACCCCCTCCTCGCCCATTTCCACCACCTTCAGCCCTGGCGCCGGCAAGATCAGCGGCAGCAATGAGCCCGGCACGCAAGCGACGCCGCAACCGGCCTGCACGCAGGCCGCCATCGCGGCATAAGATTCCATTTCCAACGTCATGCGCGGTTTCAACCCGCGTGAGGCCAGCCAGTGGTCGACCTTCAGGCGGAACGAGCATTCGCGGCTGAAGGTGTAAAACTCCAGCGCCGCCAGCGTGGCGGCGTCGGGTTGCCCGGCCTCTGCCGGCATCAGCAGTACCAACCGTTCGTCGAACGCCTTTTGGCTGGCCAACAACGGGTGCTCAATCGGGCCGTCGGTGATCGCCAGATCGAGCGTACTGTCTATCAGCATGCGTTCCAGCACCAACGAGTCGCGGCTCAGCACGTTGATGTGCAGATGGGGCTGTAACCGGCGCAACCGGGCAATGCGCGCCGGCAAATGGCTGACCAGCGAGAAATCCAGCGCCCCGAGGTTGAGCAACCCGTGTTGATGCTCGCCGGCAAACAGCTGTTTGCTGCGTTCCGCCTGCGCCACGATGTCGCGCGCCTGCTGGTAAAACAGCCGCCCTTTGGGGTTCACGTACAGCCGGTTCTTGTCGCGGAAAAACAGTTCGCCGCCCAGCGACTCTTCCAACTCGCGCAGCCGCAGCGTGACGTTGGAGGGCACACAGTGCAGCTCACGCGCAGCGGCGGCGATGGTTTTACGCTCCACCACGGTGCAAAAAAACTTCAGCTGGCTCAGTTTCATCTTTTATTCACTTTCAGTCAGTGTTTTAGTTAAAAACAATCACTTTAGATTAGCATCGATTTCACCTACAGTCTGCCGACACCCTGAGGAGGATTTTTGATGCCACTGAATGACTTACTGACGCTGCCCGGCGTGGCGGCCCAACCGGATGCGGTAACCGACGGTTACGTGTTCAACCACACCATGATCCGCGTGAAAGACCTGACCAAAGCGCTGGATTTCTACACCCGCGTGCTGGGTTTCACGCCAGTCTATTTGGAAACGTTCCAGGAAGCCGCCTTCACCATCTGCTACCTGACGCGCAGCCCGCGCGAGCAGATCCCGCAGGACGACGAGGAGCGCAAGCGCTGGGCGCTGAACCAGCCGGGTATTCTTGAGCTGACCCATAACCACGGCACCGAGAATCAGGCGGATTTCCACTACCACAACGGCAACGGCGAGCCGCGCGGTTTCGGCCACCTGTGCGTTACGGTGCCGGACGTGCGCGCCGCCTGCGAGCGTTTTGAACGCCTGGGCGTCACCTTCCAGAAACGCCTGCACGAAGGCCGCATGAACTACGTGGCCTTCATTCGCGATCCGGACGATTACTGGATTGAAATCCTGCAGCCGACGCCGCTGCAAGACTGATCGTCACCCGCCTTTCGCCCCGGCCTCCGCGCCGGGGTTTTTTATCGATAGCGCTTCGATTGACCGATCTTGCGCAAAATCGCGCGGCAGCGCGGGGTTCCGTGACGTTAGGCTTGCTCGCAGCGGGTGATTCGCGTAAAACTGTCTGCCGCAAATCTTGCCACTCACAACCCATTCACTGGACGATATGTTTCAAGATAACCCGCTGCTGGCGCAGCTTAAACAGCAACTTCACTCTCAGACCCCGCGCGTTGAAGGCGTAGTGAAAGGGACTGAGAAAGGCTTTGGCTTTCTTGAAGTAGACGGTCAAAAAAGTTACTTCATTCCGCCGCCGTACATGAAGAAAGTCATGCACGGGGATCGCATTATCGCCACCCTGCACACCGAGAAAGAGCGCGAAATCGCCGAGCCGGAAACCCTGGTCGAGCCGTTCCTGTCGCGTTTTGTCGGCCGCGTGCAGAAGCGTGACGATCGCCTGTCCATCGTGCCCGATCACCCGTTGCTGAAAGATGCGATTCAGTGCCGCCCGGTGCGTGAACTGACCCACAACTTCCAGGCCGGCGACTGGGCGGTCGCGGAGATGCGCCGCCACCCGCTGAAAGGCGATCGTGGCTTCAACGCCGACCTGACCCGCTTTATCACCGACGGTGAAGACCATTTCGCACCGTGGTGGGTGACGCTGGCGCGTCACAACCTGGAAAAAGAGGCGCCGGAAATGCTGGCCCTCAACGAGCCGGACGCCGCGCTGACGCGTGAAGACCTGACCGCGCTCGAATTCGTCACTATCGACAGCGCCAGCACCGAAGACATGGACGATGCGCTGTACGTGACCGACAACGGCGACGGTTCGCTGCAATTGACCATCGCCATCGCCGATCCGACGGCTTACGTCGAGCAAGGCAGCAAGTTGGACGATATCGCCCGCGTGCGCGCCTTTACTAACTACCTGCCGGGTTTCAACATCCCGATGCTGCCGCGCGATCTGTCAGACAACCTGTGCTCGCTGCGCCCTAACGAGCGCCGCCAGGTGCTGGCCTGCCGCGTGACCATCGGCGCCGACGGCGCCTTGGGTGACGATATTCAGTTCTTCGCCGCCGAGATCGAGTCCAAAGCCAAACTGGTGTACGACGAAGTCTCCGACTGGCTGGAAGGCATTGCCGGTTGGCAGCCGCCGAGCGACGCCATCGCACAGCAGGTAACGCTGCTGAAACGCGTTTGCGATGCGCGCAACGCCTGGCGCCACCAGCATGCGCTGGTATTCAAAGATCGCCCGGATTACCGCTTCGTACTGGGTGAAAAAGGCGACGTGCTGGAGATCATCACCGAACAGCGCCGCAGCGCCAACCGCATCGTTGAGGAATGCATGATCGCCGCCAACGTCTGCGCCGCCATCGTGCTGCGCGATCGCCTGGGCTTCGGCGTGTACAACGTGCACACCGGTTTCGATCCTGCGCTGGTGGAGCAAGCGGTTACCGTGCTGCAGGCCAACGGCGTGGAAGCCGAAGCCGAGAAGCTGTTGACCCTCGACGGCTTCTGCGAACTGCGCCGCCACCTGGACGCGCAGCCGACCCAGTTCCTCGACAGCCGCATCCGCCGCTTCCAGACCTTCGCGGAGATCAGCACCACGCCGGGGCCACACTTCGGCCTGGGGCTGGAGGCTTACGCCACCTGGACATCACCGATCCGTAAATACGGCGACATGGTCAACCATCGCCTGCTGAAGGCGATCATCAACCAACAGCCGGCAGAAAAACCGCAGGATGACGTGACGGTGCAGCTGGCGGAACGCCGCCGCCTGAACCGTATGGCGGAGCGCGACGTCGGCGACTGGCTGTACGCCCGCTTCCTGCAAGACAAGGCCGGTACCGATACCCGCTTCAACGCCGAGATCATCGACGTGACCCGCGGCGGCCTGCGCGTGCGCCTGCTGGACAACGGCGCGGTTGCCTTCATCCCGGCGCCGTTTATTCACGCGGTACGTGACGAAATGCAGTGCAGCCAGGAAACCGGCACCGTGCAAATCAAGGGTGAAGTAGTTTACCGCCAGAGCGACACTTTGCAGGTCACCATCGCCGAAGTGCGTATGGAAACCCGCAGCGTGATCGCCCGTCCGGCGGCCTGAACGCCAGCCTGAAACGGTCGCAACGCAAAGCGCCGGCGGTGAAAACCGCCGGCGTTTTTTTTCGCCCCGCGCTGGCTAGCGCAAGGGTTCGCCGCCGGTTTCACGCAGCAACGGCAGCACCGCCAGCGAAGCCAGCGTCGCCAGCATCAGATAGACGGCGGGCGCCAGCAGCGAGCCGCTCAGCGCGATCGACTGCGAAGCGATATACTGGGCGAAGCCGCCGAAGATCGCTACCCCGAGGCTGTAGACCAACGCAAACCCCAGCGCGCGAATGCGCTGCGGGAACAGTTCCGAAATCATCAGCATGGTCGGCACCGAGCCGAGCGTGGTCAACCCGACCAGCACCGCGACAATCAGCAGCAGCACCGCCGGATGCGGTACCGCGCTCAGCCACCAAAATGCCGGCAAAGCCACGATCAGAATCGCGATGCGCGACCCACGGATCAGCGGCAGACGGCCATAGCGATCGCACCAGTGCCCAACCAACAGGCTGCCGCCGAAGGTCACGAGCCCCGCCAGCAGCATCGCGCCATAGCCGTAGGCCTGCGCCATGCCCAGATATTTCACCGCATAGGTGCCGAGATAATACATCGAGATGTAAGTGGCAACGGTGGCACCGATGGTCAGCATCACGCCGAGCACCACCGCCCGCGAGTGCCTGCGCAGCTGTGCAGGCGGCTCATGGGCGCGCGACACCGGCGGCCGGTCGCTTTCCAGCCCGAGACGCAGCCAGCAGCCGAGCGGCGCCAACGCCACGCCGATAAAGAAAGGAATGCGCCATCCCCACTCGGCCATGGCGTTTGGATCGCCGGTGAACGCCGGCAAGGCCGCGCTAAGCGCCAGCGCCGTGACACCGCCCACCACGGTGGCGATGCCCTGCGTCGCCAGCGACCAGCTGGAATAGAAGCCGCGCCGGTTGGGCGGCGCCGACTCCACCAACAACGACATCGACGCCCCCACCTCGCCGCCCGCCGCTACCCCCTGGATCAGGCGCGCCACCACCAGCGTGCTCGTGCCCCAATAGCCGGCGCTGGCGTAGGTCGGCGCAAAGCCGATCATCGCCGTGCCCAGGCTCATCAATGAAATCGTCAGGATCATCGCCGGCTTGCGGCCCCGGCGGTCGGCATAGGCACCAATCAGAATGCCGCCCAGCGGCCGCATGAAAAAGCTGACGCCGAACGTGGCGAACGCCAACAGCAACGCCAGGTGCGGATCGCTGGACGGCGGAAAGAACAATACGCTGATATAAATGACGAAGAAGTTGTAAATACCGAAGTCGAAAAACTCCAGCGCATTGCCAAAGGAGGCGGCGAATATGACCTTTTTGCCGCCGGCCTTCGGTGTCGATATTATTGCCGTTTGAGTCTCAGCCGTATTTTCACTCATCATTATCTTCCCTGTTATTATTTTTCGAGTTTATTTTAAATACGCTTCCGCCAGCGCTCCCCAATAATGGCTGCCGGCCGCCAGACAGCCGTCGTTAAAGTCATATCCCGGGTTATGCACCATGCAACTCCCTTCGCCATCGCCGTTGCCGATGATCAGGTAGCAGCCCTGCGGATGCGCATCGAGCATAAAAGCGAAGTCTTCGCTGCCCATCAGCGGCCGGGCGCCGTAGTGCGCGCGGGCGGTGCCGAACTGCTGCTCCGCCACGCGGTGGGCGAAACGGGTCATCGCTTCGTCGTTGACCAACACCGGCGCGCCGTTAACGTGTTCCACCACCGCGCTCGCACCGAAGCTGGCCGCCTGCGCTTCAATCAGCGCCGGAATGCGCGCCAGCAGGGTGGCGCGCGCCTGCCGATCCAGAGAACGCACGCTGAGCTTCATCTCCGCGCTGTCCGGGATCACGTTGGCCGCCTCGCCGGCCTTGATGCTGCCGACGGTGATCACCGCCGCCTCCAGTGGGTCGATATTGCGCGAGACGATGCTCTGCAGCGCGACGGTGATATGCGAGGCCACCAGCACCGAATCGACCGCCAGCTGCGGGATGGCACCGTGGCCACCGCGCCCCTGCACCCGGACGTTGAACTGATCCATCGAGGCCATAAACGGGCCGTGTTGGAAGAAGAACTCGCCGAGTGGCATACCCGGCATGTTGTGCATGGCGAAGATGGCGTCGCAGGGGAAGCGCTCGAACAGCCCCTGTTCCACCATGCGTGCGCCGCCGTTCAGCATCTCTTCCGCCGGTTGGAAAATCAGGTGCAGCGTGCCGTTGAAGTTGCGCGTTTGCGCCAGGTAGCGGGCGGCGCCGAGCAGCATGGTCGTATGGCCGTCATGGCCGCAGGCGTGCATACGGTTGGCCACGCTGCTGCTCCAGGGTTTGCCGTTGTTTTCCTCGATCGGCAAGGCGTCCATATCGGCGCGCAGCCCAAGGCGTTTAATACCGTCACCCACCCGCAGCGTCCCTACCACGCCGGTGCCCGCCAATCCACGGTGCACCTCATAGCCCCACGAACTCAGATAATCCGCCACCAGATCGCTGGTGCGGAACTCTTCAAAACCCAATTCAGGGTGCTGATGAATATCGTGCCGAATAGCCGTGAGCTGCGGTAAATACCCTTCGATGATTTTATTTATCATAATTAAATTCCTTTCGTAGATTTATTATTTGTTTTATGAATGGTTAAATCTGCAGATTGAAATAAAGGTATAACACGGCATGGATGATTTTATTTCGGCACACCTCGACAGATAAAATAATAAGCCGCCAGACGCCGCATTCAGATAAAAAACGACGATCATTCGCTGTGCGCCAAGTGAAAATGCAGAATGAAAAGCTACCCGGCAACGCGCGGGCGACAGCCCACGTCGAGCGTGTTTCATCACTTTGTTTTTACAATAAAACCCCACCTGCTTCACATTTCTCATCCGACCTGCCGCGGTTCGGCGGCAAAACTTCTACTGTTAAAACGTCATTCCTAATAACAACGTCGGTTTTTACCTCTGTACGCCAAGGAGTTTTTCATGAAAAACCTCAGATCCGGACTTATCTGGCTGCTGGTGGCGTTGGTCGGCGCCTTCGCCTTCGCCATGCTGGCGCTCAGTCGCGGCGAGCACGTCAACGCCGTCTGGCTGGTGGTCGCCGCCGTCGCCTGCTATAGCATCGCCTACCGCTTCTACAGCCGGTTCATCGCCGACAAGGTCTTTGAACTGGACGACCGCCGTCTGACCCCGGCCGAACGCCACAACGACGGCCTGGACTATGTCCCCACCAATAAATGGGTGCTGTTCGGCCACCATTTCGCCGCCATCGCCGGCGCCGGGCCGCTGGTGGGGCCGATTTTGGCCGCACAGATGGGCTTTCTGCCGGGGACCATCTGGATCCTGGTCGGCGTCATGCTGGCCGGCGCGGTGCAGGACTTCCTGGTGCTGTTTATCTCCACCCGCCGCGACGGCCGTTCGCTGGGGGAAATGGCCAAGCAGGAGCTGGGGGCATTCGCCGGGGTGATCACCATGCTCGGCGCGCTGGGGGTGATGATCATCATCCTGTCGGCGCTGGCGCTGGTAGTGGTGAAAGCGTTGGCCGACAGCCCGTGGGGGCTGTTCACCATCGCCGCCACCATCCCGATCGCGCTGTTCATGGGCATCTACATGCGCTTTATCCGGCCGGGCAAGATCGCAGAAATCTCGGTGATCGGCTTTGTGCTGATGCTGCTGGCGATCATTTACGGTGGCAACGTGGCGCAAGATCCCTACTGGGGGCCGTTCTTCACGCTGCATGGCACCACCCTGACCTGGGTGCTGGTGATCTACGGCTTCGTCGCCTCGGTGTTGCCGGTGTGGCTGCTGCTGGCGCCGCGCGACTACCTTTCCACCTTTATGAAAATCGGCGTCATCATCGGCCTGGCTGTCGGCATCGTCTTCGCCATGCCAGAGATGAAAATGCCGGCGGTTTCGCGCTTTATCGACGGCAGCGGCCCGGTGTTCGCCGGCGCCCTGTTCCCGTTCCTGTTCATCACCATCGCCTGCGGCGCCATTTCCGGTTTCCACGCGCTGGTCTCCAGCGGCACCACGCCTAAACTGGTGGAACGCGAGAGCCACATTCGCTTTATCGGTTACGGCGCCATGCTGATGGAGTCTTTCGTCGCCATCATGGCGCTGATCTGCGCCTCGGTGCTGGATCCGGGCGTTTACTTCGCCATGAACTCGCCGGCGGCGCTGATCGGCACCACGGTGGAAAATGCTTCGCAGGTAATCAACGGCTGGGGCTTTATCGTTACGCCGGAAACGCTGGCGCTGATCGCCAAAGAGGTGGGCGAAAACTCCGTACTGTCGCGCGCCGGCGGCGCCCCGACCTTTGCCGTGGGCATGGCACACATCATCAGCGAGGTGTTCAACAGCCGGGCGATGATGGCCTTCTGGTACCACTTCGCCATTCTGTTCGAAGCGCTGTTCATCCTGACCGCCGTCGACGCCGGCACCCGCGCCTGCCGCTTTATGGTGCAGGACCTGGTGGGCGTGGCGGTGCCGCAGCTGGCCAACAACCGTTCGTGGTTCGGCAACCTGGCGGGCACTACGGTGGCGGTAGCCGGTTGGGGCTTCTTCGTGTATCAGGGGGTGGTCGATCCGCTCGGCGGCATCAATACCCTGTGGCCGCTGTTCGGCATCGGTAACCAGATGCTGGCGTCGATGGCGCTGATCCTCGGCACCGTGGTGCTGTTCAAGATGAAAAAGCAGCGTTACGCCTGGGTCACTATTCTGCCGACCGCCTGGCTGTTCGTGACCTCCATGACCGCCGGCTGGCAGAAGATCTTCCATGAGAAACCAAGCATCGGCTTCCTGGCGCAGGCGAAGAAATTCTCCACCGGTATCGAACAAGGCACGATTATTGCGCCGGCCAAGTCGCTGAAAGACATGGAGACCATCGTATTCAGCAACCAGATCAACGCCGCACTGTGCGGGTTCTTTATGCTGGTGGCGGTGACCATGCTGATCGCCGCCTTCTTCGCGGTTCGCCGTGCGCTGCGATCTGAACAGCCGACGGCGCACGAGGTCAATGTGGCCCTGCGAGAGGAGGCCGGCCGCAGCTGAGTCTCGACGTTAAGATAAACGGCCGGCCTCTGGAGCAGTACACTGCTTAAGGGGCTGGGCCGTTACCGCGCCGGCGGGTGACATTGCGTTAGCGGCGGTATCCGTCTCACCGCTCAACGAACTGCGGCGGCGTTTTATCTCTTGCCCACCGAACAGGTCTCTTTGACCAATCTCATGCAATATAAGCTCCGGAACATTATCCACATCAGCTATTTTTCTGCTGTTAACAATAATCTGCTTCGCATTTTCATACCCTGGCCCCCACAAATCATTATTATCCGTTACGTTTTTGTAAACACAAATCAACGTTTTATTCCATGCAGCAGAAATATGTACGATCGCCGTATCTGGGGATATAACTACATCAACCTCTCGAATCAATGCCATGACATGGTGCAGTGAATTAAATGGATTTATAACAACACTATCTGACAGGGATATATCCAGTTCTTTTCGATGATCAAGAATAATTATTTTTATATTGAGCGAGGTTTTATTAAGCATTTCAACAAGTCGGGAGAGTTGTTCTTTAGATAGGTTTCTCTCTGGGCTCCCAGTGAAAGCATTAATTATAACCTTAACCTTATCACTCCAACCACTTAAATACTTCCTTACTTCAAAAAGTATATCGTCTGGGATATGCAGGTCATAGGCACGGCGATTTTTAAGATTAGTCCCTACGGCATGGGCAACCAAAGCAATGGCTTTAGTTACGTGTTCCTTACCATTTTCAAATGAAATAGATTTGCTGTAATGGTTAATGCAACTCCATTTATTAAAACCCAGAACAAACCTTGCGTTTATATCGCTAAAAAGCATCATCCTATGTACCGGTGTATCAAACAAGCAAAGATCGACCACAAGGTCATAATTATTCCCCTTCAACATCTTAACCGTTGACTTCGCAACGGTATGAGTGAACCCCTTCAAAAAAACTTCATTATTACAATCATCTGCCTCGTAGATGTTCCTGACATAGGGATTATGTTTCATCACCACGCCACTTGATTGCGTGAGCAATAAATCCACTGTATAACCCGACTCATAAAGACATTTCACTAGCGGCGTCGTAACCACAACATCTCCTACGGTCCCTTCATTGCGCAGGAGCAATACGGTTTTGACCGATTTGATATCAAACACACTTTTTCTACGCTTATCCCAGATAAGTTTTGCAATATAAATCTTAATATTCAGCTTTACTTTCTTGAAATAATAATTGCGTCTCCTGTTCCATTCTCTTATTTTTCTAAATCGCCCTGTTGAGATGGAAACGTCCAAGTCCTTATGCATAATACACTCCATTAGTTTGAATAAACAAAAACCAACAACCGAGAAGAAACCGTATGAAATTTACGTGGCAATTGATCTTTTCGGTTACCGTGACAAGAGGCTTTAGATGCGGAATTATTACCTATCACTCACCCACCCGCTGCAGGGAATAATAATTCACTCATAGCATGATTACACTTAAACACATTCACCATTTATATCAAATCCAGACAGGGGTAATATCAACCACCTTACCGACTATGTTAACCGTGATATATTATCGCCTGAGCGAATTACTTTACCACCAACATCGATGACTGCCTAGACAGATATTCCAGAGAAAGAACGCTTCGTCTTAATCACAATTACGTTTGTTTCCATGCTTTCATCCAAGACATAAACCAGATCGAAATAGACCTAAATTTTCCAACCCAGCGAGTGGTGCGTGTACTCGACAAATTCGCGGCAAACCGGGGATATCCTGCGGTTCTTCCCCGGCTTTTGTCGTGCCCTCGGCATGCCCGCTGTGGTTGGCGCCCGACAGCATGCCGCCGGCCATGTTGGTCAGCAGATCTTTGCCCACCGGTACTGATTGACCCGCCGCTATGCGTTGCGCTGTAGTCCGCCTGGTTGTGGATGTCCGTCCAGCCCAGCGTGCCGGTATCGAGGCGCCACAGCTTCAGCTTTCGTCGCCGTCGCCGTCGCCGCCAGATATCCGTATCACACCCACCACGGAGGGCGCCGGATGAACATCACTTTTCCCCATGAGCCGTTGCCGGAGCTGACGCTGAGCGGCAACACCCTGGCCGAGCTGGGTTTTGGGACTGGGGAGCCGGTGCAGCTGACGCTACGGCCCGATGGGCTGTGGATCACCACCGTCACTGACCAGGCAACCTGGGAAGCAGTGTGTGAAGCCAGCCAACAACGGCAAGATTTGGGGGCCGACTGGGTACGGGAGAACGACGAGGTAACTATCGGCGGCAATTGGCTCACCGAGTCTGGGAGCACCAACGTTGAACAACTGGAGATCACCACTGCTCCTGGTGTGATCCGGGTGCAGCGGCGATAGGTGGGAGCACTTAGGGCATAGGAGCAACTTCCCCAGCCAATGGTTGTGATTTATTTAATAGATAGACTCAGTAAAATTTGATATATCTACTTGCGACAACCCATTTAAAAATAAATGTGTAATACTTCTCCCTTCATTTAAACCCAAGTAAAAATTACTCCCACATCGTACCCAATTGATTTTATTATTGCTTCCACTTATTTCAATTAAAATAGTATCTTCCGATATATATACCCGCATATCACAGTTAAAATCATCAATAAAACGCTGTGAAAAACTGTTGCTCGCCGAATCTTCCCATAAATCTAAGTTAACAATCGGCAGCCCAGCTTCCTCGCAGGATAACTCAACCTGACTGTTCTCCACCTTATGGATAGAATTAATATCCATCATCACTAACGTAATCGCAGATAAAAAACCATTTTTCGGTAACACAGCCAACTCAAGCAAGCTTTTACGCCCATCACCAACTCTCCAGTAAAGAGGAGATCTACCTTCTGAGTCAACTAGCTTAATATCAAGGGGAACGTCGCCATCAATATTAATGACGACGTTATCATGCCCTTTAACTACAGTATCAATGATTAAATTCATTATTTATACAACGCATGTTTTAATACTGGATAAGGGTCGGTAGGTCGTTGGCTAAATACCAGCTCCCAACGCCCAACCTGCATCATTTCATTAAACTTTATCCCCTGAGAGGATGCATTTTTAACAGCATCTTGAAGACTAGTCAACATGGCTTGGCTTCCTTCACTTGTACTATGAGACAACCCATTTCGAGTTAGGTACTCACCCATATGCTTGGTAGCATTCGGATTTACCCAGATAGTTTGTCCATTAACCGTTAATTCAAAGGATTTAGGAATCGATGTTCCAGGTATAGCTGGCTGAGTAGCTTTAATTGAATCAAAAACAGTCCCTGTTGGTAACTGGCTGTTCTTCACCGCATTAGCCGCCACAGCTTCAGCTTTCGCCGCCGTCGCCTCTGCCGCAGTCTTACCGATACCGACCGCACCACCGACCCCAACACCGCCCGGTACGATGGCTTCCGACATCTGGATACCGGCATTATTCAGGCACAGCACCACATTACCTGCACACGCCTGTATCGCTACTTTAGCAGCCGCTGCGATTTCTGGTGTTGCCGCCGCCAGTAAACCGCCACCGAGACCGGCAGGAAGCGCCACCATCAGCGCATCGTTCATCGCCAGCCCTTTCCGGCAAGACTCTGAGCTTGGGTCAGTGCTACAAGACGCAATATTCTTGCCGTGCTCCTGCACGAACTTGGTCTGGGTCTCTTCATTCCCGCCCAGCAAGTTATTCTCAACCGCATTCTTGCCAGCCTGCCCGCCGGTAACAGCCCCCGCAGTATCACCCGTCGCCAGCCCGCCTGCAAGCCCCGCCGCCAACTGGCTCAGTGCGCTGACCTGTTGCTTCTCGCTTTCGCTCAGCTGCTCTGCCGTTTTGCCCGGGAACAGCTGCCCGGCAATGTAGCGCGCCGCCAGTTCCCCGCCGCCCGCGCCCAGTCCCCCTGCCGCGGCTGACTGGTTGTTCAGCTCCGCCGTCACCGCGCCCAGCACCGCGTGTGCCATCGCGTTGGCGGCAACGTCTACCTTACCGGTCAGCGGGTTGGTGGTCAGTTTCTTGATTTCCATCGCCAGGTACGGCGAAGCACCACTCGCCAGCGCACCCGCCAGGTTGTTACCCGCCAGCGCCGTCAGCGCCCCCGTTACCGCCTGCGCCGCTTTCTGCAGGTCGCTGCCGGTGCCGTATTGCCGCATCGCGTTGTCGTACGCCTGCTTCATCACCGCCGCATCGTTCGTCGGTTTGCCGCTCTTCTCAAGCTGCTCCCGGGCCTGCGCCAGCGCCGCCGGGTCTTTCTGCGCCTTCAGCCCAGAGATATCCCCCTGCGTGCGGATGACATCCATCGCCTGGCCGCCGATCTCGCCGATAAGCTGCGCCTGCTTCAGCCGGTTTTGCTCCTTCTCCTTGTTGAATATCGGGCTGATGCTGCCGTCGTTGGCATGCTCGGTATCCCGGTTTAGCTGCGTCACATCCTGCTGCTGTTTGTCGGTATCGCGAACTATCAGCGTACCCTCACTGACGCCGGCTTTTGTCGTGCCCTCGGCATGTCCGCTGTGGTTGGCGCCCGACAGCATGCCGCCGGCCGTGTTGGTCAGCAGATCTTTGCCCACCGGCCCGCCGGTGCTGAGTGAGCCGCCGCTGTGCTCGGCCTTGTAATCGGCCTGGTTATGGACATCGCGCCAGCCCAGCGTGCCGGTATCGAGGCGATTCTTCTCTTTGTCTGCCGTGCTGGCGATGACGGCGCCATCGAGCTGGGTGTGTTCTTTGACCTTGACGTCATACCCGCCTTGGCCGGCAAACAGCCCGGTCTGCTCTTTTACCGAGTCGAAGTTGCTGTGCAGCTTGTCCTTGCTGGCGCTCACGTTGGCGGAGCCGGTCATCGAACCGAAGGTGAAACTGCCACCCGCGCTGGCGTTTTGCTGTTTGGCGTCATAGCGGTCGCTGTCCTGTTCGCTTTGCAGCGTCAGGTCACGGCCCACGTCGACGGTGACTTTTTCTCCGCTCGCCTGCGCGCCGGTAAGCGTGGTGTCGCGGCCGCTGGTCAGGCTGAGATGGCTGCCCGCATCCAGGGTGGTTTCGGTATGGGTCAGGCCGTTGCCGCTCTCATGCCCCTTGCCGGCATTGACGCCGGCCGAGACGCTGATGCCATAACCGCCAGAGCCGACGCCGATACCAACACCGACGTTACCGCCTTTGCTGCTGTTCTTGCCGACGGTGCTTTCGCTGTTCTGCGCAGACTGCAGGGTAATGTCCCGCGCCGCATCGAGCGACAGGTCTTTGCCCGCCTTCAACTGGCTGCCGGCGATGGCGATATCGCCACTCTGTGCGTTGTGGTTATTGCCCTGCGCCGTTATCGACAGGTTTTGCCCGGCGGTGAGCGTGCTGCCTTGCGACTGGCTGCTGACGGTGCGGGTTTCGCTCTTCGACGACTGGCTGCCGTAGGAAGCGCTGATGCCCACCGTATTGGTGGCACTTTTCCCCGCATCTGTGTTGAGCTTGTCGAGTTCAACGGCTTGTGCGGCCTGCACGCCGGACAGCGCAGCCTTGGTGTTTTGCAGCGCGTTCAGGCGCCCGTCGCCTTCTTTCCTTGCCTGCTGCGCCGAGCTGACGGCGGTGTTGAGCGCACCGCCCACGGTACCCGACAGCGCCACGCTCAGGCCGCTTTGCTTCTGCTCGTAGGTTTCTTTACGCGTGCGCCGATCGTAGCCAGGGTCGATAGTCACGCTGTCGCCGGTAAGAGCCAGGTCCTTGTTCGCGATCAGATCGGCACCGCCAATGTGCAGTTGGTTGCCCGCCGTGATGTTGACGCTGCCCTGGCTGCTGCCGACGGTACTGACGCTTTGGCTCTGGGTAGTGCCTTTCTCGTCGATTTCGTGTTTGCTCGACTGTTTGCCAATCGTGAAGCCGATGCCGCCACTGCCCAGCAGGCCGCTCTTTTTCTTCTTTTCCAGCAGGTAATGCGTGTCGGTCTCGGTGGCCGCGCCGATATCGACGTTATGGCCGGCCTGCAGGTTCACGTCCCGGTCGGCGGCAATGGCCGAGCCGGAGACCGTCAGGTCGTTGCCGGCGTTGACGCTGATGCGGTCGCCGCTCAGCAGGCTGCCTTTTTCGCGCGTGGTGGCATCGTTGGCGATACTGTGGCTGCTGCTTTTTTTCAGGAAACCTTTCTTCTGCGACCGCTCTTCACTGAAGGTCGACTCGCGTTCGGTGGCGGTATTGAGGGTCACATCCTGCTTCGCCTGCAGGGCAACCGTACCCTGCTCACTGTGCAAGGCGCTTGCCGTGGCGGTGATGCTACCGTCCTGCGCCACTATCGTGACGCCGTCGCGCCCACTGAGGGTGCTGCCGACCACATTTTCCCGCAGGATTTCTTCGGCGCGCTCACCTTTGGTTTTCCGGCCGCGGCTCTCCTCATTGGAGACGCGATGCTCGCTGTCGGTGGTGTGGTTAAGGGTCACATCATTTTTCGCCTGCAGGGCAATGGCACCCTGGTCGCTGTGCAGGGTACTGCCAGTAACCGTAACGTCACCTTCACGCCCGATCACGGTCACACCGTCGCGCGCGCTGAAGGTGCTGCCGGTGCTGATTTCGCGTTCGGTTTGCTCGATGCGATGGCTGCGGGTTTTGCCCTCACGTTTGTTTTCGCTATCCCGATCTTGCGTGCGGATACGTGCATCTTTAATGGTCACGTCCTGCGCACTGACGCCTATACGCCCCTCTTTACTGTCAACCTGCGCACCTTCGGCCAGCAGTTGGTTGCCCGCCACCAGGGTGACGCCCTGGTCTCCGCCGAGTCCGCTTAATGTCAGGCGCTCTTCCTGGCGGTCGTTGCTCACCGATGAGGTGCGGCTGTTGGCGGCCAGGTGCGTGGTATTGGTGGTGCTTTCGGCCCTGATGTTGATATCGCCGCCGGCCTGCACGCCGAGTTGGCCACCTGCTTTTGCCTGGCTCCCCGTAAGCAGAACGTCGCGCCCGGCATTGAGCGTGAGGTTGCCGCCGGCGTTAAGCTCACTCCCCTGTGCCTGCTGCCATTCGCCGCTGACGTGCGCCAGCCGCTCGCCAGCCGCTTCCGTGCCGCCGCGGGTGCGGTTACCCATTGAACCGGAAATAACCTCAAAATCGGCGGTATGGTTGCTTTTGGCGGCGGTGATGGTCAGGTCGTTACGCGCGCTCAGGTTGAGCGTATCGGTCGCATCGAGCTTCGCCCCCGTGAGCGTGATATCGGTGCCGTGCAGGCGAATGTCGCCGGCGCTCATGGTCGCCTGACGCAGCGCATCCTGCAGGTTGGTGCTCATGGCCAGACTGCCTGCCTGCACGTCAATACTGCCGGCTTTGATGTCGCCGCCCTGATGCAGGAACTGCCCGGCATCAACGGACAGCGCCTTATCGGCAAACAGGTTGCCGGTATTGGTGATGCTGCCCGCCGAGAGATGCAGGTCGCCGCCGCCAATCACCGCGCCATCGCCGGTCAGGCGCAGCGTGGTCTGCGCCAGATACACCTTTGGCACCCACACCGTTTGCGGGCCGTCGGCCGTTTGCACCGTCTCGCTCACCAGCCAGACGATATCCTGTTGCAACGCCGCAATTTGCTCCGGCGTCAAGGCCACGCCCGGCACCAGGTGGAAGTCCTGGGCAACTTTGCTGCCGTTGTTCATCAGTTGCTGATACTGTTCCATCGCATCCCAGCCCTTGACGGACGGTTTGCCGGTCAGCGCCAGCACCTGCTCGCGCACCAGGCGCTGCTCGTAAAAGCCGTCGCCCAGGCGTTTATGGGCCTGCGCGGGGTCATACCCTACGCGCTCGAGCATGTAATCACTGCTGATAAAGTTGTCGCGGCGGGTAAAGCGCGCGTCGGTCACCACCAGGAACGGGCTGCCGGTCGCCGTATGCTGGCTGAACAGACCGTTATTGGGGATAGTGGTGGCCACACTGCCCAGATGTTGCAACTGCGTCAGCGCCAGCTCAGACGGTAGCAGCGGGCGCCCCAGCGGCGAGGATGGCGTGGTGCCGGGTTGCGTCATCCCTCTGCCCGGTGTTAGCGTCGTATCGCCTTCAGCTCGGGATGCGCCCTCTACCGTGAAGGCCAGCGGGTTGCGCTCAAGTTCGGCGCGTTCGGCATCCACTGCCTTCAACGCCGCATCCAGTTGACTGATTTGCGCCTGATTGACCGTGGTGTTGGTGATACTGGCGCCGTTAATGGTGACCGTGCCGTTGCCAGTGATCACACCATCAACGGTCGCCAGCGCCGTGTTTTCGTCCCGGTTGAACGTGGGGTACCAGTGGTGGGTGTCCTTGTCATAGTGGTCGACGATAACCGCCTGGCGCCGTTCGTTAACCGAGTAACCGCGGTTGTCCACGCTGCCGCCGCCGTCCTGCGTCAGGTTGCCGTTGGCCGTAATGACGCTGGCATCATTGAGCAACGCTCCCGTGATGCGCAGCACCATATTGCCGCCCGCCAGAATACGCCCGCCGATACCTTCAGAGACCAGCCTGTCACGCGTCACCGTGCCGCTCTCGGTACGTTCGCGCAGGTTGTTGTAATCGGTGACGAACGGCGCGGTGGCGATATCGAGGTGTTTCTCAGGGTCCCAGGTCATCACCTGCGTCCAGTCGTGTTCCCAGTGGAAGCCGTTTTGATAAGGCGTCGGAATACTCGCCAACTGATTTCCCCCCCGCGTCTCGTAGAACGTCATCGCATAGCTGCCGTCGGCATTCGGCTTGAGCGCCAGGTAGTTGACCCACAGGTCGGTCAGTTGGCCTTTGTTGTCCTTGACGCGCACCTGCGCGCGTTTGCCCACTGCATCAATGGCCAGCAGGGTGCCGTAGCGGTTGGTTTGTGCCGCCGCGTCATCCTGATAGGTCAACTGCTGGGTGGTCGGCGCCATGGTGCTTTTATCGGGATTGACCTTGGAGCCGTAGGAGCGCCAGTAGTAGTTGTAGCGGTGCCATTTGTAGTCGCTCTTCTCGGCGTCACGCTCAATCACCAGCCCTTCGCGCAGGTTGTTCAGGCGACGGGCCTCGACGGTGGCGTCACCGTCCGCTTCGATAAAGCTCGCCCGGTTTTCAATCAGGTCATCACTGTGCAGATGGAGACGGTCACCACTGTAGATCAGTGCCCCCTCCCGGTTGGTCAGGCGTTCACCGGCCTGCAACGTCAGGCTGTGGGTCGCCGCCATCACCGCAGGCGCGCCGTGGTTGTCGATAACGCGCCCGTGCACGGTGATATCGTCACCCATCAGCGCCGCGGCGTTGTCCAGGGTATCGACGTTCAGCGTCATGCTGTCCGCTTCAAGGCGCCCGGTGTTTTGCAACGCCCCGGTCGTCAGCTGCAGCGTTTTACCCACCAGCGTCGCCGGATTGGTGATGCTGGCCGCATTGAGCACCAGATTGCCTGGCAGTAACCAGTCCGCCAGGTTGGTAAAGGCGCCGCTCAGGGAGAACGTCACCGTGCCGTTACTGCTGACGGTGTCGCCGGCTTGGCGGGTGTAGTCCTGCCGTGCGGACAGCGTCAGCGCCTGCAGCCCCAGCAGAGTGCCGCTCTGGTTATCCAGAGTACGCGCATGCACGGTGAGTTGTTCGGCACTCTCCACGCGCCCGCCCTGGTTGAGCAGCGCCAACGGCGAGTCGGTTGACGGACGCCCGGCGTTAATATCGAGATTGCCGTTGGCCAGGATGCGCCCCTGGCGGTTATCCAGCGTGGCGACGTCCGTGAGGGTGAGATGGCCGGCGCTCTGGAGCCGACCAGCCGTGTTATCGATGTCACGGGCGGTGATACCGGTGCGAGCCGTGCCCAGTATCAGGCCGCCATCGCGGTTGTTCAGGCGATCGGTCTGCACATCCAGTTCCGCCTGGCTGCTGAGCCTGCCCTGCCCACTGTTATCGAGCGTCCCGGCCTTGAGCGTCAGCCCCTGGGTCGACACCAGTTGCCCGCCCTGGTTATTCATCTGCGCACCGTCGAGCGTGAGCGCCCCGCCGCTGTGTACCTTACCTTGCCGGTTGTTGAGCGTGTCGATGCGGTAGGCGCCCGTTCCCTGACTGATGAGCGTACCGCCGGCATTGTCCAGCCGCGCCGCCGCCAGATCAATGCCGCTGCGGCTGCTGAATACGCCCTGGCGGTTCTCAATACCGGCCGCCGAGATCCGTTGTTCGCCATTGCTGCGCACCGCGCCGCCGGTATTGTCAAGCATACCGAGAATACGCAGCGCCACCTGCTGCTGGCCCTCGATCTGCCCGCCGGCATTGTTCAGCGTTTGCGCATCGAGCGACAAGGCTTCGCCGCTCTGCAGCTTCCCGCCACGGTTGTCCAACCCGCCGTTCAGATTGAGCCGCAGCTGTTTTTGGCTGTACACCTGCCCCGCCTGGGTGTTATTGAGACTGCGGGCGGCGATAGTCAGTGCCTGGCCGGCCAACACCTCGCCGCCGATGTTATTGATGGCGCCGACATGCTCGCCGTTGCCAGAACCCTGTACGACCAATTCTCCCTGCGCCGAGACCTTACCGCCGTGATTGTCGATATCCTGTTTGAGGCGCAGTACCAGGTTTTGTGCCGACTGCATCACACCCTTAGCGTTACCCAGCCAGCCCGCCGCCAGCTGCGCGTCCTGCTGGCTCTGTACGCTGCCTTCCGTATTGTCAAAACCGCCGCTGACGACGTGCCAGCTGCCCAGGCTGCCCATCCAGCCCTGAGCGTTGAAAATGTCCTGCGCCGTGAGCGCCTGAGACAGCGAGCTGAAAATCCTGCCCCGGCGGTTATCCAACGCGCCGGTGAACTGCATATCCAGGTGGTCCAGCGCATTGACCGCCCCTTGAGTATTGTTCAGGCCGGCGGCGCGCACCTGCGTGCGCCCATTGCCGGTAAACGTGCCGCCCTGGTTGTCCCAGCCGCCGGTCAGGTTTAGGGAGAGCGCCTGCCCGCTGAAGACCACGCCCGCGGCGCGATTGGTCAACCGCCCACCCCGCAGCGACAGATCGCCGCCGCTTTGCAGCGACCCGCCGCCGTTGTCAAACAGGCTGTCGGCACTCCCATTAACCGCCAACGATTGCTGCGCGGTCAACTTGCCGGTTGTATTGAGGACATCGCCTGCGGCGTCCAGGCGAAGACCTGCGCCGGACTGCAGCCTGCCGCCGGTATTGTCGAAGGTGCGCACGGAGGCGGTGACCTGACGCCCGCCCTGAGCGGCGCCGCCGCGGTTATCCCAGTCCCCGTTGGTCTGCACGGAGAGTGCATCGCCGGCTTCAAGCCAGCCGGCGGCATTGTTCAGCCCCTGTTGCGCCGCCAGGCCCAACCCCTGGCGAGCCACCACTTTGCCCTGCGCGTTATCCACCCGTTGCGCCGTCAGCGTGAGCGATTCACCGCTGATTTCGCCCTCACGGTTCGTCAGCTTGGCAGCACTGTTCAATACCAGTTGTTGCCCAGCCAACACCTTGCCGGCCTCGTTGCGCACGTCCCCTGCCGCTATGTGGGTTTGCCCGCTCCCCGAGACCGTGCCGCGGCGGTTATTCAGCTCGCCGTCGGTGCGCACCGTCAGCGCCCCTCCGGCACCCAGCAGCCCCTGCGTATTGTCCAGCCCTTGGCGGGCATGCAGATCGAGCCGCTGCTGGCCAATCACCTTGCCCTGCGTGTTGTCGAGAAGGTCAGTATTCACCGTCAGCACCGCGGCGCTGATTTCGCCGCCGCGATTGGTGGCGTTGCCCGTGGTCTTCAGGGTGGACGCCCGGCCGGACAGCAGCTTGCCGCCGTCGTTGTTGAGGGTACCTGCCGTGGCCGTGACTGACGTTTCACCTTGCGCCGTGCCGCCGCGGTTGTCCCAGTCGCCGGCATTTACCTCCAGCGCCTTGCCGGCCCCAATCAGGCCGCGTTGGTTATCCAGCCGGCTTGCCGTCAGATCGAGATTGCCCTGACCAATGACCTGTCCCTGCGCGTTATCCAGCTGCTGCGCCACCAGACGCACGTCGCCGCCGTTCAGGGTGCCGGAGCGATTGTTCAGGCCGCCACCCGCCTCGAGCGTCAGCCCCTGGCCTGCCAGCAAATTGCCCCCGGCGTTGTTAACCGCGCCTTCGGCATGAATCGTGAGCCCCGTCTGAGTTTTTACCGTGCCGCTCTGGTTATCGAGGCGGTCGGCGTCAAGGCGAAGAGCGCCGTTGCTGCCCATTGTGCCGCCGTTATTATCGAGCAGGCCGCCAACCCGCCAGTGCTGCGCCGCATTGTCGAGCGCCACCAGGCGGCCACGCTGATTAACCAACGCCGCCGCTTTGAGGTCGAGTTGGCGGCTCTCAATAGCGCCGTCGCTGTTATTCAGCTCGCCTTCCAGGCTGAAACGGCTCTCGCCGATGCCGGTTTGGGACCAAACGGCCTGTTGGTTAAACACATTGTTGGCGTCAACCTGCCAGCGCCCGGTTTTGATCTGCGCCTGTCGGGCATCCACATCACCTGGGGTATTCACGGTAAATTCACCGCTGTCGACGGTCGACTGGCTCAGCGCCACGCCGCCGTCCTGAGCCGTCAGCGTGGTACGGCCTGCGGCCACCTTCGCGCCACTGAGGTCAACCCGACGCCCGGTTGCGTTAACATCCTTTTTGCTCAGTAAGCTGCCGCCGGCACGAATGTCGCCCTGGCTGTCAAGGCGCAAACTCGCGGCGCGCACAATCCGGCTGTCGGCATCGCTGCCCGCCAGCAGATGGCCGCCGCTTTGTATGCCGTGTGCGGCGTTTATCTGCACATCCCCGGCCGCCGCCAACGTGCCGGACTGCGTAAGCGCCCCCTCCCGGCTCTGCACGGCAAGCTGGCCGCCGCTGTGCAATTTGCCGTGATACTCGATGTCGCCTTTCGCCGCCAGATGAATATTGCCGCCGGCCTGCGTGGCGGCGTCTGGCGCATCAGACTGCCAACTGAGCTGCCCCTCGCTGCTGACGGTCAGCGTCTTGCCCGCCTGTACCTGTCCGTTGCGATTGCGTACGCCAACGCCGGCCTCGGTGCCGATCATGCGAATACTGCCGCTGTACATGCCACCCATCTGGCCCATATCAATAGCCAGTTCAGGCCTGGCGCCGCCGTCATCCGCCAGCGGCGTCACGGTTTTACCGTCCGCACTCACACGGTTACGACCGGCTACCACCGTCACGCCTTCTTTGGCCCAGACGCCGGCGTTGACCGCCACCGCGCGCGCCAGAATGTCTACGTATTCGGTATCGTGACGGGCATCCCCGTTGAGTCCGCCACCCTCAATGCGCACCACGCCGCGCTCCACCTGGTAGCCCGCCACGCTGCCGTCGGCATTCATCTGCGGTTTACCGGTAGTCAACGTCATGCGCCCGGCGTTGATGGTGCCGCAGCCGTTGCACACGATTCCCGCCGGGTTAGCCACGATCACCTGCGCCTTGCCGCCGGCCACTTCCATAAAACCGCGCAGCTGGCTGGGATTGTTGCTGTTGACTTCGTTGAGGATGACGCGCGCCGGTGCAGCGTTGGGATTGAGATTAGGGTTACCCTGGATCATCCCAGCCATCTGGGTCGAGGTCATCACTGCCGAGTTGTTGAGGATGGCGCCTTTGGCTTCAACATCGAACTGCTGATATTGGTTATGCGATATCCCGGCCTGATTGGGGGCGGTGATGTTAACCTGCGACAACCCGTTCTGCGTAGCGATAACCTCAGGCCGCTGGGAAGGGTTGGCGGCACCGTCCGCCACGATGCCATCGGCCATCACCGGCCCGGCGAATAGGGCCATACCCAGCATCCACACGGCGCGCCGCACCGTCACCCACAGGCGAGGCGCGCCCGCGCCGCGGTGTTGCCCCGGTTCGGTGCTGCAGCTGCGGGCCAGTTCGGACACTACCCGCAACTCCCCGTGGGTGCGGCTAAAGATAAGGCGATAGCAATGCTTGTTCATGGGTCACATCCGTGAGAAAAGTCAGTCCGTTCAGATCAGTATCAGCAACGCGATATTCAGATTTCCAGATTTACGCTGAAGCCGGCCGTGGCACCCGAGGAGTGGAAGCCCGCAGGTTTATACAAGGGAACGCCGGCAAACAGGTCATAGCTGAATCGCCCCCACAATGCGCCGCGGACACCCAGCGCACTGCCCGCCAACTGCCGCCCCGGCAAGCCTCGCGTGCTCAGGCCGTCCACCCGCCCATAGTCTGCGGCCAAATAGAGTTCGTGCCCGCGGGCAAACACATTCCAGGCGATGTCGTTACGCCAGATCAGGCCCTTTTCGCCAGACAGCATCTGTTCGCCGTCAAAACCGCGCACCGTATAACGCCCGGCAATGGCCATCCGTTCCTGCGGCGTCAGCGCGTTCGGGCTCCACTGGCCGCGCACGCTGGTATATACCCGCCAAGGCTGCGCGCCCCAGGTGAACGGCATGTTGATGCCTGCATCACCCAGCAGAATGCCGGTTCGGGCCGAGCCTGTGTGATTCACTTCTTCCGGCGCGCGCAAGGCCCCCATAGCCCCGGTGCCGCGCCGCCAGTTGATAGACGCATCCAGCGTGGAAGCGCCGAAATAACTGCGCTGGTTCAGCCCCACTTCCCAGCCGGCGGTACGGCGCTTCTGTTGATCTAACGCGATGTCATTGACCGCATTGGTGGAGTGTTTGCGATAGCCGCGCAGATTGAGCGTAGTTTTATGCGCTTGATCACGGTACAACAGCCGGGAGACCGTCAGCTGAATGTTGTCGCTTTTGCCGCTGTAGCGCAGCACCTCATTGGCGTTGGGAATGTTCTGGTGGTAGGTGTAGTCGTTGTAGTTGGCCGAAAAGGCCCAGTATCCCACCGGGAAAAAGTAGTTCAGGGCATGTGAACGGTTGCCGAACGGCCCGTGCTGGAACAGATCCTTGCCGATATTGGCGTAGAGCAGGTCATTTTGCGCAAAGGGCGCATCGATAGCCAGGGTGGCCGAACCGAGATAACGCCCGGTGCTTTTGGAGCCGCTGTCGTCCAGCCCCAGGCTGAGCCGCACCGGGCGCCCCTCGTGCCAGTTGATCCGCAGATCACTGGTGGCGTCCTGCTCTCCGGGGACGATTTTAATGTCGGCATTGGCGCTGGGTACCCGCCTGAAGTTCTCCAACCCCTGTTCGATATCGCGCAGGTTGAGAATATCGCCACGTGATGCCGGCACGGCGTTCCACAACCGCCCACGCCAGGAGACCGGCTCCTCAAAGCGGATGTCGCCAATACGCCCGGGTTGCAACGTGAGCGTCAGCTCGCCCTGGGTCAGGTTCTGCTCCTGCGCCATCACCCGTGTCGTGACATAGCCTTTGGCCAGAATGGCATTCTGTACCTTATTGACGACGAGCACGATCCCCTGCCCGCCCAGACAACGGCCTTTAGCATCGTTGGCGGCCGCGAGCGCCCACTGAAAGCGATCGGCCGACTCCCCGACGAGCATTAGGCGATTGATGGTAAAACAAGGGCTTTCGTGGGAAGGGTAATCGGGCAGAACCAGCTCGGGGCCAGCCAAGCGCGCATCAGCCTGGGGGGCATTTTGGCTCTGCAGGGCGCGTTCTCGTTCTTGCTGGCGCAGCTGCTCGCGGGCGTCAATCGCCGCCGCGCCCTCACCGGAAACCCCGGCTGCGGAGGCGGATAACAGCGGCACGGCGCTGAGCAATAATCCCGACAAACTACAGCGGATAAAACAAGGCAAAGCACGAGCATAATTTGAGCGCATCCCTGGCTCCCCATCATTATTATTTCAAGAAATTTATGAGTGCAATATTATAAATAATTTAAATTATTGTAAGTACACTCCTTTGCGAACGAATTATGAGCAAAACAAATCAAAAATCAATCTATTTTGGTCAATGCAAAAATAAAACAGTTCAGGAATGATTAAGTGGGGAAATAACGGTCTGACAGGAAAACATAATGACGGGAAGGATGGCGGCGTGGCCGCCATCCTTTAGAAAGGGATTGCCGGGCAAAAGGCAATGCACGCGAGCCTGGCTGCCGTCAGCTCAGCAAATTGCTGCCGAAAGCGCCCTGCCAATCCTGTTCGAACTTCTCGACCGCGGCCTGCACCGCCGGCGCGCTCAGGAACTGCTCCGCCACGTCTACCGGCAGCGTGATGGCCTGGCAGCCCGCCAGCAGGCATTCCAGCGCCTGGCGCGGCGTCTTGAAGCTGGCGGCCAGCACCTGCGCCGACGGCGCGTGCAGGCTCAACAGCTGCTGCAACTCGTGCACCATTTCAATGCCGTCACCGCCCTGCGCGTCCACGCGGTTGACGTAAGGCGCCACATATTCCGCCCCGGCCAATGCCGCCAGCAGCCCCTGCCCGGCGCCATACACCGCGGTGCCCAGCGTCGGGATGGACATCGTTTTTAGTTTCTTGATCGCCGCCAGCCCCTCTGCGGTCGCCGGGATCTTGACCACCAGCCCCGGCACGCGCTGGCTGAGCAGCGCCGCCTCCGCCACCATGCGCTCCGCATCGGCCGCCATCACCTGCGCGAACAGCTTGCCGGTGCCGCCGAGGGCGTCGCGCAGCGCGGGCAGCACTTCCCAGATCGGCTTGCCTTCCTTCGCCACGATGCTTGGGTTGGTGGTGACACCGTGCAGCGGCAGAATGCGCGCCAGGCGTTTTACCGCAGTCACATCGGCGGTATCGAGATAAAGCTCCATCACGGACTCCTGTGTCATGTTCTGTGGGCGGATTCAAACTCTGATCATCATAGGGCAAAAACCCTGTCAACTTTTGACCAAAATCAACTCAACTTTCATTCGAAACACTTTTAATGACGAAAGATTCAGCAACGCCAAACGGGTGACCCATGATCTTCAATCTGCAGCGCTACTCGACGCATGACGGCCCCGGTATCCGCAGCGTGGTCTTTTTAAAAGGGTGCCCGCTGAGTTGCCGCTGGTGTCAAAACCCGGAAAGCCGCTCGCGCCGCGCGGATCTGCTGTTTGACGAGCGTCTGTGCCTGAGTGGCTGCAGGCTGTGCGCCGAGCGCTGCCCGCAAGGCCTGCAGCGTGACGAAGGGGCCCTGACGTTGCGGCGCGAGCTCATCAGCGCCGACGATTATGCGGCACTGGCCGCTGCCTGCCCGACCGGCGCACTCAGCCTGTGCGGCAGCGCGGTCAATTCCGACGATATCATGGCCGAGGTAATGCGGGATAAGCCTTTCTACCTGCGCAGCGGCGGCGGTTTAACGCTGTCCGGCGGTGAACCCTTTATGCAACCGGAGGTGGCGGCGGAGCTGCTGCGGCGCGGCCGCGAGGCCGGCATCCACACCGCCGTTGAATCCTGTCTGCACGTTCCGTGGCGATACATCGCCCCTTCGTTGCCCTGGCTGGATCTGCTGTTGGCCGACCTCAAGCACACCGACGAAGCGCGCTTCAGAGCCTGGACCGGCGGCTCCGCCCGTCGGGTGATGAACAATTTCCGCCGTCTGGCGGCGCACGGCGTGCAGATGACCGTGCGCGTACCGCTGATCCCCGATTTCAATGCCGATCGCCACTCAGTCCGCGCGATCGTCGACTTCGCCGCCGACGAGATCGGCGTGTCGGAGATCCATTTTCTGCCGTACCACACGCTGGGCATCAACAAGTATCACCTGCTTGGCGAGCCCTACCGCGCCGCACGCACGCCGCTGGACGCACCCGATCTGCTGGCCTTCGCCGAAACTTACGCCGGCGCCAAAGGCCTGACCGCCATTTTGCGAGGATAACGCCATGACCACGTTGGATTTGACCACCCTAAGCGCCCGCATTCAGGCGCATAAAAACGCGCTGATTCACATCGTCAAGCCGCCGGTGTGCACCGAACGCGCGCAGCACTATACCGAGGCCTATCAACAGCATCAGGATCGGCCGCTGCCGGTGCGCCGCGCGCTGGCGCTGGCCAACCACCTGGCGAAGCGCAGCATCTGGATCGCCAACGACGAGCTGATTATCGGCAACCAGGCCAGTGAGCTGCGCGCCGCGCCGATCTTTCCTGAATACACCGTCGGCTGGATAGAAAACGAGATCGATCAACTGGCCGACCGGCCAGGCGCCGGTTTCTCGGTCAGCGAAGAGAACAAGGCGATTCTGCATCGGCTTTGCCCCTGGTGGCGCGGCCAAACGGTGCAGGATCGCTGCTACGGTATGTTTACCGACGAACAGAAGGCGCTGCTCGCCACCGGCATCATCAAGGCCGAGGGCAACATGACCTCCGGCGACGCCCATCTGGCGGTCAATTTCCCGCTGCTGCTGGAGCAAGGCCTCGACGGTCTGCGCGAGAAAGTTCGCGAACGCCATGGCCGTCTGCGCCTGAGCGAGTGGGAAGACCTGCACAAAGCGCAGTTTCTCAACGCTATCGACATCGTACTGACGGCGCTGAGCGAGCATATCCTGCGCTTCGCCCACCTGGCGCGCGCTATGGCGCAACGCGAAACCCGCGACTGGCGCCGCACCGAACTGTTGACCATGGCGAGCAACTGCGATCTGATCGCCCATCGCCCGCCGCGCACCTTCTGGCAGGCGCTGCAGCTGTGCTATTTCATCCAGCTGACGTTGCAGATCGAATCCAACGGCCATTCGGTCTCCTTCGGCCGCCTCGACCAATATCTCTATCCCTGGTATCGGCGCGACGTGGAGCTGGAGCAGAACCTGGCGCGGGAAGACGCCATCGAGCTGCTGCACGGCTGCTGGCTGAAGCTGCTGGAGGTCAACAAGATCCGCTCCGGCTCGCATTCCAAGGCCTCCGCCGGCAGCCCGCTGTACCAGAACGTCACCATCGGCGGGCAACAGCTGATCGACGGGCGGCCGTGCGACGCGGTCAACCCGCTGTCCTACGCCATTCTCGAATCCTGCGGCCGCCTGCGCTCCACCCAGCCCAACCTCAGCGTGCGTTACCACGCCGGGATGAGCGCCGATTTCCTCGACGCCTGCGTGCAGGTGATCCGCTGCGGTTTCGGCATGCCGGCGTTCAACAACGACGAAATCGTCATTCCCGAATTCATCAAACTGGGCGTTGAACCGCAAGACGCCTACGACTACGCCGCCATCGGCTGCATCGAGACCGCCGTCGGCGGTAAATGGGGCTATCGCTGCACCGGCATGAGCTTCATCAACTTCGCCCGCGTGCTGCTGGCGGCGCTGGAACAGGGCCGCGACGCCACTTCCGGGCGGATCTTCCTGCCGCAGGAACAGGCGCTGTCCAAAGGAAACTTCGCCGATTTCGAGCAGGTGATGGCCGCCTGGGATCGGCAAATCCGCTACTACACGCGCAAGTCGATCGAAATTGAGTGCGTGGTGGACAGCGTGCTGGAAGAAAATGCCCACGATATCCTCTGCTCCGCGCTGGTGGATGACTGCATCGAACGCGGCAAAAGCATCAAGCAAGGCGGCGCCAAATACGACTGGGTATCCGGCCTGCAGGTCGGCATCGCCAACCTGGGCAACAGCCTGGCGGCGGTACGCAAACTGGTATTCGACCAAGGGGCAATCGGCCAGCAACAGCTGGCGGCGGCGCTGGCCGACGACTTCGCCGGGCTGGACGGCGAGCAACTGCGTCAGCGTCTGCTCAACGCCGCGCCCAAATACGGCAACGATGTGGACGAGGTCGATCGGCTGCTGGTGCGCGCCTACCAAACCTACATCGCAGAACTGAAACAGTATCGCAACACCCGCTTCGGCCGCGGGCCGATCGGCGGCGGTTACTACGCCGGCACCTCGTCAATCTCGGCCAACGTGCCCTTCGGTGCCGCCACTCTGGCCACGCCGGACGGCCGTAAGGCGCACACCCCGCTGGCGGAAGGCGCCAGCCCGGCGTCCGGCACCGATCACCTCGGGCCGACGGCGGTATTCAACTCGCTCGCCAAGTTGCCGACCGAGGCGATCCTCGGCGGCGTGCTGCTTAACCAAAAGCTGAACCCGGCGACGCTGGACAACCCACGCGATCGGGAAAAGCTGATGCTGATGTTGCGCACCTTCTTCGAGAGCTATCGCGGCTGGCATGTGCAGTACAACATCGTGTCGCGCGAAACGCTGCTGGCGGCGAAGCAACACCCTGACCAATATCGTGATTTAGTGGTTCGCGTAGCTGGCTATTCCGCCTTCTTTACCGCATTATCCCCTGAGGCGCAGGATGATATTATTGCGCGCACAGAACATACTATTTAAACCTTTGACTCTTAGCGGCCGCGCCTTGGCGGCCGTCTCATCAGGCCGATATGAATTTACGACAACAGACCATATTGCAGTTGGTTAACGATCGCCGGCGGATCAGCGTCAACGAACTGGCGCGGGCCTCAGGCGTATCGGAAGTCACCATCCGTCAGGATCTCAACCTGCTGGAAAAGCGCAGTTATCTGAAGCGGGTACACGGTTCCGCCGTGGCGTTGGAGAGCGACGACGTCGACGCCCGCATGATGTCCAATTTCACTCTCAAGCAGCGGTTGGCGCAGTACGCCGCCGCGCAGGTCAACGACGGCGAAACGATCTTTATCGAGAGCGGCAGCACCAACGCCCTGCTGGCGCGCTATATCGCTGAGCGCAAGCGCATTACGCTGATCACCGTCAGCCACTACATCGCCAACCTATTGAAAGAAACCGACTGCGATGTGATTGTGCTGGGCGGCATGTACCAGAAAAAAAGCGAGACCGTGGTAGGGCCGCTTACGCGGCTGTGCATACAACAGGTGCATTTCAACAAGGCATTTATCGGTATTGACGGTTTCCACGCCGAAACCGGCTTTACCGGCCGCGATATGATGCGTGCCGACGTGGTCAGCGCGGTGTTGGCCAAGGGCGTAGAGAATATCGTGCTGACCGACTCCAGCAAATTCGGCCAAATCCAACCCAACCCGCTGGCGCAGCCGGGGCAAATCAGCCGGGTGATCACCGATTCACGCCTGGCGCTGGAGTATCAGCATCAGCTGAAACGCCAGGGCGTGCAGGTGGAATTAGTCAACGAATAACGCAAGCCGCCGCCGCGCGGGCCGAACCGCGCGTCTTTTCCCCTTGCGCGGCGAGATTTTAAGACTATTTACCTGTTTATCCTTCCCGAGAAACCTATACTCAGTTTCGGCAACTTTTTGGCCGTAACCTGCTAATTATTCGGCCGTTAACAAAAAATGCCATTTTTAATATCGATACTCTATGGGAACCAACGGCAGGCCTGATTTATGGTTAACGCCTATACTTATAGGGCACTTCCATATAGCCAATGCTAAGGAGAAGTCATTATGATGATTATCAATAAACGTTTCGCCACCGCCGCTCTGGCTCTGACTCTGGCGTTTTCACTCAGCGCATGTTCCAACATGTCCAAACGCGATCGCAACACCGCTATCGGCGCCGGCGCCGGTGCTGTGGGTGGCGCAGTGCTGACTAACGGCAGCGCGTTGGGTACGCTGGGTGGGGCTGCGGTTGGGGGCATCATCGGTCACCAGGTAGGCAAGTAACCTCACCGATAGTCTCCTGCCGACAGGCTGGCAAAAGCGCCGCCGGCGCTTTGACGCATTAACCAAAATAACGATGATTTCAGGTCTGTTATTCTTTAATCCTAGGGTTCTTTTGCCGTTAACGGGCTAACACCCGGCAGCAACAACCTCAAGCCATGCCACGGCATTGCACCGCGGCATGGCGATTCGCCTCAACCGCCCGCCAGCTTGACCTTCATGCCTTTGGCTTCCAGCAGCTGTTTGAGCAGATCGCGTTTATCGCCCTGGATCTCGATGATCCCGTCTTTCACCGAACCGCCGCAGCCGCATTTCTTTTTCAGCTCGGCCGCCAGTTTGTCGAGCGCCGCGTCGTCCAGATCGACACCGGCGATCAGGCACACGCCCTTCCCCTTGCGGCCGCTGGTCTGACGCTGGATACGCACGATGCCGTCGCCCTTGGCGCGTTGCGGTTTAACCTCTTCCTGCTTGATGCGGCCGGTGTCCGTGGAGTACACCAGGCGGCTGTTATCGTCATTCATCGGCGGTTCCTCAGGCCAAAGAGGCGCGGATCGCGCGCAGCGTCGCGGCCGGATCGGCGGATTGGGTGATCGGACGCCCGATCACCATATAGTCCACGCCGGCGGCCTGCGCCTGTACCGGCGTCATGATGCGGCGCTGATCGCCCGCCGCGCTGCCTTCAGGGCGAATGCCCGGCGTGACCAGTTGGAAAGCCTGCCCACAGGCGGCTTTCAGACGCTGCGCTTCGTGTGCGGAACACACCACGCCGTCCAACCCGCAGTCGCGGGTCAAGCGCGCCAGGCGTTCGGCGTGCTCAGCCGGGCTGACCTCAATGCCGATGCCGCGCAGATCTTCCGCTTCCATGCTGGTCAGCACCGTGACGGCAATCAACAGCGGTGCATCCGCTCCATAAGACGCCAGCGCTTCTTTAGCGGCGGTCATCATGCGTGCGCCGCCGCTGGCGTGGACGTTGACCATCCAAACGCCCAGCTCGGCCGCCGCCGCGACCGCATGCGCGGTGGTATTGGGAATGTCGTGGAATTTCAGGTCGAGAAACACGTCGAAGCCGCGTCCGTGCAAATCGCGCACCAGCTGCGGCCCAAACAGCGTGAACATTTCTTTGCCCACTTTCAGCCGGCAGTCTTGCGGATCGATACGGTCGGCGAACGCCAGCGCAGCGTTCTTATCGGCGTAATCTAACGCCACAACGATTGGAGATGATTTTAAGTCATTGTTATTAGCGTTATTTTCAGACTTCATTTCTTCTACCTTCTGTAAAATGGACATAATCAGGCACTCACCCGCGAAACTGACCGCCGCATTCTACATGCCGGGGGCCAGAAATCCCAGCCGCAGCGCGCACCGGCGCTGTGTCATGTTACCTCCCGCCTTTGTCATGGCGCGTCAATGAAAGCGCGCCGGCGATAAACCACGCAGCGTAAAACGCCGTAAAGATGCGTAAATTATCAATCAAATATTTTGAATAACTAGATCAGCATTATCAGATTTTCAATCGGTTCAGATGCTTTATTATTCAACACATCGGAAGCGAATGGCTTCCTTCCTAAATAAACCGACTGGAGTCACCTATGAAAACCATCAAATATTTTGCAGCCGCTGCCGCTATCGCACTGACCTCTTTCGCCACCTTCGCCGCTGAACCGGTCAACAGCCGGCAGGCAGACAGCCTGACCGCCACCGGCATCGTTTCCGCAGGCCACGCGACCACCCTCAGCAGCCTGGAGAAAAAACTGGCCGCTAAAGCAGATGCTCAGGGCGCCGGCAGCTACCGCATCATCTCCGCCGGCGGTAACAACATGCTGAGCGGCACCGCGATCATCTACAAATAACATTTCCGGTACAGGGCCCGATCTTTCGGGCCCTGCCTCTGTTTCCCGCCTGAAATCACTGCCTTGACCCCGCCCTTTATTGTTACAGAAATATTAAATTTTTATTACACACTAGACACCCGATCGCCAGTGGCTTAGCTTGAAGGCATCTTCCTGCAGAAAGGCTTTCAAAATGAGCGAGATATCGACACTTACCATTAAAATTCCTCTGGAACTCAAGGAAAAAATCCGCGCCGCCGCCGCTGAAAACGAGTTTTCGTTGAGCGTGGAAGTGTGCCAGCGCCTGGACAGCAGCTTCAGCGCGCCCGCCACCAAGCCAGAAAAATCGGCCAAGAAAGCGGAAGAACTGCACCACGGCGAGATCGACAATCAAAGTACCGAAGAAGAAATTGAACAGCCGTTGAGCCAGAAAGAGCTGAAGAAACTACGTCAACTGCTGAAAACCGGCACTAAAAACGGCAAGAAAAAGTAAGCGATGAACATAAAAAAACGGGGCGATGATTCG
>NZ_MJAO01000028.1 GCF_001902635.1 Serratia marcescens | reverse complement strand
AAGATACTGCCGGACCATGAGTATTTGCCGGTGCAGAAGCGAAATAACCGGGACTGTGGATGCTGGCGGTAAATCGCCATAGCCTGACGTTTGCTAATGATTTTCATTCCGGCGACCTCCCTACAGCCAGCCGCGTTCAGCGAGTGAGACAATCTCCATCCCGCCCACTATCAGGTGATCCAGCAGGCGAATGTCCACCAGATCCAGCGTCTGCTTAAGACGTTCTGTGATCCGTCTGTCCGCATCGCTGGGCTCTGCGTGCCCTGACGGGTGACAGTGCGCCACGAGCATGGCGGCAGCGTTATGTTTCAGTGCAGCCTTCACCACCTCCCGTGGATGGACCTGCGTATGATTGATGGTGCCGGTGAAGAGAGTTTCATGCGCAATCAGCCGGTGTTGGTTATCGAGGAAGAGCGCGGTAAATTCTTCGCGCTCCTGTGTGGCAAACTGCAGGCGTAACCAGTCCCGGACGGCATGGCTGGAAGTAAATGACGCCCCGGGTTCGCGTAGTTGACGTTCAAGGAGAGATAATGCCTGTCTGATAACCCGTTGTTCCTCTGACGACGGTGTTTGAGTCGAACTATCGTTATGTTTTTTCATTATATTCCTTTATTTTTAGTGGGTTTATTGTGGTAAATTATTAGGGGGCAGATTCTTGTTTGGATAAAGTTGGGAACAGATAAAAAATGGATACTGGTGAAATTTTGAAGCGGCAAATTGGTTCGTTGATCCAACCTCTTGATGACGGGTATCTGCAACTTCTTGTTGATATTGCGACAATTTTACAGACTGAAGTGGTAGTTACAGTTGATAACACACCTCCTTTTAATGATGACTTTGCTCATCATTTTGCGGGTTTATTGCTTGTACATCATGCTTTATCTTCCGAAGCATTCACGAAAGATAAATTTGAACATGCAATGGTTCGTGTTTTAAATCAATGTGGTTTTGAATCTTCTTTAGCTGTTAGAGGAAATCCTGGAAATGATATACAAGTTGATGGCCATCCTTGGTCACTAAAAACACAAGCAGATAAGCAGCTAAAGATGGATTCGCTCCATATTTCAAAATTCATGGAACTAGGTAAAGGAGAGTGGACTGCATCAATCGATTCTTTGCATGGATTGAGACAACGAATGTTTGACCATATGGAAAATTACGAAAGAATATTTTCTTTGCGTTTTAAAATAATTAAAGAAAATAATTATTATGAGTTGGTTGAAGTTCCGAAAAGTTTACTCCTCGAGTCGAGGATTGGTGTATTTACTTTATGCGAAAATAGCAGGCAAAATCCTATGCCTGGCTACTGCACTATTTACGATGAAAATGGTAGAGTAAAATTCAGTCTCTATTTTGATGGCGGCTCTGAGAGAAAATTGCAAATCAAGCACTTAGATAAGAAATTTTGCCATGTCAGAGCCACATGGACATTCAAACGGTCTTAATACGGCTCTTGGCTATCTGCGCATATTCTTCATTGAGCTCAATACCAATCCAATTTCTTCCAAGCTCTTCAGCTACTACACCTACGGTTCCTGATCCCAAAAAGGGATCTAGTACCGTATCACCTTTGGCACTTCCGGCAAGCATGCAAACTTTGACGAGTTCTGGTGGAAATACAGCAAAATGAGCACCTTTAAAACCTTTGGTATTAATATTCCAGACAGAACGTCTTCTCCTTGTTTTACCATCCGCACTAGGCTCCTGGACACTGTCAATATCATAAAAATATTTTTCTTGCTTGGAGAACATGAAAACGAATTCATGAACTCTGGTTGGGCGGTCTTTAACTGACTCAGGCTGTCCATTTGGCTTATGCCAGACAATATCAGTTCTCAGATACCAGCCATCATCCTGAAGTTTAAATGCTAGACGCCAGGGGACACCGATCAGATCTTTGGGCTTTAAGCCTGGGGGGGTCGGAGGGCGGTAATCCATTCCCCTTGCCGCATTTTTTTTATCGCTTTGACGCCAGGTTCTCCCTCCACTGGTGAAGCTGTCGCCAATATTTAACCAAAATGTACCATCATCAGTCAGAACCCGACGAACTTCCCTGAAGACCTCAACTAACTTATCAAGGAAGTCATTAAGGCTTACTTCAGCACCAATTTGCCCCTCAATACCATAATCCCTTAACCCCCAATACGGAGGGGATGTGATACAGCATTTAACTGATTTTTCAGGTAGTTGCTTTAGTTTGGTTAAAGCGTCCCCTATGAGAAGTATCCCATTAACCATTCCGTTTTCTTTGTCCTGAGAGCAATCCGCAATTTCATGTATTTCAAATAGATCTTGTGTGCTCTGGTTCATTTTTAAGTACTACTCTCAATTTAATAGTTGTTTGCTTTCACAGCACTGGTTCTACTCTTTGTGTAAAGAGTTGGTCTGTAAACTTGTCCAGCATTATGACATTGTGGCTGTCGAAATTCATGTGTTATAGCTGGCTAGTCGACGATGTACATGATGGCGCTGCATTCCGCGTGGTTGAGCGCCTGGTCACGCAGACGGTAGTAGTGCTCCGTCATGGCGTCGCATTCGGTGCGCATGGCGTGGTGGCTGTAAGCCATCAGACAGGCTGCTATGCCCGCGGCCTCTACGCTCATCTCTGCACTGTTGCCATTCATCGGATTGAACAGTGTCCATTTTTCATCGATATCCTCATTCGCTTCCGGGGCCATAAAAGCACCGCCGTTGTTCAGCGTATAAAAACGCCAGATTCCACCGCTGTAATCAGCGCAAAGACGATCCATCCAGGCGAAGATATGTGGCTCCAGGGTTATCCACTGTGGGATGGCACCAAAGTACTGCGGCCAGAAGCCGATGCGATGCGCATCGGGCACTGGCGTGCACACGATGCTGTCTGTATCTTGTGGTGATGCGAGTAATTTTGTCACCGTGCCAGTGAGTTTAAGAGCGTTGTTCATGTAATTTCCTTTGTTATTCAGATGGATTGTTGAAGCGAAGTGACGGACAGGGCTGCGCATAGCCATTCTCATCACAGCGTGACGGCCAGCTCCCCTCAGTGATGCTTAAGCTGCACAGGCTGCGTTCACCGGGGCGATAAAGAAGGTGAGAGCACCAGGCGCAGAGGTCGTCGTCAGAGATGGAGCGGCTGCAGGGATTGTTTTCCAGGGCGGTCGGATAAAGGGGGGGCCTGGTGGGCGTTCTCAGGCAGCGGTGGCATCAGCTCAGCGCCTGCTGCAGTTCTTGCGCCATTACCCAGAGGGCGCGATTGAGCTTAACGTCGCCATCTATGCCTCTAACCGCGCGGGTATGGCTGCGTTTACCTTTGGCGGTACGTCCTGGCAGACCCCCTTTCAGCAGGTTCTCCTGGCAACGATTGAAAACTGACCACAGGTCGTCATGACGGTCTTCATAGCGACGGGGCGTCAGTATCTGTGCTTCCGTTACCGGCTGGTACTCTTCCCCAAAGCGGTACGTCAGCGCGGCTCTGGCAAATGCCTGCTGTGCCGGTGGCGGGAGTAACAGCGACTGCATCGCATCCCGATTTTCTTCAACCCGGTCAAATATCCCCAGCACCTCATAAGCCCCTTCAATAACTTTCTCCACCACATTGCCTTTATGTGGCACGCGCACCTCACCAAAGGTTTCGCCACAGACAAGCCCGTTCTGGCAGACAAAGCGAAACAGCCCCGGCAGCATCTGGTATGAGCTGGAGCCGTCATGGCTGTTCAGCAGGATGATTTCGGGGACCTGTTTGCCGGTAATCTGGCCTTCACGCCTGAGGCGCAGCATGTGCTTTGTGTGGCCGCGTTTATTCAGGTTGCGCACGCGGGTCTGGCAGGCAAAGAACGGCTGGAACCCTTCCCGCTGCAGGTTATCCAGCAGGGTGATGGTCGGGATGTAGGTGTACCGCGCGCTGCGGGATTCATGTTTTTCTTCGCTGAAGACGCTGGGCACATAGTGCGCCAGTTCATCGCGGGTTAATGGACGGTCACGGCGTATCTGGTTTGTCCGCCCGAAGCGGCTTGCTAAGCGCATGGTAATTTCCTTTCTGTGAGACAAAAGAAAACGCCCCGCTCGGATGAGCAGGGCGTTGGTGGTGTCTAATACCTGTGTTGTGGCAGTCGTCAGGGCTGGTTCGTATGTTCTGCCACGGCCGAAACAGGTTCATTCGATGTTACGGTAGTGCCGTGAATAATCTGATGCTTCGCCAGCGCCTGCTGCATGTCATTGATGCAGTACGTGATGTAGAAGACGTTAAACAGCACGGTATAAAAGGCGTTCATCTTAAGGTCAAAGCGGAACGCGTTCAGCGCATAGTGACGCAGCGCCGTTCTGGCCTTAAAGGCCCAGACCACATACATAACGGCACTGGCCACTGAGAGCAGTCCGCTGACTGCAAGCAGGAGCTCGCCGGTTGAGTCATATCCGTACGGGTCAGGTGTTGCCATGGCACCCAGCTGACGACTGAGCCCGAAACAAACGGTGAGCCAGGTAATAAACAGATTGCCGTAAAGCGGGCAGCCCGTGGTTTCGCTGATGATATCCTGATTTTTGTAGAGCCAGAGCAGGGGCCAGACGCCGCAGGTGGCCATGCTGAGCAGGACAAAATGCAGCGTACGGGTATTCAGCCGCTGGCTGAGGGTATTGATGTCGGTCATGGGATAATTTCCTTATCAGAGAATGAATTCAAATATTGAGTGCAGAAAAAGCAGTAGCCCCTTACTGCCAGTTAAAGGTGTACGGTCCCTTGCTGGTCTGTACCGTCAGCTCCAGTGGACGACATTGGGTGAAGTTACTGTTACTCGGTGTGGTGAAAGAGAACGTCTGCCCGTAACCCAGACGTTTATTCATGTTCTTACCTCGGCCTGCGATGGAAATCAGGCAGTTGCCCCGGTTGAGTGTGAGCGACTGAATGGTGATGTCGTTTTCCAGACTGGTCAGGGTGAGCTGCCAGACGGGAAGATTCGGATTATTAATCAGATACGTTCCCTGTGAATTTACGGACAGAGGCGCATTATCGGCCAGGGCAGAGACGCTGGTGATGAGCAGCACGGCGGTCAGTAGATGTTTAAACATGAGGGTCTTTCCTTTCTGAAAGATATTTAAATTTATTGCCATTCTTGTATGGTATTGAGGTGAATTTATTCGCGTAAGACACTACATCAGCTGTTTGCCAACCATCATCAGACCGGCCAGCCAGCCGATACACTGAGGACCCGCAAGCCAGAACAGCCGGGCTTTTAACAGGCCGCCCATTCCGCCAGTGGTATAGATGCTGTCCGGCATCAGCCACTGGCGCAGGAACGCGCCGATGGTCATACCGGCACCGGGACCGAGCGTCATCCAGAACAGATACCCCATCCCCTGCCCGAAACTGCGGATTTCGCCCGTGTTACCGAACACGTTAAACAGGACGACCACAAGCGCGATGCCGAAGGCAATTGCGAAATATTTAATAACTAGCGGCATTCTGTTCAGTCCTTATTTTCTGCACTGCTGAGCGGCGCTCAGCATGTTGTCCATAAAACGCGGGGGTACATAGCCGTACTGCTGGTTCATTTTCTCCAGTTCCCCGTGGGTGTATTTCGTCTTCAGCTTATCCCAGGTACAGCCGCAAATAGCGGTGGTTCCGCCACCGGACTTACAAGCCCGGATAAACTCTCGTTCGTTCTTGTCACCGCAGCCGCTCAGGGCCAGCGCTGCCAGCAGCATGACGACCAGTAATATGCCCCGTGAAGCCATCGTCATTTTTAATTGCCTGTTAATCATTGTGTGAATATCCATTCGTTAAAACGCCTCTGCTCAGAGGCTGTCCGATTCCGCCACACCTTCTTCCGCAAGTGCGTGGCTGATGTTGTTCACCACCGTATTCGGATCGAGCTTTATTTCTGCCAATTGCTTCCCGCTTTCCGGGGTACCTTTGTAAACCTCCAGGGACGCGAACGGTTGACCTTCATCGTTCGTTCCGGCAGCTATCTGGTACGTGGTGTTGCCGTTGCGGACGGTGAACGTCTGGATGCTGATGACCTGATTGCTTTGGTAGGCGTAACTGGCGTCATGCGTCGGAATGGTAATGTCCATTTCCTTATGCTCTGCGCCCGTCTTCCCGAATGAATACGATACCGACGGAGTGATGATGCAAATCTCAACCTCCTTTTTGTGGTTAACGGTCTGCGCATAGAAGACGGGCTTACCGCAGCGCTGGTGGTGTGCCTGTATAAGTGCGTCGGGCGTAGCGGCATTTACGGCCGACAGCGATGCCAGCATCATTCCTGCGCCCAGCAGCAGGGCTGTACCGTGTTTCATGTTTTAACTCCTTTTGGTCTGGTCTGAGGTTCGGGAGAATGCTCCCGGAAGGTATGAATGACGTTGCTGATAAAGTGGAAATGCGGAAGGGCATTGATGAAATCCGCGTCTACAATGAGTGCGCTGGTTTCACTGCGCCGGTGAAAAGAGCGTTCAGACAAGGAGACCGACGTTACCTCCTCAACCCTGAATACCCGTATCGCACCATACTGACTGCCCACCAGATACCAGTCTGCATGTGAGAAAATCAGCCGGTAGGGCTCAAGGTGGTCGTGACGAATCCCCTTAACCAACAGGCTGACCAGACGGTGGTGGTAAATCCCTTCGGCAAGCCGCTGAAAGCAGTCCGGGAGGATCCCCGCGGGCTGCTGTACATGGCCTATCAGGCATGGAGATGTGCCATTTTCATCCATCAACAGCTGCATCAGCTGACGGCTCTGTGAGGGAATGAGGCGGGCTATTCCGGTGTTGCGGGCAAACGCCAGCGCACCAGGAGTATGATCGCGCATCGGGTTTGTTCGTAACCGCCAGCAGCCGTTATCGCCGGTGAGATCCAGATGCAGCAGACGCTGATGAAAATCTCGGCGAAGGGTGCGTTCAGATACGCCAAACTCGTCGGACAGCGCTTTCAGTGAAAGGGATTCACCGGCCAAAAGCCGGCTAATAATAACTGACAACCTGAGTGCCAGCCTGTCGTGTCGATGCGCAGGATCCGTGGCGCGCATATACCCTCCGTGAATGGAAAATACCGAGATAACTCATGCGGTTATTATGCAAGACGGGGTGGACAGGTTATGACCAGCGATGAGAGAGATCGACAGAAAAGATGAAATATTTTTCCCACAGTAATTGACTGAATTTACGCGGATAATTTCACATTTTTCAGCTGGTGAGCGGTAGGTGGTCATACCCTGTCATAAAGCCGGTCAGCAGGATACGTTGTCAGGGCGGAAGATGGCTGCAGTATCGCGTTTTATTAATCTCGCCCTCAGTAATCGCAGTAAGAGGCGAAACAGAATGATGAAAGCCCAACGGACGCTGTGGATCTCTTTCTCCGGCCAGCCTGCGCGCCGGCAATAATCCAGGATCCTGTTAACCACCCGTCTTCGGATATAGCGCAGCAGCATGCGTAACAGGGGCCATGTCAGTGTCCTGAGTATCATTTCCACCACCTCAAAAAAGTAAGTGCCACAGCGCAGAAGCGGCATTCACAATGCCGTCGCGGATCGTGCCCAGTGCTTCACGGACCGGCTTTGGCAGCGGAATGGCGTCCACTATCCGACCGAACAGCTCACCCAGCAGATCGCCAAAATCCTTTCTGGCGGTACTCTCTGCCTCCGTAGTCCGGTGCTCTTCCCTGACCTGACGAAAAACGCCGCTGCTGGCCTCCGGGGGCAGGGCAAATATCATGGTTTCGACCAGACGGGCCAGGTTGTAGCCGGTTTTGGCTGACACCGCATGCACAGGATAAGGACAGGAGAACTGCCGTGAGATGGCTGCGCTTCGGGCGGTCAGCGTCAGCAACTGGCCGGTGGAGGGCAGACACGCTTCCCTGTCCCATTCCAGCGACGGTTCCGCCTTGTCGGCCTGGTTGATGACGAAGACAATGCTGCCTGGTGAGACGCCACATTTGAGCAGAAACCGGTGGAAGGCTTCATCCGTGGCGCAGGCCCGGTCATCCGCTTTCATCACCCAGAGGATAAGATCCAGCGTCGGTAACTGCTCTTTATACAGCTGCCGGTATTCACGGTCATAGTCCAGAGATTCACCGGCACCGGGCAGATCGACCAGTGTCATGCGGCGCCCGCCGATATCGAGCGTGAAGCGAAGCGGTTCGCGGGTACAGCCCTGTATATCGCTGACCGGGCTGAGTGGCTGTTGAAAGAGGGCATTACAGAGCGAGGATTTTCCTGCACCAGTTTTACCCATGATACCAATCACCGGTTCGTAATGAATGTGCTGGCGGATGCGGTTCAGTATGGTGCGGGAGAGTGTTTCGGGCAGGAGAGACAGCTGTTGCTTCAGGGCATCAAGCCCCTGTTCAGTTTTATCGGACACATTAACCTCCGTGAGTGAAATAACAAAACGGCAGCATTTCTGCTGCCGTTCTCACATTGGTAATATAGGTCTAAAATTTTTTTGAATGTAATTTTTGAGGGACGTGAGTTGTTCCTGTTAAGAGGACCGTTTGGGGGAATACAGAGCAGGTGTAACAGACCAGTTTTTAGCTGACTATTATATGTGAAACGAGTGCTAACTTGAGAGTAAAAACAAACAATTATCTGATGTAAAAACACGGAGTTAAAGTGTTTTCTTCTTCTATTGTATTTTTCTATAAATATACGTCAATACTTGTCGGGTTGGTAATATATTAATATGGATACACTTGTTAGTGTTTGCATGAGTATATTAATAAGCGTATTAGGTATGTGTAATATCAGATGGTTCACTAGCTCAATGGACATACTCAATCTATAAGACGATGCCTGATGTCACATCAATAACACCCATTCGAATTCTCTCATATCCCTGATATTAATCTACCTGTCAGAAAGTAATTTATTACTGTCTGTGTATATCCTATTGAACAAACTCACTCACATAAGGTCATTACCCATGAATATTAACAGCTACGGTACACTGAATAAGAATTACGTTAAACGTATTCAGGAAACTATCACTAAAGCCCTGAATGAATATCCCCGCGTAATGGTCCTGAGGGTAGATCTTCGTTTACCTGAGATTGAAACAGGCTCCTATAAGAACGACTCAGGTATAGTCACCCGTTTCGTTGTTTCCCTAAAAGCACAGATTGAAGCTGACTTACTGAAAAAACAACATGCAGGTAAACGAGTTCATCCATGCCGTGTTCGACATATCTGGGCAAGGGAGTTTAACGAGCTTGGTAAGAAACATTATCACGTGGCCTTACTCTTTAATCGCGAAGCGTATGCTTATCCAGGAAGTTATACCCACACGAATGGGGAATATACCCATAATCTGGCCATGATGATTATGGAGGCCTGGGTAAGGGCGCTGGGGTTGAATACCGTGGCTAACCATCAGCAGTATTATCCTCTGGTGGAGTTTCCGGCTAATTGCTACTACCACCTGAGTAAAAAACACAATGACTATATGGCTCAGTTATCCAATGCCACTGACAGGCTTAACTATCTTGCCAAGGACTACAGCAAAGACAATTCAGATGGTCAACGTAACTTTGGCTGCAGTCAGTACTGATGACGTAATAGGTATTTTTCTACTGGCGAAGGGAATGTTATGACGGAGTACCAGATTAACGATAAATCTATCGCTACTGGTGTTCCTGTCTTTCATTCCCTTAAGACAGAGAGATATCGTCATGACAGATACAACCCAAAGCCTGCTCAGTGATAAGATGGTCGACATGGCATTCATTACGGAATATACCGGGTGCAGTGATAAATGGTTTTACAAGTTAATACAGGATGGTTTGTTCCCAAAGCCGATTAAACTGGGGCGTAGTTCGCGCTGGCTTAAAAGTGAGGTTGAGGGCTGGGTTCAGAAACGTATTGCCGAGTCCCGTGCATAATGCATCCTGATGTGCGCATTGTATAATTAACTTCCCCATAAACTCTCGTGTGAATTTTAAATATTTAAGTAACTCTGTTTGTTATCAGGGTTGTTAAGGTTTTATAGAAAGGTATACGCTAATTATTCTTGTGTATTTATAATGAGAGCCTGTGCGAATGTTTTATATTCACCTTGCAGGTTCTCGGTTACAGCTTTTTTGAATAAACTAAACTGAATTTCGAGAATAAACGACGGAGGGTGTTAACTCAGCGATGATAGTGAGTTAAATAATCACTGGTCCAATACTGCAGATAAAAAGCACTTAACTCACCAGTGGTTTTTTGTGAGTCATGATAACAATTCCATAACAATTTGGCATGGTATAACAGTCACTTAAGCCAACGTTGACGTAATGTGTTGCGGTTTACCATTGTGTAAATTCTGTGCATGTGGTGTACCTTATCTTCCTAATGGTGCAGCTAAAGTTGCTAAAGGAGTGAATTTTAGCAACTTTGGCAGGCTGTAATGAAAAAACTCTCCTTCCTTGGCTGGCTTCCGGTCATCAGCAGAATCTCACCGGACGAATGGACTCCACATACGACACCAATGTTTTTTGAACATTGTAGCAACAATCACTACCATTGCAGCCTAGTGGAATCATAACCACTTAGCGGTGTGGTGGCATTATTTTTGTATTCAACCGCAATGAAGTTTGCGAAGAATGGGTTGTTTGCACAAATATAACCATTCATATTCGTACCGGCCATGGCAATATAAATGGCACGTTGTGGTGGGTAGCATATTGTGACAATCAGACCGAGCTGAATGAGTTGGTTGAGTGCAGGTGTTAAACGTTCAATTCTTCTGAGTCTGGAGGGACCATGTGTCTCCAGTTCATTCTTTAAGAACGGCTGCCAGGGATTAAGTCTTACATTAGTCACTTGCCCTGTTTGAAAATTAGTGACTTTCATGACACCTGTCGGATTAGCAAAGCGATTTTTTATCCAGTCGTACAACAGGTATACGTCCTGCTGAAGTTGATACTGCGCACTTAGTTTATAAAAATACCTGGCTGCCTGATTAAGGTGCCACTCAGTAACCGTAAATGCGTTCTTTAAATATTGTTCTGATATATCACTTTCAGAATAACAATCAAAAATTGCGGCCATGCGTATTGCCTGACTGCCTGCTTTAGACACGAATTCCGGGATGTGCTCCCAGCACTGGTTTTGGGATATATTCAATTGATACTGGCTTACTTTCCCTTCAAATAATTTTTTAGCATCCTCAGTTAATGTTAGTGTCTTTTTAGATTTGCTGGTGTCGTAAAAATGTTCCTTTTGCTCTTTCAAAAATTTATTTAAATGAGTGAATAGGTTGCCCAGTGCTTGTCTTGAATTATCCTGGTTCAGGCTTATTCTTCTTTGGCCTATAGTGCTTACTGTTTCTGTAAATAAAAAACGGGCAAGGAATCCGCTAGATACAGCTTTTTTTCCATGTCTTTCCAGATACTCTTCAAATACTTCAGGCTGAACCATAAGAAGAAATGTCAGATATGCGTTAAGACGGACAGTGCCTTCTTTTTTACGTGAGAGCGAAAGAGGTTCGTTTTTCCATATTTTATTGAGTAATCCGAGGTTGTTTTTTAACTGGCCGGTAAAGAAGGTAATAGCTTCATCTGCAAATACACCTGCGTAGGGGTATTCACTGAGTCCCTGAATGATACCTTCTGGCGTTGCATCTTCATAAAACATTTCAAACGCTCTGGGTTTTTTCGGTTCAGCAGCCTGATGCTCGCGCAGAAGAAGTTCTTCAACCTCATCCTCCCCACCATTCTTTACTGCTTTCTGATAATTACGATTTAATGCTTTTTCTTTTGATGACCAGATAGCATGGTCTTTTTTGTAGACATCAAGTAAATCTTCATATTCCTCGTGCATCTCAGAAGCAAATTCATCGAAGGGGGTCATGAGCAATTCACGGAGGGGACTTTTCCCCTCACCGGATTTTGCGAGCGTCAGAAAATAAAGAGAGCAGGGCTCTGGCTTTTTATTTCCGAAGGGAGAGGCCACGTCCATAAGAGGTTGCAGGGACAGAGATAATGCTGCCAGAACTGTGCTGCCAATCATTTCTATGGGAATAAGGGTGTCTTCATGTAACGCATTAATCACATCACGTAAAACCGAAGGAAAAGCTTCTACCGGGTAGTTGTTCAGGTTACTCATTGTAATCACTCAATTTACTGTATCAGGAACATACGCATCAGGATAAAGCAAAGCGGTAAGCAAAACGAGTGCGGAAAAACTCCGGTTGAACTTCCATTAACCGGTAGCCGGTGAACATTCCTCTTCAGATGCTTGATTGATTTTTAATCAAAATTGGAGCGGGTGGGGTAGCATCAGACCGGTTTTTGTGCAAGGTACATGCTTGTTTTCATTTCTTCCTACTGCGTTAAATAAATCAGCAATTTTTCATCCATTATTGGGAACATATTTCATGAACAAATTTTCACCAGTTCTATCTGGTGGTAATACTGCCGATGTCGCTAACACACGCGCATTTCTGCAACAGGCTGTTGACCATTATCCGCGACTGGCGGCGTTCAGCTTTACGCTGGTGCTGCCGTACCGTGAAACCCTGGCTGATTACCACGCGTTGATTTTACACGGTCAAGCAGAGACCTGGTAGCGAACGGGCGAGTATTCACGTCAGCTTCAGCGGGCATGCCAGAATTCACCGCCGACGCTGTTACGCTGGATATGGGAGGTGGCTGGCGTGCCAGAATGCAAAAATGGTGCTGCTGATGAATCACGATACTCTGAGTACAAGGCGAAACCCGCAACTGACCGACAGTGCACTACAGGAGCCTAAGGTCATCATCGTTGACGCATGGTAAAAGGTGGGTGGTACCGTCTGCACTGGCGTAACGAGTACAACACAGATGATTATCAACCGCGTTGCTCAGGGAAACCTCCTTTAACCAGTTTACCGCGCATGTTAAGGCAATGGCAGAGCCACTAGTAACAGCGAGAACAGAGGGGACTTGTCCGGGAAAGTAATGGCTCCTCTAATTAATGGGGGCAGTTAACCTGGTCTTCCCCGATGTCTGCGGCGCCGATATAATTCATGAATGAAAAAAACTCACGATACTTTACCCCCGGAACAAACCGTCACGGTACTGGCACATTTTGCATGGTGCGCTCTGGTCGCCTTACGTACCGCCCAGCAGGAAGGTCAGGCGCTGTCGCTGCTCAGCACGCATGCATTTTTGCTGCGCTGGCTGGCTGTGGCGTATAAGCAAAAAAGGTTCCCGCGTGCGATAGCATCCGATATTGAGGGATTACTGGCGCTGGGGCGCCAGAAAGGTCTTAGCGCAAGCTTGCATCATAGACTGGAATATCTGTGGGGATCCTGCAGCGCGCCGGTTCCTATGCAGTCGGATCTGCATCGGCTGACGTTCGCCATTGAGAAACTAAAATCACAGGGATGGATCAATGCGGTGGTCAGTGATGGTGACTGGGGCCAGGAAGCCCTGGCCGAAGAATACGGTGATACAGCCGCACTGCTGGTAAGGAAGTCGGCGCTGACCGGTGGATTTTCGGATGAGGGCAAACTGGTTGCGCCGGTTGAGTTTCTGGTGACGGGCAACCTGTCAGCATGTACAGAGGTTTTCCAGACCTACGCTCTCCCTGCCGTCATACAGGAGTCGAATTGGATCGCATTACAACCTGAGCAATAGGACAAACATTTTCAACCTGGTAGCAAACTTCATCACTGTTCGACCCCTTCTTTCCGTAACCTGAACGGCGTTGTTCCTGAGGTACACATATCACTGGCACGGGTATGAGGCATACATAAAGCTCAATTGTGACATTTCCTTTTTTGATGAAAGTAATAAGTATCATTTAAGTGAGTAATAAAGAGAGTGAAGGCTCAGGCGAGTGGTCAATTTTTCATTGGCATCAGTGATGCCCGGCCTCTCATTTTTGATAAAAATAAAAAATCAGATATTTCGCGCAATTGGTGATTTTTTGTGCACTTATTGTCCCCTTATCAAATTGATCATTTCCTGCGCGCCCTTATTCCATGCGTATTGCGGTGTTATTCTGAGAAAGTTCTGATAAATCAATCTGATGATCTTATTTTGTTAAACTCATTAATTTGTATTATTTTGTTACATTTAAGGTGTTCCAATCGCAATCCTAATATTTCTACACTCCATCTATAGGTATTTATCCGAATTCCTTGATTTCAGATAAACGCTTAAAACACGCGTCATGCTAGCTGGTGAATGGATTGTGCCCGCTTTTGTCCCCGATTGTTGACTTGCGTTGGATAGCGTGAGCGGGGGCGGTTGTTCTGGCAATATTCAGTATTCTTTATTTATTTCTCAGTGGCATTGACCGTTTCTATTACTCCGTAGAACAGGGACAGCCATGTCTAACTCTTCCTTTCAGTCCGAAATCCCTAAAGCGCGTATTAATCTCAAACTCGATTTGCATACTGGTGGAGCGAGCAAGAAAACGGAGCTCCCCCTGAAATTGCTGGTGGCGGGCGACTTCAGTAATGGCCAGGAGTCTGCGCCGCTATCAGAGCGCCATAAGGTTGATTTGAATAAGAATAATTTCGATTCAGTGTTATCCGAATATTCCCCAAACGTCAATCTGACCGTTAAAAACACGCTTGCTGATGACGGCAGCGAAGACAATATCAGTCTGACATTCCAGAGCATGAAGGATTTCACCCCGGAGCAGGTTTCCCGGCAAATCCCTCAGCTGAAGGCCATGCTTTCCATGCGCAATTTACTCCGTGATCTCAAGGCCAACCTTCTGGATAACCAGGCATTCCGAAAGGAGCTGGAAAAAATTCTGCTCGACCCGGCATTAAGCGCAGAACTCCGCTCAGAGCTGTCTGCTCTCGCACCTAAACAGTCATAACGGTCACGATGATTTAACGGATTAAAAAGGAAGATGCTGATGTCGGTAAAAAATGAGAATGCGGCTGGTGGCGAAAGCGTGGTGCTGGAGCGTCCTGCTGCGGGTGGTGTTTATGCGTCCCTGTTTGAAAAAATCAACCTGAACCCGGTCTCTGAGCTGAGTGCGCTGGATATCTGGCAGGACGCGCAGGCGATGTCGGATGCGACTGCGGATGAACGTTTAACGGCCGGCATGCAGGTGTTCCTGGAGTGCCTGACGAAAGCGGGCTCAAAAGTTGAAAAACTCGACAAAAACCTGATTGATCATCATATCGCGGAGCTGGACTACCAGATTAGCCGTCAGCTCGATGCGGTAATGCACAGCGAAGAATTCCAGGCGGTGGAGAGCCTGTGGCGCGGCGTGAAATCCCTGGTCGACAAAACGGATTTCCGTCAGAACGTGAAGGTTGAGCTGTTGGATATGTCAAAAGAAGACCTGCGTCAGGACTTCGAAGACAGTCCGGAAATCATCCAGAGTGGACTGTATAAACATACATATATCGATGAATACGATACACCGGGTGGAGAACCGATTGCCGCGCTGATTTCTGCCTACGAATTTGATGCGTCTGCGCAGGATGTCGCCCTGCTGCGCAACATTTCAAAAGTGTCTGCCGCAGCGCATATGCCGTTTATCGGCTCTGCCGGCCCGAAATTTTTCCTCAAGGACTCAATGGAGGAAGTTGCGGCCATCAAGGACATTGGTAACTACTTCGACCGTGCGGAGTATATCAAGTGGAAATCCTTCCGCGAGACGGACGATGCCCGCTATATCGGCCTGGTGATGCCGCGCGTGCTGGGTCGCCTGCCGTATGGCCCGGACACTGTGCCGGTGCGTAGCTTCAACTACGTGGAAGAAGTGAAAGGCCCGGACCACGATAAATATCTGTGGACCAACGCTTCGTTTGCGTTCGCATCCAACATGGTTCGCAGCTTCATCAACAACGGCTGGTGTGTACAAATCCGTGGCCCGCAGGCCGGTGGTGCCGTCCAGGATCTGCCAATCCATCTGTATGACCTGGGCACTGGTAATCAGGTGAAGATCCCGTCCGAGGTGATGATCCCCGAGACCCGCGAATTTGAATTCGCCAACCTCGGTTTCATCCCGCTGTCCTACTACAAGAACCGCGATTACTCCTGCTTCTTCTCGGCGAACTCGACCCAGAAACCTGCGCTGTATGACACCGCAGATGCAACGGCCAACAGCCGTATCAACTCGCGTCTGCCGTACATCTTCCTGCTGTCGCGCATCGCGCACTACCTGAAGCTGATTCAGCGTGAAAACATCGGGACCACCAAGGACCGTCGTTTGCTGGAGCTGGAGCTCAATACCTGGGTTCGCGGTCTGGTGACCGAAATGACCGACCCGGGCGACGAGCTGCAGGCCTCTCACCCGCTGCGCGACGCGAAAGTGGTGGTGGAAGACATTGAGGACAATCCGGGCTTCTTCCGCGTGAAGCTGTACGCCGTACCGCACTTCCAGGTGGAAGGCATGGATGTCAATCTGTCGCTGGTTTCCCAGATGCCGAAGGCGAAAGCGTAAAGTAAGGCAGGAAGCCGATGAAAACGGAACAACCGTTATGGGGCAGGGGCATCATGGTCTCTCCCCAGCACTTCCAGCAACAGGCCGCCTATGCGGCCTGGTCTGCGGAATGCATCGCCCGACTGGGCCTCTCCCATCCCTGGGGGATGATTGATGCCACTTTCGAACCGGATGCACTGAAACTGGGCCGCCTGCAGGCCCGTCACCTTCATATCCGTTTCCCCGACGGCACGCTTATCGACACGGATAATGCCGATGACCTGCCGCCGGTGCTGGCGCTTGAAGGTGAATCACAGGACGTGGTGGTGGTTCTGGCGCTTCCGCTGCTGCGGGCGAATGGCGGCAACTGCCTTAAACCCGATGAGGTGGCCGAGCGTCCTGTGCGTTATCGTCAGCGCTGGCGTGATGTCCGCAACACCTTTGGGGACGATACTCGCCAGATTGCAGTAATGCAGCCCGAGCTGACTCTGCGTTTCGCCCATCAGAACAACAGTGATTATCTGACCTGTCCGGTCACCCGTCTGCAGCAGGATTCACAGGGGAGCTGGGCACTCGATGAAACCTTTCTTCCGCCACTGCTGGCTCTGCAGGGCAGCCGCTGGCTGGTGACCCAGATGGAACAGCTGATGACGCAACTGCGTGCCCGTCTGAGTCGCCTGATGGACATGCGTCGTGAAAGTAACGAGCGCATGGCCGATTTTGCCGTGGCTGATGTGTCTCTGTTCTGGCTACTCAATGCCCTGAACAGCGCAGAACCTGTGCTCGGACAGTTTCAGCGTCACCCGCAGAGTCCACCGGAGCGTCTGTACTCGGAACTGGCACGTCTAGCGGGCAGCCTGCTGACTTTCTCGCTGGAACACCAGGTGAGTGCTATCCCTGTCTGGCAGCATGAGCAACTGAATAACGTCTTCCCGCCACTCTTTGACCTGCTGGGCGACCTGCTGGAAGCCAGCCTGCCGTCGCGGGTGGTAGCGATTGAGCTTGAGCATGATGCCAGGCTTCACTTCTGGCAGGCCCGTCTGCATGACCCGCGTCTGCGCGAAGGGGCGGATTACTACCTCTCCGTACGATCACCGATGCCTGTGGCACAGCTGCAGGAACAGTTCCCCCGCCAGTGCAAGATCGGCAGTCCCGATCATGTCAGGAGTATCGTCAATTCTTCACGGGTGGGTGTGCCGCTGACGCCGCTGCGTCATGTGCCGGCCGCCATTCCACTGCGTCTGGAAAACCAGTATTTCAGCCTCGATGTCTCTCATCCTCTGGCTACCGAAATGCTCCAGGGTGGGACCTGTATGTTTTACGTTCCGGGCATGCTCGGCGAGCCTGAACTTGAACTCTTTGCGGTACTGAGAACATGAGTGAGTCCAAACGCAGCACTGCTGCGTCGATTGATATTGATGCCCTTCTGCAGGATACCTGGCTGCAGGTAATCAGCCTGCGTCACGGTCCGATGTTTCAGGATGGAGAAGGGCGCACGCTGTGGGAGAGCTGCATTGCTGATGTTGAGCGTGTGCAGCTTGAGCTGAAAGCGAGCGAACTCGATGAAGCCAGCTGTCAGCATATTCTCACTGCACAGTGTGCGCTGCTTGATGAAGCCGTCAAAGGTCGCGGTGTGGAGGATGATGCCTGTGTGCAGTGGTATGACATCCCTTTGCAGGGACACTTCCTCGGCACCATGGATGCCGGAGATACGTTGTGCGATCGGATGCGTGATGTGCTCCGTGAACCGGCACCTGACCATGCTGTTGTGACCTGCTTTCAGCGGGTCATGATGCTGGGGTTCCTCGGCAGTTTCCGCTCGCTGAACGATCCGGAGCGCCAGAAACTTGTCAACGCGCTCAATGAACATGTCACGCCGTTCAGCTATCCGCAGACTCCCCCGGTCCTGGCGGAAAGCCGCACCGGGCGTGGAATGGGAGGCTGGCTGGCGTCATGGCCCGTGCGTATCGGCCTGAGCGTGATGGTAGTCGCCGCGCTCTGGTGGGGACTGGCTCTCTGGTTGGATCAAACGCTGCTGACCCTGCTACCGGGAGCCGTGAAATGAGTCCTGCACAACAGCGCGGACTGGCATTGTGGGCCGCTCTGCTGAGCGCCGTGGTGTGCCTGGGGTTTCTGCCGTTCTCCCGGCTGGTCTCTGTGTTTATCCTGCTGGCAACCCTGGGGGCCATTCTGGCGTGCTGGATTGTGGCCAGCCGCCGTGCAGAGCATGAATCGGCGTTGTGCCCCGACGATCTGCCTGATGCGACTTACCGCCAGCCGGTGGTCCTGGTCTGCGGCGATCTGCCACAGGCCTGGCCGGAGCACTCTCAGGTACTGACCGTCACCCAGGGGTGCTGGATCCGGGTGGAAGACTATCAGGACCTGGAGCAGGTGGCGCGTCAGCTGTTATGGCTTCGTCCGGACTGGGGGCGGCAGCTGTCGGTAATGGTCAGCGTTTGTCCTCAGAAGCACGCAGACCGTGAAGCACTGACCAGTCGCCTGCTGGCCCTGCGCTGGCAAATCAGCCAGGTGCGTAAGGAGAGTGGTCATTCCGTGCCACTGGTTCTGAACGGTCAGGCAGGCAGCGCCATGATGAACGACCTGCTCTGGCAGGCGGCAATACCTGGCGAAGGGGGCAGCGTCAGGCGCGGATCGTCGGCGCCCTGCTCGATTGCCAGCTGGGTCACCATCGGCGGGGCGATGGCGATGCAGCAACAGGTGCTAATGAACAGCCTGATGAGCTGGTTCCACCATCACGTCAAAGCGGTCTTCATGGATGAAAATCCGGATATCCCGGCCATTGCCCCGACTGCCGTGCTGTGGGGAATTGGGCCCATTCTGTCCGGCAGCCTGGCCTCATCCCTCTGGACAGCCTCATTATCCCGCCACACCGCGATGCAACACGTCGCCGGATGGCAGCCCGTTGGCACTGACAGCACGGTGATGTCACTGTTCCCTGACTTTGTTCTGCCGCTGCTGCCGGAAGGCCAGGGGCTGACACCGCGGGGCAGGACGCTGCGTTGTGCGCTCGGGATTTTCACGCTGGCGGCCATTGCTGCGCTGCTCAGCAGTGGCTGGAACAATCGCCAGCTGTTGCAGCGTGTGAGTTTTGATATTGCCCGTTATGACCGTATCCCGATGCATGATTTCGGAGCAAAAGCCGATGCCGTTGCCGTCCTGCGTGACGATGCGGCGCAGCTGGATGAGCACGCGCGCAATGGCGTATCGGTCCGGATGGGCCTGGGGTTGTATCAGGGGGAGCATTTGAGGATGCCGGTGCTGGATGCGATCCGTTCGTATGTGCCCCCACCACTGCCGCCTGAACCACAGCCGAAACCTAAACCGGTACCGAAAATTGTCCGCCTCGACAGCATGTCGCTGTTCGATTCCGGCAAATCCGTGCTGAAAGCGGGTTCCACCAAAATGCTTGTCAACTCACTGGTGGGTATCAAAGCGAAGCCGGGCTGGCTGATTGTGGTCGCCGGGCATACCGACAACACCGGCAATCCAAAACTAAACCAGACGCTGTCGCTCGAGCGTGCCGCTGCGGTGCGCAACTGGATGCGCGACACCGGCGACGTGCCGGAAAGCTGTTTTGCGGTGCAGGGCTATGGCGAAAGCCGCCCTGTCGCAACCAACGACACCCCGGAGGGCCGTGCGCTCAACCGCCGTGTCGAAATCAGTCTGGTACCGCAGGCCAATGCCTGCCAGATACCCGGCAAACACCCGGCGCCCTCTCAGGATGATGGCGCATTACAACACAATGGAGAGTAACACCATGGCAATTCCTGTTTATCTTTGGCTGAAGGACGACGGCGGCGCGGACATCAAAGGGTCTGTGGACGTTCAGGATCGTGAAGGCAGCATCGAAGTTGTCGCTCAGGAGCATAACCTGTACATCCCGACCGATAACAACACCGGCAAGCTGACCGGCACTCGTATCCACACCCCGTTTCTGTTCACCAAGGAAATCGACTCGTCCAGCCCGTACCTGTACAAGGCGGTGACCACCGGTCAGACCCTCAAGTCTGCGGAATTCAAGTGGTACAAAATCAACGACGCGGGCCAGGAGGTGGAGTACTTCAACACCACACTGGAAAACGTAAAAGTGGTGAAAGTGAATCCGGTGATGCACGACATCAAGGATCCTTCTTTCGAGAAGCATAACCACCTCGAACAGATCGAGCTGCGTTACGAAAAAATCACCTGGACCTACAAAGACGGCAACATCATTCATTCCGATTCCTGGAACGAACGCGCCACTGCCTAAGTCGCCAGCGGGCAGAGCTTCTCTGTCCGCTTTTTTGTTTTTTGCTGAGCGCCTGCCGTGCGGGCGCTCAGCAAAGAAACCCACAATCTGCCAGCCCGACCGCATGCGCTTTGGTCCCCTTCACCGAAAACAGCGATGGGCGGTAGCGTGTCCAGGAACCGACAAAGAGAGAAAGTCATGGAAAATCCAGCCATCCTGCTGCGACGTCTGAACCCTTATTGTGCCCGTGCGATGGAAGGGGCAGCCTCGCTCTGTCAGACCCGCGCGCATGCGGAAATTTTGCCTGAGCACTGGCTGATGAAACTGCTGGAGCAGGGCGAGGGCGACCTGACGGTGCTGGCGCGCCGTTATGAGTGGGATATGGACAGCATTTGGCAGGCTCTGTTGGGCTGGCTGGATACACTTCCTCGCTCTATTCGCAGCCGCCCGCAGCTTTCAGACAGCATTCAGACGCTGATGCAGGAGGCCTGGTTGATTGCCTCCCTTAGCGGCGAAGAGCACATCCGCAGTGTGCATCTACTGATGGCGTTGGTTGAAAAACAGAACCTGGTGCGCTGCGAGGGTCTGTGGCCACTGCTGACCCTAGGGCAGAGCCAGCTTGAGCGCCTGCGCCCGTTACTCGATGCACAGTCCGACGAACGACCAGAAGTGCAGCAGGAAGCTGAACTGGCACAGAGCCACGGCGGGGAAGTGGTGTTTGTCGGGCGCCCTGTCGGCGCAGAAGGCGTAAAAGAAGGCGAACTGAGCCCGGCTCTGCAGAACGCACTGGATAAATTCACCCTTGATGTCACCGCCAAAGCGAAAGAGGGCAAGATTGATCCGGTGTTTGGTCGCGACACGGAAATCCGCCAGATGGTGGACATTCTTTCCCGTCGCCGCAAGAACAACCCGATCCTGGTCGGCGAACCGGGCGTGGGCAAAACCGCGCTGGTGGAAGGGCTGGCGCTGCGCATTGCAGAAGGCAACGTCCCGGAAAGCCTGAAAACTGTCGTGCTGCGTACCCTCGACCTCGGCCTGCTCCAGGCTGGTGCGGGCGTGAAGGGGGAATTCGAACAGCGTCTGAAAAACGTCATCGATGCCGTGCAGCAGTCGCCTGTGCCGATTTTGCTGTTTATCGACGAAGCGCACACTATTATCGGCGCGGGCAATCAGGCGGGGGGCGCGGATGCCGCCAACCTGCTGAAACCGGCTCTCGCCCGAGGTGAACTGCGTACCATTGCTGCGACCACCTGGTCCGAATACAAACAGTACTTCGAGCGCGATGCCGCGCTGGAGCGCCGCTTCCAGATGGTGAAAGTAGACGAGCCGGATGACGATACCGCCTGCCTGATGCTTAGAGGCCTGAAATCCCGCTACGCTGAGCACCACGGTGTACATATCACCGATGATGCGGTGCGCACCGCCGTCACGCTTTCGCGTCGTTACCTGACCGGGCGCCAGTTGCCGGACAAGGCGGTTGACCTGCTGGATACCGCGAGCGCCCGCGTGCGCATGAGCCTCGATACCGTACCGGAAGCGCTGACCCAGTACCGCGCGCGGCTCACCGCGCTGGACATTGAAAAACAGGCGCAGCTGGCAGATATCGCGCTTGGCAACAACCATCACGGTGAACGTCTGGCGGCAATTGAACAGCAGCAAAACGACCTGATTGTCGAACTCGACGAGCTGGAAAGTCAGTACGGTCGCGAACTGAGCCTGACAGAGCAATTGCTGGAAGTGCGCCAGGACATCAGCCGCCAGGCCGACATCACCAATCTGCAAAACCAGCTGTCAGCGCTGCAGGGTAATACGCCGCTGTTGTCACTGGACGTGGACACTCGCACCGTGGCAAACGTGATTGCCGACTGGACCGGCGTGCCGCTCTCCTCGCTGATGAAAGACGAGCAGACGGAACTGTTGACCCTGGACGCTGAAATCGGTAAGCGTGTGGTGGGTCAGGACATGTCCCTGAATGCCATTGCCCAGCGCCTGCGCGCGGCGAAGACCGGACTGACGTCAGAAAGTGGCCCGCAGGGCGTGTTCCTGCTGGTGGGCCCGAGCGGCGTGGGCAAAACCGAAACCGCGCTTGCGCTGGCGGACGTGCTTTACGGTGGCGAGAAATCCCTCATCACCATCAACCTGTCCGAATACCAGGAGCCGCACACGGTGTCGCAGCTGAAAGGCTCACCACCGGGTTACGTGGGTTACGGCCAGGGCGGCATTCTGACGGAAGCCGTGCGCAAACGTCCGTACAGCGTAGTACTGCTGGATGAAGTGGAAAAAGCGCACCGGGACGTGATGAACCTGTTCTATCAGGTGTTCGACCGCGGCTTTATGCGCGACGGTGAAGGGCGTGAAATCGACTTCCGTAATACCGTTATTCTGATGACCTCGAACCTTGGCAGCGACCACCTCATGCAGCTGCTGGATGAACAGCCGGACGCCAGCGAAAGCGACCTGCACGAACTGCTGCGCCCAATTTTACGCGACCACTTCCAGCCTGCGTTGCTGGCCCGATTCCAGACCGTGATTTATCGTCCCCTGAGTGAGCCGGCCATGCACACCATTGTTGAAATGAAGCTCGGTCAGGTCAGCCAGCGTCTGCTCCGCCACTATGGCCTCACTACCCATATCGATGAAAACCTGTTTGATGCATTGACCGCGGCGTGCCTGCTGCCGGACACCGGCGCACGCAACGTCGACAGCCTGCTTAATCAGCAAATTCTGCCGGTGCTGAGTCAGCAGTTGCTGACCCACATGGCGGCGAAACAGAAACCACAGTCACTTTGCCTTAGCTGGAGTGAGGAAGAGGGGATCGGGCTGGAGTTTGACCGTATACAAGGAGTGCACGCATGAGCAGTCATCTCCCGATAAGATTCAGCCACAACCATCACCAGTTGTCGGTGAAGGGATGTGAGCCGGAGCTGGACGTACTGGTCTTTGAGGGCGACGAGGCCCTGAGCCTTCCCTTCAGCTACCGTATTGAATTCACAAGCGCTGATCATGCCATCAGCAAAGAAATGATGCTGATGAAAGCAGCTTCCCTGACGTTGCAGGCCCCGGTAGACCAGGGTTACGGCATCAAAATGCAACAGGCCGTGCGCACCCTTCAGGGAGTGGTGAGCGGCTTTGAACGCCTCAACACCTCAAAGGATGAAACCCACTATGCCCTGACACTCCAGCCACGCCTGGCGCTGCTTGACCGTTCGCATCAGAACGCCATTTATCAGGATATGTCGGTCCCACAAATCGTGGAAAAAATTCTGCGCGAGCGTCACAACATGCGCGGTCAGGATTTTCTGTTCTCACTCTCAAAAGAGTACCCGCGTCGTGAGCAGGTGATGCAGTACGGCGAGGATGACCTGCACTTTATTACCCGTCTGTTGGGTGAGGTGGGCATCTGGTTCCGCTTTACCACTGATACGCGCCTGAACATCGACGTCGTGGAGTTTTATGACGGTCAGCAGGGGTATGAAAAAGGCCTGACGCTGCCATCGGTTCCGCCATCAGGACAGCATTCTAAAGGCGTGGACTCGGTCTGGGGCATGGAGAGCCATCATAACGTGGTGCAGAAGCAGGTCAGCACCCGTGATTACAACTATCGCCAGGCCACTGAGGACATGAACACCCAGATCGATGCGACCCGCGGGGATGCCACCACCTACGGTGATGCCTATCACTATGCGGATAACTATCTGACACCGGGCAGTACCTATGACCGCAATCCGGCCCCGGAGTCCGGAGCCTTTTTTGCCCGCATTCGTCATGAGCGTTATCTGAATGGCCAGACGCAGACGCATGCCATTACCAGTTGCCCGACTCTCTCTCCGGGTCAGGTACTGAAAGTCACCGGCGGGTACGAAGTGGCAGACGTGTTCAGTCAGGGCGTTGTTATTACCTGCATGCACACTCACGCAAGGCGTGATGAAGATTTTGGGGTGCATTTTGAGGGGATACCGGACAGCACTGATTTTAGTTTTCGTCCGGAGCCAGGCTCACGCCCGGTGATGGCGGGCACGTTGCCTGCGCGCGTTACCAGCACCACCGAAAATGACACCTACGGCCATATCGATAAAGACGGGCGCTATCGCGTCAATATGCTGTTTGACCGGGATAACTGGGAAACCGGCTTTGAAAGCCTGTGGGTGCGGCAGTCCCGCCCCTATGCCGGCGACACTTACGGCCTGCACCTGCCGTTGCTGGCGGGCACCGAAGTGGCGATTGGCTTTGAGGACGGCAACCCGGACAGGCCGTACATCGCCGGTGTGCTGCACGATTCAGCGCATGGCGATCACGTCACCATCCGCAACTATAAACGCAACGTGTTGCGCACCCCGGCGAACAACAAAATCCGCCTCGACGATGAGAGGGGGAAAGAGCACATCAAGGTCAGCACCGAGTACGGCGGCAAGAGCCAACTGAACCTCGGCCATCTGGTGGACAGCGAGCGGCAAAAGCGCGGCGAAGGTTTTGAGCTGAGAACCGACGGGTGGGGGGCGATACGCGCGCAGAAGGGCATTTTCATCAGCGCGGACGGCCAGGCAAAGGCGCAGGGGAATGTGCTGGCGATGGAGCAGGCCATCAGCCTGCTGAAAGGGGCGGTGAATCAGGTGACGGGGTGGGGAGCTATTACGCAGACTCACCATAACGTTGCTCCGGATAGTGAGCCGCTGAGAAAGTTTGTTTCAGAAGCCATTGAGCTTAAAGGGCCGGCTTTGCTCATGTCTGCACCGCAAGGTATCGCCACCGTCACGCCGAAAACTACCGTGGTACACAGCGGTGAAGGACTGTACTTGCAGAGCCTGGGTGAGGTGAATATCAGCGCGGCGCAGCGTTATTCGGTGAACGCGCGCCAGACTGTCTCAATGCTTGCCCAGCAGGAAGGTATGCGGCTGGTCTCCGCCAAAGGCCCGCTGGAAATTGAGTCGCACGGCGATGTGCTGTCGCTGACTTCCCTTAAAGATGTCATCGTCCAGTCAACACAGGGGCACCTGCAATTGACGGCTAAAAATGGCATCACTCTGGGCTGTGGAGGTGCTTATATTCGTCTCACACCACAAGGGGAAGTACAGATTCATGGTCCGGGATTAATCAGCCTAAAAGGCCTGCACGATTTGCAGGGGCCAGCCAGCGAGGATTTTCCTATGCCAGAACTGCCGGCATCAGTATGTAAAGAATGTCTTAAAAAAGCTCAGGAACTGGCGCAGGGTTTTGTACCCAGGGAGGCATAAATGACCGCGAAATGGATTGAAGAAGTCGCTGTTACCTGCCGGTCTTCCGGAACTGATTATCTTGATATTATCGTTGATCAGGCAGGGCTGGATTTCAGCGTTATTCCGGCACTGAATGCACTGTCGGTGGAGTGGCAGTCACTTTATCACGGGCTTCCGGAAGCGTTTATCGTCGATGATGCTCCGCTGGTTGCACGCATTAGACTTGATGATCTTCAGCAGTTGCAGTGGCTGAAGGACATGAGTCAGCAGGTTGCCGTTCAGGCTCCGTTGCTGCTGTTGTGCTCACACTGGCCTTTTTCTGCCCTGGCTGGCTGGCTCACTCAGTATATGGATATTCTGCAGGAGGGACGGAGCGGAATTTTACGGTTTTACGATACGCGGATTTTCCCTGTGCTTTTTACGCACGTACTCAGTGAGGAACAGCAAAGGCCTTTATTGCGCCCTGTGCTGTTCTGGGCATGGCAGGATATGGATGGTAATGCCAGAGGTATAAAAGGTAGTGGTACGCCCCAGACCCGCGATGAAAAACCTAACAAAATTGACCTAAGCGATCGCCAGCTTGAGCATCTGATGTGCGTATGTGATGTCATGACCCTCCTGTCGCACTGTGCACCGCCAGCGGGCAGGTATTCATCACAACAGGCACTTTTTTCTGATTGTTACCAGGACATGGTGGAGGCAACCAACCAGGGCATTATTCTGGATGAAGCACGCGAGGCCTGGGTCATAAAAAAGTGGTTTTCCACATCAGTACAGAACTGATGGTGAAAAGAAACCGTTTTACCCGTCGTCACAACCTCCTTTTGTAGATGTTCTTTTCATACAAGGAAAGTCAGATGAAACACCCATTCTTAAGTCCGCTGCTGGCGGGGCTGCTGCTGTTAACCGGCTGCTCGCAGCCTGCCGCTCAGGCCGGAGGCGGTGGTGGCGGAACCATTAAAGCCATCAACCACACCAAATGGGCGATTAACCACTTCAGTGTTGATAACCAGTCGGGCATCGACATTATTGGCCCATTCCAGGGCGGCGGTGGCGGCTGCTGCTACAGCGTGCCCGCCCGCTGGACTCCGGGTATGACAGTACGTATTGACTGGGAAAGTGGGGAGTCATCAACAGAAGGTTTCCCAGGGTACGAAAAATGGGAGAAGTATCTGGAATGGGAAAAAAAAATCAAAGCCAGTCATCGTCAGCACAGCAAAACCGTCCCGGTTCCCGACTATAACGGCCAGGATGTCTGCGGTATCACGGTGCACTTTTTGCCCTGTGATGACGTGAAGGTGACGACCAGTTGCTGGTCACCGAGAAATGCCAACTACCCGATTAAAGAGCCCATCAGGATGAAGGAGCCCAAAGTATGTCCGAAGTAACGGAAACCGATTTAGCCTGGGTACCACCGCCGTTCCCGGCCCAGGGGCGTCTTCCTACGCAGGCGCTGCAGGTCGGGCAAAGCTGCCATCAGCAGAATAGCGCGGAGCGGCTCTACCGCCAGGAACTGTGTCTGGCGGCCGGACGACGCGTGGAGCCGCCGTGCTGCAAGACGCTGCATATCAGCCTGTTTTTCGACGGTACGGGGAATAACCTGAACAATGACCTGCTGCTGTCTAACCCGAAGCATCCGACCAATATCGCGCGGTTGTTTCGTGCCACCATCGGTACCGGTACTGCGGGCGGGGTGCCAACAGACGGCCAGAGCACGTTGTTAGATGATGCGGAAGACGGTGAGGGGAAATATTTTAAGTTCTATATGCCCGGCGTGGGGACCCCGTTCCCGGAAGTGAACGATCCGGACTATTCCACTATGGGGTTGGTGGGTGCCACTAAAGGTGAGGAGCGGATTAACTGGGCGTTGCTGCGCATTATTGATGTACTGAAGTTTACCTCCACTGAAAAATGGTTGACTACCGCGGAGAGTCGTCAGTCCATCGGCAAAATGGGCACCAGCTGGAACCGTCTGTGGTTTGGCGGCAGTCACAATCGTTATGAAGAGTTCAGCCGTTTACTGAATGAGTTAGCCCCGAAGCTGAAGCCATTGATTACTCAGCCGGAGCCGGGTAAACCCAAGCTGTTGGGCATCAAGTTGTACGTTTACGGTTTTTCCCGCGGAGCGGCGGCGGCGCGCGCCTTTGTGCGCTGGCTGAGTGAGTTACTGCCTCCACCGGCAGCGGAAGGCGAAAAACCCCCGCAGTGCCTGCAGATAGGTGAGTTACAGTTGCCCATCAGCGTGGAGTTTCTCGGGCTGCTGGATACCGTGGCCTCAGTCGGGATAGCGCACGTGGTGCCGATTGCTGAGGGGCATATGTCCTGGGCGGATGACACGATGGAGTTGCCGGACGATGAAACCTATGGCGGGCTGATAAAAAAATGCGTGCATCTGGTGTCCGGGCATGAGCAGCGTCTCTGCTTCCCGCTGGACTCGGTGCGCCGGGGTGACGGCAAGTATCCGCCCTATGCCACCGAGGTGGTTTACCCGGGGATGCACTCGGATTTGGGGGGCGGTTATCCGCCGGGGGATCAGGGGAAAGCGAATGCTGAGCATGATGGGTATTTGCTGTCGCAAATAGTGTTGCATGACCTGTATTCAAACGCTTTTTCTTCTGGCGCACCACTGAAAGTCAATAAATCCAGTTTACCGGAGAGTTTAGCAAAGGACAGTTGGCGCGCTCTTGATGCTGAGCAAGTTAGAGATTTTGTCGTCGCACCGGAGTTGATATCAAGATTCAACGCCTGGCGCGAACTTACCCTGAATCTGTCCACACCAGAAAAAATCACGCCTGAAGAGGCCTGTGAATACGAACCACCGCGTGCCAGCGGCAGTCTGGAAACCGTCGTTGAAAACCAGATTGCGTGGATCACCGCCTGGCGTATTGAGCGCTATGCCAGAGGTTCGATGCTGAAAACGCCATTCTACCAGGGCGCCAAGAATACCGAAGCGTTGCCCGCCTCGCGTAAGGCGGCAGAAGACGCACGGGATGAAAAGCAGAAAAAAGTGCTTGAAAAGCGTCAGGACCAGATAGCAAAACAGCCCGCCGACAAGATAGATGAGCTTGTGCTCTATCCGGGCATCAAGGATTTCGACCCGGATATGGCGCAGACCCAGCTGTTTGAAGCGGCAAAGGAGTTCGGTAAGGATTACCACGACGGCTACCGTATTCCTGAGAACCTGGCGCAGGCGGTGCTGGATACCGTGCTGCAGCCGATGATCTTCGTGCTCAATACCGATGATGAACCCGGGGAATACCGGCGAATGAAAGCGGACGGAGACGCGCGTGTGGCAGTCCTTTTCCCTGCCGCCGGTGAGGCCAGTAATGCGCAGCAGCCTGCCGGGCTGGTCAGGGCATTATTCGACGACCAGGTGCATGACTCGCGAGCCTGGTTTATGCACGCGGCGCTGGGTACGCGCGAGATGTGGGGCGGCTACTTCCGCTACCGGATGATTTATTTCAGCGACAAATGTAATAAGTCCCTGTCACCGCTGGTGATAGCCGGAGACCTTATCGGGTTTGCCACCCTGACCACGGGTGTTGTGCTGAGTTTCAGGCAAAAGAGTCTGACCGGAAAGCTGGCAGGGCTGGCCGCGACAGGCGCTGTACGATCGCTGCAGGTTGAAGTGCTGGACAGGATCACCCGTGAACCCCTGCCGGAACTGCCGGGTGGGGAACAGCAACGGGCATTTACCCGGGAGCCGGGAGTGGTGGTTGCACAGCGAAAAGCGCTGGTGGCTGAACAACAGCTGGCACGGGCGCAGGCTGCGATCCCGGCCAGCTGGCTTGAGGACGTCCTGACGGTGACTGGATAAAACTGAGTAAGGAGAACCGATGAGTACAGTCATCCGCAAAGGAGACAGCCTGCGGGAATATGGTGGCAAGGTATTAGGGGGGCACTACCAGTGTTTTGGTCAGGGATTTGCCTGTAAGGGAGATCCGGTTCGCTGTAACAAACACGGTATGACGACCATCGCGGAAGGTAGCACATTAACCACGATTGATGGACAGCCCGTCGCGCTGCATGGTCACCACTGTGCCTGCGGCTGTACGCTGGTCAGCTCGTTTCCTGACTGCGGTATTGACCAGTGAGGTCCGTCCCTGATTATCCGGCGTACAAAACGGCGCGTCCGCCTGGTACCGCAAGGTGGTTGTTGGCCACGTCTCTGCTGATATTGTTCGGCGGCGGTGCTGGCGGACTGCTGCCCTCTGCCGAGGGTAAAAGTTCGCTGGTGGCCGCCGGTATTCTGGTGGCACTGCTGCTGTCAGGCACTGGCTGGCTTGTGCGGTTTCTGTACTATCGCGTCAGCATGCATAACGCCGCTTTCTATTATCAGCTGGTGGCATATGAACAGCAGCAGTGGTGGGCTGCGCACCGGCAGCCGTTCTGGTTAAAAGAAGGACTGTTGCTGGGGCCAGCAGGGACCCGTTCAGTTGACTGGCTGCGTGTGCTTAACCGTGAACAACGCCCGCCGGGGGAAAAAAAAGAGGGCGGCAGCAGCGTATTTAGATTGCCACAAATTTCGGTTATGGATCCCACCGCTCGTGAAAGGCGGCTGGCGGAACTGCTGGTTATTGAGTGGCAAAAGCAGCGTAGTGAAAAAATACTTACTCCACCGCGGCGTTGCTACTGGCTGGGGGCCGACATCACCTGGCAGGCATTTCGCGCACAGATGGCGATTGCTTTCCCGGACACTGTACTGCCAGCCCGACCTGAGCCCTGGCAAGGGGAGGCCAGCCTGACGGAAATAGCGGGCGAGCTTGCCGGAGCCAAACCTGATGACACGATACTGATTGGCGGGTGTCAGGTTATCGCGGCGCAGTCAGGCACAGAACGTCCCGTCGGAGAATCTGCGGCACTGTGGCTGGCCGGACTTAATGGTCCGGTACAACTGACGCGAGGTGAAACTTTTTCGCAAGAACAAGGCGACCTATTGCTCACCGTGTTCGCCCGTGCACTGGAACAGAACGAGATGCAAGACCCACCGGAGGCCTGTACGCTGTTTTCCCGACCCGGCCTCGAGGTGCTGGCGGGTACCGGATGGGATGTCAGCCAGCATCTGCAGGATGCCAACTGGGGGGAAGTTGGCGATATGGAAACTCTGATTGTTTTATCCCTGGCGGCAATCTATGCCGCGCACCACCAACAACCGTGCGGCTGGATTGCACGCGACCCGATGAACACCCTCGCAACTGGAATAGTAAAACCTGATGGACAACGTCAATAAGCCAGCTGCCATCTCTGTGGCAGCCACGGCAACTGTCTGTATTGCTGTGACCACTTTACTGGTACTACTGGGCGCAGTGGCATGGTGGCTGTGGGCGACCGAACGATCAACGGAATGGGAAACATTGCGTCCGCTTATTGTCTCTGGCTTTATCGTCTGGGGAATTGCGCTCAGCATGCTGGTACTGGGGTTTATGGCCTTCCGGTTATTGATTAAGGATAAGGTTAGCCCGTCGTCATCACGCAAGCGCAGACCGACAAAGGTTACGGAGCACGAAACGGCTTACCGTCTACTGAAGACACGCCTCCGATCGCGCTATAGCCTCTTCTGGCGCTACAAGGTCCGCCTGTTGCTGATGACCGGTGACGACGCTGCGATTGAACAGCTGGTACCAGGCCTGCAGGAAAGTCAGTGGCTCGAAGGCAACTGCACCGTTCTGATTTACGGCGGCAGCCTGACCACTGAACCGGACAAGGAAAAATACACTGCACTGCGTAAACTGCGTCGCGGTCGTCCTCTGGACGGAATAATCCGTGTTGTACCGCAGTCGCTTAACCTCTCCCCTCAGATTAGTGACAGCGATTTACGTGGACTGGAAAAAATCAGTGAATTGTTGCGTTATTCCGCGCCGGTCTGGCTGTGGCAGCTGTGCGACAGCAAGTGGCCGCAGGCAAAACGCACTGAACAGCCGGTCGGGGCTAGTTTCCCGCTGCGTGCCAAAGCCGACGACATTACCCGCCAGCTTGAGCTGATGCTGCCCGAACTGCGGGAGCAGGGCGTGAACCAGATGCTAGAGAATAACAACCACGATTTTCTGCTGCGTCTGGGTCAGCATCTCAAAGACGGCGGTATCGCCCGCTGGACTGAACAACTGCTGCCATGGCTGCCTGCCTCCCAGCAGCGCGTTCCGCTGCGTGGCCTGATGTTCAGTCTGCCGGACAGTCAATCTATTCATAAGTCTGAGGGAACAGTCGACCCTGAGAAATATATCCCCGAATCTCAACGCCATGCGTTGACCCTGCCCGCCACCTGGCAGGGTATCGTTGACGACTGTACTCGCGTACGTGGCCGCCGTGTCGGTATGGCCTGGGAGCAGATGCTGGCTTGGGGGCTAATGGTGGTGATTGGCATCTGGGGCGCGGGCATGCTGCTTTCCTTTATCCTGAACTACAGCCAGATTTCCTCTGTGGCAAGTAAAGCGCATGATTTAGTGGAGCATCCTTCTGTCTCCGATTATCAGCTGACGGCGCTGCACTATCTGCGAAACGACGCCGGTCGTTTGCAAAATCATATCCAGAAGGGCACCCCCTGGTATCAGCGCTTTGGGCTTGACCATAATCAGCAGTTGCTCAATGCGTTGCTGCCCTGGTACGGCGTGGCGAACAACCGCCTGATTCGTGACCCGGCAAATGCCGCCCTGACGCAGAAACTCAGCGCATTGGCAAACTCTGCCCCCAATAGTGACCAGCGCGCACTGCTGGCAAAACCGGGCTATGACCAGCTTAAAGCCTGGCTGATGATGGCCCGTCCGGATAAAGTCGATGGCGCGTTTTATGCGCAGACCCTGAAAACCGTTCAGCCGACGCGAATGGGTATTTCTACCGGTCTGTGGCAAAGCCTGTCGCCGGATCTCTGGGCCTTCTACATCACTGAGCTGCCAAAACAGCCACAGTGGAAAATCACACCGGATGCGCAGTTGGTGAGCCAGAGTCGCCAGGTGCTGTTACAGCAAATCGGGCGTCGTAACGCTGAAAGTACACTGTACGAAAATATGCTCAAGGCAGTGCGTCGTAACTTCGCCGATGTGTCCCTGGAGGATATGACCAGCGGTACCGATGCGCGTCGTCTGTTCACTACCGACGAAGTGGTGCCGGGCATGTTCACCCGCCAGGCCTGGGAAGGGGGCATTCAGCAGGCGATTGAGAAAGCAGCTAACTCGCGCCGCGATGAAATCGACTGGGTACTGAGTGATAGTCATAAGGCCGTGTCGGCTGACTTGTCACCGGATGCCCTGAAAGCGCGCCTGACGCAACGCTATTTCACCGACTTTTCCGGCAGCTGGCTGAGTTTCCTCAACAGCCTTCGGCTTAACCCGGCGAACAATATTGCCGATGTCACCGACCAGCTCACGCTGATGAGTGATGTTCGCCAGTCCCCGCTGATTGCCCTGATGAATACCCTCGCCTGGCAGGGACAGACAGGCCAGCAAAGCGAAGGTCTTTCGGACTCCATCATCAAATCGGCCAAAGAGCTGGTTGGTGGAAAAGACAAACCCGCAATTGACCAGTCAGCGACAGGTCCCCAGGGACCACTGGATGAAACTTTCGGTCCGCTGCTTCAGCTTTTGGGTAAAAATACGGGCAGCAACGTCATGTCGGCTGACAATTCTCTGAGTCTGCAGACGTATCTGACCCGTATCACCCGCGTGCGTCTGCGGCTGCAGCAGGTGGCCAGCGCCTCAGACCCGCAGGCGATGATGCAGACCCTGGCGCAGACCGTATTCCAGGGCAAAAGCGTGGACCTCACTGATACCCAACAATATGGTCGTCTGATTTCGGCAAGCCTCGGCGAAGAGTGGAGTGGTTTTGGCAGCACGATGTTTGTGCAGCCGCTGACCCAGGCCTGGGAGACGGTGCTTCAGCCGTCGGCGGCGAGCCTGAACGACAAATGGAGTCGCTCGGTTGTCGCGAACTGGCAAACTGCTTTTGACGGTCGTTTCCCGTTTGCCGCCAGCAAAAGTGATGCCTCTTTACCTATGCTGGCTGAATTTGTGCGTAAGGACAGTGGACGTATAGAGCGCTTCTTGTCGACAGAGCTCAACGGCGTGCTGCACAAAGAGGGCAGCCAGTGGGTGCCGGATAAGGTCAACAGCCAGGGGCTGAACTTTAACCCGGCCTTCCTGCGGGCCATTAACCAACTGAGCCAGTTGTCAGACATTCTGTTCACCGATGGCAGCCAGGGTATCAGCTTTGAGCTGCAGGCGCGTCCTGTGCCGCAGGTGGTGGAGACGCAGCTAACCATTGATGGACAAAAGCTGCACTACTTCAATCAGATGGCCGACTGGCAGTCCTTCCGCTGGCCGGGAGATACCTACAAGCCGGGGACGATGCTGACTTGGACCACGGTCAACGCTGGTGCGCGCCTGTTCGGGGATTACAGCGGGACCTGGGGCTTTATACGCTGGCTGGACTTGAGCAAGCGTCAACAGCTTGACCGCAGCCAGTGGATGATGAGCTTTACCGCACCGGATGGTCGAGCGCTGCAGTGGGTGCTGCGCTCACAACTCGGAAAAGGTCCGTTGGCGCTGCTGGAACTGCGCGGCTTTAGTCTGCCGGAAAACATATTCAGCGTGGATGCTTCGGCAGCAGCGCAGGCACTGACCCACTCTGATAACCTAGCCATGGAGGGGATGGAATAATGGGCAAGTTACGAAAAATAGACATTTTGGATTATTAAAATATCCTTCATACGCTACATCAGTTTATTGATGCCAGTTAATGAGCATATTGGCTGGGATGTTTTTTTTGATAATAAGATTATTTGATAAGAGAAAGGAAGCTAGATGAAAATGAATAAGGTTATTCTAATTGGGTTTGTAGCGTTGATGTTGGCAGGTTGCGGTGACAGGTTCTCTTTTATATCAGGCTTTGTTGAAAAGGATTATACGGCTACCAAGATTGCGCCAACTTTAGGTTATATTGACTATCAATCCAGTGAGTTATTGGGGGGAGATAGAGAACCAATCTATGTCATTCTTACCTACAATAGTAACAAAGAACTGTATAAGCAAAGAAAAATTTCTGTGCAGGATGTACATCCTGATAGGGGAGCGCTCAGGTTGTACGTTCCTGCTATTGAAGGAATGAAATTTGAAACGATGGATATTAATTTGGAATATGGAACTATCAGAGTCGTCAATGGAGACAGCGGTCCTGAGTCAAATATGAGAAAAAGACTGGAAAGAGGAGTGTCAAGAGAGTTGGTGGATAAAGGAAAGAAAGTCTCTATTAAGTCGGGGATGGTTGATGCTGGTCCATATTATGGACTGATGCTAAGGGCGATCAGAAAATAAAAACATTAACATATTCGCGGTATGTCATTTCTGCATAAGGCAGGCATTGATGATGCCTCAAATTGGTTGGGTTAGATTTATAACGAATAACGATCGCTTTGTGGGACTGATGACCAGTATTGAAATTAGTCATCCTTGTTGTCAGCCTGACAGCTGTAGCGCTATGGATAGAATCTGAAAAAGCACAACCAATCTCGAGCACTTAACCATGGATGAGATGGAATAATGACCGCATTGCAGAATTTACTTCACACCTGTGGCGTGGATGAAAACAGCCTGGTGAGCCAGGCTCGGGCGCGTTGTGCTGACTGGGCGCGCTGGCTGATGCCGGTGGATGAACATCGGCCAACCGGAGAAGACCCGGGCTACGACGACGATTTCCAGCGCATCCGCGAAGAGGTCAACAAGCTCTCCGGCATTGATACCGGGTTGATTTGCCAGTTGGCGGAAAAGTTGCTGACCGACAGGTGTAAGGACTTACGTGTCATTACTTTCTACGTTTGGGCGCGTCTGCATCAGGACGGCGAAGCCGGGCTGGCGCAGGGCGTTGAGCTGCTGGCCGCCATGCTCGAACGGTTTGGCAACGGCCTGCATCCCCTGCGCGCCCGCAGCCGCAAATCGGCTCTGGAGTGGCTGGGCAGTCGCCGCGTGACGGACAGCCTTGCGCTGTACCCGGAAGTGGATATGCCCGTCATGCAGCGTACCACCGGCGCTCTACTGCTGGTGGAGCAGGCTTTCCTGACGTTTGATGACGATGCGCGTCCGGAACTTGGCGGGCTGTATCAGGCTCTGGACCACCGCCTGGTGCAGAATGGCGGTGCCGGCAGCCTGGTGCCGCAGACCAGCCGGGAAGAGGGGCGCGTGACCGCGGCACCCCCTGCCGCGCCGCTGATGAATGCGGTCACGTCAGGGCGCGATCTGCTCGATCAGGCCAAGGTATTGGCGAAATATCTGCGTGATCAGCCCGGTGGTTGGCTGGCAGGCCATCATCTGTTGAAAAGCGTCCGCTGGGATACGCTGACGGAGCTTCCGCCGCTGGATGCGGCCGGGCGCACTCGCCTGGCTCCGCCTAAGCCTGACAATAAAGCACATCTCAAACGCTTGTTTCTGCAGAAAAGCTGGTTAGAACTGTTGGAGCATACGGATACTCTGCTGGCCCAGGGAGTCAACCACCTGTGGCTGGATGTGCAGTGGTACACCTGGCAGGCACTGGTAAAACTGGACTCGGACAGCGTGCGCGCCGACATCGTCTGTCGTGACCTGAAAGGGCTGCTGGCCCGCCTTCCCGGGCTGGAAGCGCTGGCATTTAGCGACGGCACACCATTCGCCGACGACGTGACGCTGAGCTGGGTTAATGAAACCGTACTGGATGATCCGCCGGGATGGGAAAATGAGCCTGTGATGGCGGCCACTGCGAGCGGCGATGGTGATGTGCTGGCGCTGGAGCCTGAAGTGATGGCTAAAGCAGACGGCGAAGGCATCGAGGTTGCGCTCAGCTGGCTGCAGGTTCAGCCGGGTTACACCTCTGCCCGCGATCGGTGGCTGATGCGGTTGTTGATGGCCAGAGTCAGCGAGCAGTACGGTAAAAATGAAATGGCGTTGCATCTGTTGGGAGAGCTCGACGGCAGTGCCCGGGCTCTCACGCTCGAGCAGTGGACGCCAGAGCTGATATTTGAAGTCAAAGCCCGCAGGTTAAAACTGTTGCGGGGCAAGGCAGGGCGCAATGAAGCTGATAAAACGCGCCTGCAGCCTGAGATGGAGCTATTGCTTGCCGGCTTGATTGCACTGGATCCAGCCCGAGCCGCGGTACTGTGCGGCTGATACTTCGGACGAAAAGAACATAATCACTATGGACGATTTAACCCTGCGTTATTACGACGCCGAAATGCGCTACCTGCTGGAAGCCGGCGAAGAGTTTGCCCGCGCTCACCCCGAGCAGGCGGCAATGCTCAACCTCGATAAAGCGGGCGCACGCGATCCGTATGTGGAGCGCCTGTTCGAGGGCTTTGCCTTCCTGATGGGACGCCTGCGTGAGAAACTCGACGACGACCTGCCGGAGCTGACCGAAGGTCTGGTCAGCCTGCTGTGGCCGCACTATCTGCGCACCATTCCGTCGATGTCGGTGGTGGAGTTCACCCCCGACTGGCGCGAAATGAAAGAACCGATGCGCATCGCCAAAGGCTTCGAGGTGAATTCGCGGCCGATCGGTGAGAAGGGTACGCGCTGCCGGTACACCACCACCCAGGAGATGACCCTTCAGCCGCTGTCACTTGAACGTGTGCGTCTGGCAACCGATGCGGAGGGCCGCTCGGTTGTCACGCTGCGCTTTAACTGCGGCGAATTGGCGGACTGGAGCCGTATCGATCTTAGCCATATCCCGTTCTACTTCAATGCCGATGCGCCGCTGGCCTGCGCCATGCACGAAGCGTTCACCCTGAATGTGGCCCGGATATGGCTGCGGATGCCCGGCGATATGGACAGCAGGCCGCTCGACGGGTATTTCACCGCGCTGGGATTTGGCGAAGACGATACCCTTTGGCCGAAGAGCAACAGCAGTTTCAGCGGCTACCAGCTGTTGTTGGAGTACTTTACTTTCCGCGAGAAGTTCATGTTCACCGGCCTGCGTGGCTTGGAAACCGTGGCCTTTCCGGCAGAGCTTCCCTGGTTTGAAATCGGCGTGGTGCTGGCGCAGCGCTGGGAGCATGACTTCAGCTTTACCGAAAAGCATCTGCGCCTGAACTGCGTGCCGGTGATTAACCTGTTCCCGCTGGAATCTGATCCGCTGACGCTCACGTCCCTGCAAACCGAATACATGCTGCGGCCGATGCGCGTACAGGATGGTCATACCGAGATTTACGCCGTGGACTCGGTGATGTCATCGAGCCGGCATACCTACGTGCCGTTTTCGAGCTTCCGCCACAAGGGCGGAATGATGCGCCACGCAGCGCCGGAATATTACTACCACACCCGCGTGCGGTGCGGTCCGTCCGGGCTGCATAACACCTGGCTTATCCTTGGCGGTGAAGCCTTTGATAATCACACCGTCCCAGAAGATGAAAGCCTGTCGCTGACGCTGACCGGCACCAACGGGCAGCTGCCGCGCCGTGCTCTGCAGAGCACGGTACTTGATACGGTAATGAAAACCACCTCGGCCAGCATCGCCGTGCGTAACCTGTGTGCGCCGACGCTGCCCTGTTATCCCCCGGCGCAGGATCGTTTCCACTGGCGCGTGCTGAGCCACCTTGGCAGCGGGTTTCTGTCGATGATGGATAATGCCGACGTGCTGCGCGGTACCCTGGCGCTGTACGAGTGGACAGACAGTGAGATGAACCGCCGTCGCCTTGAGGCCATCCTCGACGTGAAGCACAGTGAAATTGAACGCTTTGAACAGGGCTACCTGGTGCGCGGCGTACAGATTGAAGTGATGCTCGACAGCCACGGCTTTGCCGGCCGCGGCGACATCTGCCTGTTTGGTGAGATGCTGAGCCGCTTCTTCGCCTTGTACACCGATATCTATCTGTTTAACCGCCTGATTATTATCCTGCAACCGACCGGAGAGCACCTGGAATGGGAAGAGAAGCACAATCGCCGCATTCCCGGCTGACCCCACGACTGGAGGTTGACCTTAATCGGATTAACTTTTACCGTTTCTGCCAGCTGCTGGAGAAGCAGAATCCGGGCAGGCCGCTGATGGGCTCAACCAGCCATCCCGCCGATGACCCGGTACGCTTTGCCCCGCATCCGGGGATGGGGTTTCCGGCCAGCGAGTTGAAGACTGTCGAATATAACGAAGAGGATGACAGCAAACCGCCGCTCATCCGCACGACCTTTATGGGGATGTACGGTGTCGATTCCCCCTTACCAACGGCCTACCTGGATGACATCACCCAGCGTCGCGAAGGGCACGAGGCGCTTCAGGGCTTTCTGGATATCTTCAGCCACCGCATCCTGACGCAGTTTTATCGCATCTGGCGTAAATACTCTTACCCGGCAAGCTTCGAGCCCGGCGGAACGGACAGCATATCTCAGTCGCTGCTGGGCCTGGTGGGGCTGGGCATTCCCGGAACGGCTAAGAATATCGCCACGCCCGTCTCGCGATTTCTGGCGCTGCTCGGTGTGCTGCAACAGCCCGGGAAAACCCAGCAGGGCATGCAGGCACTGGTCAGCCTGCTGGCCCCGGATACCACGGTGCAGGTGAGTCCATACTGCCTGCGGCCGGTGGAAATCAGCCAGCCGCTGGGCTTTTACGGCGATGAAGATTTTCTGCTGGACGGCATTACGCCGCTTGGCGATGAGGCGATGGACGCCAACAGCCAGTTGCTGATTGCGCTGGCCACTGACGATGAAAAGGAATCGCAGGGCTGGAAGCCGGACGGCCTGCTGTACCAGGATTTTCTGGTGATGTTGCGCGTCTACCTGGGCTGGCGTTTTAAGGCAAAAATCACTCTGACAACCAGTACTCGCCTGCTGGCCGTTCCGCCGCTCGGCGAAGGACCTTTCTGGCTTGGCATGAATGGCGTGCTGGGCGCGGAAGAAGAAGGAGAGCTGGCGGAGGATATTCCGCAGACCTTTACCACAGAGCTGGGTTATTACACGGGGCTGGAGCCCGCCACACCACAACAAGGAAACAGACGTGTTACGTACAAGTTTGATTAAATCTGCATGCTGCCTGCTGGCATTAAGCCTGACCGGTTGTGGCGTCACGCAGGGCATCTCCGATGGCACCAAATCGGCCTACACCGCCATTTTTCACAAGAAAATAAAGGTGCTGCATCTGGACTTTACGGCCCGTGAAGCACTGAACACGGATGCGCGTGAAAGCAACTCGTTATCCGAATCCGTTGTGGTCCGTGTCTACCAGCTCAAGGACCGTAAGACCTTTGACAAAACGGTCTATCAGCAGTTGCTGAAAGATGGTGACACCGTGCTGAAAGCCGACCTGCTGGCCAGTCGTGACGTGGTGGTGAAGCCCGGCGGTGATGCAAACCTGAACATGCCGATGGAAGAAGACGCTCAGTTTGTGGCTGTGGTGGGGTTGTTCCGTCATCCGGATATGGTCAACAACACCTGGAGGCTGGTTATTCAACGAGACGACCTGGATCCGGATAAGCCGCGCATTCTGGAAGCGGGCAATAACCATCTGACGCTGCAACCTCTTAAGGATGACTGATGCCCCAGGGACACAACACACCCTCACTGTATGAAATGCTCACCGGCCATTTTACTGGCGGTCTTCCGCTGTCGCAGGTCAGTGAGCAGAACCAGGTCATCCTCTCCGTGCTCGATAACATGCAGCGTATTCTCAACTGCCGCGCCGGCACACTGGCGCACCTGCCTGATTATGGTCTGCCGGATATGACTAAAATCCTGCAGGGTATGCCGGGTACCGCCCATGAGCTGATGGGGACCCTGTCTGAGGTGCTGCTGAAATATGAACCCCGTCTGAAAAAAATAGCGGTCGTTCTGCTGGAGCAGAACGTTCCCGGCGAGCTGCGTTATGCCATTGACGCTGAGTTGAAGGGCATTGGTCTGGTGCGTTACGGCACCGAGTTTATGCCGGAGGGACGGGTTCTCCTGCGACATCTTAAGCAACAGCAGTATCTCGATACGACTACCCGTCTGTAAGGCCAGAGAACACCATGTCAGTAAAATCACAGTTCCTCAAAAAACTGCAGACCAGACAGTCTGCCCCGGTCTCGTTTGCCAGCAAGACTCAGGCCGATATCGCCGAATTTCGCCTGCGAATAACGCAGCTTCAGGAGCAGATGGACGCGTGGCTGGTGGATACCGGACTGAATGTGGAGGAGTTCGCGGTATCCGTTACGGATCTGCTGGTGGAGAGCGGGGCTTTTGAGATTGCCGGTATCGTCCTGCGTATCGACGACCGGGCCGTAAAATTTATGCCGGTATTTTTGTACGGCCAGGGCGTGACCGGGTGTGTGGAGGCGACTTTTCATAATGTAGAGAATGTGACTTCACTGGGGCGTTTATTCATGCGGTCAGGTACCGCGAACAACTGGACCTTTACTCCTCCTGGTACATTATCCCGCCCTGGGCAGTGTTTTGATGAAAGTACATTTTTTGGTCTGATTTTAGCGCTTCTGCCATAGCTGCGGGTATTGCAGTACCTGTCTCCCTGAAGATGCAGAAAACGAAGCTGCTAAACGATAATCTCCAATAGCTCCTGATACGCCAAATGGACGACTGGTCATGAATGACATTAACCCACGAAAAATCAAAACCGGTGGTGACCCCAGGGCGCTGCCGGACTATGCTGCCCTGCGCGACGAACTGAACAAGCTGACCCATCCGGCGCGTCCGGATGTTAACTGGCAGTATGTCGAAAAACTCTGTCTCTCACTGTTTGAGCAGAACGGCGTGGAACTGCAAACGGCAGCCTGGTATACGCTGGCCCGTACGCAGCTGGCCGGTTTATTCGGGCTCAATGAAGGGCTGACGATACTCGAGGCACTGATAAGTCATCAGTGGGGGGCACTGTGGCCTCAGCCAGTCCATGCCCGCATGGAAATCCTCAGCAGTCTTAGTCAGCGCCTGCAGCAACGGATGCGTTCGCTCTCGCTGAATTACAGTGACCTTAGCCAGTTGTACCGTGCGGAGCAGCTGCTTACCGGTCTGGGAGAGGTGCTGCAGCGCCTGGAGCTAAAACATCTCAGTCAGCTCGATACGTTGCGTACCCTGATGCACAACAGTGCTGTCCGGCTGGAAAATAGTGATAACACAACCAGCACCGGGCCGAACATTCAGTCGGGTATCGTATTGCCTGCCACCATGATGAATGCTGCGACAGCATCCACGAGAGACTTTGCTGGTGGACCGGATGAAGATACGCCAGAGAGTGCAGTGAAGTGGGTTTTCGTTGCGCAACCGGAACCGCAGCCGAATGTAGAAGTACTGTCTACAATGCCTGCTCCGGTTAAAAAGTGGAAGTCCTTCGTCGCCGGGATGTTTACCATGCTGGTGATAAGCATAGTCTCAGTGTGGAGCTGGCATTTTCTTCACCGTCCAGATCCTCTGCAGACTCAGCTTGCAGCTTCACTGGCTCCGTTCCCTGCACCTCTCACGTCCGAACAGCTGGGGATATTACGTCAGCAAACTCCGTTACCTCAGGACCTTATCGCACAGACACAGCAGCAGCTTGCCCGACTGGATAAGTTGCCGCCTGACTGGAATTTTGCTTACAGCCGAAAACTCACAGAACAGGCTCAAGAGCTGTGGCCGAAACAGGCTAAACCTCTGGCACAAAAGTGGCAACAACAACTTAATGCTGCTGCATTACCAACAGAACAGCTGAATGGTTGGCATCAGGGGATGATGAAGCTGAAGCAACTGAGTGACAGGCTGAACGGGCTGGATGAACAGAAGGGTAAATACATGACGGTCAGCGAGCTGAAATCTGTGGTATTTTCCACCATGCAGTCTTTTAACAAATCGGTACCGGCTGAAGAGCAAATGCGGGTATTGTTACAAAATCCTGAGAGAGAACCTTTACCTGCTGCCCGGGCTCAACTGGAGATGCATCTGAAACAATTGACAGCGCGCTATGCTGTAATACAAGAGAATGCATCAGAATAGAAATGGTGCTAAAAATTATGGTTAATTCAGTTCGTTATCGTAATAATCGTGTTCGATGGACAATCAGGGATTTAACCTTTCTGGAAAATAATTATTCTTCCATGTCAGTTGTTGAAATTGCTGACGGGCTGGGGCGGACTCCAGGTGCAGTAGGGTTGATGGCTGATAAGCTCGGGTGTCGAAAAAAGAAAAATGCGCCGTGGAGTGAAAATGAAATGGATATTATCCGTGACCACTATGCCCGGGGCATGGAGGCCAGGTCTCTGACACAATTACTTCCAGGGAGAAGTATTAGTGCGATCTTTTCTATGGCGGAGGCGCTGGGGGTAAAAAGTGGACGTTTCTGGCGTGAGGAGGAACTCGATATACTTAAAGCGGACTATCCCCGGATGGGAATGTCGGTAACTGCTCATCTGCCAGAAAGAAATGCAATGTCAGTTAAAATAATGGCGAGAAGGCTGGGGCTGAAGAAGTCCCGCTGTAGTGAAGCTGGTTTCCGTCCCTGGAGCGATGAAGAATGGACTCTTCTGGAAAAGAATATGCATCTAAGTGTGGCTGAGCAGCAGGTAGTACTGTTTCCGGACAGGACCAAAAAAGCAGTGGAAAAAGCGCGAGGTCGTTTGATTAAGAACATAAGAAAAAACAAGGGGGGAGTGTGACACCAAGACTATTCTTTGCTCTTGCAATCTTCTTAGGATCATATTTGCCATTAAGTATGATTCTGCTAATGCAGGATCTGGACAATAAAAAACTCAAGGGGAATATCTGTTTTAATTTTTTGACCTCAGGAACATGTCATCTTCCGCTCCAAAAACCATTCCTGTCAGTGAGTTTGTTTCTTGTTTGTTTAGCCTGCTTTGTTTTTTCATGGTTTGCTTTGAATCTTGCTAAACCGGATGGGCAAAAAATAAAAGTAATTGAATCAAAATATACCCCATCAGATTTAATGAATTATGTGCTTCCTTATATTGTTTCATTTATGAGTATAAGTTATATGGAGACAAATAAATTTTTAGGGTTTGTTGTATTCCTGTTGTGGCTCTTCTGGCTCTCATATAAGTCAGGTCAAATAATATTAAACCCCATGCTTATTGTTTTTAACTGGAAGATGTATGAAATATCTTATCGTTTTCCTGGGAGCAATGATATCTTTTCTGGAGTTGTATTAGCTAACACAGATGTTAATCCAAATTCAGATTATGAGTACGAAACAATACAATCTGTTATAGTCATTTGTGGAGAGAATGATGATGCTTGAGAATTTACAGGGTTTTGATCTTCAAACGGCCGAGTTATCGGTATGGGTATTCAGGAAAAAATCCCTGAAAGGGCAGGCGTCGTTTACAGGGAAATGGATCCCAGTAGATCCTGAGCTTAAAACAGAATTATTAGGATTTATTCAAACAGAAAGAGGTAACTATACAGAAATCATAGATTATTCGTTGCTGGCGCAGAACAACGAAGGCAGTCTTATGCTTATTGGAACCGGAGAAACTTCGGCTGTAGATGTTACAACAATATCTGCAAATCAAATACCAGCGAAAAAGGTAAAAGAGATCAAAGAGTTATCTAATTGTGATTTCTATTCTGTAAAATTAGTCTCCGGTGATACAGTATTACACTGTGTGAAGAAAACGGATTCATCCTGGGCGACCAAAAAGCAGGCTGGGTTGAAGTCAGTTGTTTTCAAAAATAATAAGTTGAAAATTGATAGGTCCCCACGATTTAACATTGCAAAGGATTTTGACTTTTTCATTCTTGAGGATAATGTTTACATTAAGAATAAAAAAGTATTTGAATCAGTTTTGAGTTACAAGACAGCGCATATTGATAATTTTAACGTATTAATGGATGAACCGGAATTCAGTCAGTTGCTTACCGATGCAGAGCCGTTGAAACGATACGTTGGTAATAATGCGATGCAACTGAGAAGAGCATCTGCTATTAAAGAAAAGGGGTATTACAAGGTGCCAGAATTCATGGATAGCTTGAGAGCTAATGCGCTACGATTTAGATTAAATCTGCAATTTGACGCTCAAGGTAAAATCATTGCCAGTGATGAGTGCTGTGCGGATATATTTCAGGCTTTGCTGGACCATCGCTTGCAATCGCACTTTGCAGCACACATTTATGATGTGCCCAATGCTTCCATGGTACCCTAGATATAATTCAGGATATGAGTTCAATAATATTTGAATACTAAGTTTATCATTAATAAAATGGTAATGATATTGACTTGTATCCTTTTTTATATGGGGTTGGCATGATGTTGTTTTTTCAAATATCATCCTTGCTTAATATTGGAGATGTACTCATTAAGGTTATCTTATGATCTATTTTTATTAAATTATCGATTTTTTAAGAGGGGACAACGGACTGGCGCTATGTCGCGTGTATTGCCGTTAAGCTTCTCGCTCAGGATAAGCACCTCTATTTGTGAAAGTATTTTCAATAGTGACTGTCTATAATGTTATTGTGGAGGTTATTGTGTGTGGGAGTTTATATACCAATAAAAAATATAATGTGACGAATAAATTATTAGCTCGTTGTATTGGTACGGGACGCTTAAAGGGAGAGGTAAGATGCCATTTTAGTGGGTTTAATGGTAGGAAGCATATTGGTTATGTTTTACTTACTTTATTTTTAAGACGAGTGTTTAGCCCAACTGTACTCTCCCATGAGCGAATATTTGATCGTTTTCGACACTACGAGAGAGAATCACTTGAAATATATAACTCTTTAAATGACTGTGATCTTAATGAGATATTCCAGGAAGTGCAGGAAATATATGAGCATACTCAGTATCACCTTAATGGCATAGGGGGTAACTCCGTTTTATTGGGTAGAAAGTTGCAAGGAGAGTACGCAGACAAAATTATTTCCCTTAAAAAATCAGCTGAGATGAGTGGAATTAACAGCGTTTCAATTGAAATGGATGTTTTAAATTCTTTCAATGATAACGATGAATATTATGGGCGAGTTCAACTATTATTGGATATTCCTATTTCTGATATATTGTATTGCCATAACCTTATTGATTCAGAGCATGTTTCTTGCATGCTGGTTGAACCCCATGAATGGGTTGTGATTAATAGATCTCCAACATGTGTTGTTTCAGTGCCGATTTCCTCCATAAAATTACTTAATTGAGCACTGGTGGTTATATCTTGCGTTATAAATTGATGTTTTTTTAAATAAAACATGAGTCATTTAGCTTGGTTTTTTTAATTATTCGGGCGTGTAATTTTATAGATATGTGTGATGGTTTTTTTATCCTTCAACGGCTGTAGCTGATGTGATGTTATCTCGAGGTGCGGTAATCGCATGATAAAGTTTGTGGTGCAAATTGTTATAATTATCAATGAACAGTGAAACAATATGACCATTAAGGCCTGATTGTCAATTAATTGTTGTAGATGATTATAGTAATGATTCCCATTATTACAACATATATTTTTAGATAACGGAGTTGATGATTTTTTCGTAAACCTTGATGGATCATGAGAAGCAAATCGTTATGCGAGCCAGCCGTTTGATACGGGGTCGGAGTGTCAGATTGTTACGCTCCATGCGCTGTGTAAAAATTTTACCTGTCAGGAGTTTCTCCTTCGACACTTCTTTTAGCATAACTGCCCAAGTCGTCACTCGTTATCATGATCATGCCAATGTTGAAGGGAATCCGCAGTGCCAGTAGCTCTTTGTTCCACATTTTCGCCTACGAGCAGAACAGGGCATGAAAATGTCAGTGAGTCTTACGCTATTTGGTTCGCGAATGTTAAAGAGGAAAGCGTCAGGGGAATGCTTACTCATACCCATAATGTTGTTTCCGACAACATTTCCGAATAAGCATCTGAACGAAAATGAAGATTATGAGCCGTTCGGCGGCGGCTAATCATCTGTTGTGAGCCTGTCAGTCATTTTGTGTAGTTGCCGCCGTATTGGAGGTGAGCGCTCAGGCGGTCACCGAATCCGATAACAAAACGATTCATTACCAGCCGTCAGTTTATGCTTCTATTCTTGCCGCAGCCAACGTGGTGCCCGTATCCGCATTTGTCGGGTTATCACCCGACTTTTAGCACTTACCCTGCCTATCTCCTGTACTCTTCATTGAGTTACCCGACGTAGTGTTGTTTTTATCGCCATCTAGGTGTGTATTTAACCAGTATTGTATGCGACCCCAGTGTCAGAGTTTAATCCAGGACAGGAGAACTAATGACCACATGCTCTGAGCGTTTTTTAAGCTACGATGATATTTGTAAACGTCCTGCTTTTGATCAAAATTATGAGATCAGCCCTGATAATTTTCATAAACTCATTGGTAAATATTCTTTTAAGGAACGGCATATTTGTCAGGTACGTACAAATAAAGGTATTTGCTATCAGAAACACAATAATGGTTGGCTGGGTGTTTCTCAGGAAGGCGTTGAAGCACTGATTGGTTGTGATTGTGCGGTAAACTATTTTTCAGCCCATGATGACTTCATCCGGGAAAAGAATCGTGTTAATGATGAACTTGACCGGAAAGAAGCGTTTGAGAAAATGTCATTATTACTCGAAAAAAAACTGGAAACGGCGAGTTATATTGTGGACCTTGAAAAAACAGCCAAAGAGGTTGAAGGTAAAGTAAGCGAAATTTATAATACCTTCCCCAATGAGGTTTTGAGTTTTCTCTATGATGCTCAGAGAACAAATAACTGGGATGTATTTATTGATGTGCAAAAATTCAAAACAGTTGAAGATGAAAATGGAGAATCATTCACCCAAGAGAGCTGGGTTAAAAGTAAACTGGGAAAAGTTAGTACCATCTCTCCATCAATGGATTTAAAACGTCTTTTAGATAACGTGACAGATCTCAGGAAATTTTACAACTCATTCGCCACGGTCAGGCCTGATGATTTAGCTGATATAAAAACACCGAAACTTAAAAAACAAGTTAAGCGACTTGGTCTGAAGGATGAATATGCACAGTTGATAGTGAAATATAATGAGGAAGTTAGCGCGTTTTTAAAAGAATCCAATATGGAGTTTCTAATATATGTCTGTGATAGTAATAAAGAACAATTCTTAACTACGCAGGCGTTGATGAGATTGTCTGGTTTAAAAGCCGCTCATAGTACCTATATTGATAAACGTTTGAAAAGTATTAAGGATAAAATGGAAAAATTATTCGGTGGCGATTACATAAGGAAGAGTGTGCGCTAATTACTAAAAAAAATAACACGCTAAAGCTCAGCCCTTTATGGGCTGAGCTTTTATGCTGCGGTATTTTTACCTTCCAGTCTATCAATGTAGTCAGCGTACCATTGCATCATTTCGCGGCGATTCTCCAGATACTGGGCGTGGTTGTATGTACCGCGAATACTGTTTTTATCCACATGGGCTAACTGCATTTCTATCCACGCAGTGTTAAATCCCTGTTCATGCAAAATGGTACTCATGGTGTGGCGAAAGCCGTGTCCGGTAGCTTTACCATCGTAGCCGATTCGTTTGATCACCATGTTAATACTGGCTTCACTCATCGGTTTGTTGATGTTGCAGCGCCCTGGAAATACCAGTTGATACTGACCGGTATAAGTGTGGAGCTCCTGCAGGATCGCCAGAACCTGGTCTGACAAAGGTACCAGATGCTTACGGCGTTTCTTCATACGGCTTTCGGGGATCGTCCATAACGCATTCTCCAGATCAAACTCTTGCCACTCTGCAGCACGAAGTTCAATCGTACGCACTCCCGTTAATAGCAGCAGACTGGTTGCCATACGCGTAATGCAACTGCCATGGTAACCAGCCAGACTGGCGAGGAACGCCGGTAATTCAGAAGTCTGAAGGTGAGGGAAGTGCTCAGTCTTTGGCGCGCTCAGCGTACCGGTGAGTTCCGCCGCCGGGTTAATCGTTGCACGTCCTGTGGCGATGGTATAACGGAAGATCTGATTGCAGTACTGCCTGACCTTACGGAGTTTCTCCAGCGAACCACGCTTTTCAATCAGGCGTAAAACCTCCAGCATCTCCAGAGGCAGGATCTCTGCGACAGGGCGTTTGCCCACATGAGGGAAAATATCCTTCTCCAGTGCTTCCAGAACGCTCTCAGCGTAGCTTTCCGACCATGAGATGCTCTTATGCTTATGCCACTCCATAGCGAGCGCTCTGAAGGTATTTACGACGGATATCTTTTTGGCGAGTTTTTCGAGCTGCTTTTTCTCGCTGGGGTCGCCGCCATCAGCAATCACCTTTCTGGCCCCATCGCGTTTTACACGCGCATCAGCCAGGGATATCTCTGGGTAAACACCGATAGAAAGCTTTTTCTCTTTACCGGCGATACGGTATTTCATGCGCCAGTAGCGTTTCCCAGTGGTGGTCACCAGGAGAAAAAGGCCACGTTCGTCGGAAAGTTTATAGTCCTTCTCTTTAGACTTAGCGGTCTCGACCTGCCGGGCTGTCAGTGCCATATGGGGGCCTCAATTTTCATTGAACACAATGAGCCCCCTGAAAAGCCCCCAGATGCAACTTGATTTAGAGAGAGCCGGGTTGAGGTCAGTGGAGTTCGAAATGTCAGAAAGTGATGTATGGCGGTGATTATACTTGAGTTTTGTGGAGTTTGGGAGACGTACATAGAAGTGAAAGTGGTGCCCGGACTCGGAATCGAACCAAGGACACGGGGATTTTCAATCCCCTGCTCTACCGACTGAGCTATCCGGGCAACGGGGCGCATTAAACCGTATTGGCCGGGTGGCGTCAATCGCTTTCTGTCACAAAGCCGATCGGTTGCTCTATTTTCAGGCAGCAAGCCCGGCGGAGTGGGGAATGGGAGGGGAACGCCACTCAATAAATATGCATATAAAACGTGTATTTATACCATTTTATAGATGGGTTTCTATGGTTTTTTAATTAAATAACAATGCGTTATGGTTAAATCGATGCGCGTTCAACCAAGGCGATTCTTGCTTGAACCCCGTAACGAATCATGCAATCATTGCGCAAATTTTAGCACTCTCCGTTCCCTGACGGTGTTCCCGCTTCTTATAAGCCAGAGGGTTATTGGCATGACTGGTTTTGTTGCTCAAGCGCTGTTGCGCACCAGACATCTGACGCCGCCACCGTTCCGCCGTTGTTTCCTTCGCACGTCATCCGCCCGAATACGCCTGCCGGCCATGCGGTAAGGCCGCCTGATGCTCGCTGTTAGGCATGCGTAAAGCCAGCGCTGCGGCCCTGATTTTACTGATGCCTGTCGGACGCTGCCAAGACCAGTTCCCCCGATAGCCGCCTGATGATCGCCGATCATGAGCCGGTCACGCACGCCGCTTATGCTGCCGTGCCCGGGTATCGCTTTTACCGGGATAACCGCGTTATCTCATTACCGTGCCGGTGGCACACCCTCATCCTTCACCGTTTGAGAGTCAGCATGATGAAAGAATTGAAAATCGCGACCAGCGCCAGCCTGGTCGCCACCATTGAGACGCTGCGCCAAATCGTGCGCGTAGAGCAGACGGACTACACCGATGTGGCGGCGGTGGTGGTGTCGGTCGCCGACGTGAACGCCGGTATTCTGGCGCGCTTGCAGGCGACGGGGTTCGACATTCCGACCTTCGTGGCGGTGGAAGGGGACGAGCATCTCTCGCCGGACTATCTGCCGTTCGTCAGTGGGGTTTTCGCGCTGCTGGCCGGTGCCAGCAAGCCGTTCTACATGGCGCAGCTGGAGGCCGCCGCCGACGCCTATGAGCAGGCGCTGCTGCCGCCGTTCTTCAAAACGCTGAAGACCTACGTCGAGATGGAAAATTCGACCTTCGCCTGCCCGGGGCATCAGGGCGGCGAGTTCTTCCGCAAACACCCGGCCGGCCGGCAGTTCTTCGATTTCTACGGTGAGACCCTGTTCCGTTCCGATATGTGCAACGCTGACGTCAAGCTGGGCGATCTGCTGATCCACGAAGGGTCGGCCAAGGATGCGCAAAAGCACGCGGCGCGGGTGTTCAACGCCGATAAAACCTACTTTGTACTCAACGGCACCTCGGCGGCCAACAAGGTGGTGACCAACGCGCTGCTGACCCGCGGCGATCTGGTGCTGTTCGATCGCAACAACCACAAATCCAACCACCACGGGGCGCTGATCCAGGCCGGCGCCACGCCGGTCTATCTGGAAACCGCCCGCAACCCGTTCGGCTTTATCGGCGGCATCGATGCGCACTGCTTCGACGAACGCTACCTGCGTGAGCAGATCCGCGAAGTGGCACCGGAGAAAGCTGCGGCGGCGCGGCCGTTCCGGCTGGCGATTATTCAGCTCGGCACCTACGACGGCACGATTTACAACGCTCGCCAGGTGATCGACACCATCGGCCATCTGTGCGACTACATCCTGTTCGACTCCGCCTGGGTGGGCTACGAAGGTTTTATTCCGATGCTGAAAGAGTGTTCGCCGCTGCTGTTGGAGCTGGACGAGCACGATCCGGGCATTTTCGTCACCCAGTCGGTACATAAACAGCAGGCGGGGTTCTCGCAGACCTCGCAGATCCACAAGAAAGACGACCATATCAAAGGGCAAAAGCGCCACTGCAACCACAAGCACCTGAACAACGCGTTCATGCTGCATGCGTCGACCAGCCCGTTCTATCCGCTGTTCGCCGCGCTGGACGTCAACGCCAAGATGCACGCCGGCCCCGCTGGGCGCCGCATGTGGATGGACTGCGTCAAGCTGGGCATCGAGACCCGTAAACAGCTGCTCAAGCGCTGTACGCAGCTGAAGCCGTTTATTCCGCAGCAGGTGGCGGGCAAAGACTGGCAGGATCACGATACTGATCTTATCGCCAACGACGCGCGCTTCTTCACCTTCGTGCCGGGGGAAACGTGGCACGGCTTCGAAGGCTATGCCCAGGAGCAGTATTTGGTGGACCCGTGCAAGCTGCTGCTGACCACGCCGGGCATCGACGCCGCGACCGGCCAATACACCGAGTTCGGCGTGCCGGCCACCATTCTGGCCAACTTCCTGCGCGAGAACGGCATCGTGCCGGAGAAGTGCGATCTCAACTCGATCCTGTTCCTGCTGACCCCGGCGGAAAACCCGGCCAAGATGGAGCAACTGGTGGAGATGCTGGCGCAGTTCGAGCGCTATGTTGAAGAGGACGCGCCGCTGAGCGTGGTGCTGCCGACGGTGTACCGCAAGAACGAGCAGCGCTACCGCGGCTACAGCATTCGCCGGCTGTGCCAGGAGATGCACGATCTGTACGTCAGCTTCGACGTCAAACAGCTGCAAAAGGAGATGTTCCGCCAGGATCATTTCCCGCCGGTGGTGATGAACCCGCAGGACGCCAACGTGGAGTTTATTCGCGATAACGTCGAGCTGGTGCCGATCGGCCAGGCGGAAGGGCGCATCGCGGCGGAAGGGGCCTTGCCGTACCCGCCGGGCGTGCTGTGCGTGGTGCCGGGCGAAGTGTGGGGCGGTGCGGTGCAGCGCTACTTCCTGGCGCTGGAAGAGGGCATCAACCGCCTGCCGGGCTTCTCGCCGGAGCTGCAAGGGGTCTACATCGAGAAAAAAGATCACGGCTGGAAGCGCATCTTCGGCTATATGATCAAGCCATAGAAAAAGGGCCGGTTCGCACCGGCCCTTCTCATTTATCCACGCGGAACGCGCTACTTTCTGCGGTAGCTCTTCTGCGCGGTGTTCACTTTCACCAGATAGCGGCGCGACTCGGCGGCTGGGTGCTTGGTGGTCAGCGTCTGATACACGTCGCCCGGCTGCATGCCGTTGATGATGCCCACCGCACGCGTTCTGTCGCTGGAGAACACCCGCAGCACGCTGCCTGCGCCGCCGTTGTAGGCGGTGATCACCGCATAGCGGCGCGAGGTCGGGTTCTGAATGCCGCCCAGGTAGTTGTTCTGCAGGATCGCCAGATAGGCGGTGCCGGTGTCGATATTGTTCTCCGGATCGAACAGGTAGCTGCGGCTCGGGGTGCCCCATTTGCCGCGCATCTGGAACACGTCTTTACCGGCGGTGTGTTGCACCACCTGCATCAGGCCCAGCGCGTCCGAACCGCTCACCGCATACGGGTTGAAGCTCGATTCGGTCTGCATGATCGCCAGGATCAGCGACTCGTCCACGCCGTATTTTTCCGACGCTTTGCGCACCATCGGCAGGTATTTATGCGCACGCTTGTCCAGGTGGTTCGGCACCAGCTGGATGGTGACCGAGTAGATCACGTGCAGGCCGGAGGTGCGTTTTTGCAGCTTGGTCTGCAGCAGGTAATCGGCGAAGTGCGCCGCGCGCCATTCCCAGCGGATCGGCGCGCCTTTGTTGTCCAGCACCTGGCCGTACAGGAACGGCTCTTTACTGATCTGGATATCGTTGGCGTCGGAATAGAGATCGATGGAACCCGGATCGTCACCCATCAGCAGCGTGCTGATGATCGCCTGGCGCAGGTGCGCGGCCGGATCGGTGGTGGCGATGGTTTCGACGGTAATGGAACCGGTGTCGAAGTTGATGTGGCTGCGGGTTTGGTATTGGTCGGTGTATTTGACGTAGTCTTTCGGCCCGGCGATCAGAACTTCGTTCAGACCCCAGATGTTTTCGATGTTGTGGGCGAATTGGCCCATCAGAATGTCGAAGCCGTTGGTATCTTTGATCCAGGCTTCGCTGATTTCTTCACTTTTTTTGCCGGAACAGGAGATCAGCAAAGGCGCTATTACGAGCAAAGCTAAAATTTTCTTCATCTTAAAGCCGTCAGGAAGAATTATAAGAGTATTAAAGTGGGCCAGCGCCTGGCCCCAACAGCGTTATTCGCTCGGTGGCGTATAGCCTTCGATGTGTACGTCGTGCCCTTCGAACAGGAACTTGATCATCTCCTCTTCCAGCAGTTTGCGGTCATCCACGTTCATCATGTTCAGCTTCTTCTCGTTGATCAGCATGGTTTGCTTCTTCATCCACTCGCCCCAGGCTTCCTTGGAGATCTCGTTGTAGATGCGCTTGCCGACTTCACCGGGATAGAGCTGGAAATCCTGCCCTTCGGCGTCGCGCTGCAGGAAAGTACAAAAAATGGTGCGGCTCATGCTAATTCCTCATCGATGGCGCTATCGCCATATAAGTTTTGTTGGATCGGGGGCTGTTTCGCCAGCTGTTGCAACAGGCGATCCACCGGCGCTGCCAGCCCGACCGACGGCGGCTGCGCTAAGTTATACCAGAGACCTGCGCCCTCATCCATGCCACCACCCGCCGCGTCGAGCGACAGCCACATCGGCACGATATCGAGGTGGAAATGACTGAACGTGTGGCGAAACGCGGTCAACTGCTCCAGGCGCTTGCCTTTCAGACCGCGCTGCTGCAGCCAGAGTTCCAAATCCACACGCGCGCTGAACTGCGGGAAGCAGAACAGGCCGCCCCACAGGCCTACCGCCGGGCGCTGTTCCAGCCACACGCGGTCGCCGTGCTGCAGCAATAAGAAGTAGGCGGTTTTTTCCGGCAGGGTCTGCTTGGGTTTCTTGCCGGGATAATTGGCCCAGCTGTGATTAGCGTAAGACAGGCAGCCGACGTTGAGCGGGCAGAGTTCACACTTGGGCTTGGAGCGGGTGCAGACCATGGCGCCCAGATCCATCATCGCCTGGTTGAACTGGCCGACGCCCTGCGCCGGGGTGACCTCTTCGCTGATTTTCCACAGCCGGTTTTCGACCTCTTTCTTGCCCGGCCAGCCCTCCACCGCGTAGCAGCGGGCCAGCACGCGCTTCACGTTGCCGTCGAGGATCGGGTAGTGTTGGCCCAGCGCCAACGACAGCACCGCGCCGGCGGTTGAGCGGCCGACGCCCGGTAAATCGGCGATTTCTGCGAAGGTTGTCGGGAACTCGCCGCCGTGCTGTGCGACAATGGTCTGCGCCGCCTTGTGCAGGTTACGGGCGCGGGCGTAATAGCCCAGGCCGGTCCACAGATGCAGCACTTCGTCCAGCGGGGCCTCCGCCAGCGCGCGCACGTTGGGAAAACGGGCCATAAAGCGCTGAAAGTAAGGGATGACGGTGGCAACCTGGGTCTGTTGCAACATCACCTCGGAGAGCCATACTTGATAGGCGGTTTTCTCCAGCTGCCACGGCAGGGTTTTGCGGCCGTAGCGCTGGTACCAGTCAAGCACCACCTGTGCGAATTGTTGTGCTTGCATCATGAGCAGAGTCGTTATCCGGCAGAAAATGAAGCGAGATTGCAGCATAGAGTCATGGTGCTGTAAACCGGAACTTTCCGACGTCGCACGGCGGGTACAGAAGATGAACACTTGCTAAACCAATGTATCTTTGCATAATGCGCGTTTCCCTAATTGGCAGCCAAACAGACAGAAAGCACTATGATTAATGACGTCATCTCCCCGGAATTTGATGAGAACGGCCGCGCGATGCGCCGTATCCGCAGTTTTGTCCGCCGCCAGGGGCGGCTGACCAAAGGCCAGCAGCACGCGCTGGAGAACTATTGGCCGGTGATGGGCGTGGAGTATCAGGCTGAAGCTGTCGATCTCGCCGCGCTGTTCGGGCGTGAAGCGCCGACGGTACTGGAGATCGGTTTTGGCATGGGCGCCTCGCTGGTGACCATGGCGGGCAACAACCCGCAGCAGAACTTTTTAGGGATTGAGGTGCACTCGCCGGGCGTGGGCGCCTGCCTGGCCGACGCCCACGAGGCGAAGCTGAGCAACCTGCGCGTGATGTGCCACGATGCGGTTGAGGTGCTGGAAAACATGATCCCGGACGGCTCGCTGGATATGGTGCAGCTGTTCTTCCCCGATCCGTGGCACAAGGCGCGCCACAACAAGCGCCGCATCGTGCAAACGCCGTTTGTCGAACTGGTGCTGCGCAAGCTGAAGACCGGCGGCGTTTTCCACATGGCCACCGACTGGCAACCTTATGCAGAACATATGTTAGAGGTTATGAACGGGGTCGCAGGCTACCGTAAT
>NZ_MJAO01000027.1 GCF_001902635.1 Serratia marcescens | reverse complement strand
CCCCCACCACCATCCCTTGCAGAAATCCCTGAACCTACTTAAAGCACATCGCACCCATAATGCTCTCGTATCAATAACCCCCAGTTCCAACCCCTTATTAACCCTTTTCACCCGCGCATTTATTTCCTCTCTCCCAGCCGTAACTTGAACTCCGGCCGACAATTCGCTATACCACTGGCTTCTTTAGTGCAGTAAGGAACAGGTGGATGCGAAACAATATTTGCGTTTTTTGTGGCGCCAGCGAGGGCTCTAATCCCGCTTATGCCGAACTGGCTCGTCAATTGGGACAGATGCTGGCCGCTCAGGGGCGCCGTTTGATCTACGGTGGCGGAAAAAAGGGGCTGATGGGGATCATGGCGGATGCCGTGTTGGCGGCAGGCGGTGAAGCGATCGGCATTATTCCCGAACGCCTGGTCGAAGCGGAAACGGCGCATCGTGGCCTGACAGAGCTGGAAGTGGTGCCCGACATGCACACACGCAAAGCCCGCATGGCGTCGCTGGCGGACGGTTTTATCGCCTTGCCCGGCGGCATCGGCACGCTGGAAGAGCTGTTTGAAATCTGGACCTGGGGACAAATCGGCTATCACAACAAGCCGGTCGGCCTGCTGAACGTTAACGGTTTTTATCGCCCGCTGAGCCAATTCCTCGAACACGTCGCCGATCAGGGTTTTATGCGCCACGATTATCTCGGCACGCTGCATATCAGCGAATCGGCACAAACGTTGCTGCAACAGTTTGACGATTATCAGCCGAAAAATTACGACCGCTGGGCGAAATAGCCCGCTGCGCAGTCAGCGGCCCGGCCGCTGTCTGCGTTACATTTCCCGCCAAACTCTGCTACTATCACAGCACATTTTTCTCGTGAAAACGGCACCGCTCATGAAGTTTGTCTCTTTTAATATCAATGGACTGCGCGCGCGTCCGCATCAGCTGGCGGCAATTATCGAACAGCACCAGCCTGACGTTATCGGTCTGCAGGAAACCAAAGTTCACGACGATATGTTCCCGCTGGAAGACGTCAGCCAGCACGGCTATCACGTGTTCTATCACGGGCAAAAAGGCCATTACGGCGTGGCGCTGCTGACCAAAGCGGAGCCGCTGGCGGTGCGCCGCGGCTTCCCGACCGATGAAGAAGACGCGCAGCGTCGCATCATCATGGCCGATCTGGCGACGCCGCAAGGCACGCTGACGGTGATCAACGGCTATTTCCCACAAGGTGAAAGCCGCGACCACCCGATCAAATTCCCGGCTAAAACGCGTTTTTATCAGGACCTGCAAAACTACCTGGAACAGCAGCTGTCGGCGGAATCCCCGGTGCTCATCATGGGCGATATGAACATCAGCCCGAGCGATTATGACATCGGCATCGGCGAAGACAACCGCAAACGCTGGCTGCGTACCGGCAAGTGTTCCTTCCTGCCGGAAGAGCGCGAATGGATGGATCGCCTGCTGAACTGGGGGCTGGTCGACACCTACCGCCACGCCAATCCGGGACGCAACGACGAGTTCTCATGGTTTGATTACCGCTCCAAAGGGTTTGACGACAACCGCGGTCTGCGTATCGATCTGCTGCTGGCCAGCACCCCGCTGGCGGCACGCTGCGTCGCCACCGGTATCGACTACCAAACCCGCGGCATGGAAAAACCTTCCGACCATGCACCTGTTTGGGCGGAATTTACGCTGTAACCCATCAACCCCGGTGCTCACCGGGGTTTTATTCTGTGAAGCCAATGAAAATTATCGACGTGGTAGCCGCCATCCTGGAACACGACGGGCGCATTCTGCTGGCCCAACGCGGCGCAGGCAGCGATCAGGCCGGCCTGTGGGAGTTTCCCGGCGGCAAGGTAGAAACGGGCGAGAGCCAGCCACAAGCGCTGGCGCGCGAGTTGGATGAAGAGCTGGGGATTTGCGCCCGTGTCGGTAACTATGTGGGCAGCAATCAGTGGCAGCAAGGAGAACGCCTTATCCGACTGCACGCCTGGCGAGTCGCGGATTTCTCCGGCGAACTGCAACTGCGCTGCCACTCGGCGCTGGTTTGGGTCACGCCGCAACAGGCACTGGGCTACACTCTGGCGCCCGCCGACGTTCCGCTGCTGGCGAACTATATCGCCGCTCAAAGCCCGGCGTGCTGAAAGCGGTGATAGGTTACATCGTCACTTCTTCAGGCGCACCCAAATCAGAGGGTTGGTGCCGATGGTGTTCGGCTCCCGCACGCACTGCAGCACCTCCCCCTCCACTTTGAGCACCGCACCCTCGGAATAGTTTTGATTCTGGTAGATGCAACAACGGCTGCAGGGCTGTGCCGGCGGCGGATTGACGCCGTTCTTCGCCGTGCCCCAAATCTCCGGTGAAACCGGCAACACCACGTTCACATCACCCCGGTTGGCGGCAGCCAGGCTGGAAAACGCCAGGACGCCGGCCACCAGCACCCCACTTAATCCGTGCTTCATTCACTCTTCTCCTGCGCCTTGCCGGCGCTTTTCCTGCGTTTTTTGCCACCGCTGGAGGGCGGCGGCGGCAATCCACGAAACGCCATGCTCGCTCGGCTCTGCTTAGCCTGATAAATCAGCTCCTGCAGCGTACCGACCAACGGCTGCATAAAGTCCTGATAACGGCAGGATTTCTCGCTGATTTGCGTCAGCGTGGCCTCCCAGTTGGCCGTCATATCAGGACGAGCGGCAAGATCCGGCAGCGAGTGAATCAGCGCGCGTCCGGTTTCGCTGGAGTGAATATAGCGCCCCTTCTTGTACAGAAACGCCCGCTTGAACAGCAATTCGATGATCCCCGCTCGCGTCGCTTCCGTTCCTAAACCATCGGTCGCTCGCAGGATTTTCTTTAACGCTTTATCTTGCACGAAACGCGCGATGCCGGTCATGGCCGACAGCAGGCTGGCGTCGGTAAACGGCCGTGGCGGCTGCGTCTGGCGCTCCACCACTTCACCACGCTCGCACAACAGCTCATCGTCTTTGGCCACCACCGGCAGCGGCGCGCCTTCGTTTTCCTCGTCGCGCTCCTTGCTGCCCAACAGCGTGCGCCAGCCGGCTTCCGCCAGGAAACGCGCTTTGGCGATGAATTTGCCGCCGGCGATATCCAGTTCGATCACGCATTTGCGGAATACCGCATCCGGACAAAACTGCATCAGATATTGGCGCGCCACCAGCCCATACACGTTCCGTTCATCCTGCGTCAGATTAATCTTGCCGGCGCGGGCGGTGGGAATGATGGCGTGGTGCGCATCGACCTTTTTATCGTCCCAGCAGCGGTTGCGGCGGTCGCTGTCGATCACCGGCTGCGGATACAGCTCGGGTTGGTGTACGCTGATAGCGTTCAGCACCGCGTGGCGGCCGGCGAAATGTTCTTCCGGCAGATAGCGGCAGTCGGAACGCGGATAGGTGATCAATTTGTGGGTTTCGTACAGCCGTTGGCAAACGTCCAGCACCTGTTGCGCGCTGAGGTTATAACGCCGGGCCGCTTCTATCTGCAGCGTGGAAAGCGAAAACGGCAACGGCGCGGTATCTGATTCCCGTTTATCATTATAGGCCGTGACCAGGGCCGGCTGGCCCTCGATGCGCTTGACCACGTGCTCCGCCAACGGCCGGTGCAACAAACGCCCCTCTTCATCCTGATAAGGCTCACAGGACTCGCTGGGCTGCCACAGCGCCACGAAGCGTTCTTCCTTCGGCGTGACAATATGCGCCTTGACCTCGAAAAAGTCTTTCGGCACGAAGTTTTCGATTTCTTCGTCGCGCCGTACCACCAATCCGAGCACCGGCGTCTGCACCCTGCCCACCGACAGCACGCCGTCGTAACCGGCATTGCGGCCCAGCAGCGTATAAGCGCGGGTCATATTGATGCCGTACAGCCAGTCGGCGCGCGAACGCGCCAGCGCAGACACGCATAACGGAATGAAATCGCGGTTGTCGCGCAGACGTTCGACCGCACGCTCCACCGCCTGCGGGTTGAGATCGTTGATCAGGCAGCGGCGCACGTTCTGGCGCTTTTCCGCCGTCAAATCCAGGTAGTCCAGCACCTCATCCACCAACAGCTGCCCTTCGCGATCGGGGTCGCCGGCGTGCACCACTTCATCGGCTTCGAGCAGCAACTTTTTAATGGCGTTGAGCTGTTTGCTGACCGAAGGCCGCGGCTGCAACCGCCATTTTTCCGGAATGATCGGCAGATCGGCCAACGACCAGCGCGCATAGCGGCTGTCATAGGCGTCAGGCTGGGCCTGCTCCAACAGGTGGCCGACGCACCAGGTCACCACGTCGTTGTTGCCGCAGGCGATATAACCGTCGCCGCGGCGATGCGGCTTGGGCAATACGTCGGCAATGGCGCGCGCCAAACTCGGTTTCTCGGCTATAAACAGTCGCATTAATCACCGTTTTTCTGGCTGAACGTCATCAAGAATTCTCTTACTTCTGCATAGTTCCCACGGAAGACGATCCGCTGGGCTTTCTTTTCCAACTGATAGCAATACATCGGATCGTAGTACTGCTGCAACAGGGGCGCCAGCCACTCGCGGTGCGCTTCGCCCTGGCCATTGAGACGCTGAGCTTGCAGAGCCGCCTCCAGCCGCTGCGTCAGCTGCTGGAAGCGCTCCAGCCCCAGACGGCGGCGAATGGCGAACAGACCGTGATGCAGATAGTCGTCGTACTGCCGCCAGCCCTCTTCCACGCCATAGGCTTGTTCGAACTGTTCGCGCATGCCGTCGATATATTCAGCCTGCAGGCGCGCCAGACGGATCTCGAACGGATCGTCGATCACCGCCACCGGCGCCTGTTGCATGCCGTTGAACACCGGCAACGGCAGATTGTTGCTGCCGATGATCCGCCCTTCGTCTTCCAGTACCCAACGGCGGCTGCCACCATGCTGTTTTTTCAGCAATAACACAGCCAGACGATTCTCAAAATCGATCTGTGAGCTCTGGCCCGCCAGCGTTCGACCAAAAGATGAACCGCGATGGCGCGCCGCGCCTTCCAGATCGACGCCGTCGGCCAGTTCGTTAACCAACAGCGTCTTGCCGCTGCCGGTATTACCGCCCACCAAGGCCATCGGCAACGCCGCGCTTTGCGCCAGTACGCCGATCAAGAAATTGCGTAGCGCCTTGTAGCCGCCAACGATACGCGGATAGTCCACGCCGGCCTCATGCAGCCATTGCTGCACCAGCTGCGAGCGCAGCCCGCCGCGGAAGCAGTAAATATAGCCTTCGGGCCGCTCTGCGCAGGCCGCCAGCCAGGCGGCGGTGCGCTGTTCGCGCAGCTTGCCGCTGACCAGGCTGTGGCCGAGCGCGATCGCCGCTTGTTGGCCATGCTGCTTATAACAGGTGCCGACCGCCTGGCGTTCGCTGTCGACCATCAACGGCAAATTCATCGCCTGGGTAAAAGCGCCCTGCTGAAATTCGATCGGCGCGCGCACGTCAATCAACGGCACGTCCTGCAGAAAAATGCGTCGGTAATCGTCGCTGTCCGGCCTTCCTTGGATGTTGGCCACTACGCGACCTCGATCAGCGGCTTACCGGCCTGCGCCGCATGCAGCTCGCCGATGGCGTTAAGCGTGATGCCGTGCTGTTCGGCAATCGCCAGCACCTGCGCCTCCGCCTCAGGCAGCACCGCCAGCAGCAAACCGCCGGAGGTCTGCGGGTCGCACAGCAGTTGACGCTGCAGATCGCTCATCTCGCCAACCAGATGACCATAGCTGTCAAAGTTGCGCCCGGTACCGCCCGGCACGCAGCCTTCGGCGATATACGCCTCGACGTCCGGCAGCTTCGGCACGCGGTCGAACCAAACCGTCGCCTGCAGACCGGAACCCTGGCACACCTCGCTCAGGTGGCCCAGCAGGCCAAACCCGGTGATGTCGGTCATCGCCGTGACGCCCGCCACTTCGGCAAAATCGGCGCCCGGCTTGTTCAGGCGACACATCACTTCCGTCGCCAGGCCCTGATGCTCAGGGCGCAGCTTGCTTTTCTTCTCGGCGGTCGTCAGCACGCCGATACCCAGCGGTTTGGTCAGATAGAGTTTCGCCCCGGCCTGTGCGGCGCTGTTTTTCTTCACCCGCTCGGTATTGACCACCCCGGTGACCGCCAGGCCGAAAATGGGTTCCGGCGCATCGATGGAGTGACCACCGGCCAGCGCGATCCCCGCCTGTTGGCAGGCGAAACGCCCACCGTCAATCACCTGCTGCGCCACCTCCGGCGGCAGTTTGGCGATCGGCCAGCCAAGAATAGCGATCGCCATGATCGGTTTGCCGCCCATGGCGTACACGTCGCTGATGGCGTTGGCGGCGGCGATGCGGCCGAAATCGAACGGATCGTCGACAATCGGCATAAAGAAGTCGGTGGTGCTAATGATGCCGACGCCGTTGCCGATGTCGTACACCGCCGCGTCGTCGCGGGTTTCATTGCCGACCAGCAGGCGCGGATCGACAAACTTTTCCCGCTCGCTGTGCAGAATGGTTTCGAGAACTTTCGGTGAGATTTTGCAGCCGCAGCCAGCACCATGGCTGTACTGGGTTAAACGGATCGCTGGCGATGTCATAGTCCACTCCCTTCGGTAACGGCACTCAAGATAACATAGGGTAGCGCTTGCCGAGGGGATTGATAAGAGCGGGCCGCCGATAAGCGAACGGCCTGCTCAGAAACCATGCAATTCTGCGGGATTTAGCGCATTTTCGCCGCGCCCGGTCGGAGGAAACTCAGAAATAGCTGACGAACGGCGCGCTGTCCGGCGGTGTCACCTTGGTGGCAGCCTTCAACTGCGGCGTGCCCAGATAGAGGAAGCCAACGATCTCGTCCTGCTCGCGGCAACCGAAGGCGTCGCGCACCAGCGCATGTTCGGTCCAGGCGCCGGTACGCCAGATGCCGTTAAAGCCCTGCGCCAGCGCCGCCATTTGCATCGCCTGCACCGCACAACCGGCGGAAACCACCTGCTCCCAACGCGGCACCTTGGTCTCTTCGGTGCAATGCGCGATGACGGTGATGATCAACGGCGCACGGAACGGCGCCTTCGCAGCCTTCTCGATCGCCGCTTCATCCAGCTGATCTTGCTTCGCCGCCGCCTGCAGCAGCTGGCTAAAGCGCTCCAGGCCCTGATTTTCGATCATCACGAAACGCCACGGCTGCAGCGCGCCGTGATCGGGCGCGCGCAGGCCCGCATTGATAATATTTTGGCGCACTTCCCCCGCCGGCGCCGGTTCCGCCAGGCGCGAGGCCGAGCGGCGATTCAACAAAAGATCCAGAGCATCCATCGTAAACTCCTGATAACAATTTTCATTCCGGCCACGTTAACATAGCTAAACGGCGAGTTACAGCCTCGGCGATACCGTCTGTGAGCCGCGATTTAAAGCTGACATTTTCCCGGCTGCTCATTAGGATAGCGGAACATTCTCGACTCTTGTTGGAGAGCACATGCGCACATTGTGGCAAATTATTGCCGGCATTTTCCGGTGGACATGGCGTCTGCTGAATTTTATCAGGGAACTGATCCTTAACCTGTTCCTGGTATTGCTGATCCTCGTTGGGGTCGGCATCTATCTGTCCTTCCAAAGCTCCTCCACCTCGACGGCCCCGGCGCGCGGCGCGCTGCTGGTCGATCTGAGCGGCGTAGTGGTCGATCAGCCTTCGGTGAACAACCGGGTGCGCCAATGGGGCCGCGAACTGTTGGGCGCCTCCAGCAGCCGCCTGCAGGAGAACTCGCTGTTCGACGTGGTGGACAGCATCCGCAAGGCCAAGGACGACAAAAACATTACCGGCATGGTGTTGCAGCTGAATGACTTCGCCGGCGCCGATCAGCCGTCGCTGCGCTATATCGGCAAAGCGCTGCGCGAGTTCCGCGACAGTGGCAAACCGATCTTCGCCATCGGCGACAGCTACAACCAGACGCAATACTTCCTGGCCAGCTACGCCAACAAGATCTATCTGTCGCCGCAGGGCGCAGTTGATCTGCACGGTTTTGCCACCAACAATCTGTACTACAAATCGTTGTTGGACATGCTCAAGGTCACCACCAATATCTTCCGTGTCGGCACCTATAAATCGGCGGTCGAACCGCTGATCCGCGACGATATGTCCCCGGCGGCGCGTGAAGCGGACAGCCGCTGGATCGGCGGCCTGTGGCAGAACTATCTGGAGACCGTGGCGGCCAACCGCCAGCTGACGCCACAGCAGCTGTTCCCAGGCGCCGCCGGCGTGCTGAGCGGCCTGCAGGCGGCCGGTGGCGATACCGCCCGTTATGCGCTGGACAATAAGCTGGTGGATGAGCTGGCCTCGCGCACCGCGATCGAAAATCAGCTGGTCAAAACCTTCGGCTGGGACAAACAGGCGAACGATTTCAACGCCACCAGCATCTACGACTACCAGCCGAAGCCGGACGCCAATCAGGGCGGCAAAATCGCCGTGGTGTTCGCCAACGGCGCCATCATGGACGGCCCGCAGACGCCGGGCAACGTCGGTGGCGACACCACCGCCGCCGAGCTGCGCCAGGCGCGTCTGGATCCGGCCATCAAGGCCGTAGTGTTCCGCGTCAACAGCCCGGGCGGCAGCGTCAGCGCGTCCGAAGTGATCCGTTCCGAACTGGCCGCCGTGCGCGCCGCCGGTAAACCGGTGGTGGTCTCGATGGGTGGCATGGCCGCGTCGGGCGGCTACTGGGTTTCGACACCGGCCGACTACATCATCGCCAGCCCGAGCACCCTGACCGGTTCCATCGGCATTTTCGGCATCATCAATACTTACGAGAAAACCCTGGATACGCTGGGCGTGCACACCGACGGCGTGGCGACCTCGCCGCTGGCCGACATTGCGGTTACCAAGGCGCTGCCGCAAGAATTCTCGCAGATGATGCAGCTGAATATCGAAAACGGGTATAAGAACTTCATCGAGCTGGTCGCCAAATCGCGCAAGATGACGCCGCAGCAGGTGGATCAAATCGCCCAAGGCCATGTCTGGCTCGGCAGCGACGCCAAGGCCAACGGCCTGGTCGATCAGTTGGGCGATTTCGACGACGCGGTGAAAAAAGCCGTCGAGTTGGCGAAGCTGCAGCAGTGGCAACTCGACTGGTTCGTTGATACCCCAAGCCTGAGCGATATGGTGCTCAGCCAGTTCGGCGTTTCCATTCACGCCATGCTGCCGGCGGCGATTCAGGCCATGTTGCCCGCCCCGCTGGCCTCGGTCGCCAATGCGGTGAAAGAACAGCCGGGCTTGTTCAATAACCTGAACGATCCGCAGAACCGCTATGCGATCTGCCTGACCTGCGGAGAAGTCCGCTAACAAATAATTCTGCAGCCCGGCCACCGCCGGGCTTTTTTTCTGCCGCCATGCCCCTATAATTCAGCCCATCTTATCTTTGTTAAAATCATGACCATGCAAAAGAAATCCATTTACGTCGCCTACACCGGCGGCACCATCGGCATGCAGCGTTCCGATCACGGCTATATCCCGGTTTCCGGTCACCTGCAGCGCCAGCTGGCGCTGATGCCCGAATTCCATCGGCCGGAAATGCCGGATTTCACCATTCATGAATATGCGCCATTGATCGATTCGTCGGACATGACGCCGGAAGACTGGCAGCACATCGCCGACGACATCAAACAGAACTACGATCGCTACGACGGCTTCGTGATCCTACACGGCACCGACACCATGGCGTTCACCGCCTCGGCGCTCTCCTTCATGCTGGAAAACCTGGCTAAACCGGTGATCGTCACCGGCTCGCAAATTCCGCTGGCGGAACTGCGCTCCGATGGCCAGACCAATCTGCTGAACGCGCTGTATCTGGCGGCCAACCACCCGGTGAATGAAGTCAGCCTGTTCTTCAACAACAAGCTGTTCCGCGGCAATCGCACCACCAAAGCGCACGCCGACGGCTTCGACGCCTTCGCCTCCCCCAATCTGCCGCCGTTGCTGGAAGCCGGCATTCATATTCGTCGCCAGCCCGGCATCGACAGCCCGGCTTGCAACGGCGAACTGCTGGTGCACGACATCACGCCGCAGCCGATCGGCGTGGTCACCATCTATCCCGGTATTTCCGGCGCGGTGGTGCGCAACTTCCTGCTGCAGCCGGTCAAAGCGCTGATCCTGCGCTCCTACGGCGTCGGCAACGCGCCGCAGAAGGCCGAGCTGATCGACGAGTTGCGCGCGGCTTCCGAACGCGGCATCGTGGTGGTCAACCTGACGCAGTGCATCTCCGGGCGCGTCAATATGGAAGGCTACGCCACCGGTAACGCGCTGGCGCACGCCGGGGTGATCAGCGGTTTCGACATGACGGTGGAAGCCGCTCTGACTAAACTCCACTATTTGTTGAGCCAGCCGCTGACGCCGGAGCAAATTCGCGACCTGATGCAACAAGATCTGCGCGGCGAGCTGAGCGTCAACGGCTAACCTACCGACCTATGGAGCAACGATGAAAACGGCCCTGTTGTTGATCGATCTGCAAAACGATTTCTGCCCCGGCGGCGCGCTGGCGGTCACGGAGGGCGACGCCGTCATCCCGGTCGCCAATCAGGCGATCGCCGCCTGTCTGGCGCGCGGCGAGCCGGTGGTGGCCAGCCAGGACTGGCACCCCGCCAATCACCGCAGCTTTGCGGTGAACTCCCATGCGCAGGCCGGCACCCTCGGCGAGCTGGAAGGCCTGCCGCAGGTGTGGTGGCCGGTGCACTGCGTACAGGGCAGTCACGGCGCCGATTTTCATCCTCAGTTGCAGCGGCAACACATCGATGCCGTCTTTCGCAAAGGCCAGGCTACGGACATCGACAGCTACAGCGCCTTCTTCGATAACGGCCATCGAGCACAGACCGAACTGCACGGCTGGCTGCAATCGCAGGGCATCCGCCGGCTGGCGATCATGGGCCTGGCGACCGATTATTGCGTGAAGTTCAGCGTGTTGGATGCGCTGGCGGCCGGCTATTCGACGCAGGTGATCGTCGACGGCTGCCGCGGCGTCAATTTGCAACCGGACGACAGCGAGCGAGCGCTGCGGGACATGGAACGCGCCGGCGCGCAACTAGTTACCCTGTCACAGTTCCTCGTCAACTAAACCTGCCGGGCGCCATCGGCACCCTCTCTGCGCGGCGGCGAAAATATCGACGCCGCTCACAATACCACCCTTCTCCTCCTCCAGCCGCTTGTGGCCGACAGGCGCTTTTGCTGTTATGGCTACGACGCTTTTAGCGTCAATCGGTTATACGCATCCGGGGCCCGCTGAGCCCGGCTTTATTGTGACCGCCCCTGGCGGTACGGTCGGCCTTGCCGACCCAAGGAGACAGACATGAAAATAACCCGAAGACTGCTGCCTTTGCTGGCTGCGGTGCAGTTGGCTATGGCCGGTACCGGCACGGCCCAGGCGGCTTATCTCTCCGTCGGCTACTTCAACGGCGGCGGCGACGTCACCGCCGGCCCCGGTGGCGATATCAACAAGCTGGACGTGACGCAAATCACCCACCTCAACTATTCGTTCGGCCTGATCTACAACGACGAGAAAGACGAAACCCATGCGGCGCTGAAAGATCCCGCCCGCCGCCACCAAATCTACCTGTCGCCGAAAGTGACGGCCGATCTGCAACAGCTGCCGGTGCTGCGCAAACAGAACCCCGAGCTGAAAGTGCTGTTGTCGGTCGGCGGCTGGGGCGCACGCGGTTTCTCCGGCGCTGCCGCCACGGCGGAAAGCCGGGCGGTATTCATCCGTTCCGCGTTGCAGGTGATCGAACAGTATCAGCTGGATGGGATCGATCTTGACTGGGAATACCCGGTAAACGGCGCATGGGGGCTGGTAGAAAGCCAACCGGCAGACCGCGACAACTTCACCTTGCTGCTGAAAGAGCTTCATCAGGCGCTGGCTAAGGGCAAGCTGTTGACCATCGCCGTCGGGGCCAATGCCAAAAGCCCACAGGAGTGGGTCGACGTGAAAAGCATCGCTCCCTACCTCGACTACATCAATCTGATGACCTACGACATGGCTTACGGCACGCAGTACTTTAATGCCAACCTGTACGATTCGAAGCGTTGGCCGACCGTGGCCGCCGCCGACCGCTACAGCGCCGATGCTGTGGTGAAGAACTACCTGGCCGCCGGATTGAAACCGGCGCAGATGAACCTCGGCATCGGCTTTTACGGCCGGGTGCCAAAACGGGCTACCGAAGCGGGCATCGACTGGGACAAACCGGACGCCGCCACACAGCCGGTGACGCAGCCCTACTTCGGCGCGCGAGAAACCGCCCTGTTCAACACGCTAGGGCTGAACCTGAGCAAAGACACTTACTTTAAATACCACGATATCGTCGGCAAATTGCTCAACGATCCGCAGCGACGTTTTCGCGAGCACTGGGATGACGACGCCAAAGTGCCTTATCTGACGCTGCAATCCGTCGAAGGCAAACCGCTGTTCGCCATCTCCTACGAGAACCCGCGTTCGGTGGCGATCAAGGCCGAGTACATCAAAAGCCAGGGCTTGGGCGGTGCGATGTTCTGGGAATATGGCGCAGACGACAACAACCGGCTGGCGCAACAGCTGGCGGAATCGCTGGGGATAAAGGGCGAGAAACGTTAAATTGGCGGGGCGATGGCGACATCGCCCCGCGGTTCGGTTGATAGCCTTACTGCGGCTTGAGTTTGACCAGCGGCTCGGCGACGAACTGCTGCTTCAGCTCTTGCTTGCTCTTCATCACGATTTGCCCGTCGGTGCCGATGCTCATGTGCTGCGGATCGACGTTGTTCATCGACTGCCACAGCATCACCGCCTGCAGGCTGTTTTCCTTCTGCTCCGGCGTCAGCGCCACGCCGTCTGGCCATTTGCCCAGCTCAACCGCCTGCACCAGGCGCTGGTATATCTCGGGCGTCATCGCCGCAATCAGATCTTTCACGTCCATCAGAGCCCTTCTCGCTTACGGAGGAATAATTAGCTGAATCGATTTTGTCGGTTAAATTACCACTTAACCGGCCGTTTGCTCGCCATTTTCGCCATCGGTGAAACTCAGCGAGGCAGAGTTGACACAATAGCGATCGCCGGTTGGTTGCGGGCCATCGGGGAAAACGTGCCCCAGGTGCGCGTCGCAGTGGCCGCAGCGAATTTCAACGCGATGCATATTATGTGAATTATCATCAAGATAACGGATTGCATCGGCGGAAACCGGCTCATAGAAACTCGGCCAGCCACAGCCAGAATCGTATTTGGTTTCGGAATAGAACAGCGGCTGGTTACAGCACAGGCAATGGTACACGCCCTCACGCTTGTTGTGCAGCAATTTGCCGCTGAACGGCGCTTCGGTGCCGCGCTGTTGCGTCACATAACGTTGGATTTCATTCAGTTCCGTGACCGGATGACCGGGGGTTGTCTCTTTAGCCATTTGTGCTTATCTCTGAATGTGGATAATGTCAACGAAAACAATGATTAATAATAACAAAAAATTAACACCGCTGCAGGGGTTTTTGGCCTAAACTGTAGCCCATAAAGGCCACGTCACGGTGATATGTGATAACGATCACACATCTTGCGTATGCTGACTTTATACTTGGCGGCTTGTCCCCATATAACGGATGAGGCCGAGCGCAAATGGACTGTGCAATAAGCGTGCAAAACCACCCTTCCGGTTTGACTTGCCGCAAGAATTGACACGATTCCGCTTGACGCTGGGTAAGGTTTTTGTAATTTTACAACCAACCTTTTATTCACTAACAAATAGCTGGTGGAATATATGACTATCAAAGTAGGTATCAACGGTTTTGGCCGTATCGGTCGCATTGTTTTCCGTGCTGCTCAAGAGCGTTCTGACATCGAGATCGTTGCAATCAACGACCTGTTGGACGCAGAGTACATGGCTTACATGCTGAAGTATGACTCTACTCACGGCCGTTTCAACGGTACGGTAGAAGTTAAAGACGGCCACCTGGTTGTTAACGGCAAAACCATCCGTGTTACCGCAGAGAAAGACCCGGCTAACCTGAAGTGGAACGAAGTGGGTGTTGACGTGGTTGCTGAAGCGACCGGTATCTTCCTGACCGACGAAACCGCACGTAAACACATCACCGCTGGCGCTAAAAAAGTGGTTCTGACTGGCCCATCCAAAGATGCGACCCCAATGTTCGTTCGTGGCGCAAACTTTGACAAATATGCCGGCCAGGACATCGTTTCCAACGCCTCTTGCACCACCAACTGCCTGGCGCCACTGGCTAAAGTCATCAACGACAACTTCGGTATCGTTGAAGGCCTGATGACCACCGTTCACGCGACTACCGCCACTCAGAAAACCGTTGATGGCCCGTCTCACAAAGACTGGCGCGGCGGCCGCGGCGCATCCCAGAACATCATCCCTTCTTCTACCGGCGCAGCGAAAGCGGTTGGCGTGGTTCTGCCAGAGCTGAAAGGCAAACTGACCGGTATGGCGTTCCGCGTACCAACGCCTAACGTATCCGTTGTTGACCTGACCGTGCGTCTGGAAAAACCGGCTACCTACGAAGAAATCAAGAAAGTCATCAAAGCAGCCGCTGAAGGCTCTATGAAAGGCGTTCTGGGTTACGTTGAAGACGACGTGGTTTCCACCGATTTCAACGGCGAAGTGCTGACTTCTGTGTTCGATGCCAAAGCCGGTATCGCACTGAACGACAACTTCGTGAAACTGGTTTCCTGGTACGACAACGAAACCGGTTATTCCAACAAGGTTCTGGACCTGATCGCTCACATCTCCAAGTAATGGCATGATGTTAAGCTGATAATGAGGGCGACATTCTTGTCGCCCTTTTTTATTTGTATCTCCGGCAAACAATAGGTCATGAAATGAACGAGAAAATTTTCACCCTGCCCGTTTCCGAACAGATTTCGCCTTACATCAGCCAGCGTCAACTCGATGAGCTGGGCGTGGTGGTGGTCTCGCACCCGAAAGTGCGCGCGGCCGTCGCGCTGCAGGGTGCCCATTTGCTGGCTTGGCAGCCCAGCGGTGAGCAGCCGGTTATCTGGCTCAGCAACAACACGCCTTTCGCCAAAGGCAAGGCAATCCGCGGCGGCGTTCCGATCTGCTGGCCGTGGTTCGGCCCGGTGGCGCAACCCTCCCACGGTTTTGCCCGCAACCAGCCCTGGAGCCTGACGGCGCACGATGAAGATGACAACGGCGTCATCCTGACCTTTACGCTGAAAGACAATGAGCAGACCCGCAAACTGTGGCCACACGCTTTCACGCTGATCGCCCGGTTCAAGCTGGGTGAAGAATGCGAGATCGAACTGGAATCGCACGGCGACTATCAGGCCACGGCAGCGCTGCACAGCTACTTCCAGGTCGGCGATATCGATCGGGTCAGCGTGGCGGGCCTGGGCGAGCCCTATATCGACAAGGTGGCGGGCGGCGCCGAAGCGCGCCAGACGGGTGAAGTGACCTTCGTCGGTCAAACCGACCGCGTCTATACCCGCCCGGACGCCTTCAGCCTGATCCGCGATCCGGCGCACGCACGCACCATCGAGGTTCACCACCATCACATGAGCGACGTTATCGCCTGGAACCCCGGCGTCGAGTTGTCATGCAGCATGGGGGATATGCCGAACGACGGCTATAAGACCATGGTCTGCGTAGAAACCGGGCGCGTCAGCAAACCGCTGGTCGCCGCCGGCGAACAGCCTGCCCGCCTGGGCGTGACCTTCCGCAGCCGCAGAAAGGCCTGAATGGCCGCGTGCGGTCGCGCACTATAGATGTGCAAAAGGGGCGCCGGCGCCCCTTTTTGATGCACGAAATGCACAAAAATTGTGCAATGTGCGATTAGAAGGTGTAACTCACACCCGTCATCAGCAGACCGGTGTATGATTTATCCACCATCGGGCTGTCCTTCACTTCATCAGACAACTTCACATAGCGGCCGACGAAGAAGGCGTTCCAGCTCTTGTTGATCTGGTAATTGGCGCTCAGCTCAAGATACGGTGCCCAGCTGTCGCTTGGGGTGTAGCTGTCCAGGCCGCTGCGGCGCGATTCATTGCTGCTGACGCCGTAGTAGTATTTATTCTGGTTCTTGCTGTTCCACATCACGCCCACGCCCGGAACTAACGTCAGCGCGTCCAGGTCAAACTTGTACAGATAAGCCAGATCGCCCACCAGGCCGTTGCTGTTGTTCAGCGTGTCGCCGGTGAGCGTGGTGCGGAGGGTGCCCCACTCGGCGTTGTGAGAGTAGGCCAGGCCAGCCATCAGCGTGCCGCGGCGTTTGTCGAGACGCTTCATGCGATCGTCGTCGCTGTCGCCCGGACGGAAGCCCCATGGCGTGTAGTAACCCATGATGCTCAGCTGGTTTTCTTGATCTTTCCACAGGTAGTAACCGGCGGTCAGAGTACGGAAGTAGAAGTCGTCACCTTCATAGTCGATGACGGGCACCGGATAAACGCGGTCCTGATAACCGCGGTACGCGTCCGGGCTAACCAGCGCGGCGGCGCCAAGTGACCAGGTTCCCGCCTGAGCACTTTGCGCACAAACCATAGCGGAAGCGATAATTGCTAGCGTTTTGAGTTTTGAGATCTTCACTGGTTCTTTTTCCATAAATTACAGGGTTAATAGCCGCAATAGTTTATGTGAAAATTTAGTTGCGCGCCTAATCTTTACAATAGAAAACAACCAAGATCGAATAACTTATAGCGGAATTATGAATTAATCATGGCGGAACGATGACGTTTCATACCGCAGGCCGCGCCAGACAAGGCATTTGCTTCCCACGGTAATAACTGAGTCATTGATATGACTTAAAAAAAGCTTTTTCTGCGGCAGGAAATTTTCCGGCAAGCAAACTAAGCTTAAATCAGAAGGTGAATTTATCCTGGGCCCAGTGGCATACAGCGCAACTCGCGATAATAAGCGCACCAAGTTGGCATACGGGTTGCTGTACTCAGGAGTATTCTCATCTTTCGGGAGCCAGAACACTATCACACGCTCTCTTTAACCTGTGCTAATAACGAAAGGACGGGCATCATGAACATATTTGACCACTATCGCCAGCGCTACGAAGCTGCCAAGGACGAAGAGTTCACACTGCAGGAATTTCTTACCATTTGCCGGCAAGATCGCAGTGCCTATGCCAACGCGGCCGAACGTCTGCTGATGGCTATCGGTGAACCTGTGATGGTCGACACTGCGCTAGAGTCACGCCTGTCGCGCTTGTTCTCCAACCGCGTGATCGCACGCTATCCGGCCTTCGAAGAGTTCTACGGCATGGAAGAGGCCATCGAGCAGATCGTCTCTTACCTGAAACACGCCGCTCAGGGCCTGGAAGAGAAGAAACAGATCCTTTACCTGCTGGGCCCGGTGGGCGGCGGTAAATCCTCGCTGGCGGAACGCCTGAAAGCGTTGATGCAGCGTGTGCCAATCTACACCCTCAGCGCCAACGGCGAACGCAGCCCGGTCAATGACCATCCGCTGTGCCTGTTCAACCCGCAGGAAGACGCCACGATCCTGGAAAAAGAGTTCAATATCCCCAGCCGCTACCTCGGCACTATCATGTCGCCGTGGGCGGCGAAGCGCCTGAACGAGTTCGGCGGCGACATCACCAAATTCAAAGTGGTGAAAGTACGCCCTTCCATTCTGGAGCAGATTGCCATCGCCAAAACCGAACCGGGCGATGAAAACAACCAGGACATCTCGGCGCTGGTCGGTAAAGTGGATATCCGTAAACTGGAGAACCACGCGCAGAACGATCCGGACGCCTATGGCTACTCCGGCGCCCTGTGCCGCGCCAACCAGGGGATTATGGAGTTCGTTGAGATGTTCAAAGCGCCGATCAAGGTGCTGCACCCGCTGCTGACCGCAACCCAGGAAGGCAACTACAACGGTACCGAAGGCATCTCCGCCCTGCCGTTCAACGGCATTATTCTGGCGCACTCCAACGAATCGGAGTGGGTGACCTTCCGTAACAACAAGAACAACGAAGCATTCCTCGACCGCGTGTATATCGTCAAGGTGCCTTACTGCCTGCGGGTGTCGGAAGAGATCAAGATTTACGACAAGCTGCTTGACCACAGCGAGCTGACCCACGCGCCATGCGCCCCTGGCACGCTGGAAACGCTGGCGCGCTTTAGCGTGCTGTCGCGGCTGAAAGAGCCGGAAAACTCGAGCATTTACTCGAAAATGCGCGTGTATGACGGCGAAAGCCTCAAAGACACCGACCCGAAAGCCAAATCCTATCAGGAGTACCGCGATTACGCCGGGGTTGATGAAGGCATGAACGGCCTCTCCACCCGTTTCGCCTTTAAAATTCTTTCGAGAGTGTTCAACTTCGATCACGCCGAAGTGGCGGCCAACCCGGTGCACCTGTTCTATGTGCTGGAGCAGCAGATCGAACGCGAACAGTTCCCGCAGGATTTGGCGGAGAAATACCTGGAGCACCTGAAAGGTTATCTGATCCCGAAATACGCCGAATTTATCGGCAAAGAGATCCAGACTGCTTATCTGGAGTCCTACTCGGAATACGGGCAGAACATTTTTGACCGCTACGTGACCTACGCGGACTTCTGGATCCAGGATCAGGAGTATCGCGATCCCGACACCGGTCAACTGTTCGATCGCGAATCCCTGAACGCCGAGCTGGAAAAGATCGAAAAACCGGCCGGCATCAGCAACCCGAAAGATTTCCGCAACGAAATCGTGAACTTCGTGCTGCGCGCCCGCGCCAACAACAGCGGCCGTAACCCGAACTGGACCAGCTACGAGAAGCTGCGTACCGTGATCGAGAAGAAAATGTTCTCCAATACCGAAGAGCTGCTGCCGGTGATTTCGTTCAACGCCAAAACCTCGACGGACGAGCAGAAAAAACACGACGATTTCGTCGATCGCATGATGGAGAAAGGTTATACCCGCAAGCAGGTTCGCCTGCTGTGTGAGTGGTATCTGCGGGTCAGAAAATCCTCGTAACGCCGGAGTAAGCGGCATTATCAGGGCCATGTCCACAGTCATGGACGTTGCAGCGCGGCCCAGGGAGGGGCCGGAATATTGCGCTGTCGCGGCCGGGACATGAAGAGTTGGCAACGTCGTTTGGGGGAAGTATGGCCTATTTCATTGACCGACGGCTGAACGGTAAAAACAAGAGCATGGTGAATCGCCAGCGCTTCTTGCGCCGTTACAAGTCGCAAATCAAACAGTCGATTGCCGAAGCCATCAACAAGCGTTCGGTCACCGACGTAGACAGCGGGGAATCGGTCTCCATCCCCACTGACGATATCAACGAACCGATGTTTCATCAGGGGCGTGGCGGCACGCGTCACCGCGTTCACCCAGGCAACGACCACTTCGTGCAGAATGACCGCGTCGAACGGCCTCAGGGCGGCGCAGGCGGTGGTGGTGGCGGCCAAGGCAACGCCAGCCAGGACGGTGAAGGCCAAGATGAATTCGTCTTCCAGATTTCCAAAGACGAGTACCTCGATCTGCTGTTCGAAGATCTCGCCCTTCCCAATCTGAAAAAGAATCAGTACAAACAGCTGACCGAGTTCAAAACTCATCGCGCCGGCTATACCGCCAACGGCGTACCGGCCAATATCAGCGTCGTGCGTTCGCTGCAAAACTCGCTGGCGCGGCGTACCGCCATGACCGCCGGTAAAAGGCGCGCCCTGCACGAACTGGAAGACGAGCTGACCCAGTTGGAAAACACCGAACCGGTGCAATTGCTGGAAGAAGAACGGCTGCGCAAAGAGATTGCCGAACTGCGCAAGAAGATCGAAAGCGTGCCGTTTATCGACACCTTCGACCTCCGTTACAAAAACTATGAACGTCGGCCGGAACCTTCCAGCCAGGCGGTAATGTTCTGCCTGATGGACGTATCCGGCTCGATGGATCAGGCCACCAAAGACATGGCCAAACGTTTTTACATTCTGCTTTATCTGTTCCTGAGCCGAACCTACAAAAACGTCGAGGTAGTGTACATCCGCCACCACACTCAGGCGAAAGAGGTGGATGAGCAGGAGTTCTTCTATTCGCAGGAAACCGGCGGCACCATCGTCTCCAGCGCGCTGAAGCTGATGAACGAAGTGGTCGAAGAGCGTTACGATCCGGCACAGTGGAACATCTACGCCGCGCAAGCGTCGGACGGTGACAACTGGGCCGACGATTCACCGTTGTGTCATGAACTGTTGGCGAAAAAGATCCTGCCGATGGTGCGTTACTACAGCTATATAGAAATCACCCGCCGCGCTCACCAAACGCTGTGGCGCGAGTACGAGGACCTGCAAGCGAGATTCGACAACTTCGCCATGCAGCATATCCGCGAACCGGACGATATCTATCCGGTATTCCGAGAACTGTTTCGCAAGCAAACAGCCTGAACCAGAACACAGCCGGTGATTTCACTGGCTGTGTTTTAACCTGATCATTCGAGAACAATCTCTTACTGCATCATTAATTCAGCCGTCCAGTCGACACCGTTGGCAAAGGTTGATGCGTCCAATAACAACTGGATCGTCAACCCATTGTCCAATGAGTAATACCCACCGGCCAGTTCATTAAACGTCTGCGCTGCAAACTTACCGTTGCTCTGCTGAGTCAGTGACTTTACATGTGCGATTTTATTGCCATCAAGCACTTCGATTGCATAAGTATCCGCAACGGTCAGATTGGCGCCCACCGCCTTCAGGCTCAGTAACCAGCTGGAATAAGGCGGTAAATCTTTGATGATAAGCTTCCTTAAGGTTTTCAACTCAGACTGACCAAACTTGATACACGCCCCTTTCAACCTGACTCTTGGCCGCGAACCGCTGGTACCGTAAACCTTCGCCTGCGACCCAATCAATGAAAACAGCCCGAAACGCTCCGGCATATCGGTAACATCCAGGCGGTTAAGCTGCCCGCCAAGCTGCCGATACTCAACATCGCAAAATGCATTATCGGCAACCCGCACCTGCCATGAGCTGGGTTTCCATGCCTCCATCGAGAATCCGTCGTTGCGATTAATACAGACGCTCTCAATAAACTCAGAAAATTGGCTGACCAACACCGTTGAATGGCCGCCTCCTTTTTCGTTCCAGCCACCGATATCAATCAGTGACGAATACAATTTCACACTGTTTTTTTCCGTGCCATCGCCGATGACGATCCCGGCATCGTTGCCAACTGCGCCCTGATGATACAACCGGGAAATGGTTGTGCCATAAAACGATCGGGTACCGCCGCTATCGCTGTCACGCACCAGATAAACCGTCTTTTTACACTGGCGGCTGAGGATGTTTTCTATCACTGCACCTTCTGTCCACGATTTTTTATTCCGCAAGACGATCAACGCGCCATTCGTGTAGTTTTTACCGAAGCAATTCTTAATCTCGAATCCCCATGCGTCCTGAAACTCGACAAATGCCGCATTCTCCCCGGCATTTCCGATAACCTCGATATCATAGACACCGCCAGCAACCCAGAGATTCGCCCCGCCAAACAGGACGCCGACATTGTCGCCGTCATGTTTGATTTTTACATTGGCGGTTTTGCCGCTGGAGCTGCCATGAATGCTGATTCCACCATTCAATGTATTGATATACACGCCGCCCTTCAGAGTATATTCCTTGGCTGATGGGGGGATAGAAATACGCCCGATGCCATTGCGCTGTGCGAACTTGATCGCGCTGACCAAAAAGGGGTCCAACGCCCCTCCTGGGATAAGGCCGAAATACGACAGGCAAATGTCATGTGTATACCGACGCTTCCAACGCTGCCCCTGTGAGGTGACCACCACCATGCCATTATCGTCTGGAGAAACCGTGTCATTCGGATCATGATAAAAGAAACCGCCACCAAAACCGCTATGAGTGGCGTGATGGGAAACCAAAATCTCCTTGAGTTCATCCGTAGGAATAACAGTTCTCAACGCCGCCAGATCGTCACATGAATAAATATTCTTAGGATTCATACCGCCCACGCTAAAGTGATGATAAAAGTTAACGCCCCTCCCAAGAGGGTGTCCTTATTCCGCACACCCAGAATACTAATATCGAACGAAGTATGACGCGCCCTAACTTGTCCCAGTGAAACACGGCACAACGCTTTCCTCACGTAGAGATGACTTAACCACATGCGATGGCTTATAACCTCGACGCGAAATATCTGGCACTCATGCTCATGAATTTAATTTCTCGGTGAATGCCGCAACACATGACTCAATACTTGCCTGAGGTTATTCCTAAACATTCACATCCGCACCCGCGCGGCTTGATAGGAATATTCCCATTCAGTTATCGTTACCTCACGCCTTGGGTTCTGCCCCAAGCGACATTTGCTTAATTTTATTTTTCTATGGCTTCTCAGCCCGCTTCGGCGGGCATTTACCTGTCAGCAGGTTAAACATCATGAACGACTACACCCTCTATGGCCTCAGCAAGAACGATGTTGATGAATATCATAAGCAAATATGCTGCCTGCTCGGCAAAAGCGTGCTGCTGGTGCTGACCGCCAATAAGCCGATAACCAAACAGAATCTGCTCGCCTGCCTTATTCAGGAGGTAGAAAAGCAGCCCGATGAACATTTTCAAAGCCTGTATCGCGCGGCAATAGAAATGATCGGCGTTAACGGGCGCTAGGGTGATATGCGAAAGTCGGAAATTTACGCGATTATTGCCATCATCGTGGTGTTGATCATGCTGTTAATGATTAGCATGGATAGTGATATCAGCGTTTATCCCTAATGGCCGCCTCCCGCGCCGGTGTTTCAGCGCTATGGCAGAGGGGGTGAAGAGAGAATCCAGCGCCGCAGTTAATTATGGCGCCTCTTCTTCACCCGGACATATTGGCGTGCCCTTTCTTTATCGCGCACCGGCCGCTTCGTCGATCAACCCCGCCACCTCATCGGCATGGGAAACCAGCGAAGCATGGCTGGCATTCAGCACCATCACTTTTTTAGCCTGCAATCGCTGCGCCATGTGTCGTTGGTTCTCCGGGGCAATCATGCGATCGTCGCTGGAGAGTTGATACCATGACGGTTTATGCCTCCAGGCCGGCTCGCCGATAACATTACCGAAGGTTGCGGCCAATGGAGCCTTCTGCGCTACCGCCATCACCAACGCCTCGTCGGCGGTAAGATCCTGACAAAAGCTTTCGTGAAACTTATCGGCCTTGATCCACAAATACCCATCGCTATCCGCCGCCAGATTCGCTGCCGCCACCGGCGGCTGCGCCTGAGTGAGGCCGCCGGGGCTTTCGCCGGCGTCCGGCGCAAATGCCGCAATATAAACCAGGCCTACCACGTTAGGCTGGTTGCCCATTTCAGTGATGACCGCCCCACCGTAAGAGTGCCCCACCAGCAGTACCGGCCCCGTTTGTTGCGCGACCATCTTGCGCGTGCGTTCCGCATCGTCCGCCAGTGAGGTCAGCGGCATTTCCACCGCGTGAATCGACGAGTATCCCCTGCGCGACAACTCGATAATGACTTTGCTCCAGTGTGCTGCGCCGCCCCAAAATCCGTGCACCAGCACGATAGTGGTTTCTTTGCTCATTGCTGACTCCTTCTCTCTATGGAGCGCTGTGGACAGGTGAACAGACGCCATAAAGCATCGACACCATACTGTCGCGCCGTCTCGGGATCCCCATTTTATATAGTCAGCCTCGCGGAGTTCGGCAATAGCTACGACGGGTTAACCCCGACCGTTTGCAGGCGTCGCTTTTGGCTATCGCAACGGCGGCATGCCGCGCACCCAGGACGAAAGATTGGATTAAAACTAGGATTCTTACCCATACCGATCTAAAATTTCGCTAAAAAACAAAGAGAAGTAAATTAGTCTCACCGGGAAAAGGAATTAAATTGTGAAGGAAATGCTCTCCATCGTCTTTATGGTGTGCCTGTTGGCGCTGCTTTTTTCGTGGCTGTTCGTCTACGGTCTTAACATTCATTAAACCTGCTGCCCCCTTTTCTGATGGACGGGCAACGCATCGGCATGAACGCCAAAACCGCCTGAACGACGAGCATCCTGTCGATGCGCTTATCGAACACCACACCCACCGCCGCTCAGAAAGGCGGCGCGAACCGGCGGGTTCCACCTCCTCTCTCCTGCGCTTCTTTTACATTAAAACATTATTAAATCTTATATTTCATGACACCATCGCGTTTCCGCGTACCTCTACCGAGCATGTTCTTATCTTGGCTACATCCCCTCGGAGAAGGCGTTTACCGCCTTCGAATGTTACCGGTAACTATGTTGTTGATTTCTTTTCGTAATAAACATACAGCCGTTAATAACCCCACGTTCTTTATAGAAATAAATTATGCAGACTTAAGGATAAAGGTTTGAATAAACGGCCGTGGGTCATTGATTATCGGCCGCCAAGCTCCTAAAATTCGCGCGTAAAAATACAACTGGGATCGGGTTTCATGTCGTCGCTGTGGGTTGCAACGCAATACTGTTATTTTATTGGCCTTTTAGTTTCTATGGTTTTCACCTACCTGGTTAGCAGGGATACCGTCAAAATTCGTTGTATCAGCGCGCTGACCATCGGGCTAACCTGGCCGCTGAGCCTACCGGTGGTCTTGCTGTTTTCACTGTTCTGACGCCAGAAAACGCTTCGTCACTCTCACCTGCTTTCAATCAGCTGTGCTAATGAAAATTGGTTAGACGCCGAAGCCGCAACACCCGGCGCAGGATAAAAAAAATGCCAGCGCGAGGCTGGCAGGAAAACTGGAAGCAATGTGAGCAATGTCGTGCCGGCTCGGGGGGCACAGAAGGAGACAACCCTTTTCCCCTCACCGGCGATTAAGATGATAATACGTCTCATTACCGAATGTAAAGTCATTTCCCGACGAAACTTTTTCCCTTGGATATAATATCAGCCGCGCGGCGCTAGCCAGCACTGATACAGCCGCCCCGCCCCCCACACCATCAACCACAGAAAAATGTTCAACCCCAACCACAGCATCAGTAAATAGAGGAAAGTCTGATAACCGGGAATGCCACGATCGGCGTCAAACGGGTTGAAGCGCAAGAATTTGACGATCGCGAAGGGGTTTAAATTGAAACGGTTGAAGACGCAGGCCGTCAGCAACGGCGGTAACAGCACATACCATGCCAGGCTGAACAGCAGCAGGGTTTGGGTGCCTGATGTGTTTTTATAATCTTTCATATCAATAAATAACGTCTTCCTTCACGGCCAGCAAACCGCTCGACGATGACATGCAAACCGACCCTGACGACGAAGAATAGTTCCGCGCAAACGCTGAAATAAAGCCGATCCTGCGTTTAATTCTCATTTAGCACCCGGGTGATATATACCCTGTGGATTTTAAATTTCGATGCCGGTGCGCCGCCTTCAACCGCAGCGTTTGCGTGGCATCCTCAGGAGGCATTAATGAAACCGGACGCATTCACCCTGCCGCCGAACCCGAAAAAACTCAAGGTGATCTACGGCTGGTATATTTACGTGATCTATATCCTGCTGGTTTTCAACATTTACATGGCGGTCTACAACGTCTGCGTTAGGTATCCGATCGAAACCCCGCTGCTGTCGCTGTTTCACAGCGTGTTCCTCGCGCTGATGCTGCAACAGGTGCTCAAGAAGCACAGCGTTTTCGCCTGGATCTTGCTGAGCTATTTTATTTTGATGCGCCTGTATTACGCCAATGTGCTGCATGTCGAGTTCACGCTGGTAAGCCGCGCCCTGGTGCTGCTGATTCTGACGCTGCTACTTACCGGCGCCGTGGCCGTGGGACAGTTGGCCTCTCCCCCTCAGCGGCATGACTGGTTGGCGCGGCTGGGCTGGCGACAATGGGCCGTGCTCACGGCGTTGGCGGCGATCCTGACACCATTGATCACTACCGACTATCTGGGCTAAAAAACAGCGCTATCTCGGGATGTGAGGTTCAGAAATATCCACCATTCGGCATATTTTGGTGTAGTTACCCGCTTTCTCACAGATCTTGTCCGTGACGAACACGCTAAGGTAGCCCAGCAACAGCAAGTAACCCACCATGCACAAAATAAAGATAAGCGTTCTCACCGATAGCGACCAACCTGACGAAAATATCTCGGGCATCATAACCTGAACGATGCGCTTTAGCCCGTATCAAAGTATTTCATTCTTGTGCGGGCCGCATCGGCGCGCGTTCTGTAGTAACATTAAGCCACCACGCCCACCGCCGGAAACGCCTATGCACCATCTGATGTTAGACATTGAAACCTTGGACATAAAACCCAGCGCCGTCATTCTGGTGGTCGCCGCGGTATTTTTCGATCCTCGTACCGGGGAGCTGGGCGCCGAATTTGAAGCCGGCGTCAGCAGCCAGAAGGATCAGCCGGGCCGAACCATCAGCCTGGATACGGTCGCCTGGTGGGCGAAACAATCCGACGAAGCGCGCAAGCTGGCCTTCGGCGGTACCGAGAGCCTGAAACGCGTGCTGAGCAGCCTCAGCCGCTTTATTCATATGAACAGCACCGATACGGTGAAAGTCTGGGGCAACGGCAAAGAGTTCGACTGCGCGATCCTCGAACACGCTTTCCAGCAGCTGGAAATGCCCTGCCCGTGGAAATTCTGGGATACTCAGGACGTGCGCACGGTGATCACGTTGGCGGAGCTGCACGGTTTTAACCCGAAAAAGGCCCGCCCGTTCGAAGGCATGCCGCATCGCGCGTTGGATGATGCCCGACACCAGGCCCGCTATGTGGCCGATACCGTCTCGGCGCTCTATTACCGCCAGAGTGCGCAGCGCTGACCCCGCTTTGCCCCTTTTCATTTGCCGTCAGAATCTCTACTCTAGCCCTCTTTGTCACTCGGACGTGCCTTTCTTGTTATGCAAAAGTTTCTGTTTCTGCTTCTCAGCCTGGTGCTGCTCGGCCCATTAGGCATCGATCTCTACCTGCCGACCATACCCGCCATCGCCGCCGGCCTGGGCAGCAGTGAAGCGCTGATTCAATCCACCATTTCACTGTTTATTCTGGTGCTCGGCCTCGGCCAAATCATCGCCGGCCCGCTGGTGGATAACTATGGCCGCAAGCCGGTGGCGCTGGCCGGCATTATCCTCTACATGATCGGCGCAGCGATGGCGGCGCTGGCCACCAGCCCGACGATCTTCATCGCTTCGCGTCTGCTGCAAGGGGTAGCGGTCTGTTGTACCGCCGTCGTCGCCTTCAGCGGCGTGCGCGACCGCCTCAACGGTGACGACGCCGCCCGCGCTTTCGGCTTCCTCAACGGCACGCTGAATATCATCCCGGCGCTGGCGCCGCTGCTCGGTGGCCTGCTCGCCGAAGCCTTCGGCTGGCGCGCGCCCTTCTGGTTCCTGGTCGGCTACGCGCTGCTGGTGTTGGTGCTCATCGCGCTGCGTCTGCCTGAGACCCGCCCCGCCGACACAGTGCCGGTCAAAGGGCTGCCGGTACGCCAATACGCACGCATCCTCAGCGAACGGCGCTTCCTCTCCTTTGCGGTGGTGAACTCCGGGGCGATGGGCATGGCGCTGACCTACGTTTCTCTGGCGCCGAACGTGCTGATGGGTACCGCCGGCCTGACTCCGCTGCAATTCTCGCTGGTGTTCGGCGCCAACGGCTTCTGGATCATGCTGGTCAGCTTCTTCGCCAACCGCATCATCCACAAGGTCGGCCGCCCGATTTGTCTGGCAACCGGCGGCATTTTGATGGGGCTGGGCTGCCTGGGCCTGCTGCTGGGCGTTACGCTGCTGCCGGCGGCGGCGCAAGCGTACTGGCTGGCATATATGTTGCCGGTCGCCAGCGCCTGTGCCGGATTGGCATTCGTGATGGGCCCAGCCACCAGTTACGCCCTGGAGCCGTACTCCAATGAGGCCGGCGTCGCGTCTGCGCTGGTCGGTTTCGTGCAGATGGCGGGCGGTGCCGCGTTAGGCTTGGTGGCGATGGCGTTGCCGCTGCAGCCGAAGCTGTCGCTGGCGCTGGTGATGCTGGCGGGTTGCCTGCTGGCGCTGCATGCACGGCGGCTCAGCAAGCAGATTAAAGGTCAGATAAAAAAAGTTGCCTGAGCCGTGGCTCAGGCTTCGGTGACGACCGGCACTCGCGCCGCCAGCGCCGACAGCAGTTCATAGCCTAACGTCCCTGCCGCCGTGGCCACCTCATCCACCGGCAGACGTTTCCCCCACAGTTCCACTTCGGCGCCCAGTTCGGCTTGCGGACAGGGCGTCAAATCCACCGCCAACATATCCATCGATACCGTTCCCAGGGTGCGCGTCAGCACGCCATCAACCCACACCGGCGTACCGGTCGGTGCATGACGCGGATAGCCGTCGGCGTAACCGCAGGCCACCACACCGATGCGCTGCGGGCCGGCGGCACTGTAACGGCCACCGTAACCCACGCGATCGCCAGCCTTCAGTCGCTGAATGCCGATGATCTCGCTGCTCAGCGTCATCGCCGGCCGCAGGCCCGTCGTCGCAACATCCTTCCAGCAACCGCTCGGCGACGCGCCATAGAGAATGATCCCTGGGCGTATCCAGCTGCCGTGGGTCGAAGGATGCCACAGCGTGGCAGCTGAGTTGGCCAGGCAGCGCGGCAACGGAATATCGGCGGCGGCGGTATCAATGGTAGCCATCTGCTGGGTCACGCCTTCCGGGCCGTCGGCGGTGGCGAAATGGCTCATCAGCGTAAGCTCGGCGATGTTGGCAACCGCCTGTGCCCTGCGCCACACCTCGTGCAAGCGCTCGGGTGCGAATCCCAGCCGATTCATGCCGCTGTTCACTTTCAGATAGACATTGAGCGGTGCACTCAGCCTGGTGTCGGCGATCGCCGCCAGTTGCCAGTCGCTGTGCACCGCCGTCGTCAGGCGATAACGATCGAGCAACGCCAGGTCCTGCTGTTGGAAGAAACCTTCCAGCAGCAGAATAGGCCCCTGCCAGCCGGACTCGCGCAGCAGCACCGCTTCGGCCAGGTCCAGCATGGCGAAACCATCGGTTTGCGCCATACTGCGCCAAACGTGTTTGATGCCGTGGCCATAGGCGTTGGCTTTGACCACCGACCAGACTTTGGCACCGGGGGCAAAACGGCGCACCACCTGCAAGTTGTTTTCAATCGCGCCAAGATGCATCGTGGCAGTTATGGGACGGGGCATCGCTTCTCCTTGGGGCAGCGTACAGCGGCCACGCGCGTCTGCGCGTGGCCGGGAAAGTCTATGATCGGATCGACGATTAACGCGCGGGGTGCACGTCGTTCAGCGGGACCGCGTGTTGCTGACGAAACCCGGCGCTGTAACGCGCCACCGCCAGATCGTCGGAAGGGATCGCCGGCGTAACGCCGGACATCAGATCGGACAGCAACTGCCCGGAACCACAGGCCATCGTCCAGCCCAGCGTGCCGTGTCCGGTGTTGAGATACAGGTTCTTCAGCGAAGTGCGGCCGACGATCGGCGTGCCGTCCGGCGTCATCGGGCGCAGGCCGGTCCAAAACGTCGCGTCTTCCACCCTGCCGCCGTTCGGGTAGAGATCGCGCACCACCATCTCCAGCGTTTCCCGCCGCTTTTGTTCAAGCTGGGTATTGAAGCCGACGATCTCCGCCATGCCCCCGACGCGAATACGCTGGTCGAAACGCGTGATGGCAATTTTGTACGTCTCATCCAGCACCGTGGAGAACGGCGCCGCCGCTTCGTCGGTGATTGGAATGGTCAGCGAATACCCCTTCAACGGGTAAACCGGAATAGACACCAGGCCGCGTAACAGCGCCGTGGAGTACGAACCGAATGCCACCACGTAGCTGTCGGCTTTAAACACCTCTTCGCCGCACTGCACGCCGGCGATCTTGTCGCCCTCCACCAGCAGACGATCGACGCTGCGGTTGAACAGGAAGGTCACGCCGGCCTGCTGCGCCATCTTCGCCAGTTGCTGCGTAAACAGCTGGCAGTCGCCGGTTTCGTCGTTCGGCAGTTGCAGGCCACCGGTCAGCTTGTGCGCCACCTGTGCCAGCGCTGGCTCGACGCTGGCAAGCTGGCTGGCTTCCAGCAGTTTGTAAGGCACCCCGGCGTCTTCCAATACCGCGATATCTTTCGCTGCGTTTTCGAACTGTTGCTGGGTGCGGAACAGCTGCAGCGTGCCGCCCTGGCGCCCTTCGTACTGGATGCCGGTTTCCTGACGCAGCGCCTTGATGCAGTCGCGGCTGTATTCCGCCAGGCGCACCATGCGGCCTTTGTTGGTCATGTAGTGTTCAGTGTTGCAGTTTTTCAGCATCTGCCACATCCAGCTCAGCTGGAAGCTGCTGCCGTCGAGGCGGATCGCCAACGGCGCATGGCGCTGGAACATCCACTTGATGGCCTTCAGCGGTACGCCCGGTGCCGCCCAGGGGGCGGCATAGCCCGGTGAAATCTGCCCGGCGTTCGCCGCGCTGGTTTCCAATGCCGGGCCGGGCTGACGATCGATCACCGTCACCTCGTGCCCCGCCTTCGCCAAATACCAGGCACTGGCTACGCCCACCACTCCACTACCTAAAATTACCACTCGCATCGCTGACTCCAGCCCAAGGCTTCACAAAGCATAATCTTCTGCTTACAGGAAATTAACTCAGTGAAAAAATCCGTCCAACAACTTCGTCATCAAACGTGACAATATTCACAATTAATTTATCGTCGATGGGCCCTGCATTTGCAATAGCCGCTCGTAAATAGCGATAAGATGCGGTTTAGGGGGGAATGTGGCGTCAGACCACCACTGAATCGATAGCAATGCTATCAATGATAGCAAGAAAAAAAGGCGTGATAAGCAACAATGATTTAACAGAATATAAAAATAACACTCAACACATAAACAGAACAAAAAACCAATAAAACCAAAAACACCAACACAACAGAAAAAGAGAGGCATTTCTTCCCGCAGCAGAAAAATCGCGTAAAATTTCAGCCGAAGATAACCACATTTTTAGCAATGGAATAAGCGGGCGGTTCAGCGTAGTGCACCCTCCTTATTTAATCGCCGCAGCACGATATGGACGATTACCTGCAAGTCAGACCGTTCGACTACGCACAAGCCCACGCACGTGGGCTTGTGGTTGCGGGGGAACGGCCACCTTTAATGATGCAGCATCTCGTCCACGACGTCTTTGGTCTGCAGCTGGAATGGGTAATAGGTCGGCCAGTTGTCCATCTCTTTCAGCAACGCCTCCTGTGACGTATTGCCCATAAAGATATGGAAATGCGCCGATTTGCGCGGACCGATGATGTGATCGCTGAACTGCACGAATTTCGGCGCCAGGCTGCCGACATCCTGGCATTCGAACAGATAACGCACGCCCTTTTTACCGGAGACATACGTCAGGATCTTATGTCCGGCGTACTTATACTGGCAGGTGCTGGATTGGCCGCCACGGTGAAACGCCATAACGCCGTTCTCAATGCCGATGGTATCCACATCGGTGGCGTAACCTTTGCGGTAATACGCCTTCATTTCTGCAAAGGTCTTGCTCTTATCCTGCGCCGCTTTCTTCTTGAACACCGGGTCAAGATCCCCATTGAGCAGATAAGGATAAACGGATTGCCACACCCCTTCCCAATCGGCCAGGCTGCGGTCTTTAACGTCCTTATCATCAAACACGCCCGCTTCCGCCTTTTTTTCCAGTTCCGTCAGCGGCTTGCCATGCGAATGATGCCCATGAGCAAGCGCCTGTCCGCTCATCAACAACGCCGTCAACGCCACCGCCAGTTTGCCCAAATACCTCGCCACAATATGCTCCTTGTTCGTTATTGAGAAAACGAAAAGTTACAATATAACATAACAATATTCAATCCCAACCGCTCAGCATGCAATGTGTTGCGCGGCCCCGCCGCAGGTCTATACTCGGAGAAGAAGCGCGGCGCTGTACCGCCTACTGCGGGACAAACGTGCGCCAAACTGACCGCAATTCGCTTCCCTGCGTGCCGGTATTTTTATTTAACTGATTTTCAACGGTTAATTATGACTTGAACTATGCTTGTTACAGGGTCGGCCGTTTGAGCAAGGCCCGTGAATAATGAGGGTGCGCTGATGACTACTTCAACACATGAAAAGGTTAAGGATGATAAACGTCTGAGCGATGGACCGGACTGGACGTTCGAACTGCTGCAGGTGTATTTGGAGCAGATCGACCGCGTCGCCAAGCATTACCAGCTCGACACCTATCCCCATCAGATCGAGGTAATCACCTCTGAACAGATGATGGACGCCTATTCGAGCGTCGGCATGCCGATCAACTATACCCATTGGTCGTTCGGCAAGAAATTCATCGAAACCGAGCAGCGTTACAAGCAGGGCCAGCAAGGGCTGGCGTATGAAATCGTCATCAACTCCAATCCCTGCATCGCCTATCTGATGGAAGAGAACACCATCACCATGCAGGCGCTGGTGATGGCGCACGCCTGCTACGGCCACAACTCTTTCTTCAAGAACAACTATCTGTTCCGCAGTTGGACCGACGCCAGTTCCATCGTCGATTATCTGCTGTTTGCCCGCCACTACATCAGCCAGTGCGAAGAACGCTACGGCGTCGATGAAGTGGAACGGCTGCTGGACTCCTGCCATGCGCTGATGAACTACGGCGTCGACAGGTACAAACGGCCGCAGAAAATCTCACTGGTGGAAGAGAAAGCGCGCCAGAAAAGCCGCGAAGAGTATCTGCAAAGCCAGGTGAACACGCTGTGGAAAACCCTGCCGCGCGTCGAGCGTGAAGAGTCGCCGGAACAGGCACGTCGTTATCCGAGCGAACCGCAGGAAAACATCCTCTACTTTATCGAGAAGAATGCGCCGCTGCTGGAACCCTGGCAGCGCGAGGTGTTGCGCATCGTGCGCAAGGTCAGCCAGTATTTCTATCCGCAAAAGCAGACTCAGGTGATGAACGAGGGCTGGGCCACCTTCTGGCATTACACCATCCTCAATCATCTGTACGACGAAGGCCGGGTAACCGAGCGGTTTATGCTGGAGTTTTTGCACAGCCATACCAACGTGGTGTATCAGCCGCCGTACAACAGCCCGTACTACAACGGCATCAACCCCTATGCGCTGGGCTTCGCCATGTTCCAGGACATCAAGCGCATCTGCCAATCGCCGACCGAAGAAGATCGCTACTGGTTCCCGAACATCGCCGGCCAAGACTGGCTGGAAACGTTGCACTTTGCCATGCGCGACTTCAAGGACGAAAGTTTTATCAGCCAGTTCCTGTCGCCCAAGGTAATGCGCGACTTCCGGCTGTTCACCGTACTGGATGACGATCGCAACAACTATTTGGAGATCGCCGCGATCCACAACGAGGCCGGCTACCGGGCGATCCGCCAGGAGCTGTCGGCGCAATATAATCTGAGCAATCACGAGCCGAACATTCAGATCTGGAACGTGGATCTGCGCGGCGACCGTTCGCTGACGCTGCGTTACATCCCGCAGGAACGCGCACCGCTGGACAAGAGCCGCCGTGAGGTGTTGAAGCACCTGCACCGGCTGTGGGGCTTCGACGTGATCCTTGAGCAGCAAAACGAAGACGGTAGCGTGGAGTTGCTCGATCGCTGCCCGCCGCGGCCTACGCCGCTGTAATCACCACAACGACCAAGGGCGCCGAAAGGCGCCCTTGTTGTTTCATCAGCACGCGATTAACGGCGCGCTTCGGTCAGATCGCTCGGCATGGTGCCCTGCATGCTCTGCCAGATGGCCCCGCTGTCTTTACCGTAGTTGCGCACGGTATCCATCACCTGGTCGTACAGTTTCTCATGGCACAGCGTGGACAGCTTGCTGTAGAAGGTCAGCGCCAGCTTGCGCGCTTCCGGGTTGGAGAAGTAATAACGGCCAACGCGGGTATACAGCCCTTTCAAGCCGTTGAAAATCAGGCCGTAGATCGGGTTGCCGGAAGCGAACGCCAGGCCGCGGAAGATTTCATAGTCCAGGACATTGAAAGCATCCGCCTGATCTTCCACCTCGGCGGCTTTCGCCAGCACTTCTTGCGCCTGCTCCGGATGATTGCGCACCGCGGCGCGAATAAAGATAGACGCGATATTGGTCCGCACGGACAGCAGGTTGTCGATCAGCTGCGGCACGCTTTTGTGATCGAGGCGGGCCACGGTCTCAAGGATATTGAGGCCGGACGTTTCCCAGAAATTGTTCACTTTGGTCGGTTTGCCGTGCTGAATGGTCAACCAACCATCGCGGGCAAGACGTTGCAACACTTCACGTAACGTGGTGCGCGTGACGCCAATCAACTCCGAAAGCTCACGCTCCGCGGGCAAAATAGAGCCAGGGGGGAAGCGATTATTCCAAATACTCTCAATAATGTACTCTTCCGCGAAACCGGCAGGACTCTGCGCCTTTATGACCATGTGTTTGACGTTCCGTTGCGACGATAAAATCAGTAATAGTAATCAGCTCATCATACCAGATCGCACCGGCATGACATAGCGTGAGCGAAAAACAATAAACGAAAGTGTGCATAAAGTGGCAAAAAAACGTGCAAGAAAACCGGCCGGAAGAAATTTTCCGCCGCAATGCAAGCTCCGGTTGCGCCCGCCCCCGCCGCGTTGTTAGGGTACGTGCTACGACTGATTTAAGGATGCATAGAGGACAATGGAAACAACCCTGCGCAGCGCCCTGCTCAAAAATTTCCTGGGGCAATCTCCCGACTGGTACAAACTGACCGTTATCATTTTCCTGGCGATCAACCCATTGGTGTTCTTTTTCGCCAGTCCGTTTATCGCGGGTTGGCTACTGGTGATCGAGTTCATCTTTACCCTGGCAATGGCGTTGAAATGCTATCCGCTGTTGCCAGGCGGCCTGCTGGCGCTGGAGGCGGTAGCCATCGGCATGACCAGCCCGGCGCAGGTCTCGCAGGAAATCGAACATAACCTGGAAGTGCTGCTGTTGCTGGTCTTTATGGTGGCCGGCATCTACTTTATGAAACAGCTGCTGCTGTTCGTATTTACCAAACTGCTGCTCAACATTCGCTCAAAAACCTGGCTGTCGCTGGCGTTCTGCCTGGCGGCCGCCTTTCTTTCCGCCTTCCTCGACGCGCTGACGGTCGTGGCGGTGGTGATCAGCGTCGCCACCGGGTTCTACTCCATCTATCACAACGTGACTTCAAATCGCCCCGACGGCGATATCGGCGATGACAGCGATTTCACCGGTGAAGAGCGCAAGCAAACGCTGGAGCAATTCCGCGCCTTCCTGCGCAGCTTGCTGATGCACGCCGGCGTCGGCACCGCACTGGGCGGCGTCATGACCATGGTGGGCGAGCCGCAGAATCTGATCATCGCCAAAAGCGCGGGCTGGGGCTTTATCGATTTCTTCCTGCGCATGGCGCCGGTCACGCTGCCGGTGCTGATTTGCGGCCTGGCGGTTTGCTGGCTGGTGGAGCGTTTTCGCCTGTTCGGCTACGGTACGCAACTGCCGGAAGCGGTGCGTGACGTGTTGAAAGAGTATGACCGCAAGGCCACCGCAAGCCGCAGCAAGCAAGAACGGCTCAAGCTGGTGATGCAGGCGCTGATTGGCGTTTGGCTGGTGCTGGCGCTGGCCTTCCACCTGGCGGAGGTCGGCCTGATCGGCCTGTCGGTGATCATTCTCGCCACCTCACTGTGCGGCGTGAACGACGAACACGCCATCGGCAAGGCGTTCCAGGAAGCGCTGCCGTTCACCGCGCTGCTGACAGTGTTTTTCACCGTTGTGGCAGTAATCATTGAACAACATCTGTTCAGCCCGGTGATCCAGTTTGTGTTGCGCGCCGAACCCGCTTCTCAGCTGACCTTGTTCTACCTGTTCAACGGCCTGCTGTCGTCGGTTTCCGACAACGTGTTCGTCGGCACGGTTTACATCAACGAGGCGCGCGCCGCGTTGGAATCCGGCACCATCGCACTGAAACAGTTCGAATTGCTGGCGGTCGCCATCAATACCGGCACCAACCTGCCTTCGGTCGCTACCCCTAACGGCCAGGCGGCGTTCCTGTTCCTGCTGACGTCGGCGCTGGCACCGCTGGTGCGCCTGTCGTATGGCCGCATGGTGTGGATGGCTCTGCCGTATACGGTGGTGTTGACCGTGGTCGGCCTGCTATGCGTACAGTTTACGCTTGAACCGGCGACCGAGCTGTTGACGCAATGGCATTGGCTGGCGCTGCCGCCCGTCGACGCCATCGGCCATTGACTCGACGCCTGCTGGAGTAAACCGACTATTTTTACGCTGAATCCGGCCCAGGTGGCTGGCAGCGAGGTTGAATTGGTTTACACTGCCGGTTCAATTGCTTACTGCATGGAAGAATCTAGATATGTTGCAATTCTTTAACCGCTGTTCACAAGGACGCGGCGCCTGGTTGCTGATGGCCCTGACAGCGTTGGTGTTGGAACTGGTCGCGCTCTATTTCCAGCACGTTATGCTGCTGCAGCCCTGCGTCATGTGCATCTATGAGCGCTGCGCGCTGTTCGGCATCCTCGGCGCTTCGCTGGTGGGCGCCATCGCGCCGAAAACCCCGCTGCGCTATGTGGCGATTTTGCTGTGGATCTACAGCGCCTGGGAAGGCGTTCAGCTGGCATGGAAGCACACCATGATCCAACTGCACCCTTCACCGTTCAATACCTGTGATTTCTTCGTCAGCTTCCCGTCCTGGCTGCCGCTGGACAAATGGCTACCGGCGGTGTTCCACGCTTCCGGCGACTGTTCCGTGCGCCAATGGCAGTTCCTGACGCTGGAAATGCCACAGTGGCTGGTCGGCATCTTCGGTGCCTATTTGCTGGTGGCGCTGATCGTACTGATCGCCCAGTTTGTCCGCCCACGTCGTCGCGACCTGTTCGGCCGCTGATATGACCGGCAAACAAGAAACGGCGCCTGAAGGCGCCGTTTTTTTATGGCATTGCGGTCAAATTCAGAGGTAACCCCATTTCAGGTATGTGTAAGGAAGTAAACGAGCACGATTAGCGCGCCAGCCACGGCAAAAAGACGGACCATTTTCATTGTTATGCTCTCGAACTTGCGGGAGAGCGGCCAAATTACCCAACTTATCGTTTAAAAAGAAGCATCCCGCCGCGGTCAACCGCGTAATTTACATAACATTAAGTTTCTGAGACGCATACGGATGAAAGCAGGCCATGCAGGCGATTTCCCCTCCGCTCTTCCGACATCGATAAATTACCGTTGCTTATGAACGACGGCGCTTTTGTCACATTCAGAGCATAATATTTTGGTGAAGTTTACCCGTAAAATCCTTATAGTATCGGCAAAGTGAGTACTACCGATTTCCCTGGTGTTGTTGTGTGTCTTGCCCCTCATCTTTGCAGGGGCTTTTTTCCCCCTACTTCCCGTCGTATCGACGTTTCCCCTTTCTCCGGTAACGCTGAACAGCAGTTAACCTTATAAATAGCAGGTTCATTTTTCGTCTGTGCGTTTCTGACAGGAAAAACCGGGCGATGGGGTATGAAACGAAGGTTGTAGACGTGCCGCTCAGGTCAACGGCACGGCGGGAATGGAACGCGTCTCAGCGCGCCCAGTCAGGCTTGTTGAGGATATGGTCCTGCCAATCCACCACTTCACTCTCGCGCACCGCGATATGCCGCACCGTGATGCGCTCACCGTGCATCGCCGCCTTGGAACCGCTGATCAGCGGATGCCAGGGAAACAGCGGCTTGCCTTCACCGATCAAACGATAGGCGCAGGTAGGCGGCAACCAATCGAAGGTGGTGAGGTTCTCGCGCGTCAATTTGATGCAGTCTTCTTCCAGCTCGAAACGCCGCTCGTAGTTGCGGCATTGGCAGGATTTGATGTTGAGCTGGTTGCAGGCTACGTTGGTAAAATAAATCTCGTCGGTATCTTCGTCGATCAGCTTATTCAAACAGCATTGCCCGCACCCGTCGCACAGCGATTCCCACTCTTGTTCTGACATTTCCGCCAGCGTTTTCTGTTGCCAAAAAGCGAGTTGTGACATGTTAGCGTCCGGTTTCGGTAAATGGATAAGTCACCTGCGCACAGGTTCGAGGGGGGACTATATAGACATTTTAGTCGCGAGATGCAAGCTTTGCCGCCGACGATGCCGGCGGCAAGGAGAAATCAGATCACGCGAGTGCTGAGCGTTTTGCCGTTCAGGCTGATTTTCAGCATGTCGCCGGAAGCCATCGGGCCCACGCCCTGCGGCGTGCCGGTCAGGATAATGTCGCCGGCGCGCAGCGTGAAGAAACGGCTCATGTAGCTGATAAGCGGCAGGATCGGCGTGATCATATCGCGCGTATTGCCCTGCTGGCGCAGCTGATCGTTGACGGTCAACGACAGCTCGGCATTTTGCGGATCGCCGAATTCCGCCACCGGGATAAACCCCGACATCGGGCAGGAGCCGTCGAAGGCCTTGGCCTTTTCCCACGGCTGACCGGCCTTTTTAAAGCCAGCCTGCAGATCGCGCAGCGTCAGATCGAGCGCCACGCCGTAACCGGCGATCGCCCGCGCGACACGGTCTTCGTTGGCCTGTTTCAACGGCGTGCCGATCAGCACCGCCAGCTCCACTTCATGGTGCACCGAGCCGAACTCTTTGGGGATGGCCACCGGCTGGCGAATATCGCACAGCGCCGTTTCCGGTTTGATAAACACCACCGGCTCGACGGAAACCGCGCTGCCCATTTCCTTAATGTGATCGGCGTAGTTGCTGCCGACGCAGACCACCTTGTTCACCGGGAAATCGAGCAGCGAACCCTGCCAGTCTCTATGTTGATACATACCACTTCTCCCAAACTGTAGAGGCTTGGCGCGCCAAGCCGGTTATTGGTGTGCCGGATCAATGCCCGATCGCGTCCGCCATCATACCCACGGCAATGGCGAAATAGTAAGACCGATTCCAGTGCATGAGGGTGCGGAAATTATCATAGACCAGGAACGTCCGCCCCTGCAGATCGTCCGGCGCGATGATCCAACCGCGCTGAACGGCGTGCGGCAACGCACTGCCATCCGCACGGCGCACGCCGCGTTGCTGCCATTCATTGACGCTGCGCGCCTGCGCGTCTTTCAGCCCCAGATCGGCCCGATTGAAACCGACGGGCAGTTTGACCTCGCGCCCCCAGCCGATGCCGGGCTGCCAGCCCTCTTTGGACAAGTAGCTGGCCGTAGACGCGAAAACGTCATCAATGTTGTTCCAGATATCGATGCGCCCGTCACCGTCGCCGTCTGCCGCATAGCGCAGGAAGGAGCTCGGCATAAACTGACATTGCCCCATTGCGCCGGCCCAGGAGCCTTTCAGCAGCGCGTCGCCGACATGGCCTTGATCCATGATCTGCAATGCCGCCATCAGCTCCTGGTTGAAAAAGGCCTCGCGGCGCCCTTCGAACGCCAGCGTCGCCAGCGCAGAGACCACGTCCTCTCGCCCCTGAATCTTGCCGTAAGCGCTTTCCATACCCCACAGCGCGATGATATAGCGCCCCGGCACCCGATAACGCTCGCTGGCGCGCCCCCATTGCGCATGGCGCTGCCGGTACAGCTCGCGCCCTTGGCGTACCTTAACAGGCGCCATCACCCGCCGCAGGTAGTCGTCCAGAGTGATCTTCTGCTCCGGCTGATTGCGATCGGCCTTGATCACCCGATCGACGAAATGTATTTGCGCAAAAGCGCGGTCAAGGGTGGCCTGGCTGATGCCCTGATCCTGTGCACGGCGCTTAAGTTGCTCGACATACGCCGGGAACTGCGCCGGATCGCGGCCGCTCGCCGCCAGCGTCGTTTCCGGTGCCGCCTGCGGTGCACCCGGTATCAGCACAGCGCCCAGCGCCAGCCAGGCGGCCCATACGGTTCTTCTCGCCGAACGTATCATCGCGCCTCCCCTGGCCGTGGCCGCCGTCTCAGACCTTGTCGCCCGCCAGATGCTGATTGAGCAGGTTTTCTACCGGCGGCGGGAACTGCAGGTAATACCCTTCGTCTTTCAGCGCCTGCTTCACCTTTTCGATATCTGCCGACGCCAGTTTCTTACGCTCATCAAGCGAAAGCATCATGGCGAATTGCGGCACGCCGAAACTTTTCATCAGTTCTTCTGGCACACGAGAGAAATCGTCTTTTTTTTCGACATAAAGATAAGTTTGATCGCGTTTCGGGCTTCTATAGATCACACAAAGCATTTTTTTAACTCTATTTAATTGAGGGAGCGTCTTGCCTGGATATAACTCTGACTATAACATGCTTATAGTACATCGGAATATCGCACCCCGAGTGGTATTCCGGGGATTTAAAGTTGCTGAGACTGAGTCAGGATAGATGTCACAATCGCCAATTGAGCTAAAAGGCAGCAGTTTTACCCTATCGGTTGTTCATTTGCATAATTCGCAGCCCGAGGTAATACGTCAGGCGTTACAGGAAAAAGTCGAGCAAGCGCCCGCTTTTCTGAAAAATGCCCCTGTTGTTATCAACGTCGCAACGCTGGATGGCGATGCGAACTGGAAAGAACTTCAACAGGCTGTCGCGGCAGCAGGTCTGCGCGTTGTGGGCATCAGCGGTTGCAGAGATGAGCGGCAAAAACGCGCGATAGCCCGTGCTGGGCTGCCGCTGCTGAGCGAAGGCAAGGGCCAGAAAGTGGCGGCGCCGGAGCCAAAGCCTGCACCAGTGGTGGCGGATAACGCCCCCGCCAAAACGCGCATCATCAGCACGCCTGTCCGTTCCGGCCAACAAATTTATGCCCGCAACTGCGATCTTATCGTGACCAACAGCGTCAGCGCCGGCGCCGAATTGATTGCCGACGGCAACATTCACGTCTACGGCATGATGCGCGGCCGCGCACTGGCAGGCGCGTCAGGCGACACGCAATGTCAGATTTTTTGCACCCACCTGGCGGCTGAGCTAGTCTCTATCGCAGGGCAGTACTGGTTGAGCGACCAAATCCCGTCCGATTACGTCGGGCAGGCCGTACGACTCAGCCTGTTGGATAACGCTTTAACCATACAACCTTTAAATTAAGCCCTTTTGACAAGGAATCCATTTCATGGCACGCATTATTGTTGTTACATCGGGTAAAGGGGGCGTTGGCAAGACCACTTCGAGCGCGGCCATTGCTACCGGCCTGGCCCAGAAAGGCAAGAAAACCGTAGTGATCGATTTCGATATCGGCCTGCGTAACCTTGACCTGATCATGGGCTGCGAACGTCGGGTAGTTTATGATTTCGTGAACGTGATTCAGGGCGACGCCACGCTGAATCAGGCGTTGATCAAAGACAAACGCACTGAAAACCTCTATATCCTGCCGGCTTCGCAGACTCGCGACAAAGACGCGTTGACCCGTGAAGGCGTTGAAAAGATTCTCAACGATCTCGGCGAGATGGATTTTGAGTTCGTGGTGTGCGATTCACCGGCCGGCATCGAAACCGGCGCGTTGATGGCGCTGTACTTCGCCGACGAAGCTATCATCACCACCAACCCGGAAGTATCTTCGGTGCGCGACTCCGACCGTATCCTGGGCATTCTCTCTTCCAAATCACGCCGCGCTGAAAAAGGCGAATCGCCGATCAAAGAACACCTGCTGCTGACCCGTTACAACCCGGGCCGCGTCAGCCGTGGCGATATGCTGAGCATGGAAGACGTGCTGGAAATCCTGCGCATTCCGCTGGTGGGTGTGATTCCGGAAGACCAGTCCGTGCTGCGCGCTTCCAACCAGGGTGAACCTGTCATCCTGGATGCCGAGTCAGACGCCGGTAAGGCCTATGACGATACCGTTTGCCGCTTGTTGGGGGAAGAACGCCCATTCCGCTTCATTGAAGAAGAGAAGAAGGGTTTCCTGAAACGCCTTTTTGGGGGATAAACCATGGCCTTATTAGACTTCTTTCTGTCCCGCAAAAAACAGACAGCCAATATAGCCAAGGAACGGCTGCAGATTATCGTCGCAGAGCGTCGTCGCGGGGACAGTGAGCCCCCGTATCTGCCTGATCTGAAACGCGATATTCTGGCGGTTATTTGCAAATACATTCAGATCGATCCTGAAATGCTGCACGTGCAGTTCGAGCAGAAAGGGGACGATATTTCGGTTCTTGAACTTAACGTGACATTACCGGAATCGGAAGAAGCAGCTAAATGATTGCGATGCATTAATTACCCCCTGTATATTTTATGCAGGGGGTAACTGTATGCACATCCAGTTATTAAGCTTTATCGGCAGCAAAAAAGGGATTTCACCCTTTGGGACTATTCCCAATTAACTTTGCCGTCGCCTCGTTTAAAGTAAATTCTGGCCAGATTTACCTTCAGCGCATTATTTCCTACTCAAGTTCACCCGAGCAGAGTTTCCTTACCCTGCCCTGGTGATACTTAGCGATTAATAATCTTTCAGGATTTCCTGCAGCGGCGCCATTAATAAGTCACCGCGCCAACCACTGATTAATTCCGGGCGATTCTCGCCATCCTTCAGTTTCCAATGCCAACTCAGCAGTTGGTTAATTTGACGACGGGACGCCAACAGCTCGCTGCTCAACCCGCTCTGCTCGCTGACCGTGGCGATCGCCGCCTTGATGTCCTTGAACACCTTCTTGTAACCTGGCTGATCGATCAGGTTGGCCAACGGCGCCGGCAACTCGGATTCATCCAGGGCTTCGGCCTCCGCCACCAGCGCCAGCAGCGTTTTACCGTGATAGCGGATCTCCGGCCCGCTCAGCCCCAGCGAGTCCAGCTCCCCCAGTGAAGACGGCATGTAACGCGCCACCTGCCAGAGGTTTTCCTCTCGCACCACGAAATTCACCGCCAGATCGCGCTCACGCGCCTGTCGCAGCCGCCATTCAGCCAGCTTCTGCAAACACCCCAGCTGGCGCGGACGCAGCTGCCAGGCGTTGCTGATTTCGCGATAGGCCACTTCCGGCGCCAGCGCCTCGCTGCGGCGTTGACACAACAGCACGCACTCATTGTTGGCCGCTGCGGTCCAGCCGGCCTCTTCGGTCTCCTGCACCAGCTGTTTAGCCATCGGCAGCAGGTAGAACACGTCGGCGGCCGCGTACACGCACTGCCTTTCGGTCAGCGGGCGCGCCAACCAGTCGGTGCGCGACTCGCTCTTATCCAGTTCAACCTTCATGTACTCCGCCACCAGCGTAGCGAAGCCGCAGGAAAGCGGCCGACCGGTAAAGGCCGCCAGGATCTGGGTATCGACCATCGGCGTCGGCAGCGTTTTAAAGGCGTTGAGAAACACTTCAAGATCTTCACTGCCGGCATGCAGGAACTTCACCACCGCGGTATCGGCCAGCAGGTCGATGAACGGCTGCCACTGTTTGATCGGCAAAGGATCGATAAGGGAGAGTTGTTCACCGTCGTAGAGCTGGATCAGACCCAGCTGCGGATAGTAGGTGCGCGTTCTGACAAATTCGGTGTCCAGCGCAATCTGGGCATGCTTTCTCGCCTGCTCGCAGACCTGCTGCAATCCGGCATCGGTAGTGATCAACTGATAATTCAAAACATCATTCTCTTGTAGGATTCAAACACAACAACGCCGGCATTCACCGGCGTTGTTGATAGTCAGGCGCGTGGGCGAAACCTAAGCGGCATCGGCCGGCTTCGGCGTTTTTTGCTCCTCGCGCAGTTCTCGCCGCAAAATCTTGCCGACGTTCGATTTCGGCAGTTCATCGCGGAACTCAACAATTTTAGGCACTTTATACCCGGTCAGGTGGCGGCGGCAATGGGTCAGCAGCTCTTCCTTGGTCAGCGAGGCGTCTTTCTTTACCACGCAGATCTTCACTGTTTCGCCGGAGGCCTCGCTGGGCACGCCGATCGCCGCACATTCCAGCACTTTCGGGTGCTGGCTGACCACGTCCTCGATCTCGTTCGGGTAGACGTTGAAACCGGAAACCAGGATCATGTCTTTCTTACGGTCGACGATGCGCACAAAACCCTGATCGTCCACGGTAACCACATCACCGGTCGCCAACCAGCCGTCTTTCAGCACTTCGTCGGTGGCTTCCGGGCGCTGCCAATAGCCTAACATAACTTGCGGCCCTTTGACCCACAGTTCGCCCGGTTCGCCCGGCGGCACATCGTGGCCGTTGTCGTCCACCAGTCGGATGTCCGTCGACGGCACCGGCAAACCAATGCTGCCGCTGTAATGTTTCAGATCGTAAGGGTTGCCTGCCACCAACGGCGAGCACTCCGTCAGGCCGTAACCCTCCAGCAGGTGTTTGCCGGTGGTTTTCTCCCACTTCTCGGCCACCGCTTTTTGCACCGACATGCCGCCGCCGACCGAGAAACGCAGCGTCGAGAAGTCGAGCTTGTGGAAATCTTCGTTGTTCAGCAACGCGTTGAACAACGTATTCACCCCGCTCATGGCGGTGAACGGATATTTGCCCAGTTCCTTCACCAGCCCCGGAATGTCGCGCGGGTTGGTGATCAACAGATTGCGCCCGCCCAGATCGATAAACAGCAGGCAGTTCACTGTCAGCGCGAAAATGTGGTACAGCGGCAGCGCCGTCACCACCACCTCCTGCCCTTCGCGGAACAGCGGCGAGTACGCGGCTTTGGCCTGCTCGAGGTTGGCCTGCATGTTACGGTGCGTCAGCATCGCCCCCTTCGCCACCCCGGTGGTGCCACCGGTGTATTGCAGGAAGGCCAGATCGGCATTAACGATGTCCGGTTTCACGTATTGCATGCGGCGGCCGCGCTGCAGCGCGCTGCGGAATGAAATGGCGTCCGGCAGGTTGTACTTCGGTACCAGGCGTTTGACGTATTTGACCACGAAGTTGACCAGCGTGCCTTTGGCGGCCGAAAGCTGATCGCCCATACGCGTCAGGATCACGTGCTTGACCTGGGTGTTGAACACCACTTTTTCCAGCGTGTGGGCAAAGTTGGAGACGATGACGATGGCGCTGGCGCCGCTGTCGTTCAACTGATGTTCCAACTCGCGCGGGGTGTACAGCGGGTTGACGTTGACCACCACCATGCCGGCACGCAGAATGCCGAACAGGGCAATGGGGTATTGCAGCAGGTTAGGCATCATCAGCGCGACGCGGTCGCCCTTCTTCAGGCCCAGTTCATTTTGCAGATAAGCCGCGAAGGCCCGGCTGCGCTCTTCCAGTTTGCGGAAGGTCATCACCTCGCCCATGTTGATAAAGGCGGGCTGATCGGCATAGCGCTGTACGGCATGCTCAAACATTTCGATCAACGACGAATAGCGATCGGCATCAATCTCTGCGGGCACATCCGCCGGATACCGTTTTAACCAGACCTTATCCAAGGTATTACTCCTGAAATCATTACTAATTATCATCGCAGCCCTCAAACTCGCAGCCCAACCATAACAATATTTTAACTCAGCAGACCAGTTCGAGTTTTAAACATTACTCAGGTTGCGATGTACGTCACTAATTGTCGGATATTCCTTATCCAAAAAAGAAAAAGGCGGCCGGAGCCGCCCTGTCAAATTTGTTCACATCAAGCGTATGCTACTCGGTTACGATGGTTTGCACCTGCGCCGGGCCAGTGTTGTACCAACCATAACCAGCGCCCCAACCGGGTCCCCACGGACCACCGCGCCAACCCCAAGGCCCCATCGGCGCTGGCGGCATCACCACCTGTTGCACCAGATGCCAGCGTTTGAAGCCGGTGACGTTCATCGTCACGAAGCGATACGGCGTCATGCCGATCCTGCCCTCTTTCAGGCCGGTTATCGGGCCAACCACGGTGACCAGCTGGCCTCTGAAATCGACCGGTTCGAGGAAACCGTTCACCGTGGCCAGCAAGCGGCCGCGCGACGGTTCACCCAATATCGGCCGTGCCCCGCTATCAAGCGGCACCGCCGCAATCTCCAGCACCGTGCGCCCCTGCTCGTTGGCAACGTTCACCACGGTGCCGCCAAAGCGGGCTTCCGCGCCGGTGAACAGGTTTGGTGCGTTTTGTACCGAGGAAAGCTGGGTCACCGGCGAAGGGCTGGAGCCTTTGATCGCATCCGGCACGGTGACACACCCGGCCAGAACCAGCGCGCCGCAGGCAACGGCCAGCAGCGACAGCTTTCTACTTGCAGTGCGGATTAACATGGTCGCAATCTCCTGAAACGCCTGTAACTTTGACCGCGTTTCACCGCTCAAGTTGCAGGCCGGCGTCGCCCATTATCAACAACAGCACAATAAGCCGCGCTTACTCGCGGCCCGGCAGTTTTTTCCAGGTCACCTCATTGCGCAGGTAGGTCGGCTCGGCGTTTTCTACCGCTACCGACAGCCCCTGCTGCCATGCGAGCAGCGCCAGCGGCAACATGTCTTCCGCCTGCGGCAACAGCATTTGGCCGTCACGCACGCTCAGCGCAGAGCCGTTGACCAGATCGGGATAGGTTTGCCAGCCGGTGCCGACATGAGCCCAGTCGCCCTGCAAACGCTGTGCGCGCTCCAGCGCCTGCGCCGGCGACAGCACCGCCTCGCCTTCGCTTTCCAACCAGCTGCCGTCCGCCTGGCGTTCATACTGCCCCCAGTAGACCTCGCCCATGCGCGCATCGATCGCCGCCAGCACCCGCTCTGCGCCGCTGACGCGCCAGGCGCCCTGCGCCATGGTTTGCAGCGTGGAAATGCCGAGCATTGGCAGATCGGCACCCAGCGCCAAGCCCTGAGCGATGCCGATGCCAATGCGCACCCCGGTAAAACTGCCGGGGCCGCGGCCGAAGGCCAGCGCATCGAGCTGGTTGAGCGCCAGACCGGATTCCGCCAGCACCTGCTGCACCATAGGTAAAATACGTTGCGTATGCTCGCGTGGGCACAGCTCAAACAGGGCGTGGATTTCGCCTTGATTCCAGACGGCGACGGAACAGGCTTCCGTCGCGGTATCGATCGCTAAAATTCGCGTGGACATGCCAACCTCTGGCGGGAATAAAACTGGGTTTTTCATACAGGGCGCGCATTGTAGCACAGCCCCGTAAGCCCTTCATCTTTCACGTGGCCTGCGTAGCGGCGGCCTGCAAGAAAGCGATCGCTTGCTTCAGATCGCGGGTACGCGGCGTGGGCGGCAGGCTATTGAGGAACACCTCACCATATGGGCGCATCACCAGACGGTTGTCGCAAATCACCAGCACGCCGCGATCGTCGGTATCGCGGATCAAGCGGCCGACGCCCTGCTTCAGGGTGATGACCGCATCCGGCAACTGCACGTCATTAAACGGATCGCCGCCGCGCAGGCGGCAATCTTCAATACGCGCCTTCAGCAACGGATCGTCCGGTGAAGTGAACGGCAGTTTATCGATGATCACGCAGGACAGCGCATCGCCGCGCACGTCCACCCCCTCCCAGAAGCTGCTGGTTGCCACCAGCAGCGCGTTACCGGCGGCGACAAACTGCGCCAGCAGCTGCCCTTTACTGGTTTCCCCCTGCAACAGCACCGGCAGCGTCATCGTAGCGCGGAACTCTTCCGCCAGCTCGCGCATCATCTGGTGCGAGGTGCATAAGAAGAAACAGCGGCCGTTGTTGGCCTCAATTAATGGCCGCAGCATGCGCGCCAGCTGGCGCGCCCCGCCGGGCTGATTTGGTGAAGGTAAAAAGCGCGGCACGCACAGCAACGCCTGTTTGGCATAGTCGAACGGGCTTGGCAGCAGCAGCGTTTTGGCCTTGGTCAGCCCCAAACGTTCGGTGAAGTGGCCCAGTTGATCGTTGACCGACAGGGTAGCCGAGGTAAAGATCCAACTGCCCGGCTTCTCGTCCAGCATTTCACGGAAACGATCGGCTACCGTCAGCGGCGTCAGCGCCAGCACGAAGTGGCGCGAATTGCATTCATACCAATAGCTGTAGCCCGGCTCCGTCACCGCTTTCAGCCGCTTGAGACGCGCACGATACAGCGTGGCGCGTTCAAAGGCGGCGTCCAGCAGCGCCGAACGCCCCAGAGACAGCTTCATCACGTCGTAACACAGTTCCAGCGCGTCATCGAGCAGCAGCAGGGCGCGCTGCACGTTCGGTTCGCCAAGCACGTCGCGCAGATTGCCGCGAAACCCCGGCTCCCCCAGATTCAGACGGAAATCTTGCGTACTCAGGCTGAGGCGGTCGGCGCTTTTTTGCAGCTGGGCGGCATCTCGCACCTCGGTGCGGTAGGCGATGGTGATGTCCTTCGCCAGATCCAACAGCTGGCGGCTGGTGAGCTGCTGGCCGAAATACTGGCTGGCGATATCGGGGATCTGGTGCGCCTCGTCGAAAATCATCACCTCGGCTTCCGGGATCAACTCGGCAAAACCGCCCTCTTTCACCACCATATCCGCCAGGAACAGGTGATGGTTCACCACCACCACATCCGCATCCATCGCGCGGCGGCGCGCCTTGACCACGAAGCAATCCTGGTACAGCGGGCAATCGCTGCCCAGGCAGTTGTCATTGGTGCTGGTCACCAGCGGCCAGACGAAGCTGTCTTCCGCCACTTCGCTGCAGGTGCTGATATCTCCCTCTTTGGTCTGCGACGACCACTTGCGCAGCTGAACCAGATCGATCAGCGTCTGCCCCGCCAGCTCGCCGCCGGCCATCGACTGCTGCTCCAACCGCTCCAGGCACAGGTAGTTGGAGCGCCCCTTCAGCAGCGCCAGCTTGCCTTTGTACTTCAGCGCTTTGGCGACGGTCGGCAGATCGCGCGCATACAGCTGATCCTGCAACGCTTTCGAGCCGGTAGAGATGATCACTTTGCGATCGGCGCGCAGCGCCGGCGCCAGATAAGCGAAAGTTTTGCCGGTGCCGGTGCCGGCCTCCACTACCAGCTCCTGCTTGAAATTGATCGCCTCGGTAACGGCTTGCGCCATCTGCCGCTGCGGTTCACGCGGTTTGAATCCCTTGATAGCCTGCGCCAAGGCGCCGTCTGTTGCAAAATCGTCTGTCACGCTGTCTCTCTGCCGGTGTCATTCAGCGCTGATTATGCCAAGCCTGCCGCCCGGCTACCACCCACTTTATCGCCGCGCATTTTCACGACCGGCTGTGCTACCCTTAGCGGGACTATGATATGGAGATAAGCAAATGAATATCGAAAGAATTGATCCCGATCAGCGCTGGTCTGAAGCCGTAGTGCACAACGAGACCGTTTACTACACCAGCGTACCGGAAAATCTGGACGCGGACGCCACCGCGCAGACCACCAACGCCCTCGCTGCCATCGACGTGCTGCTGGCGCGCGTAGGCTCGGATAAAAGCCGCATTCTGGACGCCACCATCTTCCTGGCCAACACCGCCGACTTCGCCGCGATGAACGCCGCCTGGGACGCTTGGGTGGTCGCCGGCAGCGCGCCAGTGCGCTGCACCGTGCAGGCGCAGCTGATGAATCCGAAGTACAAGGTGGAAATCAAAATCATCGCCGCGCTGTAAGCCGGGGCGAGACGTAAAAAAACCGCAGACGGAACGCCTGCGGTTTTTTATTGCCCGTCATCAGGACAGTTTGAGGATCACCATCCCCGTCAGCAGCAATGCCAGACCGATCCAGCCTTTGGCGTTCAGCCGCTGGCCGAACATGATCCAGCCTGCGGCGATGGTGGCGGCGATGCCGAAACCGCCCCACAGCGCATAAGCGATCGACAGGTCGATGCCCTTCACCGCCTGTGCCAGGGCGCTGAACGCACCGAGCACCGACAGCAGCGACAACAGCCCCAGCCAAATTTTACGGAAGCCGTCCGACATTTTCAGGAAGATATTGGCGACGATTTCCAACACGATCGCCAGTCCCAAGAACCCAATGTGGTACAACTCAAACTGTTGCATGGTTGTCACCTCGCGGGCTGACCTGTTTTCGCTCTTTGCGGGTGCCGGATTTCACCAGCATGATGCCGGCGATCAGCGTAGCCAACCCCAGCACTTTCAGCGCCGAGATCGGTTCGTCGAACCACAGCACGCTGAACAGGGTAATGAACAGAATGCCGATGCCTTCCCACAGCGCGTAGGCTACGCCCAGCGCCACGCGTTTTACCGCTACCGACAACAACACATAAGACGCGGTGATCATCACGTACATCACGATGTGCCCAATCATGCCGCCATTGACGCTGGCGTATTTCATCGACAAGGTGCCAATGATTTCGGTCATGATGGCCAAACCTAAAAAGATCCAATAAATCATAATTTTTCTCCCAAACGGCGAATAACGCGCGCCAAGGCATATTTATCCCGATTTATCTCGCCAAACGGCCGCAGCGCGGCGCGCAAGACGCAGAGATCCCTGGGGATAAACTGACCCAAACGCAAAAAGAATGTTTGCCCGGCTGAACGGTAGAGCGAAGGCTTAAGCCCGCTACCGGCACCGGTTAAGGGAGAAAGACGCTATAGCTCGCTGCACCAGTGATGCTCACTGGCAAGGATCGCAGAAAGGAAGAGTTGGCACGTAGAGGTTCTGAGGGTAGTTCCGTTAATAGTCATCATAATAGTTCTCTATTATCAGCCGCACACCGTGCGATTTGCCCAATATCCTCATAAATGTAAAATTTTCAACTGAGATATTTTTACCACAGCCAAAATAATAAAGCAAACTGCCGTTTTCATAAAAAATCAGAAAAAAACGGGTTAAAAATAAGAAAGTTAATTGCGATAAAAATTAAAAAAGGCTCAACGGAACGTTGAGCCTTGCGAAAACCGTGGATGCGCAAATATGCGCCAATCCCATGCGCGGCGCGGGTTACGACACAGCACCGCTGACGGCGCTGCGGGCCAGTTCAGTGATGCGCGCGTAGTCGCCGCTTTCGAGCGCATCCGCCGGCACCAGCCAGGAACCACCGATGCACAGCACGCTTTTCAACGCCAGATAATCGCGGTAGTTGTTCGGCGTAATGCCGCCGGTCGGGCAAAAACGCACCTGCGGGAACGGGCCGCCGATCGCCTGCAACGCCTTCACGCCGCCGTTGGCTTCCGCCGGGAAGAACTTGAACTCGCGCAGACCGTGATCCATGCCCAGCATCAGTTCAGACACGGTGCTGATGCCAGGGATCAGCGGGATCGGCCCCGCCATCGCCGCCTGCAGCAAGGCTTCGGTCAGCCCCGGACTGATGGCGAACTGCGCCCCCGCCTCGGTCACCTCCCGCAGCTGCTGCGGATTGATCACCGTACCGGCGCCGATAATCGCCTCCGGCACCTCTTGGGCAATGGCGCGGATAGCCGCCAGCGCACAGGCGGTGCGCAGCGTCACCTCCAGCACCCGCACGCCGCCGGCAACCAGCGCTTTCGCCAGCGGTACCGCCTGCTCCAGCTTGTTGATCACGATAACAGGCACCACCGGCCCCGCCGTCAGAATGTGTTCGGGGCTGGTTTTCCAGTTTTCCATCGTTGTTTCTCCATGACTCGCGGTTAACAATGGCACGCCCCTGCCACAGGGCTCTGCGCGAGTGCACAGGCGTCCGACCGTACCGTCAGTGATGTGGCCCACGCGCAGATCGCAGGCAAAAAAAAGCCGGCAGACGGGCTGCCGGCGTTACGCATTACTCGAACTCGTTCCAGGAACGGCCGTCGCGGGTGATCATCGCCACCGAGGCTACCGGCCCCCAGGTGCCCGCCTGATAAGGCTTAGGCGCCTCGTTGTCGGCTTTCCATGCATCCATGATGGAGTCGACCCACTTCCAGGCTTCTTCCACTTCATCGCGGCGCACGAACAGCGCCTGAATACCGCGCATGGTTTCCAGCAGCAGGCGCTCGTAGGCGTCCGCCACGTGCTCCTGGTTGAAGGTTTCCGAGAAGCTCAGATCCAGCTTGGTGGTCTGCAGGCGGTGTTTGTGATCCAGCCCCGGCACCTTGTTCAGCACCTGAATTTCGATGCCTTCGTCCGGCTGCAGGCGGATGGTCAGCTTGTTCTGCGGCAGCTGCTGATAGGAATCGCTGAACAGGTTAAGCGGCGGGTTCTTAAAGTACACCACCACTTCCGAGCATTTGGTCGGCAAACGTTTACCGGTGCGCAGGTAGAACGGCACCCCGGCCCACTGCCAGTTGTCGATATCCACGCGGATGGACACGAAAGTCTCGGTGCTGCTGCTCTTGTTCGCCCCTTCCTCTTCCAGATAGCCCGGCACTTTCTTGCCCTGGACGAAACCGGCGGTGTACTGACCGCGCACGGTGGTTTCCCGCACGTTGGTCTGATTGATGCGGCGCAGCGAGCGCAATACCTTCACCTTTTCGTCGCGGATGCGGTCGGTGGTCAGATCCGCCGGCGGCGACATGGCGATCATGGTCAGGATCTGCAGCAGGTGGTTCTGGATCATGTCGCGCATCTGGCCGGCCTGATCGAAGTAACCCCAGCGCCCTTCGATGCCGACTTCTTCCGCCACGGTGATCTGCACCGAATCGATGGTGCGGTTATCCCAGTTGGACGCGAACAGCGAGTTGGCGAAACGCAGCGCCAACAGGTTCAACACCGTCTCTTTGCCGAGATAGTGGTCGATACGGTAAACCTGAGATTCGTTGAAGTACTCCGCCACCTGATCGTTGATCACGCGAGAGGACGCCAGATCGGTGCCCAGCGGTTTTTCCATCACCACGCGCGCCGGCTCGTGGTTCAGCTTGGCTTCGCCCAACCCTTTGCAGATGGCGCCGAAGGTGCTTGGCGGCATGGCGAAGTAGTTGATGGTGGTGCGATGCTTCTGATCCAGCATTTTACCCAGTTTGGTAAAGTTCTTGCTGTCGTTAACGTCCAGGTTACAGAAGTCCAGGCGGGCGCTCAGCGTAGCCCAGAGTTCGTCATCCAATTTTTCCTTCATGAAGGTGCCAAGCGCTTCCTTGACCACTTCGGTATAAGCTTGTTTATCCCACTCCGCGCGGCCGACGCCGATGATCCGCGTATCCGGGTGGATGTGTCCGGCTTTCTCTAACTGGTACAGGGAAGGCAGCAGTTTACGGCGCGCCAAATCACCTTTCGCGCCGAAAATAACCAGGTCACACGCCTGGGCTGTAGAGGTTACCGCCATGTTCATCTCCTCGTTGCAGGATATTTGTAATTTTCTTACATTACTAATGTACTCTGTTTGACTACGGCCAGCAAACCCGGTGAAAAAGCAGAAAAAAAGACCTCAAGATTCCAGTGATAGCGCCCATGCGCGCCAGAGCCCTCACCAGCGGGCAAAACTGTAATTTTTCGTCTTTTTTGACGCTCTGTTACCATTATGAAAGTTAGACACAGGTCATATTCTGGTGAAAAAAGCCTGTATACGCCCTGTCGAGACTGCCAACGGTTACCAGCACGTAGTATATTTTCACTAAACCGGCATTGATTTCTCCTTTATTTGAAATCGACATACCCTATCGATTCCAGGTTACAGCCGCTCGTTTGGCGTCTGCCCGCACGGCGAACACGGGCGAAATTCGGCGCTGTTGCTTGAAAGCCACAGGGATAAAACCATGAGTGACTCTCGTTATATGAATACGCTGGACAAAATCCAGAGCCATCTGGAGCTCCTGAGCAAATCTGAAAGGAAAGTCGCCGAGGTGATTCTGGCCTCCCCGCAGACCGCCATTCACTCCAGCATCGCCACGCTGGCGCGCATGGCCGACGTCAGCGAGCCCACCGTCAACCGTTTTTGCCGCCGTCTTGATACCAAAGGCTTTCCCGATTTCAAACTGCATCTTGCCCAAAGCCTGGCTAACGGCACGCCTTACGTAAACCGTAACGTTGAGGAAGACGACAGCGTCGATTCCTATACCAGCAAGATCTTCGAGTCGGTAATGGCCAGCCTGGATACAGTAAAGGCAAATTTGGATATTGCCGCAATCAATCGTGCGGTTGACCTGCTCACCCAGGCAAAAAAGATCTCTTTCTTCGGCCTGGGCGCCTCCGCGGCGGTGGCGCACGACGCGATGAACAAATTTTTCCGCTTCAACATCCCGGTGGTCTACTTCGATGACATCGTCATGCAGCGCATGAGCTGCATGAACTCCAGCGAAGGCGACGTGGTGGTGTTGATTTCGCATACCGGCCGCACCAAGAATCTGGTGGAGATGGCGCATCTGGCGCGAGAAAACGACGCCACGGTACTGGCCATCACCTCACGCGATACCCCGCTCGCCCAGGCGGCGACCCTCGCTTTGCTGCTCGATGTACCCGAAGACACCGACGTTTACATGCCTATGGTGTCGCGGATTGCGCAATTAACGCTCATTGACGTGCTTGCCACCGGATTTACCTTGCGCAGAGGGGCTAAATTCAGAGATAACTTGAAGCGGGTCAAAGAAGCGCTTAAAGAATCGCGCTTTGATAAAGGCGTAGTCATTCCCAACAGTTTTGACTCGTAACCCGACGAAGAAAAAAATCGCCGTTCAACAGACATTTGAATGGCGGCATCAGAGGTTGTACCCTGTTAAAACGCTCATGCGGGTAACCCGGGTGAAATATCAGTGTTGTAAAATTACATTTCACGCCTGGTTTCGTTATCCGACGTTATCGCAACACCAATATTTGCTTCACCAGTCAACGGAGTAATACATGTCCAGACGGCTCAGAAGAACCAAAATCGTTACCACCCTGGGTCCGGCTACAGACCGCGACAATAATCTGGAAAAGATCATTGCCGCCGGCGCCAACGTAGTTCGGCTTAACTTCTCCCACGGCAGCCCGGAAGATCACCAAGCTCGCGCTGATAAAGTGCGCGAAATCGCTGCCAAACTGGGGCGTCACGTCGCTATCCTCGGCGATCTGCAAGGGCCAAAAATCCGTGTATCCACCTTTAAGGAAGGCAAAATCTTCCTCAACGTGGGCGATAAATTCCTGCTGGACGCTAACCTGTCCAAAGGCGAAGGCGATAAAGAAAAGGTCGGCATCGACTATAAAGGCCTGCCTGCCGACGTGGTGCCGGGCGACGTTTTGTTGCTCGACGATGGCCGCGTTCAGCTGAAAGTGCTCGAAGTTCAGGGCATGAAAGTGTTTACCGAAGTGACCGTCGGCGGCCCGCTGTCCAACAACAAGGGCATCAACAAACTCGGCGGCGGCCTGTCGGCCGAAGCGCTGACCGAAAAAGACAAGGCAGACATCGTTACCGCCGCCAAGATTGGCGTCGACTACCTGGCGGTCTCCTTCCCGCGTACCGGTGAAGATCTGAACTACGCTCGCCGCCTGGCGCGCGACGCCGGCTGCAACGCCAAAATTGTGTCCAAGGTTGAACGCGCCGAAGCGGTCTGCAGCGACGAAGCGATGGACGACATTATTCTGGCCTCCGACGTAGTGATGGTCGCCCGTGGCGACCTGGGCGTCGAAATCGGCGATCCGGAGTTGGTCGGCATTCAGAAGAAACTGATCCGCCGCGCCCGTACCCTGAACCGCGCAGTGATCACCGCGACTCAGATGATGGAGTCGATGATCACCAACCCGATGCCGACCCGCGCCGAAGTCATGGACGTGGCCAACGCCGTGCTGGACGGCACCGACGCCGTTATGCTGTCAGCGGAAACCGCCGCCGGCCAATACCCGGCGGAAACTGTGGCAGCGATGGCGCGCGTTTGTCTGGGCGCCGAGAAAATCCCGAGCATCAACGTTTCCAAACACCGTCTGGACGTGCAGTTCGACAACATCGAAGAGGCGATCGCCATGTCTTCGATGTATGCCGCCAACCACCTGAAAGGCGTCACCGCGCTGATCGCCATGACCGAGTCCGGCCGCACCGCGCTGATGATGTCACGCATCAGCTCCGGCCTGCCGATCTTCGCCATGTCGCGTCATGAACACACGCTGAACCTGACCGCGCTGTATCGCGGCGTGACGCCGGTGTATTTCGACAGCCACAAAGACGGCGTGATCGCCGCCAATGAAGCCGTCAACCGCCTGCGCGACAAAGGCTTCCTGGTCTCCGGCGACCTGGTGATCGTCACCCAGGGCGACGTGATGGAAACCGTCGGCACCACCAATACCAGCCGTATCCTGCGCGTCGAGTAATCCGCGCCGCAGACGAAATGCCGGCCGGCTCACGTGGGCCGGCATTTTTTTTGCCCTGACACCGCCATAAACGACGGAGAACACCATGCTCCACCAGCACAATCCCGCAGCGAGCGGTGATGAACTCGATCTCGACGGTCACGGCCTGATGCAGCTCGACGAGTCGCAATTAGCCGGCCACTCGCTGCGCAAGATAAGCCTGTACGACAATCAGCTGACCACCTTCCCCATCCCGATCTTCCGGCACCGAAATCTACAGGTGCTGAATATCTCCTGCAACCAGCTCGACCGCCTGCCGCCGGAGATTGGCCAGTTGCAACGGCTCGAGATGTTCGACTTCGGCCACAATCGCGCAAGCGAACTCCCCGAAGAACTGGGGCAACTGCATCGGCTGAAATATCTCTATCTGAGCGATAACGGCTTGAGCGTTTTGCCGCGCTCGCTGGCGCAGCTGCAGCAGCTGGTCTATCTCAACGCGACCGACAACCATTTAACCGCTTTGCCACAGGCGATACCGCGGCTTGCGGCATTGCAGGAGCTGCGTTTATACAACAACCGCATCAGCAACCTGCCCGTCGAAATCGGGCAACTGCGCGCACTGCGCGAACTGCATATCATGAAGAATGCCCTGACCACGCTGCCGGCGGAAATGGCTCAGCTCGGTGAGTTGGAGATACTCGACGCGGCTAACAATGCCATCGCCGAGCTGCCGCAGGCCGTCTGTCGGCTGCCGCGGTTGAGCGAGCTGAACCTGCGTTTCAATCAGCTGACGCGCCTACCGGAAAATATCGGTGAGCTGACGGCGCTGAGAAGCCTGGATCTGCGTGCCAATCGCCTGAGCGACCTGCCGGAAAGCCTCGGCGAGCTGAGCCGCCTGCGCAAGCTGGACCTGCGCTGGAATGATTTCACCCGCACGCCTAAAGTCGTCGACATCCTGCGGGCTCGCGGCTGTATGGTCCACATCTGAAGAGACGCCGGCCGGGTTGCGGCCTGGCCGGCATTAGCGGTAGAAAGGATTAACGATACAGATCGTCGCGCGAGTAAGGTTCAATCTCCCCTTCCTTGCGCGTCTTCAGCAGTTTGAGGATCCAGGTGTACTGCTCCGGGTTCGGGCCCACCAGATTTTCCACCTCTTCGTTCATGCGGCGGGCAATGCGCGGATCGTCTGCTTCGGCCAGGTCATCCATCGGCTCGCGAATATAGATATCCAGCATGCTGGTTTTGCCGTCGTAAACCGGGAACAGAGGCACGATCGCCGCACGGCACACTTTCATCAGCCGTCCTACCGCCGGCAAGGTCGCTTTATAGGTGGCGAAGAAGTCGACGAACTCGCTGTGTTCGGCACCGTGGTCCTGATCGGGCAAGTAGTAGCCCCAGTACCCTTGCCGCACCGAACTGATAAACGGTTTGATACCGTCATTGCGCGCGTGCATGCGGCCGCCGAATTTACGACGCACGGCATTCCACAGGTAATCGACCAGCTGGTTGCGCTGGTTGTGGAACATCGCCGCCATCGGTTGACCGCGCGCGGCCATCAACATCGCCGGCACATCCACCGCCCAGCCGTGCGGTACCAGGAAGATCACGTTACGCCCTTCCGCGCGGATCTTGTCCAAGACCTCTTCACCGTGCCAACGCACACGCTGGAGCACTTTCTCCGGCTTGGTGCACGCCAGCTCCGCCATCAGCACCATCGACTGCGGCGCGCAGGCGAACATCTGGTCGATGATGTGCTCACGTTCGCTTTCCGGCAGCTCCGGCAAGCAGTACAGCAGATTGATGCGCGCGCGGCGCCGCGCGCCCTTGGCCAGCTTACCGGCCAGTTTACCGATCGCGCCCAGTACCGGATCGCGCAAGCGCGCAGGCACCAGCGAAACGCCGGCCATCAGGCCAGTTCCCAGCCACACGCCCCAGTAGCGCGGGTACAAAAAGGCTTTTTGAAACTGCGGGATGAACTCTACGTTCGATTTTTTCTCGTTTTGCATGCACATGCTCTTGGCTTAGCGATTCGGCTAATCATAATTGCCATCACCGATTTTGCAATTAACAACCGCGAACCGCCCAGATAAAACAGCATCGGCCCGCAATCAGGCCGATGAAATTAGCGGCGCCGAAGCGCCGGGAAAAGGGGGACGTTAATCCAGCTGGAGTTGAGGAACCACTTCCTTCACCTGCGCCAGATAATCGCTGCGATCTTTGCCGCTCAGCCCTTCGGAACGCGGCAGTTTGGCCGTCAGCGGGTTCACCGCCTGTTGGCCGGTCCACAGTTCAAAGTGCAGGTGCGGCCCGGTAGAACGGCCGGTGTTGCCGGAGAGCGCAATGCGATCGCCGCGTTTCACCTTCTGGCCCGGTTTCACCAGCAGTTTCTTCAGGTGCATATAACGCGTGGTGTACTGACGGCCGTGGCGGATCGCCACATAGTTGCCCGCCGCACCGCTGCGCTTGGCGATCACCACCTCACCGTCACCGACCGCCAGTACCGGCGTACCGACCGGCATGGCGAAATCGACGCCTTTATGCGGCGCCACGCGGCCGGTCACCGGGTTCACACGGCGCGGGTTGAAGTTGGAGGAGATACGGAACTGCTTCATGGTCGGGAAACGCATGAAGCCGCGCGCCAGACCGGAGCCCTGGCGATCGTAGAATTTGCCGTCCTCGGCGCGAACAGCGTAATAATCCTTGCCGCCGGTACGCAGGCGCACGCCCAACAGCTGACTTTGCGATTTCTTACCGTCGAAATGTTCGCGCGACATCAGTACCGCGAACTGATCGCCTTTGCGCAATTTGCGAAAATCGAGCTGCCACTGCAGCGCCTTGATCACCGCATTGATTTCGTTGCGGCTCAGCCCGGCGTCGCCGGCGCTGCTGACGAAGCTGCCGTTAACCCGGCCGCTGATCACCTTGTTGCGCCATTCGCCCTGCTGTGCCTCTTTCGACTCTTTGAAGCTATTGCCGACGCGTTCATAGGTACGGGTTTCGCGGCGGGAGACTTCCCAGGTCAGTTGCTGCAGATCGCCCGCTTCGTTCACGGTCCACGACAGCTGTTGACCGATCTTCAGGTTACGCAGATCGCGGTTTTGCGAAGCCAGCAAGGTGACATCCGACATGTCGATGCCATATTGCGTCAAAATACTGCCGAGCGTGTCGCCGGTGGAAACCACATATTCATGCACGCCATCATCGCCGGCATCCTTTTGGTCCAGCTCATCCTGCGGAATTTCGTCGTCGGGGGTGGGTTGGTCGGCATCGATCGGTTCACTGGCTTCGGGGAGCAGTGACCGCAACTGGCTGGATTCTAACTCGACGTTCTTGGCGATGGGATTGTGTTCTGGGTGGTAAACAAAAGGCCGCCAAACAGCGACGGCCAATGTGACGACTGTCAGCGACCCCAGCATGACGCGGTGGGGCCGTGGCAGGTTGTTATACGCCAGAGCGATAGTTCGGACTATCTGCTGCACTCGATATTATCCTCATAAGCTTTACTTCAGGCAGCTCACGTACTGGTTCGACAGCTGTGTCAGGAATGTCCCGTAGCTGTCCTTCCCCAGCGCGATGCCGATGCCCAGCGGGTCCAGCGTTCCGGAACGCACAGTGGTACCCTTGGCGACGGCATTGATTACGGCCGGCCTGAATTGTGGCTCAGCAAAAACGCATACCGCTTTCTGCTCAACCAACTGTGTTCGAATTTGGTGTAGGCGCTGCGCTCCAGGTTGAATTTCGGGATTGACGGTGAAATGGCCCAGTGGACTCAAACCGTAGTGTTTCTCAAAGTAGCCGTAAGCATCATGAAAAACAAAATAACCCTTACCTTGCACAGGCGTAAGCATGTTACCAACATTTTTGTCAGTTTGCGTCAGCAGATTCTCGAACTGGCGCAGGTTTGCGTCTAATTTGTCCTTATTTTGCGGCATAAGTTCCAACAATCTGTCGTGAATCGCGATCGCGGTCACTTTCGCCACCTCCGGCGACAGCCAAACGTGCATATTGTACTCGCCGTGATGATGCCCATGATCGTGATCGGCATGATTATGCGCATCGCCTGCATGATCATGATCGTCGTCATCTTCACCTTTCATCAGCAACGGCTTCACCGCCGGCAGTTCACTGATGGCCAATTGGTTCTTGGCGGCGATCGGCGACAGCGCCTTGGTCAGGAACGCTTCCATATCCGGCCCGACCCACAGCACCAGGTCTGCGGAGCGCAAGCGCTGGATATCAGACGGGCGCAGCGCGAAATCGTGCGGCGAAGCGCCGTCCGGCAACAGCACTTCGGTCGGCGTTACGCCGTCGGCGATGGCCGATGCGATAAAGCCCAGCGGACGAATCGAGGTCACCACCGCAGCGGAAGCGCTGCTCAGCGGGCCGGCCATCAACAGAGCGCTGGCCAGCAGCGTGCGCTGCAGCCATTTATTTTTCTTTGCCATCATCAGTAATCCCATCGTTTTCATCAACAAGGCGTGATATTATAACATTCGCTTCGTTCTGCAACCTGTAATCTCGAGATGTCTACACTGATAACGCTAAAAAATATCTCCGTCGCCTTCGGCAACCGCAAGGTGCTGTCGAATATTTCCCTCAGCCTTCAGCCAGGCCGCATCCTCACGCTGCTTGGCCCGAACGGCGCGGGCAAATCCACGCTGGTGCGCGTAGTGCTAGGGTTGGTCAAACCTTCCGAGGGCACGCTGGAGCGTGAAGCCGATCTGCGCATCGGCTATGTGCCGCAAAAACTGCACCTCGACGCCACCCTGCCGCTGACCGTCAGCCGCTTTATGCGCCTGAAACCCGGCGTGAAGAAAGCCGACATTCTGCCGGCGCTCAAGCGCGTGCAGGCCGCCCACCTGCTCGACCAGCCGATGCAAAAGCTTTCCGGCGGTGAAAATCAACGCGTGCTGCTGGCGCGGGCGCTGCTGAATAAACCCCAACTGCTGGTATTGGACGAACCGACGCAAGGGGTGGACGTCAACGGCCAACTGGCGCTCTACGATCTGATCGACCAGCTGCGCAAAGAGCTGGGCTGCGCCGTGCTGATGGTTTCGCACGACCTGCATCTGGTGATGGCGAAAACCGACGAGGTGTTGTGCCTCAATCAGCACATCTGCTGTTCCGGTGCGCCGGAAGTGGTCTCGATGCATCCCGAATTCATCGCCATGTTCGGCAACCGCGGCGCAGAGCAACTGGCGGTATATCGTCACCATCACAATCACCGTCACGACCTGCAGGGAAGAATTGTCTTGAAGAAAACCGGGAGCCGCGAAGCATGATCGAACTGTTACTCCCCGGCTGGCTGGCCGGCGTATTGTTGGCTAGTGCCGCCGGGCCGCTGGGCTCCTTCGTGGTCTGGCGCCGCATGTCCTACTTTGGCGACACGCTGGCCCACGCCTCGCTGCTCGGCGTCGCCTTTGGTCTGCTGCTGGACATCAATCCTTTCTATGCGGTGATTGCCATTACGCTGCTGCTGGCCCTGGCCCTGGTGTGGCTGGAACGCCGCCCGCAGCTTTCGGTGGATACCCTGCTCGGCATTCTGGCCCACAGCGCCCTGTCTCTGGGTCTGGTGGTGGTGGCGCTGATGTCTAACGTGCGAGTCGATCTGATGGCCTACCTGTTCGGCGATTTGCTGTCGGTTACGCTGAGCGATATCGTGATGATCGCCGGCGGCGTCGCGGTGGTGTTGCTGGTGCTGTGGTGGCAATGGCGCGATTTGCTGTCGATGACCATCAGCCCGGAGCTGGCGCACGTTGACGGCGTCAATCTGGTGCGGGCGCGCACCGTATTGATGCTGATCACCGCGTTGACCATCGGCCTGGCGATGAAATTCGTCGGCGCGCTGATCATCACCTCACTGCTGATCATTCCGGCGGCTACCGCCCGCCGCTTCGCGCGCACGCCGGAACAGATGGCCGGCTGCGCGGTGCTGCTCGGGATGGTGGCCGTCACCGGCGGCCTGACTTTCTCGGCGTTTTACGATACGCCGGCCGGCCCTTCGGTGGTGCTGAGCGCCGCCGTGCTGTTCACGCTGAGCCTATTCAAAAAACAACAGGCCTGATTAAAGCCGGAATATGACAAGGGCCGCTGATGCGGCCCT
>NZ_MJAO01000026.1 GCF_001902635.1 Serratia marcescens | reverse complement strand
GTTTTACTCCAGGTCGGATAAAAAAAGCAGTCAAGTTCCCTATTTTCTCAGACTCCACATCACAACGGCAATCCCTAATACCAAATGAGAGCGAGTTCACCACTTATTAGCACGATTGGACGCTTTTTCGGAATAACACTATTCTCGCCCAGGCTGGCGTACACTAGGCTCTTGCGACAAGATTTCCTCCAAGCAAAATGATTCTTTACCTTGTTACCTTCATAGGAAGATGGCGTTATGAAGATCCGTACCTCTTTGATTGCGTTGGGCATTGCCACCTTGGCAACCGGCTGTCAAAACCTGAATACCGAAACCTTGATGCAGTCCGGCGCACAGGCGTTCCAGGCGGCGACCCTGAGCAACAACGACGTTAAGGCCCTGAGTGATAAATCCTGTGCCGAGATGGACAGCAAGGCACAAATCGCGCCGGCCGACAGCACCTACGCCAAGCGTCTCAACAAAATCGCCGCGGCGCTGGGCGACAACATCAACGGCACCCCGGCCAACTACAAAGTCTACGTGACCAAAGACGTCAACGCCTGGGCGATGGCAAACGGCTGCATCCGCGTCTACAGCGGCCTGATGGACATGATGAACGACAACGAAGTGGAAGGCGTGCTGGGTCATGAAATGGGCCACGTAGCGCTGGGCCACACCCGCAAGGCGATGCAGGTAGCTTACGGCACCGTAGCGCTTCGCACCGCGGCAGCCTCCGCCGGCGGCGTCATCGGCTCGCTGTCGCAGTCGCAGTTAGCGGACATCGGCGAGAAGCTGGTCAGCGCCCAATTCTCGCAGAAGCAAGAAAGCGAAGCGGATGATTACTCGTTCGATCTGCTGAAAAAACGCGGCATCGATCCGAACGGCCTGGCCACCAGCTTCGAAAAACTGGCCCAGATGGAAGCCGGCCGCCAGAGCAGCCTGTTCGACGATCACCCTTCTTCCGAAGCGCGCGCGCAGCACATTCGCGATCGCATCGCGGCAGAGAAATAACCACGAAAACGCCCGGCAATCGCCGGGCGTTTTTTATCGTATTAATACAGCGTCTTCTGCGGCGGCCCGGCGAAGGTCAGCGGCCCGACCTGCTTCATATCCACCTCCACCACCGACGGCCCCGGATAGTTGATCGCCTCGGCCAGTACGCCGTTGAACTGCGACGCCGCCTCCACTTTCCAGGCCTTCAGCCCCATCGCTTCGGCGATCTGGGTAAAGGCCGGCGTATGCAGCTCGTTGTAATACTGACGCCCGGCAAAGTACTTGTCCTGAATGCCGCGCATCACGCCATAACCGCCGTCGTTCATGATCAGCAGGGTGATATTCACCTGTTCCTGCGCCATGGTCGCCAGCTCGCCCAGCCCCAGCGCCAGGCCACCGTCGCCCACCAGCCCCACCACCTTGCGCTGCGGGTTGGCAATCGCGGTGCCGATCGCCATCGGCAGCCCCATGCCAATGGCGCCGGCCAGCGAGTGAATGTTGCACAGCGGCGAGATCGCACGGAACAGGCGGCTGCCCCAGACGCTGCCGGAAACGGTGATATCGCGTACCAACAGCCCGTCCTGCGGCAATGCGGCGTCGATGGCGTCATTGAGTTTGGCGTATTCGCCAGACTGCTGACGTAGCGCGCTTTCCGCCTGCTGCACCGCCCCGGCGATCTCGGCATCCCACTCGGCGTTGACCTTCTCACCAGGGCTTAGCCGCGCCGCCAGCGCCGCCAGCAGCGCCGCACAGTCGCCATTGATCTGCTCATCGGCCAGATAGTTGCGGTTGGCCGCCGCCGGATCGATGTCAATCTGCACCAGCGGGCGCGGCAGCGGCAGCGTCCAGGTGCGGGTTTCATTACTGCGCAGGCGCGAACCGGCCACCAGCGTCAGATCGCACTGCGTCAGGATCGCTTCGATGCTCGGTGAGTTATGGAACGCCCGCAGGCTGCGCGGATGGCTGTCCGGCAAAATGCCGCGCCCGTGGGTGCTGGAGATCACCGCCACGCCGGCGTCCGCCAGCTTGCGCACCGCGTCGCCGCAGGCCAAGGCGCCGCCGCCCAACCACAGCAGCGGACGCTTGGCCTGTTTCAGCCGCTGATGCAGCCGTTCCACCGCCGCATCGTCCGCCTTCGGCAGCGGCGCCGGCGCCAACGGCTCGGTCAGCACCGAGCGGGAAACCAGACTGCTTTGAATATCGATCGGGATCTCGACCGCCACCGGGCCGCAGGGCACGGTTTGCGCATCCAGGATCGCTCGCTGGATCACCGCCACCGCCTGCTCCGGCGAGTTGACCCGGTAAGCGCGCTTGGAGCAGGCGCGCAGGAAGCCGAGCTGATCGCGGGTTTCATGAATAAACCCGGCGTCGGCGTCCAGATAGGCTTTCTCCACCTGGCCGGTGATATGCAGCAGCGGCGTGTTGGCGTTGAGCGCCTCAATCATCGCCCCCACCGCGTTGCCGGCGCCGGCGCCGGTGCTGGTCAAGGCTACGCCCAGGCCGGAGAAACGCCCGTGTGCGTCGGCCATGGTGACCGCGCCCGCTTCGCCGCGCGCCGGCACGAAGCGAATTTTATCGCGCTGCCCCACCGCATCGGCGATCGGCAGATTATGAATCGAAATGATGCCGTACATCGCCGACACCGCGTACTGTTCCAGAGTCCGGGCTATCGCCTCGCCAACCGTGATTTTATCGCTCATCATCTGCCTTCTTAGGGTATTCGTTATTAGGGTTATGCGTAGAGGTGTCGGCCTAGTCGCTCCAGCGGTTCACCTGATGGCTCAGCGCCAGATACACGCTTTTCTGCTGCATGTAGGCCTTGATGCCGTTCAGGCCCTTTTCGCGGCCCAGCCCGCTTTCCTTGAAACCGCCGAACGGCGTGGAAATCGAGAACGTTTTGTAGGTGTTGACCCAGACGGTGCCGGTTTCCAACCGCTCCGCCAGCGCCATCGCCCGTGGGAAATCACGGCTCCAAATGCCGGCCGCCAGGCCATACACCGAGTCGTTGGCCTGTTCGATCAGCTGTTGCTCGTCGTCGAACGGCAGCGCCACCAGTACCGGGCCGAAGATCTCCTCCTGGCACACGCGGGCGTCGTTGTTCAAGCCTTCAATAATGGTCGGCAGGTAATAGCTGCCGCTCGCCAGTTGCGGATCGGCCGGCGCTTCGCCGCCGATGACCACCCGGCCGCCCTCCTGCCGCGCCAGCGCCACGTAGTCCGCCACGCTTTGCCGATGTTTGGCGCTGATCAGCGGGCCAAGATGCACGCCCGGCACCAGCGGGTTGCCGATGCGCAGCCCCGCCGTCAGCTCGGTCAAGCGCGCCAGCAGCGGCTGATAAAGCGAACGATGTACGAACAGCCGCGAACCGGCGATGCACGCCTGACCGGCGGAGCTGAAAATGCCGTAGCAGATGCCGCGCGCCGCCTGTTCCAGATCGGCGTCTTCCAGCACGATGGTCGGCGATTTGCCCCCCAATTCCAGCGAAGTGGGGATCAGCTTGTCGGCGGCGATGTGCGCCAAATGGCGCCCGGTGCTGGTCCCGCCGGTAAAGGCGATCTTTTTCACCAGCGGATGGCGCGCCAACGCCTCGCCGATCACCGAACCTTTGCCCGGCAACACGCTGAGCAGCCCGGCCGGCAGGCCCGCCTGTTCGAACAACTCGGCCAGCTTCAGCGCCATCAGCGGCGTGGCTTCGGCCGGTTTGAGCACCACCGCGTTGCCCGCCGCCAGCGCCGGTGCCACCTTCTGCATTTCGCTGGCGATCGGCGAGTTCCACGGCGTAATGGCGGCGATCACCCCCATCGGTTGATACTGGCTGAGCGTCATCACCTCGGCACTGCGCGGGGTCGGCAGCTCGCCTTCCAACACTTCACAGGCAGCGGCGAAGTAGCGCGCGGTGGCCGCCGCGCTGGCCACCAGCCCACGGGTCTCCGCCAGCGGCTTGCCGTTGTCGCGGGTCTGCAGCTCGGCCAGCTGCTCCTGCTGCGCCAGAATCAGGTTGCTGACGCGGTAGAGGATAGAAGCGCGCTGATGCGGTACCAGCCCACGCCACTCCGGCGCGCGCCAGGCACGCTCCGCCGCCTCCACCGCCTCGTTCACGTCCTCAACGTTAGCGGCGCGCAGCCGCGCGTTGACGCTGCCGTCGGCCGGGAATACCGAAGCCATCTCTTCGCCGCGCCCTTCACGCCAGCGCCCGGCGACAAAAATATTCAATCGTTCCATGCTCCGCTCCTGCCGTTCAGGCAATAAAACCGCCGTCCACCAGACGGCGGCAGGCTTGCACCGCGCTCAGCGCCGCCAGGGTTGATGTTTTGGGATTACTCGCCAGCGGGGTGCCGCTCAGCTCGATATGAAACTCGCCAAAGTCGCCGCGCACCTGCAGACGATGGGTATTGCGCCGGGTGGCGGGATCGACCTGCAGGCGCACCCGGGTAGCGTCCATCCCCAGGCCGTTGAGCGCAATGGTGGCCGCCACGTTGGCGTTGGCCGGGAATAAGCGCGCCGCTTCGCGCGCCGATCCTTCAAAAAATACCTGCGCTTCGCTCACCGCATCGAGGTCGATCAGCTGCTCCGCCGGGCTGCCGCGCCAGCTGGCCGGGCTTTTGCTGGCCTGATAGGTCACGCTCTCCAGCCCACCTTCGCGCGCCGACGCCAGCCCGTCCATCCCCGCCACCGCGCCGGACAGCACGATCAGCTGCCCGTGATGGCTGCGGCAAACCTGCTGCAGCCGCTGTTGCAATGCGGCGTCCGCCAGCGCGCCGGTCGAGATCACCGCCAGCGGCCAGCCGCGTTGCAACACTGCTTCGCCGAATTCCGCCACCGCCTGCTGGCTGGCGCACTCCAACACCAGATCCGGCCGCTGCAAACACTGCTCGGGATGGGTGAGCGCCTGCACCCGCCCACCAAAGGCCTCGGCGATCGCCGCATGATGAACTGCGCGCGCCAGGACCCAGCCGACCTCCACGCCTTCCGGCAAACGGGCGATCACTTCCTTCGCCATCGCGCCATAGCCAATCATCATGATCTTCTTCATCTTTTTCTGCCCCTGCTACACATGGCGGTTAAAGCCGCCGGAAACGTCCAGCGCCGCGCCGGTGGTAAAGGAAGCCAGCGGCGAAGCGAGGAACAGCAGCGCCTGTGCCGGCTCCTGCGGCTTGCCCAGGCGCTTCATCGGGATGCCGCGCCGTTCGGCGATCGCCGCCGTCCACTGCTCCCAGCTTTGATCTTTATCGCTGCGGTCGTCGAAACGGCGGCGCCATTGGCCCGACTCCACCATCCCCAGCAAGATCGAGTTAACGCGAATGCCTTTGTCCACCAGCTCTTTCGATAGCGTCAGCGTCATGTTGAGCAACGCGGCGCGCGCCGCCGAGGTGGCGATCATGTGTTCTTCCGGCTGCAGCGCCAACAGCGAGTTCACGCAGGTGATCGACGCGATCTCCGAACGTTCCAGCGCCGGTAAAAACGCCTGCACCGGGTTGATCACGCCGAACAGCTTCAGCTCGGCTTCATGCAGCCAGGCTTCGCGCGGCGTCTGGTCAAAATGGGCGACGAAGCCCTGGCCGGCGTTGTTGATCAGCAGATCTACGCCGCCGAAACGCGCCGTCACCTGGGCGGCGAACTGCGCCACCTGCTGCGCGTCCAGTACGTCACAGCGCAGTGCCAGGATCTCCGCCTGCGGAAAGTCCGCCCGCAGGCTGGCCTCCGCGCCGGCCAGTTTGTCCGGATCGCGGCCGCAGAATGCCACCTTCGCCCCTTCGGCCAGCAGCAGCTTCAGGGTTTCGAAACCGATGCCCGACGAGCCGCCGGTCACCACCGCCACCCGATTCTCAAGCTGAAAATTCATCGTTGGATTGCTCCCGTAAAGTCCCGCAGATAGCGGTTGAAACATGCCGGCGCATCGAGGTAGCTGGCATGGCCGGCGGCAGCGATCAGGCGCAACGCAGCGTCCTGCTCACGCGCCAGCTCGGCCACCTTCTCCGGCGGCGTAATGCGATCCTGTTCACCGCACCACACCTCCAGCGGGCCGCGATAGCGGGCCAGATAGCGGCCGATGTCGTCATTGGCCAGCATCCAGGCGGCACTAAGAAAACCGTCGGGATCGAGCTGCTGCATGCCGTTGCGCACCCAGGCGATGTCCTGCGGATCCGCCCCTTCACGCAGCAATGCCGCCGCCCGCTGCTCGCCGTAGCCGGCTGGCCCCAGCGTCTCTATCATCTGTTGGCGTTGGCCATACACCTGCCGACGTTTTTCCTCCGGCGCCGTGGCATAGCCCTGCGCCGGATCCGCCAACACCAGCCCGCATAGCCCATCCGGATAGCCGGCGGCATAGGCGCTGCCGATCAGCGCCCCCAGCGAATGGCCGACGATCAGCGGCTGCGCCAGCTGCAGCTCATCAATCAGCGCCGCCAACGCCGCCGCATAACCGGCGGCATCGGCCTGCGGATCCGCCAATGGCAGACTGCCGCCATAACCCGGCGCGTCCCACGCCAACAGACGGTGGCCGTCAGTCAGGCCGCTATCGTTGAACTGCTTGATCCACGAGGCGGATCCGGAGCTGATGCCGTGCAGCAACACCACCGGCCGCCCCTGCCCGGCCTCGCGCCAGCTCAGGGTGTACGCCCCGCAGCGCGCCCGTTGGCGTTGCGCCAGGACGTTCATCAGCTACGCTTCACTTTGGACAACGGGTGATCCGCCGGATAGGTCGGGATCTCCGGCTTGGCGGTGCCGAGCATCACGCACATCAACGCCTCTTCCTCGCCGTGGTTGAACAGGCCGCGATATACCCCCGCCGGCACCGAGATCAGATCGCGCTCTTTCAGCTTGGTCTCGTAATACTCTTCCCCATCCTGAATCATCAGCGTGATGCTGCCTTTCAGCATGAAGAACACTTCTTCCACGTCGTCATGCAGGTGCAGCGGCCCCTCGCATTTCGACGGCAGCACCATGGTGGAGAAGGTGAAGTTGCCCGCCGGAATGGTGTTGGCGTCGCTGGCCACGCCGGTGGCGCCAGTGCCGATATAGCGCATCTGCGCGCGGCGGTATTTCGGGTCGAAGTCGGCCTGGAATTTCAGCGCGTTCCAGTCGTATTTACGGCCTTCGAAGCGAGCGATGCGCGACTCTACCCAGTTTTCCATCGACAGATCCTGCGGCTTGACGCCGGCTTTGTTCTCAACCTGAGACATGTTGTCACTCCTCTTTTTAATCGATTGATTAATCAGTACTTTCTCAGCAACGGCAGCAGAATGAGGCAGCCGACGAACGCCATCACCACCAGGAACAGCAGGCCGTTATCCATATTGCCGGTGGCGGCGATCAACGCCCCCATCAGCACCGGCGCCAGCGCGCCGGCAAAATTGCCCAACCCGTTGAAGATGCCGCCGGCGGTGGCGCTGACTTTGCTGCTGGTCGCCTTCGCCAACAGCGCGAAAATATTCGGGGCGCCGGCGCCCCACATAAAGGTGCTGAAGGCCATCGCGGCGATCACGCTGTAAGTGCCCTGCAGATGCAGTACCACCGCCAGCCCGAGACCGGCACCGCACAGCGACAGGAAGCAGGCCAGCGCGCGCCGATCCAGTTTGTCCGACAGCCAGGCGCCCAACACTTCGCCGAGCAGCATGGCGATGAACGGCAGCGAAGAGAGATAACCGGCATGTTCCAGATGGATGCCTTTGCCCTTGATCAGATAGCTCGGCAACCAGCCGTTCATACCCCACAGGTAGGTCAGGAAGGCGATATTGAACAGGCAAATCATCCAGAAATGCGGGTTGCGCAGCAGCTCGCGGCGATGCTGTTTACGCTCGGAAACCGCCGGCTTGGTTGCCGCCGCCGGGCGCGCGACATTCAAGTGACGCATGCCGAACAGCACCAACAGCATCACCGGCAGCGTCAGCAACGCCATAAAGAAGAAGGTGGCCTGCCAGTCGAAGTTATTGAGAATGTACAGGGTGACCGGGAAACCGAGGGCGGCGCCCAGCGGCGTGCCGAGCAGCCACAGCATGGTGGCCCGCGCCTGTAACTGCGGCGGGAAGGCCTGACGAATAATGGCGTAGGCCATCGGCAGCAGCGGCCCTTCGGCGATACCGAGCAGAATGCGCAGCGTCATCATGGCGTGATAGGAACGCACCAACCCCATCAACACCATCAACACAGCCCACACCACCATCATGCCAATCAATACTTTTACCGGGTTAAGCCGGTCGCCGATGCCGCTGAGCAGCATCGAGGAGATGCCGTAGGAGAACAGAAATGCGCTCATCAGCAAGCCCAGCCGCGCCGGGTCGAAACCGATCCCTAACGCCTGCTGAAACTCGGCGTCGGAAAACAGCGCCGCGATGCTGATCTTGTCGAAAAACGCCAGCAGCACGCAGGCGAACAGCGCGATCGGCACCGACCAGCGCACCCGCTGCTGCGGATTTTCGGCAACGGCTTCCCCCGCCCGTCCAGCGCGGGCGTCAATGTCTTGCGTAGTCATAAAACGCTCCCGAGGTTCGGGCGTTATTTCAACGCCATCAAAGAAAACTCCGCATCCGCCAACTGCTGCGGATCCAGCACCCGGCCACTCGCCAGCCAACGCTTGCCGAGCTTGATGGTGCGCGCGTCGTTGAACGCCACCATCTGCACCAGCTGCCGATCGGCGTTCAGCGTGAAGAACACCTGCGACTGCGGCGTGCGGCGCACCACTTGGTGCACGCCGCCGCTCGGTACGCCGAGGATCTGAATATTGGCGTCGTATTGATCCGACCAGAGCCAGGCCACGTCGTCATACGGGGCGGCGAAGGCGTCGAGCATCGCACAGGCGGTGCTGATGGCCTGATTTTGCGCGTAGGCCCAGGACTGCAGGCACAGGCCGAGCGTCGGGTGGCGCGCCACGTCGCCGGCGGCGAAAATCGCCGGATGGCTGGTGCGCCCCTGGCCGTCAACCACGATGCCGGACTCGATCGCCAACCCGGCGCTGCGCGCCAGTTCGAGATTCAGCTCGACGCCGATCCCTACCACCACCAAGTCGAATGCCTGCGGATCGCTGACTGCGCTGCCGATCCAGGCGGCACCGTCGCGATCTGCCAACGTAATCTCGCCGCAGCCGCACAGCACCGTGACACCCTGCTGACGATGCAGTTCGAGTAACGCCTGTGAGACGTCGGTGCCGACGCTGCGCATGCACAGCGCGGGCTGGCGTTCAAACACCGTCACCTCGACGCCGAGACGCCGCGCGGAAGCGGCGATCTCCAGCCCGATCCAACCGCCGCCGACGATCGCCAGGCGGCGACAGCCCTGTAGAGCCTGCCGCAACCGGGCCGCATCGTCCCAGGAACGCAGCGTCATCACGCGCGGGTGCTGCGCCCAGGCGGCGCCCGGCAAACGCGGCCGCCCGCCGGTGGCGATCAGCAACTGTTCGAACTGCAGCCGCTGCCCGTCGCTGAGCGTGACGATTTGCTGTTCTGCATCGATGGACTCGGCGCGCAGCGGGCGGCGCCAGTCGATATTCAGCTCCGCCACCGCCTGCTCGCTGAACAACCGGCTAAGGGGGGCGGCGGCATCCAGCAGCGCCGCTTTCGACAGCGGCGGCCGCTCGTAAAAATCGTAGGGTTCGTCGCTGACCACCGTCAGCCGGCCGCGGTAACCGCGGTCACGCAGCGTCTTAGCCGCCCAGCCGCCGGCCTGGCCGCCGCCGACGATGACGATGCCCGCGTGTTCCGGCCGGTTCATAACGCCTCCGCCTTTTTATGCTGGCGGCGCGTGTCGTGATCGATGCCGCCTTCCACCGCCCATTCGGTGAAGGAGACCAACGAGTGCTCCAGCTCACGCGGCTGCCAGTTTTCCGTCAGATAATCGTCGTTGGTGTAATACTCAAACGCGCCGCCGGTCGGGCTGTTGACGTACCAGAAATAGGCCGAGGAGATCGGGTGGCGGCCGGGGCCGATAAAGGTGCTCCACTTCTCCTTGTTCATGGCGATGCCGCCGCCGATCACTTCGTGGATATCGCGCACGGTGAATGCCACATGATTCAGGCCCCGCGGGCGGTTCGGCAGCTTCAGCAAGAACAGGTTATGGTGGCCACCGCGCGCCTGGGTGCGCAGGAAGACGGCGCGATCGATATAGCGATCGGAAACCTGGAAATCCAACAGCTCGCGGTAGAAACGCTCGGTCGCCGCCAGATCGTCAACGAAGAACACCACGTGGCCGATGTTGATCGGCTGCGCCTGCGCATACACCGGGCTGGGTTGATCGATGCGGCGCACGTCGCCCCATTGGTTGATTGGCGTGACCGGCACCTCGACCGCCTGCTGGCGGCTGACGACGAAGCGCAGCGTCATGCCGTTGGGATCGAGGCACTCCAGCTCTTCACCCACCTGACGAAAGCCGGGCATCAACGCCAAACGCGGCTGCAGGCGCGCCAGATCGGCGGGCGAGGCCACGCCCCAGGTCATGCGGCGCAGGGTAGAACCGCCTTCAAACGCCGCAGGCAGCGCCGCGCTTTGCAACGGGTGCAGGACGACCCGCGCCCCGCTCAGGGTAGTGAATTCGCGTTGCGGTTCGCCCCAATGTTGCGTGGCGGGCTGCAGGCCGAAGTCTTGCATGAATTTTTCGCAGGTTGACAGATCTTCGACGCCAAATTCCAGTTTTTCGATTCCGATTACGCTCATTTTTCAGCCTCACGTTCTCGCTGCATACGGTTTTCAGGCATGATCGAACCCCGGCCCCTGTTTGCTACGGGCCTTATCCCTGCCTGAGTAAAAGAGTCGGTCCTGTCGGTTAGCCGACGTTGGCCTGCGGCGGCGCGCCGAGGAAGCCGGAAATTTTCTCCGCCGCGTCGCGCACTTCCATGCGCAGCCGCTCGCGATCCGTTTTCGGGATCTCATCGGACGGCACCATGATGCTGACCACCGCCTCGACCCGCTGCTCGCGGTTGAAGATCGGGTAGACGATCGAGGAGATGCCGTGGCGGAAGAACGATTCGCCGATCACATAGCCGCGCGCTTTGTCTTGCTGCACCATCTGCCACAGCGTTTCGCGATCCGCCGGGGTGCCTGGCGTATTGCCCGGCAGCTGCGCGTCCGGATAAAGCTGTTCGAACTCGCTGCGGGTAGCGCTGGTCAACAGCATGCGGCCGAGCGAGGTCTGATGCACCGGCAAACGGGTGCCGACGCTGACCTGATTGATCTGCGAACCGGCGGCGCTGACGCGAGCGATGTAGATCACGTCGCGACCGTCGCGGATCGCCAGATGGCTGCTGCACTGGCTGCGATCGCGCAGCTGCTCGATCACCGGCTGGCCGGCCTGCGCCACGTCCAGCGACGCGATGTATTCGAAGCCGAGGCGCAGCACCTTGATACCGAGCGCAAAGGTGTTGGTGCGCGGATTGCGCTCCAGGAAGCCCAGGTGCTCGAGCGTCTGCACCACGCGGTAAGCAGTGGCCTTCGGCATATCGACCAGGCGATGCAACTCGGCGAAGGTCATTTCCTTATGCTGCTCGCCAAACGCCAGCAGCAACTGCAACCCGCGATCCAGTCCCGGGATCAGATACTTACATGCTTGCTCATCCGCCATCTCTCGCTCCTGCGCTCTGCGCCTGCCCTGCGGGCCGTCAGTTGAATACGAAACCGCCGTTGACCGGCAGCAGTTGGCCGGTGACGAAATCCGCCAGCGACGACAGCAGATAAAGCACCGTCCCATTCACATCGTCCGGGTGCTGCGCCCCGGCCAGCGCGCGCCCCTGCTCGTACAGCTGATGGCGCTCGGCGGGCACATACTCGGTGGCTTCCACCCGCGTCAGGCCCGGCGCGATGGCGTTGACGCAGATGCCCTGCGGGCCCAGCTCGCGCGCCATCGATCGGGTCATCGCGATCAGCGCGCCTTTGCTGGCGACATAGGCCATCAGGCGCGGCGCGCCCCACAGCGCGGTGTCCGACGCCACGTTGACTATCTTGGCGTGCGGGTTGCGCGCCAACAGCGGCACCGCCGCCTGGCTCACCAGCCAGGTACCGCGCACGTTGACCTGCATCACCCGATCCCACAGATCGATATCGTATTCCATCATGGTTTTGCCGCCGACGCCGGTCGCCAGCGCCGCGTTGTTCACCAGCCCGTCGATCCCGCCGCCTGCGGCGATCTTTTCGAACGCCGAGCGGATCGAATCCGGTGATGCCAGATCGATGGTCTGCGTTTCCACCCGAGCACCCTGCTCGCGCAGCGCGGCGCCGCTCGCCACCAGCTCATCCGCCAAAATATCGCACATCACCACCTGCGCGCCGGCGGCGGCGATGGCGGCGGCAAAGCTGTAGCCCAGGCCGCGCGCCGCACCGGTGACCACGATGCGTTTGCCGTTCAACAGGCCGTTCACTGCGCCGCCTCCCGCTCACGCAGCGTCGCCAGCTGTTTCTGCGCTTCTTTCTGCATCAGGCGGCGCAGGCGAGAAAGACCGACGTCGTGCTGGTACAGATATTCGCGGCCGCGGGCGTTAGGTGCCATGTTTTCAAGCACGATGCGATCCTGCTCGAGCACGTCCCAATGCAGCGATTCCAGACGATTGCGGTACATAAAGCGCCACATGTCGCGCTGCCAGTCTTTCACCTTGCGGATACGCCAGAAGAACACCCGGCAGTGATCCTTGTCTTCCGGCACCACCATGCCGACGATCCAGAAGTGACCGCCTGGCCCGAAACGCTTCTTGTATGGGATCGACAGACGCATCCAATACGCGCCGCTGTTGCCGAACTCCACCCAGTCGAAGTTGACGCCGATCTGGCCGTTTTTCTTGAAGATAAACCCGCTGTCGGTCGGCTCCAGCCCCATATCCGCCTTGCGATCCCCTTCCGCCATCGAGTGCGAGGAGGAGTGCAGGTAGGTGCCGTGCATCGGATCCATCACGTTTTCCAATGCGTACTGGTAGTTGCAGTTCCAGCTGGCGGTGCACAGGAAGTTGCTGTACGACGCTTCATCCGCCAGCTCTTGCGGGAAGGTCAGCTCCGCCGGCGCTTCATCCGCCGTCACGCCGAAATAGAGGAACACCGCGCCATAGGCTTCTTTGGCCGGGTAAGAACGCAGGCATTTTTGCCCCACCAGCGGGCAGCGATCCACTGCCGGCACGTCTTTTACCGTACCGTCGCCGCCGACTTCCACCCCGTGATACCAGCAAGCAATGCGATCGCCGAGATTCCACCCCATGGAAAGCCGTGCGCCACGGTGCGGGCAGCGGTCTTCCAGCGCGTGGATCTGGCCTTCACCGTCGCGCCACACCACGATTTGCTGCTCCAGACGGGTGATGCCGACCGGGTTGTTGCCCACTTCCCAGCTGGCCAGCACCGGATACCACATGCCGCGTAGCCCCTGGTCAAGATAGTCCTGCAAGCTCTGTTCGGAGGATGTTGTGTTTGCTGTCATTGTCTTCTCCCGGATGTGGCTCAGAAACCGTTAACGTGAAGGAATTCGCGGAACGTCGCCTCATTCCACGGTTGGCCGCTGCGATCGAACAGACGGCGCTGATTCAAGGCGCTGACGATCTGCTCCAGCTCTTCCGCCCCCTGCTCGAAGATCGTTTCCAGCGCCGCCACCAGCGCGGTTTCGAAACCGTCCGGCACACGGGCGCGGTTTTGCCAGATGACATTGCGGAACTGGCCCGGCTGATGGATTTGACCGTTGCCGCCTTCGCGGGCCGGTGTCACCTGTTGGGTGTCCGGCAGCCAGGGATTGAAATCGGTGATGTGCTGCATGATTACTCCTCCGCGATAAAGGTGATCTGGATTTGGTTGTCGACCACCCGGGTGGGGTAGGTTTGCAGATCGCGGCCGCCCGGCTCGCGCAGGCATTGGCCGGTGCGCACGTCAAACAGCGCTTCATGCAGCGGGCACTCAACCTTGCCGTCATCTACAAACCCCTGGCTGAGCAAGGCATAAGCATGTGGACAGACGTCTTCCAGCGCGTAGTAGCTACCGTCGACCAGATAAACGCCGACCTCTTTTCCTTCCACTTTGGCGGAGAAAGGAAAATCTTCTTTCACCTGAGACACTTCGCACACATTCTTCCAGCTCATTGCTTTTATCCTCTATCTGATTGTTTCATATATGAAACTCAGTTTCTTATTTAATACAGCCACTATAAGTCTGGTGAAACTTTCGTCAAGCGAGCGGAACGGCAAATGTTAATGAAAGGTTGTTTAAAAATGACAAATGTGGAAAGGATCACGAAATAGTGCACCGATATGAAAAACCTATGTCAGTTGTGCGCTCTCCCACTAATTTATGGCAAAAAATGCGTTGATCCCGGCGACGTATTGCGCGTAAAAGTGTTTTCTCACTGTTTTTCACACCCTATTTGATAACAATAAATTTACACAAATCAGCCCCATCACCGCGCTTCAGCCATATGGGATCCGCGGATAAGTTTGCTGCTGCCTGAATTCGTCAACCGCTCGCACTGAGGAACGCACCGTGCAACAACGTCAACGCTGGTTTGGGGTGATCGCCCTGCTGTTTCTGATCGTTATCGCCTATGCAGATCGGGTCAATATCGCCGTGATGTTGGTCAATCCCGAGTTCCTGCAACACTTCCAACTCGGCGGCAACCGTGCTCACCAGGGCACGCTGATGACGGTGTTTTTGCTCGGCTACGGCCTGTCCGCCATGTTGCTGACGCCGTTTCTGGAAACGCTGATGGGTTATCGCCGTGCGCTGACGCTGAGCGTGGTGCTGTGGGCGCTGCTCACCGCCGCCTCGCCGCTGGCGGGATCGCTGATGATGCTGTGCGTGGTGCGCGCACTGCTTGGCGTCAGTGAAGGGCCGCTGTTCTCGCTGAAGACCATGTACATCAGCGATCACTTCGCCGCCGACGAGCGCGGCAAGCCCAACGCGCTGAGCGCGTTGGGCGTTTCATTGGGGCTGGTACTCGGCTTTCCGCTGGTGAGTTTTCTGATGGCGCACTTCGGTTGGGCTATGTCGTTTCACCTGCTGGCGCTGCTCAACCTGCTGCTGGGGCTGGCGCTGGTGCAGCAGTTCGTTCATCCCCTCGCCTTATCTTCATCTTCACGCCCCGCCGATCCGCAACCGGTGCTGAGCCGCGTCTGGCATACCTTTGCGCTGGCCTGGCGCACGCCGATGCTCGGCTGGATCCTGCTGATCGAGATCGCCACGCTCAGCTATCTGTGGGGCTCCAGCGCCTGGTTGCCGGCGTATCTGACCGATGAAAAGGGGTTCTCCATCAAGCAGATGGGCTGGATGGCCGCGCTGCCTTTCATCGTCAGCATCGCCTCCAAATACCTCGGCGGCGTGTTGCTCGATCGTATCCGCCCTTATCAAGCGCCGCTGATCTTCGTCTGCGGCGGCGCAGCGACCGCGCTGTGCATCTATGGCGTGATGAACAGCCATCAGCTTGGCTGGATCGCCTTCTTCCTGCTGGCGGCCAATGCCTGTTGGGGCGCGCAGGGCGCGGCGATCCCTACCCTGCTGCAACATTATGCGCGGCCGGAGGCGGTCGGCAGCGCCTATGGGCTGATCAACGGCATCGGCAATCTGTTCTCGGCATTTGTGCCGATGGCGATGGGCATGGTGATGGCCAGCCAGGGCAAGGTGTCTTCGGGCTTTGCGGTGCTGATCGCCTCACAGCTGCTGACGCTGCTGGCGGGCGGCGCGCTGTTTGGCCGCATGCTGCTGACACGGCAGGTGAAGCAGGCATAAACCCGTTTCCCTGTCCTGTGCGGCGGAAAACCGAAAGCGTTGAGAGGGTGCTCATGGATCTGGACGCCAACAATCAGCAGACGGGGGACATCCCCCGTCGCCGGGTTGCCTTACCGTTCGGATTCGTAAGCCAAAATGGCCGCAACCTCCGTGTTGCCCGATCGGATCCGCAGCTCACACAGCGTGCTGCGAGTTATCCATACCAGTGATATTACCGTGGCACAAATAACCACCAATTTTAACAGGCTCCGTTTGTTCGGCATCATGCCTTCTTCTCCTTGCCTCGCGGCGGGTAAGAGGCTAACTTAACGTTGTCTGGCGTTAGAGTTGGCCTCGGGTTGATGGATATCGACTCGGGGCTTTTCTCTTTGTACCTTTCACGCAGGCTCCAGATACAAAGATCCAGAGCACCCGCACGCAGTATATTCATTCTCCCCGCTATTCCGGTTCCCTTTTCCTGGCTCAATTTCATTTCTGCGCAGGCTTGCGCAAAGGCGTTGCAACCGGCTGAAAAGGGACGGCGAAAGGCGTCAAACAAGCGGCCCGGGGCAAAAAAAAACGGCCCCCAATACGATGGGGGCCGCTCTTTCAGCGATGAGTGACCAAGCGTCAGGCGTGTTTCTTCGCCGCCTGCAGGTATAGCATCTCCAGGCCCAGGGTCGCCGCGGCCAGCGCGGTGATCTCGGACTGGTCATAGGCCGGCGCCACTTCCACCACGTCCATGCCGACGATGTTCAGCGACTGCATGCCGCGCACCAGTTTCAGCGCACGATCGGAAGTCAGGCCGCCGATCACCGGCGTGCCGGTGCCCGGTGCGAACGCCGGATCCAGGCAGTCGATGTCGAAGGTCAGATACACCGGCATATCGCCGACGATGCCTTTGATCTGGGTCAGCAGGTCGTCCACGCTGCGATCGTTCACCTGCGCGGCATCCAGCACGGTGAAGCCGTTGTCATGATCGAACTCGGTGCGAATACCGATCTGCACCGAGTGGTGCGGATCGATCAGGCCTTCGTTCGGGGCATGATAGAACATGGTGCCGTGGTCGAACTTGCTGCCGTTGGCATAGGTATCGGTATGGGCGTCGAAGTGCACCAGCGCCAGCTTGCCGAAATGCTTGGCGTGCGCGCGCAGCAGCGGCAGGGTCACGAAGTGGTCGCCGCCGAACGAGAGCATGCGCTTGCCGGCCTTCAGCAGTTTCTCCGCGTGCGCCTGCAGCTTGTCGCTCATGTCCTGCGCGTCGCCGAAGTTGAACACGATGTCGCCGCAGTCAACCACGTTCAGGCGATCGCGCAGATCGAAGCTCCACGGCCAACGGTTACCTTCCCAGGCCAGGTTGGTAGACACCTGACGGATGGCCGCCGGGCCATGACGGCCGCCGGCACGACCGGAGGTCGCCATGTCAAACGGAATGCCGGTGATGACCCACTCTGCATCGCTGTCGTAAGGCATGAAGTTCAGCGGAAAGCGCAGGAAACCAAAGGCGTTGGACACTAATGAATTATCGGACTGATGGCCTAAGGTGCTCATAGTAAACCCTCGTAGTTCAACAAGTTGCCGAGCGCAAGCGCCGGGCCGTTACAAAAAAAAATCCCTCCCGCGTCGTTAGCCCGACGAGAAAGGGATTGATACCCTAGATAATTGGAGTTGCATCAAGACGGCCAGGGCGGGAATCCCCAGGAGCTTACTCAAGTAAGTGACTGGGGTGAACGCACGCAGCCAACATAGAGGCAACTTCAAGTATGACGGGTAATTCGATGTTTGTTTCGGTGCTACCGATACGGCAGATTATGGCCGTATTTTATTCACGCTTCAAGCGTGCAAATGATCCTGGCCACTCGTCGTACGCAAGTATAGAAGAACGGCGTACCGCTGCGGATCCTCACAATGACTTTACGTTAACCAACACCGGTTGGGCGCGATAGCGAACCGGGAAACTCTGCTCAAGCTGCTTGATCTTCGGCAGATCATTAATCCGAATATAAGGCGAGTCGGGATGATCGGTTAAAAAATTCTGGTGATACGCCTCCGCCGAGTAGAAACGACCGTTGCTTTCGATACGGGTCATCAGCGGCCGTTCAAAACTGTGGCTTGCCTGCAACTGGGCTATATACGCGCTGGCGACCTGCTGCTGGGCGGCGCTCTGTGGGAAGATCGCCGAGCGGTATTGGGTGCCGGTATCTGGCCCCTGCCGATTAAGCTCGGTGGGATCGTGCACAACCGAGAAAAATATCTGCAACAGCGCACCATAGGAGACCTGCGTCGGATCAAAGGTCACCGCCACAGATTCTGCATGGCCGGTAGATCCTGTGCTGACGCTGTCATAGTTCGCCGTTTTCGCTGCACCGCCGGCATAACCTGACACAGCGCTGATCACGCCTTTCACATGCTGGAAAACTCCCTGTACGCCCCAAAAGCAGCCACCGGCGAAAATGGCAGTTTCACTGTGCGAGGCATTTGCAGGCTCATCTATCGTCGGTGCGGGCAGCGTTGCCGCCGTCGCCTCTCCCCCCTGAGACCACACATTCCCCTGCCAGAAAATCATGCCGCTTAAAGCCATCACGCCGGTGACGGCGCAAGCTCGCAGCAGCGGGCCAAACCCGTTTGTGCGTTTCATTCTGCCCCCCTGGATTAGCCGAAGGTGAAAGCATAGGCCGAAACCCCAGCCCGCTCGAATTCGATGCTGAAAGTATGTTCCCCCGCTCCGTCGGTTTGGCGGATCAGTTGGTAAAGCCGTTGATCGGTTATCATACCGCTGCCATCCGGCGCCACATCGACGCCATGCATTTCACCTGGCACCTTGCCATCCAGCGTCACTTTGAACGCTATCGGCTGTCCCGTCGCGTCTGGCCCCAGCACCAAATGCAGATCGCGAGCGTGAAAGCGATAGACGATACGCCCGTTGGGTTCACTCAGCGTGGCGCGTTCAGCCCCGATGGTCCAAGTGCCCGCCAGCGCCCAGTGGTTCAGCGGCAACAGGGATGAGGCGACATAATCAGCGGCGCGATCCTGAACAGCAGGCGCTGAAGCGAAGTTTTCCGCACGTTGATATCCCAGGTAAGTTTCCGGCGAGATATCCGCCTGTCGGCTTGCGGCTTGTTCCACTCCTTGCCCATGCACCTGACTGATATCCATGCTGGTGTCTTTTCTTCCCGCCAGTCTCAGCAGCGCCTGAATGACGTGCTCCGACTGCGCATAATCGCCTTCGCCAAAATGTTGGTAGCGTATGCGCCCGTTAGCGTCGATAAAATAGTGCGCAGGCCAATACTGATTGTTGAAAGCCTGCCAAATACGATAGTTGTTATCGATGGCTATCGGGTAATCGATACCGAGCTTTTTCGCCTCTTTAGCAACGTTACCGACATCTCTTTCAAAGGCGAACTCCGGGGCATGCACACCAATCACCACCAGTCCCTGATCGCGGTATTTTTCTGCCCATGCTTTCACATAAGGCAGAGAACGCAGACAGTTGATGCAGGAATAGGTCCAAAAATCCACCAGAACCACCTTACCGCGCAGCGATTCGGCCGTAAGCGGCGGAGAGTTCAACCACTGTACTGCACCCGACAGCGAAGGCATTTCCCCCAGATCGCTCAGCGCCGGCGCAGCGTCGGCCGCCGTTTGCAGCAGGGCTGCTGTCGGCCGGCTCGCCGGGCTAAACACCTGCACCAGCCGCTGTTCGATGCCGCCGCTAGAAGCGGTGGAAATCCGCGCCAGCACGCCGGTGTCCAGGCCGAATGCAATCGCCACTACGCCAAGCAGCATAGCGCCCCCCAAACCACGACGTATCCATTCGCCGGTGCCCAGCGAACGCTTCATAGCACTAAAGACCTTACCGCCTATCACCAACGCCAGCGCCAGCGACGTGGCGGCGCCTGCGGCATAGGCCAACAGCAGCAACGTCGAACCGACATTCGCTCCCTGCAGTGCTGCACCGGTCAGCACCAGGCCCAGGATCGGCCCGGCGCAGGGCGCCCAAAGCAAGCCTGTAGCTACGCCCAACAACAACGATGAGCCAAGCGAGTTGTGCTTGTCTGTCGCGATCCGATCCGATAACCGATTACCGGCGGAGACCAACGGCCGCATGACGCGATCGGAAAGCGCCGGAAACAGCAGCGTCGCGCCAAACAGCGCCATCAGGATCAGCGCCAGCCAGCGGCCATATTGATTGACGGCGACCACCCAGCCGCCGCCGACGGCGGCCAACGTGGCGAACAAGGCGAAGGTCAGTGCCATACCTACCAGTAGCGGTAAACCGGAACGCAAGAACGGACGGTCAGCTCGAGCAAAAACGAACGGCAGCACCGGCAAAATGCACGGGCTGGCGATAGTCAAAATGCCGCCTAAATAAGCCAGTATCAGGAGCCACATATCGCTCTCTCCGCTAGGCCGACCGCGGCGTGAATTGCAAGGCGACCCCGTTCATGCAGTAACGCAGCCCGGTCGGCGGAGGGCCGTCGTCGAACACGTGTCCCAGATGTCCGCCGCAGCGTTGGCAGTGCACCTCATCCCGTACCATGCCGAACGAAAGATCTCGACGCTGGGCGACGGCATGTTCGAGAGGACGGTAAAAACTCGGCCAACCCGTGTGGCTGTCAAATTTGGTATCCGAGGAAAACAGCGGCAGGCCACATCCTGCGCAAGAGAATATCCCTTTGCGGTGTTCGTCGTTCAATGGGCTGCTATAGGGCGCTTCAGTCCCCCCCTCGCGCAGAATTTGATATTGTGCGCGGGTCAAGCGTTGACGCCACTGTTGGTCGCTGTAGTTCACTGCAAATCGTTCGGGCGCCCCCGTCGCTGACAGGAAAGGCTGCCACCCCAACGCCAGCAGCGCGGATAAACCGCCGCCGGCCACAATCAATCGCCGTCTGTTGATCATCATTACCCTCTCCGCATCCAACAACTGCAAAGCCGATGAAGACAACCTATAAAGAAAGTGTTGACCAAGTCCTCACCGGGAGTTAACAAATTTGTGACAACTGATTAGCGAGGATTAGCGGGGAATAGCCGGCGTGAGGGGAAACTCATTGAAAAACAACGGGCGCTGCATCAGCGCCCGTTTTTTATTACAAAATTACTCGTCTTCCAGATAGGTATAGCCGTACAGGCCGGCTTCAAACTCTTCCAGGAACTGCGCCTGCAGCTCGCCGTCCAGATCGGTTTCTTTCACCTGATCGCGGAATTTGGCCAACAGCGCGCTCGGATCGAGCTGCACGTACTCCAGCATATCCGCCACGGTGTCGCCCTCATCGGACAGCTCGGTCTCGACGCTGCCGTCCGGGAACACGTACACGTCAACCGAGGCGGTATCACCAAACAGGTTGTGCATGTTGCCGAGGATCTCCTGGTACGCGCCGACCATGAAGAAGCCCAGCGCCGGTGGGTTCTCAGGATCGTACGGCGGCATCGGCATGGTGGTCGCCACGCCGTCGCCGTCGACGTAATGATCGATGGTGCCATCGGAGTCGCAGGTAATGTCGAGCAGCACCGCGCGGCCTTCCGGCGGCTTATCCAGCCCTTCCAGCGGCAGCACCGGGAACAGCTGATCGATGCCCCAGGCATCCGGCATCGACTGGAACAGCGAGAAGTTGACGTAGAACTTGTCCGCCATGCGCTCTTGCAGTTCGTCGATGATTGGGCGGTGCGCGCGGTTGCTCGGATCGAGCTGCTGCTGGATCTTGTTGCAGATGTTCAGATACAGCTGCTCGGCCCAGGCGCGCTTGGTCAGATCCAGCATGCCGTGCGCATATTGGGTATGCACGTCGTGCAGATCCATCTGGCTGTCGTGCAGCCATTCGCGCAGCGAGCGGCGGTTCTCCGGCTCGTTCATTTCCAGCCAGGTTTCCCACATGCTTTCCAGCGCACGTGGCGCGTCAGCTTCCGGCGGCTGCGGTTCGCTGAACTCGTTGCGCTCTACGCCGATCACGTTGGACACCAGCACCGTGTGGTGCGCGGTCACAGCGCGGCCGGACTCGGTGATCACCGTCGGGTGTGGCAAGCCGTGTTCGTTACAGGCGTCGCCGATGCCCCAAATCACGTTGTTGGCGTATTCGTTCAGGCCGTAGTTCACCGAGCAGTCGGACTGCGAACGGGTGCCTTCGTAGTCGACGCCCAAGCCGCCGCCCACGTCGAAGCACTGGATGTTGACGCCCAGCTTGTGCAGTTCAACGTAGAAACGCGCCGATTCACGCACGCCGGTGGCGATATCGCGAATGTTGGCCAGCTGCGAACCCAGATGGAAGTGCAGCAGTTGCAAGCTGTCGAGACGGCCCGCTTCGCGCAGGGTCTCCACCAGCTTCAGCACCTGCACCGCCGCCAGACCGAACTTGGATTTTTCGCCGCCGCTCGACTGCCATTTGCCGGAGCCCTGCGAAGCCAGACGCGCACGCACGCCCAGGCGCGGCACCACGTTCAGCCGTTCGGCCTCTTCCAGCACCAGGTTGATCTCGGACATCTTCTCGATCACCAGGTACACCTTGTGCCCCAGTTTTTCACCGATCAGCGCCAGGCGGATGTATTCACGGTCTTTATAACCATTACAGACGATCACCGAGCGGGTCATGCCGGCATGCGCCAGTACCGCCATCAGTTCAGCCTTGGAACCGGCTTCCAGTCCCAGCGGTTCGCCGGAGTTCACCAGCGACTCAATCACGCGGCGATGTTGGTTCACCTTGATCGGGTACACCAGGAAATAACCGCCCTGGTAGCCGAAGGATTCACGCGCGCGCTTGAACGCGGCGTTGATCGAACGCAAACGATGCTGGAGGATCTGCGGGAAGCAGAACAGCGCCGGCAAGCGCTGGCCGTCTTTCTGGCGCGCTTTCACCAATTCTGCCAGATCGACACGCGCCTGCGGGACATCCGGATCCGGGCACACGCTGATATGGCCCAGCTCGTTCACGTCATAGTAATTGTTGCCCCAGTAGGCGACGTTATAAGTACGCAGCATCTTGCTGGCATTACGATCATTCATGGCAACCTCCTGCATGGAGCGCAAAGATAAAGACTCGCCCGCAACCGGCGGACGGTGAATCAACAGATCATCAGACATGGTTCGCCTCACATTCCGTACTGACGAAACCGTCAGCCACTATCGCAGCTACAACCCGCGAGAACAACCCAACAAGCCGTGCCGGTGGCAGCGAAGAGAACTGCCGCTCGCGGTCAGCGATCGGTTTATGCCCAAAAGATTTCATGTTGCGGCTAGGCGGCAAGCGCGTAAATCCCCGGGAGCTCAGTTCAGCTGAGTGACTGGGGTGAGCGCGCGCAGGCAACAACGCTGCAGCGTGAAAGCTGAAGGGGATATCACTCATATAATTGTAAGACACCCTGTTCAAACCTCGTGAATCGGGCCAAGAAACATCCCACAGGAAGGCTGCAGGCTACCCTTGTTCAGTTCTTCAGACGACCGTTAGCCGGCCCGAGAATCCTGAGTAGCGGCCAAGTGTTTATCGCACCTGGAAAGTGACAGAGAGACAAGACGGGAACTAGCAGAAGAATGTGCGCCAGAACGGCACTGCTGTTGAGAACCAACAACCGGTAGACAACGGATCATTAATCCAACCACCTCCACGCGCGCCGTTCGGAGTGAACGACCAAGCCTCTAAAATAGTGTAAGAACGTGACCGTTCGATGAAGCGGCGGCGCTCACGACGAACGCCTGCGACGGATAATAGCGCAACGCCGGCGAATGCAAAGCGGAAGTTGATCGCGCCTTCCCCCACTCTCGCTCGCCGCACTGTGCAGCAAATGAACCGCGCGCGCAGTTTATACCGGTAAGCAGGTGAAAAAGCAAAATGAAAATTCGCCAAAAACTGTTTCAAGCGATGAAAATGGCGCCAATCCGTTTGCGCAAAAGAGCGAAAGCGCAAAAAATTACTGGCAATATGGCTAAACCATGACCTAAAATAGACGTCCAGATGTTAATCCATCTATACTGGTTAACTGATAAACTGCTTAACGGCTTTGCCTGAGGGGCGTTGCAGGATGCATCTTCGGGCCATCAGCGGAGACCCTTCGCTTTGATACCGGATCTCCAGCGCTGTGCAGTAACTTCTAACCCGTCTTATGCAAGGTAAAGAACACAATGGCTAAACACCTATTCACGTCCGAATCCGTCTCCGAAGGACATCCAGATAAAATCGCCGATCAGATCTCCGATGCCGTCCTCGACGCCATCCTGGAACAAGATCCGAAGGCGCGCGTCGCCTGCGAAACCTACGTGAAAACCGGTATGGTGCTGGTCGGCGGTGAAATCACCACCAGCGCCTGGGTCGATATCGAAGAGATCACCCGCAAGACCGTGCGCGAAATCGGCTACGTTCATTCGGACATGGGCTTTGACGCCAACTCCTGCGCAGTATTGAGCGCCATCGGCAAGCAATCCCCGGATATCAATCAGGGCGTTGACCGTACCGATCCTCTCGAGCAGGGCGCCGGCGATCAGGGCTTGATGTTTGGCTACGCCACCAACGAAACCGACGTGCTGATGCCGGCCCCGGTAACCTACGCGCACCGTCTGGTGCAGCGCCAGTCCGAAGTGCGTAAAAACGGCACCCTGCCGTGGCTGCGCCCGGACGCGAAGAGCCAGGTGACCTTCCAGTACGACGACGGCAAAATCGTCGGCATCGACGCGGTGGTACTGTCCACTCAGCATTCCGAAGACATCGCACTGAAAGATCTGCAAGAAGCGGTGATGGAAGAGATCATCAAACCGGTACTGCCGGCGGAATGGCTGACGGCGGGCACCAAATACCACATCAACCCGACCGGCCGTTTCGTTATCGGCGGCCCGATGGGCGACTGCGGCCTGACCGGCCGTAAAATCATCGTCGACACCTACGGCGGCATGGCGCGCCACGGCGGCGGCGCCTTCTCCGGTAAGGATCCGTCCAAGGTTGACCGTTCCGCGGCTTACGCGGCGCGCTACGTGGCGAAAAACATCGTCGCCGCCGGCCTGGCCGATCGCTGCGAGATCCAGGTGTCTTACGCTATCGGCGTAGCGGAACCGACCTCCATCATGGTGGAAACCTTCGGTACCGAGAAAGTGCCAACCGAACAGCTGACGCTGCTGGTGCGCGAATTCTTCGATCTGCGCCCATACGGCCTGATCCAGATGATGGATCTGCTGCAGCCGATCTACCGCGAAACCGCTGCCTACGGCCACTTCGGCCGCGAGCACTTCCCGTGGGAAGCGACCGATAAAGCCGCGCTGCTGCGCGATGCCGCCGGCCTGAAATAAGCCCCGACATCAACATGAACACGGCGAGCTGAGGCTCGCCGTTTTTTTTGAGCGGATGGGTGCTCCCGGATCAACGCATCGACTGCCAGCAGGCGGAGGCCAAGCCCCCGCCGCTGGGTTGCCTTACCGTCCGGATTCGTAAGCCAAAATGGCCGCAACCTCCGTAGTGCCCGATCGGATCCGCAGCTCACACAGCGTGCTGCGAGTTATCCATGCCAATGATATTACCGTGGCACAAATAACCACCAATTTTAACAGGCTCCGTTTGTTCGGCATCATGCCTTCTTCTCCTTGCCTCGCGGCGGGTAAGAGGCTAACTTAACGTTGTCACGCGTTAGAGTAGGCCTCGGGTTGATGGATATCGACTCGGGGCTTTTCTCTTTGTATCTTTCGCTCGGGCTCCAGAGACAAAGATCCAGAGCACCCGCCCGCAGTATATTCATCTCACCACAACGCCTCGTGTTCCTTTTCGCACGCAATATCGTTTTTGCGCAACCGCTCGCAGCATCTTGCAACATCCTGAAAAAAAAAAGCTCAGCGACGCTGAGCCTTTGATACCAGAGAAAGCACGACCGAGACGCCGATTACGACGTCTGCTTACGCAACAAATAAACGAAGTACGGCGCACCGATAAAGGTCGCCAATAACCCGGCGGGGATCTGATACGGGAACAGCAGCATCCGGCCGCACCAGTCGGCAAACACCATCAGCAGGCCGCCCAGCATCGCGGCGATCACCATCTGCGGCAGCGCGCGGCGGAAGCCCAGCATGCGCGCCATATGCGGCGCCATCAGCCCGACAAAGCTCAACGGCCCAACGGTCAGGGTCGCCATGGCGGTCAGCACGGCAGCCAACAAGAGAATGGTCAACCGCGCCGGCGTCAGCGCAATGCCGACCGAACGGGCGGTGGCGCCGCCAAGCGGCAGGATGGTCAACCAACGGCGGCACAGCGGCGCCAATACCATCAGGCCGGCGGCCACCAGCGCGGTGCGCAGTGCCTGCGCCGGCTCCACCGAATAGGTCGAACCGGAGAGCCAGGTCAGCAAGCCCCCCATACGCGGATCGCCGCTGGCCAACAGCAGGAAGATGACGGTGGTAAAGGCGGTGCTGAGCGCGATACCGGCGAGCAGCATGCGTTCGGTCGAGAAACCGCCGCGGCCTGCGGCTATCATGATGATCAGCAGCGTCGCGGCCGCCCCCAGGCTGCCGGCGGGCAGCAGCCAAACGAAGGCGTCGCCCGGCACCATAAACAGCATCATCACGACGCCAAAAGCGGCACCGGAGCTGATGCCCAACACTTCCGGGCTGGCCATCGGGTTGCCGGTCAATTTCTGGATCAGCGTGCCGGCGACCGCCAACATCATGCCCGCCGCCAGCGCCGACAACACCCGCGGCCAACGCCACGGCAGCAGAGCGTCCAGTTCCGCGCCCAGGCTCCAGTGCCAGCCGCCGGCATTTTTGCCCAGCATCAGCGCCAGCGTCAGGCCGATCAGCAGTACGAGGCCGCCCCCCAGGATCCAGGCAGGCAGATTCCCGCGTTCGGCAGGCACCTTGTCACCGAGGTTCATCGGCGGTGGCGTGGCGGCGCTGCGCAAACGCGGCAGCAACCACAGCAGCAGCGGTGCGCCGAACAGCGCGGTGGCCGCGCCGGTCGGGATCTCGCGCCACACCTGCGTTACCCCAAGCATCACCTGATCGGTCAACCACAGCAACAGCGCCCCCAGCAACGGGGCCAGCATCATGCGGTGCGCCAGGCGGCGCGCGCCCAGCATCTTCGCCATCAGCGGTGCAAACAGGCCGATAAAGCCGATAACGCCCACCGCACTCACCAACATGGCACTGAAGATAATGGCCAGCCCCAGGGTACAGAAGCGCGCCATCGATAGCCCCAGCCCCAGGTTGCGCGCTACGCCGTCGTCCAGCCCCAGCAGCGTCAGCGGGCGCAGCAACAGCGCCGCCAGCGCGCCGGCCACCAGCAAACGCGGCAAAATGAACTGCACGGCGCTCCAGTCCTGTTGATTCAACGCACCGGTTCCCCACAGGAACATGCCCTGCAGCTGATCGTAATGAAACAGCGCCAACAGGCTATTGACCGCGCCGCAGTACAGCCCCAGCACCAGCCCGGCCAGAATCAGCGTGACCGGCGACATCCGCTTGCCCCAGGCGACGCCGAACACCAGCCCGCCTACCACGATCGCCCCCACCATAGCGGCCAGCTGGCGGGTGAATTCTCCCCCCGGCAGCACCCACAGCGTGGCGATGGTCAGGCCGAGCTGCGCGCCGGCGGCGACGCCGAGCGTCGACGGTTCCGCCAACGGATTGCGCAACACCTGCTGGAACAGCACGCCGACCAACCCCAGACCGGCGCCGGCCAACAGCGACACCGTCAACCGCGGCAGCAGGCTGTAATGGAACAGCATTTGCCGCACGTCGTCGATGTCCGGCGCGCTGAGCGCCCGCGCCCATTGCGCCGGCGGCAGCTGTTGCGCCAGGTTGTCTATCGTCAGGCCACCTGCCGCTGCCAGCAACAGCAGGATCAGCGTCAACGGTAATCTCCGGATGCCCGAATTCATGCCCCACTCTCCTGGGCCTGCGCCAACAGGCGGCAGAACCGCATCGTCGACAGCGTGGCGCCGTAGAACCACACAGCCGGCACCTGCCGCAGCTGGTTTTGCCGCACGAAGGGTAACGACTGCCACAGCGGCGTCGCGCTGACCTTGTCCATCATCGCCTGATTGCCGTGATCGAGATAGATAACCCGGGCGTTACGCACCGTGGCCAACCGTTCAATGCCCACCACCGCCGTGCCCCAAAAATTGGTTTCTTCCTGCCAGGCATTGCGGATGCCCAGTTGATCCATCGCCTCTTGAAACAGGCTTTGCTGGCCGATGATCAACGCATGGCGCGTGTCGATCAGTGAAAACAGCAGCAGCGGTTGCCGGGTGTAACTTTGCAGGCGCTGACGCGCGTCCTGCATAAAGTTGTCGAACTGCGCCAGGTGGTTTACCGCCCGGCTTTCTATGCCCAACCGCTGCCCCAGCGCCATCAGCGATTGGCGGGCGACGGTCAACGGTTTGCCGCTGCCGTCGTTGAAGCCGAAGCTCATGGTTGGCGCGATGGGTTGGATTTTTCGCGGCGTCGGGCCATAGCCTTGCGACAGCAACACCAGCGAAGGCTGGAGCTGCTGCAGCAGTTCGAGATTAGGTTCGGTGCGCTGCCCGACGTCTACCACCGTCGCCGGCAACGTCGGATCCGCCACCCACAGGTTGTAGTTATGCACATCGGCCACCGCCAACGGCGTCACGCCCAATGCCAGCAGCAGCTCGATCGGCAGCCATTCCAGCGCCGCAACGCGCGCGATATCCGGCGGCGCATCCGCCGCTCTGCCGGGCAAAGATCCCAACAGCGGCGACAGCGCCAACGCCATCAGCAGACGACGGCGCAGCGGATCGTGAGAAGAAGTGAATGCGGAAGACATCAGTAGACAAAACTCACCGGCGCGCCGCCGCTTGGATGCGGCAACGTGCCCATAGGAATACCGTAAATTTGCTCCAGAACCGGCCCCTGCATCAGTTCCAGCGGGCTGCCCTGAGCGATCATTTCACCGCCGCGCAGCGCTACCAAATGGTCGCAATAGCGCGCCGCCATGTTGATGTCGTGCAGCACGGCGATCACCGTAAGATCGCGTTCGCGGCTCAGGCGCTGGATAAGCGCCAGCACCTCAACCTGATGCGCGATGTCCAGCGCCGACGTCGGCTCGTCGAGCAGCAGGCAGCGGCTGTCCTGCGCCACCATCATCGCCAGCCAGGCGCGTTGGCGCTCGCCGCCGGACAGGCTGTCCACCAGACGATGGGCGAACGGCTTCAGCCCCACCAGCGCGATGGCCTCTTCCACCAATTGGCGATCGTTGGCGCCAAAACGCCCCAGCGCGCCATGCCACGGATAGCGGCCGACAGCCACCAGCTCGCGCACCGTCATGCCTTCCGCCGCAGGCAACTGCTGCGGCAGGTAGGCCACCTGGCGGGCGAAGGATTTACTGTCCCACTGGGCCACCGGCTGCCGATTGAGCAATACCTGACCGCCACTGGGGGCGTGGTGCCGCCCGAGCAATTTCAACAGGGTGGATTTACCGGAACCGTTATGGCCGATCAGGCCGCAGACTTTGCCCTGGGGAAAACTGAGCGACAGCGGTTGCAACAGTATTCGGCCGGGGACGGCGAAGCTGGCGTTATCCAGCGCGAAGGTCGCGCCGGGATTAAGAAGTTTGTCCTGCATAGATCCTGCTTTGTCCGGGGCGACGCGGCGCCGCCCCGACTATCCGGTTAGAAACGGAAGGTTGCGGTGGCGACCACCTGGCGTTCTGCACCCCAGTAGCAGCCATAGGTAGCAAAGCAGCTGGAGACATATTCCTTGTCAAACAGGTTGTTCACATTAATGCCAATTGAAGAACCCGGCAAATTGAAACGCGCCAGATCATATTTTATCGCGGCATCAAACACCGTGTAATCCTTCACTTTAAACGTATTGGCTTCATCACCATAGCTGGAGCCAACATAGCGAACGCCAGAACCCAGGGTCAAACCGCTAATCGCAGTTTCATGGAAGGTGTAATCCGCCCACAGAGAAGCCATATGCTTGGGAATCGCAGATGGCGTGTTGCCCTGCAGTGACGTATCTTTGGTGTATTCAGCATCCGTATAAGTATAAGCCCCCAACACATTGAGGTTGGCCGACAGTGCCGCTTTAGCCTCCAACTCAATCCCGCGAGAGCGGACCTCACCGCCCTGGACACTAAAGAATGGGTGCTCAAGATCGGCCACTTTATTGTTGGTTTTAGTCAGCTGGTAGAGCGCTACGCTGGCGGTAATCGGACGATCTTTCGGTGCATATTTAACACCGGCCTCATACTGTTTACCTTTCGATGCTGCAAAGGTATTACCAGAGAAATCAGTACCCGAAGTCGGCTCAAACGATTCGCTGTAGCTGACATAAGGCGCAATGCCGTTTTCAAATACATAGTTCAAACCGGCACGGCCAGTAAACTGGTTGTCCTGCTGCTTGGAAACAGAATTCTGGTTCAGGCGATTGGTACTGTTGGTATCGCTCCAGTCGTAGCGGCCCCCCATCGTCAGCACCCAACGGTTCCATTCAGCCTGGTCTTGCACATAGAGCCCTGTCTGTTCTTGACGATTAACCTGGCTGGCGCCGCCGGTAATGGTATAGCTTCGATTACCGTATTGTGGGGCGATGACATTCAGATCGGATGCGCTGCCATATTGATAAACGACATCATTGCGCATACGCATATAATCAACGCCCATCAACAAGGTGTGGTCAACCAACCCCGTCGCAAATTTAGCCTGCGCCTGCGTGTCTACCGCAAAGCTGGACATATGCTCTTTGGAGTTCATCACGCCACGCTTCAGCACAGCAGAATTATCGGGATCGATGCCAAGGCCATAAATAGAGCGGTAGTCCACATCCATCTTCGAATAACGCAAGTTTTGGCGCACTGTCCAAACCTCATCGAAGGCATGTTCAAAGGCATACCCGACCATCTGCTGCTTACGCGAAATGTTGTTATAACCAGGCTCTCCATCGTTGAAGCTGGTCGGCAGCTTACCGTTGATGCCATTTTGCACCGTCCCCTCTTTCGGCAGCCAGCCATAGAAACCGACGCTAGGATCGTCCTGGAAACTGCTGAGGAAAGTCAGGGAGGTACGATCATCTGGCCGCCAACTGAAGGAAGGGGCAATGGCATAACGTTTGCTCTTCTCACCAACCTGCTGCTGATCTTCATCACGCGCCACACCGGTCAGACGATATGAGTAAACACCCGCATCATCCAAGGCATCACTGAAGTCAAAGCCGGTCTGGAACAGATTATCTGTCCCCATCTTGAACTGCACTTCATGCAACGTCTCTGTCGTCGGTCGTTTACTGACCAGAGCGACAACCCCGCCAGGGTTGCTTTTACCGTACAATACCGAAGACGGCCCGCGCAGCACTTCCGCTCGCTCAAGGAAATAAGGATCGATCTGATAGATCGAATAGTTATCATCCTGCAGTTTCAAGCCATCCAGGTACATATTGGTACCTACCGAGCTGAAACCACGAATGTTTACGGCGTCGTAGGCGGTGGAAGCACCACGATTCCCAATCATCACACCCGGCGTATAAGCCAGCGCGCCCTTCACCGTATCCGGCTGGCGCATGTCCATCTCTTCACGCGTCACCACGGAAACGGACTGCGGGTTCTTCTCGATCGGCGTATCGGTTTTGGTGCCGGTGGCGCTGCGTTTGGCGGCATAGGTGCCGACCGGCCCCCAGGCGCTTTCCTGCTGGGCGGTATTGCTACCGCCCACAACGGTAATCGTGTCTTCCTTGGCGGCGGCGGAAAAAGCCGGCATCGCCAGCGTGCCCAACGCCGCAGCGACGGTGATCGCTAACGCGCTGGCGGAGGGGCGGCCCTGCTTGGCCACAGTAGATGAAAGACGCTTGGTCGGCATAGTTGGTTTCTCTGATGAATTATTAAATAACGAATGTAAACGATAATAATTATTATAAGCGTCGCATTTTATGCAGAAGCCAAATTAAACTGCAAGCCGAATTCATGGGACGAATAGGTTAACAATTAGGCGCTTAGCCTTGCGGTGAGCAGGGAAATAAAATGAGCGGAAAAATAAAAAAGCCCGCAACCAGAGGTTACGGGCTGAATAACAAAGAAAAAATTTTCACCGGGGCCGGGCCCCGGCAGTGCTTACTGGCCGAACATATCCTTGATCCAACCGGCGACACCATCGCCATCTTTTTGCTCACCCGCTGCCGGCTGCTGCTGCTGCTGCACCGCCGCCTGGCTGGCCTGACACAATCCTTGCGGATTGTCGGTCCAGACCGGGATGGTACGCCAGCTGCCGCCACCACAGATGAAATTGCCGGCAGAGTCGATGCTCATCTGGTTAATGCCTTCCGGCGGCTGCAGCATCAGCGGCAGCGGCGTCTGGTTTTCCAGATAACGGCGATACAGGGTCAACGCGCCGTTGGCGCCGGTCAGCTTGGCCGGGCCGTTATTGTCGCGCCCCACCCAAGCAATCGCCACTTCCTTGCCGTCGATGCCGGCAAACCAGCTGTCGCGCAGATCGTTGGTGGTACCGGTTTTCGCCGCCAGGTTGTAGTTCGGGAACTTCACCGACAGCGAGCGGGAAGTCCCGCGCGCCACGCCTTGCTGCATCGCGTACAGCGTCAGGTAAGCGGCCTGCGCCGGCACCATGCGTTCCGCCTGTGGGAAGCTCTGGTACAGCACCGTGCCGTCTTCGGCGATCACCGAACGCACCGCCGACAGCGGCGCACGGTTACCGCCGCTGGCGATAGTCTGGTACTCCTGCGCGACTTCCATCGGCGTCAGGCCGATCGCCCCCAGCAGCATCGAAGGCACCGGGTTGATCTCCGCTTTCGGGATACCCAGGCGTTGCAGCGTAGCGCTGATCTGATCCAGCCCGACCGACAGGCCGAGGTTCACCGTCGGCACGTTCAGCGAGTTGGCTAACGCATCCACCAGCATCACCTGACCACGGAATTTGCGGTCATAGTTGTTCGGCTGCCAAACGGCGCCGTTCGGCTGTTTCAGCGACAGCGGCGCATCCGCCAGCCAGGTGTTGAGACGGTATTTGTCCGGCTCGGACAGCGCGGTCAGGTACGTCGGCGGCTTGGCCAGCGAGCCGACCAGGCGACGCGCCTGCATGGCACGGTTGAAACCGGCAAACTGCGGGTTGGCGCCGCCGACCATGGCGCGCACTTCACCGCTGAAGCGATCGACGATCACCATCGCCGCTTCCAGATCCTGCAAGTGACGCGCGGCACGCAGCGCCGGGATGCCGTCTTCGACCGCTTTTTCCGCCGCGTCTTGCGACACCGGATCCAGCGTGGTGAAGATCTTCACGCCGGACAGATCATTCACCTTATCGCCCAGCTTGGTCTGCAGTTCCTGACGCACCATCTGCATAAACGCCGGCTGCGGCGTAATGACGCCGCCTTTCGGCTGCACGCCCAGCGGACGCGCACTCAGCATGTCATACAGTTCGCCGTCGATCACACCCTGGTTTTGCAGCAGCTTTAGCACCAGGTTGCGGCGCTCCAACGCCAGTTTCGGGTTGCGCCACGGGTTGTACAGTGAAGCGCCCTTAACCATGCCCACCAGCAACGCCTGCTGATCGAGGCTCAGCTCATCCACCGGACGGCCGAAGTAATACAGGCTGGCCAGCGGGAAGCCGCGGATCTGATCGCTGCCGCTCTGGCCGAGGTACACCTCGTTCAGGTACAGCTCCAGAATGCGGTCCTTGCTGTAACGGTAGTCCACCAACAGCGCCATATAGGCTTCGTTGGCCTTGCGCCACAGCGAACGTTCGTTGCTCAAGAACAGGTTCTTCACCAGCTGCTGCGTCAGCGTACTGCCGCCCTGCACCGCACGACCTGCGGTCAGGTTAGCCAGCACCGCGCGGCCGATGGAGTACGGGCTGATGCCGTCGTGCTCATAGAAGTGGCGGTCTTCCGTGGCGATCAGCGTATCCACCAACAGATCCGGGAAGCCGGATCGCGGCACGAACAGGCGCTGTTCGCCGTTCGGCGACTGCAGCATAGTGATCAGGCGCGGATCGAGACGGAAGAAGCCGAAGCTGCGGCCGCTGTCCAGGTTTTCGATCTTCGCCAGACGGTTGTTCTGGAAATCGAGGCGGGCGCGGATCTGCCCTTCTTTGCCATCCGGGAAGTCGAACGGGCGGCGCAGCATCTCGATGCTGTTGGCCTGCACGGTGAACTCACCCGGGCGCGTCATGCGGCTGACCTGGCGATACTGCATGCCTTCCAGCAGATCGACCATTTCCTTTTTGCTGTACGGCATGCCCGGTTCCAGGTTGACCATGCGGCCGTACACCGCCGCCGGCAACTGCCAGACCTTACCGTCGATGCGGCTGCGGATCTGCGAATCCAGATAAACGCCGTAGATCGCCAACAGCACGGCGAGCACCAGGATCAGTTTGATAATCAGGCCGAGCCAGCGGCGTTTTTTACGCGGCGGAGTCGCTTTTACCTTACGCGGCATGCGTTCCTCCTCCTCTTCATACTCATCATCGTCATACTCGTCTTCTTCGTAATCGTCATAATCGTCGTCTCGGCGACGGCGCGGCGGCTTGCGCGACGCGGTGTTTTTTGGTTGTTTCCCTTTGCGCCCGATGGGCTCGCGGTCATCCCCAGCCATGGCTGTTGTTCTCCGAGCTTGCCGACACTGCCGGCCATGATTAGTCGCTTAATCTGTGCCGACGCCGGGGCGCTGACCAGAAGAAACATCTGAATTCCATACTCTAAATGATTGCGGCCTACTGATATTTCTTCGTTCGGCGCGTCGGTGCCGCATTGGCCGGATCGTCCGGCCAAACGTGTTTCGGGTAGCGGCCCTTCATCTCTTTTTGCACCTCGCGGTAGGCGCCTTGCCAGAAGGCCGCCAGATCGCCGGTGATTTGCAACGGCCGGTGCGCCGGTGAGAGTAACTCAAGCACCACCGGGATGCGACCCTCCGCCAACATCGGGCTGCGCTGCTCGCCGAACACCTCCTGCAAACGCACCGCCAGTGCCGGCGGTTTGCCGGCCTCATAACGGATCGGCAGGCGGCTGCCGGTCGGCACAGTGTAATGAGTGGGTAACGCATTATCCAGCCGCTGCTTTTGCTGCCAGTCCAACAGGCGGGACAGCGCCTCGGCGATATTGACCTGCTTCAATCCGCGCAGATCGCGCACGCCGTTCAGCGACGGCAACAGCCATTGCTCCAGCGCCGCCAGCAGCGGTTCTTCGTCCATCGCCGGCCACGCCGCTTCCGGCAGCCAGGTTTGCGCGCACTGCAGACGCACTCGCAATTGCTCGGCGGCGCCCTCCCAATTGAGCACCGCCAGCCCCTGTGCACGCACCCAATCGAGCAGCGCCTGTTGCAGCTCCTCGTCCGCCGGCTTGGCCAACGGCTGAGCGCGCAACGTCAGGCGGCCGATCTGTTGGCGCTTCCAGGCGCGCAGCGTGCCCTTCTCTTCGTCCCATTCCACCGCCGTGCGCTGCGTGACGATCGCCGGCAGCTGTGCCGCCAACGCCTCGATATCCACCGGCAGCGCCAGCAGAATGCGCGTATCCGGGCTGTTGTGGCTCTGCAACAGGCTGGGGACGATCAGCCAAGGCGCACGCGACAGCGCCTCATCCTGGTTCATGGCCGCCCCCATACCGTTGGCCAACAGGTAGCGCCCGTCCTGACCGCGCCGCTGGGCGATGCGGTCAGTAAACGCCAGAGCCAGCAGGTGCGGCGCAAGATCGATGTCGATCTGCCCCGCACGTTGCGGCAGGCGTTTGGTCAATTGCGCGGCGCGCTGCCACCAGTTCGGTTGCGGGCGGCTCAGCCAATAACCGATGTCCATCTGCCCGCTGCGCGGCGGTTCTTCCAGCAATGCCGCCAGCAACGCCGCCGTCGCCAGGCCTTCGGCGCTCAGCGCCACACCGGCGGCCAGCATCGCCGCCAGTCGCGGCTCGCATCCCAGTGCGGCCATTTGGCGGCCCGACGCGGTGAGTTTGTCGCCGTCGTCCGTGGCGCCCAGACGATGCAGCAATGCCCTGGCCGCCGCCCATGCCGCCGCAGGAGGCGCATCAAGCCAGGTCAGCTGCGCCGGGTCATGGCAGCCCCACTGCAGCAGTTCGAGCCAGAAGCCGGCGAGATCGCTCTGCAAAATTTCCGGTTCGGCATGTTCCGCCGCGCGCTCCGCCTGTTCTTTGGCAAACAGATGCCAGCAGATACCCGGCTCCAGACGCCCGGCGCGCCCGGCACGCTGCACCATCGACGCCTGACTGATGCGCTGCGTCGCCAGCCGCGTCAAACCGTTGCGCACGTCGTAGTGCGCCGCGCGCTCCAGGCCGCTGTCCACCACCAGCCGAATGCCCTCGATCGTCAGGCTGGTCTCGGCAATGTTGGTCGCCAGCACCACCTTGCGGCGACCAGGCGCCGCCGGTTGGATCGCCTTCTGCTGTTGCGCCAGAGGCAGGGCGCCATACAGCGGGCAAAGGTCGGTGTCATTCGCCACCTCGCCGGTCAAACGCTCCAGCACTCTGTTGATTTCCGCCACGCCCGGCAGGAACAGCAGCACTGAACCCGGCTGTTCGGCCAGCAGGCGTTTCACCGCCGCCGCGACGCCATCCTCCAGCCGCTGATGGCTGGCCAACGGCTGATACTGCCGTTCAACCGGGAAACTGCGCCCTTCGGACACCACCACTGGCGCTTCCGGCAGCAACTGCGACAGGCGAGCGTTATCCAGCGTGGCCGACATGATCAACAGTTTCAGATCGTCGCGCAGCCCCTGCTGTACATCGAGCAGCAGCGCCAGCGCCAGATCGGCCTGCAGGCTGCGTTCGTGGAACTCATCGAGGATCACCAACGACACGCCCTGCAACTCGGCGTCCTGCTGCAGCATGCGGGTGAGAATGCCTTCCGTCACCACTTCCAGCCGGGTGTGCGGCCCGCTTTTACTTTCGGCGCGCATACGGTAGCCCACGGTCTGGCCGGGCTCCTCCCCCAGTTGCTGCGCCAGGCGATAGGCGACGTTTTTCGCCGCCAGCCGCCGTGGCTCCAGCATGATAATGCGCCCAGGCAGCCCGGCTTTGGCCAAGATCTGCAGCGGCAGCCAGGTGGATTTACCGGCGCCGGTCGGGGCGTGCAACAGCACCTGCGGGGCGGACTGCAACGCAGCCAACAACTCATCAAGCACCGCGCTGACGGGCAATGAAGACACTGAACTCTCCATAGGGGTTAAGGTTAAACGGCGTACATTGTAGCATTAGGTTTATGCCCGCAACCTTTCAAACTGCGGCGCCGTTAGCTATAGTACGAGCCTCATTCATGCGCCCCGCCCCGCGCGGGCCGCTGCAAGCCGCGTGCAAATCTGTTAGAAATCGCATCCGTGTGATTTCTTCTGCGGCATTCAAATCGGTTCCGGACCGGTTTGTCCCGACAGATTTGTCATTATTACTGCCGAGCCCTCATGTCTAATTCGCGCCGCCTGTTTTTCGCCTTGTCCTTGCCTGACACCCTGCAACAGCAGGTTATCCGCTGGCGCGCCGAGGCGTTTACGCCGGAAGCCGGCCGGCCGGTGGCGGCAGCCAATCTGCATTTGACGCTGGCGTTTCTCGGCGAGGTCAGCGCGCAAAAAGAGCAGGCGCTGCGCAAGCTGGCCGATCGCATCGTTCAACCCGGTTTCAGCATGCGGCTCGACGATCTCGGCCATTGGCCGCGCCCCGGTGTGGTCTGGCTCGGCACCCGCCGCGCGCCGCGCGGGCTGTTGCAGCTGGCAGAACTGTTGCGTTCGCAGGCCGCCCGCAGCGGCTGCCATCAAAGCGCGTTGCCATTTCATCCGCACATCACGCTGCTGCGCGCCGCCACCCAGCCGGTGGCGATCCCGCCGGCGACGCCGGGTTGGATCTTCAGCGCCGACGCCTTTTCCTTATATGAGTCGGTGTTCGAAAACGGCCGCACCCGTTATCAACACCTCGCACAGTGGCCGCTGGCCAAGCAGGCATCCGCATGATTTTCTCCCCGCCGCTGCGTTCCGCCACCCTGATCAAGCGTTACAAACGCTTTCTGGCGGACGTGATCACCCCGGAAGGGGAAACCTTTACGCTACACTGCGCCAATACCGGCGCCATGACCGGCTGCGCCACGCCCGGCGACACCGTTTGGTACTCCACCTCGGACAATCCCAAACGCAAATACGCCCACAGCTGGGAGCTGACCCATACCCAGCAAGGGCACTGGATTTGCGTCAATACCCTGCGCGCCAACGCGCTGGTGCGCGAGGCGATAGAACGGAATTTAATCAATGAATTATCCGGTTACAGTAAAATTAGCGCCGAGGTGAAATACGGCGGTGAAAACAGCCGTATCGATTTGTTATTACAGGCAGAAAACCGGGTTAACTGCTATATTGAAGTTAAGTCAGTCACATTACTGCAACAACAACGTGGTTACTTTCCTGATGCGGTAACGCTCAGAGGGCAAAAGCACCTGCGTGAGTTGCTCAGCGTGGTTGAAAGCGGGCAACGGGCGGTGTTGTTCTTTGCCGTGTTACACAGCGGTATTGAGCAGGTCGCACCGGCACATCATATAGATGAGCGCTATGCGGCGCTGTTGGCACAGGTCCGGCAGTTGGGAGTGGAAGTGGTTTGCTACGGGGCAAAATTATCACCTGACGGTATTTATCTCTGCGATAAGCTGCCGTTTTTTATCGATTAGCGCAGTCGGGTCCCTATAAATAAGCAACCGACCAGCACGATCGCCAAATACGCCCTCCTTCACACGATTGTCAAGCGGGCGACAGGAATAATTGCCAACCTACCTTCCTTCTGTTATTTATAGCGGCCTGTTTTTCCCCCGCATTGGGGATTCGATAGTGCGTGTGTATGTAGGAGAAGCAACATGCAAGAAGGGCAAAACCGTAAAACCTCGTCCTTGAGCATTCTCGCCATCGCTGGGGTGGAGCCGTACCAAGAGAAGCCGGGCGAAGAGTACATGAACGACGCCCAGTTGTCGCATTTCAAGCGCATTCTTGAAGCGTGGCGCAACCAGCTCAGGGACGAAGTGGACCGTACTGTATCGCATATGCAAGACGAAGCTGCCAACTTCCCGGACCCGGTTGACCGCGCCGCGCAGGAAGAAGAGTTCAGCCTTGAACTGCGTAACCGTGACCGTGAACGCAAACTGATCAAAAAGATCGAGAAAACGCTGAAGAAAGTAGAAGACGAAGATTTCGGCTACTGCGAATCTTGCGGCGTGGAGATCGGCATTCGTCGCCTCGAAGCGCGTCCGACCGCCGATCTGTGCATCGACTGCAAGACGCTGGCTGAGATCCGCGAAAAGCAGATGGCCGGCTAATACCGCTACTCTAAATGATTGGAGCTGCATCAAGGCGGCTAGAATGCGCATCCCGATGAGCTTACTCCAGTAAGTGATTCGGGTAAGCAAGCGCAGCTAACACAGATGCAGTTTCAAGCATAACGAGTATGTTACCGCTGCGGCGTGCGCACCCGCGTGCGCCGCACAGAGAAAAGGGAACCTCTCCCCTCTGATATGCAAGAAAGTCATTATGTGGGGCGCTTTGCCCCATCGCCTTCCGGAGATCTGCATTTCGGTTCGCTGATTGCCGCTCTGGGAAGCTACCTTCAGGCTCGCGCCCAACGCGGGCAGTGGCTGGTTCGTATCGAAGATATCGACCCGCCGCGCGAAATCCCCGGCGCCGCCGCTCGCATCTTGTCCGCGCTGGAACATTATGGTCTCCACTGGGACGGCCAGGTCATCTATCAATCCCAACGTCACGACGCCTACCGCGCCGCGCTGGATCTGTTGCAGCGCCGGGGGCTCAGCTATTACTGCACCTGCACCCGCAGCCGCATCCAGCAAATCGGCGGATTGTACGATGGCCACTGCCGCGATTTGCAGCTCAGCCCGCAGGGCGCCGCTATCCGTCTGCGCCAGACCGCGCCCGTCTACGGGTTTCACGATCGCCTGCAGGGAGAATTGCACGCCGATCCGGCGCTGGCGGGGGAAGACTTTATCATTCGCCGCCGCGACGGCCTGTTCGCCTACAACCTGGCGGTGGTGATCGACGACCATTTTCAGGGCGTGACCGAGATTGTGCGCGGCGCCGACCTGATCGAACCGACGGTGCGCCAAATCGCCCTCTACCGCCAGCTGCAGGCGCCGGTGCCCGCCTATGTGCATCTGCCGCTGGCGCTGGGCGCCAATGGCATCAAGCTGTCGAAGCAAAACCATGCGCCGGCGCTGCCCGCAGGCGACCCGCGTCCGGTGCTGATCGCCGCGCTGAAATTTCTACGCCAACCGCTGCCGGAAAGCTGGCAAGATCTTGACCTGCCATTATTATTGAGCTGGGCGGTCGAACATTGGCGATTGGAAAACGTGCCGCGCCAGGAGGCAATCCCCCTGGATGAAAACACGCCGGCATTCTCAAAGGAGCCATGGTGAGCTATGATTAGCCGCTATTTTTTGTTAGCTCCATTTTTATCAGTCACTATCGAGGTGTACCATTTTTACCCGAGTAGCCAACTTTTGTCGTAAGGTACTGACCCGCGATGACAAGCTGCCCCGCGACGAAGCGGCGGCCGGCGATAAAAACGTAGTCCGCGAAGAGCGTGCAGCGGCGCCAAGCCGCCCCGCGCCGCAGCCGCGCGCCGCCGATAACGGCAGCAACGCCCCTGCCCGCCGCTCAACGCCGCGCAAGCGTCCGCCCTTTCCCATCGCCGAGAGCAACGACTCGATGACCGTGATCCCGCGCGAACAGCATTCGATCTCACGCAAAGACATCAGCGAAAACGCGCTGAAGGTGCTTTATCGCCTGAATAAGTCCGGCTACGAAGCCTATCTGGTCGGCGGTGGCGTGCGCGATCTGCTGCTCGGCAAAAAACCGAAAGATTTCGACATCACCACCAACGCCACGCCGGAGCAAGTGCGCAAACTGTTCCGCAACTGCCGCCTGGTCGGCCGCCGTTTCCGTCTGGCGCACGTGATGTTCGGGCCGGAAATCATCGAAGTGGCCACTTTCCGCGGCCACCACGAGCAAAGTCAGGAATCCGACAAGAACTCTTCCCAGCAGGCGCAAAACGGCATGCTGCTGCGCGACAACATCTTCGGTTCGATTGAAGAAGACGCCCAGCGCCGCGATTTCACCATCAACAGCCTGTACTACGGCGTGGCCGATTTCACCCTGCGCGATTACGTCGGCGGCCTGAACGACTTGAAACAGGGCGTGATTCGCCTGATCGGCGATCCGGAAACCCGCTACCGCGAAGATCCGGTGCGCATGCTGCGCGCGGTGCGCTTCGCCGCCAAGCTGGATATGCGCATCAGCGACGAGACCGCCGAGCCGATCCCGCGCCTGGCCTCGCTGCTGCATGAGATCCCGCCGGCGCGCCTGTTCGAAGAATCCCTCAAGCTGCTGCAGGCAGGTTACGGTTTCCAGACCTACCTGAAGCTGTGCGAATACCAGCTGTTCCAACCGCTGTTCCCGCTGATCGCCCGTAACTTCACGCCGAACCACGATACGCCGATGGAGCGCATTCTGGTGCAGGTGCTGAAGAACACCGATCACCGTCTGCAAAACGACATGCGCGTCAACCCGGCGTTCCTGTTTGCCGCCATGCTGTGGTACCCGCTGCTGGAGCACGCGCAGAAGCTGGCGCAGGAAAGCGGCCTGGCCTACTACGACGCCTTCGCGCTGGCAATGAACGACGTGCTCGACGAGCAGTGCCGCTCGCTGGCGATCCCGAAACGCATCACCACGCTGGTACGCGATATCTGGCAGCTGCAGCTGCGCCTGTCCCGCCGTCAGGGCAAACGCGCGCACAAACTGATGGAGCATCCGAAATTCCGTGCCGCCTATGATTTGCTGGCGCTGCGTGCGGAAGTGGAAGACAATCAGGAGATGCTGCGTCTGGCCGAATGGTGGGGCGAGTTCCAGGACGCCACGCCGGCGCGGCAGAAAGCCATGCTGAGCACCCTGGGTGACGATCCGGCGCCGCGCCGCGCGCGTCAACGCCGTCCTCGCCGCCGGGCACCGCGTAAAGAAGGGGCATAATGATCCGCGTTTATATCGCGCTGGGTAGCAACCTGGCGCAGCCGCTGCAACAGGTGAAAGCCGCACTGGAGGCGCTGGAGCATCTCCCGCGCACCCGGCTGGTCACTTGCTCTTCGTTTTACCGCACCAAGCCGCTGGGGCCGCAAAACCAGCCGGACTTTCTCAACGCGGTGGTGGCACTGGATACCCTGTTGCCGCCCGAACAGCTGCTCGACCATACCCAGGCGATAGAACGCAATCAGGGGCGCGTGCGCAAGGATGAACGCTGGGGGCCGCGCACGCTCGATCTGGACATCATGCTGTACGGCGACAAGGTGATCCATACCGAGCGCCTGACGGTGCCGCATTACGGCCTGAAAGAGCGCGAATTCATGCTCTACCCGCTGGCGGAAATCGCGCCCGACCTGATTTTCCCCGATGGCGAGCCGCTCGCCAGCTGCCTCAAGCGCGTGCCGGAAAACGGCATGGCGCTGTGGCACCAGTCAAAACCGAAGTCCTGACTCCGCTATAACACCAGCCGCGCAACGAACCCGCCCGCCGGGCGATTGGCGAAGCCGATCTGTAAACCATGCAAGCCGGCGATACGCTGCACGATCGAGAGCCCCAGCCCGCTGCCGGTTTGTTCCTGCCCCGGCGGGCGATAGAAGCGTTCTCCCAGCCGCGCCAGATGTTCCGTGGTGACGCCCGGGCCGTCGTCCTCCACCGTCAGCGAGCGTTCGCTCAGCGTCACGACGACGGCGCCGCCCTGCGGGGTATAGCGCACCGCGTTGTCCAGCAAGTTACGCAACAGCAGCGACAGCAGCAAAGTCTCCCCCTGACGCGGCGGCGGCGTTCCCCGATGTTCATAGCGTAGCGTCACGCCCGCCGCATGGGCCTGCCGATCCTGCTCAGCCAGGGTCATCGTCACCAGATCGTTCCAGTCGATCGGCGCCAGCTCGGCCAGATCCGACAGCGAATCCAGCCGCGACAGCGTCAGCAGCTGATCCACCAGCCGGGTAGCGCGATCGATGCCGACCGTCAGGTTGTCCAACGCGTGCTCACGCATCGGCGCATCGTCCCCCGCCAGCTGCACCACTTCGGTCTGCACCCGCAGTGCCGCCAGCGGACTGCGCAACTCGTGCGCGGCATCGGAGGTGAAACGCCGCTCCCGCACCAGCAAAGCGTTGATGCGGGCGAACAACGCATTGAGCGCATCCACCAGCGGACGTACCTCAGTCGGCACCTGGCGCGCGTCCAGCGGCGTCGCGTCGTCGGGCGCGCGCCGGCGCAAACCGGCCGCCACCACGCGCAGCGGCCGCAGCTCGCGCCCCACCATCAGCGCGATCAGCAGCATCAGCACCGGCAGCGTCGCCAACCAAGGGGCCAGCTGGCCGGTCACCATGCCCAGCGCCATATCGCGCCGGTAATCCCACGCCTGGCCGACCACGATGCGATAACGCCCGTCCGGGCTGGTCAGCCACAGCAGGCGCCAGCTGTCGTCATCGCCTTTGCGTTCGCCATTGGTAAACCCTTCTCGCTCCCCATCAAACAGGAAGTCGGCGCCGTTCTCGCCGTCGTTGAGCAGCATCTTGCCGTCGCGATCGAAGATGGCGAACGCCAGCGCGTCGTCGTCCTGATCGCCGCGTTTGCCGTGATGCACCAGCTTCTTGGTTTTCGGCAGGCTGCGCGCGCTTTCATCGGCCAGCAGATCGCCGAGGTTGGCGGTCGCCAACCGTTTGGCGAACAGCATCTGTTGGGTATCGAACACTTCGTTGATGGTGTTGCGCGACATCACCCAGGCCACCACGCTGGCGGTGCACCAGGTCAGCAACGCCAATAGGCTGAAAATCAGGATCAGGCGCAAACGCAGGCTGAGACGCTTCACGGCGCATCCCCCAACGTGTAGCCCACGCCGTGGATGGTGCGGATGAAACCGTTGCCCAGCTTGCGCCGCAGGTGATGAATATGCACCTCCACCGCGTTGCTGCTCACCTCGTCGTCCCAGTTGTACAACTTCTCCTGAATCAACGGCCGCGCCAACACCCGCCCCTTGTTGTGCAGGAACAGCTCCAGCACTGCCAGTTCGCGCGGCGTCAGCGTTACCGGCTCGCCGTTGCAGCTTACACTGCGGGTGGCGCTGTCGAACACCACGTTACCGTGCGTCAGCTGCGGCATCAGTTGGCCGTGGCGACGGCGGATCAGCGCCTGTAGGCGCGCCGCCACCTCAGCCAGCGCGAACGGTTTGCACAGGTAATCGTCGGCGCCGCTTTGCAGCCCGCTGACCCGCTGCTCCAGCGCGTCGCGGGCGGTGAGGATCAGCACCGGCACGTCCTGCCCGGCCTGGCGCCACTGGCGCAGCAGATCCAAACCGTCGAGGCCCGGCAGGCTGAGATCGAGGATCACCGCGTCGTACGGCGCGCTGTCCAGCGCATGTCTGCCGACGGCGCCATCGGTGAACCAGTCCAGATTGAAGCCGAGTTTGGTCAGCCCGGCCTTGATGCCGTCACCAATTAATTTGTCATCTTCGATCAGCAGAATTCGCATGAGTATCCCTTTTGAGTCATGGCGTCATTGCACCACAAGGTTCTTAAGAACCGCTTAAGCGTGGCGATCCGCGCTACCCACCCCGATCGGGTTACAGTAGAATGACTGCACTTTTTTTGCAGCCTGGGCCTGCGTACGCCGCACGGCCCGTTTCAGGAGACGTTGTGATGAAACCCACCACCGTGACCCATTTACGCCAGTGGAAACAGGAGCAACGCAAGTTTGCTACCCTTACCGCCTACGATGCCAGCTTTGCCAAACTGTTTGAAGAGCAAGGCATCAAAGTCCTGTTGGTGGGCGATTCGCTGGGCATGACGCTGCAGGGCCACAACTCCACGCTGCCGGTCACCGTCGCCGACGTAGCCTATCACACTCGCGCCGTGCGCCGCGGCGCGCCGGCCTGCTTGCTGCTGGCCGATCTGCCGTTCATGAGTTACGCCACGCCGGAACAGACCTTCGCCAACGCCGCCGAACTGATGCGCGCCGGCGCCAACATGGTGAAACTGGAAGGCGGCAGCTGGCTGTGCGACACGGTGAAAATGCTCGCCGAGCGCGCTGTGCCGGTGTGCGGCCACCTGGGCCTGACGCCGCAGTCGGTCAACGTGTTCGGCGGCTATAAGGTACAGGGGCGCGACGAACTGGCCGCCAAACAGCTGCTGCAGGACGCACAGAATCTGGAACTGGCCGGCATTCAGCTGCTGGTGCTGGAGTGCGTGCCGACCGAGCTGGCGCGCCAAATCACCGAAGCGCTGTCCATTCCGGTCATCGGCATCGGCGCCGGCAACGGCACCGACGGCCAGATCCTGGTGATGCACGACGCCTTCGGCATCACCGGCGGCCACACGCCGAAATTCGCCAAGAACTTCCTGGCGCAGAGCGGCGATATCCGCGCGGCGGTGCAGCACTACATTCAGGAAGTGGAGCAAGGCCTCTATCCGGCGGCTGAACACTCTTTTAACTAAGCGATGGTTCCAGGAGTCACCCAATGATTATTATCGAAACCCTGCCGCTGCTGCGTCAGCAGATCCGCCGCTGGCGCCAGGAAGGCAAACGCATCGCGCTGGTGCCGACCATGGGCAACCTGCACGACGGCCATATGACGCTGGTCGATGAGGCTCGCGCCCGTGCCGACGTGGTGGTGGTAAGCATCTTCGTCAACCCGATGCAGTTCGACCGCCCGGACGATCTGGCGCGTTACCCGCGCACGCTGCAGGAAGACAGCGAGAAGCTGACCCGCCGCGGCGTCGATCTGGTGTTCGCGCCAGCGCCGGCCGCGGTCTATCCACAGGGGCTGGAACAGCAGACCTATGTCGACGTGCCGGGCATCTCCACCATCCTGGAAGGCGCAAGCCGGCCGGGCCACTTCCGCGGCGTTTCCACCATTGTCAGCAAGCTGTTCAACCTGGTGCAGCCTGATTTGGCCTGCTTCGGCGAGAAGGACTACCAGCAGCTGGCGCTGATCCGCAAGATGGTGGCGGACATGGGCTACGACATCGATATCGTCGGCGTGCCGACCGTGCGCGCCAAAGACGGCCTGGCCCTCAGCTCACGCAACGGCTACCTGACCGCCGAAGAGCGCAAGATAGCCCCGCAGCTGAGCACCATCATGAATGCGCTGGCGCAACAGTTGGCCAATGGCGAACGCCATGTCGATGAACTGCTGGAACAGACCGCCGAGCAACTGCGCGCCGCCGGCTTTACGCCGGACGAACTGTTTATCCGCGACGCCGACAGCCTGCAGCCGCTGACGGTGGACAGCCAACGGGCGGTGGTGCTGATGGCCGCCTGGCTGGGCAAGGCGCGCCTGATCGACAATCAGCAAGTCGACCTGACGCTGTAAGCCGTTTTTTATACTGCCGTCACCCTGATACCCTGGCCATAGGTAGACAATGGCAGGGTTATCGGTGACGATAGAGAGTGCAGGGATGCAGGAAAGATGTTCAACCCCAGCGCCTGTGAAGGCCGATATTCAGTTAGGTAAAGCTATGATACGTACTATGCTGCAAGGCAAGCTGCATCGCGTCAAAGTCACTCAGGCTGACTTGCACTATGAAGGGTCCTGCGCCATCGACCAGGACTTCCTGGAGGCCGCCGGCATTCTGGAATATGAAGCGATCGATATTTACAACGTGGATAACGGCCAGCGCTTCTCCACTTACGCCATCGCCGCCGAGCGCGGTTCGCGCATCATTTCGGTCAACGGCGCCGCCGCGCGCTGCGCCTGCGTGGGCGACAAACTGATCATCTGCTCCTATGTGCAAATGAGCGACGCCGACGCCCGCCAACACCACCCTAAAGTCGCCTACTTCGAAGGTGACAACAACCTGCAGCGCAAGGCGAAAGCCGTGCCGGTTCAGGTCGCCTGACAGTCAAAACGGGCGCCTGACGCGCCCGTTCTTCCTTACCCTTACTGCACCATCGTGCCCGGTTTATTGGCTATCCGATCCGCCATGGTCTGGATCGAGTCGGTGCGCAGTATATACAGCCGCTTCAGCGTATAGGGGTTATCCCCCGGTTTAACCTTCCCCTGCACCGTGGTCACCGCCATATGGAAGCCGGCATCTTGCGCCGCCTGAATCCCCCGCTGGTTGTAGCCGCCAAACGGGTAGGACAGATACAGCACGTGCGGGTTGAACTGCGACAACGCGCGGCGTGAGCGCTCAAAGTCGAACTCGATGTTGTGCAGCGAGCGGCTCAGCAAAATCGGCTGGCGATTGCCGTCGGTGCGGTGCAGGAAGTGGGTATGCGACTGCACGTCGAACACGTCCTGGATCTGCTTCAGCTCCGAGATGCTCATAAACTGCAGCGAATCCGGATTCCACTTCTGCGGATGGCGCTTGATACGCGAAGAAATGATGAACGCCGTGGCGCGGAAACCGTAATCTTTCAGCACCGGATAAGCGTAGCGATAGACCGATTTCAGCCCGTCGTCGAAGGTCAGCACAATCGCTTTGCCCGGCAGATTGATCTGGTTCTTCAGGTAGGCTTCCAGCTGATACAGCGAAATAGTGTCATAGCCCGCCTGCTTCAGATAGGTCATCTGGTTGCTGAACGCCACGTCTGAGGTGGTGGTCGAGGTGTGGCGGAAGCGCTTGTTCTCTTCGTTTTTCAGCAGATGGTGATAAGTCAGCACCGGTATGCCGGTGTCGATCTCGCAGTCCAGTTCATTGACGTACCCCAGTCGATCGCCGATGTTGACCTCGTACCAGGTATTGTTCAGCCGATCCTTCAGCTTACCGATGATCGGATAGCGCAGGTTACCTTCCAGCGAACCGAAGACCTCGCTGTCCTTGTCCGCAGCAGTGTATACGTTCGTCGCCTTCTGGGTGATCAGATTCTGGTTGGTCAACGGCTTGTTCAGCTCGCCCAGATCGTCTTGCACCTTGCGCGACTTCTTCAGCTCACGCACGTCGCCCTTATCGATAAAGCCGGTGCCGTGCCCGAACTTGAACTCATAGTATTCCGCATCCGCCGGGAACACCTGGATCAGCTGCCCGCGCTTCACTTCTCCTACCGGGATGACATGCTCGCCGATCAGCGCATAGACTTCGCTATCGCGCTGCGCTTCCATGTATTCAGATTTAACCGCGCTGTCTTTCGACAGCAGATTCGCCAGGCTCACAGGGGAAACCACCGACATCAGAATGCCGAGTAACCCAGCCGCTATCTTGTATTGAAGCCGCATGATGTTGTTCTGCTTACGAGTGCGTAATGACAAAAGTGAAGGAAATGTGGAGCGTCAGCATAGCACGATTTGAACAGCGGGGAACTAGCGGTTATTTGAGCGATTCTATTGATTTACGCGCCGCCTGCGCTAAATCAATAAAAGCGCCCCCGCCAGGAAAGCGAGGGCGCAGTACAATCAGCTGCGCAGACCGCGGCCGCGCTCGATAAGGTACCAGGACAGCAGGTAGAACACCGCGATAAACGCCACCAGCACCGCCATGGTGAACGCCAGCGGCACGTCGTTGATGCCGAGGAAACCGTAGCGGAAGCCGCTGATCATATAGACGATCGGGTTCAGCTTGGACACCGCCTGCCAAAACGGCGGCAGCAGCGACAGCGAGTAGAACACCCCGCCCAAGTAAGTCAGCGGCGTCAGCACGAAGGTCGGGATCAGACTAATGTCGTCGAAGGTGGTGGCGAACACCGCATTGATCAGCCCCGCCAGCGAGAACAGGATCGCCGTCAGCAACAGCGTCAGCGCAATCACCCACCAGGCGTGCACCTGCAGCGGCACGAAGAACAGTGAAATCACCGTCACCAGCAGGCCGACGCAAATGCCACGCGCCACGCCGCCACCGACATAGCCGGCGATCACCACGTGGGTCGGCACCGGTGCCACCAGCAGTTCCTCAATATTGCGCTGGAACTTGGCGCTGAAGAACGACGACGCGACGTTGGCGTAAGAGTTGGTGATCACCGCCATCATGATCAAACCGGGCACGATGAACTGCATATAGCTGAAGCCGTGCATATCGCCGATGCGCGAGCCGATCAGGTTGCCGAAGATGATGAAGTACAGCGTCATGGTGATCACCGGCGGCACCAGGGTCTGGATCCAAATGCGCGCGAAGCGGTTCACCTCTTTGGCCCAGATGCTCTGCAAGGCCACCCAATACAAACGCGTCATGCTTTCTCTCCATTACCGTTAACCAGGGTGACAAACAGCTCTTCCAGGCGGTTCGCCTTGTTGCGCATGCTCAGCACCTGAACGCCTTGTGCGCTCAGCTGGGCGAACAGGCCGTTCAGCCCCTGCTCGCGCATCACTTCCACTTCCAGCGTAGAGGTATCCGTCAGGCGGCTGTGGTAGCCCTCCAGCTTCGGCAGCGGGCTCTTCGCCGCCAGATCGAGAATGAAGGTTTCCGACTTCAACTTGGCCAGCAGCCCCTTCATCGAGGTGTTTTCCACCAGCTCCCCGTTCTGGATGATGCCGATATTGCGGCACAGCATCTCCGCCTCTTCCAGATAGTGCGTGGTGAGGATGATGGTGGTGCCCTGTGCATTCAGCTCTTTCAGGAAGCCCCACATCGAACGGCGCAGCTCGATATCCACCCCGGCGGTCGGTTCATCGAGGATCAACAGCTTCGGTTGGTGCATCAACGCGCGGGCGATCATCAAACGGCGCTTCATGCCGCCGGACAGCATACGAGCGCGCTCATTGCGCTTGCCCCACAGATCCAGCTGATTGAGGTATTTTTCCGCACGCGCCATCGCTTCTCGCCGCGTCACGCCGTAGTAACCGGCCTGGTTCACCACGATCTGCAACACGGTCTCAAACGGGTTGAAGTTGAACTCCTGCGGCACCAGGCCGAGCTGGCGTTTGGCGTTGACGATGTCTTTATCGATGTCGTAACCGAACACCCGCACACTGCCGGCAGTTTTATTCACCAGCGAACTGATAATGCCGATGGTGGTGGATTTTCCGGCGCCGTTTGGCCCCAGCAGGGCATAAAAATCCCCCGCCTCGACGTTCAGGTCGATGCCGCGCAACGCCTTGACGCCGCCGGCGTATGTCTTGGTCAACTGCGCTAATTCCAGTGCATAATTCATATGTAAAAGAGTACCTTATGACGATGAGTATGCCGCCGCGCCCCTGTTTGCGAGGCTTGAAACGCTAACGATAATCCTAGCATCGGCGGCGTTTTCACTGAGTCGAATCCGTGCGGAAAATGAGGCTGCACCACTGTTCCGATTTCCAAATTGTGACGCTTGCCCTATATTACTCCAACGCAATCTGTTCGTTACAGGTCAATAACCTCCATGAAAGAAATCGAAAAGCTTATCGCCAACAACCAGGCCTGGTCGGCCAAAATCAGTCAGGAAGACCCGGAATTTTTTGAACGTTTAGCCCAGGCGCAAAAGCCCCGCTTCTTATGGATTGGTTGCTCTGACAGCCGCGTTCCCGCAGAACGCTTGACCGGCCTCGAGCCGGGTGAACTGTTCGTCCACCGCAACGTGGCGAACCTCGTTATCCACACCGATCTTAACTGCCTGTCGGTAGTGCAGTATGCGGTGGATGTGCTGGAAGTCGAACACATCATCATCTGCGGCCACCTGGGCTGCGGCGGCGTACAGGCCGCGGTGGAAAACCCTGAGCTGGGTTTGATCAACAACTGGCTGCTGCACATTCGCGACCTATGGTACAAGCACAGCTCGCTGCTGGGCGAACTGCCGCCTGAACAGCGTTTTGACATGCTGTGCGAGATCAACGTCATTGAGCAGGTGTACAACCTGGGTCACTCCACCATCATGCAGTCCGCCTGGAAGCGCGGCCAGAAGGTGATGATCCACGGTTGGGTGTACGGCATTCAGGACGGCCGCCTGCGTGACATGGAAGTGCTGGCCACCAGCCGCGAGAGCCTGGAAATGGGCTACCGCAAGGCGATAGCCAAACTGAAGCAGGATAAAGGCTTATAATCCCGCCGCGGGCGCGGCTTGCCGCGCCCCAAATCGATTATTCGTCCAGCAGCACCACTTTGCCGACGTACGGCAGGTGGCGGTAGCGCTGAGCGTAGTCGATGCCATACCCCACCACGAATTCATCCGGGATCGAGAAGCCGACATATTCGACCGGCACCTGCACTTCACGGCGCTCAGGTTTGTCCAGCAGGGTGCAAATCGCCAGCGACTTCGGCCCACGCAGCGCCAGGATCTCGCGCACTTTATTCAGCGTGTTGCCGGAATCAATAATGTCTTCCACGATCAGCACGTCTTTGCCGCGGATGTCTTCGTCCAGATCCTTGAGGATCTTCACGTCACGGGTGGTGGACATGCCGCTGCCGTAGCTGGAGGCCGTCATAAAGTCGACTTCGTGCGGCACTTCGATTGCGCGGCACAGATCGGCCATGAACATGAAGGAGCCGCGCAGCAGCCCGACCAGCACCATATCACTGCCGCTATCGCGGTAATGTTCGGTGATCTGGCGGCCAAGTTCGGCGATACGGGTCTTAACTTCCTGCTCGGAAATCATTACGTCTACAGTGTGTTTCATAGTATTCAGGTCAGTTGCCGGAAGAAAGGCGCAGAGTTTAGCATAGGCCGTTACGACTTGCCTCTCTCCCGGACAGGGGAGTTTTTCTTATTGAGGGTATTCCTGACGAGCGTGGAGGACACCCACTATTCCACTATGTGCAGCCAGCACGCGGTAAACCACGATGTAATTAGGATGAACGACCCTTTCACACGTCCCGTTCACCCTGCCTGGCCGGTAACGGCTTCCTTTCCTTGAACCAAGCGGTGGCGACGCGAGCGCGCCGCCACATGAGCGCGGAGCCGCGATCAATCGGCGACGGTGAAGCCCATCATCATGCCGGTATCTTCATGCTCCAGCAGGTGGCAGTGGGCCATGTACGCATGCTCGCTGCTGGCGGGATGGTCGAAGCGCACCAGCACTTCGCTGCGCCAACCTTCGACGCGCACCGTGTCCTTCCAGCCGCTGCGATGCGCCGCCGGTGGCTTGCCGTTTTCCGACAAGATGCGGAACTGGGTGCCATGAATATGGAACGGGTGCAGCATCATGTCGCCCTCACCGGAAATGGTCCACTTTTCATACTGGCCCCGTTTGGCGGCGAACATCGGTTTGGTCATATCGAAGGCCTTGCCGTTGATCATATTAGCGTGGCTGAAGTCGAACGGTTTGGCTTTGCCCTGCGCGCCGCCGTGATCCATACCGGCCATATTGCCATGATCCATGCCCTTCATGTTGCCCATGTTGCCCATGTTGCCCATGTTGCCATGGTCCATGCCCTGCATGCCGCCCTTCTCCATGCCTTTCATGTCTGTGCCGCCCATCGCGCCATGATTCATGCTCATGCCGGCCATCGCCTGGTGGCCATAACGCGCCATCAGCGCCTGCATGCCCAGCATATCCAGCAGCGGATCCATCATCAGTTGCAGCCAACGCTCCTGGATGCCGGTGGTGGCGGGCAACGTCGGCAGTTTCACCAGGCTGTCCGGCATGGTTTTAATGCCCTGGGCCAGCGACGGCTGAATGCGCAACACCGGCAGCGGCTGATCAAACGGCGCCAGCGTCATGCCCATCTGCTTCACCGGCAGCGTCACGATATCGAACGCTTTCCCGTCAGAGGCATCCACCAGCACTTCGAAGCGTTCCCCCATCAGCATCGGCAGCTCTGTCAGTTTCACCGGCTCCGCCAGGAAACCGCCATCGCTGGCGATGACGTACAGCGGACGATTATCACTGGCTGCCAAATTCAGCGAGCGGGCGTTGCAACCATTGAGGAAACGCAGGCGCAGCCAACCGCGCGGCGCCAGGTGTTGCGGATACTGCGCGCCGTTGGTGAACATACGATCGCCAAACCAACCTACCGCCGCGCTCATCACGTCCAGGCGATATTCGATCTGTGCATCTTTGCCCAGCCGCTTATCTTGCAGGATCACCGGAATATCGTCCTGCCCCCAGGTTGTCGGCAGCGGCAGTTTGGCGCTCTCTTCATCTTCCAGCAGCACCAACCCCGCCAACCCCATCATGACCTGGCTGCCGGTTTTACCGTGCGTGTGCGGGTGGAACCAGCAGGTGGCCGCCGGTTGATCGACGGTGAACTTCACCGTGCGCGTGACGCCAGGATTGATCAGCGCCTGCGGGCCGCCATCGACGTCGCCTGGGATCTCCAGGCCGTGCCAGTGCACAGTGCTGGCCTCCGCCAGATTGTTTTTGATATCAACCGTCACCGGCCGACCGCGCTGCAGCTTCACCGCCGGCCCGAGCAGCGCCCCGTTGAATCCCCAGGTTTTGGTGGCGGCGCCGGGCAACCAGCGGGTTTCCCCCGCCTGCAGCGCCAGCGCAATCTTTCCCTGCGCATCCGGCGTCAACAGCGCGGGCACCGGCAAGGCCGGCCGATCGGCCGCCCAGGCTGCACGGCTCCATAACGGCAGTGCGCTCGCCGCGCCCAGCGCGGCGGTCAATTTGATAAAATCACGGCGTAACATCGCTGACTCCCTTTTCTCAGTGACATAACTCAACGTCGTCAGCCTAAACCTTCCCCCTGGCGGAAGGTCAAGCCATTCCTGGCGCTATTTTAAGCTATGTCTCACAATCAAGAGAGCGCCGTCTACGGGCGTTCAACCGGGCGGGAAGCAATAAAATTTGGTGCCGTTACAGGCAAGTGTGGTAACGTCAGTTGACAACAAACAGGCCTATTTCATGATGAAAAAAACAACGTTATCGATGCTGTTGCTGGCGATGCTGGGCTTCTCCAACACCAGTTTGGCGCTGAATGAATCCGAGGCGGAAGATCTGGCCGATCTGACGGCGGTATTTATTTATTTGAAAAATGATTGCGGCTACAACGACTTGCCAAATGCGCAAATCAAGCGCGCCATTGTGTATTTCGCTCAGCAAAACCGCTGGGATTTGAGCAACTACAATAGCTTTAATATGAAAGCGCTGGGCGAAGACAGCTATCGCGATCTCAGCGGCATCGCCATTCCAACGCCTAAAAAGTGCAAATCACTGGCGCGCGACTCGCTGAGCCTGTTGGCCTACGCCAATTAATCCCGCCCTCTTCCCCGTCTTCCGCTCGCTTTCTCTGTCTGAATGTCAACCGTGCATCGCCAGGCAGAGTTAGCTATTATGTTGCGCCGATTTTTCATGGCTGTTATTACGGAGTTTCCCGCACATGACCCAGAAAGAAATTTGGTACGAAACGCTGCATACCGGCCTCGGTCAGCACTTCTCGGTAGAGAAGGTGCTATATCGCGAGAAGACCGACCATCAGGAACTGGTGATCTTTGAAAACTCGGCTTTAGGGCGCGTAATGGCGCTCGACGGCGTGGTGCAAACCACCGAGCGTGACGAGTTCATCTACCACGAAATGTTGACCCACGTGCCGCTGCTGGCGCATGGCCGGGCGAAGAAAGTGCTGATCATCGGCGGCGGCGACGGCGGCATGCTGCGCGAAGTCAGCCGACATTCAGGCGTGGCGCAGATTACCATGGTCGAAATCGACGCCGGGGTAGTGGAATTCTGCCGCCAATATCTGCCCAACCACAACGCCGGCGCCTATGACGATCCGCGCTTCAAGCTGGTGATCGACGACGGCGTCAACTTCGTGAATCAAACCGACGAAAAGTTCGATGTGATCATCTCCGACTGCACCGATCCCATCGGCCCGGGCGAAAGCCTGTTCACCTCGGCATTTTATGAAGGTTGCGCCCGCTGCTTGAACGAAGACGGTATTTTCGTCGCACAGAACGGCGTCTGTTTCCTGCAACAGGACGAGGCGGTCAACAACCACGCCAAACTGAGCCGCTACTTTACCGACGTCAGCTTCTATCAGGCGGCGATCCCAACCTATTACGGCGGCAGCATGATCTTCGCCTGGGCGAGCCAGAACCCGGCGCTGCGTCGGCTCGATCTGCCTACCTTGCAACAGCGCTTTAATCAGGGCGGCTTAACGTGCCGCTATTACAACCCGGCAATTCACATTGGCAGTTTTGCCCTACCACAGTATTTGCTCAATGCCCTGGACGTAACACGTTAAGCGGGAAGAAAGGAGGCGACCCCAATTGCATAAGCTCAAACTACACGGCTTCAACAACCTGACCAAGAGCCTGAGTTTTTGTATTTACGATATTTGTTACGCCAAAACCGCAGACGACCGCGACGGCTATATCGCCTACATTGACGAACAGTATAATGCCAACCGGCTCACCGAGATCCTGAGCGAAACCTGCTCGATCATCGGCGCCAACATTCTGAACATCGCACGTCAGGACTACGAGCCGCAGGGCGCCAGCGTCACCATTCTGGTCAGCGAAGAGCCGATCGATCCGCAAGGCGTCGATACGTCGGCACATCCGGGCCCGCTGCCGGACACGGTCGTCGCGCACCTGGACAAGAGCCATATCTGCGTACACACCTATCCAGAGAGCCATCCGGAAGGCGGGTTGTGTACCTTCCGCGCCGACATCGAAGTCTCGACCTGCGGCGTGATTTCGCCCCTCAAGGCGCTGAACTACTTAATCCACCAGCTGGAATCCGATATTGTCACCATGGACTATCGCGTGCGCGGCTTTACCCGCGACGTGAACGGCGTGAAGCATTACATCGATCATGAGATCAATTCGATCCAGAACTTTATGTCGGAAGACATCAAGTCGCTGTACCACATGATGGACGTGAACGTTTATCAGGAAAACATCTTCCATACCAAGATGTTGTTGAAGGATTTCGATCTGAAGCACTACCTGTTCAACGCAGAAGAAAAAGCGCTGAACGCCGTCGAACGCGAGCAGATCACCGCTCTGCTGTGGAAAGAGATGCAGGAAATCTATTACGGCCGCAACATCCCGCATTTGTGATGGAAAGGGCGCGGCACACCGCGCCCTAATACTTAGTACTTCAGCATGAAAGAACGATAGGCCTTCAACACCAGCAGGAAATCCTCAACGCCGCAGAATGAGAGGCTTTCTTCGTCGTAGTAGTTCATCCCCTCCTCCATCTCATCGCCCTCGAACTCTAACTGATTGGCGCGGATCATCACTTCTTCACCATCCATCAGCAGTGTATATTCATGGCCTTCCAGCTGCCATTGACGTTCGCTGCCTTTCACCTCGGCCGCACCGGCTTCAATACGGTCCAGCAGGTTGAAATCGCCTTTGACTTCTTCGTTGATCCAGTGGCCAATCGCTTCATGCCCCATCGAAAATCTGACGATCACCTGACCGGTTACGTCACGCAGAAATTCGTAATCCATAGCATGCCCTCCTGAGCCCTTTCTCTTAGTGTAAACATAAATTGATTGCTAACTCAGTGAGCGCTCGCAAAGTTGGCAACTCAGCAAAATAAAACGTCGGCGGCGCGCAATATAGCCGCTTGCGGCGGCGATGGGAAGACGCCAGCGGATCGCGCTCAATCAGGGTAGGGATCAGAGAGAATAAAAGCCGCACGGCGCGCACTCACCATGCGAAAAAATCTGCGAACATCAACGGGCAACGCGCTATCCATTTAAATCATGTAAAGACCGTGAAGATGTATTTCATTATCTTTAACTGGATAGATATTTTCATTTTAAATCAAACACATTATTCATTTACTGTCGCTCTTCACCGCATTGACATCCCGCCAATATCTATTAGCTTTTAAATAAAGGAGGTCGAATTGTGTTCGATAACGGCCAGAGGTGTTTTCACCTCCTTCATACCTATCACCACGCTCAGGATGTGTGCCATGAAATACATCACTTCCATTATCGCACTGAGCATCATAATGTTCTCTGCATCGGCGTTCGCCGCCAATCAAATTACCCTAGAAGAATCAGCTAATTACACTAAACTTGGCGATCTCTCCATCCAGCAAACCGGCGTGCCCACCATCGGGCCGGAAGCCTTTGCCGCCGCCATTGATAAAAAATGCAATGAGCTCAGTGGACTGAGTAGTCAAGACTGCTTCTACCGGATCGTCGCCGCCACGGGGAAAGAAAGCGACCACAAAGATATCCATGTGGAAATCTTTAAAAAATAGCGGGCCGGCTTTGTGCGGGATGTTTTCGCCGCAGGAATAAAAACGTTGCGAACTCTGATGACAAAAAAACGGGGCCCTGAAAAGGGCCCCGCTGCATGGAATTGACGCTGAATTAAACCGCGGTCTGGAAGATCACGCCGTCGGCTTTTTCGGTGTACTGCCCCAGCTGGTCAAAGTTCAGGTAGCGGTAGGTATCCGCCGCCGTCTTGTCGACCTGCGCCATATAGGTCTGGTACTCGTCCGGCGCCGGCAGGCGGCCCAGCAGGGACGCTACGGCGGCCAGTTCGGCAGACGCCAGATAGACGTTGGCACCGGTCCCCAGACGGTTCGGGAAGTTACGGGTCGAGGTGGAAACCACCGTCGCACCGTCCGCTACGCGCGCCTGGTTACCCATGCACAGCGAGCAGCCAGGGATTTCGATACGCGCACCGCTCTTGCCGAATACGCTGTAGTAGCCTTCTTCGGTCAGCTGAGCCGCATCCATCTTGGTTGGCGGCGCCACCCACAGACGGGTCGGCAGTTGGCCCTTGTGCTGATCCAGCAGTTTGCCGGCAGCGCGGAAGTGGCCGATGTTGGTCATGCAAGAACCGATGAACACTTCATCGATTTTGCTGTTGGCCACGTCGGACAGCAGGCGTGCATCGTCAGGATCGTTCGGCGCGCACAGGATCGGCTCTTTGATCTCATTCAGATCGATGTCGATCACCGCCGCGTATTCCGCATCCGCGTCGCCTTCCAGCAGCTGCGGATCCGCCAGCCATTTTTCCATGCCCTGAATACGGCGCTCCAGCGTACGACGATCGCCGTAGCCTTCGGAGATCATCCACTTCAGCAGCACGATGTTGGAGTTCAGGTACTCTTCGATCGGCGCCTTGTCCAGCTTGATGGTACAACCGGCGGCGGAACGTTCGGCGGACGCATCGGTCAGCTCAAATGCCTGCTCGACCTTCAGATCCGGCAAGCCTTCGATCTCCAGAATGCGGCCGGAGAAGATGTTTTTCTTGCCCTTTTTCTCTACGGTCAGCAGACCCTGCTGGATTGCGTAGTAAGGGATGGCGTGCACCAGATCGCGCAGGGTGATGCCCGGCTGCATTTTGCCTTTGAAGCGCACCAGCACAGACTCAGGCATATCCAGCGGCATCACGCCGGTTGCCGCGGCAAACGCCACCAGACCGGAACCGGCCGGGAAGGAGATGCCGATCGGGAAGCGGGTGTGGGAATCGCCGCCGGTGCCGACGGTGTCAGGCAGCAGCATGCGGTTCAGCCAGGAGTGGATCACGCCGTCGCCCGGACGCAGCGAGACGCCGCCGCGGTTCATGATGAAGTCGGGCAGCGTGTGGTGCGTGGTCACGTCGACCGGTTTCGGGTATGCGGCGGTGTGGCAGAACGACTGCATCACCAGATCGGCGGAGAAGCCGAGGCAGGCCAGATCTTTCAGCTCGTCGCGAGTCATCGGGCCGGTGGTGTCCTGAGAACCGACGGAGGTCATCTTCGGTTCGCAGTACTCGCCAGGGCGAATGCCGGCGACGCCGCAGGCGCGGCCGACCATTTTCTGCGCCAGCGAGAAGCCTTTGCTGCTGGCGGCAACCGGCTTGGCGATGCGGAACACGTCGCTGTGCGGCAGACCCAGCGCTTCGCGCGCCTTGGTGGTCAGGCCACGGCCGATGATCAGCGGGATACGGCCGCCGGCGCGCACTTCATCCAGCAGCACGTCGGTTTTCAGTTCGAAGTTGGCAATCAGCGCACCGGTTTCGTGGTTGCGCACTTCGCCTTTGTACGGGTAAACGTCGATCACGTCGCCCATGTTCAGCTCGGACACGTCCACTTCGATCGGCAATGCGCCTGCGTCTTCCATGGTGTTGAAGAAGATTGGCGCAATCTTGCCGCCCAGCACCACGCCGCCGCCGCGCTTGTTCGGCACGTGCGGGATGTCGTCACCCATAAACCACAGCACGGAGTTGGTGGCGGATTTACGGGAGGAACCGGTGCCGACCACGTCGCCGACGTAGGCCAGCGGGAAGCCTTTCTTGTTCAGCAATTCGATCTGTTTGATCGGGCCGACGCTGCCCGGCTGATCCGGCACGATGCCTTCACGTTCGTTTTTCAGCATCGCCAGGGCGTGCAGCGGGATGTCCGGGCGCGACCAGGCGTCCGGCGCCGGAGAAAGGTCGTCGGTGTTGGTTTCGCCGGTGACTTTGAACACGGTGACGGTGATCTTTTCCGCCAGCTCAGGGCGCGACAGATACCATTCGGCGTCGGCCCAGGACTGCATGATCTGCTTGGCGTGCGGGTTACCGGCCTTGGCCTTCTCTTCCACGTCGTAGAAGTTGTCGAACATCAACAGCGTATGGGACAACGCTTTCGCGGCGATGGGTGCCAGCTTTTCGCTGTCCAGGGCGTCGATCAGCGGGTGAATGTTATAGCCGCCCTGCATGGTGCCTAACAATTCAATGGCTTTCTCGGGGGTAACCAGGGGGGATGTCGCTTCACCTTTGGCGATGGCCGCCAGGAAACCTGCTTTGACGTAGGCGGCTTCGTCGACGCCCGGTGGAACACGGTTAATCAGCAGGTCTAACAGGAATTCTTCTTCGCCTTTTGGCGGATTCTTCAGTAGTTCGACCAGCGCGGCCATTTGGGTGGCGTCTAGCGGCTTAGGGGCGATGCCCTCAGCAGCACGCTCGGCTACGTGCTTACGGTATTCTTCTAGCACGACGTTCTCCTCGCTCTCATTGTCATTTATTGTGCCTGGCGTATATGCAAACCGGGTTTATACCCTTGGGGTTTCATGCTGTGGCTAGGCGATCGGCCGGTAAAGACCCCGAAAAAGTGATTGGGGCAAACGAGCACGGTCAAACAGCGTTGCAGCATGAAAGACTGATGGGTAGAGCGCACGGCGATATTGATGCCATCTATCCTGACGGGGCACTGCTGTCGATGTCCTGGACTGTAAGGTACAGTGCCCGGTTCCGCTCAGCCAGCATATCAGGATTTGAAACGGTTGTTAATTCGTTCACATAAAAGCAACATTAAATCTTTGCTGAATCGTTGAGCGCAGCGTAATCGGCTGCCGGTCAGGCAAACCGGGGCGGCAAGCCAATGGCGACGAACGACGGCATTCAGCCGGACAAGCGAGTCATTATATCCATACAATAAAAATGGATATAAGCATTGCGTTCGAAATTTGGCGTGGCGGACACAAAAAAACCGCCTTCTGATCCGAGCAAAAAAAAACGGCCCCTTTTCAGGAGCCGCTTGTTAACCGGTCAGGCCAGCAGAATTACTTCTTCTTGGCTTTCGGGTTAGGCAGATCGGTGATGCTGCCTTCGTAGATTTCCGCCGCCAGGCCCACGGATTCGTGCAGGGTCGGGTGAGCGTGGATGGTCAGCGCGATGTCTTCCGCGTCGCAGCCCATCTCGATAGCCAGACCGATTTCACCCAGCAGCTCGCCGCCGTTGGTGCCGACAATCGCACCACCGATGATGCGGTGAGTTTCTTTGTCGAAGATCAGTTTGGTCATGCCGTCTGCACAATCGGAAGCGATCGCACGGCCGGAAGCCGCCCACGGGAAGGTGGAGGTTTCGTAGCTGATGCCTTTCTCTTTCGCTTCTTTCTCGGTCAGACCCACCCATGCCACTTCCGGCTCGGTGTAAGCGATGGATGGGATCACTTTCGGGTCGAAGTAGTGCTTCATGCCGGCGATAACTTCTGCGGCAACGTGGCCTTCGTGCACGCCTTTGTGCGCCAGCATCGGCTGGCCGACGATATCGCCGATAGCGAAGATGTGCGGCACGTTGGTGCGCAGCTGTTTGTCGACGTTGATGAAGCCACGCTCGTCAACTTCAACACCGGCTTTGCCGGCATCCAGCAGTTTGCCGTTCGGCACGCGGCCGATCGCCACCAGCACCGCGTCGTAACGCTGTGGTTCTGCCGGCGCTTTTTTACCTTCCATCGTGACGTAGATGCCGTCTTCTTTGGCTTCTACCGCAGTCACTTTGGTTTCCAGCATCAGGTTGAACTGCTTGCTGATACGTTTGGTGAAGACTTTCACCACGTCTTTATCTGCCGCCGGGATAACCTGATCGAACATTTCAACGACGTCGATCTGTGAACCCAGCGCATGGTATACGGTGCCCATTTCCAGGCCGATGATGCCGCCGCCCATAACCAGCAGACGCTCTGGGACGGTTTTCAGCGCCAGCGCATCGGTAGAATCCCACACGCGTGGATCTTCATGAGGAATGAATGGCAGTTGGATCGGACGAGAACCTGCAGCGATGATGGCGTTGTCGAAGTTGATGGTGGTTGGGCCGTTTTCGCCTTCCACAACCAGGGTGTTAGCGCCGGTGAACTTGCCCAGGCCGTTGACCACTTTCACTTTACGGCCTTTAGCCATGCCAGCCAGACCGCCGGTCAGCTGAGTGATGACTTTTTCTTTCCAGACGCGCACTTTGTCGATGTCGGTTTTCGGCTCACCGAAAACGATGCCGTGTTCGGCCAGCGCTTTGGCTTCTTCGATCACTTTGGCAACGTGCAGCAGTGCTTTGGAAGGGATACATCCCACGTTCAGGCAAACCCCACCCAGAGTGGAATAACGTTCAACCAGAACGGTTTCAAGACCTAAGTCAGCGCAACGAAAGGCTGCAGAGTAACCTGCCGGGCCCGCCCCAAGTACCACGACCTGAGTTTTAATTTCAGTACTCATCATGACCTCTTAATTGATTGTCCGGCGGGTCAGACGTCATTTTATACCCGTCATACTTGAAGCTACATCTGTGTTGGCTGCGTTCGCTCGCCCGAATCACTTACTGGCGTAAGCTCAGCGGGACTCACTCGCTTGCCGCCTTGATGTAACTCCAATTATTTAGGGCATATTATTAATCGATCTCATAACGCCCTTCATCCACCGGGACGCTTACACCGCGAGCAGTTTACAGAATTGTTAATAATCTGCAAAGCGTGTTCGAGTGACCCGTGTCTCAACAATTTTGTCGAGTTATGCAAAATCCGACAAAACTGCTACTGAATCGTCAGGGGCGCAGCATGCTGCGCCCCTTTTGCATTACATCACCAGACGGCGAATGTCGGACAACATGTTGTTGATGATGGTGATGAAGCGTGCACCATCGGCACCGTCGATAACGCGGTGGTCGAAGGACAGCGACATCGGCATCATCAGGCGCGGCATGAACTCTTTACCGTTCCAGACCGGCTCCATGGAAGACTTGGAGACGCCCAGGATAGCCACTTCCGGCGCGTTGACGATCGGCGCGAAGTGAGTCGTCCCGATACCGCCCAGGCTGGAGATGGTGAAGCAGCCGCCCTGCATCTCGCCCGCGGTCAGCTTGCCGTCGCGCGCTTTCTTGGAGATGGCCATCAGTTCGCGAGACAGCTCGGTGATGCTCTTCTTGTTCACGTCCTTGAACACCGGAACCACCAGGCCGTTCGGGGTATCTACCGCCACGCCGATGTTGATGTATTTCTTCAGCGTCAACTTCTGGCCATCTTCGGACAGCGAGCTGTTGAAGCGCGGCATCTGCTCCAGAGCGGCAGCGACGGCTTTCATGATGAACACGACAGGCGTGAACTTCACGTCCAGCTTGCGCTTGGCCGCTTCGTCGTTCTGCTGTTTGCGGAACGCTTCCAGATCGGTGATGTCGGTTTTGTCGAAGTGAGTCACGTGTGGGATCATCACCCAGTTGCGGCTCAGGTTCGCGCCAGAGATCTTCTGGATGCGGCCCATTTCGACTTCTTCGATCTCACCGAACTTGCTGAAGTCCACTTTCGGCCATGGCAGCATGCCTGGCAGACCGCCGCCGGCAGCCGCCGGGGCCGCTTCAGCGCGTTTCACCGCGTCTTTCACGTAAGTCTGAACGTCTTCGCGCAGGATGCGGCCTTTACGACCGGTGCCTTTCACTTTCGCCAGGTTAACGCCGAATTCACGCGCCAGACGACGAATGACCGGGGTCGCGTGCACGTATGCCGCGTTCTCGGCGAACTCGCCTTTGTCGTCGGCTTTCGCAGCCGGTGCGGCGGCTTTAGCAGCGGCCGGAGCCGGCGCAGCTTCCGCTTTAGCGGCTGGAGCAGCGGCAGGCGCAGCGCCTTCCACTTCGAACACCATGATCAGGGAGCCGGTTTTCACTTTGTCGCCGGTCGCGATCTTGATCTCTTTCACGGTACCTGCGAACGGTGCAGGCACTTCCATAGAAGCCTTGTCGCCTTCCACGGTGATCAGAGACTGCTCGGCGGCAACCTTGTCGCCCACCTTAACCATCACTTCGGTCACTTCGACTTCGTCGCCGCCGATATCCGGCACCGCGACGTCTTTCGCCGCAGAGGCCGCAGGTGCTGCAGCAGCGGCAGGGGCTTGCGCCGCAGCCGGGGCCGCAGCGGAAGCGGCGCCGGCCACTTCGAACACCATGATCAGGGAACCGGTTTTCACTTTGTCGCCGGTCGCGATCTTGATCTCTTTCACGGTGCCCGCGAACGGCGCAGGCACTTCCATGGAAGCCTTGTCGCCTTCCACGGTGATCAGGGACTGCTCGGCTTCCACCTTATCGCCCACTTTCACCAGGATCTCGGTCACTTCGACTTCGTCGGCGCCGATGTCCGGCACGGCAACGTCTTTGGCCGCAGCGGCAACCGGGGCAGCAGCAGCGGCCGCCGGTTTTTCTTCCGCTTTCGCCGCCGGAGCTGCGCCCGCCGCTTCGAAGATCATGATCAGTTTGCCGGTTTCGGTTTTATCGCCGACCGCTACTTTGATCTCTTTCACCACGCCCGCCTGCGGGGATGGCACTTCCATGGAAGCCTTGTCGCCTTCCACGGTGATCAGCGATTGTTCCGCTTCAACTTTATCGCCGACCTTCACCAGAATCTCGGTGATTTCGACTTCATCTGCACCGATGTCCGGTACGTTGATTTCGATAGACATTATTCAGTACCTCTTAGGCCAGACGCGGGTTAACTTTTTCTGGGTTGATGTTGAATTTCTTGATTGCATCAGCAACCACAGAAGCTTCGATCTCACCGCGTTTAGCCAGTTCACCCAGAGCAGCAACCACCACGTAGGACGCATCGACTTCGAAGTGGTGACGCAGGTTTTCGCGGCTGTCCGAACGACCGAAGCCGTCGGTGCCCAGTACGCGATAATCGCTGGCCGGCACATAAGTACGAACCTGCTCGGCGAACAGTTTCATGTAGTCGGTAGACGCTACCGCCGGCGCGTCGCTCATCACCTGAGCGATGTAAGGCACGCGTGGCGCTTCGGTTGGGTGCAGCATGTTCCAGCGCTCGCAATCCTGGCCGTCGCGCGCCAGTTCGGTGAACGAGGTCACGCTGTAGGTGTCGGAACCCACGCCGTAGTCCTTCGCCAGGATCTGCGCAGCTTCGCGCACGTGGCGCAGGATCGCACCGGAGCCCAGCAACTGTACCTTGCCTTTGCTGCCTTCCAGCGTTTCCAGCTTGTAGATACCCTTGCGGATACCTTCTTCCGCACCCTGCGGCATCGCAGGCATGTGGTAGTTTTCGTTCAGCGTGGTCAGGTAGTAGTACACGTTCTCTGGGTTCTCGCCATACATGCGCACCAGACCGTCGTGCATGATGACCGCCACTTCGTACGCGTAAGCCGGATCGTAAGAGATGCAGTTAGGGATGGTCAGAGACTGAATGTGGCTGTGGCCATCTTCGTGCTGCAGACCTTCGCCGTTCAGGGTAGTACGGCCCGAAGTCCCGCCGATCAGGAAGCCGCGCGCCTGTTGGTCGCCCGCTGCCCAGCACAGGTCGCCGATACGTTGGAAACCGAACATCGAGTAGTAGATGTAGAACGGAATCATCGGCAGATCGTTGGTGCTGTAGGACGTCGCTGCGGCCAGCCAGGAAGACGCTGCGCCCAGTTCGTTGATGCCTTCCTGCAGGATTTGGCCTTTCTCGTCTTCTTTGTAGTAAGCAACCTGCTCACGGTCCTGCGGGGTGTACTGCTGGCCGTTCGGGCTGTAGATACCGATCTGACGGAACAGACCTTCCATACCAAAGGTACGCGCTTCGTCGGCGATGATTGGCACCAGGCGATCTTTGATCGACTTGTTCTTCAGCATCACGTTCAGGGCACGCACGAAGGCGATAGTGGTGGAGATCTCTTTGTTCTGCTCTTCCAGCAGCGAGCTGAAATCTTCCAGCGCCGGCATTTCCAGCTTCTGGGTGAACTCCGGCAGACGGGTCGGCACGTAGCCTTTCAGCGCCTGGCGACGTTCGTGCAGGTATTTGTACTCTTCGGACTCTTTCTCGAAGGTGATGTACGGCAGTTTTTCGATGTCAGCATCGGCAACCGGCACGTTGAAACGATCGCGGAAGTGGTGAACCCCTTCCATGTTCATTTTCTTCACCTGGTGAGCGATGTTTTTACCTTCCGCGGTTTCACCCATGCCGTAACCTTTGATGGTGTGGGCCAGGATAACGGTCGGTTTGCCTTTGGTGTCCTGCGCTTTTTTCAGTGCAGCGAAGATTTTCTTCGGATCGTGACCACCACGGTTCAGCGCCCAGATTTCGTCGTCGGTCATGTCTTTGACCAGCGCCGCGGTTTCCGGATAACGGCCGAAGAAGTGCTCGCGCACGTAAGCGCCGTCTTTGGATTTGAAGGTCTGGTAGTCGCCGTCCAGGGTCTCGTTCATCAGCTGAACCAGTTTACCGCTGGTGTCTTTACGCAGCAGTTCGTCCCAACGGCCGCCCCAGATCACTTTCAGCACCTGCCAGCCTGCGCCGGAGAAGATGCCTTCCAGTTCGTTGATGATCTTGCCGTTGCCGGTAACCGGGCCGTCCAGACGCTGCAGGTTGCAGTTGATGACGAACACCAGGTTGTCCAGCTTCTCGCGGGTCGCGATGGTGATGGCGCCTTTGGATTCCGGCTCATCCATCTCACCGTCGCCCAGGAAGGCGTAAACGGTTTGCTCAGAGGTGTCTTTCAGGCCGCGGTGTTCCAGATATTTCAGGAACTTCGCCTGGTAGATGGCGCTGATTGGGCCCAGGCCCATGGACACGGTCGGGAACTGCCAGAATTCCGGCATCAGCTTAGGATGCGGGTAAGAGGACAGGCCGTTGCCGTGCACTTCCTGACGGAAGTTGTTCATTTGTTCTTCGGTCAGGCGGCCTTCAAGGAAGGCACGCGCGTAAACGCCCGGAGAGATGTGGCCCTGGAAGTACACCAGGTCGCCGCCGTCTTTCTCGTTGCGTGCGCGGAAGAAGTGGTTAAAGCAGACTTCGTAGAAGGTCGCGGAAGACTGGAAGGAAGCCATGTGGCCGCCCAGCTCCAGGTCTTTTTTGGATGCGCGCAGAACGGTCATGATCGCGTTCCAGCGGATCGCTGAACGGATGCGGCGTTCCAGATCCAGGTTGCCTGGGTAAGCCGGTTCGTCTTCTACCGCGATGGTGTTGACGTAGTTGTGCGCTGCAGCACCGGCCGCAACGTTAACGCCGCCTTTGCGGGCTTCTCCCAATACCTGATCAATCAGAAACTGAGCTCGCTCAACACCCTCTTCACGGATGACCGATTCGATCGCCTGCAGCCAGTCGCGGGTTTCGATCGGATCCACGTCATTGTTTAAACGTTCTGACATGGTGGTATTCCTTATCTGTCTAATGGTTTGTTTGGAGCCTGTCTTCCTGTGCTCTGTGAAAAAACACACGAAGACAGGCCCATCAGTTTAGTTGCCGCTTAAGTACTTAACTAAGTACCTCGAACTTAACCCCCCGCAGGCTGGTGTACCCTGAAGAGGACAGCTCTTAATCCTTGCGTTGCTGGAGACGCCGTAGCGATCTCTCGCGCCGAGTATGCTCCCGGCTGAGATCCAGCAAGATTTCCTCGATAAACGCCAAGTGGCGATGCGAGGCTTCACGGGCCTTTTCCGGCTCGCGTGCCACAATCGCCTCAAAAATTCCGGCGCGGTGGCTGCTCACTTTTGCCAACATCTCACGGCGCGAGTAGAGCAATTCAAAGTTCTGACGCACGTTCTGTTCCAGCATCGGCCCCATGCAGCGTAGCAGGTGAAGTAACACAACGTTGTGGGCGGCTTCGGTCACGGCGATTTGATACTGCATGACCGCATCGGCTTCGGCGTCGAGATCGCCGCTGTCCTGAGCCTGTTGAATCACAATGTGGCAATCGCGGATACGCGCCAGATCTTCATCGGTGCCGCGCAGCGCCGCGTAATAGGCGGCAATGCCTTCCAGCGCGTGACGGGTTTCCAGCAGATCGAACTGTGATTCGGGATGGTCGGCCAGCAGCTCGGCCAGCGGATCGCTGAAGCTCTGCCACAGATTAGTTTGCACGAAGGTGCCGCCGCCCTGACGACGCAGGAGCAGCCCTTTCGCTTCCAGGCGCTGAATGGCCTCTCTCAGAGAAGGACGGGAGACATCAAACTGTTTCGCCAGCTCGCGCTCAGGGGGCAATTTTTCGCCTGGGCGCAGCGTCCCTTCGAGGATCAGGTATTCGAGCTGTTGCTCGATAACATCTGACAACTTGGGTTGGCGGATTTTGCTGTAGGCCATGAGTGAATTCTTCTCTGCGAATGGCGCGGAGTCAATTGGTAATACCAATTTCAAAAACGTGACGGTAAAGTAACAAAGTATTCACCTCCTGTCCATACGGGCCTTGATCGAAATCAGGTTACCCGCACATTTTAACACCCCGCTGAAAACCCCGCTGCAAACCGGTAACGCCGTGATGGTATTACCATTTACGCATCGGGTTGGGGATTTAACTTTTACCAAACCTTACGCAAGGAAGAGTGCAAACTTTTTGCCCGAGTTTTATTGCATGGTTATTACGCTTTGATGAATGGCTATTTGGCGAGCAACCCGGCGCCTTGCCGCTCATTATTTGAGCGCAGCAAAGCGATCGAATCTACGTTATTTTTGCGCATTATGTGATTTGTTGCTTATTTCATGCACTGAATCCCCCCCGCCGTCACACAACCCGCATTTTGTTTCCTAAACTGCTGCAATCTTAATCACTCACACGACAAAGCAGGTGCAAACTGACGCGCATAACATTATTCTCTGCCAAACGGTAGCGGCACCGTGGAATTAATAGCTATAACGCCGTAAATAAAACAAAACACACATCGTAACCACTGCTTTACAGTATGTGGTCGTTCGCAACGACAGAGGGTTAGATTGATGGATGGTCAACAGCATGGTGACCAGCTGAAACGCGGCCTGAAAAACCGCCATATTCAGCTCATCGCCTTAGGTGGCGCAATCGGCACCGGGTTATTTCTCGGTATCGCTCAAACAATAAAAATGGCCGGCCCGTCAGTGCTTCTCGGCTACGCCATCGGCGGCTTCATCGCGTTTCTGATCATGCGCCAGCTGGGGGAAATGGTGGTGGAAGAGCCGGTCGCCGGTTCCTTCAGCCACTTCGCCTACAAATACTGGGGCAACTTCGCCGGCTTCGCCTCCGGCTGGAACTACTGGGTGCTGTATGTCCTGGTGGCGATGGCGGAACTGACCGCGGTCGGCATCTACGTACAGTACTGGTGGCCGGAGATCCCCACCTGGGTTTCCGCCGCGGTGTTCTTCCTGGCGATCAACGCCATTAACCTGGCCAACGTCAAAGTTTACGGTGAGATGGAGTTCTGGTTCGCCATCATCAAAGTGGTGGCGATTATCGGCATGATCGTGTTTGGCGCCTACCTGCTGTTCAGCGGCATAGGCGGCCCCGAAGCCACCATCACCAACCTGTGGGCGCAGGGCGGGTTCTTCCCGAACGGCGTCATGGGCCTGGTGATGGCGATGGCGGTGATCATGTTCTCCTTCGGCGGCCTCGAACTGGTCGGCATCACCGCCGCCGAAGCCGACAACCCGCAAAAGAGCATTCCAAAAGCCACCAATCAGGTGATCTACCGCATCCTGATCTTCTATATCGGTTCGCTGGCCATTCTGTTGTCGCTGTACCCGTGGGGCAAAGTGGTCGAAGGTGGCAGCCCGTTCGTGCTGATCTTCCACGCGCTGAACAGCAACCTAGTGGCGACCGTGCTGAACATCGTGGTGCTCACCGCCGCGCTGTCGGTCTACAACAGCTGCGTCTACTGCAACAGCCGCATGCTGTACGGCCTGGCGCAGCAGGGCAACGGCCCGAAAAGCCTGCTGAAGGTCGACGGCCGCGGCGTGCCGGTGGTGGCCATCGGCATTTCCGCCCTCGCCACCGCGCTGTGCGTGCTGATTAACTACCTGATCCCAGGCCGCGCCTTCGAACTGCTGATGGCCTTGGTGGTCTCGGCGCTGGTGATCAACTGGGCGATGATCAGCCTGGCGCACCTGAAGTTCCGCGCCGCCAAAAACCGTGAAGGCGTGGTGCCGAAGTTCAAAGCGTTCTGGTACCCGTTCAGCAACTACCTGTGCCTGCTGTTCATGGCCGGCATTCTGGTGATCATGTACCTGACGCCGGGCATTCAAATCTCGGTGCTGCTGATCCCGGTTTGGGTGGCGATCCTGGCCGTCGGTTACGCTATCAAACAGCGCAGCCAACGCGTCGACGGCGTCACCAGCCGTTGAATCCCGTGACCGCTCAGTAAATAAAACGGCCCGCAGATG
>NZ_MJAO01000025.1 GCF_001902635.1 Serratia marcescens | reverse complement strand
CTACAGTTTTGACAGGCGTTCGCCGATGCGGCTGGCGTAATTCATCACGTGGAAGGTGTAGTTCTCTTCCACCGTGCCCTGGAACAGATGCGCCCAAGGGCCGATGGCGTAGATGCCGAGATCTTCCCCGCCGTGGGTCTCGCTTTTCAGCGGCACCAGCGCCGGCTGAATGAAGTCGGGCGCGGTGGCCTGCTCCATGGTCAGCGTCGGGCGCTCGGTCAGCGGGATGACGGCGCCGGGGCCGTTGGCGAAGCCGACGGTGGTGTAAGGCTTGCCGTCGCTGCCCAGCAGCGGTTTGCCGTTGACCCCCACGGAAATGCCGAGGATAGGATTGCCCCGTTTGGCATAGCCGGCGATGGTCAGCGTGTGGCTGTGATCGCCGGTCACCACCACCAGCGTTTCATCCAGATTGACCTTGTCGACGATGGTTTTCACCGCTTCGTTCAGGGCGACCGCGTCGCTCAGCGTGCGGTAAGCGTTGCCGTTGTGGCTGCCGTGATCGATGCGTCCGCCCTCCACCAACAGCAGGTAGCCTTCGGGATTCTTGGCCAGAATATCGATGGCCTTGCTGGTCATTTCCGCCAGCGAAGGTTCGCCCGCCGCGTCTTTCCGCCGGTCGTGTTCGAAGTTCATGTGCGACGGTTCAAACAGGGCTAGCAGGTGGTCGACTTTACCCGGTTCAATCTTGTCGAACTGCGCCTGATTCCATACGTATTGCCCGCGTTCGCCATAGCGTTGCAGCCAGGCCTGTGTCAGATCGCGGCCATCCTTTCTGGCGCCTTGCTTACCGGGGTATTCCGGATCGTTCACGCTGTCGGGCAAGAAGTTGGCGCGCCCGCCGCCCATTGCCACGTTGAGGCCGTTGCCGTACTTCATTTCCACCAGTTGGCGCGCGATGTCGCGGCAGCCTGCGGCCAGGGCCGCTGCCGGCATTTTGGCGTCGGATTCCCAATCGCGGTTGGCAATATGGGCATAGGTTGCGCCTGGCGTGGCGTGGGTGATGGTCGCGGTCGTCACGGCGCCGGTGGACATGCCGAGCGTTGCGGCCATCTCCCACAGCGTGGTGACGGCCTTGGTTTGCTGGTCCTCGCAATTGTTGAGGGCGGCCGTATGATTGAGGCCCATCAGGTCGTTGATGGTTTTGACGCCGGTGGTCATCGCTACTGCGCTGGGCGCGGAGTCGGTGATCTGGGCATCCGCGGAGTAGGTTTTGGCCGCCGCCAGATAGGGGAAGGCCTCCCAGGCCAGCACGTTGGATTCGCCGTCCACGCCGCGCTGCTGCCCTTCAAAAATACGGGCGGCGGTCACGGTGGAAAAACCCATGCCGTCGCCGACCACCAGAATGACGTTTTTGGCGCGGTTGGTGTTTGGCGTCTGCTTTATCCGCTGTTGCAGCTGATTCTGCGCCTGAAGGAAGTAAGGATCTTCGCGCTGCGTGAGCTGCGCTTTGTCCGCCGCGCCGGCGGTTGCCGTCCAGCCGGCGAGTAAGGACATGGAAAGCGCCAGGCGGGTTGCCAGTGTGAGTCTGAACATGAATTCCTCCTTGGTGAGACGTGATTCCCGTCGTGCCGATGGGGTTGTCAGCACCCTGTCGGCTAAAGGAGGAGTGTATAGATTGCGTTAACAAAAAATACATAAATTGCTCACAAATTAGACCTGTGTGGCAGTAATGTCATGGTATTCATATGGACTATTAATTATATGAAAAGCATAAACTTTTTGTCTTTATATTGGCCAGTGAACTTCCTGGGGTTTTATTTCAAATTTATTGAACATCATCATCACGGTTATCCGGCTGTGTTGGTGCGGCAAAGCGCGTAATGTAACGCCATAGCACAATTTGAACTAAGGATCTCCCTATGAACACCTCTCGTATGCCGGCACTGTTTCTTGGCCACGGTAGCCCGATGAACGTGCTGGAGGAAAACCGCTACACTCAGGCATGGCGTGCGTTGGGTGAGTCATTGCCGCGTCCGAAGGCGATCGTGGCGGTTTCCGCGCATTGGTACACACGCGGCACTGCGGTAACCGCAATGGAAAAACCCAAAACCATTCACGACTTCGGCGGGTTCCCGCAGGCGCTGTTTGATACCCGTTATCCGGCGCCGGGTTCTCCCGCGCTGGCCGCGCAGCTGCAGAAAATTTTGGCGCCGGTGCCGGTGACGGCCGATCTCGGTGAGTGGGGGCTTGACCACGGCACCTGGGGCGTATTGATCAAGATGTACCCCAATGCCGACATCCCGGTGGTGCAGCTCAGCGTCGACGGCACGCAGCCAGCGGCCTATCACTATGAGCTGGGCCGCAAACTGGCGGCGCTGCGGGATGAGGGGGTGATGATCGTCGCCAGCGGCAACGTGGTGCACAACCTGCGCATGGTGAAATGGCAGGGCGATACCAGCGCCTACCCGTGGGCGGAGTCTTTCAATAACTTTGTCCGGGATAACCTGCGTTATCGGGGCGATAACCATCCGCTGGTGGATTTCATGCGCCATGAGGGTGCGGCGCTGTCGAATCCGACGCCGGAACACTATCTGCCGTTGCTGTATGTGCTCGGCGGTTGGGATGGGAAAGAGGCCATCAGCGTGCCGATCGACGGTATCGAAATGGGGGCGCTGAGCATGCTGTCGGTGCAGGTGGGGTAAAAAAACGCCAGTCAGAGACTGGCGTTTTTGTCTTCGGCAGTGCGATCAGCCGAGGATGGTGTGCGGATAGAAGCGCGACAGATCCTGCGTGATCAGTTCACGATCTTCACGCAGGCCGATGCCACAGGGTTGATCGTTCACCAACCAGCTGCCGATCAACGTGTAGCTGCCTTCGAACTTCGGCAGCGGATGGAACTGCTGTACGATCATGCCTTCTTCGCCGTAAGGTCCATCGACGCGCGCCACTTCCTGACCGTTTTCGACGATCTGGATATTGGCGCCTTCGCGTGAGAACAGCGGTTTGGTGACGTAATGATCCATCGGCGGATGATCGTCTTGCGCGAAATAGGCCGGCAGCAGGTTAGGGTGGTTCGGGAACATTTCCCACAGCAGCGGCAGCAGCGCTTTATTGGAGATGATGCTCTTCCAGGCCGGCTCCAGCCAACGCACGCCGGCGTCTTCCAGCTTGGTGGAGAACATCTCGCGCAGCATGAATTCCCACGGGTAGAGCTTGAACAGGTTGCCGATCACCTGATCCTGCAGATCGGTGAACTGGCCTTTTTCGCCGAGGCCAATCTCTTCCATGAACAGGAATTCGGTCGGCAGACCGGCTTCCTGCGCGCAGTCCTGCAGATATTGCACCGTACCGCGATCTTCTTCGCTGTCCTGGCAGCACGCCAGGTGCAACAGGCCGAAACCGTGATGCGCTTTCAGCTCGGCGAAACGCTCGATCAGCTTCTCTTGCAGGCTGTTGTACTGATCCGATTCCGGATCCAGATTGCCGGCGTTGATCTGGTCTTCCAGCCACAGCCACTGGAAGAAGGCCGCCTCATACAGCGAGGTTGGCGTATCGGCGTTGTTCTCCAGCAGCTTCGGCGGGTTAACGCCGTCGTAGGCCAGATCGAGACGCGAGTACAGCGACGGCTGGTTGGTGCGCCAGGCGCTGCGCACGAACTCCCAGGTGTGTTTCGGGATGCAGAACTTGGCCATCAGCTCGTCGCTGCCAACCACTTTTTCCACCACCTGCAGGCACATCTGGTGCAGCTCGGCGGTGGCGCTTTCGAGCTCTTCAATCTGCGCCAGCGTGAACTGGTAATAGGCGTCTTCACACCAGTACGGCTCGCCATACATGGTGTGGAAACGGAAACCGAACTCGGTCGCTTTTTCGCGCCAGTCCGGGCGCTCGGTAATAGCAATACGTTTCATGCCTCAACCGCCCATGCTGCGAGAGCCGGAGTTGGAAGTCGCGCTGCTGCGCTGCATGCTGGTCTGCTTGGCCACGGTCTCGCCGAAGCCGCCGCGGGTCACGGTGTTGGTGACCGCAGGCTTCGGCGCCATGGCGGTTTTCGGCACCGTCATGGTGCGGCCGCCGGCGGTGGCCGGGCCGTAGCTCTTGCCGCTGGCGTCGACGAACTTGCCGTTCGCCGGGCTGGCGGCGTTCTTGGAGGTGAACAGCGGCTGCTGCGCGAAGCCGGAACCGCCCATCAGGCGGCCCATCATGTAGCCCGCCATCAGCGGCATCCAGAAGCTGCCGCTGCTTTGCGATTCCGCCGCCATGCCGGCCTGTGCCGGAGCCGGCGCCTGGGTGCACTGCGCTTCGCCGAATTCGGCGACGCAGTCTTCGCGGGTAGCGTATTTCGGCGCGGTTTTCGCCGCTTCTTTCAGGGCGCTGTTGTAGGCGGTGGTGCACTGCTCGCTCATCGAAGGATTGGCGCGCGAACAGTCATCGGCATTCTGATACAGGGAGACCGTTTCATCGCTCTTCTCGCAGCCGGCCAGCATAAAGACGGCGCTGATCGCCAAGGCCACGGGCGCGACACGGTAGCTGCGCCAGGATTTGCGGAACGTCTCTTGGTTGATGTTTTTTGTCCGTTTCATCGTTATCAATCCCATCATGCGGGCTGTTTTCGCCCTTTCCCAGTAGTGGCGCTAAGGATAGGGGAAACATGGTCAAAATTAAAGCTGAAACGCCCTCGGAATCCACTCTTTACGCAGTTATACGTTGGGGTGTGCGCCAGTTCGCTTTCGCGGCGAAAAAACGCGCGTTGGCGTTTCATATTGAAACGTTGTCGCTATGATGATGTTCCATTATGGAACAAAAATCGCGAGGCTCGCCAGGCGGGCGGCGGGCGCTCATAGTCGAAGCACAACAACAAGCCGGCGGTGAAGTCGGCGCGTCATCACCTGATATCTGAACGTTACCATCGCCAACTCCCTACAAGGATCCGGTTATGTTGAGAATCATCCAGTCACCAGGCAAATACATCCAGGGCGCCAATGCGCTGGCTGCCGTCGGCGAATACGCCAAATCCCTCGCCGATCATTACTTCGTGATCGCCGACGACTTCGTGATGCAGCTGGCGGGCGACACCCTGATGGGCAGCCTGCAGCGGCACGGCGTGAAACATCACGCGGCCCGCTTCAACGGCGAATGCTGCCGCAAGGAGATAGACCGGCTCGGCCATGAGTTGCAGGCCCACGGTTGCCGGGGGGTGATCGGCGTCGGCGGCGGCAAGACGCTCGACACCGCCAAGGCTATCGCGCACTACCAACAGCTGCCGGTGGTGCTCATTCCCACCATCGCCTCCACCGATGCGCCGACCAGCGCGCTGTCGGTTATCTACACCGAACAGGGCGAGTTCGCCGAATACCTGATCTACCCGCGCAACCCGGACATGGTGGTGATGGACAGCGCCATCATCGCTAAAGCGCCGGTGCGCTTGCTGGTGGCCGGCATGGGCGACGCGCTCTCCACCTATTTCGAGGCTCAGGCCTGCTTCGACGCGCAGGCCACCAGCATGGCCGGCGGCAAATCGACGTTGGCGGCGCTCAGCCTGGCGCGGCTGTGTTATGACACGCTGCTGGCGGAAGGGGTGAAAGCCAAGCTGGCGGTCGAGGCCGGCGTGGTGACGGAAGCGGTGGAACGCATCATCGAGGCCAATACGTATCTGAGCGGCATTGGCTTCGAGAGCAGCGGGCTGGCGGCGGCGCACGCCATTCACAACGGTTTCACCGTGCTGGAAGAGTGCCACCACCTGTATCACGGCGAGAAAGTGGCGTTCGGCACCCTGGCGCAGCTGGTGCTGCAGAACAGCCCGATGGCGCAGATTGAAACCGTGCTGGCGTTTTGTCATGGCGTCGGCTTGCCGATCACGCTGGCGCAGATGGGCGTCGCGGGCGATACGCCGGCGAAGATGATGGCAGTGGCCGAGGCCAGCTGCGCCGCCGGCGAAACCATTCACAACATGCCGTTCAAGGTCACTCCTGCCGGCGTGCAGGCGGCGATCCTGACGGCGGATCGGCTGGGCGCCGCCTGGCTGCAGCGTCATTGATACCGTCGGGGCGCGGTGTGCCGCGCCCCTGGGCTTACAGAGGAAACCATCGTGAAAAAACTGATTAATCAGGTCGAGTCGGTGTTGGAAGAGCAGTTGCAGGGGCTGGCGGAGGCTCATCCCGAGTTGCTGGTGCATGCGGATCCGGTGTTCGTGACCCGCGCCGATGCGCCGGTGGCGGGCAAGGTGGCGATCCTGTCCGGCGGCGGCAGCGGCCACGAGCCGATGCACTGCGGCTTCGTCGGTGAAGGGATGCTCGACGGCGCCTGTCCGGGCGAGATTTTCACCTCGCCGACGCCGGATAAAATGTACGAGTGCGGTCAGGCTATCGACGGCGGCGCCGGGGTGCTGCTGCTGATCAAGAACTATACCGGCGACGTGCTGAACTTCGAAACCGCCACCGAGCTGCTGCACGACAGCGGCGTCGCGGTGGCGACGGTGCTGGTGGATGACGACGTGGCGGTTAAAGACAGCCTGTTCACCGCCGGGCGGCGTGGGGTGGCCAACACCGTGCTGATGGAGAAACTGTTGGGTGCCGCCGCGGCGCGCGGCGACGATCTGGACAGCGTGGTGACGCTGGGGCATCGCATTAACAACCACGGGCATTCGATCGGCATCGCGCTGGGCGCTTGCACCGTGCCGGCCGCCGGCAAGCCGTCGTTCACCCTCGCAGAGAACGAGATGGAGTTCGGCGTCGGCATTCACGGCGAGCCGGGCATTGCGCGCCGCCCGTTCACCACGCTTAATGCGGCGGTGGATGACATGTTCCATACGCTGATCGACCACGGCCACTATCAGCGCGCGATCCGCGTCTGGGATCGTCAGCAGGGCGAGTGGCGCGACGAGATGCAGACCAAACAGCCGCTGACGCGCGGCGATCGGGTGATCGCGTTGGTGAACAACCTGGGTGCCACGCCGCTGTCCGAGCTGTACGGCGTGTACCATCGGTTGGCGGAGCGCTGCGCCGAGGCGGGCATCATCATTGAACGCAACCTGGTGGGTTCTTATTGCACCTCGCTCGATATGCAGGGCGTGTCCATCACGCTGTTGAAGGTGGACGACGAGCTGTTGTCCTTGTGGGATGCGCCGGTGAAAACGCCTGCGCTGCGTTGGGGTTACTGAGGAGGAATCATGGCGTTGACCAAACAACAGGTCGTCGATTGGCTGATGCGTTGCGGCGAGGTGTTCAGCCGGGAGCGCGATTTTCTCACCCAGCTGGACACCGAGATCGGCGATGCCGACCACGGTTTGAACATGAATCGCGGCTTCAACAAGGTGGTGGAAAAGCTGCCGTCGGTGGCGGACAAGGATATCGGTTTCATCCTGAAAAACACCGGCATGACGCTGCTGTCTAGCGTGGGCGGCGCCAGCGGCCCGCTGTTCGGCACCTTCTTCATCCGCGCAGCGCAGGCGGCGAACGCCAAGCAAAGCCTGGATCTGGCGGAACTGCATCAGATGATGCAGGAAGGGGTTGAAGGCGTAGTGATGCGCGGCAAGGCGGAGCCGGGCGACAAGACCATGTGCGACGTCTGGTGGCCGGTGGTGGAAAGCCTCGGCCAGTCCGCGCAGCAGAAACTGAGCGTGGCGGAGGCGCTGCAGCGCGCCGCCGAAGGTGCCGAGCGGGCGGTGGAGAGCACCATCACCATGCAGGCGCGCAAGGGGCGGGCCAGTTACCTGGGCGAGCGCAGCATCGGCCACCAGGATCCTGGCGCCACTTCGGTGATGCTGATGATGAAAACGCTGGCCGAGGTCGCTGGCAGCTAGCAGGAGGCGAGATGATTAATATCGTGGTGGTTTCGCACAGCGCGTTGCTGGCGCGCGGCGTTGAGCAGCTGGCGCAGCAGATGATGCGCGGCGACGGCTGCAAGCTGGCGCTGGCGGCGGGCGTGGATGACGAGCAACACCCGATCGGCACCGACGCGGTCAAAGTGATGGCGGCGATCGAAGCGGTCGCCGACGGCGATGGCGTTTTGGTGCTGATGGATCTGGGCAGCGCGCTGCTCAGTGCGGAAACCGCGCTCGATCTGCTGGACCCGGACTTGGCGGCCAACGTGCGGCTGTGTGCGGCGCCGCTGGTCGAAGGCACGCTGGCGGCGGTGGTGGCCGCCAACGCTGGCGCTTCGCTGGAACAGGTGATGGCGGAGGCGCAGGGCGCGCTGCAGGCCAAACAGGCGCAGTTGGGCGAGGCCTCGCCGGCCGCGAAGAGCGCGGCCTTGCCGCTGGCGCAGGGCAAAAGCGCAACCTGGACGGTGCAGAACCCGCACGGCCTGCATGCGCGCCCGGCGGCGCGGCTGGTGGAGGCGCTGGCGCCGTTCAAGGCCGAGCTGGTGCTGGAAAAGCAGGGGCAGTGTGTCGATCCGCGCAGCCTCAATCAGCTGGCGCTGTTGCAGGTGCGCCACGGCGACACTATTCGCCTGATCGCCGACGGCGCGCAGGCGGATGATGCGTTGGCGGCGTTCAAAGCGCTGGCGGAGCAGCACTTCGGTGAGACGGTCTCCGAGCGGCAGCAACCTTCGCTGCATGGCATTCCGGTGGCGGAAAGCGTCACCAGCGGGCCGGTGTTCCAGGCCCACAGCTTCTGGCCGCCAACCGTCGATCGGCGGATCGGCGCGGACGAGGTGTTGGGCGAACAGCAACGGCTACGGGAGGCGCTACAGCACACGCTGAGCGATCTGAACCGGCTGGCGGAGCGCACCGGCACGCTGATCGGCAAGCCGCAGGCGGCGATCTTCGGTGCTCACAGCATGTTGCTGGACGACCCGGATCTGCAGCAGGCGGCTTACACGCGCATCGCGCAGCAACTGTGCAGCGCCGAGCAGGCCTGGCGGCAGGTGTTGGAGGCGATTGCCGAAGAGTATCGCGCGCTGGATGACGACTACATGCGGGCGCGCGAGCTGGATGTACGCGACATGCTGCGCCGCACGCTGTGCCATCTGCAGGGGGTGCCGCTGCCGGCCATTGCGCTCGCGGAGCCGTCGATACTGGTGATGGACGAGCTGATGCCTTCTGAGGTGGTGATGCTCGATCGCCGGTTGGTGCTCGGTATCTGCCTGAGTGGCGGCAATGCCCTGTCGCACAGCGCCATTCTGGCGAAGGCGATGGGCATTCCGATGGTGGTCGGCATGCAGGATTGCCTGAGCAAAACCCGCGGCGGGCAGAAGGCGATGCTGGACGCCGCACGCGGGGTGTTGCAGCTCAGTCACTAAGCGTGCAGCTTGAACTGACGGATGTCGATCCCGTGCTGTTTGATCTTCCGCCACAGGGTGGTGCGGCCGATGCCCAGTAGCTGCGCCATTTCCGTCAGTTGGCCGCGGCTGACGGTCGCCGCGCGGAGGATCGCCTGGCGCTCCATGTCCGTCAGCGTCAACAGCGGCGCGCCGGGTGGCGGATCGCTCTCCAGCAGCGACGGCTGGCCGAGCAGATGCGCCGGCAGATCCGCCAGCTGGATGTGGTGGCCGTGGCAGATCATTGCCGCGCGCTCCACCACCCCTTTCAGTTCCAAATCGTTGCCCGGCCACAGGTAGAGCGCCAGCTGGGCCATCACCTCGTCATCCACCCGAAAACGGCACTGAAAATGCTGCTCCAGCGCGCGCAGATGGTGTTTAACCAGCAGCGGAATATCGCTCAGCCGCTGGCGCAGCGGCGGGATCTGGATTTCGAACGCCTGCAGACTGTAAAACAGCTGGCGGCGGAAACGGTTTTGTTGCACCAGCAGCGGCAGGTCGGCGGCGCTGCCGGCGATCACCCGTACATCGACCGGGATCACCCGGCTGGAATTGAGGCGGATCACCACGCCGGTTTTCAACACCTGCAGCAGCGCCGACTGCATCTCCGTCGGCAGATATTCGATCTGTTCGAGGTACAGCGTACCGCCGTTGGCCAATTCGAATTTGCTCAGCTGGCCGGCCTCTTCTTCGCTGGCGTCGCAGCCCAGCAGCTCACGCAGCCCCTGCGCCTGCGGCAGCAACTGGCAGTTGAGGGCGATATACGGCCCGGCGGCGCGTTCACCGGCGTTGTGGATCGCCTGGCTGAGCCGCTCTTTGCCAACGCCTTCTTCTCCGCGCAACAGGATCGGATGCTGGCCCTTGGCCGCCTGCTGCCCGTAGCGGATCAGCCGCCGCATCTCCAGCGAGGTGGAGGGCATCTGTTCGAAGCTGTGGCTGACGCGCCCCAGTTGGCTGCTGACATACTGGCGTAGCCGTTCGAGCGGATGCAGCAAGGCGATGAAGCTGCAGCGATCGCCGTCGAAAATCGGTTTCAGCGTTAGCAGTGTGGCGATAAATTGCCGCTGGCTTTCGAAGGTGACTTCGACGTGTTGTAGCGGCTGCCGGTCGGCGATGGCACGTTTGAGCAGGGCGGGCAGCGTCAGCAGCTGCGCCAGCGGCTTGCCTTGGCTCTGCTGTTCGTCCAGCTTGAGCAGGCCGGCGGCCCGCTGGTTGATGTATTGCAGGTAGCCACGGTGATCCCAGGCCATAACGCCGTCGTCCACGCCGTCCAGCAGGCCGTAAAGCTGATTCAGATGGCGGTTGGACTCCGCCAGCAGACCGTCGGCGTTCAGCGAATTGCCGATTTCGCGGGCGATGGCTAGCGTCAGCGACAGATCGCCGGCGGCACAATCGGCCAGCAGGCAGCCCAGCGCGATCGAACCGCGCTGGCGACCGCTGTTGTCGTAGACCGGCGTAGCGCAGAACGACCAGCCGTGCAGCGCCCGGCGCACGTGCTCTTCACCGCTCACCCGCACCGGATGGCCTTCCGCCGCCGCCAGCGCCGGGGCGTTGGTGCCAATCTGCCCCTCGGCCCAGTAAGCGCCGGGGGCGAACCCTAATTGCTGCAAACGCTGCCAGGTTTGGGCATCGCCGCAGTGCCACAGCATGCAGCCGCTCTCGTCGAGGATCATCAGCAGGCAGCGGCGCGGTTCCATGTATTCGCAGGCGTCTTCCAGCGCCGCCTGGCCGAGCGTCAACAGGTCGTTTTTGCGGCGGCACATTGATTCGAAGGTGGCGCCCTGAGCGCGGTGCGGTGCTTGCCAAACGTCTGGCTGCATCAGGCTGCGGCAGCGTAGCCAGGAGGCGTAAACCGCCGGTGTCGGGCGCAGCGGCGGCGGCAGTGCGCCGTCGTTAATCAGACGCTGCCAGCGTGAATCATTGTCCATCGAACCTCATCCAGACTGCGAAAACGAGAGTGACGATGATACCACCTGGCGCAGCGGCGGCTGTGAGGCGGCGGGCAGAAGCGGGGGAAATCGAGGCAAAAAAAACGGGGTGCGGCGCAGGCCGGACCCCGTGTTTATCAAAGCGCACGCATCAGTTGCGGAATGGGTTGCCGCTGTTGCGAGCCGGTTGGCTGACGGCCGGTGCCGCAGCGCGTGTGGTGCTTGGTGCCGGCGCGGCGACCTGTTGCATCGGCGCGTTGTCCTGATAGCCGTCCGCGTAAGCGTCCTGAGAGCGGTTCTGCGGTGCGACGGCGTCAGGCGCGGTCGACACCGGCTTGCCCAACGCGCCGTTCAGCGACAGCAGATCGTTCTGGTTCAGCGTACCGAGCGCCGACTTGATGTTCAGCTGGTTGATCAGATAGGTATAACGTGCGCTGGAAAGCTGCTGTTTGGCGTTATACAGAGTACTGGTAGCGTTCAGCACGTCGACGATGGTGCGGGTGCCGACCTGATAACTGGCTTCCATCGCATCCAACGAGCTCTGCGCGGAGATCACCGCCTGTTTATAGGCGTTGATGCTGCTGATCGAGGCGTTGACGTTGTTGAACGACGAACGCACGGTCTGGACTACGCCGCGGTGGGCGCTTTCCAGCTGCTCGCTGGCGCCAACGAAGCCGTATTGCGCCTGCTCCACCTGCGAGTTGGTTGCACCGCCGCTGTACAGTGGCAGGCTGATAGAAACGCCTACCTGGTTCTGACCTGCGTCAGAGTTTCGGAAGGAGTTTGAATTCAGGGTGTTGTGGGTCGCGGAACCGTTGTAACGGGTATTGGTGATCCCGGTTGACGCATTCAGGTTGACCGTCGGCATATAGCCGGTCTGCGCAGAGCGGATCTGCTCGCGCGCCAGATCCTGGCTCAGACGGGCAGACAGCAGACTCAGGTTGCGCGCTTCCGCTTCTTTCAGCAGGTTGTTCACCGCTTCCGGGCGCTGGGTGTTGAAGCGATCGGTATTCAGTGAGGCCAGCTCCGGGTAGAAGGTGCCGGTGATCTGGCGCAGCGCTTCCAGCGCGTTGTCCAGATTGTTGCGGGCGGTCACTTCGGCCGCCAGCACGGTATCGTAAGCGGAACGGGCGTTCTGCACGTCGGTGATCGCCACCAGACCCACGTTGAAGCGTTGGGTGGTTTGATCCAGCGTGCGGTAGACCGCTTGCTTATTCGCCTGGGTATAAGAGAGCGTGTCGATGGCGCTCAGCACGTTGAAATAGGCGGTGGCGGTGTTGAGGATCAGCTGCTGTTCCGCCGTCTGGAAGGTCACGTCGGAGATGCCGGCAGTTTTTTCCTGCAGCGTCAGCGCGCGCCATTTCGACATGTCGAAAATGGTTTGGGTCAGGCCGAGCGAAGCGTTGGTCACATTGCTGTTGATGCCGTTGCTGTCGCGATAGCCGTTATTGTAATTGTAACCGGCGCTCAGGCCGAGCTGCGGCAACAGCGGGCTGCGCGCTTCATTGATCTTTTCGAATGCGGCGTCGCGGTCAGCAGCACTTTTGCGCAGATCCGGGTTACTTTCCCTGGCCTGTTTGTAGACCTGCAGCAGGTTCTCTGCCTGGCTCATTGCACTGAAGCCACCCAGGCTCAGTCCGATAAGAAGGGGGAGCAGTTTCTTCATTTGCATTCCTTGTTGTGCAGCAATATTGCTATGTTAGCGCTGACGATAGACGAAATAGTTGCCGATTCTAGCAGAGTCTGCGGTACGCATCAGGTGGCTGAATGTGCCATCTCACGTAACTTTTACCTTTCAGACCACCCATTTACCTTGGCGTACTGCCCGGGCCGGTCGCAGCTGATATTATGGCTGACAATCCGGATTGTTTCCCGCTATTGCGTGCGAGCGCACAAACGCGCCGCGTCCGGCGGCGAAAAACAGCCTAACATAAAGCCGCGGCGGAGCGCCCCGCTGTTTCTGTCATCAAAACCGTTTATTTTATCGGCATACTTACGCAGGAGAATTCGTTCATGAACCGTTCGCAGCCGTCGCCCGTCACTTTCGATACAAAAGATGTAGAAATTATTGCACGCGAGACGCTGTACCGTGGTTTTTTTTCACTCGATTTATACCGGTTTCGCCATCGTTTGTTCAATGGCGAGATGAGCCCTGAAATTACACGTGAAATTTTCGAACGCGGCCATGCGGCGGTGCTGTTGCCTTACGATCCGGTGCGCGACCAAGTCGTGTTGATTGAACAACTGCGCATCGCCGCGGTCGATACCAGTGATTCGCCCTGGTTGCTGGAAATGGTGGCGGGTATGATCGAAACCGGCGAGAGCGTCGAAGACGTGTGCCGCCGCGAAGCGCAGGAAGAGGCCGGCGTGGTGGTCGGACGCTGCAAACCGGTGCTGAGCTATCTGGCCAGCCCCGGCGGCACCAGCGAACGTTTGTCGATCATGGTCGGCGAGGTGGATGCCGGCACCGCCGAAGGCATCCACGGCCTGGCGGAAGAACATGAAGATATTCGCGTCCATGTGGTCAGCCGCGAACAGGCTTACCGCTGGGTCGAGGAGGGCGCGATCGATAACGCCGCATCAGTGATTGCATTGCAGTGGCTGGCGTTGCACCATGAATCGTTGAGAAAAGAGTGGGCCAACTAATGAAACAGCGCTATACCCCTGATTTCCCCGAAATGATGAGATTGTGCGAAACCAACTTCGCGCAATTGCGCCGCTTGTTGCCGCGCAACGACGAAGTGGGCGAAACGGTGACTTATCAGGTGAACGGCGCCGGCTATCGTTTGATCATCGTTGAGTCCACGCGTTACACGTCGCTGGTGGAGATCGAACAGATCTCTCCGGCGGTCAGCTACTGGAGCCTGCCCGCGATGACGGTGCGGTTGTACCATGACGCCATGGTTGCGGAAGTGTGTTCCAGTCAGCAGATCTACCGCTTTAAAGCGCGTTATGATTATCCTAATAAAAAGTTGCATCAACGCGACGAAAAGCATCAAATTAACCAGTTTCTTGCTGATTGGCTGCGCTACTGTTTGGCGCATGGAGCGATGGCGGTTCCGGTTTGTTAGACAGACTGAAATAACAAAGGACACCATTTGGAAAGCCTGTTTAAACTGCCCGTGGCGAGTGGGGCCGCGGTCAGGATTCTACAAATAACAGATACCCACCTTTTTGCCGGCGAACAGGAGACGTTGCTCGGCATCAATACCTATCGCAGCTATCACGCGGTGCTGGACGCCATCCAGGCGCAGCGCCGCGATGTCGATCTGATCGTCGCCACGGGAGATTTGGCGCAGGATCATTCGCAGGAGGCGTACCGCCACTTTGCCGCCGGCATCGCGCAATTGCCGGCCCCCTGCGTGTGGCTGCCGGGCAACCACGATTTTCAACCGGCGATGGTCGACGCGTTGGCCGCCGCCGGCATCGCCCCTTCCAAGCAGGTGCTGCTGGGTGAAAACTGGCAGGTACTGATGTTGGACAGCCAGGTGTTTGGCGTGCCGCACGGCGAGCTGAGCGAATACCAGCTCGAGTGGATGGAGCGCTGCCTGCAGGCCCACCCCGAGCGCTATACGCTGTTGCTGCTGCACCATCATCCGTTGCCTTCCGGCTGTACCTGGCTCGATCAGCACAGCCTGCGCAATCCGCATATGCTGGGCGCGATCCTGCTGCGTTATCCGAAGGTGAACACCGTGGTGTGCGGGCATATTCACCAGGATCTGGATCTGGAATGGCAGGGCCGACGCCTGTTGGCGACGCCGTCCACCTGCGTGCAATTCAAGCCGCACTGCACCAACTTCACCATCGACGACGTCTCCCCCGGCTGGCGCTATCTCGATCTGCTGCCGGACGGCCGCGTCGAGACACAGGTGTTCCGCCTGGAGAACGACGATTTCCGCCCCGATATGGACTCGGATGGATACTGATGCCTTCAACACTGCTCTACCTGCACGGTTTCAACAGTTCGCCGCAGTCGGCCAAGGCGGTGGCTTTCAAGGCCTGGCTGGCTGAACACTACCCCGATATCGAGATGCTGGTGCCGCAGCTGCCGGCGTTTCCGGCGGAGGCCGCCGAGATGTTGGAGACTCTGGTACTGGAACGGGCCGGGCAAACGCTCGGGCTGGTGGGCTCTTCGCTGGGCGGCTATTATGCCACCTGGCTGTCGCAATGTTTTTCGCTGCCGGCGGTGGTGGTCAACCCGGCGGTCAAGCCGTTTGAACTGCTGATCGACTATCTCGGCGCCAACGAGAACCCCTACACCGGCCAGCAATATGTGTTAGAGTCACGTCACGTTTACGATCTGAAAGTGATGCAGATCGAGCCTTTGGAGTCGCCGGATTTAATCTGGCTGCTGCAGCAAACGGGCGATGAAATTCTCGATTACGGCCAGGCGGTGGCGTATTACTCCGCATGTCGGCAAACGGTGGAGTCGGGTGGAAACCACGCCTTCGTCGGTTTCGAGCACTACTTCCCCCAGATTGTGGATTTTTTAGGGCTAAACGCGGTCTGACGGACCGTTCCGGCACCTTCCTTTAACCACGAAAAAATAATCAACGATGACTCAATCCAGCTATAACGCTGATGCCATTGAAGTACTCAGCGGTCTAGAACCAGTGCGCCGTCGTCCCGGCATGTATACCGACACGACGCGCCCAAACCACCTCGGCCAAGAGGTGATCGATAACAGCGTCGACGAAGCGTTGGCCGGCCACGCCAAGCGCATCGACGTGATTCTGCACGCCGATCAGTCGCTGGAAGTGATCGACGACGGCCGCGGCATGCCGGTGGACATCCACCCTGAAGAGGGCGTGCCGGCGGTTGAGCTGATCCTGTGCCGGCTGCACGCCGGCGGCAAATTCTCGAATAAAAACTACCAGTTCTCCGGCGGCCTGCACGGCGTGGGGATCTCGGTGGTCAACGCCCTGTCGAAGCGGGTGGAAGTCAACGTGCGCCGCGACGGCAACGTCTACGGCATCGCCTTCGAAAACGGCGACAAGGTGCAGGATCTGACGGTGATCGGCACCTGCGGCAAGCGCAACACCGGCACCAGCGTGCACTTCTGGCCCGACGAACAGTTCTTCGACAGCCCGCGCTTCTCGGTATCGCGCCTGACGCACCTGCTGAAAGCCAAAGCGGTGCTGTGCCCCGGCGTCGAGATCTACTTCATCGACAAGGTGAACAACACCGAACAGCGCTGGTGCTACCAGGACGGCCTGACCGACTACCTGATGGAAGCGGTCAACGGCCTGATCACCCTGCCGGAAGCGCCGTTCGTCGGCAATTTCGCCGGTGACACCGAAGCGGTGGACTGGGCGCTGCTGTGGCTGCCGGAAGGCGGCGAGCTGCTGACCGAAAGCTACGTCAACCTGATCCCGACCATGCAGGGCGGCACCCACGTCAACGGCCTGCGTCAGGGGCTGCTGGACGCGATGCGCGAGTTCTGCGAATTCCGCAATATCTTGCCGCGCGGCGTGAAGCTGTCGGCGGAAGACATCTGGGACCGCTGCGCCTATGTGTTGTCGGTGAAAATGCAGGATCCGCAGTTCGCCGGGCAGACCAAAGAACGTCTTTCCTCGCGTCAGTGCGCGGCCTTCGTTTCCGGCGTGGTGAAAGACGCCTTCAGCCTGTGGCTGAACCAGAACGTTCAGGCAGCGGAACAGCTGGCCGAGCTGGCGATTTCCAGCGCCCAGCGCCGGCTGCGCGCCGCCAAGAAAGTGGTGCGCAAGAAGCTGACCAGCGGGCCGGCGCTGCCGGGCAAGCTGGCGGATTGCACTTCACAGGATCTGGCCATGACCGAACTGTTCCTGGTGGAAGGGGACTCGGCGGGCGGATCGGCCAAGCAGGCGCGCGATCGTGAATATCAGGCGATCATGCCGCTGAAGGGCAAAATCCTGAACACCTGGGAAGTGTCCTCGGACGAAGTGCTGGCCTCGCAGGAAGTGCACGACATTTCCGTGGCGATCGGCATCGATCCGGACAGCGAAGATCTCAGCCAGCTGCGCTACGGCAAAATCTGCATCCTGGCGGATGCGGACTCCGACGGCCTGCACATTGCCACGCTGCTGTGTGCGCTGTTCGTGCGCCACTTCCGCTCTCTGGTGAAAGGCGGCCACGTCTATGTGGCGATGCCGCCGCTGTATCGCATCGATCTCGGTAAAGAAGTGTTCTACGCGCTGGATGAAGAAGAGAAAGCCGGCGTGCTGGAACAGCTGAAGCGCAAGAAGGGCAAGCCGAACGTACAGCGCTTTAAAGGCCTGGGCGAGATGAACCCGCTGCAGCTGCGCGAGACCACCCTCGATCCGAACACCCGCCGTCTGGTGCAACTGACGGTGGCGGAGGATGACGTCGATCAGACGCTGGCAGTGATGGATATGCTGTTGGCTAAAAAGCGTTCGGAAGATCGCCGCAACTGGTTGCAAGACAAGGGCGACATGGCCGAATTGGCGGTCTGAGCCTGTCCCCGGCCCGGTGAAACGCCGGGCCTGCTTTCCCGCAGGGCGTTATGCGGCGCCCATAACCTGGGGCGAACCGTGTGAAGATCACCCTCGAAGAGCTGCTGGCGTTCACTGCGGTGGTCGACAGCGGCTCGGTCACCGCCGCCGCCGATCGACTCGGGCAAACCCCTTCCGGCATCAGCCGCGCACTCAGCCGTCTGGAAAAGAAACTCGATGCCGCGCTATTGCGCCGCACTACGCGTCGCCTGAGCCTGACCGAAGAAGGGCAGAGCTTCCTTGCGCCAGCGCGCGACATACTGCGTTCAGTGGATCAGGCCGAAGAGCTGATGGCGTTGCGGCGGCAACTGCCCGCCGGTCGGCTGCGGGTCAACGCCGCCGCCCCTTTTATGGCGCACGTGCTGGTGCCGATGGTGGCGGAGTTCCGCCGCCGTTATCCGCAGATTGAGCTGGAGCTGGACACCGACGATCGCAATATCGACCTGCTGGAGAAGCGCGCCGATATCGCGTTCCGCATCGGCGCGTTGCGTGATTCTACGCTCCATGCGCGCCTGTTGGGCAACAGCCGGTTGCGTATCCTCGCCAGCCCGGACTACCTGCAACGGCACGGAGAGCCGCACAGCGTGGAAGATCTGCACCGCCATTGCCTGTTGGGATTCACCTACCCGGAATCGTTGAACCAGTGGCCGCTGCGCCATCGGCAGGCGCGGCATTTTGCTATCGAACCGACGATCTCGGCCTCCAGCGGGGAGACGCTGCGTGAGTTGGCGCTGCGCGGTGCGGGCATTGTCCAGCTGGCGGACTTCATGACCCGACGCGATCGGGAGGCAGGCAGACTGGTACCGCTGCTGGTGCGGGAAACGGTGGACGTGCGTCAGCCGATCAACGCGGTGTATTACCACAATGCCCAGCTGGCGGCACGTCTCAGCTGTTTTCTCGACTACGTCAGCGCCCGCCTTGAGGGAGAACCGCCAGAGGCCGCAGAGGGCCTCTGAAGGGATTACAGCGCGTTTTCCAGCATGTAGATCTCGGTGCCCAACACATCGTCCTTGATGGTCTCGCGGTGCTTGAGCATATGGTCGATCTGCAGGTGTTTTTCCAGATGTGCCTGGCTTTGCCATTTTTCTAGCATGAACACCGAATCCGGCGACAGTTTCTGCCAGGGCGCCTGCGTGTGGCTGTCTACCATCGGCGTGTATTCGCCGCAGCCTTCTTCCGCCAGCACCAGCGGCACCAGTTTCTCAATGGCTTGTAACACGGTGGCGCGGTGGCCGGGTTTGACTTTGATTTCTGCGATTACGGTGATCATCATTACCTCGTTGGTTAAGCCGTTCGCTGCCAGTTAAGCAAAAATTTCCGCCAGATGCGCGCGATAGCGTGTGATGTCGCTCGCGATATTCGGTTGTTTTATCACGTCATTACAGATAAAGGTCGGCAAGGCTTCCATCCCCAGGAACTGGTTGGCCTTGTGGAAGTGCAGGTAGACGCCGTCGACGCCGACGCCGTGGAAGAACTGGTTCGGATCGGTGAAGGCCTCGAGCGGGGCGTTCCAGGTCAGGCTCAGCAGGTATTTTTTTCCCTGAATCAGGCCGCCGGAGCCGTACTGCTTGCCGGCGTCGTTGCGGGTGCGGCCATCGTTGGCGTACAGGCTGCCGTGACCGGCAGTGAACACTTCGTCGATGTATTTTTTCAGGATCCACGGCTCGCCCATCCACCAACCCGGCATCTGATAGATGACGGCGTCGGCCCACAGGTATTTCTGCACCTCGGCTTCAATGTCATAGCCGTCGTCGACCACCGTGACCTGCACCTCGTGTTGCCGATCGCGCAGGAAGCTTTCCGCCACGTCGCTCAGGGTTTGGTTGAGTTCGCCGTTGGAATGGCCGAATTGTTTTTTAGCGTTGATAATCAGGATATTGCTCATCTTCTGCGACTCCCGTCAGAGTTAAAATAGAGGCCGCTTTTCGCCGCGGGGCGAGGTAAACAGCTTGCTGACCGCGAGTGTAATCGCTGGCTGGGTAAGTAAAAACGTGATGCAGGGCACAACAGTGTTGATTTGAAATCAACAATCAGGGAGGAATCTTGCCTAAACCGCCCGGCGGTAGCGGCTTCGGCCGGCAATCCTCGCGCCAACTGTGACAGCTACCCCGCAGATGGGTTACTATCGCGGGCAGAATCGACAAGCGATGCCTGATTGTCGTCCAGGGATTGCCAAGCCACGGTCTGAGGATAATTGAGTAATGAGTGATCTGACTCATGACGGTGTAGAGCGTTTACCGCTGCACACATTCACTGAAAACGCCTATCTGAACTATTCCATGTACGTCATCATGGATCGGGCGTTGCCGTACATTGGCGACGGTTTGAAGCCGGTACAACGCCGCATCATCTACGCCATGTCTGAGCTGGGGCTGACCAACAGCGCCAAATTCAAGAAATCCGCCCGTACCGTGGGCGACGTGTTGGGTAAATACCACCCGCACGGCGACAGCGCGTGCTATGAAGCCATGGTGCTGATGGCGCAGCCGTTCTCGTATCGCTATCCGCTGGTGGACGGCCAGGGGAACTGGGGTGCGCCGGACGATCCCAAGTCGTTTGCGGCGATGCGTTATACCGAGTCGCGCCTGTCCAAATACGCCGAAGTGCTGCTGGCCGAACTGGGCCAGGGCACCGTCGACTGGATCCCGAACTTTGACGGCACGCTGCAAGAGCCGAAGATGTTGCCGGCGCGCCTGCCGAACATCCTGCTGAACGGCACCACCGGCATTGCCGTCGGTATGGCGACCGACATTCCGCCGCACAACGTGCGTGAGGTCGCCGCCGCTGCGGTGGCGTTGATCGACAAACCGGGTGCCTCGCTCGACGATCTGCTCGAATTCGTACAAGGGCCGGATTTCCCGACCGAAGCCGAGATCATCACCCCACGCGATGAAATCCGCAAAATTTACCAAAGCGGCCGCGGCTCGGTGCGCATGCGCGCCGTGTGGAAAAAAGAAGACGGCAGCGCGGTGATCACCGCTTTGCCGCATCAGGTGTCCGGTGCCAAGGTGCTGGAGCAGATCGCCAGCCAGATGCGCGCCAAGAAGCTGCCGATGGTCGAAGATCTGCGCGATGAGTCCGACCACGAAAACCCGACGCGCCTGGTGATCGTGCCGCGCTCCAACCGTATCGATCTGGATCAGGTGATGAACCACCTGTTTGCCACCACCGATCTGGAACGCAGCTACCGCATCAACATGAACATGATCGGTCTGGATAACCGCCCGCAGGTGAAAGGGTTGGTGGAGATCCTCACCGAATGGCTGGCCTACCGTCGCGACACGGTGCGCCGCCGCCTGAACTACCGCCTTGAGAAGGTGCTGAAGCGCCTGCATATCCTCGAAGGCTTGCTGGTGGCGTTCCTCAATATCGACGAGGTGATCCACATCATCCGCAGCGAGGATGAGCCTAAGCCGGTGCTGATGCAGCGTTTCGGCATCTCCGACACCCAGGCGGAAGCGATCCTCGAGCTGAAACTGCGCCACCTGGCCAAGCTGGAAGAGGTCAAGATCCGCGGTGAGCAGGACGAATTGGCGAAAGAGCGCGATCAGCTGCAGGCGCTGCTGGCGTCCGAACGCAAGCTGAATACGCTGCTGAAGAAAGAGATCCAGGCCGATGCGCAAGCCTACGGCGACGATCGCCGTTCACCGCTGACCGAGCGTGCGGAAGCCAAAGCGATGAGCGAGCACGACTTCGTGCCGTCCGAGCCGGTGACCATCGTGCTGTCGGAAATGGGCTGGGTGCGCAGCGCCAAAGGCCACGACATCGATCCGGCCGGTTTGAGCTACAAGGCCGGCGACAGCTTCCGCGGTGCGGCGCGCGGCAAGAGCAACCAGCCGGTGGTGTTCATCGACTCCACCGGGCGCAGCTATGCGCTCGATCCGCTGACGTTGCCTTCGGCGCGCGGGCAGGGCGAGCCGCTGACCGGCAAGCTGACGCCGCCGCCGGGTGCCACCATTGAGCAGGTGCTGATGGCGGCGGACGATCAGAAGCTGCTGATGGCTTCCGACGCCGGTTACGGCTTCGTCTGCACCTTCAACGATTTGGTGGCGCGCAACCGCGCCGGCAAGGTGATGATCACGCTGCCGGACAACGCCAGAGCGCTGCCGCCGATGGAAATTCACGGCGCGGACGACATGCTGCTGTCGATCACCGCCGCCGGGCGCATGCTGATGTTCCCGGTCGCCGATCTGCCGCAGCTGTCGAAAGGCAAGGGCAACAAGATTGTCTCCATTCCGGCGGCGCAGGCCGCAGCCGGTGAAGACAAACTGGCCTGGCTGTTCGTGTTGCCGCCGCAGGCGTCCGTCACGCTGCACGTCGGTAAACGCAAGTTGACGCTGCGGCCGGAAGATCTGCAGAAATTCCGCGCGGAGCGCGGCCGCAAAGGCACCCAGCTGCCGCGCGGCCTGCAGCGCATCGATCGCGTTGAAGTGGATGCGCCGGTGCGGGTGACGGGCGGCGACAGCGAAGAGTAAGCGTTGACGTCGGCGTTAACGGGCGGTCGCAGCGTGCTGCGGCCGCCTTATTTATTTTTGCTGGCGTTTATTTTCCAAATAGTTAACATTTCTGCGCATAAAATTATTGTGCGTATTGCCGGCTGGCGGGAAAATAGCGAGAAATGCAGGCGACATTGGCGTGCTTCTCGCCCTGTCGGCAAATAATGAGTAAAGGAATCTGCGCAGCGAAGTAAACTGCGTTGGCAGTGTGCTAATGAGGTTGTTATGTTATTGATTTTGCGTGCCGTTCTCGCCACTCTTTTCTGTATTCTGGTGTGTATTTTCGGTTCTGTTTATTGCTTGTTCAGCCCGCGTAACCCCCGCCATGTGGCGACCTTCGGTCATCTTTTCGGCCGCTTGTCGACGCTGTTCGGTATTAAAGTTGAAACCCGCGTGCCGGCCGATGCGGCCAACAACGGCAACTGCATCTATATCGCCAACCACCAAAATAACTACGACATGGTGACGGCCGCCAATATTGTGCAGCCGCGTACCGTGACCGTCGGTAAAAAAAGTCTGGTGTGGATCCCGTTTTTCGGCCCGCTGTATTGGCTGACCGGCAATCTGCTGATAGATCGTGAGAATCGCGCCAAGGCGCACGGCACCATTGCCCAGGTGGCAGAGCAGTTCAAGAAGAAAGACATTTCGATCTGGATGTTCCCGGAAGGGACCCGCAGCCGCGGTCGCGGGCTGATGCCGTTTAAAACCGGCGCGTTCCACGCGGCCGTCGCCGCCGGCGTGCCGGTTGTGCCGATCTGCGTATCGACCACCAGCGGTAATATAAATCTTAATCGCTGGAATAACGGTCATGTGATCGTCGAGATGTTGGCGCCGGTGGATACCAGCAAATACGGCAGAGAAAACGTGCGTGAACTGGCGGCCCACTGCCGCGAGCTGATGGAGGCGAAGATCGCCCAATTGGACGCTGAAGTCGCCCAGCGCAACGCCGCTGAAAAATAATAGTCTACCGGCTTCAAAGAATACGTTTTTAATTGGCGTTCAGCGCCGTTAACGCCTGAGCGCCTGCTAATCTTGATTGGCGGGCGTTTGGGTCTTGCACACGGTTTAGTTATTGCTTTTCATGGAGAAAATATGTCACTCAGTCGACGTCAGTTTTTACAGGCATCGGGCCTGGCGCTGTGCGCGGGCGCCGTGCCGCTGAGGGCTGAGGCGAGCGGAACGCAGACCCCGTTACCCATTCCCCCGCTGTTGGAATCTCGCCGCGGTCAGCCGCTATTCTTGACCTTGCAGCGCGCCCACTGGGCGTTTATGGATAACCGCAAAGCGGCGGTATGGGGCATCAACGGCATGTATTTGGGGCCGACGGTGCGGGTTTACAGCGGTGACGACGTCAAACTGATCTACAGCAACCGCCTGCAGGAGCCGGTGGCGATGACCGTCAGCGGTCTGCAGGTGCCGGGTACGCTGATGGGCGGTGCGCCGCGCATGATGTCGCCCAACGTCGACTGGTCGCCGGTGTTGCCCATTCGTCAGGCCGCAGCCACCTGCTGGTACCACGCCAACACGCCGAACCGCATGGCGCCGCATGTCTATAACGGGTTGACCGGGTTGTGGCTGGTGGAGGACGCCGTCAGCAAAGCGCTGCCGCTGCCCAATCACTACGGCGTCGACGATTTCCCGCTGATCATTCAAGACAAACGCTTCGACAACTTCGGCACGCCGCAATACGATGCGCCGTCACAGGGCGGTTTCGTCGGCGATACGCTGTTGGTCAACGGCGTGCAAAATCCTTATGTCGAGGTGTCACGCGGTTGGGTGCGTTTGCGTCTGCTCAACGCTTCCAACTCGCGCCGTTATACCATGCAGCTCAGCGATGGGCGGCCGTTTAATGTGATCGCCAGCGATCAGGGCTTCCTGCCGGCGCCGGTGGCGGTGCAGCAGCTGTCGCTGGCGCCGGGCGAACGCCGGGAAGTGCTGATCGACATGTCGAAAGGCGATGAGGTTAGCATCACCGCCGGTGAGGCGGCGGGCATTATGGATCGCCTGCGCGGCCTGTTTGAGCCGTCGAGCATCCTGGTGTCCACCCAGGTGTTGACGCTGCGCCCGACCGGCCTGTTGCCGCTGGTGACCGATAATCTGCCGATGCGCCTGCTGGCGGATCAGCTGTTGGACGGCAGCGCCAGCCGCACCCGCGATTTCCGTTTGGGCGAAGGCGGCGTCGGCATTAACGGCGCGATTTGGGACATGAACCGCATCGACGTGCAGACGCAGCAAGGCACCTGGGAACGCTGGAACATTCATGCGGATACGCCGCAGTCGTTCCATATTCAGGGCGTGCAGTTCCTGATCAAACGCGTTAACGGCGCGCAGCCGATGGCGGAAGATCGCGGCTGGAAAGATACCGTCTGGGTCGACGGCGACGTCGAGCTGCTGGTGTATTTCAACCAACCCACCTCCGAACACTTCCCGTTCCTCTACTACAGCCAGACGTTGGAAATGGCGGATCGCGGCACCGCCGGCCAGTTTATGGTGCAGCCGACACAGTAACTCAAGGCCGTCTGTAACTTAATTGCCCCCGGTGATCGCCATGTACTCACCGGGGGCATTATTTTTTCTTTGCGTATAACGACCGGCGATTGCCTATTGCCAGACGGTTTAAAGGCGTTTTCTTATATTCTCGCTTTTCCTTTTTAATTCCCCCTGTTATTAAAATGACAGCTTGCCAAATAGCCCTGCCTTGCGTCTTAAAAGGAACTTTTTATGACATTTCACGGATGTCATATTTTTATCGCACTATTCGGTGCGGTAAACGAGAAAACCTTTATGAAGAAATTACTATGTGCGATTTTTTTATTATCAACGGCCGCCTTTGCCAAGGGCGATTTGTCCCCATTACCCAATGGCGGGGCCAATAACTCTCTTTCTCCCAAGGGGCCGGAAGTTATAGAAAGAGGGTCGCCTTTCTTATTAGGAAAGGCCAATAATACCTATACTTACCTGCGTTGTTATTATCGTATTAACCCCGCTAGCACGACCCCACAGGCGGATTATCTCTGGGCGAGGGCGATGAACTCAACGGCATATTATCGTCTGGAGGGATATTGGTGGTCATCGCTTGCAGTATCCTGGAAGAACATGTTCTATAGCGATACGCCGCTCACCGCGTTGCAGCAAGTGTGCGACAATACCTTGAACCGGGCGGGCATTCAGCAGCCGTTGGCGATGATTGCAGCGGCTAACAATAAGTTGTCTTTTAACTATACCGTTTGGAATAACGACTTACCGGCCCAAAGCACCGCTATCAATAAAATTATCGCTTTTGGCGATAGCTTAAGTGACACGAATAATGTTTTCAATGCTTCCTTATGGCGTTTCCCCAACCCGAAAAGCTGGTTCTTGGGGCGATTCAGCAATGGGCCTACGTGGGTGGAATACCTGGCGAAACAAAGCAGGTTGCCGGTTTATAATTGGGCCGTGGGCGGAGCGGCGTCAAATCAGCAAAAGCGGGTGATCCCCGGCATACTTGAGCAGGTGGATTCATGGTTGATTTATATGAAGGAAGCCAAAAACTATCGGCCGGAAAACTCATTGTTTACCGTCTGGATCGGGGCCAACGATCTGGTGACCTACAATCAAGGCGTGGACGGGCTTATAGTAAACCAAGGCAAGGCGCTAAATCGATTGGTCGGCGCCGGTGCGAAAAAGATATTGGTGCTTAATCTGCCTGATATCACGCGAGCCCCTGAGTTTGCTTATCGCCAGGATGGCGCAGAAATCAAAAGACAGATAGATGATTATAACAGGCGCATCAAGCAGGTTGTGGACGATATCAACAACCGTTATCCATCACCGCCGGTGATGCTGTTTGACCTGGAGGCACTGTTTACGGACATGTTGGACCATCCAGAACGTTATCAGGTTGGTGATGTGAAAACGTCGTGCCTCGACATTCAGGCGCCTTCGTCACTGAATTATATCAATGCGATCCCGGTGCGCGCAGTTTGTACCGATGCGGATAGCTATGTGTTTTGGGATCTTTTGCACCCGACGACGCATACACACCGGCTGTTAGCCGAACATATCTTCAACTATTTACAACAACAGCAGGTTTGGCCGTAACGTTCTCGGCTGCTGCTAAAAAGGCCCGCAAAGCGTCATTGGAAAGTTAAACGAGAGTTTCCGGCCTGAATTCCGTCTATTGCGGGGTTCAGGCCTTTTCGCGATCTCTGGCTATCTTACGATGTCCGTTATCCGGCATTCTCTGCCGTACCGGGGAGCTAATCGTTTGCTATTCAGCAGGGCAGGTGTGAGGGGGTTAACAACCGATGAGCATCATGACGAAAAGACTGGTGTTGTGCGCAGGCAAAGTACCTGAAAGTAATCTAAAAGCCAAATAAAGTTAAATCAGGGAGATATTAATTTACTTATTTATACGTGCATAGCGGTGGTGTGGCTCCACTGCTGTGAGCCCATTTTTGCCATATGCGCCATTACTTGTTGGCTGTCATTTAATTGCGCCACATTGCTGTAGATGTGGTGGGTTAAATATGCGCTGGGCAGACATAGGCTGTTGCATTCATATTCGTCAAAATTGATGATGGTTCGCATAGACTCAAGAATAAACGCAACGGCTTTACCTTGTCGGATCAGATTAAGCCGCAGTTGAAGATTGTCGATATTCATCACTTCACGGGAAAATCCCTGCTGTTGCAATTGCGCATGATAATGTTTGAATATCGGTGTCTCGGAGACATAGTTGCTTTGTACCCAAGGCAGTGCGCGGTAGTGTTCGGGAGCTTGGCTGACCTGATGGAGCAGCAGCAGCTGTTCTTCGGCGCATAAATGTTGGGTGAAGGGAGACAGAGAAAGGGGCTCTATGCTGAAGAGCAAATCAAGCCGACTGAGTTCGCTACGGCTTATGCCATCCGTCGGCATCAGGCGCACCAGGTTGATGGTCATTGCGGGGTTTTTCATCAACAGATAATCAATCACCGTGTTGACGTGGGTGGGAACGGGGCCGTAAATGCCCACTTGAATATGGTTCTTCTCCTTATGGCTTTCTTTGATGCGGTTGAGCTCTTCATAATGGACGATGACATTGCTATATAAATGTTGCCCTTCTTTCGTCAGGGAAAGCCCTTGATTGGTTCGCTCGAAAAGAGTGATGTTAAGATTCTCCTCCATTTCTTTAATTCTTTTGCTTAATGGCGAGGGCGTAATACACAACCGGTCAGCAGCTTTGGTAATAGATCCCTCTTGCGCTACGGCGATAAAATAATTCACGCGTTTTGACATAAATTCCATATGTGTTCCTTTTAATACGCAGTGTACAATAATGGTCGATTTTTAGAGTGAGATGTTCTGGGTGGTGTTCATTGTCTTCAGGCCAATTTACAATGAATTACACTTCTTGCCACCTTCTTCCTGACGGGGAATATCACTATGCGTGATGACGATCTCCTTTTTTTAACAGTGGGGTTCCTGTGCGGAAGAATATATCGCAATAATTAAATCAAGACGCCGATAATGTCTCTCTTAGCCTATTGTACTAGAACAAGAATTGATGTTCTTAATTGCGGGTTGGATGTTGAACTTCTGTTAAACATCCGACGATGAAATAGGGCGAAGAGTAAATGTCATCCCGGCCTGGCCTTTGCCGGTAGCGTGCTGGCCGTGAGGCGCCCGTTGTGGATGACGGTGCCGAAGGCACCCGAACGCGGTTCTTGTGATGTTGCGCATTTCCTCAGAAATAATGCGGCCGGGTTTCATCGCCTTGTCGAGCAAGATCGCAGAAGCGAAAGAGCAGGCTCCTTTTTCCATGATATTCCTTATCAGTGTGTGTTGGTGAAACTGAACGGGCCGAAGCATTTTGGAATGCTGACTTCAGGGTGTATAGGGTTGAATGGAGCAGCATTCGTGATTAAAAAGGACATCGGCATGCGTGTTCTGCTGATGGGGAGCGACGCAGAAAAGGACATGGCGGTGCGGCTTCGCCGGTAAGCCTGCCGGCAAGCTAGGAAAGCGGAGCTTCACCGCATGTCCATTCGGTTAAGAAACGTCCGTCAACAAGGTGCCGACGCTCATTTTGGCGGCGGTAAGGAACAACTTCGCGAGCTGCTGTGCTTCGGCGCTGGAAAGGTTCTTCTCTGCATTACCGATGTCATTGCTCACAAATTCAATGGCATTGCCTATCTTCAAAATTTGATTGCTCAGTTCGAGCAGATCTTGTGAAAACGTCGCGGTTTGCGTGGCGAAACTCTGCTGTTGTCGAATGTTCGAGCGTTGCTCGGAGATTTGCCGTTCGAAACTGCGGACTTTATCTTGCGCCTGGCTGAGCAACACCGCCATGGCGATGAGGCCCGGTATGCCGAAGATACCCAGCGCAATAAAGTAGAGTTTTTTCTCGTTCAGTTCATCAAGCTGCTGCTGGCTGCCTTGTAAATTCGATTGCAGCCCGGCAATGGTGGCCTGCAGATCGACAATGATGCGCTGCAAAGCGAGATTATTTTCAATGACGGCGGCATCTGTGCTTTGCGTTCGGGTTTTCACCTTGGCGACCTGGTCCATCACGCCGGCGATCTCTTCTTTACTCTGACGAATGAACACACTCAATTCTGTCATCGACAGCGTTTCCAGCATCGCCAGCTTTTCGTCCAATTGGGCCGCCAGTTTCACACCCCAGGCGGTGACATCGCGTTGCATGTGCTTAAGGTCCGGCAATAGCGCATTGACAGCGCCCTGGATATTGCGTTGAAGCGCGACGGCATTCGCTGGCAGCCCAGGGAATTTTTGAATGGCCTCGCCGGTGCGGGATAAATTGTCGATGACTTGCGTCAGCATTCCACTGTTCATAGGGGATCTCCTAAAAGGGGCAAGGATTGACTTGCCCCTGTGATATGAGCCGTTAAGCCGCCAGGCGCTTAACGAAATCGGCAATAGATTGGTTCGCAGGCACTTCCCGTACGACCACGCCGGCCATCTGCTGCTTGATGATTTTCGTTCCGTCCAACACTTTGGTTACCGACGTCTGCGAGGCGGTCAGGAACAGTTGACGCAGGAAGCTGTCATCGATGATCCCCTTGCGCAGGTTCGCGTTGAGGGTTTCCAGCTCAGAGGTGAGAGAGTCCCAGGCGTTGTTCATCTGCGTAGCCGCGGTCACTGCGCTTTGCGCCTGAGTCTGCAGGCCCCGGTAGCCGGAACCGATTTGGCTTGCGACCAACACTTCACTGTTGAGCTGGCTGCGGTCACGGTAAAGTTTCTCTCGTGCACTCAACGATTTATCCAGCACGATCGCGCCGCCGATCACCCCGCCAGCGCCCGCGGTCATCATAGCGATCCCCCCCATGACGACCGGCGTTGAGGTGCCTGCGGTCACCAATCCGGCCACGGCGCCGATGGCGGTTACGATGGCGCCCCCAATAACCAACAGCCCGCCAACGACGATACCGGCAATGGCGCCGTCAATGGCGGCGTTAATGCCGTCGATATCCCGATTGAGCTGTTCCAATACGCCATTGTTACCATTGACCACGTTATTCAGATTCACCACGATCAGCTGATAATTGTTTGAATCGATGATCAGTTTGTCATTCAGTGAACCGATCGTCCGGCGCGTGTTCGCCGAGACTTCCTGATACTCTTTGGCCTTATCGCTGACCATGCCCAGAGCGCTCAGCCATTGCTCTTTGGTCGCGCCGGATGGCATAACGGTGGAAATCAGATTCTGCGTTTCAAAATAATCCTGAATATTGGTAACGTTTCGAATGATTAACGGCTGAATGTCCTTGAGATAATGTTCGGCATGCTGCCTTGCCGCTCCCAGGCCGGTATTGATTTGGCGCTCGCTTTCCCGCAGGTTAGGAAAACGTCCGAAATCAACCGGTATTTGCTGGCGAACGCTGTTGCAATAGGTTTGGATATGCAGTGCCTGCGAAGACTGGGCGTTCATGCCGTCGTTCATGTAGAGCGTTGGGATTGTCATAATGCTTGTCCTTATTAATGTGTAAGAGGATTAAACTTCCGGCAGGATGTTGTTTCCTGCATAGTTAGCTTTGGCGTTATCAATAGACTTTGAAAACAGCTGCCATTTTTCCGCATTGAGCGAAATGATTTGTTTGGCTTGTTTAATTTCCGCTGCGCTGCCGGCTTGGTTAATGATGGGCGCAGCCGTCAGATAGGCTTCCGCCACCTTGCCCCATTCTGTCGGCAGTAACGCCATGCGCTGCTCGGTGAGAACATAGGTGTCGACAAATAATTGGGCCTGGGCTTGCACGGACTTGGCGACGGAGAGCAGCGCATTGGCGGTTGCCAAAGCCCGATAGGCCACGGCCAATTTGGCGTAGTTTGCCTTCAGTTCATTAACGGCCTGTTGTGCACCGGAAGCGCCCGCCGAGATCGCCTGAATGCCGGAGATCATATAGCTGGCCTGGTCGCTAAGCGGCTTCGGAGGCGCGGTTGGCGCTTCTTTCGGTTTTTTATCCGTCGGGCCGAGCGGCACGGCGGCGACGATGGATTGTCCAAGCTGCACAACCCCTTCACCCGCTTTGAAACCCGCATCTGCGATGCTTTGGATATTTTTGGCGATCGCTTCGTTGAGCTCAGCGATGGTTTGCGCCTGTTGTTTCGCCTCGGCGTTCAGCCCTTGTTCGATGGCGTCAATGACGTTAAGGAAATTGCCCATCAAAGGCTCCAGCATTTCGCGTTTCGCCTGCAACTGCGTGTGGACGGCTTGTGCTGCGGCCTGGTAGTGTTGCGCGACATCGGAAAGCGCAGCCACCATTTCTGCGCCTTTCTGCGACACCTGAGGATCCTCGGTGGAATACAGCGCATTGACGGCGTTGACCAGGGCGGCGAAATTTGACGCTTTGGTATATAACCCGATCAATTCTGCGACCGTATTTTGTTTGAATACTTGCGCCTGCTGCCGCAGTTGATTTTGGTACGCCTTGATTTTAACGGTCAGGCCAGGGTCCATACTTTGTGACGTTAATAATTGCTGGCTGAGCAACAAATTACTATAGCTTTGATTAAGCAATGCCTGTGATGAAATGGAAATATGCATTGCCATTAGTGTTTGCGGGCTTAAATCAATACTCGTCAAGTTATTCATAATATCCCTTTTGTTTGTGATTGCTTAAATAATACTGCGGTCGTTAATGTGATACGTCCTCCATGCGGCTTTCCTTTCGGTGAAATAAACTTATCGCAGTTTTTCGATAATTGAATACCGTCAAAATCAACACCGAACTGTTCAAAATGGAAAACGGCTTTTTTGATGGGGGCGAACGATAGTTTATTTATGACGCGTTGTGTTACGGCTAAACAGACCGTTTTGGTTTTCATCCCTGTCCTTTTTGATGATTAATATGATGCGTTGTGGGGATTACATTGTTGAAACGGCGGCAGGGGAATAGCGCCCTGACGATGTCTTGAGGGAAAAGATTAATTGCATGAGCAAGGGGAGGGGATATGCGGCAGATTCTGTCGGCGCGTGGATTGTCATTAATTAAAAGTTATGAGGGCCTGCGGCTTTCGTCCTATCGCGACAGCGGTGGTATTTGGACGATCGGCTATGGGCACACCGGGGAAGTCAGGGCGGGGCAAACCATCAGCGAGCTTACCGCGCTGACATTGTTGCAGGCCGATGTGATGGAGTGTGAAGCGTTGCTGTATAAGATTGTCGAGGTCCCCCTGAATCAGGGGCAATTCGATGCCTTGGTCTCTTTTCTGTTCAATGTTGGCCCCGGTAGGGCCGGGGTGAAAAGCGGGTTGCGCTACCTGAAATCCGGATCGCCTTCAACGCTATTGCGGCTGCTGAACGCCGGGCGGTATCAAGAGGCGGCCGAACAATTTCCTCTATGGGCCTATGCCGGCGGTCAACGTTTACCGGGATTGCTGCGGCGCCGCAGAGAAGAGCAACGCCTGTTCCTGTCGGAAATGCGGCGGGTAGCCTAGCCGCATGGATTAGCCTCTACAGGATCGTTCACCTCCGGTCTTTGGGGGGCAGCATCGCCAGAAAAGCCTGCACCACCGGCGTGACGCTGTCGGTGCGGTAAACCGCATACAGATCCGCCGGCGGCGCCTGCTGCAGCGAACAAAACCGCACGCCGGGCCACGGAATGCGGCCGTAGCTGTCCGGCAGCAGCGTAATGCCGCAGCCTTCCGCCACCAGTGCCAGCAGGGTCTGCGGTTCGTTGACCTGATAGGCGACGTCCGGCAAGAACCCCTGCTGCAGACACAGATTGTGCAGATAGAGCCCCAGGCTGGCTTCATGCGGCGGCAGCACGATGAAGCTGTCGTTCTGCAGCGCCGCCAGCGGAATGCTTTCCTGCTGCGCCAGCGGATGATCGAGCGGCAGCACCACGGCGATGCTCTCGCGCGCCAACAGCTGGCAGGTCAGCCCCGGCAGCGTCTGCTGTTGCGCCTCTCGCCAGACTCCGATGTCGATATGCCGCTTTTGCAGCGCGGTGATTTGTTGGCTGGGCGTCAGCTCGTTCAACGACCAGGTGACGCCGGCGGCCTGCCCGCTGAACCGGCGCAGCGCCGCAATCAAGCCGCCCCAAGCCGAGGTGCCGACCATACCGACCACCATGTGGCCGCCTTCGCCGCGCCCCATTTGTTGCACCTGATGCAGCGCGCTGTCGGCCTGATCCAGCAGCCGCTCGACGTTGCGCAGCAGCGTGCGGCCGGCCGGCGTCAGCGTCATGGCGCGGGTAGTCCGCTTGAACAGCACCACCCCGAGCTGGCTCTCCAGCTCCTTGATGTGCTTGCTGAGCGGCGGCTGTGACATATTCAGCCGCCGCGCCGCCTGAGTGAAGTTCATCTCTTCCGCCACCACGCGGAAATAGTGCAGCAGGCGGAAGTTAATCCGGCCGGGATCGGGCAGGGCATGGGGCTGGTTCATCCGGGATGTCGCCTCCTGTGACGCAGCTCAACTTATAGGTAAATGGAATAAATCGGCCGCCAAGAATGTATTGGTCTCGGCCGCGCTTCGCTCTCTACTATGGGGATTATTTTCCCCCGCTGAAAGAGAGAATACGATGTTTAATCAAGAAGATGCTTTTTTCTGCGCCGATGTTGTCCGCGCACGCCTGCCGGGTTTCCAGCCGAAAGCGGCCTTGATTCTCGGCTCCGGGCTCGGCGCCCTGGCGGAGGTGATGACCGAAACCGTCACCATCGACTACGCGGAGCTGCCGGGCTTTCCGGTGAGCGGCGTCGCCGGCCACGCCGGGCAACTGGTCGCCGGTAAGCTGGAAGGCGTACCGGTATTGTGCATGAAAGGGCGCGGTCATTTCTATGAAGGGCGCGGCATGCAGGTGATGACCACCGCGGTGCGCACCTTCAAACTGCTGGGCTGCGAATTCCTGCTGGCGACCAACGCCGCCGGTTCGCTGCGCCGCTCGGTGGCGCCGGGCAGCCTGGTGGCCATTACCGATCACATCAACTTCATGCCGGAATCGCCGCTGGTTGGAGCCAACGACGATCGCTTCGGGCCGCGCTTCTTCAGCCTGGCGAACGCCTACGATCGCGATCTGCGCGCCCAGCTGGCGGCGGTGGCCGAAAGCGCGGGCATCCCGCTGGCGGAAGGGGTGTTCGCCGCCTACACCGGGCCGAATTTCGAAACGCCGGCGGAGATCCGCATGATGCAGACCCTGGGCTGCGACGTGGTAGGGATGTCGATCGTGCCGGAAGTCCTGACGGCGCGTCACTGCGGCCTCAAGGTGTTGGTGGTGTCCGCGATGACCAACTACGCCGAAGGGCTGTCGGATACGCCACTCTCTCACGAGCAAACGCTCAGCTGCGCGGCGCTGGCGGCGGACGATTTCATGCGCCTGATCCGCGAGCTGTTCAAAACGCTGTAATACCGCAGGCAAACCGGCGGCGGGCTGCAGGGGGCCCGCCGCACCAATCATCGTTGAAAGCATAATAACAAGGTGATGGCGATGGCGATAAAAACACGATTGAAGATAATGATTTTCCTGCAGTTCTTTATCTGGGGCGCCTGGCTGGTCACGCTGGGCTCCTACATGATCAACACGCTGCATTTCAGCGGCATGCAGGTGGGGATGGTTTACAGCGCCAAGGGCATCGCGGCGCTGATCATGCCGGGGCTGGCGGGCATCATCGCCGATCGGTGGATGAAGGCTAACTACCTGTATGCGCTTTGCCACCTGCTCGGGGCGCTGGCGTTGTACTGTGCGGCGCAGGTTGAGCAACCGATGCTGATGTTTTGGGTGATGTTGTTCAACGCCATGGTCTATATGCCGACCATCGCGCTCTCCAACGCCATTTCCTATTTCTGCCTGGAGAAGCATGGCTTTGACACGGTGAAGGACTTTCCGCCGGTGCGGGTGTACGGCACGGTGGGGTTTATTCTGGCGATGTGGCTGGTCGGCTTCAGTAAAATCGAACTCAGCAATCTGCAGCTGTATCTGGCTTCCGCGGCGTCGCTGCTGCTGTCTGCTTATTCGCTGACGCTGCCGCGCTGCCCGACTAACCGCGCGGCCGAGTCGAAGAGCTGGGTGAGCGTGCTGGGGCTGGATGCGCTGGTGCTGTTCCGCCAGCGGCGCATGGCGCTGTTTTTCCTGTTCGCCATGTTGCTCGGCGCGGCGCTGCAGGTGACCAATACCTTCGGCAACCCGTTCCTGCACGATCTGTCACTCAATCCGCTGTATCAGGACAGTCTTAGCGTCAGGTATCCGGCGGTGCTGCTGTCGCTGTCGCAGATCTCCGAAGTGTTCTTTATCCTCACTATTCCCTTCTTCCTGCGCCGTTACGGTATCAAACAGGTGATGCTGATCAGCATGGCGGCCTGGACGCTGCGTTTCCTGTTCCTGGCTTACGGCACGCCGGTCGGCTTTGGCTTCGTTCTGCTGCTGCTGTCGATGATCGTGTACGGCTGCGCGTTCGACTTCTTCAATATCTCCGGCGCCATCTTCGTCGAGAAAGAGGCCGATCACCGCATCCGCGCCAGCGCGCAGGGGCTGTTCATGACCATGGTCAACGGTTTGGGTGCCTATCTGGGGGCGCTCGCCAGCGGCGAGGTGGTGGACTTCTTCAGCCATGACGGCGTGAAAGATTGGCAGAGCATCTGGCTGGTGTTTGCGTTGTATACGCTGGTGCTGGGCATCGTGTTCGCGTTGAGCTTCAACTATCGTCACCAGCCGCAGGAGAGCGCGGCGGCAGCGCAGTAAGGCAGAGGGCGCAGCCTGGCTGCGCCCTGAAACGTCAGGCTTGCGGGAAGCGCTGTTGCAGCTGCTGCCAGTCCGGCGGATTGGCGGCGCCGAGGCTGGCTACCACACAGGCAGCGACCCGGTTGGCCAGATCGACCGCCTGTGGCAGCGGCCAGCCGGCGGACAGCCCCGCCAGCAAACCGGCGCAGTGGGCATCGCCTGCGCCGATGGTATCGACGACGTCTACCGGATAGGCGGGAACGTGCAGCGGCGGCGTGCGGCCGTCGCAGATCCATGCACCGTCGCGATCCAGGCGGCAGATCAGCGTCAGATTGCGGGCGGCGGCATAACGCTGTGCGGCTTCTACGGCGTCACCGGCGCCGCACAGCACGGCCACTTCGTCGCGGTTGAGCGTCAGCAAGGTGTGGCTGTCGCTGAGCATGGCGAAGAAGTCTTCGCTAAGCTGAGCGATACGCGGGCCGGGATCGATCAGGCGCGGTTGGTCGAACGGCATGCGCGTCAGCCACTCGCGCAGCGCCTCGCCGCTTTCGCTTGCCAGTTCGTAGCCGCTGGCATAGATCAGGGTGTGCTCCGTCAGCGGCAGCGTGGCCAGCTGCGCTTTATTCCACTGGCTTTCGCAGCCGGAGACCGTGATAAAGGTGCGTTCGCCGTTCGGTTCCACCAGTGCCAGGCACCAGCCGTTGTCCATCTGGCCGTGGCGCAACAGCACCTCCAGCCCCAGCTCGCCCATGGCGGCTTCGATCGCCGCGCCCCATTCGCCGTTGCCAACCGGCATGCCGTTGATCACCGGCGTTTCCAGGCGCACCAGCGCGCGCGCCACGTTGAACGCGCAACCGCCGATTTGCCGCTCCTGCGGCTGGGCTTCGATGTCTTCGCCGCTGGTCGGCAGGCGCGGCAGCGTCATCACCAGATCGCCGACCGCGCCCCCAATAACCAGGACAGGTGTTACAGCTTCCCACTCATTCATTGATGTTCTCTGCGTTGGGTCAGATACAGACCGTAAGCGATCAGACTAACCGCAAACGACACAAACAGCCCCAGACTGGAATCGGCGAACAAGCCTTTGGCCAGCGGGCCGTCGATAAAACCGGTTTTGGTAACCAACAGGCCGCACAGGGCGCCGAGGAACCAGCAGAACAACGGGGCTTTACGCACGCCGCGGTTCTGGCCATGCAGGCCGTACAAAGCGTTGCCATCATACCCGTGGCGGCGGCGCAGGCACAGGTAATCGAGCAGGAAAATCGCCTCCCAGGCCGCCAGGAACACGCCGCAGAACACCAGGAAGGAGATGAACGGCCCCATAAAGTCGCCGGAGATGAACAGCACATACAGGGCGATACCCAGCACCACTACTGCGTCGATCGACACCGCCAACCACTGTTTGACCTGCACGCCGATGGTCAGCAGGTTAAGGCTGGCGGAGTACAGGCTGAGCACTGCGATGGTGACGATGCCGGCGGTGGCGGCCAGCAGATAAGGGATCGCCATCCAGGCGGGCAGCACTGAGCCGATCAGCGCGATGGGGTTGGCGGCACTGGCCAGATCGGGCAGCTGTACGGAAAGCAGGATGCCGGCCAGCATCAGCAGCACCAGCGGCAAACAGGCGCCGCCCATCACCGCGGCGAAGATGCTTTTGCTCGACGAGCTCGGGCTTTGATAGCGGCTGTAATCGGCGCCGGCGATCGCCCAGCTGATGCCGGTGCCGGCGGCGATCACCGATACCGCAGGCAGGAAGCCGGTCAACCAGCTACCGGAAGGCAGCGCCAGCACCTGGCTCCACTCGGTGTTGAACAGGATATACAGCACCACGATCAGCGTCATGGTACCGAAGATGCGACTGAACCAGCTTTGCATCCAGACCACGGTGCTTTGCCCCAACAGGCTGACAATAATGGTCAGCCCGCCGAACAGCAGCAGGCTGAGGGCGGTCAGCAGGTGGCTGGCCCCCAGGCCGAAGGCCTCGAACAGCGCCGCCAGCGTCAGGGTGCCGGTGATCACGTTGACCGCTTCCCAGCCCATCAGGTTGATCCAGCTGAAGAGGGTCGGTGCCACGTTGCCTTTCAGGCCGAAAATCACCCGCGATAGCGTCAGCGTCGAGGTGCGCCCGCGCTTGCCGGCAAAGCTGGTAAGGCCGACCAGCACGAAACTGGCGACGCCGACCAGCGCGGCGAGTATCGATTGCAGAAATGACAAGCCAAAGCCGACGATGATGGCGCCGTACACCACGCCGAGGATGCCGATATTCGCCGCCGACCAGATCCAAAACAGCTCGATGGGTTTGCCGGTCTGCTCTGCATCCGGCACCCGGTCGATGCCGGTGCTCTCTACCTTCCATGCTTCATTGCGAGTGATATCGGTCATAGCAATTTATCCCTGTTGCGCAGGGCCGTAAGGGCCGCCGCAGTTGGCTGAAAGTCGATCCCGTCGGCGCGCTTGAGGGGAAATCCCTGCGCCGGGGAAGGTGTGATACCGCGAGCACACGCCGCCAAGTTTATCAGGGCGAAAGCCATCGGTATCGATTCTCTGCTGCTTGTTCCCACACCGGCATGCTGACAGCGCTTTGTCGTGCGGAAGGGGCAGCAGCTGTTCCACCAGCGGCGGCAATGCCTGCTTGATGTCGCGCCAGCTCGCGGCGTGCCTGTACGCACCGCCAATCGCGCGGCTTGAGAGGGAGGAACGAGAATGTTTTATTGAAGGCATTGAGCCCTTCCGTCCACCACATTGTGTGCTGGGCGATGGGTTTCGGCTCAATGCGGCCGTCGGCGGCGAGCAGCGCATCCATTAACAATGCTGCTTTTTACGTGTCGTCTGCGTACTCGCCGGCGGCGACGTTTTCCGCTGTCCCTGGCAGGAAGCGGCCAATCCAATCAAAATAGTCACGTACCCGCTGCAACGGCCATCGCTCTGACGGCAGGCTCGTCGCATTGTCCTTCACCTGAAGAGAGTCGCCTCAAGTGCGGACAGTAGCGGGTTTTTTCGTTGTTTTTAAAATGGAGCCCTGGTGTTGGCGCCAGTGATGCAGATGCATCAGTAAGCACAGATTACGCGCGATCTAGATCCAATAAAAGTCCATTGGGTGAAAATTGTGATGCCACGCTAAAAACATTAGCAATATTTTAGTTATTTTGATTATTCCTTATCGCCGTGCGGACAATATGGTAGAAGCGGAGCTTACAAAATTGCGATCGACAAGAGGGCGGGGCAAATGATGGATTTTATGGCCTGGCTGCGTGAGCATCTGGCGCAGAGCGCGGTGGCGCCGCGCTATATTCAGCTGGCGACGGCGATTGAAGCCGCGATCAGGCAGCAGGTGCTGGCGGCGGAGGCGTTCCTGCCGCCGGAACGTCAGATGGCGGAAGGCCTGGCGCTGTCGCGCGTCACAGTCAGCAAGGCGATGAAACTGCTGGAAGATAAAGGGCTGATTGCGCGGCAACAGGGCATTGGCACCCGCGTGGCGATGCGCATCGGCTATTCGCTCAACCAGGACAGCGGTTTCACCGCTCAGGCAATGCGTCACGGCAGCAGCGTCAGCAACCGATGGCTGTTGCGTACCCGGGTCGGTGCGCCGGCGAAGGCCGCGGCGGTGCTGGGGCTGGCTGAGGGGGATGAGGTAGTCAAACTGCGGCGTTTGCGCTTGCTGAACGGCAGCCCGGTCTCGCTGGAGACCACCTATATTCCGCCGCGTTTCCTGCCCGAGCCGGCGGAGTTGGAGCATTCGCTGTACGCGTTATGGCAATCGCGCGGTATCGTGCCGGAAGATAAACACTTTCTGTTGAAGGCGGTGTCCTGCAGCGACGAGGTTGCCGAACTGCTCAATGTACCGTGCGGCGCGCCGCTGCTGCACATCATCCAAACCAGTCGCAACGCCCAGGGCGAGGCGCTGGAGTGCAGTGAGATTTTGTGTCGCAGCGATGTTTATGAATTCGAAGTGAACGGTTAGCGAAATAACCATGCTCTTTTTGCCACTAGTGCGTATAATCGCCGCCCGGCGATTAATTAACCTGTAAAAAGAGCGGCAGAATGAGCACCACCAGCCTGATCCAACCCGATCGTGAACTGTTTTCCTATAAGCCTTATTGGGCGGAATGTTTTGGCACCGCGCCGTTTTTACCGATGTCGCGAACAGAGATGGATCAACTGGGCTGGGACAGCTGCGACGTGATCATCATCAGCGGCGACGCCTATGTCGATCACCCGAGCTTCGGCATGGCGATCATCGGCCGCATGCTGGAAGCGCAGGGCTTCCGCGTCGGCATCATCGCGCAGCCGGACTGGAGCAACAAAGAAGACTTTATGCGCTTGGGCAAACCGAACCTGTTCTTCGGTATCACCGCCGGCAACATGGATTCGATGATCAACCGCTACACCGCCGATCGCAAACTGCGCCACGATGACGCTTACACCGCCGGCAACGTCGGCGGCAAGCGCCCGGATCGCGCCACGCTGGTGTACAGCCAGCGCTGTAAAGAAGCCTACAAAGACGTGCCGATCGTGCTGGGCGGCATCGAAGCCAGCCTGCGCCGCATCGCCCACTACGATTACTGGTCGGATACCGTGCGCCGTTCGGTGCTGGTGGATTCCAAAGCCGACATGCTGATCTACGGCAACGGCGAACGCCCGCTGGTGGAAGTGGCGCATCGCCTGGCCGCCGGTGAGAAGATCGGCGACATCCACGATATTCGCAATACCGCGGTGATGCGCAAAGAAGCGTTGCCGGGCTGGAGCGGCGTGGATTCCACCCGCCTCGACAAACCGGGCCGCATCGAACCTATCCCGAATCCGTACGGTGACGATCTGCCGTGCGCCGACGGCGCCAAGCCGAAAGAGCCGGAAGCCAAGCCGGTCACCGTGCGCGCCGCCAAACCGAAGCCGTGGGAGAAAACCTACGTGCTGCTGCCGTCCTTCGAGAAAGTGAAGGGCGACAAGGTGCTGTACGCGCACACCTCGCGTATTCTGCACCATGAAACCAACCCGGGCTGCGCCCGCGCGTTGATGCAGAAACACGGCGATCGCTACGTGTGGATCAACCCACCGGCGATCCCGCTGACCACGCCGGAGATGGACAGCGTCTTCGCGCTGCCTTATCAGCGCGTGCCGCACCCGTCCTACGGCCAGGATCGCATTCCGGCCTATGACATGATCCGTTTCTCGGTGAACATCATGCGTGGCTGCTACGGCGGCTGCTCGTTCTGTTCGATCACCGAGCATGAAGGGCGCATCATCCAGAGCCGTTCGGAAGATTCGATCGTTCGCGAAATCGAAGAGATCCGCGACAAGGTGCCGGGCTTCACCGGCGTGATCTCCGATCTGGGCGGCCCGACCGCCAACATGTATATGCTGCGCTGCACCAACCCGCGCGCCGAGCAGACCTGCCGCCGCGCCTCGTGCGTGTATCCGGAGATCTGCACCTACATGGACACCAACCACGAGCCAACCATCAAACTGTACCGCCGCGCGCGTTCGCTGGAGGGTATCAAGAAGATCCTGATCGCCTCCGGGGTACGTTACGATCTGGCGGTGGAAGATCCGCGTTACATCAAGGAGCTGGCGACCCACCACGTCGGCGGCTACCTGAAGATTGCGCCGGAGCACACCGAAGAAGGCCCGTTGTCGAAAATGATGAAACCGGGCATGGGCAGCTACGATCGCTTCAAGCAGCTGTTTGATCACTATTCGAAGCAGGCGGGCAAAGAGCAGTATCTGATCCCGTACTTCATCTCGTCGCACCCGGGCACCCGCGATGAAGACATGGTGAACCTGGCGCTGTGGCTGAAGAAGAACCGTTTCCGCCTCGATCAGGTGCAGAACTTCTACCCTTCGCCGATGGCCAACTCCACCACCATGTACTACAGCGGCAAAAACCCGTTGAGCAAGGTGGGGTACAAGAGCGAAGACGTGGTGGTGCCGCGCGGCGATCGCCAGCGCCGCCTGCATAAGGCGCTGCTGCGTTACCACGATCCGGCTAACTGGGCGCTGATCCGCACCGCGTTGGAAGAGATGGGGCTGAAGCACTTGATCGGCAGCCGCCGCGAATGCCTGGTGCCGGCGCCGAGCATCGACGAGCAGCGCGAAGCGAAACGGCTGCAGCGCCATACCCGGCCGGCGTTGACCAAACATACCGATATCAATCGGCAGCGCACGCCGTCCAACCGGCCGCCGCGCAAACCGATTCGCAAAGCCAAGCCGTAACGGCCACGCAGCGTACGCAAACAAAAAGGAGAACCCCTGGGTTCTCCTTTTCACGTTTGCTCATCACAACTGCTCGTAGGCGGCTTCCACTTTCATCAAATGACGCGGCGCCTGCGGGGCTGGGTGGTATTTGCGCACGTGCCAGTTAAAGGCTTCCGGCGACAGGTTGTTAATCATCGCGATGGCCTGCTGACGATTGCTGGAGAAGGTGCGCAGCAGCGCGCCGGTGCCGTTGACGTAGGCGATGATGGTGGCGTAGCGCAACGTAACAGGATCCGCGATCCCTTTAAGCTGCTGTTTTTGCAATACGGCCAGATAGGCGGCGCCGAGATCGATATTGGTGTCGGGATCCAGCAGGTCGTCATCGTCCGGGCAGCCGCGTTTACCTTTGTAGCGATAGGCGTCACAGCCGGCGGTATCGGCTTTCAGCTGCATCAGGCCGATAGCGTTGGATTTGCTCACCGCGGAAGGGTTGAAGCCGGACTCCACCTGGATCATCGAAGTGATCAGCTTGGCGTCCACGCCGTATTCGCTGGCGGCGTCTTTAATGGCGCTGTCGTAGGCGTGGCGATCGTAGCTGACGCGCTGTTTCTTGCCGGCGCAACCCGCCAGCACCAGCATGACGCAAAGTATGCCCAGCCGTGACCAGTGTGAGAAAGAGGGGTTCATGGTGCTCCGTGCTTGTCTGTTTTTTTAACGGTGTTAACCGGTGGCCGGGGCCTCCGGCGTCGTCATCATAACGTCAGGCGGCGCAAAGGAGCAATGTGCGGAAAGGAAAAGCCCCCGCCGGCGGGAGAGGGCTTGGGGAGGGATTACAGGGTATCCGGGTCCGGCCCCAGGCGGTTGCCGACGTCCAGCTTGGCAATTTCGCCCAGTTCGTCCTTATCGAGTTTGAAATCAAACACCTCAAAGTTTTCGCGAATGCGCGACGGCGTGACCGATTTCGGGATCACGATCAGGCCGCTGTCCAGGTGCCAGCGCACCACGATCTGCGCCGGGGTTTTCTCGTATTTTTCGGCCAGCGCCTTGATCAGCGGCTGGTCGAACACCCCTTCACCGCCCTGCGCCAGCGGGCTCCAGGATTCGGTGGCGATATGGTGGGTGGCGTTCCAGGCGCGCAGCTGACGTTGTTGCAGCAGCGGGTGCAGCTCGATCTGATTAACTACCGGCGCCACGTTGGTTTCATCCAGCAGGCGCTGCAGGTGCGGCGTATGGAAATTGCACACGCCGATACTTTTGACCAGGCCCCGATCGCGCAGTTTGATCAGCTCGCGCCAGGCGGAGACGTATTGATCCTGCTGAGGACGCGGCCAGTGGATCAGATACAGGTCCACATAGTCCAGCTGGAGCTTTTCCAGGCTGGTTTCCAGTGCTGCCAGCGGATCGCCCTGATCGTCGTTCCACAGCTTGGTGGTGATGAACAGTTCGCTGCGTGGCAGCGAGCTGGATTGAAGCGCGGCGCCGACGCCTTCCTCGTTCTTGTAGATCGCGGCGGTGTCGATGGAGCGGTAACCGATCTCCAGCGCTTTGCTCACCGCGTGGGTGGTCTCTTCAATACTCGCCTGCCAAACGCCGAGACCCAACTGCGGCATCAGATTACCATCGTGGAGTTTGATGATGGGTTGTTGCGTTGTCATGCGCATCTCCTTGTGTACGGATTGCGGCGCCTGTGGCACCGAAACGGCTATAGATAAATTCTAGTTGGCAAAATGGGCGGTTGCCGGGTTTGCCAGCCTAATTTCAGCGGTTGCGGGAGGGCGACTTTCTCCCCGCTCTCCCTGCGAATGAGCGGTAAGACGGGTGGTGCGAAACGAGCGGCTGCGCCCGACGATCGGCCGGGCGCAGGATGTGGCGAAAAATGGCTGATGGAGACAAAAGCCTAGCAAAAAATCGCCGTTTTGCGATTAACGCGCCGCTTCATAAATGCGGCGGCTGACGTCCAGGGTGATGTCCTGGTGCTCGCCCAGGGCGGTCATGCCGTGCTGATGCAGTTTGTCGAGCAGCGCCGGAATGCTGCTGCCGTCGAGCTGATAATCCGCCATGCGGGTCGGCACGCCCATTTGCTCGAAGAAGGCGCGGGTGGCGGCGATCGCGCCGTCAATGCGGCTCTCTTCGCTCCCTTCACGCAGGCCCCAAACGCGGTCAGCATACTGCAGCAGTTTTTCGCGCTTCTGCGCTTTCTTCTCGTGCAGCAGCGCCGGCAGAACGATGGCCAGCGTTTGCGCGTGGTCGAGATCGTGCATGGCGGTCAGCTCATGACCCAGCATGTGGGTTGCCCAGTCCTGCGGCACTCCGGCGCCGATCAGGCCGTTCAGCGCCATGGTGGCACTCCACATCACGTTGGCGCGCACCGCATAGTTCTCCGGTTCGGCCAGCGCGCGCGGGCCGTCTTCCCGCAGGGTCAGCAGTAGGCCTTCGGCGAAGCGATCCTGTACCTTGGCGTCGACCGGGTAGGTCAGATACTGCTCCAGGGTGTGTACGAAGGCATCGACTACGCCGTTGGCGATCTGGCGCGGCGGCAGCGAGTAGGTCACCACCGGATCCAGCACGGCGAAGCGCGGCTGCACCCGCGGCGAGAAGAAGTGCTGCTTGTCGCCGCTGTTTTTACGGGTGATCACCGCGCCGCTGTTGGATTCGGAACCGGTGGCCGGCAGCGTCAGCACGCAGCCCATCGGTACCGCGTCGGTGATATGGCTGCCGACGGTTTGCAGGATATGCCAGGCATCGCCGTCGGCGGTATAACGGGCGGCGGCGGCGATGAACTTGGTGCCGTCAACCACTGAACCGCCGCCGACTGCCAGCAGGAAATCGATGTTTTCCGCTTTCACCACCTCGACCGCTTTCATCAGCGTTTCGTAAGTCGGGTTAGGTTCGATGCCGGAGAACTCCCGCACGTTGCGGCCGGCCAGCGCGCTGTACACCTGATCCAGCACGCCGTTTTTCTTCACGCTGCCGCCACCGTAGGTGATCAGAATGCGTGCGTCCGCCGGGATCTGGCCGGCCACTTCGGCAATTTGGTTCTTGCCGAACAGGATTTTGGTTGGGGTATGCAGAATGAAGTTTTGCATGGATGATTTCTCTCTTTCTGTCAGGCGAGCGCCAAAGTGGCGCAAAGGTTTCTGGCCCGTATTGTCAGGAACCTGGCGGCGACGCACAATGCACATTCCTGTTTGGTTCTTGCCTATTCCTACAAGTGGCTGTAGAAATGGCGAGTTTTAAATTATTATTTATGCCGAATCGTTCTGACTGTAAGAGGGTGTTTCCGTGATTGAAATCGACGTGCAGCGCAGCCGCATGGCACGCCAGGCGATGGCTATCGCTACCGGCAACGGCTACACGGCGTCACCGGTGCCGCGGGTGAAGATCCTGTATGTCGATCGCCACAGCCCGCGCCAACCGGTGATGTACGAGCCGGGGATCGTGATCGTCTTTCAGGGGCACAAGGTGGGCTATTGCGGCAATAAGATGTTCCAGTACGATCCGCGCAACTACCTGCTGATGACGGTGCCGCTGCCGTTCGAGTGCGAAACCTTCGCCAGCCCGGAACTGCCGCTGGTTGGGTTGGCGATCAATATCGATACCCAACTGCTGCAGGATTTGCTGATCGACATCGGCGACGACGACTACCTGATGCAACCGCGGGCGGAGAGTAACGGGGTGAACCTGGCCGAGCTGACGGAAGAGCTGCTGTGCGCCACCGAACGCCTGCTGGACGTGATGGCCAAGCCGCTTGATGCCCGGGTGCTGGGGCCGCAGATCGTGCGCGAGATCCTCTACTACGTGCTGCGCGGCACCTGCGGTGCGTCGCTGCAGGAGCTGGTCAACCGCCATACCCACTTCAGCCAGATCGCCAAAGCGCTGCGGCGCATCGAACATCAGTATGCCGACAACCTCAACGTCGAGCAGTTGGCCAGCGAGGTCAACATGAGCGTGTCGGCGTTTCATCACAACTTCAAGGCGGTGACCAACACTTCGCCGTTGCAATACGTGAAGTCATACCGGCTGCATAAGGCGCGTTTGCTGATGGTGCATGATGGGCTGAAGGCCAGCACGGCGGCGATCCGCGTCGGCTATGAAAGCGCATCGCAGTTCAGCCGCGAATTCAAACGGTTGTTCGGCATGACGCCGAGCGATGAAATCGCCCGGCTGCGCGACGCCAACCCTCCGTTGCTGGAGGGCTGAGCCGCCGCCGGGCGGCGGGTTACGGGGTCAAGACGATCTTGCCGAACGGCCCGCGATCGAGGTGATCCAACGCTTGCGGCAGCTGATCAAAGCGGTATACCTGGTCGATCACCGGCTGAAGCTTGACGGCGTCTACGGCGCGTACCAGATCTTCCAGCGCGCGGCGGTGGCCGACGCCGATACCCTGGATCACCGCCGACTTCAGCAGCAACAGGCCGGCAGGGGCGGAGATTTCAGCGCCGGCCAAAATGCCGATCACCGAGATACGGCCTCCCACCGCCACGGCGCGCACCGAGTTGCCCAGATTCGGGCCGCCGGCGGTGTCGATCACATGATCGATGCCGCGATCTTGCGTCAGTTCATAAATCGTCTCCACCCAGTCGCCGCTAAGCCGGTTGACGCCATGATCGGCGCCCAGCGCTCGGGCGCGCGCCAGCTTTTCATCACTGCCGGAGGTCACGTACACCTCTGCGCCGTGCGCTTTGGCTATTTGCAGCGCGAACAGCGCCACGCCGCCGGTGCCTTGCACCAGCACCGTATCGCCGGCGCGCAATTTTCCTTGCTCCACCAGTGCGAACCAGGCGGTCAGCCCGGCGCACGGCAGGGTGCTGGCCTGCACATCGTCCAGCGACGCCGGCGCCGCCGCCAGCCAGTCTTCATGCAAAATCACGTATTCCGCCAGCACCCCCTGATAGAAGCCGCCGAGGGTGTGGTAGGGCGCACTGCGCGCATCACCGTACGGTTTCTGCAAACCGTCTAGCCAGCCGGGGCTGAAGGTGGAAATGACCCGGGCGCCGGGCAGGAAACGGCTGACGCCAGGGCCGACGGCGTCGACCTCACCGGCCATGTCCGACCCGGGAATGAAGGGGTGCGGCAATGTCAGCCCCATGCCGCTGTCTATCATCAGCTTGTCGCGGTAGTTGAGCGCGACCGCCTTCACTTTCACTCTGATCTCATGCGGCCCCGGCTGCGGGATAGCGCCGACGGTCAGTTGTAGGTGTTCACGCCCCAGGGCGTCCATGGTCCAGCGTTGCATAGTGTCGGTCATGATGCTCTCCATAGTCAGCGGTTAACGACCGGTCGATAATATCGTTGATACAGCTTCGCCAGTGGCGATAAGATTTCCGCAGATTGTTTCTTTTAGGGCGACAAATCATGAGCGATAGACTGAGCGGCATTTCGGTATTCGTCACCGCCGTGGAGGCGGGCAGTTTTGCGTTGGCGGCCAGCCGGCTGCACCTGTCGCGTTCAGCGGTGGGGAAAACCATTGCCAGGCTGGAGCAGCGGCTGGGCGTGCGGCTGTTTCATCGCACCACCCGCAGCCAGAGCTTGACCGACGACGGCGCGCTGTTCTATGAACGTTGCCTGCGGGCGCTGGAAGAGATCCGCAGCGCGGAAACGCTGCTGGAGTCGGGCAAGCGACAGGTCAGCGGCCGGCTACGGGTGTCGATGCCGGTGCTGTTTGGCCGTTTGTGTATTGCGCCGCTGCTGACCGAGCTGACGCGGGAACACCCTGGCCTGGAGCTGGAGCTGTCGTTCAGCGATCGGGTGGTGGATCTGATTGAGGACGGCTTCGATATGGCGATCCGCAACGGCACGCTGGCCAACAGCAGCGGGCTGGTGGCGCGGCGCATCGGCGATCACCGCATGGCGTTATGTGCTTCGCCGGCCTACCTGCGGCGGCGCGGCGAACCGCACAATATTGAGCAATTGGTGCAGCATGAGGCGGTGACCTATATGCGCGCCGGCGCACAGTGCAGCTGGCTGGTGTTGGATAGCGACGGCAAGCCGCGGGAAGTGATGCCGAATAACCGGTTGCAGATGGACGATCTGCAGGCGATCGCCGATGCGGCGATGGCGGGGTTCGGCATCGCCTGGTTGCCGTGTTGGCTGGTGCGCGAGCAGTTGCTGAGCGGGGCGCTGGTGTGTTTGCTGCGTGACCGGCCGGGCGTCGCCTTTGAAGCGCATGCGGTGTGGCCGCATACGCCGCATCTACCGCTGAAGGTACGGCTGGCGGTGGATATGCTGGTGAGCAAACTGCCCCCCAGCCTGGCGTTGGTCGAGAAGGCGCTGTAGCGCGCCAGGCTCAGGAAGACGCGGCGCGCTTTTTACGCCAGATCACCAGCATGGCACCCAGCAAGCCGACAAACAGCAGCAGCAGCGGCAGCAGCATCAGGCCGGTCATTACCTGGCTTTCGTAACGTTTCACCAGCGGAATTTGGCTGAAGGCGTAGCCGAGGCCGACCAGCGCGCAGACCCAGATCGCCGCGCTCAGCCAGTTGAACACCTGAAAACGCGAGCTGTTGAGCCCGGAGATGCCGGCCATGGTCGGCAGCAGCGTTCGCACGAAACCGAGGAAGCGGCCGATCAGCAGCGCCGTCAACCCGTGGCGGTTGAACAGATTGTGAGCGCGCTGGTGGTACTGCGCCGGCAGCTGCATCAGCCAGCCTTTCACCAGGCTGGTGTGGCCCAGCCAGCGGCCCTGTACATAGCTCAGCCAGCAACCGAGGCCGGCGGCGGCGGTCAGAATGAGCAGGGTGGGGGCAAAGCCCATCACGCCTTTGGCGATCAGCGCGCCCGACAGCAGCAGCAGGCTGTCGCCGGGCAGGAAGGAGGCGGGTAGCAGTCCGTTTTCCAAAAACAGGGTGGTGAAAAGTACGGCGTAAACCACCCAAATCACGCTTGGATCGGCAAGGGCGATAAAGTCCTGCTGCCAAAGCGCATGAATAATCTCTCGTAGTACATCCATTTTATGTCCTGTTGCATGCCGGTTGCGCCCGGGATCACGTTCTCCAGGATGCGGCGGTTACCGTATCTGACAATTACCCGGCTAGTGTACCGCTAATAGCTTAAGCCGACATTAAACGAGACAAAGAAAATTGCCAGAACCCGTTTCAGCGCACGCCGTTGAGGCGATCGAAGCCGGCCGCCAGATCGGCGATCAGGTCTTCGACGTTCTCCAGGCCGATGTGCAAACGCACCAGGGTACCGGAAAAATCGACGCCGCCCGCCGGGCGGATCGCTTCCAGCTCTTCCGGCTGGTTGGCCAGGATCAGCGACTCGAACCCGCCCCAGGAGTAAGCCATGCTGAAGTGGTTGAAGTGGTCCAGGTAGGTGGCCAGCTGCACGTCGTCCAGCCGCTCTTTCAGCACGAAAGAGAACAGGCCGTTGCAGCCGCTGAAATCGCGGCGGTAGAACTCGTGCCCCTTGCAGCTCGGCAGGGCCGGGTGATTGACCGTCGCCACCTCCGGCCGTGCCGCCAGCCAGTTGGCGACTTCAATACTGCTGCGTTCGTGCTGTTTCAGGCGCACGCTCAGGGTGCGCAGGCCGCGGCTCGCCATATAGGCGGTATCGGCATCCACCATTTGCCCCATCAGATAGGAATACTCGCGCAGCCGATCCCAACAGCGCGCGTTGGCGACGGCGGTGCCGAGCATGTAATCGGAATGGCCGATCAGGTATTTGGTGCCGGCCTGGATCGAAATGTCGATATCGAAATCCAGCGCCTTGAACAACACGCCCGCCGCCCAGGTATTATCGATCATGATCACCACCTCCGGCGCCACGGCGCGAATGGCCTGCACCATCGCCGGAATATCTTGCACTTCCAGGGTGATGGAACCGGGGGACTCAAGGAACACCACGCGGGTATTGGGTTGGATCAGCGTGGCGATGTCGGCGCCGATCAGCGGATCGAAATAGGTGGTGCTGACGTTCATGCGGCCGAGGATGTGGGTGCAGAAATCCTGGGTCGGTTCGTACGCCGAACCCGTGACCAGCAGGTGATCGCCGGCGCCGACGAACGACAGGATCGCGTTGGCTACCGCCGCCGCGCCGCACGGGTAGAGCACGCAGCCGGCGCCGCCTTCCAGCTCCACCATCGCATCCTGCAGGGCGAAGTGGGTCAGAGTGCCGCGTCGGCCGTAAAACAGTTCGCCGTGGGCGCGTTGCGCGGTGGCGTGTTTTTTGGCCGCGACGGAGTCGAAGACCAGAGAAGAGGCGCGTTGCATAACGGGATTGACGGAGCCCTGGGTGTAGCGCTTGCCGCGGCCGGCGCCGATCAGCGTGGTTTCGATGTGTTTTGACGTCATGGTACCTGGCTCACCTCTGGTTGCTCTGCACTGCCCGTTTACGATAGCCCTTACGTTAGCATGAGTTAATATAGCCATCCAGACGTTTTAACTTCCAGATACAGAAACGGCTATAATTTGCTGTTGGGCGTGAATTTTTCGCGTCATCCTTCTGCCGAGGAGCGAGAGAGAAGCCCATTCATCGGTCGAAACGCCGTTCGGCAGCGTGGCGCTGTTGCGCCGCTGTGGAAGAAAAGTAACGAAATAACCCCATAAAAGGGGCTTCTAGCGCTGAACGGGCGCAGATTGGCGCTTTACGGCGGTGTTGGCTAAAATTTTCTCGTTTATTTGGCAAATAATAATGAGAACTACTATCAATCCCCGATTGGTTTGATATGATCGCACGCTGAATTATTCCTTAATTTTGATCGGTAATGGGTGGAGGCACAGCGTGAAAACGGCTGGCAAGAATGTAAATCAAGGATCGTTCGGCCAGGGCCGGGCGCAGTGGGGCAAGGCGTTTGGCCGTAGCCTGATGGCTTCAATGGTGCTGGTGGTTGGGCTGGCCGGCAGCGCGCAGGCTGCGCCGGCGGCCATCCCGGCCGTTACCGAAAGCGTCGCACCGGCTGCCGCGCCTGCACCAGCAGTAGCCGCGCCAGAGAACATCACGCCGGTGAACCCGGCGCCAACGATCCAACCACCGGAAACCCGCGGTATGGACCTGTCCGTTTGGGGCATGTATCAGCACGCCGACGCGGTGGTGAAAGCGGTGATGATTGGTTTGGTGCTGGCCTCGATCGTGACCTGGACCATTTTGTTCTCCAAAGGCAGCGAACTGTTCCGCGCCAAGCGCCGTCTGCGCCGCGAGCAGTTGGTGCTGGCCGGCGCGCGCTCGCTGGATGAAGCCTCCGAGCTGGCGCAGAATTTCGCCCCGGAGAGTGTCAGCGCGGTTTTGCTGAACGACGCGCAAAACGAACTGGAGCTGTCCGCAGAGTCCAATGACAACAACGGCATCAAAGAGCGTACCGGTTTCCGCCTCGAGCGCCGCGTGGCGGCCTACAGCCGCAACATGGGCCGCGGCAACGGTTTCCTGGCCACCATCGGCGCCATCTCGCCGTTCGTCGGCCTGTTCGGCACCGTATGGGGCATCATGAACAGCTTCATCGGCATTGCCCATTCGCAGACCACCAACCTGGCGGTCGTGGCACCGGGCATCGCGGAAGCACTGCTGGCGACCGCGCTGGGCCTGGTGGCGGCGATCCCTGCCGTCGTTATCTACAACATCTTCGCCCGCGTCATCAGCGGCCATCGCGCCCAGGTGGGTGACGTGGCGGCGCAGGTCTTGCTGCTGCAGGGCCGCGATCTGGATCTGGCCGCGACGGCGGAAGCCAAGCGCTCACAACACGCACATCAACTGCGGGCGGGGTGAGTCATGGCGATGCGCTTAAATGAAGATCTGGACGACAGCGGCGAACTGCATGAAATCAACGTGACGCCGTTTATCGACGTCATGTTGGTGCTGTTGATCATCTTTATGGTGGCCGCGCCGCTGGCAACGGTAGATATCCGCGTCGATCTGCCGGCTTCTTCCGCCAAACCGCAGCCGCGGCCGGAGAAACCGGTATTCTTGTCGGTGAAGGCTGACAAGCAGCTCTACGTCGGCGATCAGCCGGTCACTGCCGATCAGCTGACCTCGGTGTTGGATCAACATACCCAGGCGAACAAAGAAACCACCATCTTCTTCCAGGCGGACAAGAGTGTGGATTATGAAACGCTGATGAGCGTGATGGACACCCTGCGTAAAGCCGGCTACCTGAAAGTAGGGCTGGTGGGCATGGAAGGCGCCGCCAAATAGCGGCGCTAAAACGACAAAGGGCGCTCAGGCGCCCTTTTTACTGTCCGAGAGAATTTTCCCCCCACTTCTTATGCCTCACGCCTGGCCCATCAGCGGATCGCTGACGCTGTGTTCGCCGTTCTCCAGCCGGCCTGCCAAGCGGCGCTGCCAGCCGGGGCTGTGCAGCGTAAGATCGTACCAGCCGCCGCTGGCGCGGGCGTCAAACGTTTGCTGGTGGCTGCCGCCCGCCGGCAGCGTGATAGGCCACGGGCCTTGCTGCGTGTAAGGGCAGCGTTCGAGGGTCACCGTTATCGCTTCGGCGCCTGGGTTGTTCAGCAGCAGTTGCAGGCTGCGGCCCGTTGGGCGCAAACGCACCTCCGGCTGTGGCCGGCTCAGGAGCCCGCGCAATTCACGATGAAAACCGTTGGGGCCAAGCAGCCACAGATGGTACTCATCCTCCGTCAGCCAGTCGTCGCTGACCGCCTTACCGGCCTCGACGGTATAGCGGCGTGGGATCTGCGTCAGGTCCTGCCGGTCGTAGACGTGAAACACCGCGCCTTGCTCGCCGGTATTGAACAGGTTCAGCGTCACGCGGCGCTGCTCGGCCGCGACGGCGGCTTCGACATGCAGTTGGTAGGGCAGCGCGCGGGAAGGGCGCGCCAGGCGGTGTTGGTGCGGCAAACGCTGGTGGGCGGGTGATGGCAACGGCACTTGCGGCAGCTGTTCCTGACGTTGACGCAGGCCGTCGGCGGCGTGGCGGCTGGTGGCGGGCAACCTCGGCAATGCTTCGCCGTTAGGGTCGACAAAGTTGAACGCTGAGGTGAGATCGCCACACACCGTGCGGCGCCAGGGGCTGATGTTGGGTTCATGCACCTGAAAGCGTTTTTCCAAAAATTGCAGCACCGAGGTGTGATCGAACACCTGTGAATTGACCCAGCCGCCGCGACTCCAGGGCGACAGCACCAGCATCGGCACCCGCGGGCCGGGGCCGTAGATGCGGCCGTCCGGCGGCGGCTGATCCTGCGAGCCGGGGGGCGCCACGTGCTGGAAGATCTCGGTATCGAACGGCACCGTCGATTTACCGGCGAAGCTGCCGTCTTCACGCAGCGACGGTGCGGAAGGCGAAGGCATATGGTCAAAAAAGCCGTCGTTTTCGTCGTAGTTGACCAGTAGGACGGTTTTACTCCACACCGCCGGATTGTCGGTCAATGCATTGAGGATCTCTTGGGTGAACCAGCCACCCTGCACCGGGCTAGAGGGATCGGGGTGTTCCGAATAGGCCGCCGGCGCGATGATCCAGCTGACCTGCGGCAGTTTGCCCTGCTGCACGTCGGAGCGGAATCCGGCCAGCATGGCGTCGAGATCGTTGCCATCGGCGGCCGGCAGGGTGTTACCGTTACCTTTGTACAGTGGCGCGGCCTTGTTGAGCTCGTCGCGATAGGGCACGAAAGCGTTGAAGTCTTTCGGCGGCCGCGCCGGATTGCCCACCTGAATGCTGGCGGCGCGATATTGGCGGAAACCCGCCAGGGGGTTGTCGGTAAAGTTATCCGGCAGGAACTGATACACCTTCCAGCTGACGCCGCTCTCCTCCAGCCGTTCCGGATAGGTTTTCCACTGATAGCCGATGTCCGCCGGACCGGGGCTGTACCATTCGTTGACCACGACCGCCACGTCGGCGGCGGACGGGCCGTTAGTGCCTGTCCAGTGGAACAGCCGGTTGGTGTTGGTACCGGCGTGAATAGAGCAGTGATAGGCATCGCACAGGGTAAAGGCGTTGGCCAGCGCGAACTGGAACGGCAGCTCGTGCTGACGGTAGTAGCCCATTGAAGCCGGCGTTTTGTAGGTGGGCCAGGCGCTCATGCGGCCGTGATCCCAGGCGGCCTGCTCATCGACCCATGAGTGCGGCGTGCCGGTGACGCGCTGGGCGTTGCCGCGCTTGCTGTCCAGATGGTAGGGCAGCACCAACCGCTCGGCCCCCTGTTGTTGCCAGACGCGTCGGCCACCGGGCAGCGGAATGGTAAAACGATCGCTGAAGCCGCGCACGCCGGGCAGGGTGCCGAAGTAGTGGTCGAAAGAGCGGTTCTCCTGCATCAGGATCACCACGTGTTCGACATCGCGCAGAGTGCCGGTGCGGTTGTTGGCGGGAATGGCCAGCGCTTTGCGAATTGAGGCGGGCAACAGCGAGAAAGCCGATCCGATGGCGGCAGCCCGCAGTACGTCTCTGCGTGAAAGGTCAGGCATGCGTCGTTATTCTCCGTCAGTGTGCTTTGAAGATAGCCGCTGACGACGATAATGGCGAAAAATAACAGGGAGATGAACGTGGGGGAAACAATGCTCCCTGGCGGGAGCATTGTGGAGATAACGCTTACTGTCTGATCAGGCGGCCGAGCGCCGGCGCCGTTTCGAAATCGCTGCGGAAGGGGTTGATGTCCAGGCCGCCACGGCGGGTGTAGCGCGCGAATACGCTGAGTTTCTCCGGGCGGCAGTGTTGCTTGATGTCGTTGAAAATGCGTTCGACGCACTGCTCGTGGAATTCGTTGTGCTGGCGGAAGGAGATTAGGTAGCGCAGCAGGCTTTCACGATCGATTTTGCGGCCTTCATAGCGGATCACGACGCTGCCCCAGTCCGGCTGGTTGGTGACCAGGCAGTTGGATTTCAGCAGGTTGGAAGAGAGCGTCTCCGCCACCAGATCCCCCCGATCGGCCGCGCCGCTCAGGTATTCCGGTTTGAAGGCGAAGTCGTCGACCGCGATATCCTGATCGTCGATATTGACGCCCGGCAGGCGATCGATCTGCACCGGGTAGCCTTCCAGCCCCGGATAGAGCGTGACGGTGACCGTGCCGTTGGCCGCCTGCGACAGATCTTTTTGCATGGCGGCGCTCACCTGTTCCACGCTGTCGAAGCGCGTTTGGTTGAAGCTGTTGAGATACAGCTTGAACGACTTGGATTCGATCAGGTTTGAAGAAGAGTGCGGGAAGGTAAATTCACCGATGCCCACCACCGGTTTGCCCTTGGCGTTGAGCCAGGAGAGCTCGAAGGCGGTCCACAGATCAAAGCCGCTGAACGGCAGCTGCCGCTCGTCCACGCCGATCAGATCGCGGCCGCGCGCGCGCGGTAAGGCTTCGAGCAATGCGGGAGCATATTGATCCGGATAATCGGAGTTCGCGCCAAGATGGGTGATCTTATCTTGCTTTTGGATATGCATATTCATTGCCTTTTGCTTGTTCGGTATTGATGTAGCGGTTAAACAGACTGCGGGTGGCGTAGATCGGCCCGACGCCCAGCAGGGCGTAGACCACCTTGATCAGGAACTGCGACAGGATCATGGTCTTGATGATGTCCCAGCTCAGCACGTTGTAGAATGCCAGCGTACAGAACACCACGCTGTCGATGGCCGAGGCCACCACGGTGCTGGTGATCACGCGCACGAAAAGGTAGCGGGAGTTGGTCAACTCTTTGATTTTGCAAAGCAGGTAGGAGTTGACGTTTTCGGAGATCAGATAGGCCGCGGAAGACGCCACCAACACCGCCATGATGCTGTGCACGATGCCGTTGTAGGTCTCGCTGTACTCCCACTGCGGAATGCTCGGCACCAGCGTCGTCACCCAAACGCCCAGCACGAAGGTCAGGTTGGCGATAAACGAGATGATGATGGTGCGCCTGGCCAGCCGCAATCCATAGAACTCGTTCAGAATGTCCACCAGAATGAAGGTGAGCGGGTAGATGAAGATCGCCGGTGGCGTGATGAGATTCAGCACCGGGATTTGGATCGGTTTGACGCCGCACAGGGTCGAGAAGATATAAATCACGCTGAGCGCTACGGTGATGATCAGATAGGCGTACCAGGAGCGTTCATGACGGTCGCTAAGCTCGTAGGCGGTTTTTTGCTGCTTGTCGCCATAGAGTTTGCGGTACAGCGCCTGCAGCTCATGCCGGCTCAGATCTTCTGATATTTCACTGTCGGCCAGTTCATTCAGCCCCATGGTAATGGTTTTTCCGGTGGCCAATACCATGACATTGGCCGCTATAGTGCCATGCCGGGTAAAGCCCAACAGCTTGAACTTCTGATTCGGTTCCATTTATAGCCTTTCTCCAACGATATAACCCAGGAATTGCACGGTGTCCTGAGGGAGTTTATCCATGCCTTCGCTTTCTTTGCCGTTAACCACAAAGAAGCCGCTTTTTCCCGAGTGATACAATAAAGGCGAATCGCAAATCAGTACCGGCGGACGTTTGATGATAATGACTTCGCCGGGAATAAATGACCCTTTAATTTCGGTCTCTATTTTCATTGCCAACATGTTTGACTCATCGCCGAAGAAATAAGTCAAAGGAAACTCTGTGACCAGCTGCCCGATCTTGCGTTGCGAGACGGCCAGATAGCGCGACTGTGGGATCACCGGAACGGCGGAAGGGTTCTTGTTGCCTTCGGTGGACAACGTTTCGTTGAGCCGCTCCAATTTTTCCAGATCGTAGTCTTCGATCTCTTCGCAGGAGACGCCGAAGAAATCGGAAATCCGGTTGACGGTGGATTGCTGGACGTTGTTCACCCGCCCGTCGAGGATTTTGTAGAGGGTGGTGCGCGTCAGGCCGCTGCGGTTGGAAAAGGAAGCCTTGGTTTCACCGCGGGTGCGCATCAGATATTCAATATTTTTAATGATGTTGATTTTGCGCTGTGCGTTGGTGGTTTTCATCGGCCGTCCTTACAATCATTACGCAGGCTTCACTATATCTTACGCATCGGCGTTGTCCAGATAAAAAGGGTGATAACGTTAGCTAACTGGCTGATTAATGATGGTAATTGCTGTCATTATCTTCGTGAATAAGCGGCGTGATGCCGGCGGTGTAGCATGTTTTATCTACGAGAATGATAAAGCGGTGCAAATCAATTGATTGGCTTTTGCTTATGGAAAAGTGAACACAAAAGTCGATTTTATGTTTACTTTTATGTTGACCAAAGCGGATTTTATGGGCTACTGTTCATGCAAGCTGAAGTTTTTTCTTTACGATCAAGACACTGAAGCCGCAGGTTATTTATAATAAAAAGCTCAGAAGGGCGGGCGTTCCCACACTCTGAGCATAATGGATAGCTTCTTGCTACCGACACCAGGGACCCTCTCACCACGGCCGTTTGTCAGCGCGATCGGCCCGTTTTCTGCATTGAATTCTGCCTATGTCCAAGTGAGCAACACTCCCCCGTCACCGGAGGAGTGGATTAGCGCCTGTGCGAAAATCAGAGCGATTTCTGCGAAGCCAACGGCTTTTGCGCGCGGCTGAAGGCCAGTTTGAGCACCCAGTAAAGCAGGCTGGCGGCGGCCAGAGAGTTGATGGTCGGTACGCCCCATTCGGTTGCCAGACCGACGGCTCCGCCGGCGATGCTGGCGACGATCGCCGCCCAGCCGATAGTCGGCGTTTCGTCCGGCAATCGGCCGGCGCGCCGGCTCTCATCCAGGATTTTGCGGTGGCTGCGCAGCAGGTAATAGTCCACCAGCATGATGCCGATAATCGGCGGGAATACCACGCCAAGCACCGTCAGGAAGTCGACGAAGCGGTCAAGAATACCCAGCACCGACAGTGTGGTGCCCAGAATGCCGATCACCAGCGTGGTGTAAGTGTACTTCAGCTTTTTACCGGTGATGCCCTCCACCGCGTTGACGATGCCCAGCGAAGAGGAGTACAGGTTGAGATCGTTGACGCGCAGGGTGGAAAACACCACCACCAGCAGGCCGGCACCGCCGGCTGCTTGCGACATGATAGTGACCACGTCCGCGGTGCCCAGCGTTTTGGCGATCAGGATCGCCAGGCCGTTCACCACGAATTCGCCGGCGACAATGGTGAAGATAGTCACGCCGAGCACGTGTTTGCCGTTTTTGGAGTAGCGGGTCAGATCGGGGGTCATCAGGCTGGCCACGATGGCGCCGCCGACGACGATGGTGATGCCGGCGCTGATGGTCAGCGGCTCACCCGGCGGTGCCAGCTGGATGATCTCCTGCAGGTTATGGCCGGAAAGCGCGGTCACCGAAATATAGGCCACCAGCATGATGAACATCGGCACCGCGATGCGGGCGGCGATGCGCAGTGCCTTGAAGCCGAACGCCACCAGGATGGTCAGCAGCGTGCCCGAGAGCCCGGCGGCCAGGCCAAAGCCCAGCTTATTGCCGAGTGCGAAGTCGAGCGATTTGGCGAAAATGGCGTTCTGAATGCCGAACCAGCCCAGCAGGCTGACGGCCACCACTACGCCGATCAGCACTGAACCCAGGCGGCCGAAGCCGCACCAGCGCGCCAGCAGGCTGCCGGAGATCCCTTCGCGCATGCCCGCCAACCCGAGGCCGTAGGTCACCACGCCGAAGATCAGGCTGCCGACGAAAATAGCGCTGAAGGCGTCAATCAGCGTCATGGAGTTGCCGAGTACGGCGCCGAGCATAAACTGGTCCAGCGCGGTCAACATGCCCATATGCACGATGGCCACGCTTAAAAACGACACTCTTTTATCCTGTGGCACCCGGGTGAGCGGATAATCTTCGATCTTTATCACGGTGAGGTCTTCCTTGCGGTTCAAATAAACTGAATGCCCTTGGTTATCAGGCGGTCGGGAATATAGTTATCCAGGTTGGCGCATTTGCAGTACTCCTCAAACTGCTGCTGGGTATGTACGTTGGCCTTCTGGTAAATGTTATAAATACGGTTTTCGATGGTCTTATTGCTGACGCTATAGATTTTAGCGATTTCCTTCACCGTAAATCTTTGCAGCATAAGGAAAATGACATCTAATTCAGCGCGGGTGAACAGCTCATTACTGACTTCGGTGGTCAAGATGCTGGGCTTTTGCTGGTTGATGTATTTCATCGGCGACAGACTATTCATCGGCTTGGCGTTCCAAATCACGCCAATCACCTGTTTGTCATCGTTGTAAACCGGCAGTTTTTCGCTGATAAACGGCGCCAGGCTGTCTTTGCCGTACCAATAGTGCGTTTCGATGACCGTGACCCGATCGCGCGCCGCTTCGGTCATTTTGTCATGCTCGATAAAGTCGGCGGCAGAGTCGGCCCAGTCGGCGGGGAACTCGTGGTCATATTTGCCGGCGACGTCGAAGTTCAGCGGCGTATTGGTATAAAGATAAGCGGCGCGGTTCATATAGAGGTGGCGGGACAGCTGGTCTTTGATGCCCCAGGGCTCGCTCAGGTGCTCCATCATGGTGATGAGGCCCTTAAAATAAGATTCATTATTTTTATGCGAGGAACCCATACCCACCTCTGATCCGCTCAGGCTGCGTTACAGGCTTTTAGCCAGGTAATGACGGGTGTGGCGATGCGCATAGTCGCCCAGCTCGCCGTAGACCCGGTAGCCCAGTTTCTCGTAGAAGCCTCTGGCCTGGAAATCGAAGGTGTCGACATAGGCCATGTGGCAACCGCGTTTGCGGGCTTCTTCTTCGGCCTGTTGCATCAGCTGGCGGCCGTAGCCGCTGTTGCGACATTGATCGCCGACCCACAGATACTGCACTTCCAGGCCGCCCCACCAGGTGCGTGCCACCAGGCCGCCGACGATCTGCTGGTTGTCGTCGGTGACGGTCAGGAACAGCGGGTGGATGTCTACTGGCTGGGTTTTATGGTTGTGCGCCCAAAGGTTGTCGATAACGAACTCTTCATCCTGCGGATTGGGTTTGTCGGTGATATTAATATTCATTTTTAATATAATTCCCTGATTTAATTATTCAAAACTGAATTAGGCACTTTTGCCTTAACAGGTTCTAATATCACTTTCGTTAATGTATTTCAAGGGTGGTTTTCACCCTTTTCCACCCGGTGAGAAGACGCTTATAGTGAGTGCAGCAGGGTTGAAGAAGAGTGAAACAGGCGGTATTCAAACGCTGAAATACCCTGCTTACACCATCTTTTCCTATTTGCGCCTCACCAGGGCCCCACCGGGAAAACTGCAGTAATGTATGGCTCCACCGGACAGAGCAAGCTGACTTGCCGACGGGGGAGCCGCTTTGTTTCTGCGTTGAACTGCCACAAGCTCGGTTACCGGGCATCTCTCAGGGCGAACCGGCCCTCGTCCGTCTCAGATATTAAACGGTATTCTCATCGGAAGATATGAACCGCAGGTGAAAATGCGGTCGATATTCTCTCTCGCTTACTCATCTCGCTGATGTTGTATCAGCCAATGCCGGCGTGGCGGCGGCATTGATGCGCAGAATTGGCATTTAACGCCATCTATACCGCATTGCGGCTGAGGACATATGCCGCGGATAGCCGTCAGAGCGGGCATTATGGCGGTGAAACGTGGCCGCAGTCAGGAAAATGAACCGCCAGTCGCTTTACACTGCAAATAGTAACTCTTTGTTATAATTGGTGTGTTATGAATGGGGTGTATTTAAATTAATTAGAAATGGTTATGATTTTATGGCGAGGTGGAACAGGGGAAATGTATGTAATTGCGCTGTTATCAAGGGGGTTTAGGGAAAAAAGCCCTATAAAATAGGGCAAAGACACACAACAACACCAGGGAAACTTTCCAACATCTTATATTATAGCTTCCTATACATATAGAACATTTTATTATAAATATGTAAGTGTTTCTTATTGATAAGCTAATAACATTTATTTTCAAAGGGTTATGCTGTTCGTGTAGAGGGTGTGTTTACGGGTGACATTGCTCAGATCGGCAAGAGGCGGGGTTACTGTCATCAGACCGGCATTTTTCCCTGGGCTTGGCGCACATCGTCGCTTTAGCCGTTGCTTGGCTTGCCTGTTCGCCCAGCCGTGAGCCCAGAGGGGGAGGGGTGGATGGACGCGAAAAGTCGGCCCTGCGGCAGATGCAAGTAAGGAAAATACCGACAGACAGTCTGCAAAACGGCAGCAGTGCCGGTAGCCGGTATTTCCCCTGTGGGGTGTGTTAGTACTGACAATGCGCCGCTTTATCTTTTCCAACGCTTGCACGGGTTCTACTGATGTTCAGCGTATTATCCACGGTCCTGGCGGGCTCCCGGCAAGCCCGCATTACTGCAGCGTCAACATCTTGCCAAGCAAGATATCTGTCGGCGGCAGGATATCCGTATCAAGCCCGGCCGATGGGGTAAAGGTCAGCTCGCCAAAAATGATTTGGCCTTGAGAGATGTAAAAATCAACGCGAACAAACTCAAAGGGCGCCGACAAGCGCGTGGCGTACTCGAACAGCTCATCGTATCCTTCTGGCTTCACGAAGGCGTCGATTTCCTCCTGGTTCAATGCCAGGCAGTCCTCGCTATAGCAAAGGAACTTGAAATCTTTGTCAAAGAAGTAATATTTCGGCGCCCCGGTATCTCTGCCGACGCACAGTAACGTGCAGTAAGGTACGCCACGGAAACAATAAATCTTATAGTCTTCAGGCCCGTGACCATTGGCCGACTCGATATACTTCTCCCCAATGATCTTTTTTTGTATTCCTTTGTAGTTGAGCTCTACATAGGTTTTCCAATAATCATCTTTCATCCAACCATCTATCAATTTGCTGGCGCTCTTGATATTCAGTAACTTTTTATTCTGACAAATCAGGTTATATCCGGAGCCGTGGTTTCCTTTGATCACAAACTTATCCGGCAATGTGTCCCACGGAATATCGTCTACAGAATCACAGGAAAAATACAATTCATTAAGGATCTCTTCGCATCCTTGATCTTTGATGTATTTTCTTACCGCATATTTATCTGCGCACTGCTTCACCAACGCATTGTGACTATAGCCATTCAACTTCAGGTGATTGATCTTTTCATTCCAGGTGGATGGCGCCTGTAAGTTTAACGGTTTGCCAAATGCCCTTTTGTAGATCAATCTGGCCTTGAATTCGGGGGCCAATACGGCCAGTTGATTCATAATAAACTTATTGATTTTTCTCTTCATATAAGTAATTCCATCATAGCGTAATGACAGTGATTCAGACCTTCTTGCATTTAAAATGTGGGGGACACGCTTTCACTGCGCCATTGAATTGCTGTCGGCGTTGTTCCCAGATCAAACGGTTTGTGGTCTAACGCCCGATTAAGAATGCGGGCAGATCGCCACGCCATCAGGCTCAACTGAGGATCGGCAATGCCGTGATTATGCATGCTGGCGTTCATTGCAAATAAGCAGTTCTCCGCGGGGCCTTCCCACTCAAATGTAAAGTCTGGGGCTATGCGGTATTCGCCGTCCGCAGTGGTCAGCAAACGGTGGGTTAAAGGTTCAAGGAACTCAGGTATCGCCGGCTGATAACCGGTGGCGAAGATCACCACGTCCGCTTTGAAGGCTTCCTGGCCGTGATCGAGATGATGACGCGTTTCGAGTTGGTAGGCGTTATCCAGCGTGTGTTTCACGGCCGTCAGCGAGCGGCTGGGCAGCAGGCGCACCCATAATTTCTCACGCAGTACGTCGAAACGATGATACATGGCGCGATAAATCGCCAGCAGCGACTCACTGGTGATGCCGTCTGAGGTCATCTTCTGTTCGGCCAGCATATGCCGTTTGGCTGCGCTATCCAACGAGTAAAAGCTCTCGACGTAATCGGGCGTGAAATATTCGTTGGCAAAGGCCGCTTCATCAAGCGCGTTGTAGTTGTTGCGGCGCGATATCCAGTCGAGCTGTGCCGGTTGCCCCCATTCCCCTTTAAAAATATTGAGGAACAGGTCTGCGCCGCTCTGGCCGCCGCCGACGATCGCCACGCGTTTGCCTGTCAGATCGGGGTTGCGCAGCATCATCTCACTGGCATGGAAACAGCGATCGCTTTGCGCCGTCACGCAATCCGGCAACTTTATTTTCTTACCAATACCGATGCTGACGTGCCTGGCGTGGAATACCGTATTCGAGGTGGTCACCACAAACTGGCGTTGCCGATCGTCAAATTCGACCCGCTGAACGTCTTGATTGAACGCCAACGAGCCCATCCCACTGGCGGCCCAAGTGAGGTAATCGGCAAACTCTTCACGCGATGCGGTACGCTGTTCCGTCGTCAGAAAACGGTAGAATTTTCTGTTTTTTACCAGATAGTTGAGAAAGCTGTAGCGATTGGTTGGGGCAACTGCGCTCACCAGATCTTTTAAAAAGTTGGTCTGCATGCTGCAATCCGCCAGGATCATGCCCGGGTGCCAGGAGAAATGAGGCTTGCGTTCGAGGAATTGCCCCGTAAATCCCTCTATTTCACTCCCTAAGGCCGCCAGGCTAAGATTAGACGGGCCAAGGCCAATACCGATGATATCCAAACGCTGATTCATTAATAAGCTCCAGTATAATGAGAATAATACCCAGAAATACGGCTGCATAGGGGTGGCTTATAGCAACCAGGCTGCCTTTTTCTTATAAGTAAGTTTTAATCACTACGTGTAATTAAAAGATGTGCGGGCTAAAAATACATCACTTTAAAATGCCCGTTTGGCGTTCGGTAGCACATAAGGTAAGGGCTACGGGTGTATTTCTTTCCATGAAAGTCCCTATGAAAGCTTGCGTGTGTTTTTAATTAATATTCCTAAGTAAAAATCCGATATGCCTGATTCATCACGACATGAAACGGTAACCCAGCAAGGGTACCAACCGTCTGGGTTTTGAACTGCTTTTCTGGTGTATGCGCCAGCCTGCGTTCGCTTTGCATTTCTGGGATCAGGTATTCGTTGCTTAGAATAGCCTTAAAATAGGCACTGGGAAGGTGAAATAACGTGATATTAGAAGTAAGACGGTTTTTGAAAATATGAAATCAGAAGTGAAATTATGAAATTTCTTTATTGATTATTATTTTTATTTAATTGGTTCAATGGGTTAGCTTTATCTTGTGACAGGTTTTGGTACCCGTTAACCAGGGGGGGGGCATGGCGTTATGAGCCTCATCTTTCCTTATTATTACCCTCAACAGTAAGATTTTACCTCCTTAGTTGCATAAACTTGTGGGTGTGGATTGTTCGCGTTAACTCCCGGGTTTACTGTTTGTTTAACTAATGCTGATAGAAGGCTGCCAGGGAAATTTGTGCCCACAACACGGCATATCTGCGGCATCGTGCGAGTGTGTCCAGGAGATTGTGCCTGTTTGATGATCGATTAACAGCAGGGCGCAATTCTCTGGTGTATATACATTAGTGTGCATGATACGTCCTCTTTATTTTGGGGCCGCCACGCTTTGCGGCCCGATGAATGATTGAAGAAGGCTACGCAGAGTTCTGTGCGCGAAGCCAGTCATCAAGAGTGAGCAATTCGGGTTGCCGGCTCCGCAGTCCGGCAATATCCGCGGTGTAACCCGATTCGCCGAACCATTCGAACATCCTGCGGGCATCGTAGGGGAGCAGTCGTAACAGGAGTCTGGGCATAGGGAATGGCAGGCCTGCTGACCAACCGTATTGGCGTAAGGTCGCCGCGATCTGTGGGCGGGTCAGTTCATCACCGGCTATTTCCTCCGCCTTGCCGATAAACTCATCGGGTTGTGAGAAAGCATTTTCAACCCACTTACCGATGTCAGCGGTCGCGATCATTTGTAATGTTTTCTCTTTGGGCAAATAGCTCCGCATTAACGCCATTAATACTGTGCGCATATTAGACTGGGCGAAGTTATCCATGAAAAATACGGGCCGTACAATGCTCGCCGGTAAGCCGATGCGGCGGATATGTTCTTCAACCTGCCATTTACTGTCGAAATGGGGCACGCGCGAACGGCGATCTGCTCCGCCCACGGAGGAGTAAATAAAGTGTTCGACTCCGGCAGCCCGTGCTGCGTCTGCCACCGCCTTGCCCTGACGTATTTCTATCTCTGCCCCTTGCTCGGAACCTTGCACGGAAAAAACGCCGTATGCTCCACTAAAAGCGGCATGCAGCGTTTCTCTTTGTTCGATGTCCGCCTTAATGACCTCTGGCTCTTGCCGATATGCCTTTGCACCCCCATTCCGGTGTGGCGACCGTTACCGTTCCTATCGAAGGGGGGTTGCGTTACAACGATCCGGATAACGGTACGGGAACCTTGGGCTACGGCGGGGTTGAATGGATGCGGGCCGGGGGCGGTGTCTGGCACGGCAAGGAGTTATCGCCTGCCGATGTTCCACGCATTACGGGTTTCCAGCTTTGGCTTGCGCTGCCTGCAGAGCTGGAAAACAGCCCCCCTGTCAGCCGTTATATTGAGACGGAGCATATTCCGCAGGTTGGCCCGGCTCGCGTCATTCTGGGCACTTATGAAGGGGTGAGCGCACCGGTGCCTGCACCGGCGGGAGTCAACTATTTGCTGGTGACGCTGGGGCCGGGTGAACGGTGGCGCTATCAGCCGCCTGCCGGGCACCGCGTTGGCTGGTTGGCGCTGGCTAAAGGCTCACTGGATGCCGATACCTCGATTGAAGAGGGTGAAATCGTCGTCTTCGAACCCGGCGAAGCGCCCATTAATGTCGTTAACTCTGGGGCTAAAGAGGCAACCTTCGTGTTGGGTTCAGCCATACCACATCCGTATCCGCTCCATTTGGGCAGTTACTCGGTACATACGTCAGCGGCGGCGCTTAAGGCGGGGGAGAGCCATATTGTTGAATTGTGGAAAAAATTAAAGCAAGAAGGGGATCGCCAAACTTCGTCGGGGACCATTCCTGTCTATCGCTAGTCTGGCCTTTCACCGCAGCTTGTTGTGGGTAATCAGTGCTGCCGAAAGCCCCCATCGTTGACCCAGCTCGTCCCGGTATATTGTGTTCTCTGCGAAGAGCACAATATTGCTCGTGAGAGGAACGGCAAGAGAGGAATGAAATCTATTGCGACTGACACGTCGAGATCTATCCGGCTGACAGGAGAAAAGAGATCCCCCATTCCCCTCGTTAGGACATAACACGTCAAAAATGGCTGGCTTGAATTTCCAGAGGCGTTTGCTACTATTACGCTCGCGCGGGACGACCTGTCGTGGCCTTATTATTACCCGGGACGACCCATAGCGTAAGGAATTTGAATATGGCATGGTTGTATCTGGTATTGGCAGGCGTATTTGAAGTCGTCTGGGCCACCGCAATGAAAGAATCCCACGGATTTACACGTCTGGTGCCTAGCGCCATCACGCTTTTCTTCATGTTACTCAGTTTTGGCTTATTGGCCTACGCCATGAAAACCTTACCGTTAGGTACGGCGTATACCATTTGGGTTGGCATCGGGGCCGTTGGCGCGTTCATTATCGGTATCACCATGTTTGGTGAGGCGTTGAACCTGGCCCGCGTAGTCGCTGCCGGCCTCATCCTCGCCGGCGTCGTGCTGTTGAAGATGGCAACGAAGTAATCACTTTTCCTGCACTAAGCGAGGGCGTGTCTTCGCCCTCGTCCATGATTAAAACATTCTTATAGTCACAACGCTTTTTTCAAAAATTTTGCATTTATCGCTAAGGGATAAATTTGCGTTTGAGTCGCTATTCAGAAGCAACATGGGTTTATCCCATATTCCCGCTGGCGATGAAGATAAACTTAAGTTTATGTCATTCTTTATTGATTGCCTCACGCATGAAAACCTGTCGACAATGCAGTGATAACGTTCAGATTGATAAAAGCAGAGGGGAGTCCGTACCCCAGAAAGCGAAAAACCCGCCATAGGCGGGTTCTTCTGAATATGGTGCCCGGACTCGGACAACCGGCGCTGGCGCCGTGTTGAACAGCGTTTTAGCGCTGGCCCGCAGGGTGAGGCCTTTGGCCGAATAATCGAACGCAGTTCGATGGAGAGTCCTGTCCCCAGAAAGCGAAAAACCCGCCATAGGCGGGTTCTTCTGAAAATGGTGCCCGGACTCGGAATGGATTTTGTTTTGTAATTGCATTGATTAGTATGGTTTTTATCTTGTTCCATAAATGTTGAGGCCCCCATTAAGGCCCCCTTCTGCAAAGCGTCAAAATTTGATGGTTGAACAGGAACTTTTACATCCATCTGAATGCTATTTGATGGCAAGGTGTAGTGATCTACTACGGAATCGCAGTGAGCACCATCCGTGTTTGAAGATGATACCATAATTTGGTTCCTTACTGTTTAGCGGGCAACGCCCCCGGATAGTGCCGGGCGATGATGTCATTCAGCTTATCGACCAGTTCTGGTCGTTTAAAGGTGATATGCGCCGTTCCCTTCTGAAAATACTTAATCACAAACATCTCATCCTCGTAACGATTGCTGTGCCTGTTCTCATGGATATGGTCTCCCAGGCGACGGGTAACGTCAGCACGGTTGTCGGGAACAGGTTTTCCATCAAGAAGCATCAGCATGCGCTCAAGGTCAGCCAGGCGATCACGCTGCCAGCCCCAGTTCAGACCAAACCCCCACCGGTCATATTTGACCAGCCCTGTCACGATGATTTTCCCGCCAAACCTACAGGGGCTGTTTGTCTTAAAATTCCAGCTCAGACCCTTAAACACGTTAACCACGCCACGTTCGAAGACTTCACCTTTATTCAGATGTAATTGTTTAAAAGTGCTAAGGATATTTTCTTCACTGATAGCAGGAATATCGTCTTTCTCCAGGCTGTTGTACCACTCGTCGCGGGCCTGTGCGTCCATGAGCGCCAGCATTCCAGACTTATTCATCAGGTCTTTCCAGATGCTGCGATCGATGTTGCGGGTAATGGCCTTCATCGCTGTTTCAGGTTTCTCCATCAGCCAGCAGTCGTAACGGTATTGCCGTACTCCCCATTCATTTGCTTTACCACCGCCGATGTTGCTGGTCAGCGTCGAGATATCGTCGAGTTGCTGTATCAGCGTTTCAATTTGCGCCAGCGCCGCGTTGCGTCCGGTGACGATACGTTCAATGCTGGTCGAGCAAATTACATCGGTATGGTCGATTAACACTTCGGATTCGGTGAGAGTCAGTTCTGACATGTTTATTTCCTTATATAAAGCAAAACGCCAGTTGGTGAGGGCTGGCGCTTATGCGTAGGGTGAATATCGGGCTGTGATTATTCTGACCGGATGTGTTGCAGAGGCTGAATATGTCGGAATGAGAGCCTACCAGTCGAAAGTGGCAAAACCGGGTAACAGGTCGCCTGCTGCATCCAGATGCAGAATATCGATCCCGTAACGTCGTATCAGCGTGGTCACTAACCGACGGCAGTCTTTTGAAAGCCCCATTCGCTTCAGTTCCAGCACCGGGTATAAGCGAGCGCTAAGTCTGAGCAGGCAACCGTAACCGGTGTACAGTATCCAGTCGCCGTTGCCGCCGTCGTGGCGTTGAAGAGCGGCCAGGTCGAGGATAGCGTTATCTTCACAGGTAATATGCGCGGTACTGCACTGGATCCCGCTCAGGCGGGTGACAGGTGGTAGCGGATCTTCAACAATCAGCTTCCCGGGGGTATCAGCAATACGAAGTGAATAGCCGTTGTCACAGACCACATTGATCAGGTCGGCCAGCTCAATGCCGTCAATATCTATGGCGATCCGGCCCATATTGAGGGCCAGTACGTTGATGGTGTCGGCTTCCACCGTCAGGGACAGCTTCATTGTTGTTCCTTTCTGTATTTGCCGGTAATGAGATCTGTCACAGGTCTGTAGCCATAACGGGTCAACAGCCCGGTCGCCTTCCGGGCACGGAGGATATCAATACTGCCGATAAGCGGTGACTGTGTTTCTGCGCTGAAGCCGCGTCTGTCAGTACGGACAAGGTCGTACTTTTCCACGATAAAGTTCACCGCGTCGCACAGTGATACTCCGGCGTCGATATGCTCCTGAATCACGCTATCGTTGCCAAACGGCGTATCGTTCAGCGTCAGACCGTAGTGCTGGTCCAGCAGGTGACTCAGGAGCTGCTGCCAGATCTCCACGGGAGACGGGCGTGGTGAGGCCTCCCGGGTTGAGGATAGTGGTTGGGTTTGCATAGCTGGATCTCTTTGTTGATGGGTAAAAACAAGGATAAGGAGTAAGAAACTTTACGCGGTTGTTGCGGGTGTCGGATAAATAGCCAGGTACACGTACCCATGCGACCCCAGTGTATCTGATTCACAGGTCAGCCCTTTTGCATACAGCGTGACGCAGTGCTGATGGCGGGGATTGAGTTCACCGGAAACCAGCATCAATTCAAGCTGTTTCAAAAGCAGCGGAAACGCCTGATCAAGATAGCGTAAATCCGTGTCGCTGAACGTGCCGGCGACGCTGGCGCGGTCGGCGAGATAGTGCAGCCGGTTGCCTTCCTGCACCAATCGTGCACCAAAACACGGTGTGATATCGCGATGCAGGCCCCAGCGCGGTACGTCCATATTGTCATCTGTGGTGGGAATATCTGGCATGATTAGCCTCGTTAAAAGTGAATTAAGAAACGTTGTTTAATGGACATCAGGTCAGCCGAAGCGCTGACCTGATCCGGTGAAGGTGTATTCATTGTCGATGATGTCTTCATCAATGAGGGTGGGGGAGGTCTGCCAGCTGTGTTCGCTTTCCAACCAGTCGTATAGCCAGCGGGCCAGATCCCGGAGGGCTTCGCTTATAGCCACCTCACTGTCTGAGGTCATGTCCTGCCCGGAGGGGCTGTGGCGTTCGACCGCGATTGCCATGCAGGATTCATGGATATGCTGACCGTTATGACGGATTTTGGCGCGAAGTTCGCCGCTGTTGTGTAGCTGGACGGCCTGCAGTGAATCGGTAATCCGGTGAAGGTCAGCGTCTTCAGGAAAGTGTTCCCTGATCTGATATACCGCCTGCGGCTGGTAAGCATAGCCCCCCTCGAAAACAGCGCCGCTTCCCTGATGGCAAAAACCGCTGAACCAGATGCAGTGGTGCTGTCGGCTGCCGCCTGACAGGAGAGGAACCCGGTACAGCTTAATATCTACGCCCAGGATGCTGCAGATGCCGGTAAACTCGTCAAACACATTCTGATACCAGTCATCGTTCAGCGCATGCTCACGATACCAGCTACGGGCATTCTCCCTGGCGGATTCAGATAGTTCATCCAGCGTATAAACGGTGGTGGAGATAATTTGGCTCATCTGTTATTCCTTACTCAGTTCAGCGTGACGCTGCGCAGGACGACATACGGGCCGTTGCGGTCCTGACGGCGCTCCGCGAAGACGGCCAGCACACCGCTGACATCCTGTACCTCCCGCCCTGCGTAGTGGCAGATA
>NZ_MJAO01000024.1 GCF_001902635.1 Serratia marcescens | reverse complement strand
ATGCGCGCGAGTCACCCATCAAACCCGGTATCACCAACGCCACCGCCGCCGTGATGCGTTCGTCGATCGCGCTGCCCGGCGGCAGCAACCCCAGCGTCATCTGCCGCAACGGTTCGGCAATGGTCATCGCCAACAGCAGGTCGCTGGTTTGCACCCAATCGCGCTCACGCAGCCAACCGCCTTGCTGCTGGCGCTGCAGCCAGTCCGCCACCGTCGCCCGGCCGCGCTGAATGCCGTTGCGCTGGTAGCTGTCCAGCAGCTCCTCGCGCCCTGGAAACTCGCTTTGCAGCAGCCGAAACATCCCCACTGCCTCCGCGCTCAGCACCTGCTGCGCCACAGCGTTCAGCCCTTTTTCCAACAGCGGTGCAACCGCTTCCCGTTGCCCGGCATCCTGCGCGAAGGCCGGCTGAAACGCCTCGCTCCAGCCGCTCACCGCCTGCGCCACCAGCTCGTCGCGATTGGCGGCGAAGCGATACAGGGTTTTCTTAGCCACACCGGCGCGTTTCGCCACCGCATCCACCGTCGCCGCCGCGTATCCGCCGTCGAGCAACAGCGCCAGCGTCGCCTCCGCCAGCGCTGCGCGCAGCGCCGTTTCCGGCGTAGCCGGCCGGCCGCGGGCGCGCTGCGGCTCTTCATTCAGGTTCGTCATCTTTCTTCCTCGCAAACGTTGACAGACTCAGCATACCGGCATAGCCTTATTTTGGAAACACAAAACGTTTCCAAAATAAAAAAGGAGCCTATTATGACACATCCTTCCCTGCTGGCGCCGTGGGGCGTCAACGATATCAATGAGTTGCTCAAGCCCGAACCGCTGCGCCTGGAGATGGGATTGAGCCGCAGCGCCGACGGCCTGCTGACTGTGGCAATCCGTACCGATCTGCACGGCTGTAAAGGGCGTATGCTGGACTGGTGGTTCACCTTCTTCGAGACCACCCAGCACATCAACTGGTGGCACCCGCACGATCACGTCGAACATCGCGGTTGGGACCGCCATTGGAAAAAAGGTGAAAGCTACGTCGGCGCCAGCATCGAAGCGGTCGAGTGGCTGGCGGAGCTGCCGCCGGTACCGGCACGCCTCAAGTTTCACGCCGCCGAGGACTTCTTCGCGCCGCAGCCACTGCGCCAGGCGCGCGACACGCAGGCGCTGTCCGCCGCCGTGTGCGCACGCATCGGCTTCGGCGAGCAGGTGCCGCTGGACGACAACGGCGATCCATGCGACGGTGAAATGCTGCATCTGGCACGCGATACCCCCTACGGCTGCGTGCTGCGCAGCCGTTTCCTGCTGGGCAAGGCCTGCGCCAACGCCCACGACGAGCTGCCGGATGAAGTCGGGTTTAACCTGATGCGCCACTGCTACAACGAGTTCAGCTATCTGGCGCAATTCCTGCCGTCGCTGTACTACGCTGAAAACGGCCGCGAGCCGGCACCGTTACTCTGGTGAATCGCGCCTCACAGTTCCCGTTGAAATCAATTGATTGTTTTGTCGTATAAATTTAGAACTGACGAACAATAATTCAAAAGTATGGGAACGGGGATGAATCAACAGACTCTCGACGCGCGCCGGTCGCGCCAGGCGTTGCTGGCCGGCTCGGTCGGCAACTTTATCGAATGGTATGAGTTCGGGGTATACGGTTTTCTGGCCACCGTCATCGCCGCCAATTTTTTCACCCTGCAGGGCGAAAATGAAATCACCAGCCTGATCCTCACCTACGCCGCCTTCGCGCTGGCGTTTTTCTGTCGACCGATCGGCGCGGTGATCTTCGGCCGCATCGGCGATCGCATCGGCCGTCGCCCGACGCTGATTGCGGTCCTGCTGTTGATGACGCTGGCCACCGCGCTGATCGGCGTCATGCCGACCTATGCCTCGATCGGCGTCGCCGCCCCGCTGCTGCTGACGTTGCTGCGCATGTTTCAGGGGCTGTTCGCCGGCGGCGAATTCGGCGGTGCCGTGTCGCTGATGACCGAATTCGCCCCAAAGGGCAAGCGCGGGTTGTTCGGCGCCTGGCAATCGCTGACCGTCGCGCTCGGCCTGCTGGCCGGCGCCGGGCTGGTGGCGCTGCTGGCCGCGCTGCTCAGCACCCAGCAGCTGCACGACTGGGGCTGGCGCATTCCGTTCCTGCTGGCGCTGCCGATGGGCGCCGTGGCGCTGTGGCTACGGCTCAAGCTCGAGGAAACGCCTACGTTCACCCAGGCGCAGCACAGCGCGGATCAAACCGTCCCGCCGCCGGAAGCGACGCTGAGCGGCGTGGCGAAAACCATACTGATCGGTATCGGCCGCATGATGGGTTGGTCGGCCGCCGGCTATACCTTCCTGGTGGTGATGCCCTCTTATCTGCAAACCTCGTTGCACGCCACCTTCCAGCAGGCGCTGGTGGCGACGGTGCTGGCCAACGTCGGCTTCGCCCTGACCATCCTGCCGGCGGGCATTATCAGCGACAAGCTGGGGCGTAAAACGGTGATGCTGACGGCAGTGGCGGCGGTGATCCTGTTCACCTTCCCGCTGCTGCACCTGTTGCAGGATGCGCAGAGTTCACTGTGGGCCAAAGGACTGGCAGTGATGATCGCCGGCGCCGTGGTCGGCCTGCTGGCCGGTCCCGGCCCGGCGATGCTGGCGGAGATGTTCCCGACACGAGTGCGCTATACCGGTTTGGGGCTGGCTTACTCGTTGTCCAATGCGGTGTTCTCCGGCTCGGCCGGGTTGATTATCACCGGCCTCATCAAACAGACCGGCAATATCGACATTCCCGCCTACTACGTGGTCGCCACCTCGGTGGTCAGCCTGTTTGCACTGATGACGCTGCGCCGCGACGACCATCTGCGATCGCTGAACGAACGTTAATCTTTCAGGGGGCGCTGAAGCCCCCGCTTATTGCCTATTGCCGTTCGCCGCCGGCGGTGATATCCGCCCATAAGATAACGCCGTCGGCCGTCAACGGCATCACTTCACCGCCCGCCGCCGGCGCCGCCCACCATACGCCCTCGCGCGCGCGCAGCTCGCCGCCCCCCGGCAGCGACCATACCCCGCTCAGCACATACAGCACGCCGGCATGCCCCGGCGGCAAGGCAGTGGCTGCGGTAACGCGCCGCACCTTGGCGGCCTGCCGGCCGCGGCGCGTCATGATGTTGAAATCCTGGCTGGCGCCGCCCAACAACGTCGCCTCCAGCGCCACGTCGCCGGAGAACGCGAACGGCTCCCCGACACACGCCAGCTGATGATCGATGCGCCCAGCGCTGAACAGCCGCACGCCGTCGCCCTCCAGCAGCGTGATTGAACGGTCGATGCCCGCAAAGGCGGAAAACGGCCCATCCTGCGCGATGGTGGCGATGCTGGCACGCCAGTCAAAATCCTGCGCGCCCGGTGGCCAGCTGACGATTTCACGGGTTTCCCCGCCGCCGTTGCGCCACGGGCTGACCGGCAGCGCAGCGAAGCTAAAATGGGTCAGGCTCATTACGCCTCCTGCTGGAAGGTTTTCAGCACCTGCAAGAACTCGGCGCTGCTCTGCTGCTGCAGCGCGTGCCGCCCCTGCTCGATCACCTGCCGCCCACCGACGAACACGTCGCGGATTTGTTCCTTGCCGCCGGCAAACAGCCAGCGGTTGAGGATCGAAGCGTCCGGTGCCGCCGCCAGATACGGATCGTCGCCGTCCAGCACCAGCCAGTCGGCGCGATAACCGCTCTGCAACCGCCCGATCGGCGCGCCGCACGCCTGCGCGCCGCCCTGCAGCGCCTGCTGATACAGCACATCGCCCACCGCCGGCTGTTCCGGCGTCGTCAGGCGATTGCGGCGCTGATCGCGCAGCCGCTGACCGTATTCAAACCAGCGCAGCTCTTCCACCACGTTGAGCGAAACATGACTGTCGGAACCGATGCCCCAGCGCCCCTGCTGCTGCAGGTAAGCGTCGCCGGAGAAAATGCCGTCGCCGAGGTTGGCTTCGGTGGTCAGGCACAGGCCGGCCACCGCGCGGCTGCGCGCCAGCGCCTCCAGCTCATCGCGATCCAGGTGGGTGGCGTGCACCAGACACCAGCGCTGATCCACCGGCAGATGGTCATACAGCCAGGCCACCGGGCGTTGCCCGCTCCACGCCAGGCAGTCGTTCACCTCTTTTTGCTGCTCGGCGATATGAATATGCACCGGCAAGGTGCGATCCGACGCGGCCAAAATCTGCTGCATTTGGCCTAGCTCCACCGCACGCAGCGAGTGGAAGCACAGCCCCTGATTCTGCAACGGGCGATCCGCCAGCTGGCGGGCAATCACCTGCTGCTGGTGCAGATAGCTTTCGGTATCCTGGATAAAACGTTTCTGCCCCGGCTGCGCCGGCTGCGCGCCGAAACCGGCGTAGCTGTACAGCACCGGAAGCATCGTCATGCCGATGCCGGCCTGGTGCGCAGCCTCGCTGAGGCGGCCGGTCATTTCACCGCGATCGGCGTAGGGTTTGCCGTCGGCGTCATGGTGCAGGTAGTGGAATTCGGCCACCTGGGTATATCCGCCCTTGAGCATTTCGATATACAGTTGACGAGCGACCACTTCCACCTGCTCCGGCGTCAGGCGCTGCACCAGGCGATACATCAAATCGCGCCAGGTCCAGAAGCTGTCCTGCGGGTTGCCCGCCACTTCCGCCAACCCGGCCATCGCGCGCTGGAAAGCGTGGGAATGCAGGTTCGGCATGCCCGGCACCGCGTCGCCGTGCAGCCGGGTGCAGCCTTGCGGTTCGGCGTTGGCGGTAACTTGAGTCAGATAACCTTGCGCATCGACGTCCAGCCGGACGTTATGCGCCCAGCCCTCAGGGAGCAAAGCGCGTGGGGCAAAATAAGCAGGCATGGCAATATTCCACAGTTGATGTAACGGCGAATAATGCGCGGCGATGGCGCGCATCCAAGAATTTTTTGGCGGTCGCCGGCAAGTTTCTGGCGCGGCGGCCTCTAGTTGTATATACATATACATACGCCGACATCAACAGTAAACTGGTGTTATTATTTTTTTATTTGACGAGGTTAACGTCGTGGCTGAACAACAGACCGTGTTACAACTGGCTGCTGCAATGAGCGATGCCCCCGCCCCGATCTACCAACGGGTCAAACAGGCGATCGTAACTCAAATTCGTGCGGGGCATTGGCAACCGCATCAGCGCGTGCCCTCCGAAAGTGAACTGGTGGCGGAACTGGGCGTCAGCCGCATGACCATCAACCGCGCGCTGCGCGAGCTGACCAGCGAAGGATTTTTGATCCGCATGCAGGGCGTCGGCACCTTCGTCGCCGAAGCCAAGGCGCATACCGCATTGCTGGAAGTGCACAATATCGCCGACGAGATCGCCGCGCGCGGTCATCGCCACAGCAGCAAGATCCTCGAGCTGAAGGCCCGCCCGGCCAGCGAGGAAGAGGCGACGGCGCTGGGCATTCAGCCCGGCCAACGGCTGTTCTATTCGCAGATCGTGCATTACGAAAACGACGTGCCGGTGCAGGTGGAAGACCGCTGCGTCAATCCACTGGTGGCGCCGGATTACCTGAAGCAGGATTTCGACCGCGTCACGCCCTATACCTATCTGACGCAGGCCGCGCCGCTGACCGCCGGCGAACACATCGTCGAAGCGGTGCTTCCTACCCGGCGCGAACGCGAGCTGCTGCAGCTGGAGGACCACGAACCCGGCCTGCTGATCCACCGCCGCACCTGGTCCGGCAAAACCGTGGTGACCTCCGCCCGCCTGCTATACCCCGGCAGCCGATACCAGCTGTTCGGCCGCTTCACCAGCGAAGTCTGATTACCGGCGGGCGCGCCCCTGTGCCCGCATCTCCGCTGTCGATCACATCCTGATAACAAATTCTCGCCCGCCTCTTGTGACATCCCGGTGAATGCGTTAGGTTGGCTTTAATTGTATATACAACCATGTGGGAGCTGCGGCTCCGGCGGAGGAAAGCAATGACGTCTGAGATTCACTGTGACAGCCTGTGGCACGGCGCCGATATCGTCACCATGCGCGACGGCAAATATCACACCCTGACCGACGGCGCGATCGCCGTGCGCGACGGCAAGATCGTCTGGATTGGCGAACATGCGGCGCTGCCGCCCGGCCTGATCGCAGACGAAACGGTGAAATTCGACGGCGGCATCATCACCCCCGGCTTTGTTGACTGCCACACGCACCTGGTGTTCGGCGGCAACCGCAGCGGCGAGTTCGAACAGCGGCTGAACGGCGTGAGCTACGCCGAGATCGCCGCACAGGGCGGCGGCATCATCTCCACCGTGAAAGCCACCCGCGAGGCCGACGAAACGCGGCTGCTGGAGCAGGCGCTGTTCCGCCTGCGGCCCCTGCTGGCGGAAGGTGTCACCTGCGTGGAGATCAAATCCGGTTACGGCCTCAGCCCGGAGAGCGAACTGAAAATGCTGCGGGTGGCGCGCAAGCTGGGCGAGCAGTTGCCGGTCGAAGTGAAAACCACCTGCCTGGCGGCCCATGCGCTGCCGCCGGAATACGCCAACCGCGCCGACGACTACATCAGTCTGGTCTGCGACACCATCATCCCGCAGGCCGCCGCCGCCGGCCTGGCGGATGCGGTTGATGCCTTCTGTGAGCATCTGGCGTTCTCCCCGGCGCAGGTGGAGCGGGTCTTCGCCGCCGCCGAAGCCGCCGGTCTACCGGTCAAACTGCACGCCGAGCAGCTTTCCGCCCTTGGCGGCAGCGCGCTGGCGGCGCGCCACCACGCGCTTTCCGCCGACCATCTCGAATACGCCACCGAACAAGATGCCCGCGCCATGGGCGACGCCGGCACCGTGGCGGTGCTGCTGCCCGGCGCCTATTACCTGCTGCGCGAAACCCAGTGCCCGCCGGTGGAACTGTTCCGCAAGCACAACGTGGCGATGGCGATCGCCAGCGACGCCAACCCCGGCACGTCGCCGGCGCTGTCGCTGCGCCTGATGATCAACATGGCCTGCACGCTGTTCCGCCTGACGCCGGAAGAAGCGCTGGCGGGCGTCACCACTCACGCCGCCAAAGCGTTGGGGCTGCAACACAGCCACGGTACGCTGGAAACCGGCAAAGTGGCGGACTTCGTTCACTGGCCGCTGTCGCGGCCGGCGGAACTGGCTTATTGGTTGGGCGGTCAGCTGCCCTGTACGGTGATTTTCCGAGGAGAAGTACGTCAATGACCATTCGCGATCCTTTTAGCTTCCAGAGCGGCAGCCTGCCGCTGCTGATCAGCATTCCGCACGCCGGCACGCAACTAACGCCGGCGGTCGAGGCCGGGTTGACCGACGACGCTCGCCCGCAGCCCGATACCGACTGGCACATTCCGCAGCTGTATGACTTCGCCCGGACGATGGGCGCCAGCGTGCTGGTCGGCAACTATTCGCGCTTTGTCATCGATCTGAACCGCCCGGCGGACGACAAGCCGCTGTACACCACCGCCACCACCGGCCTGTACCCCGACGTGCTGTTCGACGGCCGCCCAAGCTTCCTGCCGGGCAAGGAACCGACGGACGGCGAACGTGCCGGCTATCTGCAGCAGATTTGGCAACCTTATCATCAGCAGCTACAGGACGAACTGGCGCGCCTCAAAGCGCGGCATGGCTATGCGCTGCTGTTCGACGCGCACTCCATCGCCTCGGTGATCCCGCGGCTGTTCGACGGCACGCTGCCGGATCTCAACCTCGGCACCAACGGCGGCGAAAGCTGCGCCCCGGCGCTGAGCGATCGGCTGGTGGCCTGCTGCGAGCAGCAACAGCAGTACAGCCACGTGCTGAACGGCCGCTTCAAGGGGGGTTACATCACCCGCGCCTACGGTCAGCCGCAGCAGCAACAGCATGCGATCCAGCTTGAACTGGCGCAGGCGAACTACATGTCCGAACAGTATCCTTACGCATTCGAGCCGCAGCGCGCCGCCTCGCTGCAGCGCCTGCTCAAGCAGATGATTGAAAGCCTGCTGGACGGCGCCGCCAAACTGCGTTAACGCCCCCCTTTACAGGCGCCCTGAGGCGCCTGTTTTCCTCCTGCCTTAACGGCAATCTGCGTTCTGCATCAAAGTTTCGCGTGAATCTCCGCTAACTGGTCTAAACAGCGCACAAAACAGCGGCCCGCGAATGACGCACTGCGCCACAATCAGCCGAAAAGCCCGCGTTCATTGTCAACGCAGGGCGACGCGTGGCCGAACCGGCCCGTTTAGAACACTCACTCTGGAGGCCCTATGTCTGTAACACCGTTGAACTGGCGCGCTGCCGGCGCCGTCGCCGAACAACTGCTGGCCGGCTGGCAACGGCATGGCGAACCCGGCGGCGCCATTACCCTGTTTGACGCCGAACAACTCCGCGCCACCGCCTGCGCCGGCCTGGCCGATCTGGCGCAAAATACCCCCTTCACCGCCGACAGCGTGGTGCGCTACGCCTCGATCACCAAGCACATCTTCGCCGCGCTGGCGCTGAACGCCACCGATCGCGCCATCCGTCTGGATCAGCATCTGGGTGAACTGCTGCCCGCTCTGCAGCCGGCGTTGGCGGACGTCACCGTCGGCCAGGCACTGGACATGACCGGCGGTCTGCCCGACGTGCGCGAGACGCTCGGCTTGCTCGGCATATCGCTGCACGCCGTCAGCGAGGCGCAACCGGTCATGCAGTTTGTCGAGGGGCTGGAACGATTGAACTATGAGGCCGGCAGCGAGATCGCCTACAGCAATACCGGCTATCGGCTGCTGGAAGCCGCGCTACGCAGCAAAGGATATGATTTCGATCGGTTGGTGCAACAGCACATCGCCCAGCCGCTGCAGGTGGAGATGCGGGCGCCGGAAAGCTGGTTCGACGTCATACCGGGGCTGGCACCGGGCTACTGGCGCGCGCCGCAGGGCTGGCAACAGGGCAGCGCCGGTCTGCACCTTTCCGCTTCCGGCAGCCTGACCGGCAGCGCCAACGCCCTAACCCGCTGGCTGCAGGCGCTGCTGGCCGACGAGGGCCCCGGCCAGGGTGTGCTGACGCAGCTCAGCGCCCCGCGCCGCCTCAATCAGGGTCAGCTCAGCGCCTATGGACTGGGGCTGGCGCAAACGCCGCTGGGCCGCCGCCGCTTGCTGGGCCACGGCGGTTCCCATGCCGGTTACAAAACCTATTTTCTGCTGGCGCCCGACCGCCAGGCCGGCGTTGCGCTGGTGGCTAACCGCGAAGACTGCGACAGCTTCGGCATGGCCTTGCAGGTGATGGCGACGCTGCTGGGCGAACCGCTGCCGCAGCGCAGCACGGCGATCCCCGACGGCCTCTACGCCACGGTGGCGGAGCCGCATTGGTTAGAGGTCAAAGACGGCAACCTGGCCTATCTGGGCAGCAATGAACCGCTATATCAGGGCGAGGACGGGTATGCGGTATCGCTATCCGCCCATATGCCAATCAGGCTGAAGTGGACCGGCGAAGCGGTCGAGGGTGAGATTGGGCACGTGGCTCGCCGTTTCCTGCCGGTCACGGCCAATGGCGACTGCCTGAAGCATGTACAGGGGCTGTGGTACCACCCACACTATCGCACTGCCTTTGAGATTCGCGGCGACCGGGTGCATATCGGCGTCGGCCCGGCAGCGCAAACCGGCACGCTCAGCCCGCTGGGCCAGGGTCGCATGTTGGTGGAATGTCAGGACGGCCCGTGGTTGAAACGCTTTTGCCTCTATTTTCGCGGTTACAACGTGGATCTTATCGCCAACCGCAGCCGGATGCTGACCTTCCGCCGCAGCACCGCCGGCCACGATTGATGCTCAGCGTGCGCTGCCGGCCTTGACCGCCAACAGCGCATCCGCCAGCCGCCGCTTGTCGGCGGCGCTGAGGTTCACTTGATCCACCGGCGCCATAAACGCGGTCCGATCCGCTTCGCTGAGCGGGCCGGCGCGCAGGCGCTCCGCCAGCCGCTGCAATATCAGGCTGCTCAGCTGCGCGATCTGCGGACGCACCTGCGCCAATGGGCGCGGCTGCCAGCCGCTTTCCGGACTCGCCAACCAGTCGGCGCGGTAGCGATACTGGATCGCCTTGGCAGCGTCCATCTGCGCGGCGATAAAGGGCCGCACCGAGTCCGGCTCCAACCCCAAACGCTCCGCCTCCGCCTGCGCGCTGGCCAACACTTTGGCCTCCTGCGCCAAATCCTCGATCGGCAGATGCCGCTGCGCTTTATCACCGGCAACGTCTTTCATCAGCGACAGCCGTTGGTTCACCAACTCGCCGATAGCGGTGGCGCCGCCCGCCAACGCAGGAAAGCTGGTCAAACAACAGGCTATCAGCAACGCCCTGAACATGACGGTTCCCTTATGCAGTAAAAACGTAAGACGCAGATTTCACCACGTCAGCCTCGCACAGGCAAATAAAAAGGCCCCGCCGCAGCGAGGCCCGATCGCACGAGCCGCTCTTAGTTGAACACGCCATTGATCACGGAGGCGACAATCGCGGTGCTAAGCGCCACCAACACCAGATCGTCACCGGCGATGCGCCACTCATACCCTGAATACTGCGGCAACTCGCGCAGCATCGAGTACGGCACCACTTTTTTGGCAATGCCCGGCGGTAGCGGTTTGCCGCGCGCCAGATTCTTGGCGATGCCCGGCGGCAACGAACGGTAGCCGATCAGCCCATAGTTGCGCGCCAGCGAACGGGCGCGATCGCGCGAAAGGCTGACGGTGATCAGATTATCGTCATGACGATAGACGCCGTTATCGTATTGCCCTTTATTGCCTTTGTTACCGTGGTTGCCATTATTGCCATGATTCCCGTTATTGCCATTGCCGCCGTTGCCATGACCGTTGCCGTTACCATTGCCGCCCTTATCGGCCAGGGCCGGAGCAGACGATAGCCCCAACGAAGCAATCAGTGCCAACGCCGTCAGCGCCGTAAGACGTTTATTCATTTAATGAGATTCCTGCCTGGATGATTCTGTTTACTATAGTTGGCCTTCTCACTACGAAGTATAAGGAAAACTCCGAGATAACGGCGCGGGTTTTCGGCGCGCGCGCCAAAATGTTGTTTCAACGCAAAACGCCTCGAAAAATCCGAAACCGACATCAGATTTTTCTTGAAGAAAAATAAGCCTTCCGCTAGCGTGGAACGGTAACAAAAAAGAGTTAGCATGCTCTTTTTCGTCGCGCCTCAAATCTTATTTTTATCATCCACAATGATAATAGCGAACACTTCCCGCCCCTCCGTGCGGGATTCTTTTTTCCTGCCGTCACCGCGCCAATATGGTGCTTTATGTTGAGATTTGGTTGCCGATAATTTACATTCGCTGTCTGAGAAACCTCAACCTCCCGCAGTGGCCGAGCTGGCAACGGGCGGGCGTTCAGGAGCAAAAGACGTGCAAATGACCCTCATGGAATACATCACTCAGCATTTTAACGGCGATCTTCATCGTTATGCGCAGTCGGAAGGCGTCAGCCGTGAACAAATCATTAGTTGGATAAATAATGAATGTCACGTGATCAAAGGCAGGCTGTTTATGCCGGTGAGGCACCTCCCGGTTGAACAAGCCCAGTGATGACGAAAAAAAACCCCGCCGAAGCGGGGTTTTCTGTTTCTGATTACACGGAAAATCAGAAGTTATAGCCGACCACCAGGTAGTAACCCCAGCCGGTAGACTTGATCGGACCCTGCGGCAGGTTAATGTCCGCGCCATCCTGCCATTGGCCGCCGTTATGGAAGTAACGCGCCACGAAAGAATAGTGCCAGTGATCGTAGTTCAGCGCCAAAATATGGCTGGAGGCGATCGAGTTGCCGGTGCGCACCTGCTTGCCGTTGAGAGCAGTCCCGCTGTCCTTGCCCAGATCGGAGCCGAAGTCGAAGTTGGTGAAGCCGATGTAGCTCAGGTTGCCGCCCCATACCTGAGTCAGCGGCACGAAGTATTTCACCTTGAAGCGATAGCCGTCCCAGCTGTTCTCGTTGGCGGCCTGGTAGTTTTCCCACTGGTATTTGGCATAGATGTTCATCGACAGGCTCATCGGCAGGCCGGTGTCGATATCGGTGCCCAGACCCATGTACCAGGTGTTCTGGCGGCCGTCGGCGTTGTGGCCCAGATCATAGATGTAGTTGTTGGCGAAGTACCACTCTTTGAACGGCCCGAAGCTCAGATCGGTGCCGGTCAGTTTGTCGATGGAGAAGCGCGGTTCGATCTCCATAAACAGCGGGGAACCTTTGTCCCAGATGCCGCGATCCGGGGTGTTGCCCACGCCGAAGAACTTCGGCACATCAACGTAACCGTAGAAATCGAACCAGTCTTTCTTAGCGAAGGCTTCGTATTCGAGATACACGTCGTTGTTCAGTTGCGGCCCGAAGCGGGTGTGGTAGCTGCCCACCACGTTGACGCTCTGGTGCCACCAGTCGGAGACATATTGACTGTCTTTGCTATCAGCCATTGATGATGCACTGTAAGACGCTGCGAGCAGTACACCTGCTGCGAGAGCTATTTTTTTCATTTTATTACCACATGCTTAAAGGGCCATTTCCTGCCCGTTTAGAAAAGATGACAATGAGTCTGCCGACACCTGGCGTTGCCTTCATAAACAAACTCGGGTGACGCGCGCATTATAGAAACCACTTACTGTAATAATCTGTGATCCAGTTACGCATTTCGCGAATAGGTAATCGATTGCGTTCACATTTGTCAAATTATGTTTCATGCAAATTCACATTCGCTGTGATTTTTGTCATGCCCGGCGAGTTTTAGCGCAGTTTTTGTGCCAAATGTCATCAATCAGCAACAGAGGGGGAATACGGTGATCGAGGCGGAAAATGCCGGCGATGACTCGCCGGCGAGGGGGGCGGCCGCCGCTCAGGCAGGCCACATCGAACGACGGATCACGCTGCAGAAATTGCCCCGCACAAAGTTCGGATCCTTGTCCGCCAGCACGTCCGCCTTGACGTTGCCGAAGGTGCTGTCCGGTTTCTGCCGGATGCCGTCGTAAAACGCCTGAATGATCGCCTCTTTGAAGCTTTCCCCGCGCGGATGCAGCCCCACGACTTGCTCACGCAGCGCCGCGTCATAGGCCTGATAGTTGATCCCCAGTACATCCATTTCCACCCCGGCGGTCACCAGCGCGATCAGCGGATGCATGTATTGCGGGATCCCCGGCGTGGTGTGCAGCGCGATCGCCGTCCATACCAGATCGATCTCCTGACGGCTGACGCCGTGTCCGCGCAGAAACTCGGCCGCCGCATCGGCGCCGTCCACTTCGAAACGCTTGTCGCAGCTGCAGTGATCGTGCGTCAGTCCCAAATCGTGGAACAGGCAGCCGACGTACAGCAGCTCAGGATCGTAGGCCAGCTTGCGCTGCTGCCCCGCCAGCGCCGCCCAGTAATACACCCGGCTGGAGTGGTGAAACAGCAGCTCGGATTCGGTGTCGCGCACCAACTCGGTCGCCTGACGCGCCATCGCGCTGTCCGGCACGGTGATGCCGTTGATGGTTAAACTCATGGTTCGTTTCTCCCGTTGTCTGGAACCCGCTCAGATTAAGCGCTACACTCCACGTCCTCAATCATCATTAAATAACGATTAAGGACATCCCCCACCCTTCGGGATGCCGTATGCCATGAGTAAAACCATCGCTATTCTCGCCGTGCCGCAGGTGCAGCTGCTGGACGTTTCCGGCCCGCTGGATGTCTTCGCCGAGGCCAATCTGCAGGCCGGTTATGCCGCCTATCGTCTGCAGGTGGTGGGAAAGACGCTGGCGCCGATCGTGTCCTCATCCGGCGTCAAGCTCGTGCCGGATCTCGCCATCACCCAATGGCGTGAACAGGCGCTCGATACGCTGCTGGTCGCCGGCGCGCCGGGCATCGCCGACGGCGAAAGCGAAACGCGCACGCTGGATTGGCTGCGTCGGGTGGTGCCGCGCACCCGCCGTTACGGTTCGGTGTGCAGCGGCGCTTTTCTGCTGGCAGAAGCCGGCCTGCTGGATGGCCGGCAAATTACCACCCACTGGGCGGTGGCCGATCGGCTACGCCGGCGCTACCCCCAGGTCACGGTGGATAAAGACGCCATTTACGTGCGCGACGGGCGTCTGCAAACCGCCGCCGGCGTCACCTCAGGCCTGGACCTGGCGTTGATGATGGTGGAGGACGATTTGGGGCGTGAGATCGCGCAACGGGTCGCTGCCCAACTGGTGATGTTTTTCCGTCGTCCCGGCGGGCAGATGCAATTCAGCTATCGGGAACAGGCGACCCTGGCCGGACGCTCGATGCTGCAGGAAGTGCAACGCTGGGCAATCGACAATATCGGGTTACCGCACAACGTCGCCAGCCTGGCAGCCCGCGCCGGCGTCACGCCGCGCCATTTCAGCAGACTGTTCGGCAGCGAGGTCGGCATCTCTCCCGCCAAATGGCTCGAAGAAGCCCGCCTCGCCGAAGCACGCAGGTTGTTGGAACAAGGGGCATTGGCGCCGAAACAGGTGGCGGCGCATTGCGGTTTTTCCAGTGCGGAACTGATGCGGCGGGCGTTTATCCGCCGGCTGGGCGTGACGCCGGCGGACTATCGAAAGATGTTTCTCAGTAAAACGCTGCGGCGCGATGACTGAGATCAGTTCACCGCCGGCACCGCTTTGGCGATGTTTTCCTGGCGGAACGCCACCTCTTCACCGTTTTTGACTTCCCAGCTGGCGACCGGAATGTCGGTCTTAGGCGCCGCCGCAACGACCGAACCGTAAATCAGCTTGTCGTCGCGGCGCAAAATATACACGTCGAGCTGATACTCATGCCGCAGATTCGCCGTGGTCAGGCGCACGGTATCGCCGCGCTCATAGTGATGCGCGTCGATGTCGGGTTGCTGAATAAATTGAATGTCGCTTCTCATCGTCGTCGTTCCTTCAGGCAGCATTGCTAGTTAAATTCTAGTTCAACATTGCGGCACCGGCGGATAATTTCCGTTAATTTCCACGGGTTGCCCGCCAACAGATCAGCGAGCCGAGGGTGACCATCGCCACGCCTTGCCAGAAATTGACGGTCAGCGAGGTGTGCAACACCAGCGCGGCGAACACCGCCGACAGCACCGGGGTAAAATAAGAGACGGTGGCCAGCAACGTCATGTTGCCGTGCAGAATGCCGACGTTCCAGGCGGCGTACCCCGCTCCCATCGCCACCCCGGCGCACAGCAGCGTCACGGTCACGCCGGCGCTGAACTGCATGCCGCTTTCCGCGCTGAAGGCATACTTCAGCCACAGCGCCAGCGCGGTCAACACGATGAACACCACCACGCCGTTGCTGCCCTGGGCGATCTTCTTGGTCAGGTTGCAGTACAGCGCCCAGATCACCGCGCCGCTGAATGCCAGCGCGTAGCTCAGCGGGTTACTGCGCACGTTGGCCAGCATCTGCGCCGGCGACCAGCCGCCCTCGCCGCTCATGATCCAGCCGATGCCGAACAGCGACAACAGCAGCCCCGGCAGCAGCCACCATTTGGCCTTTTGCCCGTTGATCGCCAACGCCATCAGCACGGTGAAACAGGGCCACAGGTAGTTGATCATACCCACTTCTATCGCCTGCAGGCGGGTATTGGCATAGCCGAGCGACAGCGACAGACAAATTTCATAGCTGACGAACAGCAGGCTGCCGATGATGAGATAAGGCCGTGGAAAGCTGCGCCATTTTGGCACGCCGAGCGCTACCAGCAGAAAGGCCGCGCTGACGCTGTAGATCATCGCCGCGCCGCCGATTGGCCCCAGCCCTTCGCTGACGCTGCGGATCAGGCCGACGACGCTGCTCCACAGCACAATGGCCAACAAACCGAACAGCGTGGCGCGGGTGCGCGAGGGCAAAGCGGGCATAAGGCAGGTCCAATGGGTTATTTTTTATCAGGTTTTTCACTCTACTGTCGCACGCGCCAAAAAGAAAGGCGGGAAACTCCCGCCTGATGGATTTATTGCTGCGGCTGCCGCTCGAGCTGCGGTGGCGGCTGGCGAAAACGCCGGGTCAGCCAGGCCAAATAGCCGAAGCCCAGCGTTGCCCAAATAAGCCCCATGGTCAGCGAACTCTTCTCCAGGTTCAGCCACAGCACGCCCACCGTCAGCGCGCCCACCAGCGGCAGGAACAGGAAGTTGAAGCGATCCTTCCAGCTTTTATTGCGCCCTTCGCGGATAAAGAAGTGGCTGATCACCGACAGGTTGACGAAGGTAAAGGCCACCAGCGCGCCGAAGTTGATCAGCGCCGTGGCGGTCACCAGATCGAACGACAGCGCCGACAACGCCACCAGCCCGACCATCAGCACGTTCAGCGCCGGCGTGCGCCACTTAGGGTGGATGTAACCAAAGAATTTCTCCGGGAACACGTTGTCGCGCCCCATTACGTACAGCAGGCGCGAAACGCTGGCGTGCGACGCCAGGCCGGAGGCCAGCGTATTGATAAAGGTCACGCAGAGGAAAATCGACTGGAACAGCTTGCCGCCGACGTACAGTGCGATCTCCGGCAGCGCGGCGTCGGGCTGGTGGAAGCGTTGAATGGACGGGAAAAACAGCTGAATGAAGAACGACACGCTGATAAAGATCACCCCGCCGTACAGCGCGGTCAGGAAGATGGCGCGCGGGATCACCTTGGCGGCGTCGGGCGTCTCTTCGCACAACGTGGTGACCGCGTCAAAACCGAGGAACGAGAAGCACAGAATGGTGGCGCCGGTGATGATCGGCAGCAGGTGCGCATTCTCGCTGAGGAACGGCCGCAGGCTCCACACCGTGCCCATCCCCTCGCCGTTGTGCAGACCGCGCACCACCAGATAGATGAACACCAGAATGATCGCCACCTGCGCCAGTACGAACAGGGTATTGAAGTTGGCCACCAAATTGACGCTCTTGAGGTTGATGGCGGTAATCAGGACAACGAAGCCTACCACCCACACCCAGGGCGGCACTTCCGGGAACAGCGCGGTCAGGTAAATCTTCGCCAACAGCGTGTTGATCATCGGCAGGAACAGATAATCAAGCAACGACGACCACCCCACCAGAAAACCGACGTGCGGGTTGATCGCCTTCTGCGCATAGGTGTAGGCGGAACCGGCGGTGGGAAACTGGCGCACCAGTTTGCCGTAGCTGATGGCGGTGAACAGCACGCCGGCCAGCGCCAGCAGGTAGGAGGTCGGCACATGGCCGTCGGTGAGGCCGGAGACGATACCGAAGGTGTCGAACACCGTCATCGGCGTCAGATAGGCCAGGCCCATCATCACCACCTGCCACAGCTTGAGGGATTTGCGCAGCTGCGGTTTGCCCGCCAGGCCACCGTCGATGGCTTTAATCGTCATGGCGTTTCCCCTCTTGGTCCTCTGCTGTCAACCGTGCAACGTCATTCAGAGAGGCCGCGGGGAAACTGCTGCTCAGGCGGCGGGACAAACGATTCGGGGTCGCTGCCGGGCGGCCGGCGGCCGGCCCGTAGGCGCTGCGGCACAGGCAAACGCCTGCGCATGGGGATGGCTGAGTCATGGTTATTTCCTCGTCGGCGTCCTGTACGCCGTGATAGAAGAAATTCTGTACCGCTGCGCGCAGCCTCACCGGCCACAGGAGAGCCAGTGAAATGCGCCGGACGCGCGCGGTAGTCGCAGGGTGAGCGGGATCAGGCGTTTTTCAGCATCCACTCGATTTCGGTTTCGGTGATCAGGCGCTCGAACTGCACCAGCTCATCGGTTTTGCAGGCCAGATAGACATGGCTAAAGCGTTCGCCCAGTAGCGCATTGAGCACCGGCTGATGTTCGAACTCGTACAGCGCGTCGCTCTGGCGGATCGGGAACGGCAGCCCGTCCTGTTCCAAACCGTTGCCGGTCACCGGTTCAGGCAACGGCAGCGCGGTTTCCAGACCATAGACGATGCCGGCCAGAATGGTCGCCATCACCAGATAAGGGTTGGCATCGGCCCCCGCCACGCGATACTCCACGCGGTGGTTGTCGCGATCGCCGCAGGGAATGCGCAGCGCCACGGTGCGGTTGTTATGCCCCCAGGAGGCCTGGGTCGGTACATACATGCCGGGCTGGAAGCGGCGGTAGGCGTTGACGTTCGGCGCCAACAATGCCATCGAGGACGGCATCAGGGCGATCATGCCGGCCAGCGCCTGTTTCAGCAGCGCCGAATCCTCACCGTCGTCGTCGGCGAACACGTTGTTGCCTTGCGCGTCCAGCATGCTGATGTGCACATGCATGCCGCTGCCGGCGTGCTCCTCATATGGCTTGGCCATAAAGGTGGCCTGCATGTTGTGGTTCTCGGCCACCATGCGCACCAGCCGCTTCAACGCCAGCGCATGATCGCAGGCCTGCAGCACGTCGTCGGTATGATGCAGGTTGACCTCGAACTGCCCCGGCGACGCTTCCGCCACCGCGCCGTCCGCCGGAATGCCCTGCAAACGCGCCAGCTCGTCGATCTCGCTCAGCACGTCGGCGAAGTGGTTCAGGTTATCGACGGAGTACACCTGGCTTTGGGTATTACGCTCCTGGGTGCCCGGCGCGCACGGCGGCTGCAGATACCCCTCCGCATCGCGTTGACGATCGATGAGATAGAACTCCAACTCTACCGCTACCACGGGGGATAGCCCGCGCTGACGCAAACGCTGCCACACACGGTTCAGCACATTGCGCGGTTCAACGTCAAAGGGAGTGCCATCTTCATCCAGCATGGTGAGCAGCACCTGTGCGATATACTGCGGATCCGCCGCCGACGGCGTCAGCGTGCCCGGTACCGGCACGCAGACGTGATCCGGTTCGCCCAATTCCTGCCCTAATCCCCCCTCTTCCACCACGTTGCCGAGAATGTCCATCGCAAACACCGAGGCCGGGAAATAGCAGCCTTTCTCCAGTTTGAGCAGGCCGCCGACCGGAATGCGTTTGCCGCGGAAGCTGCCGTTCAGATCGGTCAACAGCACGTCGACATGTTGGGTTAACGGATAACGTTCCAGGTACTTCTTCACTTCGCGCTGGAACGCACTACTTCGTCTCTCTTCACTGTGCTGAACAAAGTTTTCCACTTCTACGATGTTGGTCTGCATGGTTCACCCGCCGTTTGTGTTTTGCTGTCGTCGATGTTTATTGACCGTCTTGTTCAATATAATGCCCACAAATGAAACGTAGATGAAACAAATTTGTTTTGCAAGTGTTACTTTTGGTTTGAATATTGGCCAATCGACTGCTAGATTTATAGAATATTGAACGAAATCGGCGGTAGAGAAGCTTATCGTTCATAATTTCGAACGTACCAAGGGGATAGCATGGACAATATATTTAACAGACCAGTCATCGGCGTCGTCATGTGCAGGTATAGGTTAAACGGGCACCTCACACAGACCTTGCAAGAAAAGTACCTGAATGCCGTTATCACCGCCGGCGGCTTGCCGATCGCCCTGCCGCACGCGCTGGCGGAGCCGGAAATGCTGGCGGAACTGCTGCCGCGCCTCGACGGCATTTTGCTGCCGGGCAGCCCCAGCAATGTGCAGCCGCACCTTTATGGTGAAAACGGCGATGAGCCTGACGCCGATCCTGGCCGAGACGCGTTGAGCCTGGCGCTGATCCGCCAGGCGTTCGACAGGCGCATTCCCCTTTTCGCCATTTGCCGCGGCATGCAGGAGATGGTGGTCGCCACCCAAGGCACCCTGCATCGCCGCCTGTACGAACTGCCCGAGCTGCTGGAGCATCGTGAAGATCACGACCTGCCGCTGGAACAGCAATACGCCCCCGCCCACGAAGTCATCGTTCAGGAAGGGGGGCTACTTTCGCAACTGATACCGGATTGCAACAGATTCTGGGTGAACTCGCTGCACGGCCAGGGCGCCAAAACCCTGGGCGCGAGCGTTCGCATCGAGGCGCACGCCGCCGACGGGCTGGTGGAGGCGATCAGCGTGCGCGATCAGCCCTTCGCGCTCGGCGTGCAGTGGCACCCGGAGTGGAACAGCGACGAGTACGCCCTGTCGCGCCTGTTGTTTGATGGTTTCATCACCGCCTGTCGGAACTATCAAAAGGAAAAACGCCCATGAGCGACGTCAGCTTGGCACCGGGAAAACGTCTGTCGCAGATCCGTCAACAATTGGGGTTGTCGCAGCGCCGGGTCGCCGAACTGTCTGGGTTAACCCACAGCGCCATCAGTACTATCGAGCAGGACAAGGTCAGCCCGGCCATCAGCACGCTGCAAAAATTGCTGACGGTGTACGGTCTGTCGCTGTCGGCGTTTTTCGCCGAGCCGGAAAAGCCGACGGAGCCGCAGATCGTAATCGGCAGTGACGATCTGATCGAAATCGGCAGCCAGGGCGTTTCGATGAAGCTGATCCACAATGGCGACCCGAACCGCACGCTGGCGATGATGATTGAGACCTACGAGCCGGGCACCACCACCGGCGAGCGCATCAAACACCAGGGGGAAGAGATCGGCACGCTGCTGGAAGGCGAAGTGGTGCTGCAGGTCAACGGCCAGAGCTATCACCTGCTGGCCGGGCAGAGCTACGCCATCAACACCGGCATCCCCCACAGTTTCAGCAACACGTCGGCGCGCATTTGCCGGATTATCAGCGCCCATACGCCGACGACATTCTGATCAACGGAGCCAGGCATGAACTTTCACCATTTGCAGTATTGGCAACAACGGGCGCAGGCCCTGAAGATTGAGCACCAGCTGTTTATCGACGGCCGCTACCAGCCGGCCGCCGCGGGGAAAAGTTTCGCCGTGGAAGATCCCGCCGGTCGCCGTGAGCTGGCACAGGTCGCGTGCGGCGAAGCCGCCGACATCGATCGGGCGGTCAGCGCGGCACGCACCGCTTTTGAACGCGGCGATTGGGCGCAGGCCGCGCCGGCGCAGCGCAAAGCCACGCTGCTGCGCTTCGCCGAGCTGATGGAACAGCATCACGAAGAGCTGGCGCTGCTGGAAACGCTGGACACCGGCAAACCGATTCGCCACAGCCTGCGCGACGACGTGCCGGGCGCCATTCGCTGCATCCGCTGGTACGCCGAAGCGATCGATAAGGTCTACGGTGAAATCGCCCCCACCGGCCGCGATGCGCTGGCGCTGATCGAGCGCGAACCGATCGGCGTGGTCGGCGCCATCGTGCCCTGGAACTTCCCGCTGCTGCTGGCCTGCTGGAAACTTGGCCCGGCGCTGGCCGCCGGCAACAGCGTGGTGCTCAAACCCTCCGAGAAATCGCCGCTGAGCGCCATCCTGCTCGGCAAACTGGCGCAGCGGGCCGGGCTGCCGGACGGCGTGCTGAACGTGGTGCCCGGCTATGGCCACGACGCGGGCAAGGCGCTGGCGCTGCACCGCGACGTCGACGCCCTCACCTTTACCGGCTCCACGCCGGTGGCAAAACAGCTGATGATCTACGCCGGTGAATCGAACATGAAACGCGTCTGGCTGGAAGCCGGCGGCAAGAGCGCCAACATCGTCTTCGCCGATTGCCCGGATCTGGATCAGGCCGCCCGCAGCGCCGCCGCCGGCATCTTTTATAATCAGGGGCAGGTGTGCATCGCCGGCACTCGCCTGCTGGTGGAGGCGAGCATTCAGCAAGCGTTCCTGCAGGCGCTGCGCAAACACGCGGCGGCCTTCGTTCCCGGCGATCCGCTCGATCCCGCCACGGTGATGGGCACGTTGATCGACAGCGGCCACTGCGAGAAAGTGGCCGGTTATATCGAGCAGGGGCTGAACCAGGGCGCCGCGCTGTTCCTCGACGGGCGCCACCATCCGCAGGGCGACCATGCCGGCTATCTGGGGCCGACCATCCTCACCCAAGTGAACAACGCCATGAGCGTAGCGCGCGATGAAATCTTCGGCCCGGTACTGGCGGTGACTACATTCGACGACGAGCAACAGGCGCTGCAGCTGGCCAACGACAGCGACTACGGCCTCGGCGCCGCGGTCTGGACCCGCGATCTGGCGCGCGCGCACCGCATGGCGCGCCAACTGAAAGCCGGTACGGTGTTCGTCAACAACTACAACGACGGCGACATGACCGTGCCGTTCGGCGGCTATAAACAGAGCGGCAACGGCCGCGACAAATCGCTGCACGCGCTGGACAAGTTCACCGAATTGAAAACCACCTGGATCTCGCTGGAATAAGGGCTCATATCATGACTGAACACGTAAAAAGCTATTATGCGGCCACGGCCAACGCCCATCAGCCCTATCCGCAACTGAATGAATCGATCGAATGCGACGTCTGCGTGATCGGCGGCGGCTATACCGGCCTCTCCTCCGCACTGTTTCTGGTGGAAGCCGGTTACAACGTGGTGCTGCTGGAAGCGGCGCGCATCGGATACGGCGCCAGCGGCCGCAATGGCGGCCAGTTGGTCAACTCTTACAGCCGCGACATCGATGTGATTGAAGAGCGCTACGGCGCGGAAAGCGCCCGCTTGCTCGGCAGCATGATGTTTGAAGGCGCGGAGATCATCCGTAGCCGCATCAGCCGCTACGCCATCGACTGCGACTACCGCCCCGGCGGCATCTTCGCCGCACTGAACAACAAACAGTTCCATACGCTGATCGAACAAAAGCGCAACTGGGAGCGCTACGGCAATACCCAACTCGAGCTGCTCGATGCGGATCGGGTACGCCAGGAGGTCGCCAGCGATCGCTACGTCGGCGCACTGCTCGATCACAGCGGCGGCCACATCCATCCGCTCAACCTGGCGCTGGGTGAAGCCGAGGCGATTCGCCTGCAGGGAGGGCGCATCTTCGAACAATCGGCGGTGACGAACATCCGCCACGGCGAACCGGCGCTCATCAGCACCGCCAACGGCCAGGTGAAGGCGCGCTTCGTCATCGTCGCCGGCAACGCCTATCTGGGCGATAAGCTGGAACCGCGGCTGGCGAAGCGCAGCATGCCGTGCGGCACTCAGGTGGTGACCACCGAGCCGCTGGCACCGGAGATAGCGCAGGCGCTGATCCCGCAGAACTACTGCGTGGAAGACTGTAACTACCTGTTGGATTACTACCGCATCACCGCCGATCATCGCCTGCTGTACGGCGGTGGCGTGGTGTACGGCGCGCGCGATCCGGACGACATCGACAACCTGATCCGGCCTAAGCTGCTGAAGACCTTCCCGCAGCTGAAAGGGGTGCGTATCGACTATCGCTGGACCGGCAACTTCCTGCTGACGCTGTCGCGCATGCCGCAGTTCGGCCGGCTGGAGAATAACGTGTACTACATGCAAGGTTACAGCGGCCACGGCGTGACCTGCACCCATCTGGCGGGCAAGCTGATCGCCGAGCTGATGCGCGGCGACGCCGAACGCTTCGACGCCTTCGCCAAGCTGCCGCACCTGCCGTTCTTCGGCGGGCGCAATCTGCAGATCCCGTTCACCGCCATCGGCGCGGCTTACTACACGCTGCGCGACCGCATCGGCGTCTAAAACAGCAGGCCCGGTCATCCTGACCGGGCCTGTGCGTTAACGCTTAAACGATCTTCGGTTGGCCGTCCGAGGCGGTCGCCCCGCCATCGACCGGGATGTTGGCGCCATTGATAAAGCTGGCGTCGTCGCTGGCCAGAAACGCCATCACCGCCGCCACTTCTTCCGGCTCCGCCGCGCGGCCCAGCGCGATGCGCTCATTGAACTTGTCGCGGATTTCCTGCGGCCAGCCATTGGTCATGTTGGTTTTCACCAGGCTCGGGCAAACCGAGTTGATACGCACGCCGTCACCGCCGTGATCCAGCGCCATGGCGCGCGTCAGGTTGACCACCGCGCCTTTCGCCGCGCAGTAATAAGCCGCACCCCAGTCGCCGCCCAGGCCGGACACCGACGCGGTATTGACGATGCAGCCTTTGGTTTTCAGCAGGTGCGGCAACGCGAATTTGGAGCAGAACACCACGCCGTCGATATCGACCCCGGCGATGCGACGCCAGTCGTCGATGCTGGTTTCCAGCACACTGCCCGCCACGTGCACGCCGGCGTTGTTCAGCAAGACATCGATGCGGCCCAGTTTTTCCGCCACCTCGTTCATCATTTTTTCAACCGCGATGTGATCGGACACGTCGATGTGCACCGCCATCGCCCGGCCCTTCGGCAGCGAAGCGGCTACCTTATCTACCGCCTCTTTGGCCCAGTCGGCCAGCACCACGATGGCGCCTTCGGCGGAGAACCGCCGCGCCGCCGCTTCCCCCATGCCGTTGCCCGCACCAGTGATAACCACGACTTTATTGTCAAAACGCATGAGACCTCCTCCATGTGAACGTATTTATATAAGTCATACAAATCTCATTACCCCGAGGATAAGACGCCCCTCCGCTGAGAGCCAGTCAAAACGTGCGGTTTATTAACTAAAAGGAGGTATAGCAGCCATTTCAATGCGCTGGATTAACCTTTATCGGATTTTAGCCAACGCATTGATGGATAAAATAAAATTACGGCAATTCACTATTCGCAGAACGGATTGTCAGCAAGGGGGATTATTGCGGGCGTGAACATATAGCCACCAAGAGATAAGCGATGTGAATGTAAAACGGCAGCCGCCCGCAGGCGGCCGCGGCTATTTCTTCTCGATAGGGATCACCAGCAGATCGACGTTCAGCTCGTTAATCGCCTGGCGCGCCGAGGAAACCAACCGGCTCCAGATATCGTGATGATGACCGAAGATCACCAGATCGAACCCCTTATCCTTCGCCACCCGGTTCAGTTCCTCCGTCAGCGCGCCGCGGCTGACGATCACCTCTTCGACCGGATAGGAGGACTGGCCTTTGATCGCGTTGAGCATGTTCTTCACCCGTTCCGAAAACGTGCGATCGGTGTAGTTGTAATCTCCCACGCCCAGATCGACGTAATACCCGGCGCGATGAATATCGATATAGATCAGGGAAAGCTTGGCATTGAGCGCGGCGGCCAGCCTGGCGCCCTTGCCGAGCAGGAACTCGGCATCTTCGCTGAGATCCGTGGCGACAACGATATGCTGATAAGCCATGATGGCGGCCCTCGCATCAAACCCGTGAACAGAATGGCGCTCCCTGCCGCATGTTTCTCATGCACTTTAAGTTTAGCTCAGCGTCGGGCCCCTCGCCCGCCCGACATTGTTGCATCTATGGAACGATGCATCCCGCCTTTGCGCTCTACCGGATTTTTCTCCCTGCCCTACACTGTAGGCAAGTGCTGAGTTTCAGCCTTATCAATCAAGGCAAATGCCTGCTTACCTTACAATGACAGAAGGAAAAAACCATGAGCACCCCAGCCAACTTCAACGGCCATCGTCCTGTTATTGATGCCAATGACGCGGTCATGCTGCTGATCGATCACCAAAGCGGCCTGTTCCAAACCGTCGCCGACATGCCGATGACCGAACTGCGCGCCCGTGCCGCCGCGCTGGCCAGCATTGCCACCCTCAGCAAACTGCCGGTGATCACCACCGCCTCAGTGCCGCAAGGCCCCAACGGCCCGCTGATCCCGGAAATCCATCAGAATGCGCCGCACGCGCAATACGTCGCCCGTAAAGGGGAGATCAACGCTTGGGACAACCCGGACTTCGTGGCGGCGGTCAAGGCCACCGGCCGCAAAACGCTGATCATCGCCGGCACCATCACCAGCGTCTGTATGGCCTTCCCGTCCATCAGCGCGGTGGCCGAAGGCTATAAAGTCTTCGCGGTGATCGACGCCTCAGGCACCTACTCGAAAATGGCGCAGGAAATTACCCTGGCGCGCGTGGTACAGGCCGGCGTGGTGCCGATCGACACCGCCGGCGTAGCCTCCGAGCTGCAAGGCAGCTGGAACCGTGCCGACGCTCAGCAGTGGGCCGAGGTCTACACCCACATCTTCCCGGCTTACCAACTGCTGATCGAGAGCTATCTCAAGGCCCAGGACGTGGTGAAAAACAACGAACCTCTGGACTCGCAGCGCTGAGGTCATCCTGGTAAAACCCGGCGCCAGGCCGGGTTTTTCTTATCGGCAGCCCGCCCTCTCTGGCAAAAACGCCTAATTTCGCTTGCCGCTGAAAAATTTTTTAAGTAAAAACTGAAAAAAATAAAATCCCCCGATAAAAAGCCATAACCAATGGTTTTAAATAGATAATGCCTTCATTTTTTCAAAAACGAGTGCATGAATGGTGAAAATAAAAATGGTAAGCAACCGGGATTAATAAAAGAGGAATTGAATCCCTTGTGAAATTAATTATGATACTTAACAGTGAAATATCCTCAAGCAGCACACAAACCTATAAAATAGAGTGCTAATAAATCATGCACTCATCATGACCCATTAAATAAAAGCCACCCCGGTCCGCGGGCTTAAATTAAATAATCACCTATACTCTTTCTGCTGCGAAAATATCGCAGGCACCTCTTTATTATTCGTCATGCCTTTTATGACAACCACAGCAATAAAGGAGTTAACTATGGGTACCCTGGTTCAAATTAACGTACAAAATAACAGCCCTGCTCTGCAGAACTTCTTCTTTTTCCAGCAACCTTCCGTTTATGTCGGCGGCGCAGAGGTCTATTCAAACAGCCTTTTATCAACAACTATCCTGCCTTCTTCTCAAGGCGGTAGCGTCTATACCTTCTTGCTGGATTTTCAGTACTACGCCGGCGTGCAACAGCAGGTCGCCCCGCCGCAGATCGGGCAACCGTCCGGTTACTCATCAGCGATTCAGCCGATCGACCTCACCCCAGCGGCAGGAGGAGCCGCAACCAACAACAGCACGAACATGATTGTCAGTCCCGCGCTCGGCCTTACACCTGCGACCCAAGCGCAAGGGGTACAGCCCGGCGCATTCCGCATCGTTTCTCCGACCTATAATCCACTACTGGAAAAGTACAATGGCGGCTCTGCCGTACGGTTGGTCAACGGTACCGTCGTGCTGTCGAACTTCGTTACGGTCAATCCCGGCAGCAACCTGGATTGCCAGCCCATTCTGCAATTCTACGTACAAACCGGGAATTACACGTCAGGCACCGTGATGAACTTCACCAGTTCCTCGGTCAACGCCGCACTGTGCGATGCCACAACGGGTTTCCTGACCTTCAACGTCACCTATAACGCAAACGGCACCTGGACCGTCGTGCCCAGCACCAATCGCGCCGTATTACGTTCCCATACCAGCGAAAGCGCACACGTCCATGCCGTGGCACCAAACGCTGAAATCAAAAACGAAGCAGGAACCAGAGTGATCAGCCAGGGATATGCGAATAACTTCCACTCGCCGATCACCATCAGTAACCTGACTGATCAATCTGCCATTCATCTTCATGGTGAATACCAAATCGGGCAACCCGGAGGGCATTTCACTGGGCGGATGTGTATTGCCAAAGCGGATGGCAGCGCCACATTTAAATAAATAACGCCAGGCACTTAACGACTCTATTATATACATCACCTTCCGGTGATGATTAGATACGTTACGTGTTTTCATGTCACAGTGGTTAATAAGCCTTTAACCACTGTTTTATATCAACGCCATAATCTAACGAGCATTACGAGTACCAACATATATAAACAATGACGCCGGCGGGAGGCGAGCAATAACTTTCAGCCAATAACCGCAATCCCCAATCGTTCCAGCAGCAGCGCCGCCTGGTGGCTGTCCATTTTTACCCCCTGCAGATCGGTAGTACGCAAATCCAGCTCGCCCAGTTCCGAATTGCTCAGATCGCACTGGGTGACATCAGCGGTGCGCCAGTCAAAACCGGAGAACTCACCGCCGGACAGATCGGATCCGCTGAAATTGGCGCCGAGCACTTGTGCGCCGTGCCAGCGGTTTTCCCACAGTTCGCATTTCTCCAACACCACCTTGGCGAAATTGGCGTAACTCAGGTTGCTTTTGGTGATATAGGCGCTGCAAAACCAGGTGCGGCTGGTGATCATATTCATAAAGCTGGCGCCGCGAAAATCCGCCCCCTGCGCGCGGCACTCGCGGATCTCCAGCCCCAACGCGCTGGCGTGGCGGAAATCGGCCATCGACAGATCGCAGCTTCTGAAGCTGGCGTCTTTCAATATGGCGCGGCTGAAATTGCCGCCCTGCCGGCTGTCACGATCGTAAAACTGGCAACCGATAAACTCGGTGCCGGTCAGATCGGCGCCCGAAAAGTCACACAGCATAAAGCTGCCGTTTTCAATCTTCTCACCGGTAAAACGGTTACGGCCGATCTTTTCACCTTTCAACACCAGACTCATCGCAACGCACCTGATTATTTATACAGTAGCGTCGTATTTAACCTTAATTCGACCCGTTTGGGAACCCGAACGTCCGGCGAAAAAAAAGGAGCGCCGATAACGAAGCAAAAAAAAACCGCCCGAGGCGGGCGGTTGGCGCTGTGGCGAGCCGTTATTTCAGGGCTTCCTGAATGGCGTCGGCCATCGGGCCAATGTGCTTTTCCGCCGCCTTCAGCTGGAAGTCCACGCCGTTGCCGTCGTTGGTATCCGACAGTGTGGCCTTGATCAGCTCCAGCGCCGCCTGCACCGCCACCAGCCGCTTGTGCTGCTCGTCCGTGACCGGTTTGGCGCCCATGTTCGTCGGATAGTAATGCTCTAACATCGCGTTCTCCTTTTGATGACGTTAACCCCTAACCTACCAGAAAACCGTGCATTTACTAAGGAAATCGAACCGAACGCGGCCAGGTGGCGATAAATTGCACTATACTGGGCAAACCATCCCTTGCCACAGGTCAATCGCCATGTCATTCCAGGGAAGCTGCCACTGCGGCGCCGTCACCTTTACCGTGGACGCCGAACTGCCTACCGAAGCCCTCAGCTGCAACTGTTCGATTTGCCGCCGTAAAGGGCTGCTGCTGTCCTTCTTTCCCATCACCGCCTTCACGTTGAACAGCGGCGAAGACCAGCTCAGCGCCTATACCTTCAATCAGCACAAGATCCGCCATCAGTTCTGCCGGATTTGCGGTGCCCAGCCCTTCGCCTACGGCGCCGCGCCGGATGGCGCCGCGATGTGCTCCGTCAATCTGCGCTGCGTGCCCACCGTCGCGTTGGAGGCATTGAAGATCAACACCTACGACGGCGCCAGCGTCTGAACGAGCCGAACGCTCAGTCGAAGGCGACCCAACCGGCATCGGCTTCGGCGGAACGCACGCAACGTTCCACCCACTTCACCCCCAGCGCGCCGGCCTGCACGTCCGGATACCAGAATCCTGCCAGGAAGGCCGTGTCGCGCCGGTCGGTGGCGTCCATCGCCAGCGCGAAGCGGCGGTAGAGATTCGACCAGGCTTCAAACAGCCCTTCCGCATGACCGCCGCCGATGCGATCGTCCGCCTGCGCCAGGGCGCTGAGATACGGCATGCCGCGTTCAAGGATCCTTACCGGCTCGCCCTGCACTTCAAAGCGCAGTTGGTTGGGCTGTTCGTCCCACCATTCCAGGCTGGCCTTTTCACCGACGATACGCACCTTTTGGCCGTGCATCGAACCGCAGTTGACCGCCGAGCACCACAGCGAGCCAATGGCGCCGTTGTGGTACTCCATCAGCACATAGGCGTTGTCCTCCAGCGGCGCGCGCGACGGCACAAAGCTTTGCCGGGCGCACATCAGCCGCCGGATCTTCAGCTGCGGCGCCATGGTTTCCGCCAGGAACAGCGTGTGGGTCGCCAAATCGCCCAGCACATAGCTGGGGCCGACAAAGCGCGGATCCACCCGCCAGCGAGTGCTGGGATTGTCCTGCTCTACCGGCGCAGCGTGAAAGCCGTGGGCGAACTGCATATTCACCAAGCGGATCTCCCCCAACAGGCCGTCGGCAATCATTTGCCGGGCCTGCAGAATCAGCTGATGCCCGGCATAGCCGTAGGTCACGCCGATGACTTTGCGCTGCCGCTCGCACAACGCCGCCAGCGCCTGCGCCTCTTCGACGCTGAAACACAGCGGCTTCTCGCACACCACGTGCAGCCCCGCCTCCAGCGCCGCCCGGCAAATGGCGTAATTGGTGTTGTTCGGCGTGGCGATAGACACCGCTTCAATGCCATCCACCCGGGCCGCTTCGGCGCGGAACATCTCGGCGAAGTCCGCATAGCAGCGCTCCGTCGCCACGCCCAGGCTCTGGCCAAAAAGACGCCCGCGTTCCGCGTCGATATCGAACGCCCCGGCCAACAGGGTAAAAGCGCCGTCGCGCAGGGCAGCCGAACGGTGGATGTACCCGATCTGGCTGGTAGCGCCGCCGCCGACCATGCCCCAGCGCAGCGATCTTGCCAAAGGTTTGCTACCGTTGATCATGTGGTGTCTCCCGATTAAAAGCCGAGGCTGCGCAGGTAGCGCAAGCTGGCCGTGACGTCATGCAGGCTGCCCTGCACATTGCGCGGATCGCGCTCCTGCTCGATAGTGATCCAGCCCCGGTAACCGCGCTCGGCCAACAGTGCGCGCAACCGCGGATAATCGATCGCCCCGCTGCCCAGCGGGCACATGACGCCTTCGGCGCAGGCGGTGAAAAAATCGACGCCGCGCGCCAACACCTCACGGAATACCTGCGGATCGACGTCCTTGAAATGCAGATAGTCCAGGCGATCGAAGTGCTTGCTCAACCAGGCCGCCGGATCCAGACCGGCGTAATACAAGTGGCCAGTATCCAGACAAAGTCCGGCGGTGCGATGCGGAATGTCCGCCACCAACCGGTCGATTTCATCGGCGAACTCGATACAGCCGCCGGCATGTGGGTGCACCACCGGCCGCACGCCGTATTCCCGCCAGGCCAGCTCGCTGATGCACGTAATGTGCTCGATCATCCGCCGCCATTCGGCGTCCGCCAGACGCGGCGCCAGATCCGAACGCCCGGCAAATCTGGCGCGCTGCGGATTGCCGAAATCGATAATCACCAGAAACGGCGGTGCAGCGCACTCGTTCTCGGTCGGCTGCGCTTTGGGCGCCAACGACAGGTTGCGGCAGATCCGGTGGGTCAAGGCCAGCAGGCGTTCAACGTTCGCCTCGCTGACCAGATCGTCGAAAATCGTGCCGGCTACCAGCGACAGGTGATGCTGATGCAGCGCGGCGCTCAACGCTTCGCTCTGCGTCGGCAGATAGCCCCACGGCCCCAGCTCGATGCTGCGGTAACCGGCCGTCGCCGCCTCCTGCAGTACGGCGCCATAGGGCGGCAAATGAGGATTGTTCGGATCGTCCACGCCCCAACTGCAGGGCGCATTGGCGATAGGCAAGGTCATGGTGACGGCTCCTTTCTGCGGGGGGAATGACGGCAGTATCAAATAAAAATTTCAAAACAAACAACAATGAAAATTTTATTCTTTGATAGCGATCGCGTTATTTTTGATGTTTTTTTTGATAGTTTTTAATCAAATATAGGCGACACGCGGCCGCGCCGTATGAGGTCGGCGATGACGGCCGTCAGAGGTTTTCTTTGGTGATCAAATCGAAGCGATGGGTGACATGACGCAACCCCGGTTGCTCGGCGGCGGCGGCAAGTGTCTCGACGATCGTGGCCGCCAGTTCGGAAATACGATGGCACAGCAGCAGATCAAGCGTGCCGTCGATCAGCGCCATTTCACCGCCCTGCACCGGGCCGTGGCACACCAGCGTGATGTCATGCTGCCGGCCGCTCTCTCGCAGCGCCTGAGTGATGCCTTCCACGCCGCCGCTTGGCGCATACAGCGCCACCAGCCCTGGATGGGCCGCCAGCAGTTCACGCGTCACCCGGCGCGCGGTCTCGGCATCTTCATGACTGCGCATCGGCTCCAGCACCCGCTGGGCGCTCATCTGCTCGCGCAAATAGGAGCGAAAGCCGATCTCGCAGGTTTCCTGACAGATAAAGCGGTTGTCGCCGATAATCACGCCGACGTCCCCCTGGCGCCGACACAGGCGATCCACCGCCCAGGCGGCGGTGCGGCCGGCCTTGTGATTATCCAGACCGATGTAACCGGAGCGGCTGGGCACCGATAAGTCCGACAGCAGCGCGAAAACCTTGATGCCCGCCTGGGCGGCCTCTTCGACGGCATAGTGGATCAGCGGATGGTCCAGCGCCAACACGCCGATCGCCTCCACCTGATGGCTCAGTTGGGTAATGGCGGCGGCGGTGTCGCCGATGGCGTTGAGATCGTGAAAGATAAACTGCGGCGGCTGCCCCGGCTCATGATAAACCGCCGCTTGCGCCAACAGTTCATCCGCCAATTGGGCATAGAAAGAGTGTTCGCGCCGCAGCAGGATAAACCCCATTTTCACGCACTGCTGCGGCCTGCCCAACACCGCCGACAGACAGTGGGACTTTTCCAGCGCGAACCCCAACTTTTTCGCCGCCTCAATCACCCGCCGCTGAGTGGCGGGCCGCACCGAGGCGCGCTGATTGATCACCCGATCGACGGTAGCGACGCCGACCCGCGCCTCTCTGGCGATGGCCGCCATGGTGGTTTTCTTGCCGCTCATGCTCATCTCCATCAATGATTTGATGGAAAAATATCATAGCCGCGGCGGGCCGGGATGTGACGCCTTTCGCGATTAGCGGTAGACGGAGAATTTCTTGGTCAGCGGCTTAAGCTGCTCGCTGTCGCCGTACAGCGCCGCCGCCACAAAATCCAGCTGCTCGTAAGGGGTGCCGGCGGTGTCGGCGATCTGTTGTTCGGCGGAGTGCGACAACATGGTGGTGGTGAAGAAGTTGAACAACACGCCCTCTTCCTTGCACTTCAGGATCAGGTTGCTGAGCTGGCTGCCGTTCTTGGCCTGCAGGATCACGATCGGATAGTGGCTCATATTGGCGCTGACGCCGTCAAGACTGCTCGGGTAGTGGTGAAACTCACGCGGTTCGATCAGATCGGTGATGCCCGCCGTCAGATGGCAGGAGGCGTTAAACAGTGTGGCCGGTTCGTGGTTGCGGTTAAGGATGATATAAAATTTTTTCTCGTTGTCGCTGTACATACTCTTCTCCTTGAATAGACAGCCAGTTTTACCCAACCCGCGCCCGGATTCAAGACGAGATAAGGAGCCGCGACCGGCCCCTCGACTGCATTTCACTGTCAGGCGGCGCTTTCGCCCGGCCCCCACGGGTGTGCCACGCGATGCAGCACGGTGATGCTCTGCAGGATGGTACCTCCGTCGATCGCTTTCATCTGTCCGTCGCGATCTTTATAGTGCGTTGGCTTGGCGCCGTGGAAGAAAATGCCGGCGTTGACCTGCACACCCAGATAGCCCGCGCTGGCCGGCAGAGGCTGTACATCGGTCCAGGAGGTGGACACCGGCACAAACTGGAAACCAGTCCCCGTTTGCGCATACAGCGGGCGCAGCAGTGTAACAAAGGCCATCAACGGCGGTACCGCTTCTTTGAAGATCTGTACCGGCCGATCGACCGTCATCAGATAACCGTGCGGCTGTTCCTCAACCGTGTCGACGCTCAGGCTGCTGCCGATGTCATCGCCCCGGCCGCCATAGCTCCATTCGATAGCCGTTTCCCCACTCTCATACATCGTCTCTGACATACACTACCCCTTATAAAATTAATCAGGCACGCTCGCTGCGTGCCGGAACAGTAAAGCGCTGGGGGGGACGAACGTCCACGCAGGCCGGCATGCTGGCGAACCAAACAACAAAGGCCCGCAACAGCGCTCTAAATGGATAATTTCACCGCGTGACAGCGCAGCATTTGAACGACTTTCATCGGCGTACCGGCGCATAGTGATGGCGTTACCGCCACTGGAGAGTGTTATGACCGCGATCAAACCGGACACCACGCCCTGGGCAGCCGTCGTCAACGTGCTGTTCGCCGGCATCGCCGCGGCGCTGCACGTGGGCAAAGCCACCATCGCGCTACCGGCGCTGCAGGCGCAGTTCGGCCGCTCGCTGGAGGCGCTGAGCGGGGTCATCTCGGCCTTTCCCTTCGTCGGGGTATTCGGCGGCATCGCCGCCGGGCTGCTGGTGCGCCGCTGGGGCGACCGACGCCTGCTGGCCTTGGGACTGCTGATCATCAGCGCCGCCAGCCTCGCCGGCGCCACGCTGCACGACTTCGCCGGATTGATTGTCAGCCGCTTTGTTGAAGGCCTCGGCTTCGTGATCGTGGTGGTGGCCGCGCCGGCGGTGCTGAACCGCATCGTCGCACCGGCCCAGCGCAGCCTGGTGTTCGGCATCTGGAGCACCTTTATGCCGGCGGGCATCGCCATTTCGCTGTTTATCGGCCCGCACCTGGCCGGCTGGCAGCAGAGCTGGCTGGCCGGTGCGGCGTTAACGCTGTTGGCCGCCCTGCTGCTGCCGCTGACCACGCCCCGACGTGCCGCCGACGCGCACACTCCGCCGTTGCAGCTGCGGCAAGCGCTGGCCACACTGCTGCGGGCACGCCAGCCGCTGTTGCTGGCGCTGATGTTCGCCGCTTACAACCTGCAGTTTTTCTCGGTGATGACCTTTTTGCCGATCTTCCTGATGCAGCGCATCGGTCTGTCGCTGGCGGCCGCCGGCGGCGTCAGCGCGGCGGCGGTGGCGGCGAACATCCTCGGCAATCTCGCCGCCGGGGTGCTGTTGTCGCGCGGTCTGCGCGCCAGTCGTCTGCTCGCCGCCACCAGCCTGCTGATCGGGGGCATTGGCGTTGGCATTTTCCTGCCGATGACGCCCAACGGTTTACTGATCCCGCTGTGCTTCCTGTTCTGCGCCATCGCCGGCATACTGCCCGCCACCATTCTGGCCGCCACGCCGACGGCGACGGCGGAGCCGACGCTGCTGCCGCTGAGCCTCGGGCTGGTGATGCAGGGGAACTATCTCGGCCAGGTGATCGGCCCGGTCGCGCTCAGCGCCATCGTGGCCGCTGCCGGTTGGGCGGCCCCGGCCTGGCTGGTGCTGGCAGCGGCGCTGTTGGGGGCGCTCTTGGCGCTGGCTTTCGGCCGTAGGCGGCCCCATACGGCGGGATAACGGGCGGGTGCTGCGCGTGTTATAAGCATGGGCTGGCGCTGGCCAGCGTTATCGCGAAGACGACAAGCGCCATGCAAAGAATAAGCACAACCAATAAGTTTTGTTAATTACTTAGCCCTCTTGCTTTCCCTGCAACGCCGCCTGTCCATCATGCTTTTTCCTTCGTATGGCGACGGTATACCCCGTTAAAAATCCTCTATCGGTTAAGCGTTAGCGATGATAGTGTGGTTTTCATTCAGAGCATTCAGGCTGAAAATTCATCTTTTGAGGGACGACTATGATGTCTAAAGGCATTTCCAAAGGATTCTTTATTCTGATCCTGTTCATCGTCACCGCCGCCTTTCTCGACGTGCTGGGGCCTTACTACTCCTCGGTGCTGTGGGCCATCATTCTGGCGGTGATTTTCCATCCGGTGAAAAAGACGCTGAAGCAGTACGTCGGCGAACGCAACGGCGTAGTTTCGCTGCTGACGGTGGCACTGATCTGCCTGATCGTGTTCACGCCGTTGGCGATCATCGCCTCGTCGCTGGCGATGGAATTCAACGTGATCTACACCAAGCTACAGGCCAACAATAGCCAACTGCCGACCATGCTGGCAGACTTTATGCGCCACCTGCCTGGCTGGGCGCAGCGTTTCCTGGCGGAGCATAACCTCAACAGCGCCGCCGAGATCCAAAAGCAGCTTTCCGACGTGGCGCTCAAGGGTGGGCAATATCTGGCGGGCAGCGTGTTCCTGATCGGCAAGGGCACCTTCAACTTCGTCGTCGGCTTCGGCGTCATGTTGTACCTGCTGTTCTTCCTGCTGAAAGACGGCCCTTATCTGGTGAACCTGGCGCTCGAAGCGCTGCCGCTTTCCCAGCATGTGAAACACCATCTGTTCGTGAAGTTCGCCGCGGTTTCCCGCGCCACCGTCAAGGGCACGGTGGTGGTCGCCGTGGTACAAGGCGCGCTCGGCGGGCTGGCGTTTTACTTTACCGGCATCGACGGCAGCCTGCTGTGGGGCGCGCTGATGGCGTTCCTGTCGATCATACCCGCCGTAGGCTCCGCGATTATCTGGGTGCCGGCGGTGATCTACTTCTTCGCCACCGGCATGTTGTGGAAAGCCATCTTCCTGGTGGTGTTCTTCGTGGTGGTGATCGGCCTGGTGGACAACATCCTTCGCCCGCTGCTGGTGGGCAAAGACACCAAAATGCCGGACTACCTGATCCTGATCTCCACCCTGGGCGGCATGGAGGTTTACGGCATCAACGGTTTTGTCATCGGCCCCTTGATCGCCGCGCTGTTCATCGCCTGCTGGAACATTCTCTCGGGCCGCGACAGCGAGGAGAACATCGAAGAGATCGACGAAGAGTTTATCGAGGAAGGCAAAAACCATCCCGACGCGGCGGAGTAAACCTCTCGCGCCGTATTATGCAGGGGCCCGTTTGGGCCCCTTTTTTGTCTGTGGTTCCGTATCAGCGCGCCGGGATAAAAAATACCCGCTCCGGGTCACCGTCATCGAGATTGTCAATCTGGCCGCTGGCGACAAATCCGGCGTTCAACAGCAGCCGCTGCATCGGCAGGTTGGAGCGATTGGTGGAGGTGAACAGCTTGGGGTGCCGGCAGTGGGATTTCAACGCCGCAATCAACGCCTGCCCGACGCCCCGGCGGCGATAGCGCTCGCCGATCATCAGCATCTCGATAAAGCCGCAGCCGAAGAAATGATAGTGCAGCACGCCGTAGCCCATCACCACGCCCTGTTCTTCGGCAAGATAACAGATGCCCTGCCCACACCAGGTGCGGATCTGCGCCGCGCGCGGCGGCTCATGCTGGGCAACGCTGTCGAGGGCGATCAGGGCCGCGGCATCGGTTTCAGTGGCAAGACGAACAGGCATGTTTTGGCCCCTTGTGGCGGTCAATGTAGGGACAGCTTTTACATCCCCACCGAATTTTGTAATTCTATTATAGAGTTAACGATACACACGCCAAGGAAGGAAAGCATTTCTCGATGAGAATACCGCAAATATCCGCCGCCCTGCTGTTTACCCTGCTGCTGGTGGGCTGCCAGTTCCGCAAAACCGTGTTCCCGCCGCCGTATATCGGCACCCCGCAAGAGATCAGCACCTACGAAGTGAAGGGGCTGACGTTCGTCACCACCGTCACCTTCAGCGGCCTGTTTGCCGAAGAGCTGGTGCGCGAGTACGCGGAGAAACACCACTATCGCTATTACGTGATAACGATGCGCAGCAACGGTTTTAAAGACCGGAGCGAGCGCGTGAGCGCGATGATGTATCGCTAGAAGCACCGGCCCTGTCTTGGCGAGACTGCATCAGGGTTCAGCTTCAAAACCCCATCTCGCTCGATGCCGCCGCAGGTAGGCTTTGTTCTTTTCAGACAACCCGCTAATGTTCGCATCCAACGGGATCTTTAACTCATCTAACAAGCTGCTCTTCGTCTTTGGATACAGCAAACGCCCATTGTCGGCAAAACTTATCATGCCGCGATCGAACAGCTTGTCCAGATTGGGGATTAACGGCAGACCATTGTGCGGATCCACTTTCTCTTCTGGGGTCGCAATCGACCAGGCAACGATATGAGAAGCGATGAGAATGGACGGCTCCGCAATCCCCGTGACCGCACACCGGTTTCCCCACCGCTTAAACATTTTATCGCGATAGGGGCCATGCCCAAGCCGCGCCTGAATCACCGCTTCCTTCTCACTACCGATCTCTTTGGCGATTTCGACCGTATCTGCATGGAAATTGATCGAGAGATTTTCCGAGATAAAACCGGCGATCAGCATTGCTGCCGGTGCGGGGATCTCACACATATAGTTTTCGGTGCATCCCCCCTTAACATTAAAAACGTGCGGAAAGCTGGCCTGATTATGTAAGCGCAAGAAGGCCTGACGGAACAGGGAAATCTCGATGGGCAGCTCAAGACACGTCAGTTCCAAATCGATTTTGGTACCCGATATATTAGAACGGCCCGCAGTCCGGTTTTCAGGCCGCGGTGCAGAATAAGCATCGCCTACCGCCGTCGCCACACCGATAATCTTCCTGGCCTCGTTGCAAAAAATCAGGTCGCCTGCTTTGACTTTTTTGACCGTTTCCCACCCGGCGGGTTTAAACATATTCCCGGTCTTATTTATTCCATATTGCGGCGCCCAAAGGAATTCGCCCTCTAAAACCTCCGCAACGCTGCCACCGATGTTTACCCAGAAAAAACGCATTGTCACTCTTCTATAAATAGGGGTTTCAACGATTATCGTCAGCATTCATGCAGGGCTTTAGCGATATCCACAAATTAACGCTGGGTGACGGCAATAAAAAATCCCGGCCTTGACCGGGATAGCGTTGCGCAGAAACAGCACTGCTTATTCACTACGGGCGAAATTCCAATATGATGATTTGGAACGCATTATGGATCTCTGGCGTTGGCGGCTTAGGCAGACGCGCATCGGCAACCGCCTTCATCGCCGCACGGCAAAGAGCCGGATCGCCACCTTCAGTTCGAACACCGATTGGCATGCCGTCCGGCGCCAGCGTAATACGCAATGCACAGCGTTGGCCTGAGTAGATGGCGGCGTCTTTTAAATGGCGTTGAATCTCAGCTTGCACCTGAGTCATGTAATGTAATTCCTCTTTCCCCGGCGCAGGCGTCTTTGGGTCGCCAAGGTTGGCGAGAAGACCATCGACCTCTTTATTATTCATCGGAACGTTTTGGTTGGGGGCAGTGTTCTTGGCGCATCCCGTTAGTGCCAGCGCGATCATCGTCGCCAATAATGTGGCGATGCCGGTTTTGTAGCCTGAATGCGTTATTTTCATATCCCTGTCCTTATGGATGAATTATCAGCGGCGAAATCAGTTAACGCAGGGCCACTCAAAGAGCCCCGGCCAATACGTTATACAGGATCAGCATGAACCGCCACTGACCTTAAAACTTTCGCCAGGTACTGAGAAGTCCGTCACTCCGACACCGGCTCGCACTGGTTTTCGCCAGCAATAACGTATGAATAGACAGCGACGGTATACACGTTTTCACTCATCCTTTGTAAGCACTGCACATAAATTTCAACACGGTCTTTTGGCTCACAATGCTGAGATAAACCGGATCGCTGGATGCCATGTTCACGAACACCCAGCTGGTTACGCCGTCAACGGTTCTGGCAAAGCTCAAAGTATCAATGCCCTGAACGTCGTCCCGGTCGACAAAACGGAATACGGCGCTGTTAATGGTGACGGTTTGCGATGCACCATTCATCATGGCAGTGATTTGGGTTCCTGCTTGCGTGTTGCATTCCAAACGAACCAAGGGTGAAGGCGCTTGCGCGACGGGGTTTGATTCAGCGTACTTTGCTTTCGCCCTGGCCACTCTCTCATCGGCAGTTTGCGTGGCACATCCGCCAATAAATAAAGACAAAATCAAAGCAGTAACGGTTTTCTTGGTCATTTAAACTATCTTTTTACTTGATAACGATATTACTGATTGTAACAAAGAAGAAGCCCGATAGCTCCTTTTCTGCTCAAACGCCCAGCACGCTGCTACGTGCTCAACGATAGCAGTGCCGAACGCTGAGCATTTCAGCAGATTAGCATCCTCCACGCCTGTAGCGACCCGACCAGCCGCTTCTAACCTATTGCCACGACAGCAATTTCCGCATACTTTACCTTTTCGGCGACCCATTTCTTTGGTTCTGCCATACCGATCGCCGTTTTTTTGGCGTCTGGAAGCTATACTTTGATAAGTGGAGTTATTTGAAAACGATAAGGAGGGAGTATGTATAAAACTATCTTGGTTCCAGTGGATATTACCGAGCCCGAATTAACACAGCAGGTCATCCCGCATGTCAACGCGCTCGCCAGGCTCGAAGACTCCCACGTCCATTTCCTGGCTGTGATCCCGTCGCGCGCCACCTACGCCGCTTTCGGCTTTGCCGCCACGGCAGCGATAGAAACCAAAGACGAAACCATTGCGCTAGCGACCGAGGGGCTGACAAAAGCGGCAAAAGAATTCAGCGTGCCTGAAGATAGAGTGACCACGCATGTTGCCATAGGCGATCCTAAAGATCAGATTCTGGAACTCGCCGCTTCGCTTAACGCAGAGATTATCGTGATGGGTTCAAACCGCCCTTCTGCGATCACTTACCTCCTCGGCTCCAATGCCACCGCCGTCGTCCGCCACGCCAATTGCCCGGTGCTGGTCGTCCGTTAATCGGCTAGCGCCGCTCAATGAGCCAGCCCGAGACCTCATTCACAGTTAAACCATAATAAATATCCTCCGGCATAGCTGGAGGTTTTTCATATGCGCCTGTAAGGCTCTCTTACCAGCCGCGCCCTAACAGGCGCATAGCAATCTGACATTTGCGTTTAGACCGTTACTTACTGCCCGTAAACGGGCTACCTGGATACGGGAGCGATAGTTGCTCCCCTAATTTATCCTGCTCCAACTGATGTTTTATGTAATCCTGTATCTTTGCTGTATTTTTACCCACGGTGTCTACGTAATACCCTCGACACCAGAACTCTCGGTTACGATACTTGAACTTCAGATCGCCAAATTGCTCGTAAAGCATCAGGCTGCTTTTGCCCTTCAGATATCCCATAAAGCTCGATACGCTCATTTTCGGCGGGCTCTCCAGAAGCATATGGGTATGATCTGCACAGCATTCCTGCTTCCAGGATCGTGACGTTTTTCCATTCGCACAGCTTTCTTAATATGCTGCCTATTGTTCTACGTTTTTCCCCGTAGAACACCTGTCTCCGGTACTTTGGGGCAAACACTATGTGATATTTACAGTTCCATCTGGTGTGCGCTAAGCTCTTTTCGTCCCCCATAGAGACCCCCTTTTGATTCTTTGAATGAACCTTTGCAGTTGCCAGACCGCAAGGTTTTTCTAACAAATCAAAAGGGGTTTTAAAAGCCTACTCAAAACTGTAAGCTTTACGGAACCCCCAGCCTAGCAGGGGGTTTTCGGTGCATAAAAAAACCGCGCATAGCGCGGCTTTCTTGTCGAATAAATTTTATTTAGTGAGCCAGTACTTCAACTTTTTTACAAACTCGTCTTGAACAGCTTTAGGGAGTTTGTATTTAATGTATGTGATATCTGATTGATGCTCACCAAAAATATAAGAATCACGATTTGACTTTGATATTGACTTGATTTTATTGGCTAAATCCATCACACCACCATCATTTAATGACAGGCCATCATCTTTTGATATCAATAAGTTATGATCAAACCCATAAAATGAAAACTTGTTTTCTTTCTGTGATTTCAACTGAACAGATACATCACTAGCGCAATGCTTGCACTTAATTGCTTCAGGATTTATTTTTTCGGCACAGAACGGGCATTTTACATATGAATCAGTTGCCTTAGAAGACGACTTCCCAAAGATGATCATCAAAATGGCGCAAATAGAAATAACTGATGATATCAGCAAGTGATTTTGTTTAGATGCAATCAAGCCGATATTATTGACACGTTCACCATACCCAGTAAAAACATAGGTGTCCATGTTAAAAGCTATCAACAGCCAAACGACACCTATTGCCAGCAATAAAAATCCAAATTCTCTCATTTAATCCTTTTCCTATAGAATAACAACCCCCATCAATGTTAGCAGTTGAAGTTAAGATATTCACCCGTTAAAACGCAAAACCGTGATCGTCCGTTCTTGCCAATATCCGCCGTAGGAGACACGGTTACTGAGCTGACCATACATGTGATGGATCATAATCCCGTCACCCAGGTAAACAGCGGCATGGTTCGGTTCAGGTGCCTGTGTAAGTATCCCGGTAAAACGGACCATTCACTTTTAGAGATCCTCTAGCATTGATCTCTTCCCTTTGTTCAGTACCGGCGTAAAGTAGAGTTTTCGGCCTTTCTTCTCCTGAAAAAAGAGGTCATCTGATATGAAAAAGACCCGTTATACCGAAGAACAGATCGCGTTTGCCCTGAAACAGGCTGAAACCGGCACCCGCGTGGAGGAAGTGTGCAGAAAGATGGGGATTTCCGAAGCCACTTTTTACAATTGGAAGAAGAAATTCGGTGGCATGGGCGTAACGGAACTTCGTCGCCTGAGGCAGTTGGAGGAAGAAAATCAGCGCCTTAAGCGTCTGGTGGCAGATCTGAGTCTGGACAAAGAGATGCTGCAGGAGGTCATCAAAAAAAAGTTCTGAGGCCGGCCCAGAAACGGGAAGCGGTATCCTGGTTGCTGGAGGCCTACCGCATCGGGCTGCGGCGTGGCTGTCGTCTGATGATGCAGAGCCGCACGGTCTATCACTATCAAAGCCGGCGCGACGACCGCGCCATCACGCAGCGGATAAGGGAGATAGCCGAAACCCGCATTCGCTACGGCATGCAGCGCATTCATATCCTGCTGCGCCGGGAAGGCTGGCTGATTAACCATAAGAAAACCCACCGTATTTATTGTCAGGAAGGGCTGAATCTACGGACAAAACGCCCCCGACGACATGTCACAGCCAGGCACAGACTGGCGCGTCCGGCAGTGACGACGGCCGATCAGTGCTGGAGCATGGATTTCGTTGCTGATAATCTGTTCAACGGGCGTCGGATCCGTGCGCTGACTGTAGTCGATAATTTTAGTCGGGAATGCCTGGCGATAGAAGTGGGACAGGGCCTGCGGGGTGACGATGTCGTTGCGGTAATGGCGCGGCTGAAGCAATTACAGCAGCGAGTCCCCGAACGGCTTCAGACCGACAATGGCAGCGAATTTATCTCAAAGGCGTTGGATAAATGGGCGTATGAAAATGGCATCACGATGGACTTCTCCCAGCCGGGAAAGCCGACGGACAATGCGTTAATCGAATCATTTAACGGTAGCTTCCGTGACGAGTGTCTGAACGTTCACTGGTTTCTGTCACTGGAAGATGCGCAGGAAAAGGTCGAGTGCTGGCGACAGGAATATAACCGGCAAAGACCCCATTCTTCGTTAAATAACCAGACTCCGGAGGAATTTGTCCGAAGTCTGCAAAAAAGCCCGGATCTCTGATTTAGTCTGGCGCTGATTTGGGGAAGAGATCAAAAAAGCCCGGATCTCTGATTTAGTCTGGCGCTGATTTGGGGAAGAGATCATTCACTGAGTCTCCGTATACCATTATGAAAGTGGGCCTGTAATTTCATAGGGTACAGGCTTCTAATGTTCCAGCAGAATTAAGCACACAATGCCGCGCAAGCGGCATCTTTCATTCCAGCGGTGACTGGAATCGTTCGAGTTCTGATGCGCCAGCTTCCGCTCCTTGCTCAAAATGGCCCTTCAGTCTTGGCTTGTGCAGTTACTGGTTTTGTTTCAAACAAACAATTAACTTACGAGCGGGAGTAACCCTTTTCTATGGTTTTGAGTGAACTTCACTCTTTAGTTTGAAACATATCAAAAGTGTGAAAATGGCCGAGTTTTGATAACGTTTTGATAACCGTAGCAATTTTAATAATAAAAAAGGGAACCATTAGGTTCCCCTTTCTTATTCAAGCGCCAAACACACTTACATGTGTTTAACGATAGCGTCGCCAAACTCTGAACATTTCAGCAGCTTAGCGCCTTCCATCAGGCGTTCGAAGTCGTAGGTCACGGTTTTGGCAGCGATAGCACCTTCCATGCCCTTAACGATCAGGTCAGCCGCTTCGAACCAGCCCATGTGGCGCAGCATCATCTCTGCGGACAGGATGATGGAGCCTGGGTTTACTTTGTCCTGGCCGGCGTACTTCGGCGCGGTGCCGTGAGTCGCTTCGAACAGCGCGCAGTCGGAGCCGATGTTGGCACCCGGGGCGATGCCGATACCGCCGACCTGGGCAGCCAGGGCGTCGGAGATGTAGTCGCCGTTCAGGTTCATACAGGCGATCACGTCGTATTCTGCCGGGCGCAGCAGGATCTGCTGCAGGAAGGCGTCGGCGATCACGTCTTTAACCACGATCTCTTTGCCGGTGTTCGGGTTCTTGATCTTCAACCATGGGCCGCCGTCAATCAGCTCGCCGCCGAACTCTTCGCGCGCCAGCTCATAGCCCCAATCCTTGAAGGCACCTTCGGTGAACTTCATGATGTTGCCTTTGTGAACCAGGGTCACGGAGTCACGGTCGTTGGTGATAGCGTATTCGATCGCCGCACGCACCAGACGCTTGGTCCCTTCTTCGGAGCATGGCTTCACGCCGATACCGCACTGCTCTGGGAAGCGGATTTTCTTCACGCCCATTTCGTCGCGCAGGAATTTGATCACTTTGTCCGCTTCGGCGGAGCCGGCTTTCCACTCGATGCCGGCGTAGATGTCTTCGGCGTTTTCGCGGAAGATCACCATGTCGGTCAGCTCAGGCTGTTTCACCGGGCTTGGGGTGCCCTGGTAGTAACGCACCGGGCGCAGGCACACGTACAGGTCCAGCTGCTGACGCAGGGCCACGTTCAGAGAACGGATGCCGCCGCCGACCGGGGTGGTCAGGGGGCCTTTGATGGCGACGCGGTAGTCGCGGATCAGGTCCAGAGTTTCGTCCGGCAGCCACACGTCTTTACCGTAAACGTGAGTAGATTTTTCGCCGGTGTAGATTTCCATCCAGGAGATTTTACGTTCGCCGTGGTAAGCCTTTTTAACGGCCGCATCAACCACGTGGATCATGGCAGGAGTCACGTCAACGCCGATGCCGTCGCCTTCGATGAACGGGATGATCGGGTTATGAGGAACAACCAGTTTACCCTGGGCGTCAACCGTGATTTTTTTACCTTCTGCCGGAACAACTACTTTGCTTTCCATCAACCTCTCCTTCAAGCGCAATTTTGTTAATGCTTTGTAAGATGCGTGTAGATACTACTTGAATATTCGGTCCGCGCCAATCCGAAACGGATTCGGTTATAATGCGCTTATCATCCGTAATCTCAACTGTTATGAAAAAATTCTCTGTTAGAAATCACAACGTTAAACGATTCAGCAAGCCGAATGCCGCCAAACCCGCCGCGCCGAAAGGGCCGCGCCGAATTGTGTTATTCAACAAGCCCTTCGACGTGCTGCCGCAGTTCACCGACGAAGCCGGCCGCGCCACGCTGAAAGAATACATCCCCTTCCCCGACGTTTACGCCGCCGGGCGCCTGGATCGCGACAGCGAAGGGCTGCTGGTGCTGACCAACGACGGCCAGCTGCAGGCGCAGCTCACCCAGCCGGGCAAGCGCACCGGCAAAATCTATTATGTGCAGGTCGAAGGCGCACCGCAGGAGAGCGATCTGGCACCGCTGCGCAGCGGCGTCACGCTGAAAGACGGCCCCACGCTGCCCGCCGGGGTGGAGTTGGTGGCCGAGCCGCAGTGGCTGTGGCCACGCAACCCGCCGATTCGCGAACGTAAATCCATCCCCACCTGCTGGTTGAAAATCACCCTGTATGAAGGGCGAAACCGTCAGGTGCGTCGCATGACGGCGCATATCGGGTTCCCTACCCTGCGCCTGATTCGCTACAGTATGGGTAATCTTTCGCTGGGCTCACTGCAACCCGGTGAATGGAAAACCCTCGATTCTCTGTAGCCCGACCGAGGGAGGCGTCATGAAGCACACCCTGACCGCGCTGTTGTTCGCCGAGTTGGACGGCATCTACCGGCGCATCGACAAACCGCTGTAAGGAGACCGCATGTTCAAACCGCACGTCACCGTGGCCTGCGTGGTGCACGCCGCCGGCAAATTTCTGATCGTCGAAGAGACCATCAACGGCAAAGCGCTGTGGAACCAGCCGGCCGGCCACCTGGAGGCCGACGAGACGCTGGCGCAGGCCGCCGAGCGTGAGCTGTGGGAAGAAACCGGCATCCGCGCCACGCCGCAGGCGTTCCTGCGCCTGCACCAGTGGATCGCGCCGGATCGCACGCCGTTCCTGCGTTTTTGCTTCGTTATCGAGCTGGAACAACCGCTGCCGACCGAGCCGCACGACAGCGACATCGATCGTTGCCTGTGGCTGAGCGCCGAAGAGATTTTGCAGGCGCCCAACCTGCGTTCCGCGCTGGTGGCGGAGAGCATTCGCAGCTACCAGCAGCCGGAGCGCTACCCGCTGTCGCTGGTCGGCAGCTTCGCCTGGCCGTTTTAAGGGCACCGGGCAGCACAAGATGAACAGTGCGCCGGCGCGGCCAACGTGGTAAAATCCTGCGCTTGTTTTTATCAGCACGGTTCGTGTTCAAGTTCGTGAGATCCCCATGTCAGACAACAGCCAGAAAAAAGTAATCGTCGGTATGTCCGGCGGCGTCGACTCTTCCGTTACCGCCTATCTGTTACAGCAACAGGGCTATCAGGTCGCTGGGCTGTTTATGAAGAACTGGGAAGAAGACGACGACGAAGAGTACTGCTCCGCCGCGACCGATCTGGCCGACGCGCAAGCGGTCTGCGACAAGCTGGGCATCGAACTGCACACGGTGAACTTTGCGGCGGAATACTGGGACAACGTGTTTGAGCTGTTCCTGGAAGAGTACAAGGCCGGCCGCACGCCGAACCCGGACATCCTGTGCAATAAAGAGATCAAATTCAAAGCCTTCCTGGAGTTCGCCGCCGAAGATCTGGGGGCCGATTTCATCGCCACCGGTCACTACGTGCGCCGCCAGGACGTGGACGGCAAAAGCCGCCTGCTGCGCGGCGTCGACGGCAACAAAGATCAGAGCTACTTCCTCTACACCCTGAGCCACGAGCAGGTGGCGCAAAGCCTGTTCCCGGTCGGCGAGCTGGAGAAACCGGAGGTGCGCCGCATCGCCGAGCAATTAGAGCTGGTCACCGCCAAGAAGAAAGACTCCACCGGCATCTGCTTTATCGGCGAGCGCAAGTTCCGCGACTTCCTCGGCCGCTACCTGCCGGCGCAACCGGGCCCGATCGTCAGCGTTGACGGCCAGACCGTCGGCGAACACCAGGGCCTGATGTATCACACCCTCGGCCAGCGCAAAGGGCTGGGCATCGGCGGCATGAAAGACAGCAGCGAAGATCCGTGGTACGTGGTGGATAAAGACGTGGCCAACAACGTGCTGGTGGTCGCGCAGGGGCACGATCACCCGCGCCTGATGTCTACTGGCCTTATCGCGCAACAGCTGCACTGGGTCGACCGTCTGCCGCTGAACGGCCCGTTCCGCTGCACGGTGAAGACCCGCTATCGCCAGCAGGACATCCCGTGCACCGTGACCCCGCTTGACGACGAGCGCATCGAAGTGCGTTTCGACGAGCCGGTCGCCGCCGTCACCCCCGGTCAGTCGGCGGTATTCTACCAGGGCGAAATCTGCCTCGGCGGCGGCATCATCGAACAGCGCCTGGCGTAACTCCCCTGCCGAACAAAAACGCTGCGTTTATCGCAGCGTTTTTTTATTCAGAACTCCACCTGCGCCCCCAGTTCGATCACCCGGTTAGGCGGGATTTCGAACAGATCCGGCGCCCGCAGCGCGTTGCGCTGCAATAGCTGGAACACTTTGCCGCGAATGCGCAGATACCAGGGGCGTTTGCCCAGCACCAGCGTATCGCGCGACATGAAGAACGAGGTTTCGCTCATGGTGAAGCTCATTCCCTCCAGCCCGCAGCGGTAAAGGATATCCGTCACGTTGGGCGTCTCGCGCCAGCCGTAGCTCGCCACCACTCGCCAGAAACTCGCCGACAGCCGTTCGATCGTCACCCGCTGCACGTTGTGTACGTACGGCATATCGGTGCTCACGATGGTCAGCAGCACCACGCGCTCATGCAGCACCTTGTTGTGCTTCAGGTTGTGCAACAGCACCAGCGGCACCGCGTGCGGCGTGCGTTCCATAAACACCGCAGTGCCCGGCACCCGCTTCGGCGGCGCCTTCTCCAACGACTCGATCAGCGCGGTCAACCCTTCCTGATTGTCGCGCAACCGGCGGATCAGGCGCGAGCGTTCGGTCTTCCAGGTCAGCATGATCAGCAGAATGATCAACCCCAGCGCCACCGGCAGCCAGCCACCGGTCGCCAGTTTGATCAGGTTGGCGCCGAACAGCGGCACGTCGATGCACAGCATGACCAGCAACATCAGCCCGCCCAGCGCGCGCGGCCAGCCCCAGTTTTTCACCGCCACGATGCTCAGCAGAATCGATGACAGCAGCATGGTGCCGGTCACCACGATGCCGTAAGCCGAGGCCAGATTGCTGGAGTGTTTGAAGCTGATAATCACGATCAAGACCGCCGCGAACAGCAGCCAGTTCACCACCGGAATATAGATCTGCCCGGACTCCTGATCGGAGGTATAGATGATGCGCATCGGCGGCAGGTAGCCCAGCCGCACCGCCTGGCGCGTCAGCGAGAACACGCCGGAGATCACCGCCTGCGAGGCGATCACCGTCGCCAAGGTGGCGATCACCAACAGCGGGATCAGCGCCCAGGTCGGCGCCAGCAGGAAGAACGGGTTGTTGATCGCCGCCGGGTTGACCAGCAGCAACGCCCCCTGGCCGAAGTAGTTCAGCACCAACGCCGGTGCCACCAGCGTAAACCACGCCAGACGGATCGGTTTTTTGCCGAAGTGGCCCATATCGGCGTACAGCGCCTCGGCGCCGGTAACCGACAACACCACCATACCCAGCGCGAAGAACGATACCGCCTTGTACTCGAGGAAGAAATTCACCGCCCAATAAGGGTTCAGCGCCCGCAGTACGCCGGGGTGATGCAGAATGCCGCCGATGCCCAGCAGCGCCAGCGTCAGGAACCAGATGACCATCGCCGGAGCGAATAATTTACCGACGCTGCCGGTACCGTGCTTTTGGATCACGAACAGCGCGGTCAACACCAGCAGCGACAGCGGCACGATAAAGCTGTCCAGCTCGGGGGCGATAATCTGCAGCCCTTCAATGGCCGAGAGCACCGAGATGGCCGGGGTAATCACCCCGTCGCCGTAGAAAAAGCTGCCGCCCACCAGCCCGATCAGCACCGCCGCCGGCACCCAGCGCGCATCCAGGTTGCGGATCGCCAGCGACATCAGCGTCAGAATCCCCCCCTCACCGTCGTTGTCGGCGCGCATCACGAAGCAGACGTATTTAATAGACACCACCAGCGTCAGCAGCCAGAAAATCAGCGACAGAAAGCCGTAGATCGAGGCCGGCGTCATGGTGATGCCCTCCTCCGCCGTCAGGCATTCGCGCAGGGTATACAGCGGACTGGTACCGATATCGCCGTACACCACGCCGATGGCCGCCAGCGTCACCGCCGGCAGCGGCTGCTTGTTTTTCACGTGCATATAAAGGTCTTTATTTGAGGGCTCACGTTGGCAGTATAGATGCAGCCGCCGCACTTTATTTGCCGCCGCAACAATAAGTTCGCGCCGCCGCACCGGCGATTTTCGCCGCCTATTTGCGCAGTTCTGCGCCGCACGGCGCATCCGCCTCGTTACCGGCGTATTAGACGCTGGGTTTACCCTCGATTTTGTGGCATGATCCGCGGCATTCGTTGTCATCGTTGTTACAGCCACGCCCGATCGTTACCGTTCGCGGCCGCCGCCGTTACCCCGGCGATACACACAACCTTATGCAGTAAGCCATGTACCGTTCACAGCGTTTACAGGAGTAATCGTGGCGAAGAATTATTATGACATCACGCTGGCGATGGCGGGTATCAGCCAGTCGGCGCGTTTGGTTCAGCAGCTGGCCCATGAAGGGCAATGCAACCGCGAAGCCTTTCAAACCTCGTTGAAAAGCCTGTTGCAAATGGACCCGCCCTCCACGCTGGCGGTGTTCGGCGGCGAAGAACGCAATTTGATGGTCGGCCTCGAAACCCTGATGGGCGTGCTTAACGCCAACAACAAAGGGCCGGGCGCGGAACTGACCCGCTACACCATCAGCCTGATGGTGCTGGAGCGTAAGCTCAACGCCAACAAACAGGCGATGAACACGCTCGGCGAACGCCTCGGCCAGCTCGAACGCCAGCTGGCGCACTTCGACCTCGAGTCGGACACCATTATCAGCGCGCTGGCCGGCATTTACGTCGACGTGGTCAGCCCGCTCGGGCCGCGCATCCAGGTGACCGGCTCGCCGGCGATCCTGCAAAACCCGCAGGTGCAAGCCAAGGTTCGCGCCACGCTGTTGGCCGGCATTCGCGCCGCCGTGCTGTGGCAACAGGTCGGCGGCAGCCGCCTGCAGTTAATGTTTTCCCGTAATCGTCTGTTCAAGCAGGCGCAAAATATCGTTGCTCATTGTTAATCGATCCCAGGAGTTGCTACCGATGGAATTATCCTCACTGACCGCCGTTTCCCCCGTTGATGGACGCTACGGTGATAAAGTCAGCGCACTGCGCCCCATTTTCAGCGAATACGGTCTGCTGAAATTCCGCGTACAGGTTGAAGTACGTTGGCTGCAAAAACTGGCGGCCTGCGCAGAAATCAAGGAAGTTCCCGCTTTTGACGCCGACGCAAACGCTTTCCTCGACAAAATCGTCACGGAATTCAACGAAGAAGACGCTCAGCGCATCAAAACCATCGAGCGCACCACCAACCACGACGTAAAAGCGGTCGAGTATTTTCTGAAGGAAAAAGTGGCGGCGGTGCCTGCGCTGCACGCAGTATCCGAGTTTATCCACTTCGCCTGCACTTCCGAAGACATCAACAACCTGTCGCACGCGCTGATGCTGCAAAGCGCCCGTCAGGACGTGGTGCTGCCTTACTGGCGTAAAATCATCGACGCGCTGAAAGGGCTGGCGCTGGAATACCGCGATATCCCGCTGCTGTCGCGCACCCACGGCCAGCCGGCTACCCCGTCGACCGTCGGCAAAGAGTTCGCCAACGTGGCTTACCGCATGGAGCGCCAGTACCGCCAGCTGGAGCGCGTGGAAATCATGGGTAAAATCAACGGCGCGGTCGGCAACTACAACGCCCACATCGTCGCTTACCCGGAAGTGGACTGGCACCAGTTCAGCGAAGCGTTCGTGACCTCGCTCGGCATCACCTGGAACCCGTACACCACCCAGATCGAGCCACATGACTATATCGCCGAGCTGTTCGACTGCGTGGCGCGTTTCAACACCATTCTGATCGACTTCGACCGTGACATTTGGGGCTATATCGCCCTGAACCACTTCAAGCAGAAGACCATCGCCGGCGAGATCGGCTCCTCCACCATGCCGCACAAGGTCAACCCGATCGACTTCGAAAACTCCGAAGGCAACCTGGGCCTGGCCAACGCCGTGCTGGGCCACCTGGCGGGCAAACTGCCGGTTTCCCGCTGGCAGCGCGACCTGACCGACTCCACCGTGCTGCGTAACCTGGGCGTGGGCCTGGGCTACGCGCTGATCGCCTATCAGTCCACCCTGAAAGGCATCAGCAAGCTGGAAGTGAACCAGGCGCATCTGCTGGACGAACTGGATCACAACTGGGAAGTGCTGGCCGAACCGATCCAGACCGTGATGCGCCGTTACGGCATCGAGAAGCCTTACGAGAAGCTGAAAGAGCTGACCCGCGGCAAGCGCGTGGACGCGGCCGGCATGCAGGCGTTCATCGACGGCCTGGCGCTGCCGGAAGAAGAGAAAACCCGTCTGAAGGCGATGACCCCGGCCAACTACATCGGCCGCGCCACCACCATGGTCGACGAGCTGAAGTAAGCGTGTTAGCGAGATAAAAGCAAGGCGGCCCGCGGGCCGCCTTTTTCATGGCTATTCGCCGCGCAACACCTGCAGCCGGGCAATCTGCCGCCCCTGCGCATCGAAGTTGTCCGCACTCAGCCAGCGCGCCAGCGCCTGCCGCACCGCCGGCCAACGGTCAGCGGTGATGGCGAACCAGTCGGTATCCCGGCTGCGCCCCTTGACGATCACCGCAAAGCGGAAGTTGCCCTCGTAACGGAAGCCAAAGCGCAGCGCGGCCTGGCGGGACGGCGCGTTGTGGCTGTCGCATTTCCACTCGCAGCGGCGGTAGCCCAGCGTGTCGAAGGCGTAGCGCAGCAGCAGCGCGATGGCTTCGGTAGCGCTGGAGCGCTGTTTCATCAACGGCGACCAGCTGACGTGGCCAATCTCCAGCACGCCGTTGACCTCGTCGATGCGCATCAACGCCACCGTCCCCACCGGCACATCGCTGGCGGCGTCGAACACCGTCAGATTGACCAGCGCCGGGTTGGCCTGCAGCGTCTCCAGATGTTGCAACATCGCCGCCGGCGTGTCGGGCCGCTCGATAGACAGATAGGTCCAGTCGCGGCCGTCCGGCGCCCGTTGAAACGCCTCGAACAGCGCGGCGTAATCCCGCTGCGGCTCAAGCGGCGCCAGCGAGCAGAAACGCCCGCCGAGCGTCGCGCCGCCCGGGCGGCGAGCCGGCTGCCAATCCGGCATCGATTCGCCAACCGGCTGACCATAACGATTCATTGCCATACACGCCTCCTGCGGTTAACGGGTATAAACGATAAACGAGCTTCTTCTGCCGATTTTGTCGTACAGCGAGCGCGCCGGCGCGTTGTACTCCTGGGTCATCCAATAGACCCGATCGCTGCCGCGCGCCTCCGCCAGCCGATACGCCTGTTCGAACAGTTTTTCCGACACTTTATGGCCGCGCGCCTGCGGCGACACATAGAGGTCTTCGATATAACAATAGCCGACCGCGCTCCAGGTGGACGGGTGGAACACCAGGTTCATCAGCCCCAGCAGCCGGCCGTCGGCGTCCGCCGCCACCAGCCCGTACACCTGTTCATCCTGCCCCAGGCGTTCGAAGGTGCGATCGGTCACCTGCGGCGCCACGTCGGCGCGGTAAAAATCGAGATAGCCTTGCCACAGCGCCAGCCATTGCGCTCTGTCGTCGCCATTGATTCTGCGGATAGTCACTTCACGGTTTGATGGATTCATAGCGCCTCACGGGAGTAAGATATTATTTCCATTAGGGAAATAATCGGATAGCGGCAGAATACACCGCACGGCGGCGGTGCAATACGGACCAATCTAAAACGAAGAGCAGACCAATTTTAGCCATCGCTTTCCACCGGCAGCGCGTTGAACACCTGCGCCAGCGTGGCAATAAAACGCGCGATCTCATCCGGCGTATAGGCCGAGAAGCCGAGCACCAGAGCCCCGCGCTGCGGCGGGCCGGTGTAGAAATCCGCCAGGCCGTACAGCCGCATCCCCCGTTCGGCGGCGGCCGCCACCAGCCGCCGTTCCGTCGCCGCATCGGCCAGCGGACAAACCAACTGCAGCCCACCCTGCGGCAGCGCCGGGCGCGTCCAGGCAGCCAGGTGACGATGCACCGCGTTGTACAACACGTCCAGCCGCGCCTTGTACAGCGTGCGCATATTGCGCAGATGCTCGGCGTAGCCGCCCTCATGCAGGAAATGGAACAGCGTCATCTGCGCCAGCGCCGACGTGTAGCCGTCCTGAAACTGCCTGGCGGCGACCAACGGCCGCACCAGCTGCGGCGGCGCAATCATAAAACCGATGCGCAACCCCGGAAACAGCGTCTTGCTGAAGGTGCCGATGTACAGCGTGCGCCCGCCGCTGTCCAACCCCTGCAACGCCGCCTTGGTTTGCCGGTCGTAGTTGAACTCGGCATCGTAATCGTCTTCGATGATCCAGGCCCGCCGGTGCTGTGCCCACTGCAACAGCGCCAGCCGCCGTTCGAGACTCAACGAATACCCCAGCGGGTAGTGATGAGACGGCGTGATGTAAACGCCCCGTCCACCGCCCGAAGCGTGCATCAGTTGCCCAACGTCCAGCCCCTGCTCGTCAATGCCGATCGGCCGCGCCTGCAACCCCGCCGACTGCACCAGCTTTTTCGCCCCCTGGTAGCCAGGTTCTTCGACGAACACCGCATCGCCGGGATCGAACAGCACCTGGGTACACAGCGCCAGCGCCTGCTGAGAGCTGGTCACCACAATCACCTGCTCTGCCGTCGCCTTGACGCCCCGCTCCCGCTGCAAGTAGTGCGCGATCTCCGCACGCAGTTCCGGCAACCCCTGTGGATCGGCATACCCCAACAGGCGCTCGCCGTGCCGCCGCAGCGCCTGCTTTTCCCGCAGCAGCCATTGATCGATGGGAAATGCCCGCAGGTCCGCCAACGAGGGCGTCAGCGACGCCTGGCGGCTGGTGTGCGGCGTATGGCTGACCGCCAGCAACGCCCTGCCGCGATCGCTCAGCTCGCGCTCCGCCAACCGCGCTTCCTGGTCGGCCTGCGGCGCCAGCAGTTCACGGCCAAGCAGCGTATCGCAACGATAACGCACAAAACTGCCGCTCCCCACCGTTCGGCTGATATACCCCTCCGCCTCCAGCCGCGCGTAGGTCTGTTCCACCGTATCGCGCGCCACCGTCAGCCGGGCCGCCAGCGCGCGGCTTGGCGGCAGCTTCGCCCGCCAGGGCAGTTCCCCGGCGGCGATCAGTTGCAACAGGGCCTGATGCAGCGCCGAACGCCGGGTCAGGCCTTGCCGACGCTGCTGTGCGAAAGCAGCCAGGATCGCCGCGTCGTCCGCGTGTCGTGGGGTGTCGCTCATGGGCTGTCTGTTTCTCCGAACTCGGGGCAATGGTTCACTACTCTACCTCATTTCACGCCGCCGGCGGCGGCAGTTGCGCTGCCCGGCGAAATCCCCTTAAATAGGCCATCGCATTGAGGCAACAGGACTTCAGTCGGCTATGAGCAAGGAGATCAACCAGCGTTTGCTGGACAAACTGCAGCGAGATCTGGCCAGCGCGGGCGCGATGCCGCTGTATCTGCGTTTCAACGCTTCGCTACGCCAGGCCATCGAGCAAGGATTGCTGAATTCGGGGGATTTTTTGCCTAGCGAACGCCTGTTCACCGAACAACTCGGCATCTCGCGCATCACGGTACGCAAAGCACTGGCCTGCCTGGAACAGGACGGCATCATCGGCCGTTCGCGCGGTTACGGCACCTTTATCCAACCGCAACAACCCGAACCGAAGCTGCGCTATTCATTGGCAGACGTCAAAGGGTTCTCACGCGAGGTGATGATGCAGGGGCGCCGGCCGGATACGCAGTGGATCAGCCGCGAACGGGTGCCGGCCAGCGCCGAACTGGCAGAGAAGCTCCAGCTGGCGGCCAGAACGCCAATCTACAAACTCAAACGCATTCACTTTATCGATCGGCGGCCGATGTCGGTGGCGGTGTCCTACGTGGTGATGGCGGCGATTGCCAATGTCGACGAGATCGGTATCTCGCTGTACGACTATTTCCGGCGCAATAACGTGGAAATGGGATCGTTGCGCAGCCAGGTCAGCGCGGCGATGGCCGACGACGATATCCGTCAGGCGCTGCAGCTATCGGAACCGATGCCGCTGCTGATCGTGCGCCAGACGCTGTTCGATCACCGCAAACAACCGATCGAATACAGCGAAAGCTTCTGCCGCAGCGACATGTACGAGTTTACCAGCGAAAGTTGACTCGCTGCGTCACGCGGTAGCTTAGGCCTCACCCTGCCGACGGCGGCGAAAACGCGCGAACGCCAGGGCATAGGCCTCGACGTCCAGCTGATTCACCCGCTGCAATTCCGCCAGCAACGCCGGCTCAATCGCACCGGCGCCGTGCAGCGCGCCGCAGACAGCGGTGGCCATCGCGCCGATGGTGTCGGTGTCGCCGCCCAAATTGGCGCACAGCACGGCGCACCGGGTAGGGTCGGTTTGCGCCAGCTGCACCATCGCCAGCGCCGCGGGCACCGACTCGATGGTACTCACCCCGGCGCCGATCAGTTGATACACCCGCTCGGAAGCCTGCTCGGCGCCGGCGGCTTCATCCACCACCTGAAATGCCAGTTCGATGCGCGCCGCCAGCGAGGGGCTGAACGTCGTTTCCTGGCGGCGTTGGGCATACTCCGCCACGCCCGGCAACGCCAGGCGAATTGAGGCCCAGTCAGCCCCCTCCACCGCCCGCGCGACGGCCCAGGCGATCGCGACCGCACCGGCAACGGCGATGTCGGATTTGTGCGTCGGGCTGGAGGCCAACCACACCTGGTGGCAGAAATCCTCCAGCGGCGCGGAAGGCAGCACGCAGCCCAGAGGCGAAATGCGCATCGCCGCACCGTTGGTGATTCCGTTGTTTTCCAACTCGGCGATCGGCGTTCCCGCTTTTTGTTCGCTCAGCGCCAGTTTGGAGCTGGGGCCGAGGATGTTCTTGTTGAAGGCGTCAAAACTCTCCACCCAGCGGATCACGTTGCGGGCGATCAGCTCCGGCACTACCTCGCCTTCCGCCTCCAGCAGCGCATCGGCCAGCGCCAACGCCATCGAGGTATCGTCGGTGTACTGCCCGGCCTTGAAGTAACAGGCGGCCGTGTTCTCCGCCGGCCCGTCGAGGAAGCGATCTATCCAGCCGAAGTGGCGCTTAACCCGCTCACGCGGCCACAGCTCGGAAGGCATGCCGAGCGCATCGCCCAGCATCTGTCCGTAAAGTGCGCCCGCTATGCGTTCTGCCTGGGTTAACTGCTTCATCCGTCGCTCCTGAAAGTGTGCCGATGGGATCGTGATTGGGCCATCATGACCGGCGCAATAATGGCGATAGCTTAATAATACCTTATTAGTACCTTTGACGCTTTTCAAGCGCATCGGTTCACGTTTTGCCCCTGCCGCCAATGCCCGGCGCGTTTAAGTTGCGTTTAACGTTGCCCCGCCATTGTTTATCCGACGTTTACCAGAGCATGCCGATAATGTCGGCGAACAAATTGATAGCGCTTATTTTCATACATTGCTCCGGCTCTCTTGCGGGCCGGGCGGGTTATACCTACCATAGCCTAAGCATTTTTTGCCAATAGGGTTCAGGTGGCCGCGCTATCCCCTGACACGCCGCAGAGCGTGTCCCCTTTTATCGCGTGGGTGACAGGACGTTCACCCGCATAGTCACAGGAGTTCGCCATGCGAGTACTGGTTGTTGAAGACAATGGTTTGCTGCGCCACCACCTTTCCGTTCAGATGCGTGAGATGGGTCATCAGGTCGACGCGGCCGAAGACGCCAAGGAAGCCGATTATTTCCTGCAGGAACATGCGCCGGATATCGCCATCGTCGATCTCGGCCTGCCGGGCGAAGATGGCCTGAGCCTGATCCGCCGCTGGCGTGCGCACCAGACCAAGCTGCCGATCCTGGTGCTGACCGCCCGCGAAAGCTGGCAGGACAAAGTGGCAGTGCTGGAAGCCGGTGCCGACGACTATGTCACCAAACCGTTCCACCTCGAAGAGGTCATCGCCCGCATGCAGGCACTGATGCGCCGCAACAGCGGTCTGGCTTCGCAGGTGATCGTACTGCCGCCGTTCCAGATCGATCTGTCACGCCGCGAACTGAGCGTCAACGATCAGCAGATCAAGCTGACCGCTTTTGAATACACCATCATCGAGACCCTGATCCGCAACGCCGGCAAGGTGGTCAGCAAGGATTCGTTGATGCTGCAACTTTACCCGGATGCCGAACTGCGCGAAAGCCACACCATCGACGTGCTGATGGGCCGCTTGCGTAAAAAGGTGCAGGCGGAATACCCGCATGAAGTGATCACCACGGTGCGTGGCCAGGGCTATCGTTTTGACGCGAAGTGAACATAATGTTCAAAAAGGATAAAAAACCGTTTTCGCTGCGCGCCCGTTTCCTGATGGCGACCGCCGGGGTGATCCTGGCGCTGTCGCTCTCTTACGGTTTGGTGGCGGTCGTCGGCTATATCGTCAGCTTCGACAAGACCGCCTTCCGCCTGCTGCGCGGCGAGAGCAACCTGTTCTTCAGCCTCGCGCAGTGGAAGGACAACAAGCTCACCATCGCCATTCCCCCCGATATCGATCTCAACTTCCCTACGCTGGTATTTATCTACGACGATAAAGGCAACCTACTGTGGAGCCAGCGCAAAGTGCCGGAGCTGGAGAAGCTGATCAACAAGGAGTGGCTGGAGGAGTCCGGCTTCTACGAAATCGATACCGACACCCGCGTCAGTAGCGAAGTGCTGGGGGACAACCCCAAAGCGCAAAACCAGCTGAAAAATTACGACGATACCGATCAGAACGCACTGACCCACTCGGTGGCGGTCAACACCTATGCCGCCACGCCTCGGCTACCGGCGCTGACCATCGTGGTGGTCGACAGCATTCCGCAGGAGCTGCAGCGATCCGACGTGGTGTGGGAGTGGTTCAGCTACGTGCTGTTGGCCAACCTGCTGCTGGTGGTGCCGCTGCTGTGGCTGGCGGCCTACTGGAGCCTGCGGCCGATCAAGGCGCTGGTCAATCAGGTGGGCGAGCTGGAGAACGGCGAGCGCGATCAGTTGGATGAGAACCCGCCCAGCGAGCTGCGCGGGCTGGTGCGTAATTTGAACATTCTGGTGCGCAACGAGCGCCAGCGTTACACCAAGTATCGCACCACCCTGTCGGATCTGACCCACAGCCTGAAAACGCCGCTGGCGGTGCTGCAAAGTACCCTGCGCTCGCTGCGCAGCGGCAAGCAGACCACCATCGAAGAAGCCGAGCCAATCATGCTGGATCAGATCGGGCGTATCTCGCAGCAGATCGGTTACTACCTGCACCGGGCCAGCATCAACTCCGGCCAGACGGTGCTAACGCGCGAGATCCACTCGGTGCCGGCGCTGCTCGACAGCCTGGTGGTGGCGCTGAACAAGGTTTATCAGCGCAAAGGGGTGGTGATCACGCTGGATATCTCGCCGGAAGTGACCTTTATGGGCGAGAAGAACGACTTTATGGAAGTGATGGGCAACGTGTTGGAAAACGCCTGCAAATACTGCCTGGAGTTCGTGGAGATCACCTCGCTGCACTCCGAGAAAAACCTCACCATCGTCATCGACGACGACGGCCCGGGGATCCCGGAAAGCAAGCGCCAGCTGATCTTCCAGCGCGGCCAGCGGGTGGATACCCTGCGCCCCGGCCAGGGCCTAGGCCTGTCGGTGGCGGCGGAGATCATCGAGCAGTATGACGGCGAAATCGTCATCAGCGACAGCCCGCTCGGCGGCGCGCGTATGCAGGTCACCTTCGCCCGCCAGCATGACACCCACCACAACGAGTAAATTATGCCTCTGCGGCCCCGATCCACGGGGCCAAACTTCCGTTATAATCGCACTCAGGCTCACTCCTCTCTCCTGGAATAGAACATGGATTATCAATTAGACCTGGACTGGAACGATTTTTTGCAACGTTATTGGCAAAAGCGTCCGGTGATTCTGAAGCGCGGCTTCAAAAACTTTATCGATCCGATCTCCCCGGATGAGCTGGCCGGGCTGGCGATGGAAAACGAAGTGGACAGCCGCCTGGTCAGCCACCAGGACGGCCGTTGGCAGGTCGCGCACGGCCCCTTCGAGAGCTTCGACCACCTGAGCGAAAACAACTGGTCGCTGCTGGTGCAGGCAGTGGATCACTGGCATGAGCCTTCCGCCGCGCTGATGCGCCCGTTCCGCCAACTGCCGGACTGGCGGATGGATGACCTGATGATCTCCTTCTCGGTACCGGGCGGCGGCGTCGGCCCGCATCTCGATCAGTACGACGTGTTCATTATTCAGGGCACCGGCCGCCGCCGCTGGCGCGTCGGGGAAAAAACGCCGCTGAAACAGCACTGCCCGCACCCGGATCTGCTGCAGGTAGAGCCATTCGACGCCATCATCGACGAAGAGATGGAACCGGGCGACATTCTCTATATTCCGCCGGGCTTCCCGCATGAAGGTTATGCGCTGGAAAACGCGCTCAACTATTCGGTGGGCTTCCGCGCGCCGAACGGCCGTGAGCTGGTGAGCGGCTTCGCCGACTACGTGCTGGCGCGCGAGCTGGGCAGCAAGCGCTACGGCGATCCGGACGTTAAACTGCGCGAACACCCGGCGGAGATCCTGCCGCAGGAAGTGGACGCCTTACGGCAGATGATGCTGGATCTGGTGCAACAGCCGGAACACTTCCAGCACTGGTTCGGCGAGTTTATCTCCCAGTCGCGCCACGAGCTGGATCTGGCGCCGCCGGAACCGCCGTATCAGGCCGGGGAAATCTACGAACTGCTGCAACAGGGTGAAGCGCTGCAGCGCCTGGGCGGGTTGCGCGTGCTGCGCGTCGGCGATCGCTGCTTCGTCAACGGCGAGCTGATCGACACCGACCAACTGCAGGCCGCAGACGCTCTGTGCCAGAACTTCAGCGTCGACGCTGCCCTGCTCGGCGACGCGGTGGACGACCCGTCGTTCCTGGCGCTGCTGACCGCGCTGGTCAACAGCGGGTATTGGTACTTTAACGACTGATTGCCGTCACGCGAACAAGCCACCCTGTCGGGTGGCTTTTTTTATGCCTGACGCGCCTGTGCGCGGTAATCCGCCAGTTCCCCCGCCGCCATGCCCGCCTGCTCCGCCGCCGCGCAAATCTGCCGCCAGGTCGTGGCATCGATCGGGATGCCCTGCTCCAGCCGCGCCGCGCGGTTGGCCTCTTCCCACTCTCCCGGGACGGCGATCGGCTGTTCGCCGCTCGGCGGCGACGCCTTGACCCAGCCGATAAACGCTTCGGCCTCGGCCTGCATTTGCGGCGCGTCGAAGGCCTGAGGATCGAGGATCAGGGTCGTCATGCAGTTGAAGATGGCGTCGCTGTCGGCTTTCAGCGTGGCGGCGTGGGTGGTGCGGCCGCCGGAGAGCGCGCCGCCGAGGATCTCGCACATCGCCGCCAGCGCATAACCTTTGTGCAAGCCGAACGGCAGCAGCGAACCGAACGGCGCTTCGTGCATCACCTTCGGTTCGGTGGTCGGCTGCCCGTGTTCGTCGATCAGATAGCCCGGCGCCACCGACAACCCTTTGTTATAGGCCACCCGTGTCTTGCCGAAGGCGATGCCGCTGGTGGCAAAATCCAACAGCAGCGGCGTGCGGCCCGGCCGCGGGAAAATGGCGCAGAACGGGTTGGTGCCGAAGCGGCGATCGCTGCCGCCGAACGGCGCCACCATCGGATCACCCACCACGTTGACGAAGTGAATCGAAATGAAACCGGCGCGGGCACACTGCTCCGCCCAATGGCCGATGCGGCCGATATGGTGCGCGTTGTGCAGCGCTACCGCCGCCAGGCCCAGCTTGCCGGCGCGTTCAATGCCCAGCGCCATCGCTTCGCTGGCCACCACCTGACCGAAGCCACGCGCACCGTCGAGCGTCAGCACCGCACCGGCGTCACGCACCACTTCGGCGTGCTGATTGAGCTGTAATTGCCCCTGCGCCAACGACGCCATGTAGCTGGGGATCATGCCGACGCCGTGCGAGTCGTGCCCGGCCAGATTGGCCTGCACCAGATGATCGGCCACCAGCTCGGCTTCACGTGCCGTGCTGCCGGCCTGGCGCCAAATCGCCTGAACGAACTGCGCCAAATGCGGGCTGGCGATACGGTATTCGGTGCTCATCATGCGGTCCTTATGCGTGGGGAATGGGCTTCCACACTATGCATAACGCCTTGTTGCGGCAAGCGATTATGCCGATCGCAAGCGTCCCATTTTAACTACAGTATCCGCACGTTAGCCTAAGCGACAAAAAGAGCGGGCGCCGCTACTTTAGCCACCCGGCAAGAGGATCGCGTTATGGAGCCCCCACCAGCCAAAAAGAAAACCCCCAACAAAATTTCGTTTGCGGGGGGTTAAAAATGCACGAATCAGACCATAACCACGGCTATTCGATACCGTATTTTTTCTCGGTTACGAATTTCGGTTCTTTCCAATTGGGGCCTTTAACTACTTTTCCATTTTTATCTTGAAGCACCCCTTTCTGGAATAATGCATCGTAAGTAGAAGAGAGTTCCCCGCTGGAAATTGCATCAAAGCGATTATAGGTATATAGACGATCCAATTTACGGTAATCAGAGGTCGGCCCCAAAAAAGTTAGCACATCTTCTACACTTTCATTTTTAACGATATCTTTTAAAGGCATTATTTCTTCCCTCCCATAGCATCTTTCAGCTCCTGTTCATATGCGGCTTGTAGGGCCCCATCTGTATAAAGTGCCTGTTCTTTTTCATTTATTCTATAGTCTTCAAGCGTAGCAGTATGTGTATTATTCCATACGGCCTTCTGTTCTTGAACACTGTGCGGAACCTCACCATCTTTTATGCCAAGATTCCTGTACCTCTCCAACTCTCTGATTTCATGAGTATAAAATCGCCTATCAGTGTCAGTAGGTTGTAGCTCCCCCTTCAAAATTTTATCCAAACGGTCAATCATCACTTGGTTTTCCGGGGTCTGTTCAAAACGCCCAGTATGCAGCTTCACCTTATCCACGCCGGCACGGTCGATGCTGGTTCCTTTCCAATCCAGATTCTGGATGGGGCCCCCTGCTTTATTGGTGTTGTATTCACGGCCACTGTACTTGCCCCTGGCGTTGGTTTCACCATAGGGCTTGCTCACCATTACATAGATGGCCTCTACACCGATCTCCGTCGCATCCGGCTGCCACAGGATAAAGTCTTGCAGATCCTGCACCACATCCGCCGGGAAGGTGGTGACCACGATGCTGTCCGCCTGCCTGATGCCGGTGCCGGTATGCACTGGCGATTTGGGCCCCGGTGAGCCGTTGCCGGTATGCGCCGGCGCTGCCGGCCCGGTAGGTACCGGGTTGATCAGTATCGTTCTGGCCGGCGCGCCCGCCACCGCCGGCAGCGTGATTTTGTCCAGCCCCGTCAGCTCATCACGAACGGGTCTGAATACCGGCACGCTCGGCGATACGCCTCCAACGCCCGTCCTGACGAAGTTGACGCTCTGTCTCCCATCGTCGTCGGTGGTGATAAACCCGCGCACCGGCAAATCGACCGAGGTCATGCCAGGCTGGATGGTCGTCATGCCCGCCGCCAGGCTCGCCTGGAGGGCAAACAGATTGACATCCCGCCCAGGCACCTGAGCACTCCCGGCTCCGGCCTCCGTCGGGTAGAAGCCGAGGGCAAAAGCGCCCAGTACCGCTCCGGCGGCGACTGCGGTGCCGGCGCGTATACTGCCAACTTCGTAGGCCGCCCGCCACGACGCGCTCGCTGACCAACCGGCCAGTTCGCTCGTGGTCGTCATCACACCTTGCCCGACCATCGACGTCTGCAGCATCGCAGGCGCACGGTTAAGCACCATGGCACCTGCAGCAGCCAGCGCAGCATTGGCCGCTTTTAGCTTTTCCGGGGTGTACGCCGGAGCATCCAGAATCCCCGCTTTGGCGAACAACGCTTTTCTTGCGGCTTCCGCCTTGCGGGCCTCTTCAGCCTTGCGGGCTTCTTCTGCTTTGCGAGCCTCTTCAGCCTTGCGAGCTTCTTCGGCTCTGCGGGCCTCTTCTGCTTTTCGAGCCTCTTCGGCTTTGCGGGCCTCTTCAGCCTTACGAGCCTCCTCGGCCACTTCTCGTTCTACCTGTTTAAATTGTTGGTAGGCCGAGGTCAAAGAAGGCACTTCGACATTACGTTGCCGGTAACCTGTGCGATCGCTCCCTTTTCCGCCGCCGTTGATCTCATACCGTTCCGTAATTTCAGTCATCACCCTATTATTATCAAGCCAGAAACCCGGTGGGATTTTTCCATTAAGCACCTCGGAATAGGTGGCTAATGACACCTTATCTTCAGCGGTAGAATTGTTACCATTATTGTTCCCGTTGGGTACGTTCTGATAATTACCGATTCTATGATTGGTATCGATATTACCAGCGAACACGATTCCGCCTTGAGCAGGCACTCCCACGCCAAGTACATTTTTAACTTGTGAGACAGAGGTAATAGCCTTACTGACGGCGGCTTCATCGGTTGTACGAATTTCACCAACCTGCACCTGTATTTTTCCGTCAGCCTCCACACTTTTCAAAGCTACTTTTGCATAAGGTGTAACCGCGCGTACTTTTTTTTGTAACTCCTTCAGGATATTACTAACTTTAGGATCATTTTTGATAGCGTTAACCTGTCGCCGTATTGCCGCTCCTTGGGAATCTCCACTGCTGCTACTGTCCCTGCCGCCGTTACCGTTCCCTTTACCACCATCCCAGTTGGTACTGTTATCTTTACCGGGATTTAAACTGTGTACTCCATCGATATGCACATCCCCCATGCCGGGAATATGTGTATCCATAGATCCACCCTGCCCTACATTGGGCCCCTGGTCTGAAGCCCCACCTTTAACACCGCCAGTTGGGCCACGGCTGTCTTTTCCGTCTCCGCCACTCATATGTCAGTCCTTTATTTCGTTATTCGGCAGCAGAGTAAATTCTTAAGTGCTTATTACCAGCAGCACCATCGATTAATACTCTGCGCAACCTACAAAAAATTTTATTAATCAGGCGTTCGCAATCGCTTTTTCCAAAGCAACCAATCGAGCTTCAAATGCTTCGCGCTCGGCATCTCGAAGTGAGCGCTCTTCCTTCAGCGCCTCGACCAGCAGCGCCACCACGCCGTTGATATTGATGCTGCGAGCATCTTGCAACACGCTGCCGTCGTTGAGCTTCAATTCGGTCTGGGTGACCGACTGTGGCAATACGCTCTCCACTTCCTGAGCGATCACCCCGGCTTCCGGCACGCCCTGTTTGAGGTAGGTGTAGCCGCCGATATTGGCCAGCTTGTCCAATGCGCCGTCAATTTGGGTAATGTCCGTTTTCATGCGGGCGTCGGAGCTGCTGTTCCATGCACCATTGGTGTAGGCATGACCGTTATTGCGGAATGCATACCAACCTTCACTGCCCTGATTGGTGACCTGAAGAACAACCTCGTGGTGTTGACCAATTCGTTCAATGTGGGTCATATTCACATACAAATTTCCTGCCCCCTGAATTTGCAGCGCGTTAGTGACACGAACGGTGTTGTTCTGTATTGCCTGGTTTCCCGTTGCAACAATCCAGCCACCGGGGTTCCGTTTGACCAACTGCCCGACAGAAAGCTCAGCGTTGGCTCTGACCTGGAGTTCGTTCCAGTTGCCTTTCATGTCACGATAGGAAAGCAGACCGTAATCCTGTTCATTGCCTACAAACCGTGAGCCCATCAGCATCGTTGAGGTCTTGTCGCCGCTGGTGAACTTGCTCTCAACAGGGGACGAATTATAAATTTGTCCATTGATAAGCGGGGTCGGGCCGGTGGTCGAGGTGGAGATACCTGCGTTGTGCGAAACCATCGCTCCGCCGGAAATATCCACCCCGTTGCGCAGGGCAACCCTGCCGGAAGCCAGGTTGAAAGAGAACGGCCGCAGCGTGTTCCATTGACCGTTAAGCGCCTGGCCACCGGTCGTCGTCAGCGCATAAAAATCGCGTCCATCATTACGCAGCATCACGCCGGTATTGCCATTTGCCAGCCGAAAACCGTTGGCCGATTTGGAGACGATCTCACCGTCGCTGACCACACGTTGGCGCAGTGTAGACAGTGATTTCAGTTCGGAGATATCTTCGTTAACACCGTTAATCACCTGAGCATTTTTCTTTTCTTCTGCCATGATTGTTACCCTCTTACGTCCTGTTTGATGGCGGTTAACAGCGCTCATTCCCCCAGAATTGCCAGACCACTGGGCTCACCGCACCGAAGCTGTAAAACCGGTTAAGCACACAGCAAACCTGTATGCATAACCAGCACTCTATCTCGATGGATAACGGGATTCCCTCACCGCGGGTTGTGTGGTGAAGGGGACAACAATGAGGCAGGGAACGATAAGAGAACGGCGGGCGTAGCAGAAAAGGGAATCCGGGCCGGCATGAGCCGGCCGGGGAACAAAGGTGTTTACCGCGCCCGCTCTGCGGCCAGCGCCGCGATGCGCATGATCACCGCCACCGCTTGCTCCATGCCCTCCAGCGTTACGAACTCGTGCTTGCCGTGGTAGTTGTAGCCGCCGGTGAACAGGTTCGGGCACGGCAGGCCGCGGAACGACAGCTGCGCGCCGTCGGTGCCGCCGCGGATCGGCTTCATCACCGGTTCGATGTCGCAGTCGCGCATCGCCTGCTGCGCCAGCGCAATCACGTGCGGGTGCTCCGCCACCTGCTCGCGCATGTTGTAATAGCTGTCTTCGATGCTCACTTCGATATAGCAATCGCGCGGCAAGCCTTTGCCGACCTCGCGGGCGATGTCCACCATCTTGCGCTTGCGTGCCTCGAATCCCTCGCGCTCGAAGTCGCGCAGTATATAGTGCATTTCGGCGCGCTCTACGCTGCCCTTGATGCTGCTGAGATGATAAAAGCCCTGGTAGCCTTCGGTGGTCTCCGGCGTTTCGTCCGCCGGCAGCGCCTGATGAATGCGGGTGGCCAGCGACAGCGCGTTGACCATCACGCCCTTGGCGCTGCCGGGGTGCACGCTGTTGCCGAGGATTTTGATCGTCACCGAGGCGGCGTTGAAGTTCTCGCACTCCAGCTCACCGACGCCGCCACCGTCCACGGTATAAGCCCATTCGGCATTGAAGGCCGCCACGTCGAACAACCGAGCCCCCTTGCCTACCTCTTCATCCGGGGTAAAGGCCACGCGAATGTCGCCGTGCGGGATTTTGCGCGCGCGCAGACGCACCATGGCGGTGAGGATCTCGGCGATGCCGGCCTTGTCGTCGGCACCCAGCAACGTTTTGCCGTCGGTGGTGATCAGGGTCTGCCCCAGCATCTGGTGCAGGATCGGGAACATCACCGGCGACAGCACCTCATCGCCGATGCCCAGCGCGATGTCGCCGCCGCGGTAGTTCTCGACGATCTGCGGATTGACATGCTTGCCGCTGAAATCCGGCGAGGTATCCAGATGGGCGATAAAGCCGACCGCCGGCACCGGCCAGGCGACGTTGCCCGGCCAGGTGCCCATCACGCAGCCGTGTTCGCTGAGCGACACCCGCTCGAAGCCGAGCGCGATCATTTCCTGCTGCAACGCACGCGCCAGCTTCAACTGCCCGTCGGTGCTCGGCACATGCTTTACGTTTGCTTTGGACTGGGTGTCGAAAGAGACGTAGTTGAAAAAGCGGTCAAGTAATTTGTCCATGGTAGCGGCCCCTCAGAATATCGCGTTTCATTATGCGGAACCGATCAGGATCAAATATTGCGTCAGGTCATTTTTAACCAGAATTCGCCAATATCATTAATCTTTGTGATGATTTCTGAGGGAAATAACACTGTCATCACAGGGTCATTTGTCGCTATCATGATGAAAAACGCGGCATCTGGGCCGGATCGGCTTTCAATTCCGGCATTCAGCGTCTATCATGCGCGCTCGAAAAATTTCCATTGGCGCAACTGGTTTGAGCTTCATTTGAACAGCGGGCGTTCCCGCAAGCTCCGGCAGTCTTTTCCAGTTGCGGTTCTATCTGCATTAGCCCACGGGATAGAGTAATACGATAAATGACTGAGACATCCTCTCTGACACCCCTTGTTGAACTGCATGCTTTGAGCAAAGCGTTCGATGGCAAAAACATCATTGCCGATCTCGATCTGACGATTAACCACGGCGAATTCCTCACCATTCTCGGCCCTTCCGGCTGTGGCAAAACCACGGTGCTGCGCCTGATCGCCGGGCTGGAAGACGCCGATCGGGGCCGCATCGTGCTCGACGGCCAGGACATCACCGCCATCCCGGCCGAACATCGCCACGTCAACACCGTGTTTCAGAGCTATGCCCTGTTTCCGCATATGTCGGTGTTCGACAACGTCGCCTTCGGCCTGCGCATGCAAAAGGTGCCGGCGGCCGAGCTGACGCCGCGCGTCGAAGAGGCGCTGCGCATGGTGCAGCTGGATGCCTTCGCACAACGGCGGCCGGGCCAGCTCTCCGGCGGCCAACAGCAGCGCGTGGCCATCGCCCGCGCGGTGGTCAACAAACCGAAGGTGCTGCTGCTGGACGAATCGCTGTCGGCGCTGGACTACAAGCTGCGCAAACAGATGCAGAACGAACTGAAGGCGCTGCAACGCAAGCTGGGCATTACCTTCGTGTTCGTCACCCACGATCAGGAAGAAGCGCTGACCATGTCAGACCGCATCGTGGTGATGCGCGAAGGCCGCATCGAGCAGGACGGCACGCCGCGTGAGATCTACGAAGAGCCGAAAAACCTGTTCGTCGCCAGCTTTATCGGCGAGATCAACATCTTCGACGCGCGGGTCTTACAGCGTCTCGATCCGCAGCGGGTGCGTGCCAACGTCGAAGGCCGCGAGTGCGACATCTATGCCGATCTGCCGGTGGAGCCGGGCCAAAAGCTGAAGGTGCTGCTGCGCCCGGAGGATCTGCGAGTAGAAGAAGTGAACGACAGCGCGCAGCACGACGGGCTGATCGGTTACGTGCGCGAGCGCAACTATAAAGGCATGACGCTGGAGTCGGTGGTCGAGCTGGAGAGCGGCAAGACGGTGATGGTCAGCGAGTTCTTCAACGAAGACGATCCGGACGTCGATCACTCGCTCAATCAGAAGATGGCGGTGACCTGGGTTGAAAGCTGGGAGGTGGTGCTGGCCGATGAAGAAATCGCGTAAAGTCTTCCAGAATGTGGTGATCGTCGGCGTCGTCGCCTGGCTGCTGTTGTTCGTGTTCATGCCGAACCTGATGATCATCGCTACCAGCTTCCTGACCCGCGACGACGCCAACCTGGTACAGATGGTGTTCACGCTGGACAACTATCGGCGCTTGTTCGATCCGTTGTACGCTCAGGTGCTGCTGCACTCGCTGAACATGGCGCTGATCGCCACCCTGTGCTGCCTGGCGATCGGCTACCCGTTCGCCTTTATCCTGGCGCGGTTGCCGCAGAAGATGCGGCCGCTGCTGCTGTTTCTGCTGATCGTGCCCTTCTGGACCAACTCGCTGATCCGCATCTACGGCCTGAAGCTGTTTCTCAGCACCCGCGGCTACCTCAACGACGCCCTGCTGTGGATCGGCATCATCGACAAGCCGCTGCGCATCATGTACACCTCGGAAGCGGTGATCCTCGGCCTGGTGTATATCCTGCTGCCGTTTATGGTGATGCCGCTCTACTCCAGTATCGAAAAACTCGATAAGTCCTGCCTGGAGGCGGCGCGCGATCTCGGTGCCAGCAAGCTGCAGACCTTTCTCCGCATCATCATACCGCTGACCATGCCGGGCATTATCGCCGGTTGCCTGCTGGTGGTGCTGCCGGCGATGGGGCTGTTCTTCGTCGCCGATCTGATGGGCGGCGCGAAAAACCTGCTGATCGGCAACGTGATAAAAAGCCAGTTCCTCAATATCCGCGATTGGCCGTTCGGCGCGGCCACCAGCATCTGCCTGACGCTGGTGATGGGGCTGCTGTTGCTGGTCTACTACCGGGCCGCCCGCCTGCTGAACAAGAAGGAGGATCTGGCATGATCGGTCGTCTGCTGCGCGGCGGCTTTATGACGCTGGTATACGCCTATCTGTATATCCCGATCGTCATCCTGATCGTCAACTCCTTCAACGCCTCGCGCTTCGGCATCAGTTGGCAAGGAGCCACCACCAAGTGGTACAGCACGCTGCTCAACAACGACAGCCTGCTGCAGGCCGCGGGCCACTCGCTGACCATGGCGGTGCTCTCCGCCACCTTCGCCACGCTGATCGGCTCGCTGACCGCGGTGGCGCTGTACCGCTACCGCTTCCGCGGCAAACCGTTCGTTGGCGGCATGCTGTTCGTGGTGATGATGTCACCGGATATCGTGATGGCTATCTCGCTGCTGGTGCTGTTCATGCTGCTGGGCATTTCGCTCGGTTTCTGGTCGCTGCTGTTCTCACACATCACCTTCTGCCTGCCGTTCGTGGTGGTGACCGTCTACGCGCGCCTGAAAGGGTTCGACGTGAAGATGCTGGAAGCCGCGCGCGATCTCGGCGCAAGCGAGTTCACCATTCTGCGCAAGATCATCCTGCCGCTGGCGATGCCGGCGGTGGCGGCCGGCTGGCTGCTGAGCTTCACCCTGTCGATGGACGACGTGGTTGTCTCCTCCTTCGTCACCGGGCCGAGCTACGAGATCTTGCCGCTGAAGATCTACTCAATGGTGAAAGTCGGCGTCTCGCCGGAGGTCAATGCGCTGGCCACCATTTTGCTGCTGCTGTCGCTGGTGCTGGTGATCGCCAGCCAGTGGGTGATGCGCGATCGCTCGCCCAAGGCCGAGTAGCCCTGCCCGCCGGGCGCTGCGGCGCCCGCCTATTTTATTGGCCGCAGTGATATGACAGCGGCCGTTTTTTATCGCCCAGGCTCGGTTAACCCGCTGATTTGCCGCTGGGATAACCGCCTTTACCCACCCCGCCCCGGCCCCTATAATGGCCCCTTTCTGGGGTATGGCGCAGCGCGCAAGCGGCTGCACATACGGGTTCGGCTCACTACTGCTGAAGGACACGCTGCATGAAAAAGTGGTCACATCTGCTCGCAGCCGGGATGATGGCGCTGAGTCTCTGCTCTGCAAACGCCTCTGACGGCAAAACGCTGTATTTCTATAACTGGACTGAATACGTCCCGCCGGGGCTGCTGGAGCAGTTCACCAAGGAAACCGGCATCAAGGTGATTTATTCCACCTATGAATCCAACGAAAGCATGTACGCCAAGCTGAAGACTTATAAGGACGGCGCGTACGATCTGGTGGTGCCTTCCACTTACTTCATCGCCAAGATGAGCAAGGAAGGCATGCTGCAAAAAATCGACAAGAGCAAGCTCAGCCACTTCAAGGATCTCGATCCTGCCCTGCTGAACAAGCCGTTCGATCCTAATAACGACTACTCCATCCCTTACATCTGGGGCGCCACCGCCATCGGCGTTAACAGCGACGCGCAGGATCCCTCTACCGTTACCGCCTGGGCTGATCTGTGGCAGCCGCAGTACAAGGGCCGCCTGCTGCTGACCGACGACGCGCGTGAAGTGTTCCAAATGGCGCTGCTCAAGCTGGGCTATTCCGGCAACA
>NZ_MJAO01000023.1 GCF_001902635.1 Serratia marcescens | reverse complement strand
TGTATACAAAAAAGCCTGAACTTTCGCTCAGGCTTTCTCGTTAGAATATGGCGGTGAGGGAGGGATTCGAACCCTCGATACACTTTCGCGTATACACACTTTCCAGGCGTGCTCCTTCAGCCACTCGGACACCTCACCATATTTTTTTGTTGCGAAATCATCGCTGCAACGGGGCGCTACTATAGGGAGTGGGGCCGATCCGGTCAAGAATAATTTCTGTGTTTTTGTTTGTCCGCTCAAGCTGTGTGCACTTTGCTGAAAACTGCGGCGAACGTCAGGGCTGAAGTCATGAAAGGGCGAGAAAATCTGGGGTAAGGTTTGTGGATAACCGGCGCAAAGAGATGTGTTGAAGGGAAGAACTGTCGCAGAAAGAGAGAGTCATTCGCTGCGCTCACCCTGCGGGCCGCCGTTGGCGGTCCAAAACGCAGGCGTTTTGTCGAACCCTGTCGAGGCTTCTCACCCCTCTCGGCGGTGCATCATGCAAAAAAAAGCCTGGACGCGAATCCAGGCTTTCTCTTTAAATTTGGCGGTGAGAGAGGGGTTCGAACCCTCGATACACTTTCGCGTATACACACTTTCCAGGCGTGCTCCTTCAGCCACTCAGACACCTCACCGTTTTGTTGTCGAAAACGCTTTGCGCTGTCGACGGGCGCTAATGTAGGAGAATCTGATCTCAGCGTCAACCCTCTTATTTCATTCTCATGACTGTTTAGCCAAACTTGCAGCAATTTGCTGATTTACCGAACGATATCCCCACTTTGGGCCGCCAATCAGCAGGGCAGGCAGCGGTCAAAATCCGTGAAAGACGATCATCTGACCTTTTTCTGTACAAATGGGTCAATATCTCGCCATGGAGGCGTTGTTGTTTGATGTTATATGCATTAATACTGGATTATTAGTCAGATGTGTCGCTAAATGGAATCATGTCGGCGCGGCGTTTTTGGCAAGGAACATCACGTCGCCGCGCAGATTGCCGGGTGACAGGCCGGCGATATCGCAGACAGGGACAGACTCATTACATAATAATGCAGTAGAGGTTCGTTTTGACTCCTTCAGATGCCATGCCGGCGCCGCAAGCGCGCCATGCCATTCCCCCCGGTGCGGGGGCGCTGTTCTTCATCCAGATCTTCGCCACGCTGGGCTTCGCCGTGCTTTACTCCACGCTGGTGCTGTACGCCACCAAGCGTCTGGGCTTCAACGAAAGCAGCGCCAACGCCATGATGGGCGTATTCGGCGCCTTCAACTATGGCCTGCACATGTTCGGCGGTTACCTCGGCGGCCGATTCCTCAGCAACCGCAATCTGTTCGTGCTCGGCATGGTGCTGCAGGTGATCGGCTGCGCGCTGATTGCCGTCGCGGGCGTGTGGGGGCTGTACTGGGGGCTGGCGATGTTCCTGACCGGCAGCGGCCTCAACGTTACCTGCATCAATATGATGCTCACCCAGCGTTTCAAGCCGGACGATGATCGGCGCGAATCGGCGTTCCTGTGGAACTACGCCGGTATGAACCTCGGGTTCTTCGTCGGCTTTACCGTCGCCGGGTATTTCCAACTGACGGAAAACTACCGCGCGCTGTTCCTGTTCGCCACGCTGGGCAACGCGGCGGCGATCATCGTCGCCGTCTGCCGCTGGCGCATTCTGGCGGATCTCAATACCCCGCTGCACGACGCCAGCCGCAGCCAATACCGCTGGCGCATGCTGGTCGGGCTGGCGGTGCTGGTGGCGCTGGTGCCGATTATCCGCGTGATGCTGACCCATGCCGAGTTCAGCGGCCACTTCGTGATCGTGCTCGGCGCGCTGATCTTCCTGATGCTGTGCGTGGTGACCCTGCGCCACCATCCGCGCGATGAGCGCCGCAGAATGGCGGCCTATCTGATCCTGGCGCTGGGCTCGCTGGTGTTTTGGGCGCTGTACCAGCTGGCGCCGATGGGGCTGATGCTGTTCTCCGAGCACAACATCAACCTTAACGTTTACGGCATTCAGGTGGCGCCGCAATGGATCCAGAACATCAACACGCTGGTGATCGTGGTGGGCGGCCCGCTGCTGGCCTGGTGGTTCAACCGCCTGCGCGCCCGCGGTTGCAACATCGACATTCCGCTGCAGTTCTCCGGATCGCTGTTCTGCATCGGGCTCGGTATGCTGGTGCTGCCGCTGGGTATCAGCATGGCGGGTGGCGACGGACTGGTGGCGTTCAAATGGATCGCCATCAGCTATGTGCTGCAAAGCATCGGTGAATTGATGATCTCGCCGATCGGTTACGCGATGATCGGCAAGCTGGCGCCACCGCGCTATCAGGGCGTGATGATGGGCTGCTGGATGATGGTGACCGGTGTCGCCTCGGTGCTGGCGGGCTACGTCTCCGGCCTGATGCCGGAAAACAGCGGTAGCACGCCGCTGCAAACCAACCCCGGCTACAGCGAAATCTTCGGCGCGCTGGGCTGGGGGGCGACGGGCGTCGGCGTGGCGATGCTGATTCTCATTCCGCTGTTGCGGCGCCTTATCCGGCGCGACGGCCCGTCTGCCGCCTGATTGGCGTGTATGCACAACAGCCCCACTGGTCGGGGCTGTTTTTATTTTGGGCTTTAACGCTTGCATCCGGCGGCGAATCGCGAAAGGCTGGAGGAAAACCAATAAAAACAAACGGGAGCCCGCAGTATGAACATCATTTATTACCACCCCTTGTTTAACGCCCAGGAATGGCTGGCCGGCATCAAACAGCGCCTGCCGCAGGCCGAGATCCGCGAATGGCAGCGCGGCGACGAGCGGCCGGCGGATTACGCGTTGGTGTGGCGCCCGCCGCACGAGATGCTGGCCAACCGCCGCGATCTGAAAGCGGTGTTCGCCCTCGGCGCCGGCGTCGACGCCATTCTCGACCAGGAACGCAAACATCCTGGTACGCTGCCCGCCGGTGTACCGCTGCTGCGGCTGGAGGATACCGGCATGGCGCAGCAGATGCAGGAATATGCGCTGAGCTATGTGCTGCGCTATTTCCGCCGTTTCGACGAGTATCAGGCGCTGCAGCAGCGGCAGGAGTGGCAGCCGCTCGATCCGCACTCGCTGGATGATTTCACCATCGGCATCCTCGGCGCCGGCGTGCTGGGGCAGAGCGTGGCGCGCAAACTGACCGAGTTTGGCTTCAGCGTGCGCTGCTGGAGCCGCAGCGCCAAACAGATCGACGGCGTGCAAAGCTTCGCCGGAGAGGCGCAGCGCGCGGCCTTCCTCGATGGCGTCAAACTGCTGATCAATCTGCTGCCCAATACGCCGGAGACCGTCGGCATCCTCAACCGCGAGCTGTTCGCGCAGCTGCGGCCGGGTGCCTATATCATCAACATCGCGCGCGGCGCGCATCTGGTGGAAGCCGATCTGCTGGCGGCGCTGGAGCAAGGGCAACTGACCGCCGCCACGCTGGACGTGTTCGCCCGTGAGCCATTGCCGCAGGATCATCCGTTCTGGCGTCATCCGCGTGTCACCATTACCCCGCATATTGCTGCCATCACGTTGCCGCAGCAGGCGATGGATCAGATCGCCGCCAACATTCGCGCGCTGGAGGCGGGGCACACTCCGGCCGGCGTGGTCGACAGGCAACGGGGTTACTGATCCTTCAGCCGCCGTTCGGTAACTGATAAGCTGTTATCGTCATCGCGCCTGCCCGTACCTTTGCGGGCGGGCCCTCTGGAAGGAGAAACAATGTACCCCGTTGATTTGCATATGCACACCGTCGCCAGCACCCACGCCTACAGCACGCTGCACGATTACATCGCCGAAGCTCAGCAGAAGGGCATCAAGCTGTTCGCCATCACCGACCACGGCCCGGACATGGCCGATGCGCCGCACTATTGGCACTTTATGAACATGCACGTCTGGCCGCGCCAGGTGAACGGCGTGGGCATTTTGCGCGGCATCGAAGCCAACATCAAAAACCTGCAGGGCGACATCGACTGCACCGGCCCGATGCTGACCGCCACCGACGTGATCATCGCCGGTTTCCATGAGCCAGTGTTTGCGCCGCAGGATAAAGCGTCCAATACTGAAGCGATGATCGCCGCAATGGCGCAGGGGGACGTGCATATCATCAGCCACCCCGGCAACCCGCGCTACCCGATCGACATTCCTGCCGTCGCGGCGGCGGCGGCCAAATACGAGGTGGCGCTGGAGCTGAACAACTCGTCGTTCACCCACTCCCGCAAGGGCAGCGAAGCCAACTGCCGAGCGATCGCCGCCGCGGTGCGCGATGCCGGCGGCTGGCTGGCGCTGGGCTCGGACTCACACGTCGCCTTTTCGCTGGGTAACTTTGAGCACTGCGAGCGCATTATCGAAGAGGTGGGCTTCCCGCAAGAGCGCATTCTCAACGTCAGCCCGCGCCGGCTGCTGGACTTTCTCGAGCGGCGCGGCAAGCCGGCGATTGCGGAATTGGCCGATTTGTGACATCGTCCCGGCAAAATTTTCCGTATTGTATAAGGCATTATCATGAATGAGTTTTCCATTGTCTGCCGCGTGCTGGGTACGCTGTTCTACCGTCAGCCGCAGGATCCGCTGTTGGTGCCGCTGTTTGCGCTGATTAAAGAGGGCAAGCTGCAGCAGCACTGGCCGCTGGAGCAGGATGACCTGCTGAAGCGCCTGCAGCAGGGCTGTGACGTCAACCAACTGGCGACCGACTTCAACGCGATGTTCGTCGGCGGCGAATGCAGCGTGTCGCCGTTCCGTTCCGACTACGTCGAAGGCGCCAGCGAGGCGGAAGTGCGCACCTTCCTGCAACAGCGCGGCATGCCGCTGGCGGAGGCACCGGCCGACCATTTCGGCCAGCTGCTGCTGGCGGCGTCCTGGTTGGAAGATCAGTCGCAGGAAGATGAAGCGCAGGCGCAGATTGCGCTGTTCGACGAGTTCCTGCTGCCGTGGTGCGGCCGCTTCCTCGGCAAAGTGGAAGCGCACGCCACCACCGGTTTCTACCGCACGCTGGCGCTGATGACCCGCGACGCCATCCAGGCGATGCGCGACGAGCTGGCGGAGTACGAGCAAGACGACGAAGCGTAACGCCACCGCTTATCTAAGCGGGCCGCCCGGCCCGCTAAACACAGGTTTGCATCCCCCAGACGTAAATTGACAAAAGATCCCCTAATCTGGCGGTTTACCGTCGGTTCGGCCGCGCCTGCGCGCCGCGCTTTTTCACGCAAGGGGTAGATGATGAAAAGTCACTGGATGCAGCAGATTCAAACGTTGATCGGGCAGAAGGCCGGCGCGATGGGCGGGGCGGAAGGCATCGGCAAGCTGCTGGCGCCCACGGCGCTGGGCGGCTTGGTCGGCGTGCTGTTGGCCAACAAATCCTCACGCAAGCTGGTGGGCAAGTTCGGCAAGAATGCGCTGATCATCGGCGGCAGCGCGGCGGTGGGCGCGGTGCTGTGGAACAAGTACAAGCAGCGGGTGAAAGAGACCCATCAGGGCGAACCGCAGTTCGGTTTGCAAACCACACCGGTGGATTTGCGCGCCAAACGCCTGGTGCAGGCGCTGGTGTTTGCCGCCAAGAGCGACGGCCATATCGATGCCGACGAGCAGCGCGCCATCGATCACAGCCTGGCGCAACTGCAGGTGGGGGAGGAGGCGCAGGGCTGGGTGCAGGACGCGCTCGATCAGCCGCTCAATCCGGAGCTGATCGCCCGCAGCGTGCAAAATGAAGACGAGGCGCTGGAGGTTTACTACCTCAGCTGTTTGGTGATCGACGTCGACCACTTTATGGAGCGCGGTTACCTCGATGCGCTGGCGCAGGCGCTGAAGATCCCGGCGGACGTCAAGCAGGGCATCGAGAGCGACGTCAACGAGAAAAAGCGCGAGCTGGCGTAGCGCCGCTTGGCAAGCCGGGGGGAATCGTGTCACTCTTGCCGCAATCTATGTAAGCGGATGATTTAGCAATGATGACCCCACCGAAAGCGGAAAAACGCCCTTATCCCATCACCATCCACGGCGACACGCGCGTGGATGACTACTACTGGCTGCGCGACGACGAGCGCGCAGACCGCCAGGTGCTGGACTACCTGCAGGCGGAAAACGCCTACACCGATGCGATGCTGAAGCCGCAGCAGGCGCTGCGCGAAACCCTGTACGAAGAGATGGTGGCGCGCATTCCGCAGCAGGAACATTCGGTGCCTTATGTGCGCCACGGCTATCGCTATCAGACGCGCTATGAGCCGGGCAACGAATACGCGATTTCCGTGCGCCAGCCGCAGGCCGAGAGCGAGCACTGGGAGGTGCTTATCGACGGCAACCAGCGCGCCGAGAACCACGAGTTTTACACCCTGGGCGGGCTGGACGTCAGCCCCGACAACCAGCGGTTGGGAGTGGCGGAGGATTTCCTGTCGCGCCGCCAGTACGACATTCGCTTCAAGAACCTGGCCGACGGCAGCTGGGCGGACGAAGTGCTGGAGAACACCTCCGGCAGCTTCGAGTGGGCCAACGACTCCTCGACGGTCTACTACGTGCGCAAGCACGCCAAGACGCTGTTGCCGTATCAGGTCTATCGCCACGTGGTGGGCAGCGATCCGCAGCAGGACGAGCTGATTTACGAAGAGCTGGACGATACCTTCTACGTTGGGTTGGAGAAGACCACCTCCGAGCGCTTTATCCTGATCCACCTGAGCAGCACCACCACCTCGGAGATCCTGCTGCTGGACGCCGATCGTGCGGACGCCAAGCCGCAGCTGTTCGTGCCGCGCCGCAAGGATCATGAGTACGCCATCGATCACTATCACCAGCATTTCTACATCCGCTCCAACAAGGACGGCAAGAACTTCGGCCTGTACCAAAGCGAACAGGCGGACGAAGCGCAGTGGCAGACGCTGATCGCCCCGCGCGCCGACGTGATGCTGGAGGGCTTCAGCCTGTTCCGCGACTGGCTGGTGGTGGAGGAGCGCAGCGCCGGCCTGACGCTGCTGCGCCAGATCCACTGGCAGACTGGCGAAGAGAAGCGCATCGCCTTCGACGATCCGACTTACACCACCTGGCTGGCGTATAACCCGGATCCGGAGACCGCGCTGCTGCGCTACGGCTATTCGTCGATGACCACCCCGACCACGCTGTACGAGCTGAACATGGACAGCGGCGAGCGGACGATGCTCAAACAGCAGGAAGTGAAGAACTTCACGCCGGAAAACTACCGCAGCGAACGGGTGTGGGTGAAGGCGCGCGACGGCGTCGAGGTGCCGGTGTCGCTGGTGTATCGCCAGGACCGCTTCCAGCGCGGCGCCAATCCGCTGATGGTGTATGGCTACGGCTCTTACGGCAGCAGCATGGATCCGGCGTTCAGCGCCAGCCGCCTGAGCTTGCTCGATCGCGGTTTCGTGTTCGTGCTGGCGCACATTCGCGGCGGCGGCGAGCTGGGGCAGCTGTGGTATGAAGACGGCAAGCTGTTCAACAAGCAGAACACCTTCAACGATTTTATCGACGTGACCGAAACGCTGGTCGCCCAGGGGTACGGCGACGGCAAGCGGGTGTTCGCCATGGGCGGCAGCGCCGGCGGCCTGCTGATGGGGGCGGTGATCAACCAGGCGCCGCAGCTGTTCCACGGCGTAGTGGCACAGGTGCCGTTCGTCGACGTGGTGACCACCATGCTGGATGAGTCTATCCCGCTGACCACCGGCGAATACGACGAGTGGGGCAACCCGAATGAGCAGGCCTATTACGACTACATCAAGCAGTACAGCCCGTACGATCAGGTGAAGACGCAGGAATACCCGCATCTGCTGGTGACCACCGGTCTGCACGATTCGCAGGTGCAGTATTGGGAGCCGGCCAAGTGGGTGGCCAAGCTGCGCGAGCTGAAAACCGACGATCGGCAGCTGCTGCTGTATACCGACATGGATGCCGGCCACGGCGGCAAGTCCGGGCGTTTCAAGGCCTATGAGGATATTGCGCTGGAGTACGCTTTCATTCTGGCGCTGGCGGAGTAACGGCGTTCGGCGGGCGGCCTGGGCCGCCCGCTGTGTTAGCCAATCAGATAGTATTTCAGCGTGTGTTTCATGTCCGGGCTCAGATCGTCGATGGATTTCAGCATCCAGCGCAGATAGCCGGGATCTTCCTGGGCGATGCGATCGATCTCCTGCCCGCGATACTTGCCGAATTTGAACTTCTTCAACAGCACCGGTTGTTCGGTGATCTGCACCATTTGCTCCGGCGTCCAGCCCGAATCCTTGATGATGCGTTGCAGCAGTGCGGCGGTGACGTAGCAGTCATACAGCGCGCGGTGCGGGTACAGCGTGGCGTCAGCGGGCAGCTGCACGTCCAAATTCAGCGCGTAGCGCAGATACTGGTTGCCGTACTTGATGTCCGGATACAGCGTGCGCGCCAGCTTGACGGTGCAGATCCAGGCGCCGTTCATCTCCGGCAGCACGCCGCGATCGAAGGCGGCGTTGTGCGCCACATAGTAGGGGCTGCCCTGATAGCGGCCGATCGCCACCGCGATGCGCGGTTTGCCTTCCACCATTTGTTCGGTGATGTGATGGATTGCCATCGCGTCGAGGCTGATGGGGCGATCCGGGCTGACCAGATCGCTCATCGGGTTGGTTAACTGACCGTCGAGCAGATCGAGGGAGGCCACTTCCACCACGCCGCCGTCCAGCCCGCAGGTCTCGGTATCTATTACGCGTAACGTCATGCTTTCCTCCGCGTTGCCGTCAGGTTTCAGCTTAACCGGCACAGGCGGCCGTGCCAACCGCACCTTGCTGCAGGCAATAAAAAACCCGCCTTGGCGGGTTTAATGACGGATGGAAGGACGCTTACTCACCAGACGGATGCGCTTTTTTGGCGCGTTTCTCCGCACGTTTCTCAGCTGGGGTTTTCAACGGCTTCTTCTTCGCATTTTTTTTGCTATCCATTCCCTTACTCATGATGGCCTCTCGTTACCTATGATTGGGTGGCTTGCTTAATCATTAACCGCCTAAAGCCGGCAGGATGCAAGCGCCAAAGTGCTAGTTTTGTTTAACCGACTGTTTGTGCATGAAATTTTGTTTTTGGATGACCGGGTGCTAATAATAAATATTATGTTATAATATTACATTTTCAAGATTCGGAGAACGCAATGACAGTCATGACATTACCGGATGCGCAGCAACTGCTGGCCATGCCGGATTCTGATTATATGAACTCGGTTCAACGGGCGTTTTTCCGTCAGTTACTGCAGGATGAACGGCAAAAGCTGCTGCTGCACATCGATGAGTTGAAGAAGGATATCGACGGCGGTGAAGCGACCGGTGACGAGGCCGACAAAGCGGCGCGCGAAGAGGATTTGCGCCTGCTGTTCCGCCAGTTGGATCGCGAAAGCCGTCTGCTGCCGAAAATCGATGCGGCGCTGGCGAGATTGCAGAACGGCGAGTACGGCTACTGCCGGGAAACCGGCGAACCTATCGGGCTGGCGCGCCTGCTGCTGCGCCCGACGGCGGAGCTGAGCATCGAGGCGAAAACCGCACAGGAAATGCGTGAGCCGCATATGCGTAAAAGCGGGTAGGCATCGCAAGGCTTGAACCGGTCGGGCCTGTGGCTGTTTTGCCGCCAGGTCGTTGTGATTTTGAGCAAACGCGCGCCGAGTTCTCGGTGCGCGTTCGAGTTTTCAGGTTTTACCGTTGACCTGCCGGGCGGCTTCCGCTTTGATGAAAGCATGACTCACAGAGAGACGGAAAACGCCATGGAACAATTACGAGGTTTGTACCCGCCGTTAGCAGCATACGACAGCGGTTGGCTGGACACTGGGGATGGCCACCGGATCTACTGGGAGCTGAGCGGCAACCCGAACGGTAAACCGGCGGTATTCATTCACGGCGGGCCGGGCGGCGGCATTTCTCCGCATCACCGCCAGTTGTTCGATCCCGAAAGCTACAAGGTGCTGCTGTTCGATCAGCGTGGCTGTGGCCGATCCCGCCCGCACGCCAGCCTGGACAACAACACCACCTGGCATTTGGTGGCCGATATCGAGCGGCTGCGCGAGATGGCCGGCGTCGACCAGTGGTTGGTGTTTGGCGGTTCCTGGGGATCGACGCTGGCGCTCGCCTATGCGCAGACTCACCCGGAACGCGTCAGTGAAATGGTGCTGCGCGGCATCTTCACCCTGCGCAAACAGGAGTTGCATTGGTACTATCAGGATGGTGCTTCGCGCTTCTTCCCGGAGAAATGGGAGCGTGTGTTGTCCATTCTGTCGGATGAAGAACGTAAAGACGTGATCGCCGCCTACCGGCAGCGGCTGACCTCGGCCGATCCGCAGGTACAGCTCGAAGCGGCCAAGCTGTGGAGCGTGTGGGAAGGGGAGACGGTGACCCTGCTGCCGAGCCGTGAGTCCGCTTCGTTCGGTGAGGATGATTTCGCCCTGGCGTTCGCCCGCATTGAAAACCACTATTTCACGCATCTGGGCTTCCTGGAGAGCGACGACCAGCTGCTGCACAACGTGCCGCTGATTCGCCATATTCCGGCGGTGATCGTCCACGGCCGCTATGACATGGCTTGCCAGGTGCAGAACGCCTGGGATTTGGCCAAGGCCTGGCCAGAAGCGGAGTTGCATATTGTGGAAGGGGCGGGGCATTCGTTCGATGAGCCGGGTATTTTGCACCAGTTGATGATCGCTACCGACCGGTTCGCCGGCAAGTGATACAAAAAACCCGCCATAACGGCGGGTTTTGTCATTTGGTCTTCGGCTCGTACGGCAGACGCGAAAACTTGTGGGATTCCGCGCGGTAGTGCGCCACGCGCTCGCGAAAATAGTCGCGCAGCGCCTCCGGTTGCTCGCGCTCCACCACTTCCGGGATCACCGGCATATTGTAGCGTTCTTTGTACGCTACGCCTGAGGCGGCGAGATCCACATTCACCTTGTCCATTTCTTCTTTGGACAGCTCGGCCAGATTGTAACCCACCCTATACTCCTTACTTTGCCGCATTGAATCTGCGCAGAAGGTAATCCACCGGGCGGCGCTTGGCAAGCCCGTTGCGCCGCGGCCGCGGGCGATATTTCCCCCAAGAGTAATGCAATTTATTTATTGTTTTAAATAAGAATGATTCGCCTTTTGATTAAAATAAAGAGTTGAAATAATTCCAGCATTAATTCATGTGGCTTTTTTGTTTATTCTATCAGATTGATTATCATGAATATTATAATAAATGTGGATCGAGTGTGAATAAGGTGTTTTTATTTTTACCGTATCAGGGCATAATGCGCGGAAATTAAATTCATGACCTGCAAAATAAAAGGAATCATTATGCTGACGCAAGAAATGACTCAAAAGCTGAATGAGCAACTGAATCTGGAGTTCTACTCCGCCAACCTGTACCTGCAGATGAGCGCATGGTGCAGCGATAAAGGCTTTGAAGGCGCCGCCGCATTTCTTAAAGAGCACTCTCAGGAAGAGATGCAGCATATGCACCGTTTGTTCAACTACCTGAGCGATACCGGATCACTGCCGCTGCTGGGCAGCATCGCCGCGCCGCCGGTGTCGTTCGAATCGCTGGCGGACGTGTTCCAGCAGACTTATGAACACGAACAGCTGATCACCCGTCAGATCAACGAACTGGCGCATGCCGCCATGACCGCGCACGATTACTCCACCTTCAACTTCCTGCAGTGGTACGTGGCGGAGCAGCACGAAGAAGAGAAGCTGTTCAAATCCGTGCTGGATAAGCTGGCGCTGGTGGGTACCAGCGGCAAAGGCCTGTTCTTCATCGACAAAGATCTGAAGAAAATGGGCGCGATGGGTCAGGGCGACAACGGCCAGGCCTAATTTTTGAGCGATCATCTGAAAACCGCGCGCGGGCGAGCCTGACGCGCGGTTTTTTTTACCCTGCATTTATCACGGTTATACGGCGATACGTGCTGCCGGATCGCAAAATGCCAGTGATGTGCTCGACTTGCCGTGGTGCGGTCGTTATGATTTACCGCGATACGCTACAGGGATGGTAGAGTCAAAACAGCGGGTTAGCCGAGACAGCCCGTTTTTCTGTTTACCCGTGGCGCAATCATATGCGGTGGGTTGGGGCCGCTGATACATCGCCTTGGCTGTGGCCTTAACCCTTATGACCCTCTTTTTATTGTTAAGGGATACCACTGTGATCGGTAAAATTCGTTCCTCATATCGCCTGCTTTCCACCATTTTCGTTCTGTTCGTCGGCCTTTCTTCGCAGCAAGCGTTGGCACACGCCCACCTGAAAGTGGAGACGCCGAAGGCCGACGCCAGCGTCAGCCCGGCACCGAAGGCGCTGACACTCAACTTCTCCGAAGGTATCGAGCCGAACTTCAGCGGCGTGAAAATCACCGGCCCGGACAACGCCGTGGTGAAGACAGGTAAACTGCAACTCGATCCGAACAACAACACCCAGGTCAACGTGCCGATCGAAGGTGAGCTGAGCGCGGGCAAATACAACGTCAGCTGGCATGTGGTTTCGGTCGACGGGCATAAAACCAAAGGCCAGTACAGCTTCACCGTAAACTGATCGTGAGTCTGGCGACCCTGTTCGTTCTGTGTCGCTTGGTGCACTTTGCGGCGGTGATGCTGATGTTCGGCATCAGTCTGTTCTCCGCCTTATTGTCACCGCAGCGCCTTTCCCCGATCCTCTCCCGCGATGTGCGTCCGCTGCTGCTTGCCAGCACCTGGATCGCCGGGCTTTCCGCCGTGGCGCTGCTGGCCGTGCAGGCCGGGCAAATGGGCGACGGTTGGGAAGACGCCTGGCGGCTGGAGGTCTGGTGGGCGGTGCTCGGCACCACCTTCGGCGAAGTGTGGCGCTGGCATCTGGGCCTGTCGCTGCTGGCGATCCTGAGCCTGCTGCTGCCGGAACGGCCGCGTGCGCAGGCGTTGGCGCTGTGCTCGGCGCTGCTGCTGGTGAGCCTGGCGTTTATCGGCCACGCGGCGATGCACGAAGGCACGTTGGGTGCGTTGCATCGCGCCAACCATGCGGTGCACCTGCTGGCCGCGGGCTACTGGTTCGGCAGCCTGGCACCGCTGCTGGTTTGCCTGCGCTACCTGCCGCCGCCGCAGTGGCGCAGCGACGCCATTATTACGCTGATCCGTTTCTCGCGCTGGGGGCACCTGGCGGTGGCGGCGGTGATCGTCACCGGCATCGTCAACAGCCTGATTATTCTCGGCGGTTGGCCGCTCAACCTCAGCTCGCCTTATCAGCGCCTGCTGCTGCTCAAAACCGCGCTGGTGGCGCTGATGGTGATGGTGGCGCTGGCCAATCGCTACGCCATCGTGCCGGCGATGAGTCGCGTGCCGACGCTGGCGCAGCGTGGGCTGGTGCTGGCCTGCTGGCTCGAAGTGGGGCTGGGAGCGGCGGTGCTGCTGCTGGTCAGTTTATTTGCAACCTATGCGCCGGTATGACATTTCGGCTTGCCGCAGGCGGGCAAGCTGCGGGAAAATCGACGCGAATAGCAACCTTAAGGCCATCACATGAAATCGGTATTACTCGGCATTACGCTGCTGGCAACCGCGACCGGCGCGCTGGCGGCAGACAAACTGGTTAACATCACCAAACTGGAGTACGGCAAGCAATGGGCGTTCACCAAGGAAGAAGTGACGTTGCAGTGCCGCAGCGGCGGCGCGTTGTTCGTGCTCAATAACAGCACCCTGATGCAATACCCGCTTAACGACGTGGCGGAGCAACAGGTGAAAAAGGGCCATCAGCGCGCGCAGCCGCTGGAGGTGATCGTGCTGGACGATCCTGCCGAACCGGGGAAAAAAATGAGCCTGGCGCCGTTTATCGAACGCGCCGAGAAGCTGTGCGCTGACTAACTGCTTGTTTGCCAATGGCTTGCCCAACGCGCGTAAATTGATGCGCATTGGTCGCATAGTTATTTCGCCGTGAGACTATCACGTGGCCGTCGGGCGGCTGGCAAAACTGGCGCGGTAGGCTACTCTTAAAGTGCACGGCTGAACAAGCCCTGCATTAAATGCCAACTTTTAGCGCACGGCTCTCTCCCAAGAGCCATTTCCCTAGACCGAATATAGGAATCGTATTCGGTCTTTTTTTGTGTGATTGATTTATAAGTCTTTTTTTATAAAAAATCGAAATTACTCGAAATTTACTCGAATTTTGATATTCGGTCTTTTACAGCATTACGTACTCCTTCCCCCTCGTGTTGAGATATTTCAACGTCATCGTTTCTGATGAATGCCCCAGCAGTTTTTGCGCAAAATCTTTCCCTCTTTCCTTCTCATACAGCCGGCCAGCCAAACTGCGGATCTCGTGAAAGGTCGGCGGACTTTCCTCGAACGACAAACCTGAAGCCTTCCGCGCCGCAACAAATTTTTTCGTTAGTCCATCAGGATGCAGTGAGCCATCAGGGCTGTTTTTGCGGATTCCTGCGCTGATCATAAAGTCTGTCGTGCTGACCATTCTGCAGCGATCGATCACCGTCCCGAGGCGGAGGCCTACGATTTTCAGCTCCAGATCGAGGGGTAGGGAAATCATGGCGCCCGTCTTCCCTTGCTCGACAAGCAGTCGACCGTTTACGACATGGCTGAAACGCATCTGAGTCAGATCTTCTCGGCGCTGGCCACAAACCAAAGCCAGATCCATCGCCCAGCTGAACCAGGGCGGCATTGTGTCTGCTGCACCACGAATAGGACTCAGTTAATGCTGGGGATGATCAGTGATGCTGACAAGAAATTATTGATAACATGGATGGAGTATGTTCAAAAGATTCAGGAATTAGATGGTAATGGAAATGAAGTGGTCATATGGACGGAGCCGCCAAAATAAAGCCCTCATGGTAGAGGGCTGAATAGGTCAATTATTATTCGTTCCCAATGATACAATGGCTGTATTACCAGAAATGAACAGGGAATATTCCTTATTGGTTGAGATTGGTTTAATCCCACTGCTGATCATACGAGAAAGCGCATTTTTATTGTTTTGTTCATTTCCGTAACCATGCAGTGTCTGCGGGAACCCTTTATTAATTAGCTGGAAAGAGGCTAGAAACTCAGATGCAGGGCTAAGGAAATAGCCTATTAATGGTTTGTTACTCATTAGCAATTTAGTTCTTTCATCTATATTGACTTGGCCAACTGTCCCGATGATTTTTATTTCGTTATTAGTCATCAAGTCGCGACCAATCATGTTGAAAATGAAATCTTCATACTCGCGCTGTGATTTAATAGCGCTGCTTAGTTGAGCACTGAATGCAATTACTGTAATAACAGGAATAAGTGACAAATATTTCAGCTTGGGTAAGAAGTAAACAACGGGGATCGCAATAAAAACAAGACACACAGAGAAGGAGACCAGAGTCCTTGGAAATACAGGTGCGTCTTTAAGAAATATGGTTGGCCCCATCAGTGAAACTAAAAATATAATTATGGAAATAACCCAATAAAGACTGAATGATAATATAGATTTTTTCTTATGGCGATTTGCAAACAACATGAAAATCAAGCCAGCAACAACTGGAATCAAAAAATAAATATAAACTGGGCCATAGAAATATGATAGCACCATGTTTTTTAATGAACTAAGCGTAGAGGCTAAATGCTCTAACCCTTCAGTATTAGCTGATATGATCTCTGCGCGTGAATTATTTTTTGCAGCAAAGAATAACATGTAAACCATGTAAAAAGAGACGAATAAAGCCGTTTTGTTAAGTATTTTTTTTATAATGTCAGTGGTTTTACAGTCATTTTTTACTGCTGCGATCATTACGTCTACAGCAAGTAAACCAATAAATACATTTGCGCATGGCTGATATAGGGTTAAAGATAGTACGCCAGCGAACAGTTTTACTAAAGTTTGTCTGGTAGGATTACTGGCTGTATAGGTATAAGCCATAACCGCTAGGAAAAAAGCGATGGACATGCCTAAAGAGTCATATCTGTAAGCGATATTTTGCAGCATGAATGGATTAAAAATGAGAAGAGCCGCAACTAATTTGTGTGAAGGAACTTCTAACCTCGATAAATGATCGCTAAGTAAAAGCGATGCCCCACCGATAAACAAGCAGGAAGCAATCATAGTATAGGGGTATAGATCAAGGTTATAGTGGCCACTGGCGGATAAAACTTTCATGAGAATATCTGCAACAGGCCGACCTAATCCTCTCCATCCATACTGACCAGTTATGGCTCTATCTAGATCATCCCTATAAAAAATACCAGCTTGGATTAATGGATAAATAAAAAGAAGAGCAATCCCTGAGTAAAGGAGCAGTGCTTTTTTGTCGATTTTACAAAACATTTTAATTCTCATCTCACTTTTTTATTATATAGCGTGGGCGACGTTTGGTTTCAATGTATATTCTACCAATATATTCCCCAAGCACTCCGATTCCTATAAGCTGTACACCGCCAAGGAAAAGAATGGAAACAATAATTGAAGGGTAGCCAGCTACCGGGTTGCCCCAAATAACCTTATCTATGATCATCCATGCGCCATACATGAAGGAAATTGCAGCAACAAAAAATCCAATGTACGCCCAAACCCGAAGAGGGAAGGTGGAAAAACTTGTGATTCCCTCTATTGCCAAATTCCAAAGTTTCCAGCCATTGAATTTGCTGGTTCCTGCGACTCGCTCGGCTCTCGAGTATTCAACAATTGCAACATTTCCGCCAACCCAGCTAAGGATACCTTTCATAAATAGGTTCCTCTCCGGAAGTAACTTAATATTCTCTACGACTTCCCGAGTCATTAGCCTAAAATCACCTACATTCTCTTCTATAGCTGGTTTGCTTATTTTATTGTGAACGCGATAAAACCACTCTGCCGTTTTCCTCTTCATCCTGCCATCGCATTGTCTATCCATACGCTTGGCCAATACCACGTCTGCGCCATCTTGCCACTTATTTAATAAGTGGGGGATAACATCAATTGGATCTTGAAGGTCAACGTCAATTGGGATAATGGCATCTCCAGTAGCAGCTTCCAAGCCAGCAAACAGTGCGGGCTCTTTTCCGAAATTCCGGGTAAAGTTCACTGCTTTAACCTTGGGGTCATTGATAGCCAGCGAAGAAATTATTTCTTCTGTCGTATCTGAGCTGCCATCGTTTACGAAAACGATCTCAACGTCTATATGCTCAAAAAGCTTGAACTTACGGACAGACTGATAGAAAAGAGGAATTGCTTCTTCCTCGTTGAATACGGGAACTACGAGTGAAATTTTCATTTATCTTCCCTGAAGACAACTAACTTAGAATAAATGAAGCCACAGATTAGGCTGATCACTGAAAAAGTAACGAGAGTTACAATTGGGTTTGCATGTAGCGTATCTGCTGCCCAACCGACAGAGAATGCCATACCTCCCATAAACAACACATACACCGTATAGCGGTTAGTTGTAGCTTGCGCTTTGAACGTCCACTTGGCGTTAGCAAAGAACGAAACGGTTACAGCGATGCTGAAAGCGACAACATTAGAAACTGATTGTGAGAAGCCGCTAAAGAGCATGAGTCCAAAAGCAGCCCAGTGAACCAAGGTATTGATTACACCGACAGATGCATAACGTATAAAGGTCTTCAATGCGTAAAATTCTTAAAAGTTGGTTTTCCATATTTTGCCATCGCATCATACTGATGGCAAAATTTTCGACCTACACACGATGAGTCGCTCATACACACACATCGTTATGATGACCGGTCCCCATTACGATTTTCGAACTTTTTCTAGGGATGTGCAGCATTAGCTGCGTAAGCCGTTCGAATTTTTTTCGAATCAAGCCGAGATTTTTGATAACTATTTGAAAGCAAAAGACGCTTAACGAAGGTGTTCTTGATGGCTTTACAATCAAATTTCAATCTATCTATTTGAAATTGCTTGTTTTATTTATTTTCTCTCGATTAAAGGAATCGTATTCGGTCTTTTTTTGATTTGTTGATTTTAAAGGATTTATTTTCGTTTGTCCGAAAATGTCCGAAATATGTCCGAATTTTGATAGTCGGTCTTTTACAGCATCACGTACTCTTTCCCCCTCGTTTTAAGATATGTCAGCGTCATCATTTCCGTTGTATGCCCCAGCAGCTTTTGAGCAAATGCCTTGTCGTTCTGCTTTTCGTACAGGCGGCCGGACAGGCTTCGGATCTCGTGGAACGTCGGCGGGCTTTCCTGAAACTCCAAACCTGATGTTTTCCGCGCGGCGACAAATTTTTTCGTTAACCCGTCGGGATGGATCGAACCATCCGGGCTATGCCGCAGGCCCATGCACTTCAGTTCAAGAATAAGGGGAGGGGGAGCAATGTGTCAGTTTTCCCTGAAACCACCTGCATTTGGCGACATGCAGTCTGCAAGCAACGTGAAGCAGGGCGATAAGGAAACCAGATACTGAGCGTGCCAGGTCGATTCCTGTGACATCTCTTTATTTGTTGATGACATAAATCACCATTTTAAAATTTAATTCACTTGGCATTGTTTGCAAAAATTGAGGGTGATTATTAATTAAAACCAAAGGCATACTGTCTATGTCATGCGCCGGCGTCAATTTTTTTCATCATGAATCACCATAGGTTCATTCATGCCATCCGGGTTTCTGTTAGATACTGCTATCAGTATTGTTTGCGCCAGGAAAGTGCAAGCAGTATTGAACTGAAGGATAGTGGCCTTCCTTATCGTCGGTGGCCATCGATAGCTCTTAATGGTAAAATTTCTATCAGGAAATTATATGTCAAAACGATATAATGCCAGAAATCATCGCCCTTCAATTTGTATAAATGACTTAAACGGCAATGCTCTTGTCTATGATGACTCTTTGAATAGTCATCATGATGAGGAATTAGATGAATTCCCCTCTATTTTGCCTACGATGTGTAGACAGGTGGCAGATAGCATCCTGAATATTACGGGTGCCAATACATATTATACATTGCCAGGAGATCTTGATGGTGAGGTAACTGGCATGGCCGGCACGCCAGAAGGTAAGTCGTGCTGTCTCGAAATTAAGGATGCGGCAGGTGTTTCTGCCGCGTTTAACGACTATATCGAAAATGAATTTTTGGTCATGGATGAAAATGGTGTCGTGTTAGGCATAGGTGACGGCGGCAAAACGAGCGTAGTTGAACTAAATAGCGATAGATTGCCATCTGCCTTATCGGCAGTGGGACGTGGGGGTGTTCCCGCCAGCGGCTCTCCTTTAGACATTAAAGATTTCGTAGGGAGTAGACACCTTATTCTCGATAGTAACAGCGCACTTCACGGCATTGAGCTTGATGTCAAAAAGATAAGGTTTGGTAGGATTGCCATTCAAGACATGCTCGGAAAAGTGACGCCCGGTGGAGAAAAACGGCTTAAGGTTGGCTTCATTTCTGGATTTGTGCACGTTGCATTTTATGGCCAGTCGCAGGTTATAGGGACAACTAATGGGGTTGTTCATAGTTTTTCATTTGATGACAATAGTTTAATGTTCGCCGGTGGTTTGCGGTCATTTGGCACACCGGGATGTAGTACATTAGTACCAGAAAAAGAATACTATAATTCCCTTGTCTCAATGCATGAGCACGCATCAGGTGAAACATACTGCTCTGGGATGGCGATTGGTGCCCGTGCATATATAAAATCAGCATACCCAAATCGAGATATTAAAAACATATACACAGTTAATGGTGCCGGTGGGGCGGCTATAGATATGCTGAAAAAAGAGAGTGCATCATATAATAGAATGATTAAACAACATGTCGCGCTGATCAATCTGCTTGCAAGCATGGGGGAGGCGTACCACTTCCCGGCCCTGGGCTGGTCCCAGGGGGGCAGTGACGACGGTTTGGCAACTAATCCTGATGTTTGGGAAACAGCCGTCGAAAAACTTCGGACGGATTATAACGCTGATATTCTCTCTGCCACTGGCGTTAACGTTGAGCCCGTATGGATTACAAATCAGATAAATAACTATATGCGTTATCCTGCACTAAAAGGAAAGCCGAATATTGGGCTTCGCCAGTATAAGATTGTTACCAACGGCAAATGTACGTATGCCGGCACCTGTCCAACCTATATCTGCGACTTTATCGATGTGGCACACTGGACAAAAGAATCTCAAATAAAAGTGGGGGCATACTATGAAAAAACTCGTCGTGGCATTCTTGATATGGGATATTGGGATATCCTCCACCCGATAAAGATGACAACAACGGGAAAGTTTAGCTTTGTACAGTTCAATTTACCGCAAGGTTACCCGCTGCAATTCAATACTGAGTTTGTAGTTGCATCGACAAATTACGGATTTAGCGCTGAGCAGGCAGACGGTACACCGATCGGCATTGACCGCGTTCGTCTTGTCTCTGATGACACGATCGAAATTCGCTATACCGATGTTCCGCAACAAGGTGTTGTTTTGATGTATGGGCAAACGGGACAAATAGGTGATCCTAATGCCGCAGATGGTTCAGGTTTAGGTCGCACGCACGGTATGCGCGGGAATCTATGCGATACCGCAGGGAATAATGAAAAGATTTATGTGTCGGCAAGTGAACCGGAGTATCCGTTGCACAACTGGTGCTGGATGTTTACTGAAGATATGGGCGTAGGGAAATGAAAGAAATCCTTGGTCTGTATAAAGCGCAGTGCGTTACAGCTGATTCAGCATTGGCGCATATTCAACAGAATAATATGAGGTATCTTGGCATATACGGCAGACGCCAAGAAGCGTCGGTTAAAAAACGTCAAGTAAACAATAAGGGGGGCTTAATCAGTCCGGTTTACGAATATCAGTTGCAGGATATTGTATTTGGGAGGCATGTTTTTCATCCGATGGAGCATGCTCTAGTGGGGGCAGCGGTTATTTCCCGTGCGCATACGCTATAAAATCTGACTGGGCCGCCGTCAGCGGCCTTTTTCCTTGAGTGGAGATCGGCGCGAACAATCGTCGCTAGCGGAAGAACGAAGCAAGGTTCAATTCCGCCGGTCAATTTGTTAGGATCGCCTGACCTACATGACTATTGGTGCAGTACATTGAAAATTAAAGCGTTGTTATTTGTTGCGTTGGCCGCGTTGGCCGGCTGCAGCCAAGAGGGAACCTCGATGAATCAGCCCGCAAACGAGAAAGGCAGCCAAACGGAAGTGTTGCTGGTGAACAGTGCGCTGGTGGACTGCGTGGGCGTCGGCCCGATGAAGTGCATGCAGGTGCGCCGTTCCGCGCAGCAGCCGTGGGAGTTGTTCTATACCGGCATTGAAGGCTTTACCTTCGAGCCGGGTTATCAGTATCGGCTGAAGGTGCGCGTCACCCCGGTAGAGAACGTGCCGGCCGATGCCTCATCGCTGCGTTACACGCTGATCGAGCAGTTGGAAAAGAACAAGGCGTAATGATTATCAGGCCGGGCGAAGTGCGCCCGGCCTGCTGTTTTATAGCGTTAATCCCATCTCCGCTGCAACCTGCTCCAGCTGGTAGCGTGAGGTGCGCGTCAGCGAAGGTTCCTTATCGGCATAGTAGGCGTAAGCGATAACGCCAATCGACAGCGCCCAGGCGCGGCCGCGCCGCCAGGTCTCATCGTCCACCTTCACCGCCTGGCGGAAATGTTCGCGGGCTTCCGCTCCCATCAGGTTCCAGGCAACGATCATATCGACCGCAGGATCGCCGATGGCGATACCGCCCCAGTCGATCACCGCCGCCAGCTCACCGTTGTCGACCAGCAGATTGCCGGGCTGAATGTCCGTGTGCAGCCAGCATTCGCCGGCGGTGTTTTCCCGCACCTGGCTCACGCTGTCCCACGCTTGCAGCAGGGCGGCAGCGTCGAGGTGAGGGGCGCACTGGGCGATGGATTCGCGCGTGAGGGCGTCTCTGGCGCTGACCGGGCCGCCGCGATAAGCGCTGATCGCGTGGCCTGCGGTTGGGATGGCGTGGAGTGCGCGCACGAACTCACCCAATTGCGTCGCCAGCAGCGGGCTGCACTCGCCACTGGCGGGCGTGCGGCCGGTGATCCAGCGGCCGATGCTCCAGGCGAAAGGATAGTGGCCGTTCGGCTTGCCCTGGGCCAAGGGCGCGGAAATCGGCACTGGCAGATGAGGCGCCAGCAATGCCGGGTAGCGGTTCTCGCGCGCCAGCGCTTCGGCCGCCGAGGCGGTACGCGGCAGGCGAATGAACAGTTCGTCGCCGAGCCGCAGCATCACGTTGTCGGTGCCGCCGGTGGTGACGAGCTCGATGGGCCACGCCGCCCAGACCGGGAACTGTTCGGCGAGCATCGCTCGGACATGGGGGAGGGAAATCTCGGCCTCATCGGCATGTATTTTGGGAATGGCATTCACCCGGTACGGCTCCTTCACTGGCACGGGGTTGCGGCCCCGACTGGTCTGTTCACTGCGCTTGTTTTCGCACTTTCTTAAGTATATCGAGAAAATCAGGTATATTGTCCTTCGGTTTTTAGCTACCAAGAAAAAATTACTATGATTATCAAACCTAAAATTCGTGGTTTTATCTGCACCACCGCTCACCCGGCAGGCTGTGAAGCCAACGTCCGTGAGCAAATCGCCTACGTTAAGTCGCGCGGCGAACTGAAAAACGGGCCTAAAAAGGTGCTGGTCATTGGTGCATCCACCGGTTACGGTCTGGCCTCGCGCATCAACGCCGCTTTCGGCAGCGGTGCGGCCACCATCGGCGTATTTTTCGAGAAGCCTGGCAGCGAAGGCAAAACCGGTTCTGCCGGTTGGTACAACTCCGCCGGTTTCGACAAGGCAGCTAAAGAAGAAGGCCTGTACGCGAAAAGCATCAACGGCGACGCATTCTCCAACGAATGCCGTCAAACCGTGATCGATCTGATCAAAAAAGACCTGGGCCAGATTGACCTGGTGGTTTACTCGCTGGCTTCACCGGTGCGTAAAATGCCGGAAACCGGCGAAGTGGTGCGTTCCGCACTGAAGCCGATCGGCGAGCCGTACAAATCCGTCGCGTTGGACACCAACAAAGACGTGCTGGTTGAAGCCGTGGTCGAGCCGGCCAACGAGCAAGAAATCGCCGACACCGTGAAGGTGATGGGCGGCCAGGACTGGCAGCTGTGGATGGACGCGCTGGACGAAGCGGGCGTGCTGGCGGATAACGCGCAGTCTGTCGCTTACTCCTACATCGGTACCGATCTGACTTGGCCAATCTACTGGCACGGTACGCTGGGCAAGGCGAAAGAAGATCTGGATCGCGCGGCACACGCCATCAATCAGAAGCTGCAGGCCAAAGGCGGCGCGGCTTACGTTGCGGTGCTCAAGTCGGTGGTGACTCAGGCCTCCTCCGCCATTCCGGTCATGCCGCTGTATATCTCCATCGTGTTCAAGATCATGAAGGAGCAGGGCATTCACGAAGGCTGCATCGAGCAGATCCAGCGTCTGTTCGCCACCAAGCTGTTCAGCGGCGTGGCGCCGGACACCGACGAGAAACACCGTCTGCGTCTGGATGACTGGGAACTGCGCGACGCCGTGCAGGAAACCTGCCGTGAAATCTGGCAGCAGCTGAACGACAACAACATCAACGAACTGACGGATTACCAGGGCTACAAGGCAGAGTTCCTGCGCCTGTTCGGCTTTGGCCTCCAGGGCGTTGACTACGACGCCGATCTGAGCGGCGAAGCCAACTTCGACGTGATCGAACTGGTCTAAGCGCGTCGAGCGGTCAAACAAGGTCGGGTTATCCCGGCCTTTTTTATGCCTGCTATTTATCTGGCGGCGAACCAAAAATGTTTATTCCAGGTTAACAGATGAACCGAGAGATTAACATCGGCATCATGTCCATTAAATAATGGCGGTTTTTAAACTAAAGAAAGTCATTTTTTATTTACCCGCGCCGTCGGCTGCGGGTATTTTATTTCCTTTAAGGAGAAATCTATGACATGGCGTTGTTGGGTTCCGGTATCGTTATTTTTGTTGAGCGGCTGCGGCGCGATTCAGCCGACGTCGTCTTCCCCTGACTGGTCGCAGCCACAGCCTGCAACGCGGGAGCAGCGGCAGCGTATCATGGCGGGCGAGTCCGCTTCATCGGTATTAAATGAGGGCAACGTCGGCATTGGCGGCACTTTCGATTGGTCGAAAATATCAGATCGTTAAGCCGCTAAATATATTCTGCCAAATTAACGTGCTCGTTCTGTCTATATTGTCGGATGGTTTACCTTTCCTCCGTTATTCTGCTGTGGCCCGACTATTCTTGCGTTAACAAACAATTCGTTTTCCTTATAGGGAACTGCCGGTTTATTTCGGCGTAATTAAAGGAGTTGCCCATGGCGAAGGACATGGCCGCGATCTTTCTCTTGCTATTGCTGCCGGTGAGCCAACATGCCGGCGCGGCGCGCTACGACAGGCAGTGTGACGGGGTGTCGCCGGTGCTGTTTCAAAAACGGCTGAAAGCGCTGGCACAGGATCTGCGGCAGGAAATGAGCGAGGAAGCGCCGCCGACAGAGCGCGATGCGGAAGAGCTGGCGCGGCTGGCGGAGTGCGGCATTGAGCCCGGAAAAACGCCCGTCACCGGCGGGCAGCGTGAGCCGCGCTCGGAGGAAAAACCGGCGCCGAATGGCTGTTGAGGCGAGTTGGCACGGATTATAGCGATGTATAAGGAATCATTGATGAAAAGGATAGTGTTGGCCGGCGTGGCCCTGTGCTGCTCTTGTTTCGCACAGGCGCGGGTGGATTTGGAATACCACGCGGCGCCGCCGAAAGACAGTAAGGTCCCCGAGGAGTACCAAAAAAAGCGCGGTGCATTGCGCCACCAGGTGTGGAACGTCGATCACCTGACGCAGGCTAATGAACAGGCGCTGGCGCGAGAGCAGCAACGCGAGGCGGTAGAGAGCGCCAAGCGGCAGCAGCGTCATCTGGCGCAGCAGCAGAGAAAGCAGCACTGCCTGCGGATACACTCGAAGGATCCTCACCGCGAGGTGAAGTGTTACATTCCCAACTTCTAGTCTTCAACGTCCGGGCGCCGTCAGCGCCCGGCGTCGTTTATGCCGGGCGGCAGTGCTCTTTCAACATGGCGATCGCATCCGGTTTCAGCTGATACAAATAGACCGGCCGGCCGGTGGCGCCGTACAGAATGCGGGTGCCGAGAATGCCGCTCTCCGCCAGATAGATGAGGTATTTGCGGCAGGATACCCGTGAAATGCCGATGGCGTTGGCCAGGTTGTCGGTGGAGAACTCGCTGTCGCGCTGCTGTTCGATCCACTCGCAGACCGTGCTCAGGGTGATGCTGGTCAGCCCCTTCGGCAGCTTCTTGCTCTCCTGGCCGCCGGGCTGGCGGCGCAGCAGGCTATCGACGTCGGCCTGCGAAAACTCGCGCTGTGCTAGAATCTGCGACTGCTGCCGGTAGTGGCTCAGCGCCTCCTTGAAGCGGCTGAACTGGAACGGCTTGATCAGATAATCCACCACGCCGTAGTGCAGCGCTTTTTGCACCGTGTTCACGTCGCTGGCGGAGGAGATGATGATCACATCGGTTTTCTCGCCCAGCTCGCGCAGGCCGGGCAGCAGATCCAGCCCGTTCTCCTGCTGCATATAGATATCCAACAGCACCAGATCGATGCTGACGCTGGCGTCGGCCAGCAGGGCGCGCGCCTGGCTCAGGGTGGCGACCGTCGCCTGGCAGTGAAAACCGCTGACCTGGCTCAGGTAATACTTGTTCAGCTCTGCCACCATCGGGTCGTCGTCGACAATCAGTACGTTAATCATGGGTTCTGCTCTTGGCCTGATAGGGAAGGTGCACGAAAAATTGGGTCAGTTCGCCCGGTTCGGACTCGAAATCGATGCTGCCGCCCAGTTTCTCCAGATGGCTGCGGATCAGCGCCAGGCCGATGCCGCGTCCCGTTCCCTTGGTGGAAAATCCGTGTTCGAAGATGCGCGCGCCGATCGCCGGATCGATGCCGGGGCCGTCGTCGCTGACGATACAGTGTAATTGATCGTTGTGGTGATGGAAGCTCAGGCCGATCTCGTGGCCTTCAACGCCGTCGATGGCGTCGATGGCGTTTTCGATCAGATTGCCGAGCACGCTGATCAGCACGTGCGTGGTTTCTGCATCGTCGGTTTCCGGCAGCAGGCTGGTTTCCTCGATGGTCAGTTCGATGCCGGCTTCATGGGCGCGGCTGATCTTGCCGATGAAGAAGCCCGCCACTTCCGGCGAGTGGATCTTGCGCAGCAGCGCGCCGATCTCTTCCTGATAATTGCTGGCGGTGTTGATGATGTAGTTTTCCAACTGCTGATAGGCCTTCATGTGCAGCATGCCGAGTATCACGTGCAGCTTGTTCATAAATTCGTGCGACTGCACCCGCAGCGCGTCGGCATAGTGCGCCATGCCGCTCAGGCGTTGCAGCAGGCGGCTGACCTCGGTCTTGTCGCGGAAGGTGGCGATGGCGCCGGTCACCTGGCCGTTGACGATCACCGGCACGGTATTGGTCAGCAGTTCGCTGCCGTTGAAGCTGATCTGCCGATCGCGCAGCGGCTTGCCGCTGGCTAACACCTCCTCCAGGTGCAGCTGCGCCGGCCAATGTTTGCTGGCGGCTTCCAGCAGCAGGCTTTCCACCGGGCCGCTCTGGCGCAGCAGGCGCTTGGCCTCGTCGTTGACGATGGTGATGCGGGAATCATTATCGACCGCGATCACGCCTTCTTTAATCGATTGCAGCATGGCGTTGCGCTGCTCGAACAGGTTGGAGATTTCGTAAGGCTCGAAACCCAGCATGATGCGTTTGAGCGCGGAGACCAGGAAGAAGGTACCCAGGCTGCCGACCAACGCGGCGAAGGCGATGGTCCAATAGATGATCCAGCGGCTCTCCGCCACCACCCGCTGCACGGTGTCCAGCGCAATGCCGAGCGCCACCACGCCGATTTGTTGTTTCTGCGCGTCATACACAGGCACGAACACCCGCAGCGCCGGGGCCAGCGTGCCGCGGTTGATGGCGCTGTTGACGTTGCCCTGCAGCGCCGGTGCCAGATCGTCGCCGATAAAATGTTTGCCGATCAGCCAGGGTTTGGGGTGCGAATAGCGGATGCCCTGCATATCCACCACCACCACGAACAGCAGCTCGTTTTGATGGCGCACCTGCTCGGCGAAGCGCTGAATGGCACCGCTGTGATCGTGCTGCTGCAGGCCGTCGACCACGGTGCTGGAGAGCGCCAGCGTGTTGGCGACGGCGATGGCTTTCTGCTGCAGCTGATCTTGCCCCTCGCGGCTCATTTGCACGAAAAACAGCGCGAACACCACCAGCAGCACCGAAGCGATGATGGCGGACACCATCAGCGTGATGGAGGTGCTCAGCTTGAGCGGCACCCGTTGTTTTGGCATGGCGGTTCTCCGAATGGCGATATCACGGCGTATTCTAGCGAGGAATGAGGCAAGCTGCAGTTACCGGCAGCAGGTTATAGCATGCTGCCGGGGAACGGGGGGGTTATTTTAATTACAAAAGCGGGTCACTGCTGGTGGTAGATCTCCAGCGCCTGTTGGCCGCTGGCGCCCTGATGGATGATCGCCATCAGGGCGCGCACCACCTGCGACGGATTGCTGTGTTGATAGACGTTGCGGCCGTAGACCATGCCGGAGGCGCCCTGGGCCATCAGCGCGGCGGATTTCTCCAGCACCGGGCCCAGTTCCCCCTTGCCGCCGCCGCGCACCAGCGTCGGGCAGCGTGCCGCTTCCACCACGCGGTGGAAATCTTCCACCCGATCGGTCGGGTCGGCCTTGATGATGTCGGCGCCCAGTTCACGCGCCAGCCGCACCAGCGGCACGATCTTCTCCACATCGCCCAGGGAACCGTAGGCGGCGCCCTGGCCGGCCGGCGCCATCACCAGCGGTTCGATCATCAGCGGCATGGCGTATTGGTCGCAGGCGTGGCGCAGGCGGCCGATGTTCTCCACACACTGGCGGAAAATGCCGGGTTCATCCGGGATCATATACAAATTGACCACCACCGCGGCGGCGTCCATTTGCAGCGCCGCCAGGATCGGCGCTTCCGGGTTGTGCAGCACCGCCCACATTTCACGATGGCGCGCGGCGTTATACGCGTTGCCGACGTCGGTGCGCATTACCAGTGCCGGTTTTTCGCGCTGCGGCGCACGCTGCAGCAGATCCGCCTGGCCGTAGTTGACCTGAATGGCGTCGGGGCGCGCGGCGATCAGGTTGCCCATCACCCGTGCGATATCTTCCAGGCCGATTAAGAAATCCGGTTCGTTGGCGATGCCGTGATCGATCGCCACATCCAGGCACTTGCCGTTGTTGAACAGGCGGTTCATCCGCACCTTACTGCTGAGCTGCATGTCAGGTCCTCCTGAGATAGGGATATGTCCATTATTGCCGAGTAAGGATGGTCGGGAAACGCGGAAACCGCAAACTGCGCGCCCGTTCGCAGTTTTGCCGGCGCCCGGCGCGGCGCACGAAAGGGGGGCGCTCACCGGCGGCTTTCACTGCATTTGTTAGATCCGTGTCATGTTTTTGTTAATAAGCAATTCCAAAATGCATGTTTCGCTTGTTTGGGTTAAAAAGTTTCAATAATCTCAATTATGAAATAAACATTTAATAAAGCGATAAGGACGATGTCCGCCGCACCAGGGGTTTATTTCAATTAGTTGTTTTTAATCTGTTTTGAGATATCGATCAAAGTTTTGTTCACGGCCTTACTGCGGCGATAAAACGGTAAATTCGCCGTATCAAAGGGATAATACCGACCGTATTGTTGTTTGAATGTAAAAAATATTTTTCATTAGCTGTCAACCAACAGACCTCTTCATTCTAACGATTAAAGGGTAACGAACATGAAGCTGAAGAAACTGATCGCCGCCTCGGTACTGATGTGCATGCTGCCGGCCAGCGTGCTGGCGAAAGACATCAAGATCGGCGTTTCCATGGCTTATTTCGATGACAACTTCCTCACCATTCTGCGCCAGGCGATGCAGAGCAAAATGAAAGCCGACGGCAACGTCAGCGGCCAATTCGAAGACGCCAAGGGCGACATTGCACAGCAAATTCAACAAATCGAAAACTTCGTCAGCCAGGGCGTCGACGCCATCATCCTCAACCCGGTGGATACCCAGGGCGTCAAGCCGATGATCAAGCTGGCCGAGAACGCCAAGATCCCGCTGGTGTTCGTCAACCGCAAGCCGGAAGTGGCGCTGCCGGCCGGCATGGCCTACGTCGGCTCCGACTCCAAGCTGGCAGGCAAATTGCAGATGGAGGAGTTGGCCAGGCTGATGAACGGCAAGGGCAACGTGATGATCCTGATGGGGGAATTGTCGAATGAAGCGACCCGCGACCGTACCCGCGGCGTAGAAGAGGTGGCGGCCAAGTACCCCGGCATCAAGATCCTCGACAAGCAAACCGCCAAATGGGCGCGTAAAGATGCGGTCGATATCACCACCGACTGGGTGCTGACCGGCCAGCAGATCGACGCCATCGCCTCCAACAACGACGAAATGGCTATCGGCGCGATCCTGGCGCTCAAGCAGGCTAAAAAGCCCGGCGTGCTGGTGGCCGGCGTTGACGGTACGCCGGACGCGCTGGAGTTCATCAGAAAAGGCGATCTGGCGCTGAGCGTATTCCAGGACGCCAAAGGCCAGGGGGAAGGCGCGGTACAGACCGCTATCCAATTGGTGAAGGGCGAGAAAGTGGAGAGCAACGTGCTGATCCCTTATCAGCTGATCACCCAGGCCAATTACCAGCAATTCGCCGATAAAAACAAGAAATAAGCCTTGAAGCCTGCCGCGGGCGCCGGTGTGGCGCCCGCGGCAGAAAACGTGGGTCAGTGCGGAGGTAAGCGGTATGTACCCTTATGTTCTTGAGGCCGAAGGCATCAGCAAGCAGTTCCCCGGCGTCAAAGCGCTGGATAAGGTCTCGATTAAAATCAAACCCGGCAGCGTGCACGCGCTGATGGGGGAAAACGGCGCGGGTAAATCGACGCTGATGAAATGCCTGATCGGCATTTATCACCCGGATGAAGGTTCGATCAAAATCAAAGGTCGGCCGGTGTCCTTCAGCGATACGCTGCAGGCGTTGCATTCGGGCATTTCCATGATCCACCAGGAGCTGAACCTGGTGCCCTACATGACGGTGGCGGAAAACATCTGGCTGGGGCGTGAGCCGGCGCGGCTGGGATTCGTCAACCACGAGCAATTGAATGAGCAAACCCGCGAGCTGCTGGCGCGACTGAACATCAAACTGCAACCGGAAACGCTGGTGGGTGAGCTGAGCATCGCCAATCAGCAGATGGTGGAGATCGCCAAGGCGGTGTCCTACAACGCCGATGTGCTGATCATGGACGAGCCGACCTCGGCGTTGACCGAAGGCGAAGTGGTGCACCTGTTCGCCATCATTCGCGAACTGCGCCAGCAGGGCAAAGGCATCATCTATATCAGCCACAAGATGGACGAGATCTTCGCCATCACCGATGAAGTGAGCATCTTCCGCGACGGCACCTTCATCGCCTGCGACAAGACCGAAAACCTGACCAAGCAGTCGCTGATCACCATGATGGTGGGGCGCGAACTGACGCAGATGTTCCCCAAATTCAACAACAATATCGGCGAGGAAGTGCTGCGGGTGGCGGGGCTGCGCCGCAGCGGTTGGTTCCATGACGTGTCCTTCAGCGTCAAGCGCGGCGAGATCCTCGGCGTCGCCGGGTTGGTGGGGGCCGGGCGCAGCGAAGTAATGGAAAGCCTGTTCGGCATGCATCCGGCGGACGGCGGCGAGATCTTTATCGAAGGCAACGCGGTAAAGGTGGATTCCCCGGCCAAGGCGATCGAGAGCGGGCTGGCGTTCCTCACCGAAGACCGCAAAAAATCCGGCCTGTTTCTGGTGCTGTCGGTGGTCGAGAACATGAGCATCGTCAACCTGTCGGAATACATCGGCAAGAACGGTTTCGTCAGCCATGTGCAGATGGCCAAAGACTGCATGGAACAGATCAAGAAGCTCAACATCAAGACGCCGACCATGGATCAGATCATCAACAACCTCAGCGGCGGCAACCAGCAGAAAGTGCTGATCGCGCGCTGGCTGCTGGCGCAGCCGAAAATTCTGATCCTCGACGAGCCGACGCGCGGCATCGACGTGGGGGCAAAAGCGGAAATCTACCGCCTGATCAGCGAGCTGGCCAACCGCGGCGTCGCCATCATTCTGGTGTCCTCCGAGCTGCCGGAGATCCTCGGCATGAGCGACCGGGTGATGGTGATGCACGGCGGCCGCATCACCGGCATTTTGGACAAAGACGACGCGGACCAGGAAAAGATCCTGGCGCTGGCCTCGGAATAACGAAGGGTGAACATCATGAGTAACGTAAAGATTGAGAAGCCGCTCTCCGCCGATTCAACGGGCAAGGGAACGCTGTTTTCCGGGCTGAGCGGCAAAATGCCGAAGGATACCGGCATCTTCATCGTGATGATCGGCATCGCGCTGATCTTCGAAATTCTCGGCTGGTACATGCGCGATCAGTCGTTCCTGCTGAACCCGAACCGCCTGCTGCTGATCGTGCTGCAGGTAGCGATTATCGGCATCATCGCAGTGGGCGTCACCCAGGTGATCATCACCACCGGCATCGATCTCTCATCCGGCTCGCTGATTGCGCTGACCGCGGTGGTGGCGGCCAGCCTGGCGCAGACCTCGGACAGCATCTCGCCGATGTATCCAGGGCTGCTCGATCTGCCTGCGGCGATCCCGATCGGCGCGGGGATTGGGGTGGGCATCGTCTGCGGCTTTATCAACGGCTTCCTGATCACCCGCACCGGCATTCCACCGTTCATTGCCACGCTGGGGATGATGGTGTCGGCACGCGGTCTGGCGCAGTACTACACCAAGGGCAACCCGGTCAGCTTCCTGTCGGACGGTTTCACGGCGATCGGCCAGGGCGCGATGCCGGTGATTATCTTCCTGGTAATCGCGGTGATCTTCCATATCGCACTCAAGCACACCCGCTACGGCAAGTACATCTACGCCATCGGCGGCAACATGACCTCGGCGCGGGTCTCCGGCATCAACGTCAACAAGTATCTGGTAACGGTTTACACCATCGCCGGCGGCCTGGCAGGGTTGGCGGGCGTGGTACTGGCGGCGCGCGTAAGCAGTGGCCAGTCGAGCATGGGGATGTCCTATGAACTGGATGCCATCGCCGCGGCAGTGATCGGCGGCAGCAGCCTGATGGGCGGCGTCGGGCGTATCACCGGCACGCTGATCGGCGCGGTAATCCTCGGCCTGATCAAAAGCGGCTTCACCTTTATCGGCGTCGATTCTTACATTCAGGACATCATCAAAGGCGTGATTATCGTCGCCGCCGTGTCGATCGACATGCGGCGCAACCGCAAAAAACACTGATTGCCGTGAATTGCCGCCGGCGCCAGGTTGGCCGGCGGCGTTTTTTTATCCGGGGGACTCATCATGAACTACCTGAAAGGGCTGTGGCTGGCGGTGGCGCTGTGCGCGTCTACCCCGGCATGGGCGCAAACCATCGGCGTGTCGATGGCCTATTTCGACCAGAACTTCCTCACCATCATCCGCCAGGCGATCGACAAGGAAGCCAAGGCGCGCGGCATCACCGTGCAGTTCGAGGACGCACGTGGCGACGTCGGCCGCCAGACCGATCAGGTGCAGAGCTTTATCAGCGCCGGGGTGGACGCGATTATCGTCGATCCGGTCAACTCGGCCAGCACGCCGGTGATGACCAAAATGGTGCAGGCCGCCGGTGTGCCGCTGGTATACGTGAACCGCACGCCGGGCGACGCCAAATTGCCGCATGGCGTGGTGTTCGTCGGCTCCGACGAGCGGGAATCCGGTACGTTGCAGATGGAAGAGTTGGCGCGGTTGGCCAACTATCAGGGCAACGTGGCGGTGATGATCGGTAACCTGACTGACGCCGGCGCGCTGCAACGCACCAAAGACGTGGAGCAGGTGGTGGCCAAATACCCGAAGATGAAGGTGGTGCAGAAACAGAGCGCCAACTATTCACGCAGTGAAGGCATGGATCTGATGATGAACTGGCTGACCAACGGTGAAGCGATCGACATTGTTGCCGCCAACAACGACGAGATGGCGATCGGCGCGATCATGGCGCTGCAGCAGGCCGGCAAAGCGGACAAGAACGTGCTGATCGGCGGTATCGACGCCACGCCGGACGGCCTCAAGGCACTGGCCTCCGGCAAGATGCAGGTCACGGTGTTCCAGGACGCGGTCGGCCAGGGCAAAGCCTCGGTCGATGTGGCGCAGCGCATGATAAACGGTGAAAAGCCCGAGCCGTATTACTGGATCCCGTTCGAGCTGGTGACGCCGGCTAATAGCGCCAAATACGCGGCCAGGCCGTGAGGGCGTCACCGCATTCGCTTTGCCGAGGCGCTGCTTGCAGCGCCTTTCTTATTGGCGTCAGTTACATGTCCGCTTATGGCCAGCGCCGTACCGGGTCTTGCGTCACACTGGGTTTCTTTAAACCGTGTGAGGATGAGCGATGAACGCATTGAACGGCAAAGTGGCGGTGATCGGCGGCGCCAGTTCGGGGATCGGCAGAGCGGCGGCGTTGCTGTTCGCCCGGCAGGGTGCCGCGCTGGTGTTGGGCGCTCGGCGTGAGCGGCTGTTGGCTGAGCTGGTGGAGGACATTCGGCGCGAGGGCGGCCGGGCGCTCGCGGTGGCGGGCGACGTGCGCGACGAAGCCTTCGCTGAACGGCTGACGGCGACGGCGGTCGGCGAGTTCGGCGGGTTGGATATCGCCTTCAACAACGCCGGTACGCTGGGGCCGCTGGGGCCGTCGCTGGCGTTGAGTGCGCAAGAGTGGCGCGAGGTGCTGGAGACTAACCTGTCCAGCGCCTACTACGGCGCCAAATATCAAATCCCTGCCATGTTGGCGCGCGGCGCGGGTTCGGTGATCTTCACCTCCACCTTCGTCGGCCACACCGCGGCGTTTCCCGGCACGGCGGCCTATGCGGCCGGCAAATCGGGGCTGATCGGCCTGACGCAGGCGCTGGCGGTAGAGTTCGGCGGGCGCGGCATCCGGGTGAACGCGCTGCTGCCGGGCGGCACCGATACGGCGATGGGCCGGCAGATGAGCAATACCCCGGAAGCGTTGGCGCAGGTGGCCGATCTGCACGCGCTGAAGCGGCTGGCGATGCCGGAAGAGATCGCGCAGGCGGCGCTGTATTTGGCCTCTGACGCTTCCTCGTTCGTCACCGGCACCGCGATGCTGGTGGACGGCGGTGTTTCCATCCAACGCGGCTGAGAGCGTGGTGGCCCGTGGCCTGGCGCCACGGGTAGACGGGGGTGTTACCAGCCTTTGACGGCATCGCCCTTGTAGATGTCGGCGGCGCTGGCCGCCACTTCGTCGGTCTGATAGGCCTTGACCAGATCCTTCACTTTCTCGCTGTCTTTGTTGTCGATGCGGCTGGCGAAGATGTTGACGTACGGGGAGTTCTTGTCTTCGACAAACAGCCCGTCTTTGGCCGGCGACAGGCCGATCTGGCTGGAATAGTTGGTGTTGATGATCGCCAGCGTCACCTTTTGGTCGTCCAGCGCGTGCGGCAGCTGCGGTGCTTCAATCTCGACGATCTTCAGTTTTTTCGGGTTGCCGACGATGTCCAGCGTGGTCGGCAGCAGGCCGACGCCGTCTTTCAGGGTAATCAGCCCCTGTTTTTGCAACAGCAGCAGCGAACGACCCAGGTTGGTCGGATCGTTCGGCACCGCCACCTGCGCGCCGTCCGGCAGTTGGCTGAGTGAGGCTATCTTCTTCGAGTAGCCGGCGATCGGGTAGACGAAGGTGTTGCCTACCGCCGCCAGCTTGTAGCCGCGTTCCTGCATCTGTTTGTCCAGATACGGCTTGTGCTGGAAGGCATTGACGTCCAGATCGCCGTTGTTCAGCGCTTCGTTCGGCAGCACGTAGTCGTTGAAGGTCACCACTTCCACGTCCAGATCGTATTTCTGTTTGGCGACCTTTTGCACCACCGCCCACAGCGACTGATCGATGCCGGCGCTGATGCCGACCTTGATGTGGTGATCGTTCTGAGCGGTCGGGCCGCAGGCGGTCAGCAGCAGCGTGCCGGCGGCGGCCAGCGCCAGGGTGAGGCTTTTTAGCGTAAATGTCATTTTCCCAGGGTCCTTGTCAACATTGCCTGCTAATTTTGGCGGGCAGAATAGTGGCAGTGACTGTAGGTAATCGCTGGGCTAAAACAAAATACTGATTCACTATGACTAATAGCGATTGGCTATGAGCGGCCGCCGCCCGGCGCGGTGCGGATTGTTTTGACGGCGAATCGGCGGGCTTATTATGATAGCCGTTGGCCCGCGAGGGCAGACTGGGTACTGAAACGAAGGAAAAGACAATGCGATTGAACACTTGGAGCAAGGCGCTGCTGCCGCTGGTGGTGTTGGCCTGCGTCTCGGCGACTCAGGTTCGGGCGGCGGAGAGCGATACCGGACCGATCCCTAAACACCTGTTGGGCAACTGGCGCGTCAGCAAAATCTTGCCGACTCAGACCACCGGTTGCTGGGATCAGCAGCAGGCGCAGAGCCTGATCGGCGGCAAGATTAGCTACAAAGCGGATGCGTTCAGCTGGAACGGCACGGCGCTGAAAAGCGAAGGCGCCACCCTCAGCACCGTAGAAGCGCAGGAGTTCGTCGAGGATAACTCCGGCAGCTCCTCCTATATCGATTTTCCGATGCTGGGCATCAGCACGCCGTCGGTAGAGCGCGTGGCCATCCAGCACGCGGATACCCCCATCAAAGGCATCACCGATCAGGGCACCGATGGGGTGCCCGGCGATAACGTGCTGGTGAAAGACGCCAACACGCTGATCCTGTCGCTGTGCAACGTCTGGTTCGAGGCGCAGCGCGAGAAGTAATTTTTGCCTTCAGCCCCGGCGACGGGGCTTTTCCCCCGCTTCTACGCCCGCCGCGCGCGGCGTTTCTGAACTAAAATTAACCATAACGATATGACCCCGGCGTGATATCGGAGCCTCGGCTCAACCGAGTCCATGACAGGAGGCGCTATGTGTTACAACCATATTGTCATCGCCACCGATCTGAGCGATGACGGCAAACGGCTGGTCGAAAGGGGGGCGCTGCTGGCGGAAGCGCTGAAGGCCAAACTCTCGCTGATCTATGTGGACGTCCACTATGACACCTACCATGCGGCGATCGGCTTTTCGGAGCGCAGCTATGACGGCATGTCGTTCGAAGAAAAGATCCGCAAAGAGCTGGAGCCCACCACGCAAAACGTCAATTACCCGATCGCGGACGTGATAGTCGGGCGCGGTGGCTTCGTTGACGAGCTGCGCACGGCAATCGTGGATAAGGACATCGATCTGCTGGTACTCGGGCACCATCACGATCTGTGGAGCAAGCTGTTTTCGTCCACCCGCAACGCCATCAACCAACTGAGTATCGACGTGCTGGTGATCCCGATCCGTTCATAAACGCGGGCCACCGCCGGGCAGTGACGGCGGTGGCCGCTGGGGCTTATTGGGTGAAGAAATCGTTATACAGCATATACAGGTGCGCGGCGCTCCAGGAGAAGTTGGGCGCGCCTTGTTGTTTGCCGGTGAGCGGGTTGTAGTTCTCGCGGATTGGCCCGTCGGCGATCAGGCCGTCGGCGTGGCGGAAGAAGGCCTGCGCCATCGCCACTGCGTCGTCGCGATAGCCGTAGCGTTCCATCCCCTTGAGGCCGAAGTACAGTTGATCGACCCACACGCGGCCGCGCCAATAGATATCTGCACCGAACGCCGGGTTGGTTAGCGCCGCGGTGCCGAGCGGTACGTAGGTATTGAACTCGCGTGGATCCTTCATCACCTTGACCACTGCATCGGCGTGCGGCTGGCTGGCGGCGCCGTTGAACAGCGGCGACCAACCTTCCGGCCCTTTGCCGCGTTCGACGATCGGTTTACCGGCGCAGCCGTTGGCCAACGGCCGGCTTTCGATGCGGATGTCATAGAAGAAACCGCTCTGCCGATCGAACATGCAGGTGTTGATGTAGGCCGCCAGCTTATCGGCTTTGGCGCGGAAGGCGGCGGCTTCCGTGCCGTGGCCCAGAATATCGGCCATCTCCGCCAGGTAGCGGTTGTCGCTGTACATATAGCTGGCCTGATCCACCGATTCTTGCAGCAGCGAGTAGCCGAGCAGCGTGCCGTCCGGCGCGCGGTTTTCGGCGAATTTCACCTGCCAGTCTGCGCGTTTGCCGCCTTGCGCCACGTAGCGCGCCAATTGTTGCGGATCGATAAAACCGAACACCGCCGCGTCGTCGCGGCCCGACTCCCAGGAAGCGGCGGTCTGCGCCGGGATTTCGATACTGTCGTAATGCCCCTCGCGCACGATGCGATCGTAGTTGTCCAGTCCGGCCAGCGTTTGCTCGCGTTGCCCACGCTTGACGGTGAACAGCATGCGCCCGTCGGGGGTATTGTGCGCTTTGTCACGGGTGGCGCCGTACTCCGGCACGCCGTTGCCGTTGTGATCGCGGTTGCGCAGCCACCAGTCATGGTAGGTCACCAGCTTCGGGTACATCTCCGCCAGCCAACCTTTATCACCGGTGACGCGATACACCTCCATCACCGCCCAGGCCGCCAGGCTCGGCTTGGTGTTGCGTTCGTTCCAGTTGCCGCCGTCGCCGCCGCGCTCCGGGCTGGGGTTGTAGGCGATAAGATCGGGCAGAAAACCGGCGTCCCACGGGCGCAGGGCGTCGCCCGGTCGGATCTGGAAGGCGAACACCGCGCGAATGTTGTCCTTGGCCACGTCCGGGTTGAAGTGTGCCATGGCGTAGGCCTGTTTCCAGGTATCCCACGGCCAGGTCTGGTTGCCGGAGAACCAGCGCCCGGTGACCGACGGGGTGACCGAGTCGAACTTCATCGCCCCGGCGACGCCACGCCAGTTGCCGTTCAGCGTTTCCATCGCTTTGACCGCCACGCGGGTTTGTTCCGCCGTGGCGTGCGGGTTGTGGAGCCCGTCGGCGAGGTAGCGTTCCCAACGCTGCGCCGACGCGGCCATATAGCGCTGCGGGTGAGCGAGGATGTCGGCGATAGTGCGCTGTTCGCGCTGCACCTCTTCGGCGGTGAGCAGGTGCGAGTAGGTGGTATACAGGGTGGTGGAGCCGGCGATGTGCGCCGTAGCGCGGAAGCGGTGGCCGTCGACCGTGGTGCGCTGCGGCAGCGACTTGTGGATCTGATACTCGGACTGGCCGGAGGTCATCAGCTGCGACGGCGCTCGCACCTTGCCGAAGGTGACGCGCAGGCCGTCCGCCGTCGGCACCATGCGGCGCGTGTAGTCCGGGAACGCCTGATCGATGGTCGCCGGCGGCTGCGGCTGTTGCTCTTTGGCCGCGTAGCGCTCCAGCAGTTCACCGTCCCACACCAGCTCCAGCGGCGTGTCGGTCAGGATCTGGGTTTCCAGCAACGAGGTGCGCGCGCCGGCGAAGCGCAGCGTTAGGTTGACGGTCACGCCCGGCGCACTGAGCCTCTGCACCAGGGCACCGGGCAGGCTGTAGGCCGTCATGGTGAAATGCACCGGTTTGCCGTTGCGATAGATGCTGAGCCGATCGAAATTGTTGGCCATAAAGTTGATGTACTCTTCGGTCAGCAGCGCCGGGCCGGGGAAGCCGCCCATGCCTTCCGGCCCGCTCGGCAACAGGTGGCCGTGCCAGGCACCGAGATCGAAGAACGGATTGAAGCGTTGATGATCGTCGAAGTCGTAGTCGAGCATAAAATGCGGCGCGCCGCGGCGGTCGATGACGTTTTTATACTGTTCGGCCAGCGGGGCATCGGGCGCTTTCGGCGCGCAGCCCGCCAGCGTCAGCGCGAGGGTGAGGGCGGTGGCCAGCGGTGTCAGGGAAATCATGTTCATCGTAGGAGCCTCAACGGTTACCAATAGAAATATTGCATCAGAAACACCGAGTTGCTGGCGCCGGTGCTGTCGTTGCGCATAAAGAATTTGCTGTCCAGCGCGGTGGCCAGCTTGCCGCCGGCGTATTCGTACCAGACGCCGAACTGGGCGTATGAGGTAGCGGTATCCACCGCGCTGTCGCGCCGGTGGCGGGCGTAGCTGTAAGCGGTAGAGAGGTACAGCCCTTTGGCGGTTTCCGTCATCGCGCTGAGCATCAGGCCCGACTCGCTGCCGGGGTGGCCGCCGCTGTCGCCTTTGCCGGTGTGGTGCCAGACGCGGCCGGCCAAGTGCTTGCCGCGCAGCCCCAGCAGAAACAGCTGCCCCAGGCCGTCGGTCACTTCCAGACCGTTCAGCAGCGTCAGATTGTCCTGCAGATCGTACTGGGTGTAGCCGTTGATCATCGCCCGGTAGGTGTACTTATCGGAATAGCGGTCGTATTTGCCGAAGTGCAGCAGCGCCTTGCTCTCGCCGATGCGGCTTTCCGGTGCCGCCGTCACGCTGTAGCGAAAGCGCCCGGTCAGGTTTTGCAGCTTGGCGGCGTAGCTGAGATCGCGGGTGTTGGGGATCACGTAGCCGTACTCCGGCGTGAAGTCGCCCCACCATTGCAGATCGTCGAGCGACGAGTCGTTGCGCACGCTGAGCATCATCTCAGTGCCGTCGTCGGTGCGGTAACCGCCGTAAAAACGGTTCAGGCCGCCCTCGAAGCCGCCCCAGCTGTGCCCCGGCGTCCAGGCGTGGCCCTGGCTGTCCGCCTGAACGGTCCAGCCTTCGCCGTAAATCAGGCCGAACCAGTGGCCCTGTTTGATCTCAAGGCCACCTTCGATGTAGGTGCCGTCGCTGTATTTATGCTGATGTTCGCCGTTCAAATAGACGCTGCCGCCGATGCCGAGCTCGCCGTAAAACCGCAGGGCGGTCGCGGAGGCGGCGGGCAACGGCGGTGGCGGGAGCTGGTTGCGCTCCGCCGGGGTGACCGGCTCCTGGGCCGCACAGAGCGGCGCGCTGAGTGTCAGTAACAAGGGCAACAAGGCGTTATGGGTTATGAGTTTCATCGGGCATGTGCCTGGTGTTGGGTGGTTCGGAGCGTCAGCCGAGCGGCGGCTGACGCGAGGTCGCTCCCGGCTCCCTGGGAGAAGAGAAAAAGTCCGCCCTGACGGGGCGGTAAACGGCAGGTATATTAGTAAAATTTTTAGTAAAAAATACGCTTAAATCAGTAAATCGTTAACTTGATCACAGCGAGTGAAATGGGTATCTTTCGTTGTAGACGCCCGGCAACGGTGGGCATGAGCGTGCTCTGGCCCGGTCCGGGAAGGGGATGGCGCGGCGGCGCTGTACGCCGCGTCGCTATCCGATTAAGCTACCGTTTTTCGTCTGTGCATTGGGACTCTATGGCCACTCTGAAGGAAATTGCTGAAGCCGCTAATGTGTCCGTCGCTACCGTCTCGCGCGTGTTGAATGACGACCCCACCCTGAGCGTGAAGGCGCAAACCCGCCAGAAGATCCTGGAAGCGGCGGAGCGCCTCGAATACAAGATTGCGCCCTCTAAACGGCAAAGCGGGCATCGCCTGCATTTCGCCGCGCTGTTCACCTATACCCAGGGCGTGGAGATCAACGATCCCTATTACCTGGCGATGCGTTACGGCATTGAAACGCAGTGTGAAAAACTGGGTGTGGTGCTGACCGCCGGTTACGATTTCAACGGCGACAAGGCGCTGCCGGCGGCCGACGGCCTGCTGGTGATCGGCCGGCCACAGCCTGCGTTGTATGAGCAGCTCGGGCAGCAGGAGGCGCCGGTAGTGTTCATCGACGGCGTGGTGGACGACGAACGCTTCGACTGCGTCAATGTCGACCTGTACAAGATCAGCCGCAAGGTGATCGACTACTTCATCGGCCGCGGCTATCAACGCATCGGCTTTATCGGCGGGCGCGACGATCCGGCCGGTATCGACCAGCGCGAACAGGCGTTCGTCGAGTATGGTCGGCAGCAAAATGTGGTGCGGCCGCAGGATATTTACCACGGCGATTTCAGCAGCCAATCGGGCTATCTGTGCGCCAAAGCGATGTTGCAGAGCAAGGCCGGTTATCCGCCGGCGCTGCTGGTGGCGACCGACTCGATCGCTATCGGCGTGCTGCGCGCGCTGCACGAACACGGCATCCAGGTGCCGGGGCAGATCGCGCTGATCAGCGTCAACGACATTCCCACCGCCCGCTTTATTTTCCCCGCCTTGTCCACGGTGCGCATCCCTTCGGAAACCATGGGCGCACAGGCCGTCAACCTGTTGGCGGAGCGGCTGCGCGATGAGCGTGCCGTCCCGCTGTCGATCTTCGTTCCCAGCTCGCTGCAGCTGCGCGACACCACCGTCGCCTGACCGGCCCCCCGCCTCGGCGGGGGGCGTTGGCGCTCAAAATTAACGTCATGATTAAAAAAGGCATTTGAGATTTATTGTGATCCTGTCGTCATTTGGTAAATATCAGCTGTAGTTTTTACTAAATATTTACTATCGTTTCCGCATTGCACAGGTGTCGGGAGACGTGACGTGAATAATTGGGAAAACATTGAAAAACAGTCGGAGCATCGGTTGGCGCCGCGCGCGAGCTTCTTCAGCTATGCGGACGCCGGGCAGGCGCTGAGCTTCGATCGCAACGCCAGCCGGCGTTTCCAGCTGCTGAGTGGCCGCTGGCGCTTTCGCTTCTTCGAGCACCCGGCACAGGTACCGCCGGCGTTTTACCGTGAGCCGATGGGCGACTGGGGCGATATGGCGGTGCCGGGCATGTGGCAGTTGGAAGGGCACGGCCACCTGCAGTACACCGACGAGGGCTTCCCGTTCCCGATCGACGTGCCTTATGTGCCGACCAACAACCCCACCGGCGCCTATCAGCGCCACTTTACGCTCGACGCCGACTGGCAAGATCAACAAGTGCTGATCAAATTCGACGGCGTGGAAACCTACTTCGAGGTGTACGTCAACGGCGGCTATGTCGGCTTCAGCAAGGGCAGCCGGCTGTGCGCCGAGTTCGACATCAGCCCCTATGTGCGGCAGGGCGAGAACCTGCTGTCGGTGCGGGTGATGCAGTGGGCCGATTCCACCTACATCGAAGATCAGGACATGTGGTGGATGGCCGGCATCTTCCGCGACGTCTACCTGATCGGCCAGAGCGTCACCCACATTCACGACCTGACGCTAGTCACCACCTTCGACGAGCGCTATTGCGACGCGCAGTTGGCGATCGACGCCGAATTACGCCATCTCGGTACGCTGGCCGCCGAGGGCTGCCGCCTGCAGGCACAGCTGTTCGACGGCGATCGCTGCGTGGCGGAGCAGTGGCGCGACGATCTGCACGTCGAGCGGGCGCTGAGCTGCCGTTTCGAACTGCCGGTCAGCCGCCCACAGCAGTGGAATGCGGAAAGTCCCTATCTGTATCAGCTGCTGCTCAGCCTGTATGACGGCGCCGGCAACCTGCTGGGCGTGGTGCCGCAGCGAGTGGGGTTCCGCGAGATCGCGGTGCGCGACGGGCTGATGTACGTCAACGGGCGCTACCTCAAGTTGCACGGCGTCAACCGCCACGATCACGATCACCGCAAAGGGCGCGCCGTCGATATGGCTCGGGTGGAGCGCGACATCGTGCTGATGAAACAGCACAACATCAACTCGGTGCGCACCGCCCATTACCCCAACGATCCGCGCTTTTACGAGCTGTGCGATCTCTATGGCCTGTTCGTGATGGCGGAGACCGATCTGGAAAGCCACGGCTTCGCCAACGTCGGCGATCTCAGCCGCATCACCGACGATCCGCGCTGGGAGCATGCCTACGTCGAACGCATCGAACGCCATGTGGCGGCGCAGAAAAACCACCCGTCGATCATCATCTGGTCGCTGGGCAACGAGTCCGGCTACGGTTGCAACATTCGCGCCATGGCCCGGCGCTGCAAGGCGCTGGATCCGACGCGCCTGATCCACTATGAAGAAGATCGCGACGCCGAAGTGACCGATGTGATCAGCACCATGTATTCCCGCGTGGCGATGATGAACGCCTTCGGCGAATACCCGCACCCCAAACCGCGCATCCTGTGCGAATACGCCCACGCGATGGGCAACGGCCCCGGCGGGCTGTTCGAATACCAGTCGGTGTTCAACCGCCACGCCAGTTTGCAGGGGCACTACATCTGGGAGTGGTGCGATCACGGCCTGCTGAGCCACGACGAGCAGGGGCGCGAGCGCTACCAGTACGGCGGCGATTACGGCGACTACCCGAACAACTACAACTTCTGCATGGACGGCCTGATCTACCCGGACCAGCGCCCCGGCCCCGGCCTGCGTGAATATCAGCAGGTGCTGTGCCCGGTGGAGGTGACGGCGGAAGAAGGCGCGGGCGACGTGCTGCGGGTGAAAAACCGCTATTGGTTCAGCTCGCTGGCGGACATCACGCTGAAGGTCAGCGTCAAGACCGACGGCCACCAGGTGGCGAGTTACGAATTCAAACTGCCGCACCTGCAGCCGGGCGAGAGCGAAGACATGCACCTGCCGGTGTTGGCGCTGGGGCAGGGGGAAACGCTGATCGACGTGGCGGTGCATAAGGACTGCGCCACCCGCTATAGCGAGAGCGGCCAGCGGCTGGGGCATTACCAGCATCTGCGCCAGGCGGCGACGCGGCTGCCGGCTCCGTCGCCGGCCGATGCCCCGGCGCTGCAATGCCGCGAGGAGGAGCACCAGCTGATCGTCAGCGGCAGCCGATTCCAGCTGACATTTTCGCTGCTGAGCGGCGAACTGCTGTCGTGGCGGGTAGACGATGAAGACGTGGTGGGGCGCGCGCCGCGCATCACCTTCTTCAAACCGGTGATCGATAACCATAAACAGGAATATGAGGGCATTTGGCTGCCGCATCACTTCCCCATCATGCAGCAGCATTTCCGCCGCCTCAGCCGGCAATGGCAGGGGGACGATCTGCTGATCGAGGTGCACAGCCTGATCGCGCCGCCGGTGTTCGACTTTGGCATGCGCTGTACCTACCGCTGGCGCATCTCCCCGCAGGGCTACGTCAGCCTGGATCTGTCCGGTGAGCCTTACGGCGATTTCCGGCAGGTGATCCCGAAAATCGGTCTCGATTTCGGCATCAGCCGCCGCTTCGAGCAGGTGGAATACTACGGCCGCGGGCCGGGCGAGAACTACCGCGACAGCTGCCGGGCCAACCTTATCGGCCACTACCGGCAGCGCGCCGACGCGCTGTTCGAACACTATCCGTTCCCGCAGGACAACGGCAATCGGCAGGACGTACGCTGGCTGAGCCTGCAGGACGCGGCGGGCAAGGGGATCTTTATCCAGCCGCGGCGGCCGATCAATTTCAGCCTGTGGCCCTACAGCGCCGAGATGCTGCATCAGGCCCAACACATCAACGAGCTGGAACCGAGCGACTGCCTGACGCTGAACCTGGACGACCAGATCCTCGGCCTCGGCTCCAACTCCTGGGGCTCCGAAGTGCTGGATACTCACCGGGTCTATCTGGCGCCGTTCAGCTACGGCTTCACGCTGGTGCCGTTCGACGGTCGGCAAACGCAGGGCGCTACGCTCGCCGGTTATGACTTCGCGCCGGCCCATCACCACCCGCAGTCTGCGGAGGAAAACGCATGATCATTCTCGAATCCCTGGCGGAGTTTCAGCGCATTTATCACAGCGGCAAGAAGTGGCTGCGCTGCATGGAGGCGATCGCCAATGTCGATCGCATCAACCCGAACGTGTGCCATTCGATCGGCGACTCGCTGACGTATCGGCTGAGCGTCGGCACCGGGCGGCAGCATGGCTGGCTGGAGGGCAACCGCCGCTATTTTGACGTGCACTATTACCTCGAGGGGGAAGAGACCGTCGAAATCGCCGATAAGCGGGCGCTGGCGTCGGTGGCGCCCTATCAGGACGAAACCGACCGCGAGTTTTTCAGCGGCGAAGGCGAGGTGCGCCGGGTCGGCAAAGGCAACGTGGTGATCTTCGAAAACCACCAGGCTCACCGCTTCAAAGAAAGCGGCAAGGTAAAAAAAGTCATTTTAAAAGTGACGGTGGAAGACAGCTATTTCGTCAATAAATAGCGCGCCCGCCCATCGATAACAACAAACCGAAGTCCCCTACAATATTCGGAGAATCTCTATGGCTGCGTCGAACAGAAACACCATCGGCAAGTTTGGCCTGCTGTCGATGACGTTTGCGGCAGTGTTCAGCTTCAACAACGTGATTAACAACAATATTCAGCTCGGGATCGCCTCGTCGCCGGTGTTCCTGGTGGCGACGATCATTTACTTCATTCCCTTTTGCCTGATCATCGCCGAGTTCGTCTCGCTCAACCGCAACTCCGAAGCCGGCGTTTATGCCTGGGTGAAAAGCGCGCTCGGCGGGCGCTGGGCGTTTATCACCGCCTACACCTATTGGTTTGTGAATCTGTTTTTCTTCACCGCGTTGTTGCCGCGCGTCATCGCCTACGCTTCTTACGCGTTTTTAGGCTATGACTACGTGTTTACCCCGCTGACCACGGCGATCATCAGTATCTTCCTGTTCGCCTTCTCGACCTACATTTCCAACAGCGGCGCGAAACTGCTGGGGCCGATGACCTCGGTGACCTCGTCGTTGATGCTGTTGCTGACGTTTTCCTACATCATCCTGGCGGGTGCGGCGGTGCTGGGCGGCATCGAGCCGGCCGATCCGATCAACGTGCAGGCGATGACGCCGAACTTCAACTGGGCATTCCTCGGCATTACCGCCTGGATCTTCCAGGCGGCGGGCGGGGCGGAATCCGTGGCGGTGTACGTGAACGATGTGAAAGGCGGCAGCCGCGCCTTCGTGAAGGTGATCATCGTTTCCGGGTTGTTCATCGGCGTGCTGTATTCGGTGTCTTCGCTGCTGATTAACGTGTTCGTGCACCGCACCGATCTGCACTTTACCGGCGGCACGGTGCAGGTGTTCGAAGGCCTGTCGGCGCACTTCGGCCTGCCGACGGTGCTGATGAACCGCTTCGTCGGCATTGTCTCCTTCACCGCCATGTTCGGCTCGCTGCTGATGTGGACGGCGGCGCCGGTGAAGATTTTCTTCACCGAGATCCCGAAGGGCATTTTCGGCGAGAAAACCATTCGCCTGAACCGGCACGGCGTGCCGACGCGCGCCGCCTGGATCCAGTTCGTCATCGTCATCCCGCTGATGCTGATCCCGACGTTGGGTTCCAGCAGCGTGCAGGATTTGATGAACACGCTGATCAACATGACCGCCGCCGCCTCGATGCTGCCGCCGCTGTTCATCATGCTGGCCTACCTGAATCTGCGGCTGAAGTACGACCGAGTGGCGCGCGATTTCAAAATGGGCTCGCGCCTGCAGGGCATCGCCATCGTCAGCGTGCTGATTGCCATCTTCACCGTCGGCTTCTTCGCCTCGACGTTCCCGACCGGCGCCAGCATCATGACCATCGTGTTCTATAACGTCGGCGGGCTGGTGGTGTTCCTCGGCTACGCCTGGTGGAAGTACAACCGCTACTCGAAGAGCCTGGACGCCGAGGCGCGCTACCACGAGGACATGCCGCTGGCGCGCCTGGCGCTGGAAGCGCAGGAAGGGGCGCCGGCCGGTCAACCCGCGCTGGCGACGCCCGCTTGCAATAAACCGCTGTAATTTCTCACCTATCGACTCCGCGCCCCGGCGCGGAGTATCGCTTTACACAAAAAATCCTGCCCCGGCGTTTGCATAATACATAAGTGAATACTAATGTGTTTGTATGAACGAGAATGACATCTTCAAGGCGCTGGCCGATCCGACCCGCCGCACCATCTTCGACAAACTCGCCGCCGGCAGTATGAACGCCAGCGCGCTGCGCGAAGGGCTGCCCATCAGCCAGTCGGCGATGTCGCAACACCTGGCGGTGCTGCGCAACGCCGGGTTGGTGCGCGAGGCGAAACAGGGGCGCTACGTCAATTATCAGGTCGACCCGGAAGGGCTGGCGCAGATCGCCCAATGGCTGGCGAAGTACCGCACCTACTGGCCGGCGCGCATCGACGCGCTACAAACCTTGCTGAAGGACATGGATCAATGAACAAACGGGTTGAGCAACCACCGCGCGACCGGCTGATGCTGGAGTATGCGCTCGAGGCACCGCCGGAAAAAGTGTGGCGAGCGCTCAGCATTCCTGAGCTGCGTGAACAGTGGCTGCCGACGGGGGACCTGGCGCAGGCCGAGCCGCTGGCCAGCACGCCGGGCGAAGCGGTGAGCTACCGCCTGCGCGACGCCCAACCGCCGTTCCTCGAAAGCGTGGTAACGCTGCAGATCGTGCCGGACGCGAGCGGCGGCAGCCTGCTGAGGATTGTCCACCAGCTTGGTGCCGCCAACGACGGCCCGGCGACGGTGATGCGCGCCGCCTGACGCGTTAAATTCGCTTCCCTTTTTTGCCAACCCAGGAGTTCACCGATGCGTGAGAAGATGATGCTCGTTCCAATGGTGGTGGAACAGACCAGCCGGGGAGAACGTTCTTTTGATATTTTTTCGCGCCTGCTGCGCGACCGGATTGTGTTCCTCAATGGCGAAGTCAACGACGACGTGGCCGAAATGCTGTGCGCCCAGCTGCTGTTTCTGGAGGCGGAAAACCCGGAAAAACCGATCCACCTGTACATCAACTCGTCGGGTGGGGCGATCACCAGCGGGCTGGCGATTTACGACACCATGCAGTACCTGCGCGCGCCGGTGCATACGCTGTGCATGGGCACCGCGCGCTCGATGGGCTCGTTCCTGCTGATGGCTGGTGAACCGGGGCACCGCATGGCGCTGCCCAACGCCAGCCTGCACGTGCACCAGCCGCTGGGCGGCTTTCAGGGGCAGGCCTCCGACATTTTGATCCACGCCGAAGAGATGAAGCGCACCAAAGACACGGTGATCCGGCTGTACGCCAAACATTGCGGCCTGGGTTATGAGGCGGTGGAGCAAGCGCTGGATCGCGATCGCTTTATGACCGCCGACGAAGCGGCGGCCTGGGGGTTAATTGATAACGTGTTGCGGGCGCGGTGATCCCGCAGTGCGGATCGGCGCACTCACCGGTGACGATGGCGATTTTTTCCCTCTTCCTGCGAATACCCTCCTGAGTTGATCCGCACTTTTTAAAAAATGAGCTTGGCGCACCTGCGAGAGTGCGAGAGTAGATTGCCCGTTTCCTCTGCTCGCTCACTCTCCGGCCGGTCATCCTGCCGGCGTCTTCTGCGACAGGCGAAGCTGTTGGCTGCGCCGTTGCCGATCACAAATACGGCAAAATCATCTTGCCTTTCACTTGTCTATACAACTATAGGTATCACGGGAAGTGACCTGCGCCCCGTGTTTTTGCGGCGCATTATGACGTGTTGCCAGAGAGAATTGCGGGATCCCGAGATCCTAAGCTCGGGCATCGGTGCTCCTGTTAATGAGACGGAAATTCATGATGAGAAATGCAAGGCGGTTTCGCGGTTGGCATATGGTCGGCGCCGTTCATCTCTTGCTGGCGGTTATCTTCGGCGCAGCTTACTCATTCGGCGCATTCTTTACGGCATTACAGACAAATTTTGACGCTGGGCGATTCTCTACCGCCTCGATCTTCTCGCTGACGGCGTTGATTTACTATGTCGTCGGGGTGTTTTCCGGTGCCTGGAGCGATCGCACTTCGGTGCGAACGGTGACCTGCATCGGTATTTTGCTGCTTTCATTGGGATTTCTGGTGAGTAGCCTGCTGTCGTCGTCGCTGATGGCGTTTTTGCTCACCTTTTGCTTATTGGTCGGGTTGGGCGTCGGGCTGGTTTATGTTCCGGCCGTTTCGACCATTCAACGCTGGTTTGTTGTTTATCGCAGTTCGGCCTCCGGCCTGGCGCTGGCAGGCACCGGTTTGGGCACCCTGGTGGGGCCAATGGTCGCCGGTTGGCTGATGCGACATCTGTCCTGGCAAAGCACCCTGCAAGTTTACGCGGTCGCTATCGCCGCGCTGGGGCTGGCCGCCGCCTGCCGTCTGCGAGGCCGGCCTGAGGAGGTGGGGCAGCATCCCGATGGGCTTCGCCCTGTTGAAAGCACCGTCATGCCGAACGCCGTCAACGGAAGCGTCACCTTGCGAGAAGCGGCGAAGCGGGCACAATTTTGGTGGTTTTTCATCGCGATTTTCTTCGGTTCAATCGGGCTGTTCCTGGCATTGGTTCATATTAATCCCTATGCGCAACAACAGGGGCTGGAGGCAACGCAGGCTAACCTGCTCATCGGTCTGATTGGCGTGGGCAATATCGGCGGCCGTCTGGTTTTGGGACGCATAGGCGATCGTATGGGCGCGCGGCGTTTTCTGGTTATCGTCACGTTGAGTCTGGCCGTGCTGTGCGGTTTTTGGAGCGTGGCGCACAGTTTTACCGCGCTGGCGATTTTCGCGCTGCTGTTCGGTGCGGCCAACGGCGGGTGTATTGCGCTGTATCCGGCGGTTGCCAGTACGTGGTTCGGCACCGCCAATTTGGGCGCTATTCTGGGGGCGCTGTATATCGCCGTGGGCATCGCCGCCGTTGGCGGAGGCAGCGTCGCCGGTTGGCTGTATGATCTGTACCAGAATTACACCTTATCCATTGCGTGGGCGGGCGTTTCGGCAGCGTTATCCGCCGGGTGCGTCGTGTTAGCCGCACGCGGTGATCGCCTGCGGGACAGGGATGGGGGCTGAAATAGCATCCCGCCAGGATGTTGGGTGCGATCACCACGTTGTTGGCAGGGGGTTACGGGGCGTTATCCTGGCTTATTTTCCACGTTGACTGATGGCCAGCCGCCATTGGGTTATCTCGTCGGCGCCGGGCCCAGCGGCCAACGCCAGGTTTTTCGGCGGCAGCGTTTCGCCGGTCACGGCATCCACCACGCGCAGGATAGCGGGGTGGCCGGTCACGCGGTCAACCACGCGCAGCGGCGGCCCGGCCAGCTCGGACAGGTTCCATTTGTCGCCAATCTGAATCATCGCCATCACCAGCAACCCGAGATCTTTTCCCTTCTCCGTCGGCAGATACTCGTAGCGATCGGGGCGCGCCTGGTATTGCCGCTTCTCGATGAGGCCGCTGCCTTCCAGCGCCTTGAGCCGATCGGCCAACGTATTGTTGGTGATACCGGTCGATTGGCGCAAATCGTCATAGCGCGAGAGCCCCAGCAGCAGATCGCGCATCAGGATAGCGCCCCAGCGATCGCCCAATGCCGACAGCACGTGGGCCACCGAACACGTCATGCCTTCAAACCCTTTTGCTTTCACCTTCTGTGCCTCCGCTTGCCACCTGAATGCGGATAATTTTATCGCCTCGGCTTGATCACTTCAATAATTGGAGTTATTACTCTTATTATTGGAGTTTATTTTTTGACGCCGGATTATGGCCTGAACGCTGGCCGGAAACTCACGCCTTTACCGAGGAGACAACGCGATGCCACTGTGGCAGATTTACCACCCAGAACCGGCCTTCAGCGCCACCGATAAACGAGCGATCGCGCAGAAGGTCACCGCCTTATACCAGGACTTCTTGCCGCGCTTCTACGTCAACGTCTTCTTCCACGCGCTGCCGCCCGGCACGGCGTACCTCGGCGGCGAACCGGCCGATGACTTCGTGCGGGTGACCATCGACCATATCGCGCGCGCCATGGGCAACGACGCGGAGCAGCAGCTGTTCCTGGCGGGCTGCACCCGCATCCTGCAACCCTACATCGCCGCGCGCGGGCTGAGCTGGGAGCTGCACGTGGACGAAACGCCGTTCTCGCTGTGGACGATAGGCGGTTTGAAGCCGCCGGCGCCGGGGACGGCGGCGGGGGAGAAATGGCGCAGCGAGAACCGGCCTTCGGTGTGGGAGGGAAGTTGATGGGGTGAGTCTGGGGATATAAGGACAAAAAAATCCACGCCGAAGCGTGGATTTTTCCGTTTCCGGCAGCGGAGAAAAACGCTGCGGGGAGAGGCTTAGACGTTAAACAAGAAGTTCATCACGTCGCCGTCTTTGACGATGTAGTCTTTACCTTCGGAACGCATCTTGCCGGCTTCTTTGGCGCCTTGCTCACCCTTGTAGGTAATGAAGTCGTCAAAGGCGATGGTTTGCGCGCGGATAAAGCCTTTCTCGAAGTCGGTGTGGATCTTGCCGGCTGCCTGCGGGGCGGTGGCGCCGACCGGGATGGTCCAAGCGCGCACTTCTTTCACGCCGGCGGTGAAGTAGGTCTGCAGATTCAGCAGTTCATAACCGGCGCGGATCACGCGGTTCAGGCCCGGCTCTTCCAGACCCAGCTCGGCCATGAATTCGTCGCGCTCTTCGTCTTCCAGCTCGGCGATGTCGGATTCCACGGCGGCGCACACGGCAACCACTACGGAGCCTTCGGCGTCGGCGATTTTACGCACGGTGTCCAGGTACGGGTTGTTCTCGAAGCCGTCTTCGTTGACGTTGGCGATGTACATGGTCGGCTTCAGCGTCAGGAAGCTCAGGTATTTGATCGCCGCTTTGTCTTCCGCAGTCAGATCCAGCGCGCGCAGCATGCCGGCGTTTTCCAGGTGCGGCAGGCATTTCTCCAGCGCAGCCAGCTCGGCCTTGGCGTCTTTGTCGCCGCCTTTGGCTTTCTTCTGCACGCGGTGGATGGCGCGCTCGCAGGTGTCCAGGTCAGACAGCGCCAGCTCGGTGTTGATGACGTCGATGTCTTCGGCCGGATCGACCTTGTTGTTGACGTGAATGATGTTGTCGTTCTCGAAGCAGCGCACCACGTGGCCGATGGCTTCGGTTTCACGGATGTTGGTCAGGAACTGGTTGCCCAGGCCTTCACCTTTGGAAGCGCCTTTCACCAGGCCGGCGATGTCGACGAATTCCATGGTGGTCGGCAGAATGCGCTGCGGCTTGACGATCTCGGCCAGCTTATCCAGACGCGGATCGGGCATCGGCACCACACCGGTGTTCGGTTCAATGGTGCAGAACGGGAAGTTGGCTGCTTCAATGCCCGCTTTGGTCAACGCGTTGAACAGGGTGGATTTGCCTACGTTAGGCAGGCCGACGATACCGCATTTGAATCCCATGTTGTAATCACCTTAAATATCTTATCTATCAGCCGGTTAGATTTAATCGACCGCATAAAGGGCAAAATAATGCCGCCATTATACACGTAATGGGCGTTTATCTCGATCTGACTGTGCCGTAAGAGTTGCGATAGGGCGCGCGGAAGATGAAAGGGGTTAGTGTCCGGCAGGCAGCGGGCAGGGCGCCCGCTGCGGCAAGATTCAGGCCTGTGCCTTGAAGCTGTGCAGGCGCTGAACGGTTTTTTCCAGCCCGTCCTTCATCAGCATCTCGGTGCAGCGCAGCGATTCGTCGATCGCGTCGTCAATCATCTTCTGTTCGCCGGCCGGTGGTTTGCCGAGCACGAAGCCCACCACCTTGTTCTTGTCACCCGGATGGCCGATGCCGATGCGCAGGCGATAGAAGTTCGGGTTGTTGCCGAACTTGTTCTGGATGTCCTTCAGGCCGTTGTGGCCGCCGTTGCCGCCGCCGAGCTTGATTTTGGCCACGCCGGGTGGCAGATCCAGCTCGTCGTGCGCCACCAGGATCTCGTTCGGTTCAATGCGGTAGAAGTTGGCCATTGCCAGCACTGCTTTGCCGCTTAGGTTCATGAAGGTAGTCGGCACCAGCAGGCGCACGTCGTTGCCCGCCAGGTTCAAACGGGCGGTGTAGCCGAAGAACTTGCTCTCTTCTTTCAACTGCTGATTGTGGCGCTGGGCCAGCAGATCGACGTACCAGGCACCGGCGTTGTGGCGCGTCTGGGCGTATTCCGCGCCCGGGTTCGCCAGGCCGACTATCAATTTAATACTGCTCACTGGGAGATTCGCTATGATCAGGGTAATGGAAAGGGCCTTAGTCTACCTGTCGGGGCGGCGAATGACAAAATCCGATCTCTGCCGTCGTCGTGGGTAAAAAAGACGAGTGATTCATTAGCTGAATAATTCAATTTGTCCGCTAGTTTTCAGATTGGTGTTAAGAAGTGTCAATAATTCTTTACCATTTGTGATCGCCTCCGCAATCCCCTTATCGCAGCAAGGGCTATACTTAACTTATCAAAGTGGGTTAACAGGTTGCAGCGTTATCCCGGTGGGCACATGGCAATCATGGAGGTGGCATATGAAACGTAGAAACGCGGACAGAATGGGCAACTTTTTTATGGGGCTGGGCCTGGTCGTCATGATCGGTGGCGTCGGATACTCCATTATTGCTGAAGTATCCCAGTTCAATTTACCGCAATTTTTCGCCCACGGCGCTATCATGAGCATCTTCGTCGGCGCGTTGTTGTGGCTGGTGGGCGCGCGTATCGGCGGGCGCGAGCAGGTGGCGGATCGCTATTGGTGGGTAAAACACTTTGATAAACGGTGCCGCAACGATCAACATCGTTCGTCACATTGATTAAGAAACCAGAAGGGAAGCAAGAGCAGGGCAAGGGAATATCTGCCGTGCATTAAGGTCTGAGGTCATGTTGGACTACGAGTAGAAAACCCGTTGTTGCTCACGCACCAACGGGTTTTTCTTTTTCTGCTGTCGGGCACGTTATCTTTCCGGCACGGTGGGCGCCGCACCGGAAAGACGACGAATCAATGCTCGAACATCGCAGAGATCGACTCTTCGTTGCTGATGCGGCGGATGGCTTCAGCCAGCATGCCGGACAGGGTCAGAGTGCGAACGTTTTTCAGTGCCTTGATTTCCGGCGACAGCGGAATGGTGTCGCAGACGATCACTTCATCAATCACCGAGTTCTTGATGTTGTCCACGGCGTTGCCGGAGAAGATCGGGTGCGTCGCGTAGGCGAATACGCGCTTGGCACCGCGTTCTTTCAACGCTTCAGCCGCTTTACACAAGGTACCGCCGGTGTCGATCATGTCATCGACCAGCACGCAGTCGCGGCCTGCCACGTCACCGATGATGTGCATCACCTGAGAAACGTTCGCGCGCGGGCGGCGTTTGTCGATGATGGCCATGTCGGTGTCGTTCAGCAGTTTGGCGATGGCGCGAGCACGCACTACGCCGCCGATGTCCGGAGAAACCACGATCGGGTTTTCCAGGTTCTGCTGCAGCATGTCTTCCAGCAGGATCGGGCTGCCGAACACGTTGTCTACCGGTACGTCGAAGAAGCCTTGAATCTGCTCAGCATGCAGATCCACCGTCAGAACGCGGTCAACCCCTACGCTGGAGAGGAAATCGGCGACAACCTTGGCGGTGATTGGCACCCGCGCGGAACGCACGCGGCGATCCTGGCGGGCATAGCCGAAGTAAGGGATAACGGCGGTAATACGACCTGCGGAGGCGCGGCGCAGGGCGTCGACCATCACAACCAGTTCCATCAGGTTGTCGTTGGTCGGTGCACAGGTGGACTGGATGATGAAAATATCACCGCCGCGTACATTTTCGTTGATTTGCACGCTCACTTCGCCGTCGCTAAAACGACCTACAGCGGCGTCACCAAGGCTGGTGTACAAACGGTTGGCAATACGTTGTGCTAGTTCCGGGGTGGCGTTACCAGCAAAAAGCTTCATATCAGGCACGAGAAGAACCTCAGGCTTGCGTCCAGAGAAGATATTGTCATACGACATCGCCAAGGGGCAGTCGGCGACGCCGGCGCAATATACATACGGGTATGTAAAACTAAAATTGAGACCGCAGGCAGCGCAGGGATAACAGGGCCAGGTGTGCATGACCCTGCGCAGCGAAACGTTGAGCTACGACTCAAACCGCCCGGAACGAATGCGATGTAGTGGGGAGACGTTAACGCCGCGCGCTACAAAACCACGCAACCACTCCGGGGCTTGATTTAACACCTGACGGGCGGCGATTTCTGTGTCGAATTCAGCAAACACACAAGCACCTGTGCCAGTCAGGCGTGACGGGGCGTATTCTAACAGCCATGAAAGAAGCTGTTCAACCTCGCGAAAACGTTTTCTTGCGATCGGTTCGCAATCATTTGCGTACGGCGCCTGCAACAGCTCACTTAAGGAGCGAACCGGGGTGTCTCTTTTCAATTCGGCGTCGCCGAAGATAAGCGGCGTCGGGATGCCGACGCCGGGATGCGCCACCAGATACCATTTTTCCTGCGGTTCGGCCGGCTGCAGGCGCTCGCCGATGCCTTCGGCGAAGGCGGCATGGCCGCGCACGAACACCGGCACGTCGGCGCCGAGGCTCAGCCCCAACTCCGCCAGTTGGTCGTCGCTGAGATCGCAGCGCCACAGTTCGTTCAGCGCTACCAGCACAGTGGCAGCGTTGGAGGAGCCGCCGCCCAAACCGCCGCCCATCGGCAGGCGCTTGTCGATGCTGATGTCGGCGCCGCGCGGTGCGGTGTGCAGAGCGTGTTCATCGCAATAGCGTTGCAGCAGGCGGGCGGCGCGCACGATCAGGTTCTGCTCGTCCGGCACGCCGTCGACCGGCGTCAGCAGATGAATGCGGTCGTCCTGGCGCGGATCGATGGTCAGGGTGTCGCCGTAGTCTAAAAACTGGAACAGCGTCTGCAGCAGGTGATAGCCGTCTTCACGACGGCCGGTGATGTACAGAAACAGGTTGAGTTTCGCGGGGGAGGGCCACTGGCGGATCATTTGAGCGTCCAGTTATCCATTTTCAGCTTGATGCGCTGGTCGCCCTGCTGCAGCTCCAGGCGGTTCGGCAGCGTTGGCTGCACCTCGTTGCTGTAGCTCTGGTAATCCACCTTCCAGGTCTGGCCGCCTTGCTGATAGGTCAGCTTGCTCAGGCGGTATTGGTCGTCCAGCGCGAAGTCGTTGGCTTCGCCCGGCAGGCCAAGCATCCACTGGCGCAGGTTATTCAGCGGGATCGCCATGCCGGTCAGCTTGCGGATCATCTCTTCCGGGTTGTCGCTGACGTAGCGTTTGCCCTGGTTGTCGGTCAACTGCACCACGTTTTTCTGCACGTTGAGATCCATTTCCGTGCTGCCCAGCGGGTTGGTCAACAGCAGGCGGTAGCGCTCCGGTGAGAACTGCTGCCAGAAGAAGCGGGCGTAGACTTTTTTCTGATCAGACAAGTAGGCGAAAGAGCCGCGGGTCTGATAGGTGCTGAGCTGCTGCACCGCCTGCTCATGGGCGCGCCACTGCGGCGAGGTCGGGCTGGTGGCCGGGCCGGTCGGCTTGGTGGTGGTACAGGCGGCCAGTACCAGGCTGGCCAGCGGGATCAGACGGAGCAAACTAACTTTGCGTATTGGCATAACTTTCTCTTGTCCTTTTGTCCTTGCGGGCCTGTGCGACGAAACCCGGATTCAGCGCTCACGCTAACGGGGCGGCGGCGGCGCGTCAATTTTTTGCTGCATCGCGTTGAATCTTGCCGCTTTTACCGGCGCAATGCCAACCCGGCACGCGCGTCGGGGGCGCTATTAAGCGTAACACAATCGCCTGAAGGCGGGGGAGGTGCACCCGATAAGTGGCGCAGAGTTGCGCAAACGCCGGCGTCGTGTACGCCGAATAGCGTGCGCGCCATCGCAAACTGCGCTAAAATTTAGGCTATTAGCCCATCCAATGATTATTTATCCTGCTGTATTTATTACTGATTCATTAATTGATGCCGTCTATGGCAACGATTGAACGGAAGATGCGGTTGTTGCTTTTATTGATCCCGCGCATCAAGTAGAATGCCGTTCAACGAGAACCCGTACCAAGATAAGTATTACTCGAAGCAATGACCCTGCTGGCGTTAGGTATAAATCACAAAACCGCTCCGGTTTCTCTGCGTGAAAGGGTGACCTTCTCGCCAGAGTCTATCGATCAGGCGCTGACCAGCTTGCTCCAACAACCGTTGGTGCAGGGCGGCGTCGTGTTGTCCACTTGCAACCGCACCGAGCTGTACCTCAGCGTGGAGCAGCAGGAACACATGCACGAGCAGCTGGTCGCCTGGCTGTGCGCCTACCACAACCTGCGCCCGGAAGAGGTGAAGAAAAGCCTGTACTGGCATCAAGGCAATGACGCGGTCAGCCATCTGATGCGGGTGGCCAGCGGGTTGGACTCATTGGTACTGGGCGAACCGCAAATCCTCGGCCAGGTGAAAAAGGCCTTCGCCGAATCCCAACGCGGCCAGTCGCTGTCCGGCGAGCTGGAGCGTCTGTTCCAGAAATCCTTCTCCGTCGCCAAGCGTGTGCGCACCGAAACCGAAATCGGCGCCAGCGCGGTTTCCGTGGCTTTCGCCGCCTGTACGCTGGCGCGGCAGATTTTCGAATCGCTGGCCGATCTCAACGTCTTGCTGGTGGGCGCCGGTGAAACCATCGAGCTGGTGGCGCGCCATCTGCGCGAACACAAAGTGCGGCATATGATCATCGCCAACCGTACCCGCGAGCGCGCGCAGCTGCTGGCGGACGAGGTCGGCGCGGAAGTGATCACCCTGCCGGAGATCGACGAACGTCTGGCGGATGCCGACATCATCATCAGTTCCACCGCCAGCCCGCTGCCGATCATCGGCAAGGGGATGGTGGAGCGGGCGCTGAAGGCGCGCCGCAACCAGCCGATGCTGCTGGTGGATATCGCCGTACCGCGCGATATTGAGCCGGAAGTCGGCAAACTGGCCAACGCCTATCTGTACAGCGTGGACGATCTGCACGCCATCATTCAAAGCAACCTGGCGCAGCGCAAAGCGGCGGCGGTGCAGGCGGAGTCGATCGTGCAGCAGGAAAGCACCAACTTCATGGCCTGGCTGCGCTCGCAGGGCGCGGTGGAAACCATCCGCGACTACCGTTCGCAGGCCGACCAAATCCGCGCAGAAATGGAAGCCAAAGCGCTGGCCGCCATCGCGCAGGGCGCCAACGTGGAGCAGGTTATTCACGAGCTGGCCCATAAACTGACCAACCGTCTTATTCATGCCCCCACCAAATCCCTCCAGCAGGCCGCCGGCGACGGCGACGTGGAGCGGTTGCAGTTATTACGCGACAGCCTCGGGCTGGATCAGCATTAGTTTTCTCTATTAACAGGGTTTATTACCACGCATGAAGCCTTCTATTGTTGCCAAACTGGAAGCGTTACAAGAGCGCCATGAAGAAGTGCAGGCGCTGCTCGGCGATGCCGGCGTTATCGCCGACCAAGACCGGTTCCGCGCGCTGTCGCGAGAATACGCGCAGCTGACCGACGTCAGCCGCTGCTTCCTGGAATGGCGTCAGGTGCAGGAGGATCTGGAGACGGCGGAAATGATGCTGGACGATCCGGAAATGCGCGAGATGGCGCAGGAAGAGCTGAAACAGGCGCGGGCAGCCAGCGAAGAGCTGGAGCAGCAGCTGCAGGTTTTGCTGCTGCCGAAAGATCCGGACGATGAGCGCAGCTGCTTCCTCGAAGTGCGCGCCGGCACCGGCGGCGATGAGGCGGCGATCTTCGCCGGCGATCTGTTCCGCATGTACAGCCGCTACGCCGAAAGCCGCCGCTGGCGCGTCGAGGTGATGAGCGCCAACGAGGGCGAGCACGGCGGCTTCAAGGAAGTGATCGCTAAAGTCTCCGGCGACGGCGTGTACGGCCAGCTGAAGTTTGAATCCGGCGGCCACCGCGTGCAGCGTGTGCCGGAAACCGAATCCCAGGGGCGCATCCACACCTCCGCCTGCACCGTGGCGGTGATGCCGGAAGTGCCGGAAGCCGAGTTGCCGGACATCAACCCGGGCGACCTGAAAATCGACACCTTCCGTTCCTCCGGCGCCGGCGGCCAGCACGTTAACACCACCGACTCGGCGATCCGCATCACCCACCTGCCGACTGGCATCGTGGTGGAATGCCAGGACGAACGTTCACAGCACAAAAACAAGGCCAAGGCGATGTCGGTGCTGGGCGCGCGCATTCGCGCCGCCGAGATGGCCAAACGCCAGCAGGCCGAGGCATCCACCCGCCGCAACCTGCTGGGCAGCGGCGATCGTTCCGACCGCAACCGCACTTACAACTTCCCGCAGGGGCGGGTGACCGACCACCGCATCAACCTGACGCTCTACCGTCTGGACGAGGTGATGGAAGGCAAACTGGACATGCTGATCCAGCCGATCGTGCAGGAGTATCAGGCCGATCAGTTGGCTGCGCTGTCCGCCGAGCAAGAGTGATGGACTATCAACACTGGCTGAAAACCGCCGCCGCGCGTTTGACCCACAGCGAGAGCGCCCGGCGCGACGCGGAAATCCTGTTGGGTTTCGTGACCGGCAAGGCCAGAACCTTCCTGATGGCGTTCGGCGAAACCGTGCTGACGCCGCCTCAGCAACAGCAGCTGGAGACGCTGCTGGCGCGCCGCGAACGCGGTGAGCCGGTGGCCTATCTGGTGGGCGAGCGCGAGTTTTGGTCGCTGCCGCTGTCGGTCTCGCCCGCGACGCTGATCCCGCGTCCGGATACCGAATGCCTGGTGGAGCTGGCGCTGGCACGCCTGCCGCCGCAACCTTGCCACTTCCTCGATCTCGGCACCGGCACCGGCGCCATCGCGCTGGCGTTGGCCAGCGAGCGCCCGGATTGTTCGGCTATCGGCGTCGATGTGCAGCCGGAAGCGGTTGCGCTGGCGCAGCACAATGCGCACAAGCTGAAGATCGACAATGTCCGCTTTTTGCCGGGCAGCTGGTTTGCGCCGGTGGCGGGACAGCGTTTCGCGCTGATCGCCAGCAATCCGCCCTATATCGACGCCGCCGATCCGCATTTGTCGCAGGGCGATGTGCGCTTCGAGCCGGGCAGCGCGCTGGTCGCCGCCGATCATGGGCTGGCGGATCTGGCCGCCATCGTGCGCCAGGCGCCGCACTATCTGCTACCGCAGGGCTGGCTGCTGCTGGAGCATGGCTGGCAGCAAGGTGAGAGCGTGCGCGCGCTGCTGCAGGCCGCCGGATTTTCCGCTGTCGCCACCTACCGCGATTACGGCGACAACGACCGCGTGACGCTCGGCCAATGGCCGGGGTAAGCGCCCCTCATAATAACGACGCCCGAGCCATTTAAGGGAGCATCATGACTGCATACACCGCGTTGAAACATTTCCATTTGCTGACGGTCGCCATCAGTATTACCTTGTTTGTGCTGCGTTTCTATTGGCAGTGGCGCAGTTCGCCGATCATGGGCCGCCGCTGGATCAAGATCGCGCCGCACCTGAACGATACGCTGCTGTTCGTCAGCGGCATCGCGCTGGTGGTGACGTTCGGGTTTTATCCGCTGCTGGGTATGGACTCATGGCTGACCGAGAAGCTGTTTGGCGTTATTATCTATATCCTGCTTGGCTACGTCGCATTGGGCAAGAAGACCAAAAGTCAGCGGCTGCGAACCGTGGCGTTCGTGCTGGCGTTGGGCTGCCTGTACCTGATAATTAAACTTGCCACGACGAAAATACCGTTTCTGATGGGATACTTATGAGTAGCATTGCTGATTTTGAATTTAACACCTCGCCGCTGAGCGAAGGGGTGATCCTGGTGTCGCAGTCGGTGCGGCGCGATTTCCCGGCTGCCGACGTGGAGCGCAAGCTGCAACAGCTGGTGGACGAAGCGCGCGCGGTGGTGCCGGAAGATATCACTCAGGAGCAGCAACTGGATGCGCTCATCGAACTGTTCTACAAGACTTGGGGATTCGGCGGTGCCAGCGGCGTGTACCGCCTGTCGGACGCCATCTGGCTGGACAAGGTGCTGGAGGGGCGGCAGGGCACGCCGGTCTCGCTGGGCACCATCTTCCTGCATATCGCCAACGCGCTGGATCTGCCTTTGTTGCCGGTGATTTTCCCCACTCAGCTGATCCTGCGCGCCGATTGGCTGGATGAAGAACTGTGGCTGATCAACCCGCTGAACGGCGAAACCCTGAGCGAGCATCAGCTGGAAGTGTGGATCAAGGGCAACCTGGGGCTGGGGGCCGAGCTGGAAGACGACGACCTCGACGAGTCGGAGAACATCATGGTGGTGCGCAAGATGCTGGATACGCTGAAGGCCGCCCTGATGGAAGAAAAGCAGCTGGAAATGGCGCTGCGCACCAGCGAAACGGTGCTGTGTTTCGATCCGGAAGATCCGTACGAGATCCGCGATCGCGGGCTGATTTACGCCCAGTTGGAGTGCAACCATATCGCGATTTCCGACCTCAACTATTTTGTCGAGCAGTGTCCGGAAGATCCGGTCAGCGAAGTGATCAAAGTGCAGATCCATTCGATTGAGCCGAAACAGGTAACGCTGCATTAATTCAATGACTCCGTGCAGTTTGCAAGGCGACGGTTACAACCTTAACAAAGGCGAAAGCATGAAACAGAAAGTGGTTAGCATTGGCGACATCGACGTAGCAAACGATCTGCCGTTTGTGCTGTTTGGCGGTATGAACGTGCTGGAATCGCGCGATCTGGCGATGAGCATCTGCGAGCACTACGTCACCGTGACGCAAAAACTGGGCATCCCTTACGTATTCAAAGCCTCTTTCGACAAGGCCAACCGTTCTTCCATCCACTCGTACCGCGGTCCGGGCCTGGAAGAAGGGATGAAGATCTTCGAAGAGCTGAAAAAAACCTTCGGCGTGAAAATCATCACCGACGTTCACGAAGCGGCGCAGGCTCAGCCGGTTTCTGAAGTGGTTGACGTGATCCAGCTGCCGGCCTTCCTGGCGCGCCAGACCGATCTGGTGGAAGCGATGGCGAAAACCGGCGCGGTGATCAACGTCAAGAAACCGCAGTTCGTCAGCCCGGGTCAGATGGGCAACATCGTCGACAAGTTCAAAGAGGGCGGCAACGACCAGGTGATCCTGTGCGATCGCGGCAGCAACTTTGGCTATGACAACCTGGTGGTCGACATGCTGGGCATCAACGTGATGAAGAACGTGACCGGCGGCCATCCGGTGATCTTCGACGTAACTCACGCGCTGCAGACCCGCGATCCGTTCGGCGCCGCATCCGGCGGCCGTCGTGCGCAGGTGGCCGAGCTGGCACGCGCCGGCATGGCGGTCGGCCTGGCCGGCTTGTTCCTCGAAGCGCACCCGGATCCGAAAAACGCCAAGTGCGACGGCCCGTCCGCGCTGCCGTTGGACAAGCTGGAGCCGTTCCTGGCGCAGATGAAAGCCATCGACGACCTGGTGAAGAGCTTCCCGGAGCTGGATACCAGCAACTAAGCGCTCATCGCCATAAAAAAAGCCCGACTCGTCGGGCTTTTTTACGTTTAGACGCCGGTGGCCGCCAGCGCTTCCGGCAGCGTCGGATAGAACTGCAAGCGGCCCGCGATCGGCTGCACCCGCGCGCGCGCCAGGGTTTTCAGCGGCTGGAACGGCACGTCGGTGATCACCAGCTTCTTGCCCGCCGGCAGCACGTCGATAAAACGCTGCAGGGCGCTCAGGCCGCCGGCGTCCAGCACCGGCACCGCATCCCACTGCAGCACGATCGTTCGGTAGCCCTCGCTGCGCGCCAGCAATTCAGTAAAGATGCGCTCGGCAGCCGCGAAGAACAGCGGGCCGTTCACCCGCAGCACCAGGCGGCCGTCGTCGGCGCTCAGCTCGCTCAGTTTTGTCATCCGGGCGATACGGCGCATAAACAGCAGCGAAGCCAGCACGATGCCCACGGTAATGGCGATCACCATGTCGAACAGCACCGTCAGCGACATGCACAGCAGCAGCACCAGAATGTCGTCTTTCGGTGCCCGGCGCAGCAGATAGACCACCTTGTGCGCCTCGCTCATGTTCCAGGCGACCATCAGCAGCAGCGCCGCCATCGCCGCCAGCGGCAGATAAGAGAGCCACGGCGCCAATACCAGCAGTGCCAACAGCACCAGCAGCGCGTGGATGATGGCGGACACCGGCGAAGTGGCACCGGCGCGCACGTTGGCCGCCGAACGGGCGATGGCGGCGGTGGCGGTGATGCCGCCAAAGAACGGCGCGATGATGTTGCCAGCACCCTGGCCGATCAGCTCGCTGTTGGAGTTATGCTTCTTGCCGGTCATACCGTCGAGCACCACCGCGCACAGCAGCGATTCGATCGCGCCGAGCATCGCCATCGAGAACGCCGCCGGCAACAGGGCGGAAACGGTTTGCCAGCTCAGGGTGAACGGCTGCCCGCCGCCCCCCGGCAGATCCCAGGGCAGCAGCAGCTGCGGCAGGATCGGCGGAATGCCGTGGCCGCTGCTGCCGTCGGCCAGCAGGTAGCTGAAGCGGGAGCCGATGGTCGCCACCGGGTGGTCAAACAGCGTCAGCAGCCCCATCAGCGCGGTGCCCGCCAGCAGTGCCGGCAGGTGGCCGGGTACCCGCAGACCGAGTTTGGGCCAGAAGATCAGGATCAGCAGCGTCACCGCGCCGATCAGGGTATCGCCGAAATCCAGCGTCGGCAGCGCCTGCAGCAGGGCGTACAGCTTGCCGACGTAATTTTCCGGCGTGTGCGCCAGCTGCAGGCCGAAGAAGTCCTTGATCTGCATGGTGGCGATGGTGATGGCGATACCGGAGGTAAAGCCGAGCGTCACCGGCAGCGGAATGTATTCGATCAACCGGCCAAAGCGCGCCAGCCCCATCAGCAGCAGAAATACTCCGGAGATCAGCGTGGCAACCAGCAGGCCGGCCAGGCCGAACTGCTGCGAAACCGGATAGAGGATCACCACGAAGGCGGCGGTGGGGCCGGAGACGCTGTAGCGCGAGCCACCGCTGACGGCGATGACGATACCGGCGATGGCGGCGGTATACAGGCCGTACTGCGGCGGCACGCCGCTGGCGATAGCCAGCGCCATCGCCAGCGGAATGGCGATAATGCCGACCGTCACCCCGGCGATGGCGTCTTTCAGTAAGCGCGTCAGGTTGTAAGGTTCCCGCCAGCAGGCGTCTATCAGCGCGCTGAAGGGGCGAATTTTGCTTATTTCATGCGTTTTCATCTACGGTGCGTACCAAATCTTCAAAAGTGAAAGGAATGGCGGGCCCGATGAGGTCCGTCTTGTCACGTGACAGATACCATACGCCTTTTGTTCAGCGGATTACCAGACCTGCATCAATTTGGCGCAGGAAATCGGAGAGTCGCTATTTTCTCTGGCGCTAAATGCCATGAGTGGATAAGTCAGCCGCAGATTCTGCGGCTGCAATGGAAAGGAATAATCAGGGTTTTACCGGCTAGCTGAGGGCGGGGAGGGATAAGCCGAGAAAGTGGGCTAAAGTGCTCACCAGCAGCTGGTGATCTTCCTTCTGCGGCGCACCGGAGATGCTGATGCTGCCGATGCAGCCGCTGCCGGCCAGGCTGAGCGGGAAGGCGCCGCCGTGCACCGAATAGTCGCGCACGCTCAGCCCGTAACGCTCCTCCAGTGAGGTTTGGCGCTGTTGCAGGCGCAGGCCAATGGCGTAAGAGCTTTTGTGAAAATGGTTCACCAGATTGCGTTTTCGCCGCACCCAGTCGGCGATGTCCGGCGTCGCGCCCGGCATGGCGTAATAGAACAGCGTTTGCCCGGCCAGTTGGATCTCGATGGCGATGCTCAGACCGCGCCGCTCGGCGGCGGTTTTTAGCGCGGCGCCCAGCTCCCAGGCGGTGGCGGCGTCAAAATGCGTAAAGGTCAGCGTCGCTTCCTGTTCGCTGAGCGCGTGCAGTTCATCGTCGATATTCATGCGGTTCTCCCTCCGATAACAGACAGGACAGAGTAGCCCGAAGCGTCCACAGTGAGATAGACGGCTTGGCGATAAGATAGAACTGCTACTCTATTAATAGACTGTGCAAAAATAGCCGCCGCCGAAGCGGAGACGACAGGGATGGGTGATTCAACGTCTGCACATCAATCCCCTGCGAGCCCGAGGAGCGCGCTGACTATTTATGACTTACATTGCGTCCATTCCCGCCATTTACAGCGACGCCTGCATCACCTACGCCACGCTGTCGGTAAGCTATTTCGTTCTCAGCAAGAACGCGCCTTTCTCCTACCGCTCCGCATTGTGGAAGCGCGTCGTTTTCGGCCTGCTGGCCGGGGTGGCGGTGCTCTATTTAAGCCAGGACCGGCTGGAGTTGACCGACAAGGTGCACTACAGCTTTTCGATGATCCCGATGGTTTTGGTGACCTTTTTCGGCGGCGGCGTCAGTGGGCTGGTGAGCTATCTGTTCGCTATGGCGCTGACCGGCGGTTTCACCGTCGATAACCTGTTTATCGCCTCGATCCTCGTGCCGCTGCTGCTGTCGCGGGTGTGGCTCAAGAAATCACACTGGGTGTTTTACCTGACGATCGGCGCCATCGCGCTGTATCGCATCGCGGTGGTGTGGCTGCTGGTGGATATGAACGGGCTGTGGCTGGACGTGCTGTTATACCAGGCGGTTTCCGCGCTCTGCCTGGCGATTTGCTACCATGCGCTGAATTTCAAAGAACGCCATATCTACGCCTATTTCGCGATGCGCGCACGCGCTACCACCGATAGCCTGACCCACATCAACAACCGCGCCAGCGTCGACTACCACCTGATGCTGCAGCGCGCCGAACGCCGCCCGTGCGGGCTGATGATCCTCGATCTGGATGATTTTAAAAAGATCAACGACACCTACGGCCATCCGGCCGGCGACGTGCTGTTGGCCAGCGTCGGCCGGCTGCTGCAAAACAGCGTGCGCAACGAGGACTTCGTCGGGCGCTATGGCGGCGAGGAGTTTATGGTGATCACCGCCAGCTACGATCCGCAGGTCATCGGCGGGGTGGCGGAGCGCATTCGCAGCGCGGTGGAGAGCTCGACATTCTTGCTGAATGCCCACGATGAAGCGCACATCACGATGTCGATCGGCGTGTCGTTGTATCTGCCCGGCATGACGCTGGACAAGGCGATCGCCATGACCGACGACGCGTTGTATGAGGCGAAGCGCAGCGGTAAAAACCGCGTGGTGGCCAGCCGCGTAATGCAGCTGGCACCGTTGGGGGCCGGTTTCCCGCGCGAATAAGCCGCCTCCCGCCGTTGCCGCGGGAGGCGTTGTTTCAGGCTGCCAGCGTGTGTTCGCGGAAGGCGTTCAGCAGTTCTTCGGTGAACGTCAGGCGCTTCTGGCGATCGGCCAGGTCGAGCGTGAACTTCAGCTTGCTCGGCCCGTCCAGACGGTACACCTGCGGATTGCCTTGCAACAGGCCGATCAGATAACCGGGATCGACGCGGTTGTTGTCGCCGAACTCGATAAAGCCGCCGCGCTCGTTGCTCTCGATGCGTTTGATGCCCAGCTTCTGCGCATGCAGGCGCAGCGCCGCGCACTGCAACAGGTTGCGCGCCGCGTCCGGCAACTGGCCGAAGCGGTCGATCAGCTCCACCTTCAGCTCATCCAGCTCGCCGTCGTTCTTGGCGCTGGCGATGCGTTTGTACAGCGACAGGCGGGTGTTGACGTCAGGAATGAAATCTTCCGGCAGCAGCGCCGGCATACGCAGCTCCACTTCGGTCTGGCTGCTGGTGAGATCCTCCAGCGACGGCTCGCGACCGTTTTTCAACGCATCGACGGCGCTTTCCAGCAGCTCCATGTAGAGCGAGAAGCCGACGGTGGTCATCTGGCCGCTCTGGTCTTCGCCCAGCAGCTCGCCGGCGCCGCGGATCTCCAGATCGTGGGTTGCCAGCGCGAAACCGGCGCCGAGATCTTCCAGCGACGCGATGGCCTCCAGCCGCTTATGGGCGTCGGTGCCCATGGCTTTCGGGTTCGGCGTCAACAGGTAGGCGTAAGCCTGGTGGTGCGAACGCCCGACGCGGCCGCGCAGTTGGTGCAGCTGCGCCAGGCCGAAGCGATCGGCGCGCTCGATGATGATGGTGTTGGCGCTGGGGATATCGATGCCGGTCTCGATGATGGTGGTGCACACCAGCACGTTGAAGCGCTGGTGGTGGAAATCGTTCATCACCCGTTCCAGATCGCGTTCGCGCATCTGGCCGTGGCCGATGGCAATACGCGCTTCCGGCACCAGTTCCGCCAGGCGCTGCGCCGCTTTCTCGATGTTTTCCACGTCGTTGTAGAGGTAGTAAACCTGGCCGCCGCGCAGCACTTCGCGCAGGATCGCCTCGCGCACCACCAGGCTGTCGTATTCGCGCACGAAGGTCTTCACCGCCAGCCGGCGCGCCGGTGGGGTGGCGATGATCGACAGATCGCGCATGCCGCTCATTGCCATGTTCAGGGTACGCGGGATCGGCGTGGCGGTCAGCGTCAGGATATCGACGTCGGCGCGCATCGCCTTGATGCGCTCTTTGTGGCGCACGCCGAAGCGGTGCTCTTCATCGACGATCAGCAGCCCCAAATCTTTCCAGCGCAGATCGCTTTGCAACAGCTTGTGGGTGCCGATGATGATGTCTACCTTGCCTTCGGCCGCGTCGTCCAGCACCTGCTGCTGCTCTTTGGCGCTGCGGAAGCGCGACATCATCTCGATGCGGATCGGCCAGGTGGCGAAGCGATCGCGGAAGTTGTCGAAGTGCTGTTGCGCCAGCAGGGTGGTCGGCACCAGCACCGCCACCTGCTTGCCGTTTTCCACCGCCAGGAAAGCGGCGCGCATCGCCACTTCGGTTTTGCCGAAGCCGACGTCGCCGCACACCAGGCGATCCATCGCCAGCGGCTGGCACATGTCGCTCAGCACCGCATTGATCGCCTGTTCCTGGTCCGGCGTGGTTTCGAACGGGAAGCTCTGGCAGAACAGCTGGTACTGTTCGCGGTTGTGTTTGAAGGCAAAACCGGCCTTGGCGGCGCGCTGGGCGTAAATATCCAGTAGCTCCGCCGCCACGTCGCGCACCCGCTCGGCCGCTTTCTGCCGCGCGCGCGTCCAGGCGTCACCGCCCAGTTTGTGCAGCGGGGCGTTTTCGTCCGCGCCGCCGGCGTAACGGCTGATCAGATGCAGCGAAGAAACCGGCACGTACAGTTTGTCCTCACCGGCGTAGGAGAGGATCAGGTACTCGGCCTTGATGCCGCCCGCTTCCAGCGTGGTCAGGCCGACGTAGCGGCCAACGCCGTGCTCCAGGTGCACCACCGGCTGGCCGGGATGCAGCTCCGCCAGGTTGCGGATCAGGGTATCGGTGTTGATGGTACGCCGGTTGTCCTGCCGGCGGCGGCTGACGCGCTCGCCGAGCAGATCGCTTTCGCAGATCAGCGCCCGCTGGCGCAGGCCGTCGAGGAAGCCGTGTTCGGCGGCGCCGACCATCATGTAACGGCCCGTGGCTTCCGCCTGATCGAGACGCTGAATCAACGCCGGTGCCAGCTTGATGCGGCCGAGCAGATCCTGCAGCGTTTCACGCCGCCCCTCGCTCTCGACGGAGAAAATCACGCTGCCGTCGAAGCCTTCGATAAAGCGCCGCAGGTTATCCAGCGGGGATTTATGCTGCGCCTGTACCGCCAGATCGGGCAGGGCATGGTAGTCCAGATTGGTATTGCCGGCCTTGGCCGGCAGCTCATCGGTTTTCAGCGCGATGCGCGGCCAGGCCTTCAGCTCGCCAAACAGCGCGTCGACGCGCAGCCACAGCGTATCCGGCGCCAACAGCGGGCGCATCGGATCGATGCGGCGGCTTTCGTAACGCTGGTTGACGTCCTGCCAGAAGCGCTCGGCGGCGCTCTCCAGATCGCCGGTGTTGACGATCAGCGTATTGGTCGGCAGGTAGCTGAACAGCGATGGCAGCGGCTGGCTGAAGAACAGCGGTTGCCAGTATTCGATACCGGCCGGCCAGGCGCTTTTGCTGACCTGCTGATAGATGTGCTCGGCGTCGCGGCGCACCTCAAACTGCTCGCGCCACTGGCTGCGGAACAGCTCGATGGCGTTCTTGTCGGTGGGGAACTCGTGGGCCGGCAGCAGATTGATGGCCTCGACTTCGCTCAGCGTGCGCTGGGTATCGACGTCGAAGATGCGCAGGCTGTCGATTTCGTCATCGAAGAAGTCGATACGGTAAGGTTCTTCGCTACCCATCGGGTAAAGATCGAGCAACGCGCCGCGGGTGGCGAATTCGCCGTGCTCCATCACCTGATCGACGCTGCGGTAGCCGGCCTGTTCCAGCTGCGCGCGCAGCGTGTCGCGCGACAGGCGCTGGCCTTTCTTCATCACCAGCGCATGGCCGTGCAGGAACTCGTGCGGGCAGACGCGCTGCATCAGGGTGTTGACCGGCAGAATGATCACGCCGCGCGCCATGGTCGGCAGATGATACAGACTCGACAGGCGGGCGGAGATGATCTCTTGGTGCGGCGAGAAGCTGTCGTACGGCAGGGTTTCCCAGTCGGACAGCGTGGTGACCATCTGGTCGGTGAACTGCTGGATCTCGTCGCGCAGCCGCAGGGCGTTTTGCATGTCCGGCGCGATCAGCATCACCGGGCCATTGTGGCGCTCGACGATCTCGGCGTACTCCACGGCGCAGGCCGCGCCGGTCAGTTGCCCCAGCTGGCGCAGATCGCCCGCGCGATCGGGCAGAGAATAACGGGGGGATGAGGAACGGTTATGGCTATCGGAAGTGCTCATTCAGGTATCTTTAATCAATGTGTTAGATTGCGCCCCGGCACGGATAACCCAGCGCCTTTATGCTGTTTATAGTAGCCCAGCGGCCGCCAAACTGACACAGCTAAAAGCGCTACACCCTGATGTTCCGCCTGAAATTTAACCGGTTGGCTGCGTTAATTTTCGCCGGCCAGGGCGAGATATTGCGCAATCTTGTCGACGTCGAGGTTGCCGCCGCTCACGATAACGCCGACCTTTTTACCGCGCAGATCGAGCAGGCCGTTCATCGCCGCCGCGGCCGCCAGGCAGCCGGTCGGCTCAACCACCATTTTCATCCGTTCCATAAAGAAGCGCATTTGCCGGCATAGCTGGGCGTCACTGACCGTCAGGATGCCTTCGACATAGGTTTGAATGATCGGGAAGGTCAACCGCCCGACCTGCTGGATCTGCGCGCCGTCGGCGATGGTTTTCGGCACCGGGATATGTACCGGTTCGCCGCGCTGAAAGGCTTGCTGAACGTCGTTACCGGCTTCGGGTTCGACGCCGAACACCCGGCAGCCCGGCGACCAGTGATGCGCCGCGACCGCGCTGCCGGCCAACAGGCCGCCGCCGCCGGTGCACACCAACAGCAGGTCCAACGGCCCGGTTTCTTCAAACAGCTCTTTGGCGGCGGTGCCCTGGCCGGCGATCACCTGCGGGTAATCATAAGGCGGCACCAGTGTCAGGCCCCGCTCTGCGGCCAGACGCCGGGTGATTTCTTCACGATCTTCGCTGTGGCGCTGATAGATGACCACGTTAGCGCCGTAGCCGCGCGTCGCCGCCAGCTTGGCCGCCGGTGCGTCATGGGGCATCACGATAGTGACGCTAACGCCCAATTCGCGCGCCGCCAGCGCCATCGCCTGCGCATGGTTGCCGGATGAAAAGGCGATCACCCCGGCCCGGCGCTGCGCCGCGCTGAGTTGAGCGATGGCGTTATAGGCACCGCGAAATTTGAAGGCGCCGATACGCTGAAAATTCTCACACTTGAAGAACAGCTGCGCGCCGACGATCTGGTCGGCCTGGCGCGAGGTCATGACCGGCGTGCGCAGGGCATGCCCGGCGATAACGTCGGCGGCGGTGGCAATATCGGCGGCGGTGATGCAGTGTGGGGCTGAACTCATGACGACCTCGCGCAGGTAAGTGATGGACGATGCATTGCTTGATACGGATTTTTAATTTACTCTTTGTAAAGTTATTGTCAAATGGTTAACTCAATGAGCGATCTCAGGCAGGAAAATGCGCTGTTGCTGCGCGAAGCGGAAAAAATTGTTCAGGCGCTGGGCACGATGTTCGCGCCCGGTTGCGAAGTGGTGCTGCACGATCTGACTCAGCCCGATCGCGCCATCGTCGCCATCGCCAACAACCTGTCCAATCGCCGCATCGGCGACGCCGCGACGGAAATGGGGCTGGAGCGTATCGCGTCGCCGGAGTTTCCTGACGTGGTGCAGAACTACGCCAGCGTGTTTCCGGACGGGCGCCCGGCCAAGAGCACCTCGATCGGCCTGCGCAATAGCCAGGGCCGCTTTGTGGCGGCGATTTGCCTCAATCTGGATGTGTCCATCTTCAACAGCGTCACCGCTATCCTGCAGCAGCTGACGGCGGTGGTGCAAAGCGCCGCGCCGCAGGCGGCAGAGAGTGCCCGCTCGCTGTCGGACATCGCCGCGGCGATCAACGCGTTTGCCGCATCGCACGCCACCCAGCCGCGCGCGCTGTCTTCGGAACAGCGGTTTCAGGTGGTGCAACAGCTGAAGCAGCAGGGGTATTTACAGCTGCGCGGCGCGGCCACCATGGTGGCCGAAGCGCTCGGCATCTCGCGGGTGTCGGTCTATAACCTGCTCAAGCGTGATGCTGGGTGAGGCAGCGCCCGGCGCAATAAAAGGCCGCCGGGTGTTCCCTAAATGAGGTAGAGCCTTTATTATCCATGATCACTTTGCTTAAGCCACGGCTATCAAACGGATTTCATGTATCAACCTGTCGCGTTATTCATTGGCCTGCGCTACATGCGCGGGCGAGCCTCAGACCGCTTCGGGCGGTTTGTTTCCTGGCTTTCCACCATCGGCATTACGCTGGGGGTAATGGCGTTGGTCACCGTGCTGTCGGTGATGAACGGTTTCGAAAAGGATCTGGAGGACAACATCCTCGGCCTGATGCCGCAGGCGTTGGTCACCAGTCCGCAAGGATCGGTCAACCCGCAGCAGCTGCCGGCCTCCGAGGTGCAGAAACTGCAGGGCGTCACGCGCGTCGCGCCGCTGACCACCGGTGACGTGGTGCTGCAAAGCGCCCGCAGCGTGGCGGTCGGGGTGATGCTCGGCGTGAATCCCGATGAAGCCGATCCGCTGACGCCGTATCTGGTCAACGTCAAGCAGCAACAGCTGCAGCCGGGCCAGTACAACATCATCATCGGCGAACAGCTGGCGGGGCAACTCGGCGTCAAACGCGGCGACTCGCTGCGCATGATGGTGCCGAGCGCCAGCCAGTTCACGCCAATGGGCCGCATTCCCAGCCAGCGTCTATTCACCCTCATCGGCACCTTCCACGCCAACAGCGAGGTGGACGGCTATCAGCTGCTGGTCAACCAACAAGACGCTTCGCGCCTGATGCGCTACCCGGCCGGCAATATCACCGGCTGGCGCCTGTTCCTGCAACAGCCGCTGGCGGTCGATACCCTCAGCCAACAGGCGCTGCCGGCGGGCACCGTCTGGAAAGACTGGCGCGATCGCAAGGGCGAACTGTTCCAGGCGGTGCGCATGGAGAAAAACATGATGGGGCTGCTGCTCAGCCTGATCGTGGCGGTGGCAGCGTTTAACATCATTACTTCGCTCGGCCTGCTGGTGATGGAGAAACAGGGCGAGGTCGCCATTCTGCAAACCCAGGGGCTGACCCGCCGCCAGATCATGTCGGTGTTCATGGTGCAGGGCGCCAGCGCCGGCATCATCGGTTCGCTGCTCGGCACGTTGCTTGGCGTGCTGCTGGCCAGCAACCTGAATAACCTGATGCCGATCCTCGGCGCGCTGATCGACGGCGCTTCACTGCCGGTGGCGGTCGATCCGCTGCAGGTGACGATCATCGCCGTGGTGGCGATGGCGGTATCTCTGTTGTCCACGCTTTATCCTTCATGGCGCGCTGCCGCCGTACAACCCGCTGAGGCTTTACGTTATGAGTAACCATCTTTTGCTGCAGTGTGACAACCTGTGCAAGACCTATCAGGAAGGCAATCTGCACACCGATGTGCTGCGCAATGTCAGCTTTGCCATGCAGCAGGGCGAGATGATGGCGATCGTCGGCAGCTCGGGTTCCGGCAAGAGTACCCTGTTGCACCTGCTGGGCGGGCTGGACTCACCGACCTCCGGCGAGGTGATTTTCAAGGGCGAATCGCTGAACGCCATGTCTTCGGCGGCCAAGGCCGAGCTGCGCAACCGCCAGCTGGGCTTCATCTATCAGTTCCACCATCTGCTGCCGGACTTCACTGCGCTGGAAAACGCCGCCATGCCGCTGCTGATCGGCGGCGCCAAGCCGGCGCAGGCGCAGGAGAAGGCGCGGGAGATGCTGGCGGCGGTCGGGCTGGAAAAACGCAGCAAACACCGCCCGTCCGAACTCTCCGGCGGCGAGCGTCAGCGCGTGGCGATCGCGCGCGCGCTGGTCAACAACCCGGCGCTGGTGCTGGCGGACGAACCGACCGGTAACCTGGACAAACGCACCGCGGACAGCATCTTCGATCTGCTGGGCGAGCTGAACGTGCGCCAGGGCACCGCTTTCCTGGTGGTGACGCACGATCTGCAGCTGGCCAAGCGCCTGAGCCGCCAGCTGGAAATGGCCGACGGCCACCTGCAGGCGCAGCTGACCCTGATGGGGGCTGAGTAATGGCGGGAGCCTCACTGTCCTTCCTGACGGCCCTGCGTTTCAGCCGCGGCCGTAAACGCGGCGGCATGGTGTCGCTGATTTCGGTCATCTCCACCATCGGCATCGCGCTGGGGGTGGCGGTGCTGATCGTCGGCCTGAGCGCAATGAACGGTTTTGAGCGCGAGCTGAAGAACCGCATTCTGGCGGTGGTGCCGCACGGCGAACTCGAACCGGTCAATCAGCCGTTCAACGGCTGGCCGTCGATTCTGCAACGGGTGGAAAAGGTGCCGGGCATTTTGGCCGCCGCGCCGTACATCAACTTTACCGGCCTGATGGAGAACGGCGCGCAGCTGCGCGCGGTGGAAGTCAAAGGCGTTGATCCGCAGCAGGAGAGCCGGCTGAGCGCGCTGCCGCAGTATGTGCAGGGCGACGCCTGGGCCAACTTCAAGCCCGGCGAGCAGCAGGTGATCCTCGGTAAGGGCGTGGCCGACGCGCTGGGCGTCAAGCAGGGCGACTATGTGACGGTGATGATCCCCAACAGCGATCCTGAGATGAAGCTGCTGCAGCCGAAGCGCATTCGCCTGCACGTGACCGGCATTTTGCAGCTCAGCGGCCAGCTCGATCACAGCCTGGCGCTGGTACCGCTGGCCGACGCGCAGCAGTATCTCGACATGGGTGACAGTGTCACGGGTATCGCCCTCAAGATGAACGACGTGTTCGCCGCCAACAAACTGGTGCGCGACGCCGGCGAGGTGACCAACTCTTACATTTACATCAAGAGCTGGATCGGCAAGTACGGCTACATGTACCGCGATATCCAGATGATCCGCGCCATCATGTACCTGGCGATGGTGCTGGTGATCGGCGTGGCCTGCTTCAACATCGTCTCCACGCTGGTGATGGCGGTGAAAGACAAAAGCGCCGACATCGCGGTGCTGCGCACCTTGGGCGCCAAAGACGGCTTTATCCGCGCCATCTTCATCTGGTACGGGCTGCTGGCCGGGCTGCTGGGCAGCCTGAGCGGCGTAGTGTTCGGTGTGATCGCCTCGTTGCAGCTGACCAACATCATTCGGGGCATCGAGAAACTGGTCGGCCATTCCTTCCTGTCGGGCGATATCTACTTCATTGACTTCCTGCCTTCCGAGCTGCACTGGCTGGACGTGCTGATCGTGCTGGCGACCGCCATCGTGCTTAGCCTGCTGGCCAGTTGGTATCCGGCCAGGCGCGCCAGCCGCATCGATCCGGCGCGGGTGCTGAGCGGACAATAAAACCCACGGGGAGGCAGCGATGCCGCCCCGTTTTTTTAGCCTGGGGATGGGTTATGTACTACGGTTTCGATATGGGCGGCACCAAGATTGAGCTGGGGGTATTCGACGACAACCTGCAGCGTATCTGGCAAAAACGGGTGCCGACGCCGCGAGAAGATTACCGGCAGTTGCTGGGCACGCTGCGCGATTTGACCTTTGAAGCGGATGCGTTTTGCGGCCGGCGCGGCAGCGTCGGCATCGGCATTCCGGGCCTGCCTAACGACGATGACGGCACGCTGTTTACCGCCAACGTGCCGGCAGCGATGGGGCGGCCGTTGCCGCACGATCTGGCGGCGCTGATCGGGCGCGAGGTGCGGGTCGACAACGACGCCAACTGCTTTGCGCTGTCGGAGGCCTGGGACGAAGAGTTTCGCCGCTACCCGACGGTGCTGGGCATCATCCTCGGTACCGGCGTGGGCGGCGGCCTGATCGTCGACGGCAAGACGGTGCCAGGGCGTAACTATATCGCCGGCGAATTCGGCCATCTGCGTTTGCCGGTGGATGCGCTGGAGGTGCTGGGGCGTGATGTGCCTCGCGTCGCCTGCGGGTGTGGCCATCAGGGTTGCATTGAAAATTACATATCGGGCCGCGGTTTCGAATGGATGTACGCCCATTTCTATGGCCGGCACTTGCCCGCTACCGAGATCATTGCCCATTATCAGGCGGGCGAGCCGCAGGCGGTGGCTCACGTCGACCGCTTTATGGACGTGCTGGCGATCTGCCTGGGCAACCTGCTGACGGTGCTGGATCCGCACCTGGTGGTGATCGGCGGCGGGCTGTCGAACTTCGACGCCATTTACCAGGCGTTGCCGCAGCGGCTGCCGGCGCATCTGCTGCGGGTGGCCCGGCTGCCGCGCATCGAGAAGGCGCGCTATGGCGACGCCGGCGGCGTGCGCGGCGCCGCGTTCCTCAATTTGGCTCGCCCAAAGTAATTGGCGTTGCCGTCTGGCCGCAACGTCAAGTAAGAAGGGTAAACAGGGAAAAGTAAGGAGAGAGTTAATGCACACTCGCCATCGGCTGTGTCAGTTTCGCAAGAGTAAGCATGTGCTGCATCAGCGCTTTCGTTCACGCATTTTTCATCGTGACACCATGGCGGCGGCTGAGTTGAAAAAGCCGTTTGTGGTGGTGTTGACCGGGGCCGGCATTTCCGCCGAGTCGGGCATTCGCACCTTCCGTGCCGCAGATGGGCTGTGGGAAGAGCATCCGGTGGAGGACGTCGCCACGCCGGAAGGTTTTCAGCGCGATCCTGCGCTGGTGCAGGCGTTTTACAACGAACGCCGCCGTCAGTTGCAGACGGAGGAAGTCGCCCCCAATGCCGCGCACCGCGCGCTGGCGGATCTGGAAGCGTGGCTGGGGGACAACTTCCTGCTGGTCACGCAAAACATCGATAACCTGCATGAACGCGCCGGCAGTAAGCGGGTGCTGCACATGCACGGCGAATTGCTGAAGGTGCGCTGTACCCAGTCGGGCCAGGTGTTCGCATGGCCCGGCGATCTCAGCGTCGACGATCGCTGCCACTGCTGCCAGTTCCCGGCGCCGCTGCGGCCGCACGTGGTATGGTTCGGCGAGATGCCGCTGGGCATGGACGACATCTACCAGGCGCTGAGCAAAGCCGATTTCTTCGTCGCTATCGGTACTTCCGGCCATGTTTATCCGGCTGCCGGTTTTGTGCATGAGGCGCGGCTGGGCGGCGCTTACGCCATGGAGCTGAATCTGGAACCGAGCCAGGTGGAGAGCCAGTTCGACGAGAAACACTACGGCCTGGCCAGCGAAGTGGTGCCGCGTTTTGTGCACAAGTTCTTGGTGGGCAAGGTAGAGCGGGCCGATCGGCCCTGAGAAAGGCATCAGGGCGCTAAGCGCGCCCTGATGAGATGGCGAGGCGTGTCAGCGCCCGGCCTTCAGCTTTTGGAAATAGCTTTCGTACAGCGTGCTGGCATCGCCGACATCGTTTTGCCACTCGCCGTGCTCAATCACCGCTTTATCCGGGTAGAGCGACTTGTCGTTGGCGATCTCCGGCGACAACAGCTTCTTCGCCGCCAGGTTCGGCGTCGGGTAACCGATGGTTTCCGCCACTTGCACCGCGATTTCCGGCCGCAGCAGGAAGTCGATCAGCTTCAGCGCCCCTTCGACGTTGCGCGCGTTGGCCGGAATGGCCAGGCTGTCCATCCAGAAGATCCCGCCTTCCTTCGGCCAGACGATCTCGAGCGGCGTGCCGGCCTGGCGCGCCACGAAGGCGGAACCGTTCCACACCATGCCGACGTTGACTTCCCCTTCCATAAACGGGTTGCCCGGGTTGTCGGAGTTGAAGGCCAGCACGTTCGGCATCAATTTCTGCAGTTCGTGGTAGGCGGCCTCGATCTCTTTCGGGTCGGTGG
>NZ_MJAO01000022.1 GCF_001902635.1 Serratia marcescens | reverse complement strand
GCCGGTTCAGAATGACAAGCGATAATATGCATTTTTTATCTGACCGCTCACTATTCATTCGTAACGTCTATTAAACCCGCTGTTTGATGGCTGCCGGCAGGTCCGCCAGGCTATTTAACACCCAATCGGCCAGCTTTTCGCCCTGCTCCGTCACCGGCTTGCCGGTACGCACCAGCACTTTGGTACCGACACCGGCCGCGATCGCCGCCTGCATGTCTTCCGGTTTATCGCCCACCATATAAGAAGCGGCCATATCGATGTTCAATTCCTGCTGCGCTTGCAGCAGCATGCCCGGCTGCGGTTTACGGCAGTCGCATACCTGACGATACTCTTCTACTACCGCTTCTGGATGATGCGGGCAGAAATAGATGCCGTCGAAGTCGACGTCGCGATCGGCCAGCGACCAGTCCATCCACTCGGTCAGGTACATAAACTGGTCTTCGCTGAACTTGCCGCGCGCAATGCCGGACTGGTTGGTCACCATCACCAACGCAAAGCCCATCTTTTTGAGTTCACGACAGGCGTCGATCACGCCGTCGATAAAGTGGAAGTTGTCGATTTCATGGACATAGCCATGGTCGACATTAATCGTACCGTCACGATCGAGAAAAATTGCTGGAACGCTTTGTGTCACCGCTTTGCTCCTGAGGGGCTGAATACGCTGACAGTATCGCATGTTTTACCCCCCACTGAGAACGTCGGAGAACGTCGTTGGACGTTGACTTAGACGTCTAGACGCCTTAACATCTGATCCATACCTTGGTTCCACGCCGAGGTTTACTTTTATCTAGCCACGGGCAACCACGCTAAAATAAGAAGAATATGATTAAACTTTCTAACATCACTAAAGTGTTCCAGCAGGGTTCGCGCACTATTACCGCGCTCTCTGACGTGACCCTTCACGTCCCTGCCGGGCAAATCTATGGCGTTATCGGGTCTTCCGGTGCCGGCAAAAGCACGCTGATCCGCTGCGCCAACATGCTGGAGCGCCCCACATCCGGCCAGGTCCTGGTCGATGGTCAGGATCTGACTTCGCTGTCTGAAAGCGAACTGACGCGCGCCCGTCGCCAAATCGGCATGATCTTCCAGCACTTCAACCTGCTCTCTTCCCGCACGGTGTTCGGCAACGTGGCGCTGCCGCTGGAGCTGGACAATACGCCGCGCGCCGAGATCAAACAGCGCGTGACCGAACTGCTGGAGCTGGTCGGCCTGGCGGACAAGCACGACGCCTACCCGGCCAACCTGTCCGGCGGCCAGAAACAGCGCGTGGCGATCGCCCGTGCGCTGGCCAGCAATCCCAAAGTGCTGCTGTGCGACGAAGCCACCAGCGCGCTGGATCCGGCCACCACCCGTTCCATCCTGGAGCTGTTGAAAGACATCAACCGTCGTCTGGGCCTGACCATTTTGCTGATCACCCATGAAATGGACGTGGTGAAACGCATCTGCGACCAGGTCGCGGTCATCAGCCAGGGGCAGCTGATCGAAAAAGACAGCGTCAGCGAAGTGTTCTCGCACCCGAAAACCCCGCTGGCCCAGCAGTTCATTCAGTCCACGCTGCATCTGGACATCCCAGATGACTACGCCGCGCGCCTGTCGCCGGAGCGTCAGGGCGACAGCCAGCCGCTGCTGCGTCTGGAGTTCACCGGCCAGTCGGTCGATGCGCCGCTGCTCTCTGAAGCCGCTCGCCGCTTCAACGTGAATAACAACATTATCAGCGCCCAGATGGATTATGCCGGCGGCGTGAAATTCGGCGTGATGCTGGCGGAGCTGCATGGCAGCGACGAAGACGCGCTGGCGACGATTAAGTTCCTGCAGGAAAATCAGGTGAAAGTAGAGGTTCTGGGTTATGTCTGAGGCAATGATGTGGTTGATGGCGCGCGGCGTGTGGGAAACCATCATGATGACCTTTGTCTCCGGCTTCTTCGGTTTCGTACTCGGTCTGCCGGTGGGCGTGCTGTTGTATGTCACCCGTCCAGGGCAGATCATCGCCAACAATTCGCTGTATAAAATCCTGTCCGGGCTGGTGAACATCTTCCGTTCCATCCCGTTCATTATCCTGCTGGTGTGGATGATTCCGTTTACCCGCATGATCGTCGGCACCTCGATCGGTCTGCAGGCGGCGATCGTGCCGTTGACCGTGGGCGCCGCACCGTTCATCGCGCGCATGGTGGAAAACGCCCTGCTGGAGATCCCGTCCGGCCTGGTGGAAGCGGCGCGCGCCATGGGCGCCACGCCGATGCAGATCGTCAAGAAAGTGTTGCTGCCGGAAGCCCTGCCGGGCCTGGTCAACGCCGCAACCATCACGTTGATCACCCTGGTAGGCTACTCCGCCATGGGCGGCGCGGTGGGCGCCGGCGGTCTGGGCCAAATCGGTTACCAATACGGCTACATCGGTTATAACGCCACAGTGATGAATACCGTATTAGTATTACTGGTAGTTTTGGTTTATCTGATTCAATTCTGCGGCGATCGCATCGTCAAAGCCGTTACCCATAAATAGTTTCACAGCATGTTAATGCGAGTCTAATGAGGAAGGGATATGTCGTTAAAATTTAAATCTGTCGCGGCAATTGGCGCTCTGATCGGCACTCTGGCTCTGGTGGGCTGCGGCCAGGATGAAAAGAATCCGAACCACATCAAGGTCGGCGTGATCGTCGGTGCTGAACAGCAAGTGGCTGAAGTGGCGCAGAAGGTGGCGAAAGAGAAATACGGCCTGGACGTTGAGCTGGTGACCTTCAACGATTACGTGCTGCCTAACGAAGCGCTGAGCAAGGGCGACATCGATCTGAACGCCTTCCAGCACAAGCCTTACCTGGATCAGCAAATTAAGGATCGCGGCTACAAGCTGGTGCCGGTCGGCAACACCTTTGTCTACCCGATCGCCGGTTACTCCAAGAAAATCAAATCGCTGGACGAGCTGAAAGACGGTTCGCAGATCGCGCTGCCTAACGATCCGACCAACCTGGGCCGTTCGCTGCTGCTGCTGCAGAAAGTCGGTCTGATCAAACTGAAAGACGGCGTCGGCCTGCTGCCGACCGTGCTGGACGTGACCGAAAACCCGAAAAACCTGAAGCTGGTTGAGCTGGAAGCGCCTCAGCTGCCACGCTCCCTGGACGATCAGCAGATCGCACTGGCGGTGATCAACACCACCTACGCCAGCCAGATCGGCCTGACGCCGGCGAAAGACGGCCTGTTCGTGGAAGATAAAGACTCACCTTACGTCAACATTCTCGTGGCCCGTGAAGATAACAAAGATGCGGAAAACGTGAAGAAATTCGTGCAGGCCTACCAGTCTGACGACGTTGACGCCGCCGCCAACAAAATCTTCAACGGCGGCGCGGTGAAAGGCTGGTAAGCGCTTATCCACCCATTTTATTCCTATAATTGCAAGACGGGCCAAGGCCCGTCTTGTTATTTCCGCCATAGATTGCTTCAATAGCGCCACTTTCATTAAGGCAGAGGAATCTCAATGCGTGTTTTACCTCTCTGTTTGTTAGCGCTCGCGCTGGCCGGATGTTCATCGCAACGTATCGCGCCGTCCTCAACAAGCAGCACCAGCAAGCCAACCGCTACCGCCCCGGCCAAAACCACGCCGGCCGCGCGCCCCGCACCGGTAAAACTGTACAAAAGTGCAGAAGAACTCGTGGGCAAGCCGTTCCGCGATCTGGGTGAAGTCTCTGGCGAATCGTGCCAAACCACCGTGCAAGACTCCCCGCCAAACCTGGCCACCGCCCGTAAACGCATGCAGATCCGCGCGTCTTACATGAAGGCCAACGCCGTGCTGCTGCACGACTGCCAGATTGTCAGCGGCGTCGCCGGTTGTTACCAACAGGCCGTTTGCCAGGGCTCGGCGCTTAACGTCTCGTCCAAATGACCGAATTCGTTTTCGAGCAGATCGGCGTGATCCGCTCGCCGTATAAAGAAAAATTCGCCGTTCCCCGCCAACCGGGGCTGGTCGAAGACGGCGGCGGCGAATTGCTGCTGCTACCGCCGTACAACCAGGCGGAAGCGGTGCGCGGCCTCAGCGATTTCAGCCATCTGTGGGTGATGTTCATTTTCCATCAAACCATGGAGGGCGGCTGGCGGCCGACGGTGCGCCCGCCACGCCTGGGCGGCAATGCCCGTATGGGCGTGTTTGCCACCCGCTCCACCTTCCGCCCCAACCCGCTCGGCATGTCCCTGATTGAACTGAAAGGCGTGCGGGTGAAAAACGGCGAAGTGGCGCTGGAGCTGGGGAGCCTCGATCTGGTCGACGGCACCCCGGTCGTGGACATCAAGCCGTATCTGCCGTTCGCCGAAAGCCAGCCGCAGGCCCGCGGTGGCTTTGCCCAGGCAGCCCCCACCGGCGATATGCCGGTGCGTTTCGCGCCGCAGGCGGAACAGCAGTTGCTGCAACATCAAGCGCGTTACCCGCAATTAAGGCGTTTTATCAGCCAGGTACTGGCGCAAGACCCCCGTCCCGCCTATCGTAAAGGAGAGGTCGTCGAACGGGATTACGCCGTCTGGCTGCTGGATTTCAACGTACGCTGGCGCGTCGTGGACGGTCACACCGAAGTGTTGGCGCTCGACCCGCGTTAAAATTCCGCCGCCTCTCTTTTGGCGACCCGCTCACGCTGGTAAACTAAATCACTTTTTGGCCGCCACTCTGGCGGCCCGATGCAATTTGCAGTTCTAACGGAACCAAAACACCATGCGTACTAGCCAATATCTGCTCTCCACACTGAAGGAGACACCTGCCGACGCCGAAGTGATCAGCCACCAGCTGATGCTGCGCGCCGGGATGATCCGCAAGCTGGCCTCCGGTCTTTACACCTGGTTGCCGACCGGCCTGCGCGTTCTGAAAAAGGTTGAAAACATCGTTCGCGAAGAAATGAACAATGCTAACGCGATTGAAGTTTCCATGCCGGTGGTTCAGCCTGCCGATCTGTGGCAGGAAAGCGGCCGTTGGGAGCAATACGGCCCAGAGCTGCTGCGCCTCGTCGACCGCGGCGACCGTCCGTTCGTGCTGGGCCCGACGCATGAAGAAGTGATCACCGATCTGATCCGCAACGAGATCAGCTCGTACAAGCAGCTGCCGCTGAACTTCTTCCAGATCCAGACCAAGTTCCGTGATGAAGTGCGCCCGCGTTTCGGCGTGATGCGTTCCCGTGAGTTCCTGATGAAGGATGCCTACTCCTTCCACACCTCACAGGCGTCTCTGCAGGAGACTTACGACGCGATGTACGAAGCGTACAGCAAAATCTTCAGCCGCATGGGCCTGGATTTCCGCCCGGTGCAGGCCGATACCGGCTCGATCGGTGGCAGCGCCTCGCACGAATTCCAGGTGCTGGCAGACAGCGGTGAAGACGATATCGTGTTCTCCACCGGCTCCGACTACGCCGCCAACATCGAGCTGGCGGAAGCGGTCGCGCCGGCTGCACCACGCGCAGCGGCCGGCGAAGAACTGCGTCTGGTGGATACGCCGAACGCCAAAACCATCGCCGAGCTGGTCGAGCAATTCCAACTGCCGGTGGAAAAAACCGTGAAGACGCTGATGGTGCACGCCACCGAAGAGAGCGGCCACAAGCTGGTCGCCCTGCTGGTGCGCGGCGATCACGAGCTGAACGAAATCAAGGCAGAGAAGCTGGCGCAGGTTGCCGCACCGCTGACCTTCGCCACCGAAGAAGAGATCCGCGCCATCGTCGGCGCCGGCCCGGGTTCACTCGGCCCGGTCAACCTGCCGATGCCGGTGGTTGCTGACCGCAGCGTGGCGGCGATGAGCGACTTTGGCGCCGGCGCCAACGTTGACGGTAAACACTACTTCGGCATCAACTGGGAGCGCGATCTGCCGCTGCCACAGGTGGCCGATATCCGTAACGTGGTGGAAGGCGATGCCAGCCCGGACGGTCAGGGCACGCTGCTGATCAAACGCGGCATCGAAGTGGGCCATATCTTCCAGCTCGGCACCAAGTACTCGGAAGCGATGAAAGCGACTGTGCAGGGTGAGGATGGCCGCAACCAGTTGCTGACCATGGGGTGCTACGGCATCGGGGTCACACGCGTCGTGGCCGCCGCCATCGAGCAGAACCATGACGAACGCGGCATCATCTGGCCGGACGCCATCGCGCCGTTCCAGGTGGCGATCCTGCCGATGAACATGCACAAATCGTTCCGCGTGCAGGCGCTGGCCGAAGAGCTGTACAGCACCCTGCGCTCCCACGGCATCGACGTGATCCTCGATGACCGCAAAGAGCGTCCGGGCGTCATGTTCGCGGATATGGAGCTGATCGGCGTGCCACACTCTATCGTTATCGGTGACCGTAACCTCGACAACGAAGAGATCGAGTACAAAAACCGCCGCGTCGGCGAGAAGCAAATGATCAAAACCGGCGAAATCGTTGATTTCCTGCTGGGCCAGATCAAACGCTAAGCGCCTAACGTCAGAAAATAAAAAACCCGCCTAGGCGGGTTTTTTTATATCCGAAATCGCTTACTTGCTGCTGCAGCTCTTGCTGCGATCGAACGCGATTTTACCGTCCGGCACCAGCGCCTTCTCGGTCAGGCCCTCTTCCATCGACGGCTGCACACTGAAGTGCGCGCTGAAGGTCAGGAATACCGGCTCGCCGGCGGTCTTGTAAGCTTTAGCGTAACCTTGCTCCAGCGCGATGTTGTTATCCACCGGGAAGGTTTTGCCGGTAGCGCAGTCCTTGAAGACGGCCGCATCCGCCATATAGGTGTAGCTGCCTTTCAACGTCATCGGCGTTTTAGGCAACGGCTTCTCAACCGGATCCAGGCGGTAATTCAGCTTGGACTCGATCGGCACGCCGCTGCGATCCAGCATTTCCAGGCTCTTGCCCACCGGGCGGAAGTAGCGTTTTTCACCGGTGCTGTCGGTCAGCACCAGCTTATCCGCAGTGCGCGCCCATTTGCCGTAGTCGGCAAAGGTCTGATCGCCGTCTTTGGTGCCGCGATAGGTTTCCTGCAGCACGAAGGTGCCATCCTCATCCAGGAACAGCGCCGTATCCAGACCGCCGCAATCGGCGCAAGGCAACACCCCTTGATAGCTCTGCGGCATCGGCTGCAGCGGTTGTTCCTTCGGTTGATAATGATTGTTGCATCCCAACAACGAGAGTGCGCCTGCCGCGAGGAACAGGGCTACCGTAATTTTCTTCACAGTTATTCTCCTACTGTGTTCATGTATTCCTAAGTGCGAACCTTGCCACGCAGCGCCTTGGTGGCGCCTTTACGCGCCTTGCCTTCCAGGCGACGCAGTTTGGCCCCTTTCGTGGGCTTGGTCGCCTTGCGCGTTTTTTCTACCACCATCGCCTGCCGAATCAGCGCGGCCAGTCTGGCCAACGCCGCTTCGCGATTCAATTCCTGGCTGCGGTACTCTTGCGCCTTGATAATCACCACGCCATCAGCGGTAATGAGATGATGATTCAGCGCCAGCAGCCTTTCCTTATAATACTCTGGCAGGCTGGATGCCCGGATGTCAAAGCGCAAATGGATCGCCGTTGAGGTTTTGTTCACGTGCTGGCCGCCCGCGCCCTGCGCGCGGATCGCCGTCAACTCCAGCTCATTATCCGGTATGGCTACGTTTCTTGACAGTTCCAGCACCGGTCACACCTGCGCCTGCTGCCACTCGGTGAACTGGATTTCCAGACTATTCTGAGCATCGGACAACCAAATCGTTCCCTCCTGCAGCGTCGCCTGCAGCGTCATGGTGCGGCTGGCCAGCGCCGTCAGGCGCGCCAACTGTTCGTCGTCGAGGAAGCGAACGCTCAGGTTCTTATAGCCGGCCACTTTGCTCTGCATCCCCTGCCACCAGACGTGTGCGGCGCGCTCGCCGTAAGCATACAGCACCACGCGCGGCGACTGATTACAGGCCTTGCGAATGCGTTTCTCGTCGGGCAAGCCCATTTCGATCCACATTTCCAGCCCGTTATGATCGTTACGCTGCCAGATTTCCGGCTCGTCGTCGGCGCTCAGCCCTTTGGTGAATACCAGCCGCTCATCGGCATGGCAGATCCAGGCCAGCAGGCGCAACATCATGCGTTGCTCGTTTTCAGACGGATGTTGCGCCAGCGTCAGCGCGGCGTCGTGGTAGAAGTGACGATCCATATCAGCGATATTGACCGCGGCTTTATAAATGGTTGCTTTCAGCGCCATGGGTGACCTCGTTATTATCCGGCGATAGTGTACTTGATCAGGCCCGAACGCCGCCAGCACGGCCCGGCCCGGCGCAGTGCGAAAGGCGTGTCAGGGTGCTGATAACTCCGTAACAGCTGTGCTATAGTCGTCTGGGATAGGATAAAACTCCGAGAGCCTGCGCCTCATCGCGAGAGCGGTCTTGATGACGCAGAGGTTCTTAAGGGAGGAAACTGTGCAACAATACTGTGAGTTAGTACGCCGTACTTACGCCGAGATCGGCAGTGGAGATCTTGGCTACGTGCCTGATGCGCTGGCTTGTGCGTTAAAGGCATTGGACGATGTCGCCGCGAACGACGCGCTACCGTCCTCCGTTAGGGAACAGGCGGCCTTTGCCGCCGCTAACTTATTGGTGAGCGACTATGTTGATGAATGATGAGTACCAACCCATCAATTGCGATGACTACGACAACCTGGAACTCGCCTGTCAGCATAAACTTATTCTGAAGCTGGAGTTACGCGACGGAGAAGTGATCGAGGCCAAGGCGATCGACCTGCTGCAAAAGAAACGCGTTGAGTATCTGACCATCGAACAGAACGGCCAGCAGCGCGACCTGCGTCTGGACCATATCAGCAGTTTCAGTCATCCGGAAATCGGTACCGTGGTCGTCAGCCTGTCGGACTGACCGCAGCGGTAACCCCATCCCAACAGGGCAGCCCAACGGCTGCCCTCGTCATTTAAGGCTTCAGGCTGGCGTAATAGGCCGCCAGATCGGCGATATCGTCATCCGACAACCCCGACACATAGGCCTTCATCACCTCGGCCTGCCCACCGTTGCGCTCCCCTTTCTTATACGCCTGCAACGCGTGCTGCAGATACATGGCGTTCTGCCCGGCCAGATTCGGGTACATCGGCACCGTCACCTTGCCCTGCGCACCATGGCACGCTGCACAGGCGGCGGCTTTCGCCTGGCCGGCGCCCGCATCCCCCGCCGCCAACGCCGGCAGGCTGAACAGGCCGGCGGCCAACAGCGTAATCCCCACAAACTTCATCATTGCTCCTCGCGATTATGATTTTTTTCCCAGTGCAGCCGCCACGGGCGTTCGCCGACCGGCACCTGCCCCGCCTCACAGACGAATGCGCCCAGCGCGGCGATCAGCTGCTCATCATAATAAATCAACGGGATGCGTTCACGCTGCCAGGGCGGAATACCCAGCTCCTGCCACAGTTTTTTTATCGGCCGCGAATGGGCGCGTCCCACGATGCGCACCGCCCCCTGCACGCCGCCGAAACGAATGCTGATCTGCTGGGACGGCTGCGGCGCACGCAGCGCCAACTCGCCCTCACCGGCGATCAGCTGCCCCAGACCGTCCGGCAGCGCCAGCGGCGCGTCTGGCTGCCAAGGCAGATGCACATCGCGCAGCGCCGCCAGCGGCGGCAACAGGTATAACCGGCCGCGGAAACGGCGAATCTGATAGGTGCCGAGCTGCAGCTGCGGTTCGGCATCCTCCCGGCTGAGCGCGATCTCCTCCCACAGGCGCTGCAACTGCTCACGCGCCGGCATGGCGACGTTAAACAACGCGATCCAGCGCCGCAGCAAGGCGAAACGCCGCACCGGCGAACAATCCGTCAGGCCGTCGATCGCCAATGAGCGATCCGCCGCCAACAGGTCTTGCAGCGGTTCCGCCAGCAGCTCGTCCAACAGTTGCTCCTGCTCCGCACACAGGCTAGCGCTACGCGCCACCGCCGAAGCAAAGTGCGGCCAGCGTTGGTTGAGCTGCGGCAAAACCTGCAAACGCAGGAAGTTGCGATCGAAGCGCGTGTCCTGATTACTGTCGTCATCTATCCAGGTTAAGGCGTGGCGTTGCGCGTAGCTTTCCAGCGTCTGACGCGAACAGCCCAACAGCGGCCGCAGCAACAGGTGCTCACCCAACGTCGCGCGCGCCGCCATCGCCGACAGCCCCGCCGGCCCGCTGCCGCGCTTGAGTGCCAACAGGAAGGTCTCGCTTTGATCGTCAAGGTGTTGGGCGGTGAGCAAGGTTTCCCCCTCCACCAAGGCGGCGCTGAAGGCGGCATAGCGCGCCGTGCGCGCTGCCGCTTCGATGCCGCCCTGGCGGGCGTCCACCTGCACATGCGTCACCGTTAGCGGGATCTGCCAGTCGGCGCAGCGGCTGCGGCAATGCTCGACCCAGCGGTCGGCGAAGGCGCTCAGGCCGTGATGCACGTGCAGCGCACGCAGCTGCAGCGCCGGGCGTTGACGGTGCAACACCGCCAGCACGTGCAGCAGTACGCTGGAATCCAGGCCGCCGCTGAACGCCACCAGCAACCGCTGCTGCGCGCCCAACTGGTCCGCCACCAGCGCCGTTAATTGTTCAGTATCCATCGGTAGGCTTTGTCACTTCTACATAGCTGCACGTTAACTCCGCCTACCGTCATCAATCAAGCATTAACCGTTCGGGCCTGGCGCCGCGTCAGCAGCCACCAACCGCCCAGCACGGCGATCACCGCCAGCGCACAGCCCGCCGCCCCCCAGCCGATTTGGGTGAAAATGCGGCCATACGCCTGTATCGCCGCCCCTTCGATATGCCCCTCCGCGGTCTGATTGGCGATAATGCCCGCCAGATAGTTAGCGATCGAACCGGTCGCCAGCATATAGATGCCGGTCAACACGCCGGTGGCGCCGGGGATATTCAGCCGGGTGATCTGCGCCATCGCCACCGGATCGATGAACAGTTCGGCGAAACCCATCACCGCCAGCCCCGCGACCATCAGCCCCATTGAACCCGGCCCGTGCAACCGCGTATTGAGCGCCATCAGCATAAAGCCGACGCCGATCAGCAGCAGGCCGAAGGCAAACTTGCACCAGATGCGCAGCGTGCGGTCGCCCGCGCCGTCGCCGCTCGCCAGCCATGCCAGCGCCACGCCGCCCAGCATTACCGCGCAGGCGTTAATCGACTGGAACAAGGCGGTCGGCACCGTCCAGCTAAACCAGCGCCGATCGACGAAATGATCGATGAACAGGCTGATAGAGCTGCCGCCCTGCTGGGCAAAGGCCCAGAACAGCGTGCCCAACAGCATCAGCACAATGATCTGCCACAACCCCCGGCGCTGTGCGGCGTCCGCGCGCAGCAGAATGCGCGCCACCAGCACCACCGCCGCCACGCACACCAGCCCGAGCAAATAACCGGCCCAGTCGCGCATAAACAGCAACGTGAAGAACAGCGGTGACGCCAGCAACGCCGCCAGCAACCACCCCCAGTGTGGCAGGCCCAGGCTTTTGGCGCGCATCAGCGGTGCGTTTACGCCGCGAGTGTGACGGAAGTGACGCCCGCCGAGCAGGAAAATCGCCAGGCCGGCAAACATGCCAATCCCGGCCAACGCAAAACCAACATGCCAGCCATAGCGCTCGGCCGCCAGACCGCAGGCGATCGGCGCCAAAATGGAGCCGACGTTGCCGGCGGCATACAACAGCGAGAAGCCTCCTTCACGGCGTGGATCCTGCGCCGGATACAGCTCGCCCAGCAGGCAGCTGATATTGGATTTGAACAGGCCATAGCCGCAGATGATGATCGCCAGCGCCAGATAGAGCGACTGGGCAGAGACCGCGCTCAGGCCGAGCACAATGTGGCCCAAAGTCATCAGCGCCGCACCGGCGATCACCGCGACGCGGTTGCCCAGCAGGCGGTCGGCGAGCCAGCCGCCCAAAATAGGAGTGACGTAAACTAACGAAGCGTAAGCGCTGTAGAGATCGATGGCGTGGCTGTCGGTATAGCCGAGTTGGTGGGTCAGATAGAGAATCAGTAACGCACGCATGCCGTAAAAGCTGAAATATTCCCAAATTTGTATGGCTACGACATAGTAGATTGCGCGCGGCTGTGAGGGTGTTTTCATGGTGGTCTCCCATCAGTCGGTGAACGACAAAGGGGAAGCGCGAACGCCTCCCCTGTTATTGGCTGCGGTTATTTCGCCTTCAGCACTTTCACCCGATAACGTCCGTCCGCCTGACGATAGGCGCCGTGAATGTCGGTTTCAAAGCCCGGATAATGCGCGCCGATTTCGCACAGCATCTGCAAGAACTCCAGTACCGGCCGGCTCTCCTCGGTCAGCATTTCGCCCGGCATTACCAGCGGCACGCCCGGTGGGTATGGGAGGATCATATTGGCGTTGACCTTGCCGACCATCTCTTCCAGATAGACTTCTTCCACTTCGCCGTGCAGCTCTTTCTGGAACGCCTGGTACGGGTTCATCACCATGGTTGGCAGCACTTCGAACGCGCGGTACATCAGGTCCGGCAGGTTGTGTTGTTCAACCAGGCGGTGAATGTTCTGCGCCAGATCCTGAATGCGCATGTTTTCATAGAAATCAGGCGCTTCCTGATACAGCGAAGGCAGCATGTTTTTCACCCGCAGGTTCAGATCGAACGAACGTTTGAAGTCAGTCATCGCGCGCAGCAGGCTGAGCGCCTTGGTTTTGTCGATGCCGATACTGAACAGGAACAGCAGGTTGTACGGCCCGGTTTTCTCGACGATGATGCCGCGTTCGTCGAGGTATTTCGCCACGATACTGGCCGGGATACCGAACGGCTGCATCTCGCCTTCCTTGCTCATCCCCGGCGTCAGGATGGTGACCTTGATCGGGTCGAGGTACATGTGTTCATTGTCGATGTTCTTGAAACCGTGCCAGGCGCTGTCGGAACGCAGCGGCCAGCATTCCGGCTCATCGATATGCTCCGGCTGCCAGACGTCGAAGAACCAGCCGTCGGATTCGACTTTCAGGCGTTTTATCTCTTTACGGAACTTGATCGCACGTTCGATCGAGCCGTGGATCAGGCGCTTGCCGGCGTTGCCTTTCATCATCGCCGCGGCGGTTTCGGTAGAGGCCACGATGCCGTAGTGCGGCGAAGTGGTGGTGTGCATCATGTAGGCTTCGTTGAAAGTTTCTTCGTTGATGTCGCCTTTCACGTGAATCATCGAAGCCTGCGAGAAGGCCGCCAGCAGTTTGTGGGTGGACTGGGTTTCATAGATCACCTTGTCCTTCACTCGCCCGCCGCTCATGCCGCACTTGCCTTTATAGATCGGGTGGAAGTTGGTGTAAGGCACCCAGGCGGAGTCAAAGTGGATCGACTTCACGTCCAGGGTGTTCTTGATAAAGTCGGTGTTGTACAGCAGCCCGTCATAGGTGGAGTTGGTGATCACCGCATGCACCGGCCAGGTGGCGTTCGGGGTGTCCTTCACGCGTTTGGCGATGGTGGCGCGCTGGAACTCGCTCTGCGGAATGCCGCCGAGGATGCCGTAGGCGTTGCGGGTCGGGCGGAAATAGATCGGCGTGATGTCGCTCATCATCATCAGGTGAGTCAGCGACTTGTGGCAGTTACGGTCAATCAGCACCGTGCTGCCGGCCGGCGCCGAGTACATGCCGACGATCTTGTTGGCGGTGGAGGTGCCGTTGGTGACCATGTAGCTGCGTTCGGCATTGAACACGCGGGAAATGTACTCTTCCGCCTCTTTATGCGGGCCGGAGTGATCCAGCAGCGAGCCCAGTTCAGACACCGAAATCGAAACATCCGACTTCATGGTGTTCGGGCCGAAGAAATCGTAGAACAGGCTGCCCACCGGGCTTTTCTGGAACGCGGTGCCACCCATGTGGCCCGGCGTACAGAAGGTGTACTTGCCTTCGCGCACGTATTTGAACAGCGCCTTGGTCAGCGGCGGCAGGATAGTATCGATATATTCGTCGGTGTTCTGTTTGATCTTGGCGGCGATATCGGTGGCCGCGCCGAGCGCATATTCGAAGAAGCGCACCTGCATGCGCAGATCGTTCAGGCTGACGTCCAGCGTGGAATAGGTGTTGGCGAATGCGTACAGCGGCATGTATTCGTTCAGCTGGCTGATCTCTTCGCACAGTTCGAGATTGTATTTATCCCAGTCGAAGATAACCCCACACAGACGGGCATTGTTCTCGATCAGTTTCAGCAGGTCTTCGCGATCGTTAGGGTAAACGATGCGGAAATCCAGGCTTTCCAGCGCCTGATGCAGTTCACGGATTGGCTCTTCTTTGAAGTAGACACCCATGTGATTCATGATGGCAATAACGTTCATATGCATTTCTCCTGGCAAAGCAAGCCCCTTCCCGTCGCGGCTGACAGGTCGGAAAGAAAGGGGCTGGGTAAATTCAGTCGGTCAGCGGACGCGAATCAGTGCGCTTTGGCCGTGGTGTTTTCATCGACCGCCGCTGCTTCGGCAGCCTGGCGGGTATTCATTTTCCGGGCGTAGAACATCAGGATAATCAGGCTGATGATAAAGGTGCCGGACAGTTCGAAAGAGTTGGCGCCCATCAGCGCGATAAAGCAGAAGCCACAGCCGCATACCGACGCGATCAGGCTCAGCAGGTTGCGCACGTTGACCCCTTCGAAGCGGATCAGGTCTACGCAGGAGTAGAAGTAAGGCAGCATGGTCAGCAGCACCGCAATGCCGGTCAACTCGCCGAACAAGTCGGAAGCCTTACCGCCGGCGGAGCTCATCAGGGTGATCAGCACCATCAACGCGGTCATTTTGCAGCCAGCCAACAGCAGGCCTTTCTTCGGAATGCCGTTTTTATCCAGCTCACCGTACACTTTCGGGAAGTTGCCGTCGTTGGCGGCGCGGACCCCGGCCTGGCCGACCAGCATCATCCACGAGCCCAGCGAGGTCAGGCAGGCAAAGGCGGTGAACGCGGAAACCATCGGTGCGGCCCAGTTGCCCATAATCGCCGAGGCGCTGATGGCGAACGGCGCGCCGCTGGCGGCCATTTCAGACGCCGGGAACATGCCGCTGATCACCTGGGTGGCGGCGATATAGATAATGCCTGCCAGACCGGTGCCGAGCATGGTCGCCAGCGGAACGGTGCGTTTCGGGTTTTTCACCATGCCGGTGCTGACCGCGGCGGATTCCACACCGATGAATGCCCACAGGCACAGCAGGATGCTCTTGATGACCGCGTGGCTGTCGGTGGTGCCGGAGGTATTCCAGTTAGCCTGATAGGTGGCCACGTCAAACCAGTGCCAACCGATAGTGGCGGTCACAATCACCGGGATCAGCACCAATACCAGGCCCAGGGTGGTCAAACGGCTGACCCAGGTCCCACCCAGCATGTTCACGAAGGTGAAGATCCACACGATGGCGATACAGGCGATGCCGGCGGGTACCGGGTTGTTCAGCGCCGGGAAGAAGGTGGAGAGATAAGAAACGGCGGTAATGCCGATGGCCAGGTTGCCGATCCAGTTGGCATGGTAATAAAGCACGCCGGTCTGGAAACCGAAGGCCGGAGAAATTTCACCGGCATAGGCGATAGGGCCACCCTGCTGCGGGTTTTTGGTGGCGAGGCGGGCATAAACATAAGCCAGCGACATCGCCCCGATAATCGAGATCACCCATCCCCAAATGGCGATGGATCCGAGACTCGCCAGGTTGGCGGGCAATAAGGCAATCCCGCTCCCCATCATATTACCGGCGACCACGCCGGTGCAGGCGATAAGCCCTATTTTCTTGGGTGAAGCCATGGTCAGTTTCTCCTGATTTACGTTTCTTATAAGCCTCGCCCAGAAATAAAAGATTTTAATGAGCCGGCTTGATAGTCAGGATGCTAACCATCGAGGGGAATAAAGTCCTAAAGATAAAGTGAGATTACGCTCATGATCATACAAATGATAACCTGAGGTTTTTCATTAACACATCAAGATAAAAAGGTTAGCTAAAGAAAAGATAAACATCGTTTTAAAACATTAAGATGCACAAGTTAATGGCGCATAACAAACGGAATAAACAGGACAATAATACGCAGTAAAATAACACAATCTCGCAACATGGATTCACCAATAAATAACGCCGCCAGGGTTCCCTGAGGATAATGGCGGCGCTATTTCGGTTAACTACTGCCGCTGATAGTTATTTAAATAAGGCACCACGTTAGTCAATGAAGTCTGGAATACGCCGTTAGTGATCCAATGCAGCGTATCTTCACCGGGACGAAGATTGAATGCGGTAATATAAGAATCCGCCGCCAAATGGTTCTGCCCCTGCATTTCATACACCTTGCCCAGCAGCACATAATTCAGCCACGACATTTGCAATTCAATTCCCAGATCGATCGCCCGATGCGCCTCGTCAATGCGCCCCTGCGCCAACGCGTCTACCGCCAGAACTTGCTGCATGATCGGCGTATTTTTCAATTCGGGGATCGTCGCCAGATGGCTGATATCGGCGCGCAATTGCGCCAATGCCTGGCTGTCGAACGGTTGATAGGAATTACGCAACAAATCCACCAGCGCTTTTTCCGCCAGCAGATAGTGGAAATTCGGCGCGCCTTTTATCAGCTCGCTCAGCTGGGCGCTGGCACGGGTCAACGAATCGGCGTCGCCGCGGATCAGCAATTGGTGCGCCTGATAGAAACGCTGCAGCAACGGCCCGTTGTCGGGCAACAGCTGCGCCAGACGCTGCTCCAGCTGCGGCGGCCAGGGCTGTTTCAGCGCGGTGGACAAGCTGGTGAGGAAATCGGTCTGGATCTTCAGCTGATTATCGGCGGTGATGAAGTAACGCTTGTCCAGCATGACTGAGCTGTCTGCGTTGTCCACCAGCCGTACGGACAGGAAGCACTGCTGGGCGCGATAGTGGCGCTGATTGACGAATTCGATGTACAGCGACTTGCCCGAGTTGCTGGGGCCGGAATAGTTGTAATTGGTCTGGTCATGCACCAGGAAGGTCGAGTAGGTGTTCAACGAATCGGTGATCAGCTCGCTGACGCCCACGACATAAGAGAGCTGCGGCATCCAGTTGCTGCAGCTCTCGCCGCCCTGGATACGGATATCGATATCGCGCGGGTTGAGCAGCACCGGCATGCTGGATACCGGCACGCGCTGCGACAGCGTGGCGATGCCGACAAACGCCACGCAGACGCTCAGCGCACTCAGAAACGCCACCCACACCCAGAAGGTCGAGCGGCGATAAAAGCGCGGCTTCTTTTCAGCGGGGGCGGCAGGCGGCGCGCTTGCCCGGCGCGGCGGCACATACGGCGTCTCGTCTTCCTCGCTGCCGTCTTCCGGTTCATGCATGATCACCGCGATCTGCGGCGCCTGCGCGGGGGTGGGTTGCGTCTCCCCCTCTTCACACCAGATCACCGACGACGCCAGCTTATACCCGCGCTTGGGCACGGTAATAATGTATTCCGGGCTGTCACCGTCGCCGTCTTTCAGGTATTTGCGCAGCTCTGAAATACATTGAGTCACCACGTGGTTGGTGACGATATTACGCTTCCAGACATTGTCGATCAGCTCGTCGCGGCTCAGCACCACGTCGGGATGCCGGGCGAAATAGCACAGCATGTCGATCAGGCGCGGTTCCAGCGTTTTTTGGCGTCCGTCGCGGCTGATGGTGTTGTCGGCAGGGGTAACCAGCCACTCCCCGACGCGAAAAGCAGGCTCTTGCATGGCGGAAATAACTCTGTAGGCATGTAGGGCAAGGGCGCGATAATAGCATAACCGCCCCCGGCTGTGGCCGCCGGGGGGCGATTAATCATTTATCTCTCATATAATTCTAACGGTAAACCATCAGGATCGCTGAAAAAGGTAAAGCGGGATTGGGTGTAAGGGTCGACACGTACCGGCTCGCAGACAACGCCGGCTGCCTGCAGATGGGCAATGGTCTGGTCGATGTCGTCGACGCTGAACGCCAGATGGCGCAGGCCGCAGGCCTCCGGGCGGCTGACGCGTTCCGGCGGCGAGGGGAAGGAAAACAGCTCAATGGTGTATTGCCCGTTGAGCGCCAGATCCGCTTTCCAGGAGTCGCGCTCCTCGCGGTAAACCTCACCCAGCAGAGTAAATCCGAGAATGTCGCAGTAAAAACGCTTGCTGGCGGCGTAATCCGCGCCAATGATCGCGATATGGTGTACCTGACGTAACGCCAGCATAGAAACCCCCAGTCCGGTCTGATGAGGCAAGGTATCCGGCGGCGGTGATGCCGTCAATGGCAAAAACCCCGCGGCAACCGCGGGGTAATATTCAGCGCGCGACGTCTCAGGCTTTCAGATCCGCCAGCGCCGCGCCGAAGTTGATGTGCAGCACTTGCCCATCGACCACCAGCGCCGGCACGCTCTGCACACCGGCGCGCTCAGCCTCGGCCACGCGCGCCGGGCGTTCTCCCAGATGCACCACTTCCACCTGCACGTTATCGCTCAACAGCCCCAACAGCTGCTGCTCGGCGCTGACGCATACCGGGCAACCGGCATGATAAAACACGGCGTTAGTCATAGTCATTCTCCTTGATATTGACGGTTTCGGGCGTTTTTACCACCCACATTGTTTCGAATCGAAACAATTTGAACGGTATGTCAGCACCGAACGCTTGTCAACATAGTTTTTAATCGATACTATTTCCGCAACCGAATGAGGATACAATGCTAAGACTGTTTGATCTGCTTGAACGCCTGAATAGCCTGCAACGCAGCTGGCTGCGCAGCCACGAAGAATTGGAGAGCCTGCCGCCGGTGCAACTGAGCGCGCTCTACTATCTGGCGCGCTGCAATCACTACTCCAATACGCCGATGGCGGTGGCGGAGTACCTCGGCCTGACCAAGGGAACGGTCTCTCAGTCGCTGAAAAAACTGGAGCTGAACGGCATGATCGCCCGCACGGCGGACGCAAAGGATCGGCGCAGCGTGCGGCTACAGCTGACCGAAAAATCGCGAAGTTTAATGGATGCCCTGTTTCCCCCGGCCTATCTACAGCAGGCCCAGGAGGCTATGCAACAGGACGGCGAACAGCTGCAGGCGCTGTTGACCCAATTGCTGCGCCAGCTGCAGCGGCAGGAGAATGCGGCGTTATTCGGCGAATGCCACCGCTGCCGCTACCACCAGCAGCGGGATGGCCAACCGTTTTGCGGCCTGACGCAGGAACCGCTGCCGCTCGACAGCGTGAACCTGATCTGCCGGGAATTCGCCTGAGTTACTCCTCAGGGGTTTTCAACACCTTCACCAAATAGCGCCCGTCTTCTGTCAGTTTGGCGCCGTGAATGTCGGTTTCAAAACCGGGATAGCGCTCGCCAATCGAGCACAGCATCAGCAGAAAATCGAGCACCGCCCGGCTCTCTTCGGTGATCATCTCCCCCGGCATCACCAGCGGTACGCCCGGCGGATACGGCAGGATCATATTAGCCGCCACCTTGCCCACCAGCTGATCCAGCTCACAGGTTTCCACGTTGCCGCGCACCTGCTCCTGGAACATTTGGTGCGGCGTCAGCTTCATTTCCGGCAACACGTCAAACGCCCGCTGCATCAGGCGCGGCAGATCGTGTTGGCAGATCAGGTGATGAATGCCGGCGGCCAGATCCTGGATGCGCATATGGCGGTAGAAATCCGGATCTTCGGCGTACAGATCCGGCAGCATGTTCTTCACCCGCAGGTTGAGATCGTAGGCACGCTTGAAATCGGTCAGGCCGCGCAACAGGCTCATCGCCTTGGTTTTGTCGATGCCGATGCTGAACAGGAACAGCAGATTATACGGCCCGGTCTTCTCCACCACGATGCCGCGTTCGTCGAGATACTTCGCCACCAGCGCCGCCGGGATCCCCTCCTCCTCCAGCGCGCCCAGCTCATTCATGCCCGGTGTCAGGATCGTCACTTTGATCGGATCGAGGTACATGTGATCGCGATCGGTCTGGCCAAAACCGTGCCAGTTGTCGTCCGGATCCAGCGGCCAGCACTGCGCCTCATCGATCGCTTCCGGCTGCCAGATGTCGAAGAACCAACTGTCGCTCTCCTCACGCAGCCGCTGCACTTCACGGCGGAAATGCAGCGCGCGCTCCACCGAACGGTTGATCAAGCGGCGCCCGGGGTTGCCGCGCAGCATGGCGGCGGCGGTTTCCATCGACGCCACGATGCCGTAGTGCGGCGAGGTAGTGGTGTGCATCATGTAAGCTTCGTTGAAGGTGCTTTCGTCATAGTCGCCCTTGATATGAATCATCGAGGCCTGCGAGAAAGCCGCCAGCAGCTTATGCGTCGACTGGGTTTCATAGATCACCTTACCGGGCACCCGATCGCCGCTCATGCCGCTCTTGCCGTCGTAAATCGGATGGAAGTTGGTGTAAGGCACCCAGGCGGAATCAAAGTGGATCGACGGCACCTCCAGCGTCTGCTTGATGTAGTCGGTGTTGTACAGCAGGCCGTCATAGGTGGAGTTGGTGATCACCGCGTGCACCGGCCAAGTGGCGTTCAGGGTTTCCTGCACCCGGGTGGCGATGCTGGCGCGGGTGAACTCGCGCTGCGGAATGCCGCCGAGAATACCGTAGGCGTTGCGCAGCGGGCGCAAATAGATCGGCACGATATCGCTCATCATCAGCAGGTGGCACAGCGATTTGTGGCAGTTGCGGTCGATCAGTACCGTGCTACCGGCCGGCGCCGAATACATGCCGACGATCTTGTTGGCGGTGGAGGTGCCGTTGGTGACCAGATAGCTCTGCTCGGCGTTGAAGGTGCGCGCGATATACTCTTCGGCCTCCAGATGCGGCCCGGTGTGATCCAGCAGCGAACCGAGTTCGGTAACCGAAATCGAGATGTCGGCCTTCAGGGTATTGGCACCGAAGAAGTCATAGAACAGGCAACCCACCGGGCTTTTCTGGAACGCGGTGCCGGCCATGTGGCCCGGCGTGCAGAAGGTGTATTTCCCTTCGCGCACGTAGTTGAACAACGCCTTGGTCAGCGGCGGCGTAATGGTGTCGATATATTCCGCGGTGTACTGCTGGATGCGCTGCGCGATATCGTCCGCCGCATTCAGGCCGTACTCGAAGAAGTAGAGCACCATGCGCATTTCATGCAGGCTGACGTCGAAGGTGGAGTGGGTATTGATAAAGGCGTACAGCGGCAGGTATTCGTTCAGTTCGTTGATCTCGCTGCACAGCTCCAGACTGTAATCGTCCCAGTCGAAGATCACCCCGCAGATGCGGGCATTGGCTTCGATCAGCTTCAGCAGGTCGCCGCTGTTTTTGGGGTACACCAGCTGAAAACCCATGGCGGCCAGCGCAGCGTGGAGCTCGCGGATCGGCTCATCTTTGTAGTAGACGCCCGTCGGGCCCATGATGGCGATGATATTCATCGGCAGCTCCTGTCAGTTAACGGCCAAGTCTCTATAACACCACGAAAATCCGGCGGTGTGTAGCCAAAAAAAAAACCGCCCGAAGGCGGTTTCTTACAGCGAAGAACAGAACTCAGCAGTAGCCGTAGTTCATCAGGCGCTGGTAGCGGCGGTTGAGCAACTCTTCGTCGTTCAGACCGTCCAGATCTTTCAGATCGGCCAGCAGCTGCGCTTTCAGCGCGGCGGCCATCGCCGGCACGTCGCGGTGCGCGGAACCCAGCGGCTCCGGGATCACCGAGTCGATCAGCTTCAGCTCTTTCAGACGCGGCGCGGTAATGCCCATCGCTTCTGCAGCCAGCGGCGCCTTGTCGGCGCTCTTCCACAGGATGGAAGCACAGCCTTCCGGCGAAATCACCGAGTAGGTGCTGTACTGCAGCATGTTCACCTTATCGCCCACGCCGATCGCCAGCGCGCCGCCGGAGCCGCCTTCGCCGATGACGGTGCAGATGACCGGTACGTTCAGACGCGACATCTCACGCAGGTTGCGCGCGATGGCTTCGGACTGGCCGCGTTCTTCCGCGCCCACGCCCGGATAAGCGCCTGGGGTATCGATAAAGGTGATGATCGGCATCTTGAAACGCGCGGCCATTTCCATCAGGCGCAGCGCCTTACGGTAGCCTTCCGGCGCCGGCATGCCGAAGTTACGGCGGATCTTCTCTTTGGTTTCACGGCCTTTCTGGTGCCCGATGATCATCACCGGGCGGCCATCCAGGCGCGCAATACCACCGACGATCGCTTTGTCGTCGGCGTAAGCGCGATCGCCCGCCAACTCTTCGAAGTCGGTAAAAATGTGTTTGATATAATCCAGGGTATAAGGACGGCGCGGGTGGCGTGCCAATTGGGCAATCTGCCAAGCCCCAAGATCGGCAAAAATCTTGCGCGTCAGCTCAACGCTCTTTTCACGCAGGCGCTGAACCTCTTCGTCCAGATTAATATCTAATTTTTCGTCTTGACGGCTGACTGCAGTCAGCGAGTCAATTTTCGCTTCCAGCTCCGCAATCGGCTGTTCAAAATCAAGAAAATTCAGACTCATAGCATTCCTATTTTAGTCAAATTCCAAGTCCACCTGCTCGTTGCCTACCAACGTCCGCAAGTCGATCAACAAGCGGTCGGTGGGCGTCACGCGCCAGGTTGCGCCAAAACGCAGCTTGGCTCGCGCATCTTCCCGTTGATAGTAGAGATGCACTGGAATCGTCCCCGATCGATGGGGTTCCAACGACTGACGGAGACGGTTCAAAAGCTGGTCATCAATTTGCCTGTCAGTCAGCGAGATAGCAAGCCCACGAGCGTATTTTTCACGGGCTTCACTGATGTCCATTACTTCGCGGGCCATCATTTTAAGCCCGCCGCTAAAGTCATCAAAGCTGACCTGTCCACTGGCGATAAGGATACGGTCTTTTTCCAACAAATGCTGGTATTTTTCTAACGCTTCGGTGAATAACATCACTTCCAGGCGGCCCGAACGGTCATCCAGCGTACAGATGCCGATGCGGTTGCCACGCTTGGTCACCATCACCCGCGCGGCGACCACCAGCCCGACGGCGGTGGTCATTTTGCCCCGATCCGTCGGGTGCATGTCTTTCAAACGCTGGCCACCGGCGTAACGTTCGATTTCCTTCAGGTACTGGGTGATCGGGTGGCCAGTCAGGTACAGCCCCAGCGTTTCCCGCTCTCCGTCCAGCACCACCTGCTCCGGCCAGGGCGCGATATTGGCGTAGGATTGCTCAACCTGCTCCGGCGCTTCCGCCAACACGCCAAACATATCCACCTGGCCGATCGCTTCGGCTTTCGCATGCTGATCCGCCGCTTTCAACGCGTCGCCGAGCGAATTCATCAGCGCGGCGCGGTGCGGCCCAAGGCGGTCGAACGCCCCGGACATGATCAGTTTTTCCAGAATGCGGCGGTTCAGTTTCTTGATGTCAGAGCGCGCGCACAGGTCGAACAGATCCTTGAAGTAACCTTGTTCGCCGCTGTTGCGCGCCTCGATGATGGCTTCGATCGGCCCTTCCCCCACGCCCTTGATGGCGCCGATGCCGTAAACGATCTCGCCTTCGTCGTTGACGTGGAAGTGATACAGGCCGCTGTTGATGTCCGGCGGCAGGATCTTCAGCCCCATGCGCCAACATTCATCCACCAGCCCCACTACTTTGTCGGTGTTGTCCATATCGGCGGTCATCACCGCCGCCATAAACTCGGCCGGGTAGTGCGCTTTCAGCCACAGCGTCTGGTAGGAGACCAGCGCATAGGCGGCGGAGTGCGATTTGTTGAAGCCGTAACCGGCGAATTTCTCCACCAGGTCGAAGATTTTCACCGACAGTTCGCCGTCGATGCCGCGCGATTTCGCTCCGTCTTCAAAGCCGCCGCGCTGCTTGGCCATTTCGACCGGGTTCTTTTTACCCATCGCACGGCGCAGCATGTCCGCGCCGCCCAGCGTATAGCCCGCCAGCACCTGGGCGATCTGCATCACCTGTTCCTGATACAGGATGATGCCGTAGGTCGGTTCCAGCACCGGCTTGAGCGACTCGTGCTGCCACTGGATATCCGGGTAGGAGATCTCTTCGCGGCCGTGTTTGCGGTCGATGAAGTTATCCACCATGCCCGACTGCAGCGGCCCCGGACGGAACAGCGCCACCAGTGCGATCATGTCTTCGAAGCAGTCGGGCTTCAGACGTTTGATCAAGTCTTTCATGCCGCGCGATTCAAGCTGGAACACCGCCGTGGTTTCCGAGCGCTGCAGCATGTCGAAGCTTTTCTTGTCGTCGAGCGGAATGGCGGCGATGTCAATCGGCTCCAGCCCGGTCTTGGCGCGCCGGGCGTTGATCATCTCCAGCGCCCAGTCGATGATGGTCAGGGTGCGCAGACCGAGGAAGTCGAACTTCACCAGCCCAGCGTATTCCACGTCGTTCTTGTCGAACTGGGTCACCGGGTGATGCCCTTCGGCGTCGCAGTACAGCGGCGCGAAGTCGGTGATTTTGGTCGGTGCGATCACCACGCCCCCGGCGTGTTTACCGGCGTTGCGCGTCACCCCTTCCAGCTTGCGCGCCATGTCGATCAGCGCCTTGACCTCTTCGTCGGCCTCGTAAATTTCCGGCAGTTGCGGTTCGGCGGCGAAGGCTTTCTCCAACGTCATGCCCGGATCCGGCGGCACCAGCTTGGAAATGCGATCGACGAAGCCGTACGGGTGCCCCAGCACCCGGCCTACGTCGCGGATAACCGCTTTCGCCGCCATGGTACCGAAGGTAATGATCTGCGATACCGCTTCGCGGCCATACATCTCCGCCACGTGCTCGATCACCTGATCGCGTTTCTCCATGCAGAAGTCGACGTCAAAGTCGGGCATTGAGACACGTTCCGGGTTCAGGAAGCGTTCGAACAGCAGGTCGAACTCCAGCGGATCGAGGTCGGTGATTTTCAACGCATAGGCCACCAGCGAACCGGCGCCGGAGCCGCGCCCCGGGCCAACCGGCACGTTGTTATCCTTCGACCATTGGATAAACTCCATCACGATCAGGAAGTAGCCGGGGAACCCCATCTGGTTGATCACCTTCAGCTCGACGTCGAGGCGCTCGTCGTATTCCGGGCGGCGCTGCGCACGCACTTCAGGATCGGGGAACAGGAACTCAAGGCGCTCTTCCAGCCCCTCTTTCGATTTGAGCACCAGGAAGTCCTCGGTGCTCATATCGCCGGTCGGGAACTGCGGCAGGAAGTATTCGCCGAGGCGAATGGTGACGTTGCAGCGCTTGGCGATCTCGACGCTGTTCAGCAGCGCTTCCGGGATGTCGGCGAACAGCTCGCACATCTCGTCTTCGCTGCGCATGTATTGTTGCGGGCTGTAGTTGCGCGGCCGCTTGGGATCGTCCAGCGTAAAGCCGTCGTGAATGGCGACGCGAATTTCATGGGCGTCGAAGTCGTCTTCCACCAGGAAACGCACGTCGTTGGTGGCCACCACCGGTAAGCCGCGTTCGGTGGCCAGCGCCACCGCCGCATGCAGGTAGTTCTCTTCGTCCGGGCGGCCGGTGCGAATCAGCTCCAGATAGTAACAATCTGGGAAATGCTGCCGGTAGAAGTCCAGGCACTGCTCCACCTGCGCCTGATTGCCGCGCAGCAGGAATTTGCCGACGTCGCCCTGACGTGCGCCGGAAAGCAAAATCAGCCCTTCGCGATGTTCGATCAGCCAGTCGCGATCGATGACCGGGCCGGCGGCGCCGTAGCCACGCTGATAGGCGCGGGAAATCAGCAGCGTCAGGTTCTGGTAGCCTTCGTTGTTGCTGGCCAGCACCGTCAGCTGAGCCAGTTCATCGCCCAGCTCTTCGCTTTGCACATGGAAATCCGCGCCGATGATCGGTTTGATCCCGGCGCCGTGCGCGCTGCCGTAGAACTTCACCAGCCCGCACAGGTTGGTAAAATCGGTGATTGCCAGAGCAGGCATGGCTAACGCGGCGGCTCTTTTCACCAACGGCGCCGTCTTGGCCAATCCATCAATCATGGAGTAGTCACTGTGGACGCGCAGGTGAATAAAACGAGGTTCGGCCATCTCCAGATACCTGAATGAAGGGGTTCAGCGTGTTGAACCCGGGTTAATGCTATCGTCGAGCCTGAGCAATCAGGCCCGCAGGCTACAGCGCCAGCGCCCTTTTCACCGGCGCGAAGCTGCGGCGGTGATGCTCGGTGGCGCCCAGCGCAGCCAGCCGCTCCAGGTGGAAGGCGGTCGGGTAGCCTTTATGCTGCGCGAAACCGTAGTCCGGGAACTCGCGGTCCAGCTCGGCCATTTCGCGATCGCGCGTGACCTTCGCCAGAATGGACGCCGCGCTGATCTCCGCCACGCGGCTATCGCCCTTCACCACCGCCTGCGAACGCATCGGCAGGTTCGGGCAACGGTTACCGTCGATTAAAACCATGTCCGGCGCGATATGCAACCCGGCCACCGCGCGCTGCATCGCCAACATGGTGGCGTGCAGGATGTTCAATTGGTCGATTTCCGCCGGTTCGGCGCGCCCCAGGCTCCAGGAGAGCGCTTTGGCGACGATTTCGTCATACAGCGCCAGGCGGCGCTTTTCACTGAGTTTTTTGGAGTCCGCCAGCCCGACGATAGGCTGCGCCGGATCGAGGATCACCGCCGCGGTGACCACCGCACCGACCAACGGGCCACGGCCCACTTCGTCCACACCGGCAATCAGCGTGGCAGCGGGATAGATAAAGGGTTCAATCATGCTTTCGCCAGCTCCAACACAGCCTGAGCGGCCTGTTCGTCCGCACCGCAACGGATGCTTTGGTGCAAGGTAAGGAAAGTGTGTTTCAGCGCGTCGGTTTCGGGGCTCGCTTCCAGCAATGGCATTACGGCGGCGGCCAATTTGTCCGGCACGCAGTCATGCTGCAGCAGCTCGGTGACGATCTCGCGCCCCGCCAGCAGATTCGGCAGCGAAACGTAAGGCGTTTTCACCAGCTTCTGCGCCAGCCAGAAAGTGAACGGCTTCATGCGATAGCCCACCACCATCGGGCACTTGGCCAGCATGCACTCCAGCGCCGCCGTGCCGGACGCCAGCAGCGCCGCGTCGCTGGCGATCATCGCCTCGCGCCCCTGGCCGTTCAACAGGTGTACGGTCAGATCCGGCGCCACTTCAGCCTTGATGCGCTCAAACTGTTCGCGCCGCTTGGCGTTGACCAGCGGCACCACCACTTCCAGCTCGGGATAACGCGTGCGCAGCAGCTGCGCGGTTTTGAGGAAGTCGGCGCTCAGCATCTCGACTTCGGCGCCGCGGCTGCCCGGCAACAAGGCCAGACAGCGCGCCTGCGGGGCGATGCCAAGCTGAGCGCGCGCCGCCAGCCGATCAGGCTGCAGCGGCATGGCGTCCGCCATGGTGTGGCCGATAAACCGGCAGGGCACGTTGAAACGATCGTAAAACGCTTTTTCGAAAGGGAGAAAGGCCAGCACCAGATCGGTGGCTTTGCCAATTTTGAAAACGCGCTTTTGCCGCCAGGCCCACACGGAAGGGCTGACGTAGTGGATGGTGCGGATGCCGCGCTGCTTGAGACGGCCTTCCAGCGTGATATTGAAGTCCGGCGCGTCGATGCCGACAAACACGTCCGGCTGCAGTTCGCTAAAGCGACGGGTCAGATCCTTGCGGATCTTCAACAGGCGTGGCAAGCGCTCGAGCACTTCCACCACGCCCATTACCGCCAGCTCTTCCATTTCGTACCAGGCTTCACAGCCTTCGGCCTGCATCAGCGGGCCGGCGACGCCAACGAAACGCGCGTCGGGGATCTGCGCCTTGAGCGCGCGGATCAAACCGGCGCCGAGAATGTCACCGGAAGTTTCTCCGGCGACCAATCCGATAGTCAATGGACGCTTTGACATAACTCAGCGAATGATGCCGCGGGTGGAACGGGTGAAGAAATCGAGGTACAGCTGCACCACCGGCTGCTCTTTGGCCAGGGCTTCGATTTCCGCTTTCGCTTCATCCAGCGTTTTCTCGCTGCGATACAGGATTTTGTAGGCGTTGCGAATCGCCTGCATTTCATCCTTGTCAAAACCGCGACGTTTCAGGCCGACCGCATTGACGCCGAACGGCGTCGCGTGGTTGCCCTGAGCGATGACGAAAGGAGGCACATCCTGAGCAACCCCGGAACAACCGCCTACCATCACATGCGCACCGATAACGCAGAATTGGTGGATCGCCGTCATGCCGCCGATGATGGCGTGATCGTCGATTTCCACGTGGCCACCGAGCGTTGCGTTATTGGCCAGCACGCAGAAGTTGCCGACTACGCAGTCATGCCCGATATGCGTGTTGACCATCAGCAGGTTGTCGCTGCCCAATTTAGTCACGCCGGTGCCCTGCGCGGTGCCGCGGTGAATGGTGACGCTTTCGCGGATGCGGTTGCGGTCGCCCACTTCAACGCGTGTCGGTTCGCCCGCGTATTTCAGATCCTGGTTCACTTCACCGATAGAGGCGAACTGATAGATCTGGTTATCGCGGCCAATCTTGGTAATGCCGTTCACCACCACGTGGGATTTCAGCACCGTGCCGGCACCGATTTCCACCTGGGAACCCACGTAGCAGAAAGGGCCGATATGCGCACCGGCGCCGATCACGGCGCCTTCTTCGACTATCGCGCTTGGATGGATAAAGGCGGTTTGGTCAATCACGGATTAAGCCTCCCGGCTGCGGGCACACATCATGGTTGCTTCGCAGACAATTTTACCGTCAACGGTCGCCACGCCTTTAAAACGCGTCAGACCGCGGCGAGTTTTCTCGAAGGTGACTTCCATGACCATCTGATCGCCAGGCACAACCGGGCGCTTGAAGCGAGCTTCGTCGATACCGGCGAAGTAATACAGCTCGCCCGGTTCCAGTTTGCCGACGCTCTTAAACGCCAGGATGCCGGTGGCCTGCGCCATGGCTTCCAGAATCAATACGCCTGGGAAAATCGGTTTGCCAGGGAAGTGGCCCTGGAAAAACGGTTCGTTCACCGATACGTTCTTCACCGCACGCAGATATTTGTGCTCTTCAAACTCGAGGACGCGGTCGACCAGCAAGAACGGGTAACGGTGAGGAAGCAGATCCAAAATTTCTGCAATATCCAGAGTATGAGTGTCAGTAGTCAAAATACTCTTCCTGTCTCTAAAAACTGATGGCATCAACAACACGGCCTGCGCTGACCCCAAAAGGAGATCATCATGCAGGCCGCAAATTAACATCTCTTTGCGCTTTTGGTCTCACGACCAACGCGTTTCGTTTTGTCCCCGCCAGGGCGGGTGGCAATGATTAGTCTTTTCCGACTTTACGTTCGACAGCTTTCAAGCGCTTGCTGATCTCATCGATATTCATCACCAACGCAGCGGTTTTACGCCAAACCTTGTTAGGCTGCAACGGAATGCCCGAAGAGTATACCCCAGGTTCGGTGATTGGTCGCATAACCATTCCCATTCCGGTAACAACAACCTTGTCGGCAATCTCCATGTGACCGTTGATCACGCTGGCGCCGCCGATCTGGCAGTAGCGGCCGATTTTCAGGCTGCCGGCCATGATCACACCGCCGGCGACGGCGGTATTGTCGCCAATCACGACGTTATGTGCAATCTGGCATTGATTGTCGATGATAACACCATTCCCGATCTGGGTGTTATCCAAAGCGCCGCGGTCAATGGTGGTGCAAGCGCCGATTTCGACGCGATCGCCGATAATCACCGTGCCCAACTGAGGGATTTTGATCCACTCGCCGCGCTCGTTCGCATAGCCGAAACCGTCGGCGCCGATCACGGTGCCGGACTGGATCAGGCAGCGCTGGCCGATTTCAACCGCATGATAAATCGTGACGTTCGCCCACAGACGCGTACCCGCGCCGATGCGTGCGTGTTTGCCGATGAAGCAGCCCGGGCCGATAACCACGTTATCGCCAAGCACCGTGCCCGACTCGATCACCGCGTTCGCCCCAATGGCGACGTTCTGCCCCAGCTGCGCTTCAGGCGAGATCACCGCGCTTGGCGCGATATCCTGCGCCGGTGCCGGCGTGGTGTCCATCAGCTGCGCCATGCGCGCGTAGGTCAGGTAAGGGTTCTTAACCACCAGCGCCGCAGTACGACAGTGTGGTAAATCCGCTTCGGTAAGCACCACGGCGCTTGCCTGGCAGGAAGACAGCTGCTCTTGATAGCGGCTGTTTGACAAAAACGTGATTTGGCCAGGCTGTGCCGAATGCATAGAAGCAATGCCGGTGATGACGATATCGCCATCACCGTGCAATTGTGCATCCAACTGCTGCGCTAAATCAGCCAGTCGAATTGAAAGCATGTGTTATTTAACCTGTTTCAGCACGTCAGCAGTGATATCTTTGGAAGAGTCTGCATAGGCAACGGCGTTGGCGTCGATCACCACGTCATAACCGCCTTTGCTGGCGACGGATTTCACAGCGTCCTGGATACGGCTCAGGATCTTGTTACGCTCTTCCATCTGGCGGCGACGGTTGTCCTGCTCGAAAGCCTGCGCTTTCTGAGAGAACTGCTCGCGCTGCGCCATCACGTCTTTTTCCAACTTGCTGCGATCGCTGGCTTTCATGGTAGCGCCGTCACGCTGCAGACGTTGCATTTTGGTCTGCAGGCTACGTTCCATGTTCTGGAGCTCGCTTGCACGGCCTTTAAACTCGTTTTCCAGCTGTTTAGCGACCGCTTCGCGGGCCGGCAGCTGTTGGAAAATGCTGGAGACGTTAACGACAGCGATCTTATCTGCTGCCTGAACGCCAGCTGAAGCAGCCATTGCTAAACCGAGGCCTGCGGCACACAACCACTTTTTCACTATAAACTCCTTACCATCACCCATTTGTGTCATATGACACTGAAGTACACAATTTGCCAGACTTATCCCACCAAACAATGAGAATCATCTCCCTCTGCCGGCGGGCGCCTGGCCATTGCGATTCTTAATAACTGTTATGCCCAGAGGCGAGACCCGTTACCAGGTCTTACCGATGTTAAACTGGAACTGTTCGGATTTGTCGCCTTCGTATTTCTTGATCGGGTTGGCGTAAGAGAACACCAACGGCCCCAGTGGCGACATCCACTGCAACGCGATACCGGCGGAGGAACGAATATTTCCGGCCTTGCTGTAGTCAGGCACGCCATACATCAGCGTCTGGTCGGTATTCTTCCACTTGGTATCCCACACGGTACCCGCATCGATGAACAGCGAAGTCCGCACCGAGTTGGCGTATTTCTCGCTGATGAACGGCGTCGGGGTGATCAGCTCCAGGCTGGCCACCGCCATGGCGTTACCGCCCACCGCATCGGTCGAATTACAGATGCTCTGACGCGTGGTAGTGCTGCCGGCGTTGAACTGGCACTGATACGAGTTGGAGTTGTAGTACACCGCCTTCGGACCGATGGTGTTGGACTGGAAGCCACGCACGGTGCTCGAACCACCGGCATAGAAGTTCTCATAGAACGGCATTTCCTTGCCGCCCAGCCCATCCGCGTAACCCAGACGGCCACGGCCCAACAGCACCCAGGTGCGGTCGTCGTTGATCGGCACGTACTGCACGCTGTCCAGCGTCACTTTGTAGTATTCGTTGTCCGAGCCAGGAATGGTGACCTTGCCGTTCAACGTGGTACGGTTGCCCGAAGTCGGGAAGTAGCCGCGGTCCAGGTCGTTGTAGGTCCACCCCAGGTTCAGGGTAAAGTCGTCCGTCGAGTAGCTGGCGCGATCGTTCTTATCGGTGGTATCCACACCCATCGAGCCGAGATAACGCCACATGGCGATCTGCGGCTGCATGTTCGACAAGCCGTTGTGGACATAGCCCAGGCCAGTGCGCAACGAGTTGTTTTCGTTGATCGGGAAGCCCAGCGTGCCGTCGACACCGTAACTCTTGTTGGTGTAGTCGGACAGGTCCGCGTTATCCGCTTTAAAGTCATTGTAGAACACGCGGCCGCCCAGGCTCACACCGTCAACGGTGAAGTACGGGTTGGTGACCGACAGTTCGGTATAGGTTTGGTAGTCGTTCTTGGTGCCGCTGATGCCGACCGAGTAGCCGGTACCCAACCAGTTATCCTGCTGCACGCCCGCCTGGAAGCTGACGCCGCTCTCGGTGCCGTAACCGACGCCGAAGTTAAAGGTACCGGTGTTGCGCTCTTTCACCTTGTAGGTAACGTCGACCTGATCGGCGGTGCCCGGCACGCGCTGGGTTTCTACGTCAACCGTTTCGAAGTAGCCCAGACGGTTCAGACGCTCTTTGCCCTGCTCGACCTGCTCGTTGCCAAGCCAGGCGCCTTCCATCTGGCGCATTTCGCGGCGCAGTACGGAGTCCTTGCTGGTGTCGTTGCCTTCGAACTTGATGCGGCGCACGTAGAAGCGGTTGCCCGCGTCGACGTTGACGTGCAGCTTGACGGTTTTATCCGCGTCGTTGATTTCCGGCTGGGTGCCGACGCGCGGGTAAGCGTAACCATAACGGCCCAACATCGTTTTGATGTTGTCTTCCATTTTGGTCACCTTGCTGCCGTTGTACAGCTCGCCCGGTTCGATCTTGGTGATCTGAGCGACTTCCGCCGAGTGGCCGGCCAGGTTGCCGTTCACGACAACATCGGAAAGCTTGTACTGGTCGCCTTCGGTGATGTTGATGGTGATGTAGATGCCTTTTTTATCCGGCGTCAGGCTCACCTGGGTAGAGTCGATGTTGAAGCGGGCATAGCCGCGATCCAGATAGAAGCTGCGCAGGGTTTCGAGATCGCCCGCCAGCTTTTGTTTCTGGTATTTGCGGTCGCCGACCAGGTTCCACCACGGCACTTCGTCACGCAGCTGGAAGCGCGAGATCAGTTCGTCGTTGGTGAAGGCATGGTTGCCGACGATGTTGATTTGTTGAATCTTGGCGGAGACCCCTTCCGTGAACACCAACTTCAGGTCGACACGGTTGCGCGGCAGCGGCGTGACCACGGCTTTCACCGAGGCGCTGTACTTACCGACGCTGTAGTAGAAGTCTTCCAGCCCTTTTTCAATGCTGGAGATCGTGGTGCGGTCGAGCGCCTCGCCCACCCGGACGCCGGAGGCTTCCAGGTTCTGCTTGAGCATGTCATCCTTCACCGACTTGTTGCCGGAGAAAGTGATGCTGGCGATGGTAGGACGTTCCTTCACCTGCACGATCAACGTATTACCATCGCGCAGCACGCGCACGTCCTCGAAGTTGCCGGTGGCAAACAAGGCACGGATGGTATTACTGATGTCATCGTCAGTGACGGTATCGCCGACGCGAACCGGCATGTTGAGTAACGCCGCACCGACGGCGACTCGTTGCAGGCCTTCGAAATGAATATCTTTCACTACGAACCCGTCTGCACCGTATACGGTGGCGCTGCCAAACAGCAGCGACGCTATGAGCAACTTTTTCATCGCCATCGTTGTTATGCGTTCTTCCTAACCTATCCCCGCCCCTAGAGGCGGGAAAAATCATTGAAAAGTGCAAGACCCATCAACAACACCAGCACGATCGAACCTATGCGGTAGCTGTAGTCCTGTACTCGCTCGGAAACCGGCCCACCCTTCAGCTTTTCTATCGCCAGGAAGAGGAGATGCCCACCATCTAACACCGGTAATGGGAACAGGTTGATGATCCCCAGGTTGACGCTAATCAACGCCAGGAACATCAGATAATACACGAACCCGACTCCGGCTGACGCCCCTGCTCCCTGTGCAATCGAGATCGGGCCACTCAGGTTGTTCAGCTTTACATCACCGGTTATTAATTTGCCCAGCATGTTGACCGTCAGCCGCATCAGCTGCCAGGTCTTGTCACCGGCCTGATACAGCGCCGAGAACGGTCCATACTGGCGAATCGTCTTATACTCGTCCGGCAGCGGCAGCACTTTTGGAATGATGCCTGCAAACCCCACCGATTTGTCTTTTCCCACCGGCTTTGTATCCGGTATCAGCGTCAAAGACAAGGGGGCGCCGTTTCTTTCAATCTCCAAAGCCAGCGGTTGCCCAGGGCCATCGTGGATACGCTTCACCAGCGTCTGCCAACGACCCAGCGGCTGACCATCGACTTTAACGATCCTGTCCCCCGCTTGTAAACCCGCCTTTTGCGCCGCCGAGTTCGGCTGCACTTCCGCCAGCACGGATTCGATCTGCGGGCCGCGCGGCATAATGCCCAGCGCGACAACGGGATCCTGCTTGTCCGGTTCAAAGTTCCACTGGCGCAAATCCAGGGTTTTGGTCACCACCAGCGAAGAGCCGAACGGCGCGACGCCGACTTCGGTTTGCGCATCGCCAATCTTCGCCACCAGCGCCAGACGAACTGACTCCCAATCAGGCGTTTCGATGCCGTCAACCGACTTTAGTTCCATTCCAGACGAAATTTCGGCCTTGGCGGCGATCGATTGCGGGGTGATTTCGCCGATCACCGGACGGAAACTCGGCACGCCGATGATAAACACCAGCCAGTAGGCAAGGATAGCAAACAGGAAGTTGGCGATGGGGCCGGCGCTGACGATGGCCATGCGCTGCCAGACGGTTTTGTTGTTGAAGGCCTGGTGGCGCATTTCCGGCGCCACCGACTCCACGCGCTCGTCCAGCATCTTCACGTAGCCACCGAGCGGGATCAAGGCGATGACGTACTCGGTGCCCTGGCGATCGGTGCGGCGCCACAGCGCCCGGCCGAAGCCGATAGAGAAACGTTCAACGCGCACGCCGCAACGGCGGGCAACCCAAAAGTGTCCGAACTCGTGCACGGTAATCAAGATACCGAGCGCAATCAGAAACGCCACCAGGTTCCAAAGCACGCTGACCATCATCCCTCACTTTCCGTCATCGACGGATTAAAACACCAACAGCATCAGGCAGGCAAACACCGGCACCGCCGCGGTCAGGCTGTCGATACGATCCAGTATGCCGCCATGACCGGGGATCAAATGACCGCTGTCCTTGATGCCCGCTTCGCGTTTGAACATACTTTCGGTCAGATCGCCCAGCACCGAAGCCAGCGCGGCGAGCACCGAACAGATCAACAGGGTGGCCGGCACCACGTTCAGCGGCGCATAGCGGCCGAACAGCCAGGAGATGACCGCCGACGTCAACAGCCCGCCGATCAACCCTTCCCAGGTTTTGCCCGGCGAGACCTTCGGCGCCAGCTTATGCTTGCCGAACAGCTTGCCGAACATGTAGGCGCCGGAATCCGCGCCCCACACCAGCAGCATCACGTACAGCAACCACCAGGCGCCGGTAAACGGGTTTTGCTCGTAGCCGTATTGACGCAGCGCCAGCATGCCCCAGAAGAACGGCACGATGGTCAGCAAGCCAAACAGCAGACGCAAAGGGCGCGAATTGCGCCAGATGGCCGCAGAACCGGGGTAGAACAGCACCAACAACAGCGCCGCCAGCCACCAGACCAGCGACAGCCACAGCGAGCCGCTAACTTGCGGCACGGATTGATGGTAAGCGGGGACGCTGAGCATCATCAGCGCCAGCAAAAAACCGCACAGTATCGCCAACCAGATGCGCTGCGAACGGGAGGTGAAACCGGCCAGTTGGCCCCACTCCCAGGCTGCTAACATGCACACGACGAGCGTTACCAGAGCAAAGGCCAGCGGCGGCAACAAGAACAGCGCCGCGATAACGATCGGGATTAAAATCAGAGCAGTTATGAGGCGATACTTCAGCAAAAGTTCTCCCTAGGACGCATCGGCGCCGATAGGTGTTGTTCCCCCGAAGCGGCGCTCACGTTGTGCAAATGCATTCAGCGCACCTTCAAAGACAAGTTCATCGAAATCAGGCCAGAGCACATCAGTAAAGTAAAGTTCAGCATAGGCTATTTGCCACAGCAGGAAGTTACTGATGCGATGCTCACCACCGGTGCGGATAACCAGATCCACCGGCGCCAGATCGCTCATGCAGACCCGCTCGCTCAATAATTCCTCGCTGATCTGATCCGGGCGCAACTCCCCTACCCGTACCTGTTCGGCCAGTTCCCTTACTCCCTGAATGATATCCCAACGGCCGCCGTAGTTGGCAGCGATATTGAGCGTCAGGCCATCGTTATTTTCCGTCAGTGCTTCAGAGCGGCGGATCCGCTCCTGCAAACGCGAGCTGAATCGGCTGATATCGCCGATCACCCGCAACCTGACGTTATGTTTATGCAGGCTTTTTACTTCACTATCCAAGGCGCGGACAAAAAGCTCCATCAGGGCGGAGACTTCCTGCACCGGACGGTTCCAGTTTTCGCTGCTGAAGGCATAAAGCGTGAGCGCATCTAAATGGTGGCTGGCGGCAAAGCTGACCGCGCGGCGAACCGATTTCACCCCTGCTTTATGACCGAAGACACGTAACTTGCCCTGACGTTTGGCCCAGCGCCCGTTACCGTCCATGATAATGGCGACATGGCGCGGCCCCAGGGAAGATGGATTAGCCTCTTGTTGGTTTGCGGACGACATAACTCGTACTTATTTCCTCAATAGAAATATAACTGCCTTTCCGGAACATCAGGCCCTTACGCGCAAAAAAAGCCGTGTGCCCGACACGGCTTTCAACCTGCCCCCGCGATGCCCGGCTCGGCCGGGTCGCCATTGGCGCGCAGGGCACCAATCGGGCCATTATTCAACGGTATAACCGCTGACAGGTGGCGCAGACTATACCACCTCAGCGGGGCATGAACAAACGGCCCCGCTGCGGCACGCGCGAATTACGAGCAAAATCGGATAATCGCCGTGATCAACCGCACAGCGCGCGAACCCGCTCCTCGGCGACGGCGCGCGCCTGGCGGTCAATGTCCAAGACCGCGTCGATGCACGCCGGTTCCTGCAACGCGAGACGCTCCACCACCTGGCGGTTGACCACGGCGATGTCGGTAAAGCGGATCTGCTGCTGCAAAAACGCCGCCACGGCGATTTCGTTGGCCGCGTTCAGCGCGGTGGTCGCCGCCTGACCGGCGTCGAACGCTTCAATCGCCAAATACAGGCAAGGATAACGCTCGCGTTCCGGTTCGGCGAAGGTCAGCGAACCGATGCGGCAGAAATCCAGCGCTTCCACGCCGGAGTTCACGCGCTGCGGATACGCCATCGCATGGGCGATCGGCGTGCGCATATCCGGCGTGCCCAGCTGCGCCAGCACGCTGCCATCAGCGTAGCGCACCATCGAGTGAATCACCGACTGCGGGTGCAGGATCACTTCCATTTGCTCGGCCGAGGCGTTAAACAGCCAGCGGGCCTCAATGTATTCCAGACCTTTGTTCATCATGGTGGCGGAATCCACCGAGATCTTGCGGCCCATCGACCAGTTCGGGTGGGCGCAGGCTTGATCCGGGGTCATCGCGGCGAACTGCTCCAGCGGCGTGGTGCGGAACGGGCCGCCGGAGCCGGTAAGCACGATGCGCGACACACCATGATCGTCCAGTGAAGAGTATCCCAACTGACGCTGAATGTTCTCAGGCAAACTCTGAAAAATCGCGTTGTGCTCGCTGTCGAGCGGCAGCAGCTGCGCCTGGCTTTGCCGCACCGCGTCCATAAACAGGCGGCCACAGGTGACCAGCGACTCTTTGTTGGCCAGCAGTACTTGCTTGCCCGCGCGGATCGCCGCCAGCGTCGGCAACAGCCCCGCAGCGCCGACGATCGCCGCCGTCACTTGATCGACGTCGTCCAACGCGGCCAGTTCGCAGGCCGCTTGTTCCCCGGCCAATACCTCGGTGGCGACGCCGTTTTCCGCCAGAATGGCGCGCAGTTCGCGCGCGGCGCTTTCATCCGCCATCGCAGCGAAGGCGGGCCGGAATTCCATGCATTGCTGCGCCATGACCGCGACGTTACGGCCGGCCACCAGTGCTTTGATCGCGAAACGGTCGGGATTCGCCCTGACCACGGCCAGGGTGCTGGTCCCTACCGAGCCGGTCGAGCCAAGAATGGTCAGTTGCTTCATGAGTTCACTCTGAATAACTGTCTGATGAGATCGGAGGTGCTCCAGTGTGGAACCTTGGACACCGCTTGTCCATGATCTTTCAGTACGATGAAACGGGATCTGCGCCACAAAAAACAAAGCGCCGCCCAGGCGACGCTTTGTTTCTGCGCGATGCTGATTAGAAATCCATCAGCTCTTTTTCTTTCTCCGCCAGTGCGGCGTCAACCAGCTTGATGTAAGCGTCGGTCATTTTCTGAATGTCGTCTTGCGAACGACGTTCTTCGTCTTCGCTGATCTCTTTGTCTTTCAGCAGCGCCTTGACCTTGTCGTTGGCGTCGCGACGCACGTTACGCACCGCTACGCGACCCTGCTCGGCTTCGCCGCGCACGATCTTGATCAGATCCTTACGACGCTCTTCGGTCAGCGGTGGCAGCGGAACGCGAATGTCGGAACCGGCGGAAGACGGGTTGAGGCCCAGATCGGAGCTCATGATCGCTTTCTCAACGGCCTGGCTCAGGCTGCGGTCGAACACGTTGATTTTCAGCGTGCGGGAGTCTTCTACGGTCACGTTGGCCAGCTGACGCAGCGGCGTAGCAGCACCGTAGTATTCCACCATGATGCCGTCCAGAATGCTTGGAGAAGCGCGGCCGGTGCGGATCTTGCTGATTTGGTTTTTGAATGCTTCTACGCTTTTTTCCATGCGTGAATCAGCATCTTTTCTGATTTCATTAGTCACGTTGCAAACCCTTGGAAGCTGGTTACTTGGCAGGCGATACTCAAGTATAGCCCGTAATCGTATTCGGAAAACGCGCGACGCCCGGCGTCACGCGCTCCGCAAAATGGGTGCGAGCAGCCTTATTTGCTGATCAGCGTACCTTCGTTCTCACCCATCACCACGCGGCGCAGCGCGCCAGGCTTGTTCATGTTGAACACGCGGATCGGCAGACCGTGATCGCGGGCCAGCGTAAACGCCGCCAGATCCATCACTTTCAGCTCGCGCTCCAGCACGTCCTGATAGGTTAATTGTTCATACAGCGTCGCGTCCGGGTTTTTCACCGGATCGGCGGAGTAGACGCCATCCACTTTGGTGGCTTTCAACACCACGTCCGCTTCGATCTCGATACCGCGCAGGCAAGCGGCGGAATCGGTGGTGAAGAACGGGTTGCCGGTACCGGCGGAGAAGATCACCACGCGGTTGTTGCGCAGCAGGCTGATCGCCTCTGCCCAGCTGTAATTATCACACACGCCGTTCAGCGGGATCGCCGACATCAGGCGGGCGTTCACATAGGCACGGTGCAGTGCATCACGCATAGCCAGGCCGTTCATCACGGTAGCCAGCATTCCCATGTGGTCGCCCACTACGCGGTTCATGCCGGCCTGCGCCAGGCCCGCGCCGCGGAACAAGTTCCCGCCGCCAATAACTACACCGACCTGAATTCCCAGTTCGACCAGCTCTTTCACTTCCTGAGCCATGCGATCCAAAACGCTGGCGTCGATACCAAAACCTTCTGCACCTTGCAGGGCTTCGCCACTCAGTTTAAGCAGAATACGCTGATATACGGGTTTTGCATTGGTTGCCATGGTGTTCTGTCCTAAGAAGCAGTATTAGTATTGGGGATTTCAGCCGATGAAACGCGCCTGGGGTGAGTATAACGCCGCAGGGCCTGCCACCGGTGTAATTCTGGCTGGATAGTATGGAACCGCCAGACGGCGGTTCCATCGACAGTCATTAAGACTGTTTGCTCATCGCGGCAACTTCAGCAGCGAAGTCGGTTTCGACTTTCTCGATGCCTTCGCCCACTTCGAAGCGAATGAAGTTGGTCACGTCAGCGTTGTGCTCTTTCAGCACCTGAGCAACGGATTTGCTCGGATCCATAACGAAAGGCTGACCGGTCAGAGAAACTTCGCCGGTGAATTTCTTCATGCGGCCTTCAACCATTTTCTCTGCGATTTCTTTCGGCTTGCCGGACTGCATGGCGATGTCCAGCTGAACCTGGTACTCTTTTTCTACCACTTCAGCAGACACGTCTTCTGGCTTCACGAACTCTGGCTTGCTTGCCGCAATGTGCATTGCGATTTGCTTAACCAGCTCGTCGTCAGCGCCTTTAGCCGCAACCAGAACGCCGATACGCGCGCCGTGCAGGTAGCTGCCCAGCACTTCGCCTTCCAGGGAAGCAACGCGACGAATGTTGATGTTTTCGCCGATTTTTGCCACCAGCGCTACGCGCTCTTCTTCGAACTGTGCTTTCAGCACGTCAACGTCAGTGATTTTGCCGGCCATAGCGGCATCCAGCACTTTGTCGGCGAACGCCTGGAAACCGGCGTCTTTGGCTACGAAGTCAGTCTGGCAGTTAACTTCCAGGATGATGCCGTAGTTGCCTTCGATCTTGGTTTTGATCACGCCGTCAGCAGCCACGTTGCCTGCTTTCTTAGCGGCTTTGATCGCACCGGACTTACGCATGTTTTCGATTGCCAGTTCGATGTCGCCATTGGATTCAACCAGCGCCTTCTTGCAATCCATCATGCCAGCGCCGGTACGCTCGCGCAGTTCTTTTACCAGGGCAGCGGTAATATCAGCCATTTATTTTTCCTCGGTTATCTCGCGTGGAGACAGTTCTCATTCAGATAAGCAAAGGGGGCCTTTACAGGCCCCCCTAACCAACATATGTCAATACCTGGTTAATAAGGGCTCAGTGACGAGCTTGCCTTATTATTCAGCTTCTACGAAGCCTTCTTCCGCCTGAACGGCCAGATCTTGAGAACGACCTTCACGCACAGCGGCAGCAACAGCAGTCAGGTACAGGTTTACTGCACGGATTGCGTCGTCGTTACCAGGGATGATGAAGTCAACGCCGTCTGGGTTGGAGTTGGTATCAACGATAGAGAATACCGGGATACCCAGGTTGTTGGCTTCTTTGATCGCGATGTGTTCGTGATCGGCATCGATAACGAACAGTGCGTCTGGCAGACCGCCCATATCTTTGATACCGCCCAGGGAGTTTTCCAGCTTGGCCAGTTCACGAGTGCGCATCAGCGCTTCTTTCTTGGTCAGCTTGTCCAGGGTGCCGTCTTGAGACTGGATTTCCAGATCTTTCAAACGCTTGATGGACTGACGAACGGTTTTCCAGTTAGTCAGCATGCCGCCCAACCAGCGGTGGTTCACGAAGAACTGGTCACAGCTGTTAGCAGCGTCTTTTACCGCTTCGCTTGCTGCGCGCTTGGTACCCACGAACAGGATCTTGCCTTTACGGGAAGAGATCTTGCTCAGTTCAGCCAGAGCGGCGTTGAACATTGGTACGGTCTGCTCCAGGTTGATGATGTGAACCTTGTTACGAGCGCCGAAGATGAAAGGCTTCATTTTCGGGTTCCAGTAACGGGTCTGGTGACCGAAGTGAACACCAGCCTTGAGCATGTCGCGCATGGAAACAGTTGCCATGATTAAACCTCTATAGATTAATTGGGGTTATGCCTCCACGTATCCCATAACGCCGACCCTGGCGGCGACAAGTCACCTCAGGGCACCCCGGCGGATGTGCCGATACGTGTGTGTTATTTACACAAAATGAGTGCAGTTAAAGTATTTTCGGCCAATTCCTGCCAGGTCACAAGAACCAAGTCGCGGATCGCCGGCGCGCTTTATACCATAAACCCGCCGCCGACACCAACTTTTGTTGCTTTGCGCCGGGCATCGGGAAATGAAATTTGGCAGCCCCCGGCAGGGCTGATACCATAAGTCACTGCTTCTTATTGTCGACGATAACGACACCTGCGGACGAATTTCATGGCAATCTCAATTAAAACACCTGATGACATCCAAAAAATGCGCGTGGCCGGCCGCCTGGCCGCCGAAGTGCTGGAGATCATCGAGCCGTACGTCAAACCTGGCGTGACCACCGGCGAGCTGGACCGTATCTGTCACGAGTACATCACCAACGAGCAGCAGGCCATCTCCGCCTGCCTCGGCTACCACGGCTTCCCGAAATCCGTGTGCATCTCGGTGAACGAAGTGGTGTGCCACGGCATCCCGAGCGACGACAAAACGCTGAAAGACGGCGACATCGTCAATATCGACGTGACCGTGATTAAAGACGGCTTCCACGGCGACACCTCAAAGATGTTCATCGTCGGCAAACCGACCATTCTGGGCGAGCGCCTGTGCCGCGTCACCCAGGAAAGCCTGTATCTGGCGCTGAAGATGGTCAAGCCGGGCATCCGCCTGCGTACCCTTGGCAAGGCGATCCAGCAATTCGTCGAGGCCGAGAAGTTCTCCGTAGTGCGCGAGTACTGTGGCCACGGCATCGGCGAAGTGTTCCACGAAGAGCCGCAGGTGCTGCACTATGACGCCGATGACGGCGGCGTGGTGCTGCAGGCGGGCATGGCCTTCACCATCGAACCGATGGTCAACGCCGGCGACTACCGCATCCGCACCATGAAAGACGGCTGGACGGTAAAAACCAAAGATCGCAGCTTGTCGGCGCAGTATGAGCATACTATCGTGGTCACTGATAACGGCTGCGAGATAATGACGTTGCGCAAGGATGACACCATCCCCAACATCATTACGCACGAGATGTAAGCACCGCGGCGAAGCCGCGTGCAGAATATCACCAGGCCGGCTTTTGCCGGCCTTTTTTATGGGCTGCGCACTATGTCTGACAATCTCCTTCAACCGGCGGCCCCGGCCGTGCCGATGCCGTCCGCCTCTCCCAGCGCCTACGGCGATGACGAGCTCACCTGCCCGGTGCTGAAACAGCGGCTGGAGCAGTTCCAGCTGTGGTTGGCGGCGGCGTTCGACGCAGGCTCCAGCGCCGAAAGCCTGGTGGCGGCGCGCAGTGATTTCATCGATCGCCTGCTGCGCCGGCTGTGGACGTTCTACGGCTTCGAAGCGATTCCGGAAACTGCACTGGTGGCGGTCGGCGGCTACGGCCGCGGCGAACTGCACCCGCTGTCGGATATCGACGTGCTGGTGCTCAGCCAGCGTCGGCTGACGGAGCAACAGTCGCAGCGGGTCGGCGAATTCATCACCCTACTGTGGGATCTCAAGCTGGAAGTGGGCCACAGCGTGCGTACCCTGGAAGAGTGCCTGCTGGAAGGGCTGGCGGATCTGACCGTGGCCACCAACCTGATCGAATCGCGCATGATCTGCGGCGACGTCGCGTTGTTCCTGCAGATGCAAAAACATATCTTCAGCGACGGCTTCTGGCCTTCGCCGCAGTTTTTCCACGCCAAGGTCAACGAACAGCAGGAGCGCCACCAGCGCTACCACGGCACCAGCTATAACCTGGAGCCGGATATCAAAAGCAGCCCCGGCGGCCTGCGCGACATCCACACCCTGCTGTGGGTGGCGCGGCGCCATTTCGGCGCCACCTCGCTGGACGAAATGGTCGGCTTCGGTTTCCTCACCCAAGCCGAGCGCAACGAGCTGAACGAGTGCCAGAGCTTCCTGTGGCGTATCCGTTTTGCATTGCATCTGGTGCTGCCGCGTTACGACAACCGCCTGCTGTTCGATCGCCAGCTCAGCGTCGCGCAGCTGCTGCGCTATGAAGGCGAAGGCAACGAGCCGGTCGAGCGCATGATGAAAGACTTCTACCGCATGACGCGGCGCGTCAGCGAGCTGAACCACATGCTGCTGCAGCTGTTCGACGAAGCCATCCTGGCGCTGGACGCCACCGAGAAGCCGCGCCCGCTGAACGACGATTTCCAACTGCGCGGCGATCTGATCGATCTGCGCGACGAGACGCTGTTCATCCGCGAGCCGCAAGCCATCATGCGCATGTTCTACCTGATGGTGCGCAACCGCGAGATCAAGGGCATTTACTCCACCACCGTGCGCCAGCTGCGCCACGCGCGCCGCCACCTGAAACAGCCGCTGTGCACCATCCCGGAAGCGCGCGATCTGTTTATGGCCATCCTGCGCCACCCCGGTGCGGTGTCGCGCGCGCTGGTGCCAATGCACCGTCACAGCGTGCTGTGGGCCTATATGCCGCAGTGGGGCAAGATCGTCGGGCAGATGCAGTTCGACCTGTTCCATGCCTATACCGTCGACGAGCACACCATTCGCGTGCTGCAGAAACTGGAGAGCTTCGCCGATGCGCAAACCCGGCCGCGCCATCCGCTGTGCGTGGAGCTGTACCCACGCCTGCCGCATCCGGAATTATTACTGTTAGCGGCGTTGTTCCACGATATCGCTAAAGGGCGCGGCGGCGATCACTCGATCCTCGGCGCGGAAGACGTGGTGGAGTTCGCCGAACTGCACGGTCTCAACTCGCGCGAAACCCAACTGGTGGCCTGGCTGGTGCGCTGGCACCTGCTGATGTCGGTCACCGCACAGCGCCGCGATATTCAGGATCCGACGGTGATCCAACAGTTCAGCAGCGAAGTGCAGAGCGAAACCCGCCTGCGTTACCTGGTGTGCCTGACGGTGGCGGATATCTGCGCCACCAACGAAACCCTGTGGAACAGCTGGAAGCAGAGCCTGTTGCGCGAGCTGTACTTCGCCACCGAGAAGCAGCTGCGCCGCGGCATGCAGAACAGCCCGGATCTGCGCGAACGCGTGCGCCACCATCGCCTGCAGGCGCTGGCACTGCTGCGCATGGACAACATTGACGAAGAGGCGCTGCACCGCATCTGGAGCCGCTGCCGCGCCGACTATTTCCTGCGCCACTCGCCGAACCAGCTGGCCTGGCACGCCCGCCACCTGCTGGCCCACGACTCCACCCAGCCGCTGGTGCTGGTCAGCCGCCAGGCGACGCGCGGTGGCACCGAGATCTTTATCTGGAGCCCGGATCGCCCCTACCTGTTCGCCGCCGTCGCCGGGGAGATGGACCGCCGCAACCTGAGCGTGCACGACGCGCAGATCTTCACCAACCGCGACGGCATGGCGATGGACACCTTTATCGTACTGGAGCCGGACGGCAGCCCGCTGGCGCAGGATCGCCACGCGGCGATCCGCCAGGCGCTGCTGCAGGCCATCACCCAGCGGGAATACCAGCCGCCGCGCGTGCGCCGGCCATCTTCCAAGCTGCGTCACTTCAGCGTGCCGACCGAGGTCACCTTCCTGCCGACCCACACCGATCGCCGCAGCTACCTGGAGCTGATCGCACTCGATCAGCCCGGCCTGCTGGCGCGGGTGGGCGAAGTGTTCGCCGATCTGGGGCTGTCGCTGCACGGCGCGCGCATTACCACCATAGGCGAACGGGTCGAGGACTTGTTTATCCTGGCCGACGGCGAGCGACGCGCGCTCGATCAGGAAACGCGCAGAAAGTTGGAGCAACGGTTGACAGAGGCCCTCACCCCAAACGATAAAATGTGATACAAGTAACTTTTTACCGACAACATCAGGAAAGAGAACAGCATGCAGCAATTACAGAACGTTATTGAAAGCGCCTTCGAACGCCGTGCGGACATCACCCCGGCGAACGTAGACACCGTAACGCGCGAAGCGGTAAACCAGGTGATCGGCCTGCTGGACAGCGGTGCCCTGCGCGTCGCCGAGAAGATCGACGGTCAATGGGTCACCCATCAGTGGCTGAAGAAAGCCGTGCTGCTCTCTTTCCGTATCAACGACAACAAGGTGATGGACGGCGCGGAAACCCGCTACTACGACAAGGTGCCGATGAAGTTCGCCGACTACGACGAAGCGCGTTTCCAGAAGGAAGGCTTCCGCGTCGTGCCGCCGGCCACCGTGCGCCAGGGCGCGTTCATCGCTCGCAACACCGTGCTGATGCCGTCTTACGTTAACATCGGCGCCTACGTCGACGAAGGCACCATGGTCGATACCTGGGCCACCGTCGGTTCTTGCGCGCAGATCGGCAAAAACGTTCACCTGTCCGGCGGCGTCGGCATCGGCGGCGTGCTGGAGCCGCTGCAGGCCAACCCGACCATCATCGAAGACAACTGCTTCATCGGTGCACGCTCCGAAGTGGTGGAAGGCGTGATCGTGGAGGAAGGCTCGGTGATTTCGATGGGCGTGTACCTCGGCCAGAGCACCCGTATTTATGACCGCGAGACCGGCGAAATCCATTACGGCCGCGTGCCGGCAGGTTCGGTGGTGGTTTCCGGTAACCTGCCGTCGAAAGACGGTTCTTACAGCCTGTACTGCGCGGTGATCGTCAAGAAAGTCGACGCCAAGACGCGCGGTAAAGTCGGCATTAATGAGTTATTGCGCACTATCGACTAAATTGAAATAGCGGGTGATTCACCCGCTATTTTTTTGTCTGCGTTTCGCTGGCAGTCACAGTCGCAGATCTCGCTTTCCGCCATAATTGCAGTCGTGGAATATAACGATCACATCTAAAGAGGGCGCAGTATGTACGATAACTTGAAGAGTTTGGGCATCAATCAACCGGAAGACGTCGATCGCTATAGCCTGCGTCAAGAGGCCAACAACGACATCCTCAAGATCTATTTCCGCAAGGACAAGGGCGAGTTCTTCGCCAAGAGCGTGAAGTTCAAGTACCCGCGCCAGCGTAAAACCGTGGTGGCGGACAACGCCGGCCAGGGCTACAAGGAAATTCACGAGATCAACCCGAACCTGCGTTACGTGATCGACGAACTGGATCAGCTGTGCCAGCGCGATCAGGTGGAAGTGGATCTGAAGCGTAAAATCCTCGACGACCTGCGCCATCTCGAAGGCGTGGTGTCGCACAAGATTGCCGAGATCGAAGCCGATCTGGAAAAACTCACCCGCGGCAAATAATGCGGATCGGTTGACCCGCATCATCGCCAAGGCGCCCTTTCGCGGCGCCTTTTTACGTTACGATTGCAGCAGCGTGCCCCACTGCTCGACCCACGGGCAGGCGGCCACTTCCGGCTCCGGCTGTTCCATCGCATCGATCTCCAACACTTCGCCAACGCGGGTGGCGCCCTGCTCTTGCAGCAGCGCGTCGAACGCGCGCCCGGCGCCGCAGAAGTTGTCATAGCTGCTGTCGCCGAGGGCGATCAGCCCATAGCGCAGCTCCGGCTGGTAGCCGACCCGATCGCGAATGGCGTGGAACAGCGGCGCGATGCTGTCCGGTAGATCGCCCTGCCCGGTGGTTGAGGTGATCACCAGCGCGTAGTGCTGGCGATAAAACTGCCAGGCCTCCAGCGTGCCCTCTTCGAACAGTTTGACCTCATGGCCCTGCTCGCTGAGGATGTTTTGCGCTTCTTCCGCCACCAGCAGCGAATTGCCGTAGACCGTTCCCACGAAGATACCAACCTGAGCCATGGCTCCTACTCCCTTCATTACCTTTAAAAATTGTCAGCTATCCTGACCGTTAGCCGCACTAAACTCAACCCCGGCAAGTTCAGGGAATACCCCCGCCCAGCCGAACTGCGCCATCACCCCTTGCCAGTCTTCGTCCCAGCGCGCCGTCACCCGCAGCGGCTCGCCGGTCACCGGGTGCGCCAGCTGCAGATGGCTGGCGTGCAGCATCAGGCGCGGGCAGCCGAAATGCTGCGCCATACCGCGGTTCTGCCGCAGATCGCCGTGCTTGCTGTCGCCGATGATCGGATGGCGAAGATGCGCCATGTGGCGCCGCAGCTGGTGCTTGCGGCCGGTTTCCGGCTGCAGCTCCACCAGGCTGTAGCGCGCGCTGTCGTAGCGGCCGACGGCCACCGGCATCTCGACCTGCGCCAACGGCCGGTAGTGCGTCACCGCCGGCTGCGGCCCCTTGTCGGCATCGGCATGTTTATCGGCGATTTTGTCCAGCTCGGCCGTCAGCGGGTAGTCGAGGGTCGCCCCCTCCTGCACGTAGCCGCGCACCACCGCATGGTAGGTTTTCTGCACCTGGTGCTGCTCGAACTGCTGCGACAACAGGCGCGCCACCTCGCTGGAGAGCGCCATCAGCAATACGCCGGACGTCGGGCGATCGAGACGGTGCACGGTAAAGACGTGCTGCCCGAGCTGATCGCGCACCGTCTGCATCATAAAGCGAGTTTCATGACGGTCCAGCCAACTGCGGTGCACCAACCAGCCCGACGGCTTGTTCACCGCCACCAGGTGTTCATCCTGATACAAAATCTCAATCACATCGCTTTCCCAGGTAAATAGCCGTTTCGGGCGCGAGTATAACAGGCGTGCGGCTCAGCGCTAGTTCACCCATTCGATGGTCACCAGGCGCGTATCGGCGCGGCCGCGATCGTCCACCGCCCGAATGCGGTAGCGCCCGTTGTTGATTGGCCGCCAGTCGATCGGCTTTTTGCTGGCGCTGCTGCCAAGGTAGATATCGTCGACGAACCAGTACACCGTCTTGCTGTCGGCGTCCGTCACCGCGTTGAAGGCGATTTTATCCCGCCCCTGCTGCGACTGACGCAGGGTATAGGTGGTGTTTTTCAGCGGCGAAGTGATGCGCGGTGCGTTGCCGCCGACGGCGATGCCGTTGTCCTTGCAGCGATTGACCGGCGGCGTGCGTTTTGGCAAACCGGCCTGGGCGAAGACGTTGGCCAGATCGGAAGGCCAGAACTCAAAGACTTCGGTGCGGGTCTGCGCCGCGTCATACGGCGGGCAGACGACCTCGCCGCTGTGAATATCCAGCACCACCGGCCGGTAAACGCTGTCGACCTTGATCGGCGACTTGCCGGGAATGAACCAGGTCTTGCCCTTTTGCTGGCACCACGGCGTCGGCAGATCGCCGCTGGCGAGGCAAATATCCACCCGCCGCAGCCGTTTGGGGAACGGGTGTTTCGGTTCCCGCAGGCCGGGGTAGCTGGCGTTAACGCTGTCGATGATGTTGAAGAACAGCGGTGCGGCAGCCTCGGCGCCGACCAACGCATTGTTGCCGCGCCCGTCGAAGTTGCCCTCCCACACCACCAGTACATAAGGGCCGAAAATCCCGACGCTCCAGGCATCGCGAAAACCCCAGGAGGTGCCGGTCTTCCAGTACACCGGCAGCGAAGAAGAACGCTGCGCCAACGTATCGCCCGGCCGCCGGTGCTGGCGCAGCATATCCAGCGTGATGAAACTGGCCTCCTCGCTCAGCAGCCGCACCGGCGTCGATTCGGCCTCGTTCAGCTGCATGCGAAGCGGCCGCAGCTCGCCGCGATTCGCCAGCAGCGCATACAGCTTCGCCAATTCCTGTGCCGTCACCTCGCCGCCGCCCAGCACCAGCGACAACCCGTAGTGGCTCTCGCTGGCCATATTGGCGACGCCGGTCAGACGCAAAAACTGATAAAAGGTCGGCTGACGCAGCTGCGAGGCGACATACACCGCCGGAATATTACGGCTGAAATTCAGCGCGTCGGTGGCGGTCACCGGGCCGAGAAAGCGCCGGTCGAAATTTTCCGGCGCATAGGCGCCGAACGACGAGGGCACGTCTTTCAGGATAGTCATCGGATGCAGCACGCCCTGCTCCATGCCCAGCGCGTAGATGAACGGTTTCAGCGTCGATCCCGGCGAGCGCTTGGCATTGGTGCCGTTCACCTGCCCCTGAATCGGCCGATTGTAATAGTCCGCCGATCCCACCAACGCGCGCACCCCCATATCGCGGCTGTCCACCAGCAGCACCGCGGCGTTTTGGATGCCGCGGCTGCGGTTGCGGGCGATAAAGGCGTTGACCTGCCGCTCGACCAGCCGCTGCAACCCGGCGTCCAACGTGGTGTCGGCGCGGGTATCGCGCTGCACCAGTTGCTGCGTCTGCAGGCGCAACTGTTCGATAAAGTGTGGCGCGATATAGGGCACTTGCTCAGGCTGCCGCAGCGCCAACGGCAGGCGGAACAACGTTTGCTGGCTGGCATCGGTCGGGTAAACCCGCTGCCAGCGCTGGAACAGACGGTTGCGCGCCTGCGTCAATGCAGCGCCGAGCACGCCGGTTTTCGGCTCCAGACGGTAGCTGGGCGACTGCGGCAGCACCGCCAGCGTCAGCGCTTCCGGCAGGGTCAAATCCTTCGGCGACTTGGCGAAATAGATCAGGCTGGCGGCACCGATGCTTTCGATGTTGCGCCCGTAAGGGGCGTAATTCAGGTAGGCTTCAAGGATATCGCGCTTGGAGTAACTGAGTTCCAGCTGCACCGCGCGCAGCACCTGCAGCAGCTTGCCGCCCGGCGTGCGGGTATTGAGATGCCAACGCATGCGCGCCAGCTGCATACTGATGGTCGATCCGCCCTGCATTTTGCCGCCGGCGACATAGCTGCGCCAAAAGCCGCGCATCAGGCTGACGGGGTTAAAGCCGGGGTTGTAGTAGAACCAGCGGTCTTCGTGCAACAGCAACCCGCGTACCGCCAGCGGCGACACCTGCTCCAGCGGGGTCCACAGCCGGTAGCGATCGTCGTTGGCCAGGGTGATACGCAGCAGCGCGCCGTGCCTGTCGTAATAGACGGATGACTGCGGCAGCCCCTGCCACAAGGGCGGATGCGGCCACAGCCGAATCGCAGCCAGCAGCAGCGCCAGTAAAAACACCGCCATCAAGCCGTTTTGCAGCACGCGCCCGGTCAGGATCTTCATACGTTCTCAGCATTCCGGCACCAGACGCAGGCCTGGCGCCGGATACGGCCTAGTCGTTGCCCGCCGGCACCACCACCAGCTTGCCGCCGCCGGCCGACATGGCCTGTACTTCACGGTCGTACATGGCTTCGCCGTAGGCCGGTGGAACAATAAAGCTGCCGGTATTGGTGGCCTTGATCTGATAGACGAACTCCTGCACCTCGGTGCCGGCGCTGCCGTAGATAATCACCCGATCTTCACGGATATCGCTGTAATCCGGCGCCCAGGTGGAGCCGGAGGCGGCCAGCGGCGACTGCCAACCGCCGCGATCGTCGCTCTCCTCGCCGGCATCGGCCGGTTCCGGCGGCGTCTGCTGCACCACTTCGAACCCGCCCGGCAGCAGATCGACGATCGCCAGGTTGCTCTGCCCCTCTTTCGAGTTGGCGCGCACCTTCAGATGGACGTTGATCTTCTGCCCCAGCGTCACCTGCGTCACCGGTTTACCCTGTTCGTCGGTGTAATCGCGGACGATCTCAATCCCACGCGACAGCGCTTTTTGCGGCGCATTCAGGTCGTAACCGGCCTGCGTCACCACATACCAGGCCGGCGCGCTGCCGCCGTTGCTGAAGCGCACCGCGGTGGCATCGGCGTTGAACTGCCCCTGAACGAACAGCCCCTGCAGCTCACTGATGCGCTGCGGCTCGCCGCCGGCTTTGCCCACCTGCGCGATACTCAACGCATCCGCATTGGCGGATTGCGCCGCTACTTGAGTCGAATAGCTTTCCAACGCCAGAATGCTCATCGCGGAGGAGTAGGTGGTATAGCGCTCTTCTTTCAGCGCCTTGACCATGTTCTCCAGCACCTGCGGCGGGATCGACGCTACCTTCTCCGGGAAGTGACGGGTAATCAGATACAGCCGCGTCGCATCTTGCACCAGCGGATCGAAATAGTTCTGCGTCCACCAGGCGCTGTCATACGCCTTGCTCAGCTGTTGCCAACTCGGTTGCAGCAGCGCGGCGGCTTCGTCGTCCATCTTCAACAGGCGATAGGAAGAAGCCAGATACAGCGCACTCAGATCGGTTTTCCACCCTTCGCCAGAGCGCTTTTGCAGCGTATCCTGCACCGCCGCCAGCGAGTTGGTGGTCACTTCGCCCTGCAGCGTCAGCAGGTAGACCGCCCAGCTGCGCAGGCGCAGCAGATACAGATCGTCGAATCCGCTGGCCGCCAGCTCGCGCAACGCACCGTTGGCCTCGTCCAGCATGCCTTCCGGCAAGGCGTAGCCCGCCGCTTTGGCTTCGAGCAGGTACTGCACCACATAAGGCGTAACGAAAGGATCGGCATCCGGCGACGAACGCCAGGCACCGATCGCCCCGCTGTCGTTCTGGCGGGCGCGCAGCACGCCAAACAGGTTGCGCAGCTGCTTGCTGACTTCCGCCTGGCTCAGGCTGCTTTTCATCTCTGGGTGTCGGCTCTGCAGCATCAGCGGAATGGAGCGGCTGACGATCTGCTCAGAACAGTAATACGGGTAATCAGCCAGGTATTGCGCCAGCCCGCTGGTCAGCACCAGCGGCGAATTCGACACCGCAGCCCTGCGCTGCGCGAAAGCGTCGAACATCTGGCGCAGGCCATCGACGTTCTGGCTGCTGCCGTTCATGCGCCCCATCACCGACTGGGTACGGTACGGCGCCGCCGGCCGCACCGAGGTGCTGACGGTGCGGCGGCTGGCCCGATCGCCATAACGGGCATCGAACACCAGCGGCGCATCGCCCAGGGCAGCTTTGGCACGCAGGCGGAAAGCGATCACGCCTTCGCGTTTTTCCGCCAGCGTCAGGCTTTGCGTCGCATTGCCCACCACCTCCAGCTGCGGCGGTGGCGTCAGCAGGACGTTGACGGCCACCGACTGGCCGTTCAGCCCTTCGAGGTTGTTGCTGACGCCCACGCTGACGTCGAACTCGTCGCCCGGCGCCACCATCGCCGGCACGTTCGGCGTCATGATGAAGTTGTCGCGCACCGTGGCGGCGGTTTGCGCCTTGCCGATTTTTTCCGGCGTCACCGAAATCGCCATGACGCGGATCTTGCCGTTAAAGTAGTCCGGTACCGGGTAGACGAACTGCTTCTCGCCGCTGACTTCGGTAATGCCGGACCAATAGGCCACCGGCTTGTCACGCTTGCGCTTGAACGGGTTGAGATTGAGATCCAGCCCTTCGCCCGCATCGCCGCCCGGCGCCGCGGTCAGCGCCATCAGCTTGCTGAACTCCGGCAGGATCAGATCGAGGATCTGCGAGCTGCTCACGCTCAGTTCGCGCTTGCTGAAGAAGAACTCCAGCGGATCCTTCAAGCGGTAACGCGCCACCTGCAGAATGCCCTCATCGACGGCGAACAGCGCCACCTGCTGCGGCGCGTCGGTCTTGACCGTCATCGTCAGGTTTTCACCCGGTTTGATGACCTCCGGCGCCGTCACCTCGAGGCTGTTTTGGCGCGCCTTGGTGCTGATCTTGAACGGCATCACGCCATAGCTCAGCGGGCTCATGAAGATCTCGCTGGAGTTGATGTCACGCACGAACTGCACGTTGATGTAGCCGTTGCCCTCCATGCCGGCCGGCACGCGGATCTTCTGCACCGAGCTGGTGGTGTCGGTGTGGAACCACTGCCAGGCGTAAACCTTGTCCTTCTCGATGGTGATCAGACCGCTGCCGGTATAAGGCGCGTTGATCGCCACCTCAATCTCTTCGCCGGGCTGGTATTCCGCCTGGTTCAGTTTCAGCTTCAGTTCGGCGTTGCGATCCAGCGAACGGCTCAGGTTGGCATTGCCGGCCACGCTGTAGGTGACGCGGTTGAGCGTTTTGCCCTGCGCATCTTCGATCACCAGCACGAAGTCGCCCGGTTTATCGGTCGCCAGCCGCAGATCGGTGCCCTGCTCGCTCAGCGCCAGCGGCTGTTCCGACAGCTGCACTTCCTTCATCTTCGACTGGTATTTGTAAACGCCCGAATCCTGTTTGGTCAGCACCGAAATGTATTTCTGCTCGATCAGCACCTGCTTCAGGCTCGGCATGGCAATCTGTTTCAGACTCGGATCGATGGCGATCACGTTCAAGTGCCGCTCCGCATCGCGATTGATGTAGCCCAAATCGCCATCCGCCTTCACGCCGATCAGGTAATCGTAAGGCGAAACCAACGTGCGGGCGGTGGCCGCCACCGAGCGCCCGCCGCCGGCGACGAACGCCTCCGACAGCAGCTGCAGCTGATAGGTAGCGTCGGCGTAGGATTTCAGATCGAGCGGGATATCGGCCGCGCCGTGCTCATCGGTGGTGCGATCTTCCAGCTCGGTTTCGAACCCGTCGCTGTTTTGCCGGTTTTCATAGAACGCATAATCCGGGAAACGATCGAAGCTCGGATACATCGGCCGCAGCGTCAGCTTGGTGGTCACGCGGCGATCCTGCGCCGGGGTGCCGAACAGGTTCTGCACATCGATGCTGGCCTTCAGCTCGGACGGTTTGACCCAGCCTTGCTGGCGATTCGGCGTCAGCGCCAACTTCACTTTCAGCTGATCCGGCTCGAACTCCTTCACATTGACCGCGGTATGGCCAAGCAGCGTGGAGGTATCGTTGTTTTTGCCGATCAGATACAGATAGACGTTCCACTCGCCGGTGGGTGAGTTTTCATCGGTGGTATAGCTCAGCTCGTTGAAACCGCTGGCGCCCAGCGTCAGCGGCACGGTGGTCATCAGCTTGTCGCGCGGATCGCGGACTTCGGCACGCACCGGCACGCCGGCCAGGCCAACGCTCCAGTCGGCGGCGCGGGTGATCAGGCCGATGTTAAAAGTATCCCCCGGCCGATAAACGCCGCGATCGGAGAACAGGTAGCTGCTGAGCGTGCGCGGATCGGTCGGCGTTTGTTCACCGGCGACGTCGAAGCGCGAGAAGTCCAGCCCGCGATCGTTATAGCTGCCGGTCGGCAAGAAGGAGACATCCCCCTCTTTTTCCACCAGGAACATCACCGGCTGGCGCTCATTGGTGTATACGTCAAGCGCCGGGAAACGCACGTGCCCCTCGGCCCCGGTCGTTTGGCTGAGCAGCGTTACGCCGTTTTTGGCCACCACCGACACTTTAGCGCCGCTGACCGGTGCACCGCTTTGGATCGACTGCACGAAGACGTCGCGTGTCTTATCCTGCGAGCTCTTGGCGACGATGCCCAAATCGGTCACCACCACAAAGCGCGAATCGCCGACGTCGGGCTGATCGTGCCCTTCGCTCTCATCCTGCTCTGCGCCCGCCTCTTCTTGCGCCGCCGGTTTCCGGTTCGGCTGCCATTCTGACAGCGTCAGCAGGAACACCCCGCGGTGGGAATCCGCGTTGGTGGAGAGATAGCGTGAAAGATCGATACCCTGATAATTCATCTCCCCCGGCCGCTCGTTGTTGAGCGCCGTCTGGTAGCTGAAATGCTCGGTGAAATATTCGTCGTTGAGCCGGTTGAATTCAGCAGACGAATATTCCCGGCTCTTGAAGGAGACGATGTGCTGCAGCTGGCTCGGGATCACCCGTTTGATGTCCAGGCGCAGGCCCGCCACGTTGCGCGCCGCCACGCTGATCTGCTTGTCGCCGTTGACCGACAACAGCGAACCCTGCGACATGAACTGCAGCGATTTCGGGAATTCCGGCACTTCGACCACCCGGTAAACCTTCTTCGGCATTTTGTAACCGCCGGCGGAGACCAGCTGGTTGTCGACTTCTAGCAGCACAAAGCGGTGCGCCGGGGCCTCAAAACGGAAGCTGAACTGCGGTTGGTAGGCCTCTTCCGCCTCGTTGAGCGTCAGTGACAACGGCGTCGCCTGCGCCAGTACGTTCTTGCCGACGCTGTCGACCGTCCATTGATAGAAGTCTTCAGCATCCTTGGCGGCCTCGGCGTCGCTCGGATCGTGCTGCGGCAACAGCCACGCCTTGGTGGCCCGCGCCAACTCTTGATCCTTTACCGCATCGCTGAAACCGACCACCAGCGCGCGCTGCCCCTTACCGCCGTCGGTATCCACGACCTGCGCGCTGGCGTCGCTCAGCGCCAGGCTGTACAACGTCGGCACCGCCACCCAGTTGCTTTTCGCCTCTTCGACCGCATTGCCGGCCACCGTCGATTTGACGCCCTTGCCGACGGTCAGATGTACCGCTCCGCCCTGATCCAACGGCTGCAGCGGCTCGGAATGCACCCAGGCGTTCAGTTTTTTCTCGTCATAGACCAGCGAGAAATTCAATTTCTTCTCAGACTTGTTGCTGCCTTCCTTCAATCCCAGTGAAATCTGTTTTTCAAAACTGGCGACGTCGACCGGCGCGTTGAACTTCAGATTGAAAATCGCACTGCGCTTCTGCGCATCCTGCGGATCGCGATAGTACTCGGCCTGCCCCAGGCGGTAGTCGAACGCGGGAACGGTGAAGGTATAGCGGGTTTTGGCCAGTTTAATCTGCGGCGCCAGCAAGGTGGCGGGCTCAAGGGCCACGTCATACTTCGCGCCCATCGGCAGCGGCTTTTTCGGCGTGAACACCAGCGTCGACTCATTGCTCCACGCCCACTGCCCTTCCGCCGTCGGCTTGAGGGTGATGCCGGCATTCACGGCTTTGCCTACCGCGGTCAACGGCGCAACCGATCCGCTGAAAGCCAGGTTCACCGTTTGTGGCGCCTGCCGGCTGGCGGCGTAATCTATCGGCTGGGGGTTGGTCAGTTCAGCGCTGACATCCTGAATCACCATCGGCGCCGGTTCGATCGGCTGGGGCCGGTTTTGCCACCAGTGCCAACCGTAAAACGCGCCGCCTGCGGCACCCGCCAGCAGCAACAGGCCCAGACCGATCGCTTTCGGGTGTTTATCCACGCCGCTTTCGAGCCGCAAAAAACCGCGCGGCAGCACAGCCCACCAGGCCGGCGCACGCCAGCTAAGGTTGCCGACCAGCGGTCTCAGCAACCGCCCCAACAGCGACAACACCCCGCCCAGCAGACGGCACACGCCCTTAACCAGGGTAAAAGGCAAACGCAGGATAAACCTTAATAAATCCATTATTGCAGCACCTCATCATCCTAATGCAGCCCCCGGTCAACCGCCACGGTTTAACCGAGCCGAAAGACGCCGTCGGCTCTCCTGCCCGGCATCCGCGCGAGTACTCTATACTGCCGGGCGGCAAAAATCTGCACGCCGCCGGCGAATTACGGCTCTTTATTCAACATCAAATCCAGCTGCTGCAGCAGCACCAGCAGCGGCAAGCAGCTCGGTTCACGATCTTTCAACGCTTCTTCGAAGTAAGGCGTGATGGCGAAGCGCGTCGGCAGCGGCGCGTCGGCGTCCAGCAACGCATACATACGCGGCAGAAACACCCACTGCAGCCAGGCTTCAGCCGACATGCTGTCGATGCAGAACGGCTCGGTGCTGGAGAAAGCCTCAGGCTCGGGCGGGGCAGCCTGCCACAGCGCCAAATCGCGCATGGACTGTTCAATCGCCTGCAAACTGCGGCGCACCTGGTTATGTATACTCATCTGCATTCCCGATCTCTTTTCATCATGATATTCAGCGCGCTGGCTGAAAGGCGGCAAAGCATAGCATTTTTATAGCCCAAATTCGGCGCGCCTGAGACGCCCCGCCGTTTTTATCTGGTGGCGCTCGCCGCCGCGCGGCACAATACCCCCACCGAACTCACCACACAGATTAAGATTCATGTCCTTAATAACAGAGAAAAAAAACCACGCGACGCCCGGTAAGGCCATGCTGGCTTCGGTCACCGGTTATGCCATGGACGGTTTTGACCTGCTGATCCTCGGCTTTATGCTGCCGGCCATCAGCATCGAATTGGGATTGACCTCATCGGCCGCCGGTTCACTGGTCACCTGGACGCTGATCGGCGCCGTGCTGGGCGGCGTGATCTTCGGCCATCTCAGCGATCGCTTCGGCCGTATCCGGGTGCTCACTATCACCATCCTGATGTTTTCCCTGTTTACCGGCCTGTGCGCCGTGGCGCAAGGGTATTGGGATCTGCTGGCCTACCGTACCCTGGCAGGCATCGGGCTGGGCGGCGAATTCGGCATCGGTATGGCGCTGATCGCCGAAGCCTGGCCGGCGGAGAAGCGCAACCGCGCCTCGGCCTACGTCGGCATGGGCTGGCAACTGGGCGTACTGGCGGCGGCCTTCCTGACGCCGCTGCTGCTGGAACACATCGGCTGGCGCGGCATGTTCTTGGTCGGCCTGCTGCCGGCGCTGGCGTCATTCCTGATCCGCCGTACGCTGGGCGAGCCGGAGGAATTCGTGCGGCAGAAAGACGCCGGGCAACCGCTCTCCTTCCTGCAGCGCCTGCGCCTGCTGTTTAAGGATCGCGCCACCGGCAAGGCCAGCATCGGCATCTTCATTCTCTGCTCGGTGCAGAACTTCGGTTATTACGGATTGATGATCTGGATGCCGACCTATCTGGCGAAAAACTTCGGCTTTTCGCTCACCAAGTCCGGCCTGTGGACGGCGGTGACGGTAGTGGGCATGACGTTCGGCATCTGGCTGTTTGGCGTGCTGGCCGACCGTTTCGCCCGCTGGAAGATCTTCGTGCTTTATCAGATAGGCGCCGTGATGATGGTGATCGGTTACGCCCAGTTGAGCGATCCGATGCTGATGCTGTTCGCTGGCGCAGTGATGGGGATGTTCGTCAACGGCATGATCGGCGGTTACGGCGCGCTGATTTCCGATACCTACCCGGTACAGGCGCGCGCCACCGCGCAAAACATCCTGTTCAACCTGGGGCGCGGCATCGGCGGCCTGGGGCCATTGGTGATCGGTGCGCTGGTGACGCAGGTGTCGTTTACCGCGGCCATCAGCCTACTGGCGGCGATTTACCTGCTGGATATCTACGCCACGCTGTTCCTGCTGCCGAGAAAACAGGGCGTCGGCGATACGCTGGGTGCGATTGGTTAACGCTGAAGAGGGATTAAGGCGGGGCCGCACGCTCGGCGGGTTGGAACAAAAAGTTGGGGGCACTGCGCTAACAGTGCCCCCGGTTCGTTTTATAGCCATCCCGCTACACAGCGTGCTCCCTGCTCAATCCTTGAAAACTTTTCCTGCGGCCATCCTGACCAAGCAGTCCTTGCGTCATCCTGCAGCATCATCCTGACGCGGTTCCTCAGCCTTCCTGACCCGCCGACAGTCCTGTACCGGCTCTCAATCTCCGTCCTGGAGGTGTCCCTGGTTTCTATCCTGAAACATCCTGGGCATCTCCTGACGCCATCCTTCGCTCTTGCCTGAGCGCATCCCTTTCTTCTTCCTGAAGCTGCATCATCCTGATGCTTTCCTGCTCCGCCGGTTCCGTTCCGGTAACGATAAGATCGCTTAAATTCCCCGGAATCACAAGGGCTTGGGAGCTGTCTCACACTAAATTAAGCCTAAGAGTTATCCTAAAGAAATTCTAACCAATTGATCTGGATAACAATAATCTCATTGCCTGGTGAAAGGTGGGAAAAATTAATAGCGATATCTCACAACCCGTGTGAGAGATCTCTCACACGGGCGGTGGCGAATCCATCGCGATTCAGTCCAGCTCAGGGCGCAGCGCATCGAGGAAGTTGCCCAGCGTCGCCGCCAGCAGGGTGCGCTTATCGCTACCGAACTGTTCCAGCACGACGTTGCCGCTCACGTTGCACAGCGATACCATCGTCATCTCGGATTCGGTGGTCGCCAGGAACAGCGTCGGCGACAGCTTGAGGCGTTTTTGCGTCACCAGATGGCCTATCAGGTTCTCCTGCAGGCGGATAAAATCATCCTCGCTCCAGACCTGCAGCAGGCTCAGGCGATGCTCACCAAATTGCGCGCTCATGTCGCCGGCGTATTGCTGCGTGTAGAAGCGGTGCGCGTCCGGCTGCAAACGCAGCTCCAGCGCGGCCTCCACCTTTTCCAGCGTCGCCGCCGGCTCGAAAGGCTGCGGCAACCACAGCACGTCGTCCTCGCGGTTCTCCACGATGCAGGGCGACGGCACGCCGTACAGCGCCTGGCTGGCCGGCGCGTGGCCGCGCTCTTGCCGCCACAGCTCGACATAGCGTTGTGTAAATTCACGCAGAGCGTGCGATACATCATGGTCCATATTCTTTCTCGCATACGTTAAACTGACGGCCATTGTACCTATCTCTGACCGAGGTGACAGCAGATGTCCTCATATCAAGACCACCAGGCCCTGTCAGGGCTGACGCTGGGCAAACCCACCGCCTACCGCGACCGTTACGACGCCACGCTGTTGCAGGCGGTGCCGCGCAGCATGAACCGCGAGCCGCTGGGGCTGTACCCCGATAACCTGCCCTTCCACGGCGCGGATATCTGGACGCTGTACGAACTCTCCTGGCTGAACGCCAACGGGTTACCACAGGTGGCGGTCGGCGAAATCAGCCTCAACGCCGACAGCCTGAACCTGATCGAATCGAAAAGCTTCAAGCTGTATCTCAACAGCTTTAACCAAACCCCGTTCGCCGATTGGGAAACGGTGCGCAGCACGCTGCAGCGCGATCTGTCCGCCTGCGCCCAGGGCGAGGTGAGCGTTACCCTGTTCAGCGTCGAGCAGCTGGAAGGCAGCCCGATCGCCCGTCTGGCCGGTGACTGCATCGACCAGCAGGATATCCGCATCGACAATTATGAGTTCAATGCCGACTACCTGCTGAATGCCGCCGGTGAAGACGTGGTGGAAGAACAATTGGTCAGCCACCTGCTGAAATCCAATTGCCTGATCACCCATCAGCCGGACTGGGGCTCGGTGCAGATAAGCTACCGCGGCGGCAAGATCGATCGCGAAGCGCTGCTGCGCTATCTGGTTTCCTTCCGCCACCACAACGAATTCCACGAACAGTGCGTCGAGCGCATCTTCAACGATCTGATGCGCTACTGCCGGCCGCAAAGCCTGACGGTCTACGCCCGCTACACCCGCCGCGGCGGGCTGGACATCAACCCGTGGCGCAGCAACGTCGAATTCGCGCCCGAGCGCGGCCGTCTGGCGCGCCAATAAGTGCGAAGCATTGCTCAACAACTGAGCTAACGAGCGGTTTGTGTTGGTAAAAGCGCAGGGACGGCGGTAAGGTTAAAACGAGGCTGCGGCCGGGCAGAGCGCCCGCTTCACCGCAGCACGCCAACCATAACGAGATGCTGTTTTGCTGCGTATGGATTACTACCGCCCCGCACCGGGTGCAAAGGAGTTACCTTGATTACACACATCAGCCCGCTTGGCTCTATGGATTTATTGTCGCAGCTGGAAGTAGACATGCTGAAGCGCACCGCCAGCAGCGACCTGTACCGCCTGTTCCGCAACTGTTCGCTGGCCGTGTTGAACTCCGGCAGCCAAACCGACAACAGCAAACAGCTGCTGTCGCGCTATGAAACCTTCGACATCAACGTGCTGCGCCGCGAGCGCGGGGTGAAGCTGGAGCTGGTCAACCCGCCGGAAGAGGCGTTCGTCGACGGTCGCATCATCCGCTCGCTGCAGGCCAACCTGTTCGCCGTGCTGCGCGACATCCTGTTCGTGCACGGCCAAATCGCCAGCGCCGGCCGTTTTCAACACCTGAACCTGGAAAACTCGGCCCACATCACCAACCTGGTGTTCTCGATCCTGCGCAATGCGCGCACGCTGCATCTGGATGAGGATCCCAACATGGTGGTGTGCTGGGGCGGCCACTCGATCAACGAGAACGAATACCTGTACGCGCGCAAGGTCGGTAGCCAGCTGGGCCTGCGCGAGCTGAACATCTGCACCGGCTGCGGGCCGGGCGCCATGGAAGCACCGATGAAAGGCGCAGCGGTCGGTCACGCGCAGCAACGTTACCGCAACAGCCGCTTCATCGGCATGACCGAACCGTCGATCATCGCCGCCGAGCCGCCTAACCCGCTGGTGAACGAGCTGGTGATCATGCCGGATATCGAAAAACGCCTGGAAGCCTTCGTGCGCATCGCGCACGGCATCATCATCTTCCCGGGCGGCGTCGGCACCGCCGAAGAGCTGCTGTACCTGCTGGGCATTCTGATGAACCCGGAGAACAGCGAACAGGTGCTGCCCCTGATCCTGACCGGGCCGAAAGAGAGCGCCGATTACTTCCGCGTGCTGGACGAGTTCATCATGAACACGCTGGGCGACGAAGCGCGCCGTCACTACACCATCATCATCGACGACCCGGCGGAGGTCGCGCGGCAGATGAAGAAAGCCATGCCGTTGGTGAAGGAAAATCGCCGCAACACCGGCGACGCCTACAGCTTCAACTGGTCGATCCGCATCGCGCCGGATCTGCAGCTGCCGTTCGAGCCGACCCACGAGAACATGGCAGACCTCAACCTGTATCCGAACCAGCCGCCGGAGCAGTTGGCCGCCGCGCTGCGCCGCGCGTTCTCCGGCATCGTGGCCGGCAACGTGAAGGAAAATGGCATCCACGCCATCGAACAGTTCGGCCCGTACAAGCTGCACGGCGAACCGCAGATGATGAAGCAGATGGACAGCCTGCTGCAGGGCTTCGTCGCCCAGCACCGCATGAAGCTGCCGGGCAGCGCCTATGTACCTTGCTATGAAATCGTAGCCTGACCCTCAATCCCGGGCGGCATAATAGCCGCCCTGTTTTTTTCTGACCTTACCGCCCATGATGATACACCTACTGATTGTCGACGCCCTGAACCTGATCCGCCGCATTCACGCCGTGCAGGGCTCCCCTTGCGTCAACGCCTGCCGCCACGCGCTGCAGCAGCTGATCCAGCACAGCCGCCCGACCCACGCGGTGGCGGTGTTCGACGAGGACGATCGCAGCGACAGCTGGCGCCACCAAATTTTGCCGGACTACAAAGCCGGGCGTTCGCCGATGCCGGAAAACCTGCAGCAGGAGATGCCGCAGCTGCGCCAGGCCTTCGCCGAGCTGGGCGTCGCCAGCTGGCACTCTCCCGGCAACGAGGCGGACGATCTGGCGGCCACGCTGGCGGCGAAGGTCGCCGGTGGCGGCCACCAGGTGACCATCGTCTCCACCGACAAAGGCTACTGCCAGCTTTTGGCACCGAACGTGCAGATCCGCGATTACTTCCAGAAACGCTGGCTGGATATGCCCTTCGTGCAACAGGAATTCGGCGTGCAGCCGCAGCAGCTGCCGGACTATTGGGGGTTGGCGGGGATCGGCAGCAGCAAGATCCCCGGCGTGGCCGGCATCGGGCCGAAAACCGCCGTGCTGCTGTTGCAGCAGTCGGGCAGCCTGGACGGGCTTTATCAGCACCTGGAGCAGGTGCCGGAAAAATGGCGCGGCAAGCTGGAACAGCACCGCGAGTTAGCCTACGTCAGCAAACGGGTCGCCACGCTGCGCACCGATCTGTCGCTGGACGGCAACCTGCAGCAGCTGCGCCTGCCGATACAATAAGGGCGCTGCAAGCAGCGCCCTTCATCAAGCTTCACGCGGTTAATCGCGCTCGTCGCGCCGGCCAGGCACCGCCGACCACATGCGGCGCACGTGTACGGTGATCTCTTCGCGGTCGTGATACAGCTGCTTGGCGTGTACTTCAACGCTGATGCCGGCAGCGCCCAGCGCTTCGCGGATGCTCATCAGGTTCTGCGACACTTCCTCGTAGCGCTTTTTCATCGGCAGCTTCAGGTTGAAGATCGCTTCGCGGCACCAACCTTTCACCAGCCACTGGATCATCAGGCTGGTCACCTTCGCCGGTTTCTCCACCATGTCGCACACCAGCCAATAAATCTTGCTGCTGTTCGGCTCGAACTTGAAGCCGTCGGCGCGGTGGTGCGTCACCTGGCCGGTTTCCATCAGGCTCGGCGCCATCGGGCCGTTATCCACCGAGTGCACCATCATGCTGCGTTTCACCAGCTGATAGGTCCAACCGCCCGGGCAGGCGCCCAGATCGACCGCGTGCATGCCGCTGGCCAGGCGTTCGTCCCACTCATCGGCAGGGATGAACACGTGAAACGCTTCTTCCAGCTTCAGCGTCGAACGGCTCGGCGCGTCGGTCGGGAAGCGCAGACGCGGAATGCCCATGTAGAACGGCGAGTTGTTGTTGCTGTAGGAGTAACCGACGTAACAGCAGCCCGGCGCGATGAAGAACACGTGCACCACCGGGCGAGTCGGATTCTCGCGCGCCATCAGCACCTTCTGCTCGCGCATCGCGGCGCGCAGCGGCACCGTCAGCTTGCGGCAGAATTTCATCAGCTCTTTGCTTTCGTTGGTGTCCGGTACCTCTACCCGCAGCTCGCCGCCGCGATCAACCACGCCGATCAACATGCCGACGATCGGCGATACCCGATCTTCCGGCGGCAGATCGCGCAACAGCTCGCCCACCACGATCATCTGGCGGGCGAAAATCAGTTCGCGGAACGGAATTTCCCGCGCCAGGCGGTCGGCATCGTCCGGCTGATAGCATTCGAACAGCACGTAACCGCTGTGCTCTTTTACCCGCGCAAAGCCGTAAATTTCCAGCTGGGCGGCTTTGTCGGTGATCTCCGCCGCACACTCTTTTTCGAAGCCGGGGCGGCAGTACAACGCAATCTTATTCATGGCGCTCGGCCTTTTTCCTCAGACGCAAAGCGCCAATCAACATCAATATCCAGCCGATCAGGAAGCACACGCCGCCAACCGGCGTGATGTATACCCAGACCTTCAGGTGCGACAGCGCCAGGCAATAGAGGCTGCCGCTGAACAACACGGTGCCGAACGCCAACAGCGCCCCGCTCCAGTAAAACCACAGGCTCACACGACGCTGCATCGCAACCGCCAGCGCCAGGATCGCCAGGGTGTGAAACCCCTGATACTCCAGCCCGGTGCGGATCCAGGCCATTTCGTTGGCGCCGAGCGTGCCGCTTAACACATGCGCGCCAAATGCACCCAACGCGACAAACACAAAGCCGCTGATAGCGGCGAAAACCAGCATGGAACGGCTGCTCATCGTAATCTATCCCATTAAAAATCACCGGCCGCGGCAAGGCGGCGGCCGGCCTTATTGTTCGTAACGGAAGCGGAACTTCTCTTGTTCGCTGGCGGCACGCGCCAGGATCCACTGCCGGAAGGCGGCTATTTTACCCAGTTCTGCCTGGCTGTCATGACATACCAGATAAAAAGCGTTTTTGCTGACCAGCACATCGTTGAACGGGCACACCAGGCGACCGGCTTCGATCTCGGTTTGCGCCATCACGTTGTTCACCAGCGCTACCCCCTGACCGTGCACCGCCGCCTGCACCACCATCGCGCTGTGGCTGAAGATCGGCCCCTGCTGCACGTTGATGTGCTGTAGCCCCAGCTGGCGCGTATAGGCCAACCAGTCACGGCGTGAAACATCATGCAGCAACGTATGATAAGCCAGATCGTCTGCGGTTTTCAGCGGATGATCGCCGGTCAGCAGGCTCGGTGAACAAACCGGCAGCAGATACTCTGCATACAGACGCTCGGCGCGCAGCCCCGGCCAGTTGCCGCGGCCATAGAATATCGCCACGTCAACGTCGTCCGCCAACTTGTCCTCTTCGCGGTCCACCGCCTGGATGCGCACGTCGATGCCCGGATAAGCTGAGTTAAAGCCGGACAGGCGCGGCACCAGCCACTGAATGGCGAAGCTCGGCGGCAGACTGACGGTCAATGCCCCCTTGGCGCTACGCGCCTGCAGCTTGCGCGTCGCCTCGTTGATCGAAGAGAAAATCTCCTTGATATCGAGGTAGTAACTTTGCCCCTCTTCGGTCAGCAGCAGCGAGCGGTTACGCCGGCGAAACAGCTTCAGTCCGAGGAAGTCCTCCAGCGACTTGATCTGGTGGCTCACCGCGGCCTGAGTCACGAACAGCTCTTCCGCCGCCTTGGTAAAACTCAGGTGGCGAGCGGCCGCATCGAACACGCGCAGCGCATTGAGGGGAGGTAAGCGTTTAGACATTAAATTAGCTACTTTTGTGTAACATTAATCCGAATGATTCGGTGCCGAAAATCGGGCGGCTTTGTGTGGCAAGCCATCGGTAAACTCTAACGGCGCATTGCCATTAGTTTTTTTAATCCGAGCCATTATAATTTGTCCGTTGAGGATGCGCCAGCAAATACCTATAGTGGCGGCACTTCCCGGGCCGGAACGAAAAGGGAGTGGGTGTCGAGGACGCCGATGAACTTTTGGCTTGTGGTTGTGATGTTGTGTTTGCAAATTGTCCGGCGATTCCGGACATGGTAGCTAGGCTACTGTTTTTTCACTTCCTGTACATTTACCCTGTCTGTCCATAGTGATTTTATGCAGCACCGCAAAACTTGCGGTGCTTTTTTTTGCCTGACGTTTACCGGTCGCTTTCAACCATCTCTTTCACATCGGCGCGGTTGATCTGCTGCTTGACGCCGTTGGCGTCTGTATAGCGGAGCATGCCGGTATCTTTGTCCAATTTGGGCTTACCGTAAGCGACAAGAGTGCGTCCGTCATTGGTATGCATCACGTAGTTGCTGGAACAGGCGGCCAAGGTGAACGTCAGCATCAGGGCAGAGAGAACTGCGGCTGTTTTCTTCATTGAGGACTCCTTTGCAGTTTAAAATGCTAATGAATACCTTTTATTCGAATGGATACGGTTAATTAGCACACATTTTATAGCATAACAAACCCACCCAATTTTGCCAGACGATAAGAGCCTGTGGACGGGATCGCTTGTCTCCGGCGGCAAAATAGGACAGGATCCCCCATCGACTCAAGCCAGTGACAATCAGGGTATGACGCCTTTTAACCCCAGCCTTTTTCGCCAACAGTTTCCCGCGCTCGCGCAGGACGGTATCTATCTCGACAGCGCCGCCACCGCGTTGAAACCGCAGGCGGTGATCGACGCCACGCAGCAATTTTATCGCGATGACGCCGCCACCGTACACCGCAGCCAGCACCGGGCGGCGCAGGATCTGACCGCCCGCTTCGAGCAGGCGCGCGGCCAGGTGGCGCAGCTGATCAATGCACCGTCGGCCGACGACATCGTCTGGACGCGCGGCACCACCGAGGCGATCAACCTGGTGGCGCAAAGCTACCTGCGGCCGCGTCTGCAGCCGGGCGATGAAATCCTGGTGAGCGAAGCGGAACACCACGCCAACCTGATCCCCTGGCTGATGGTGGCGGAGCAAACCGGTGCGCGGGTGGTGAAACTGCCGATCGGCGCCGACCGGCTGCCGGATCTGTTGCAGCTGCCCGCCCTGCTCAACGATAAAACCCGCCTGTTGGCGCTGGGACAGATGTCGAACGTCACCGGCGGCTGCCCGGATCTGGCGCCGGCGATCGCGCTGGCGCATGCCGCCGGCGCGCGCGTGATGATCGACGGCGCGCAGGGCGTGGTTCACGGCCCGGCCGATGTGCAACGTCTCGACATCGATTTCTACGCCTTCTCCGGCCATAAACTGTATGGCCCGACCGGCATCGGCGCGCTGTATGGCAAAACCGAACTGCTGGCGCAGATGGCACCCTGGCAAGGCGGCGGCAAAATGCTGACCCAGGCGTCATTCGACGGCTTTACCCCGCAAAAACCACCGCACTGTTTCGAGGCCGGCACGCCAAACATCGCCGGCGTGCTGGGGTTGGCCGCGGCGCTCAGCTGGCTCAGCGAACAGGACATGGTGGCGGCGGAGCGATACAGCCGCGCGCTGGCGGACCAGGCGGAACAGCGGTTGGCACAGCTGCCGGGCTTTCGCAGCTTCCGCAGTTCCGGCTCCAGCCTGCTGGCGTTCGACATCGCCGGCGTACACCACAGCGACATCGTTACGCTGCTGGCAGAGCAAGGCATTGCGCTGCGCGCCGGCCAGCACTGCGCACAGCCGCTGATGGCGGCGTTAGGCGTCAGCGGCACGCTGCGCGCGTCGTTCGCCCCCTACAATACGCAACAGGACGTCGATACGCTGGTCAGCGCGTTGACTCACGCCCTCGATCTGCTGGCCGACTGACTTGACTCCCGGAGACGCTATGCTCGCCCCCCATCCTTTTGGCCGAGAGATCACCGCTGAAGCGCTGATCGCCGCCTTCAGCGCGCTGAAACAGTGGGAAGACCGCTACCGCCAGCTGATTATGCTCGCGAAACGGCTGCCGCCACTGCCGGAGGCCTTGCGCAGTGAAGAGATGGCATTGAGCGGCTGTGAAAACCGCGTCTGGTTGGGGCATCAGCTGCTGGAAGACGGCACACTGCACTTCTATGGTGACAGCGAAGGCCGCATCGTGCGCGGCCTGCTGGCGGTGCTGCTGACCGAAGTAGAAGGGAAAACGCCGCAGCAGATCGCCGCATTGGATCCACTGGCGCTGTTCGACCGCCTGGCATTGCGCGCGCAGCTGAGCGCCACCCGCGCCGGTGGCCTGGCGGCGTTGGCCGCCGCCGTAAAGGCGATCGCCGCCCGTTACGCCTGACGCGCCGCCTTCGCCACCATCTTTTTCAGCGCGTGCGACACAGCAACGAAGCCGAAGGTAGCGGTGACCATGGTCGCCGCGCCGAATCCCGCGCTGCAATCCATTCTTTTCGGCCCTTCCGCCGTGCTGCGCGAAGCGCACACCGAGCCGTCCGGCTGCGGGTAAACCAGCGGCTCGCTGGAGAAGACGCAGTCGATGCCCAGCTTGCCCTTGCCGTTTTTCACCACATTGAAATCGTGCTTCAGCCGCTCACGCAGCTTGGCGGCCAGCGGATCCTGAATGGTTTTCGCCAGGTCGGCCACTTCGATTTTGGTCGGGTCTATCTGCCCGCCGGCGCCGCCGGTGGTCACCACCGGGATCTTGAAACGGCGGCAGTATGACAGCAGCGCCGCCTTCGGCCGCACGCTGTCGATCGCGTCGATGACATAGCTGAAGTTATGATCCAACAGCTCGGCGACATTGTCCGGCGTGATGAAATCATCGATGCAGGTCACCCGGCATTCCGGATTGATCGCCAGGATGCGCTCCGCCATCACCTCGGTTTTCGATTGCCCAACATGTTGGCGCAACGCGTGGATCTGGCGGTTGGTATTAGTGACGCAAACATCATCCATGTCGATCAGGGTGATGGCGCCGATGCCGGTGCGCGCCAGCGCCTCAGCCGCCCAGGAACCCACGCCGCCGATGCCGATCACGCAGACGTGCGCCTGCGCAAACACCGCCAGCGCCTGCTGGCCGTACAACCGCGCCGTGCCGCCGAAACGCTGCAGATAGGCTTCTGAATAAGCTGTGCTCATAACGCTTTAATTACCTTCGTAATGCAAATGATAAGGGCCGGAAAATCCGGCCCTTGCGGGTCAATCTTTTCACGCCGTATGCGTTTAGCGGGTAACCAGCAACGAACCGCCGCCGTTTGGCTGATTGGCGCTGAACAGCTGACCGCCGCCGTTGTTCTTCAGCACCCAGACGCGGCCATAGTGGTTATAGTAGCCCGCCGAGTGGCCGGCTTCCGGCCCGATGCCCTGATACATGTCAAAATGCTGGCCCTTGATGGCGCCGCCCACGTCGAGCGCGACCATCAGACGCATCTCGTATTTTCCCGTGAATTTACCCTTGTTGTCCAGCAGCGGCACTTCGGCCAGCAACGTGGTGCCCGCCGGGATCAGTGAACGGTCGGAGGCCACCGAGGCTTTGGCCACCAACGGCACCGCGCTGGCGCCTTTCACCGGCGCGAACGCTTCCGGGCGGAAGAACACGAACGACGGATTCTGCTCCAGCAGCTCACGCACCTCTGCGGCGCTGTGGGTATCCGCCCACTGGCGGATCGCCTGCATCGACATGTCCGCCTTGGCCACTTCGCCGCGATCGATCAACACCTTGCCGATGCTGCGATACGCGTGGCCGTTCTTGCCGCCGTAGCCAAAGAACACCAGCGGCTGACCGTTGCCGTAATCGACATAGCCGCTGCCCTGGACTTCCATCATGAAGTTGTCCATCAGCGAATTGGTGTAAGCGATGATATAGCGATCGTCGAGCCCGCCGGAATAGATGCCCGCGCGATCCGGCAGACGGCCTTTGCCTTTCGGCGGCATGCGGTACAGCGGATAACGGAACTCGCCCTGTTGGGTATAGCGCGCCTGCACCACCGGCGTGTAGTAACCGGTAAATTGCACGTTGCCGTAATTATCGACGCCTTCCATCTGGTAGGCACTGAGGCCGTGCTGGCTCAACAGGCGCGTGTCGGCGCCGGAGGCCATCCAGCTCTGCACCGCCTGATAGGTGCTGTTGTTGCGATTAAAGAGCGAAGGAGACGCGTACTTGATCTCCATCAGCTGATCCGAATAATCCTTGGCGTTAACCGGCGAGCCTTTGGCATTGGGCTGATTGACCAGCTCCAGCGACTGATCCAGATGGCCGTCTTTATATTGCTGACCCCGATCGGTCGGCTTGGACGAACACCCCGCCAGCACCGCCACCATCAACCCGCCCAGCAGGTATTTGCCCCAACGTCCTTTCATCGCGCACACTCTCAAACTGATATGATCCACCGGCTGAACGATAACAAACGCTCATTGATAAAGGAATCGCCGCAAATAAAAAAAGCCGCACGGAGGATGGTGATGAAAAAGAAGGCAAATCGCAGACAAATCCAGCAGAAAAACGGGTTTAGGCCAATAAAATGCAAAAAGGGTTTGCAACAAAACGCATGGAGAGTATAGTGCGCATCCATCGGACGCGGGGTGGAGCAGCCTGGTAGCTCGTCGGGCTCATAACCCGAAGGTCGTCGGTTCAAATCCGGCCCCCGCAACCAACCGATGCCGCATTGGCGGTAGTTTTCGTTTGGTTTCGATGAAAAAGTATTATACGGACGCGGGGTGGAGCAGCCTGGTAGCTCGTCGGGCTCATAACCCGAAGGTCGTCGGTTCAAATCCGGCCCCCGCAACCAACCGAATGTCGTACCAGCGGCATCACATGAACGGTGGTTTCGTCATAATACCGCACCAAAACGGACGCGGGGTGGAGCAGCCTGGTAGCTCGTCGGGCTCATAACCCGAAGGTCGTCGGTTCAAATCCGGCCCCCGCAACCAATTTCAATTTTCCTCAGTCAATACCCATCTCTCCTTAGCAGTTTCCTTCAAGCATCGCTATCGTCACGATTTCTCCACCACATTAGCGCTATTGCCATCGCAGATATCATCGCCGGCACCGCCGCCAGCAGCAGCAAATCTGACGCCAGCCAATGCCGGGCGATCAACGCCGCGCCCAATAACGGACCGAGCATCGATGCCCCCCGGCCAATGCCCAGTCCCCACCCCAGACCGGTTGAACGCAAGAACGTTGGGTAACCGCTCGCCGCCAACGTGTTCACCCCCGGCATGCCGCCGACCACAAAAATGCCCGTAATAAAAATGGAACTGAAAAGCAGCAGCAGGTTGCTCGGATCTACGCCGATCGCCGCTATCGACAGTGCGGCAACGGAAAAACCGGTGACAAGCACGCTATAAGCGCCAAACTTGTCGATCAGGCGGCCAAGGGCCAACGTACCCAAAACGCCGCCAAACTGTAGCGTCCCGGTGGCCAGATTGGCCGTTTCCAATGTCAGACCGGCGTCCCGAATTAAGGTGGGCAGCCAGTTGGCCAGAAAATACAGATCGATAAGGTTCATAAAATTCACCAGCCACAGCAGCAGCGTAAACATCGTCCGCCGCTCTCTGAACAGATCCAGCACGCTTGCCTTGGCCGGAGCCGTTTCTGCCTGGCTGACCGAGAGATCGACCTCCTGCGCTCGCTGTGACGGAAACATCTGATGCAACAGCGCGCGAACCGCGCCCTCCTTCCCCCCGCATTTCAACAACCATTGCGCAGACTCAGGCAAATAGAACCACATCGCCAACGCCAATAGCATCGGCAACAGGCCGCCGAGCAGAAAAACGGCTCGCCAGCCAAACGGCGGGATCAGCGTGGCGGCGGCAATGCCACCAAGCCCGCCGCCGATGGCGAAAAAGCAGGTAATGGCGGTGATATAGGTCGCTCGCTGGCGGCTCGGGCTGTATTCGACAACCAGCGCGATACAGTTCGGCATCACGCCCCCTAACGCGATGCCCGCCAAAAAACGCAGCACCAACAGCTGTTCCACATTCTGGGCGAAGGCTGAACCGAGCGTAAACACGCCAAAAACCAGCGTCGCCAATAAAATGGCCGGCCTGCGGCCGATCCGATCGGCAAGCCATCCCAACGCGAAAGCGCCGAGGGCGATGCCGGCCAGACCGGCGCTGAACACCGGGCCGAGCTGCGCGGTTTCCAGCCCCCACTCTTCCCGAATCGCCGGCCCGGCATACCCCATTGCCTGAATATCAAAGCCATCACACATCAGGCAAAGCGCACACAGAATCAGTAAACGAATCTGACGGCCGCGCGTGCCCAGGCTGTCGATCATCGTTTGAATGCCGTTCTTTCCTTCCGGGGTTGCTATCGGCACAGAGCCTCCTCACAGTTCAGCAGAAACGGGTACGGGGCGTTTACTACACATCGCCATAAAATTTATTTTTTATAAAAATATAAATTTTATTCCCTGTCAATCTGCCGTTCACGCAATCTTGTTGTCGGTCAGATTTTCTCTTGGACGGTCGGTATCAGGGCGGGGAGCCCTGGGCGAACGGGGGGCAAATACGCGGCGACGGATGTCAAGCGGAAAGCATGGCGATAAAAAAACCTCCCGAGAGGGAGGTTGCCATGTGAGGAAAATGACGGGGATTTATCGGCTCGCCAGCGCGCCGCCGTTGGCGAAATAAGCCTTGATGCCCGCCAGAATCGACTCCGCCACCTGCTGCTGGAAATGGCTGGTGCGCAGCTTGCGTTCTTCTTCGATGTTGCTGATAAACGCCGTCTCCACCAGGATCGACGGAATATCCGGCGCCTTCAATACCGCAAAACCGGCCTGATCGACGCGATTCTTGTGCAACCGGTTGATTTTCCCCATCCGATTCAACACTTCCTTGCCGAACTTCAGGCTGTCGTTGATGGTCGCGGTCTGGATCAGATCGAACATGGTGTGGTCGAGATAGCGATCGCCGCTCTTGCTGACGCCGCCGATTTGGTCCGAGGCATTCTGCGTCTGCGCCAGGAACTTGGCCGCCGAACTGGTGGCGCCCTTGGTGGACAACGCAAACACCGATGAACCGCGCGCCGCGCGGCTGGTGAAAGCGTCAGCGTGAATCGAAACGAACAGATCCGCGCGCTGCTTGCGCGCCTTGGCGACACGCACCTTAAGCGGGATAAACACGTCTTCGTTGCGCGTCATAAACACTTTCATGTTCGGCTCGCGCTTAATCATGGCGCTCAGCTTGCGGGCAATCTGCAACACGATGTCTTTCTCACGCGTCTTGTACTTGCCGATAGCGCCGGGATCTTCGCCGCCGTGGCCGGGATCCAACATGATGACGATCGGACGATCGCGCCCCGCCTTGCCGGCCTGCGGCGCTTCCGGTGGCAGCGTGCGCTCCAGATCGCCCTTGTTGTAATCTTCCAGTAACGCCAGTAGCGGATCATACTCCTCGCCGCCGCTGCCGACCTTGGTCGGGTAGAGATCCATCACCAGACGGTTGCGGTATTCCGGCACCGGCGCCAGCGAGAACATATGCGGACTGACGCTTTGCTTGAGCTCCAGCACCAGTCGCACGGTATTCTGATCGAACTGGCCGACGCGCGCCTGCTTCAGATAAGGATCGTCGGCGCGCACCTGACCGGCAATGCCCTTCAGCACGCTGTTGAGGTGAACGCCTTCGATATCCACCACCACGCGATCGGGATTGGTCAGGGCAAACTGCTTGTATTTCAGTTCGACGTTGGATTCCAGCGTGACGCGGGTATAGGTGGAAGACGGCCAGACGCGCACGGCGATCACATGCGATGAAGCGGCGAAGCCCGTGCGACTCACACTCAGCAACCAGCTGGCGGCAACGCCCTGTAATAAACGACGGCGGCCCAGATTGTGATTAGAGTTTGGCATGCGGCTCCGGCAGTAATAGCTGTTTACAACAGATTAAAAAAACACCAATAAAACGGGGATGCCGAAAACTTTAACCAATCATTCCAGCCCTGTCATCAGAAAATCTTTTTATGGTTTTTCAATTTATTAACGATTTGGCACCCTTAGCTCACTCTCCATGATGATTTCCCACTTGCCATTGACGCAATAAAAGAATAAAAATACAAAAATATCGTATAAATATGCAAAAGAGGTTTGACCGTGAAGGAACGTAGTACAGAGCTGGTGCAAGGATTCCGTCACTCAGTCCCCTATATCAATGCCCACCGCGGCAAGACGTTTGTCATCATGCTCGGCGGGGAAGCCATCGAACACGAGAATTTCTCCAACATCGTCAACGATATCGGGTTGCTGCATAGCCTGGGTATTCGCCTGGTGGTGGTTTACGGCGCGCGGCCGCAGATCGACGCCAATCTGGCGCAGCACAACCATGAGCCGATCTACCACAAGCATACCCGCGTGACCGACGCCCATACGCTCGAGTTGGTCAAGCAGGCCGCCGGTCTGTTGCAGCTGGACATTACCGCCCGGCTGTCGATGAGCCTCAACAATACGCCGCTGCAGGGTGCGCATATTAACGTGGTCAGCGGCAACTTCATCATCGCGCAGCCGCTGGGCATCGATGACGGCATCGACTACTGCCATAGCGGCCGCATTCGCCGTATCGATGAAGAAGCGATCCACCGCCAGCTCGACAGCAACGCCATCGTGCTGATCGGCCCGGTCGCGGTCTCGGTCACCGGCGAGAGCTTCAATCTGACCTCAGAAGAGGTGGCTACCCAGTTGGCGATCAAGCTGAAAGCAGAGAAAATGATCGGCTTTTGCTCCTCGCAGGGCGTTACCGATGCAGAAGGTAACATCCTTTCCGAACTGTTCCCCAATGACGCGCAAAAGCGCCTTGAAGAGTTGGAGGAAGGCGGCGATTACCATTCCGGCACCGTGCGCTTCCTGCGCGGCGCAGTGAAAGGCTGCCGCAGCGGCGTGCGCCGCAGCCACCTGATCAGCTACCAGGAGGACGGCGCGCTGGTACAGGAGCTGTTCTCGCGTGACGGTATCGGCACCCAAATCGTGATGGAGAGCGCCGAACAAGTGCGCCGGGCGACGATCAACGACATCGGTGGCATTCTGGAACTGATCCGGCCGCTCGAGCAACAGGGGATTCTGGTGCGCCGTTCGCGTGAACAGCTGGAGATGGAGATCGACAAGTTCACCATTATCGAACGCGACAATCTGACCATCGCCTGCGCAGCGCTGTACCCATTCCCGGAGGAAAAAATCGGTGAAATGGCCTGCGTGGCAGTGCATCCCGATTACCGCAGCTCTTCGCGCGGCGAGATGCTGCTGCAGCGGGTGGAAAACCAGGCGCGGCAGATGGGGCTGAAGAAGCTGTTCGTGCTGACCACCCGCAGTATCCACTGGTTCCAGGAGCGCGGATTCACCCCGGCGGAGGTCGACGTACTGCCGATGCAAAAACAGGCGCTGTACAACTACCAGCGCCGTTCCAAAATCCTGCTGGCCGATCTGTAATCAATCCCTGCGGGCGCGGCCGTTGCCGCGCCCCCTTACCGATTATTCCGTTGCCTGTAACCGTTCAGCTAACCCACTGCGCCGCTGGGTCGGTGTGCGAATGGCCCGCAGCAGCACCGCCTCCGTGGCATACAGCGAGAGCTGCTTACGCGCGCGAGTGATCGCGGTATAGACCAGTTCCCGCGTCAGCACCGGCAGGAAGTGGTTCGGCAATACCAAGACCGTATGGTCAAACTCCGATCCCTGAGACTTGTGCACCGTCATGGCGTAGGCGGTTTCATGCGCCGGCAAACGGCTCGGCTGCACCGACTTGATGCTGCCGTCCGGCAATTGGAAATGCACGCGCAGGTCGCCGTGCTCATCCGGCAGCGTAATGCCGATATCCCCATTGAACAGCCCCAGCGCACTGTCGTTGCGGCCGATCATCACCGGCCGCCCCCGATACCAGCGGCCGAGCACGCCCGGTTTGCGGTCGATCAGGCCCGCACGCTGCAACCCGATCTCAATGCGCTCGTTCAGGCCGGCGACGCCGAACGGCCCTTCGCGCAGCGCGCACAGCACCTGAAAACGGCCAAAGGCCGCCAACACCGTCGCCGCGTCCGCGCCTTCGGCGATCGGCCGCAGATAGTCGCGATAACCCGCTACGCAGGTATCCAACAGCGCCTGATACTCTTCGCTCGTCGCCAGCGCATAGCCCGAGACATCGTCGAAACTGCCGTTCAAGGCCGCCAGCGCGCGATCCCCCGCCCCGGCGTTGACCGCCAACGCCAGTTGACCGATGCCGGAACGGGCGTCGAAGCGATAGCTCTTGCGCAGCAGGCACAGGCTATCGCGCACCGCCGCTTCCGCGTCGGCCTGCCGCCCTTCAATGGAACAACCGGTCAGGCGGCTCAGCTCTGCGGCACGCGCGTCGCTGTACCCCTGCTCGGCAAAACGGCAAATGTCCCCCAACACCGCGCCGGCCTCCACCGAAGCCAGCTGGTCGCGGTCGCCGAGGAAAATCACCCGCGCCCGATCGGGCAGCGCGGCAATCAGGCGCGCCATCATCGGCAGATCGACCATCGAGGCCTCATCCACCACCAACACGTCCAAATGCAGCCGGTTGCCGCGGTGATAGCGCATGCGCTGGCTGTTCGGCTGCGCCCCCAACAGGCGGTGCAACGTCGCCGCCTCCGTCGGGAACAACGCCTGCTGCACCGGGGCCAACGCCAGCTCACGGCTGGCGCTGCCGAGTGACTCCGTCAGGCGCGCCGCCGCTTTGCCGGTCGGTGCCGCCAGCTGAATGCGCAAACGCGCGCTTTCATCCAACTGCACCAACGCCGCCAACAGCTTGGCGACGGTGGTGGTTTTACCGGTACCCGGCCCGCCGGAAATCACCGCGATGCGCCGCGTCGCAGCCACCGCCGCGGCGATCTTCTGCCAGTCGGGCTCGTCGCTCGCCGCACCAAACAGGCGGTCGAGGATCGCACGCAGCTCGGCTTCCGGCACCGCCAGCGATTCGCCTTCGCCGCCGATAAACGCCGCCACTTCACCTTCGTTTTGCCACATGCGCTGCAGATACAACCGCGGCCCGCGCAGCACCAACGGCGTAGCGCCGCTGCCGTCTCCGACCGCCGCGCTGGCCGCCAGGCGCTGTTGCCAGCGCGTGCCATCCGGCCGCCCGGCTGCCTCCCACACGGCCAGCGCCAGCGCCGGCTGGCGCCCTTCAAACAGCGTGTCCGCCTGCAATTGCTCCAACATCAGGCAGACGTGACCGGCCCCGGCCTCTGCACTCAGACAGGCGGCGGCCAACAAAATATCGGGTTCTTCTTCGCTCGCCACCACGCGTGCGAACTGCACGTCCAGCGGTCGCAGCGCGCCCAGCGCCACCGCTTGCTCCAGCAGTGCGATCATGATCCTTCCTCCGTCGCCGCAGCCTCGCCGCTGAACAAGCGATCCATCCCCGCCACCAACTCAAACTCGGGGAGACAGGTAAAAATGCCGTTGCCCGGGTGCGCCGCATCCACGCCGCGCAGGAACAGATAAATCACCCCGCCAAAATGGCGCCGGTAGTCGTAATCCGGCAAGCGATGGCGCAGGTAGCGATGCAGCGCCAGCGTATACAGCTGGTATTGCAGATCGTAACGATGCTCCGCCATCGCCTGCTCCATCGCCGGCCGGGTATAGGCGCTGCTGTCCTCCCCCAGCCAGTTGGACTTGTAGTCCAGCAGGTAGTATTTGCCCTGCCAGCAGAACACCAGATCGATAAAGCCTTTCAGCATGCCCTGCACCTGATGAAAATCCAGCGCCGGGCAGCGGGCGGAAAGCGGATCGTAACGCTTCACCAGAGCATCGAGCTCATTCGCCTGCAACAGCCGGTTAATCGGCAAATAGAACTGCAGCTCTGCCTGCTTGTGCCGCGGCGTCAGCGCCGCCAGCGTCACGCCGCTGTCGTCGAGCGGCGTATTGAGCAACACCTGCATCCACGCCAGC
>NZ_MJAO01000021.1 GCF_001902635.1 Serratia marcescens | reverse complement strand
CCGCGAGGCGAGGGTTTTTCGTGAATCGGCAGTGGATCAGTAAAAATCGCAGGACGCCAGTTCTGCCTGCTGCAGCCAGACCGGCTTGTCGCTGGTTTTTGACCAGACGCGGTGCAGGTAGCTGTAAAAACGCCCGCGATCGCTGCGGAACAACATCACCGGCAGGGCCAAAATGCCCGCGAGGACCACTGCGCTGCGGCGCAGGAGAATCCGATGCAGTGAATAAGCGTGATAGGTAGTAGACATGCGAACCTCCTTAAAAACGCCTGCCGTTGATTTGTCAGGGAAAACGGCGCGGGCGTATCAAATGAATAATCGATAATTTGGTAACTGGGCAAAATTTTAGCGCAATTGATGAAAGTTTACTACTCATCCGACCACTAAATCGCACAAAAAATCGCTAATCACCGCACCAATTCGTAAGTTTGTTACAACCAGGTTAATTTTTAACTAAACATGGGTTACATTGTGGTTATTAACCGGTTCTTTATTCCCCACTTCCGCCCATTCTCATTCACACATCAGGGGTAATCTCGCCACCGGCCTGATATTTGAAATGCCCAATTTCCGCTGAAATTTCAGCCATTTTTATACTTTTTTTACACCTGCCCGCGCGATTTTTTCATCTTCTTTCTACCCCACTCCCTACACTGCCTCTATCAAAAACAACACCCTTGGAGGTGTCCCGTGAGTTTCAGCGTTATTGGTGGTGCGCTGTTGGTTCTGCTGCTGTTGGGCTATCTGGTCTACGCCCTGTTTAACGCGGAGGATTTCTGATGGCGGCTTCAGCCTTTTTACTGATCGCCAGCTTCCTGTTGGTGCTTCTGCTGCTGGCCCGGCCGTTGGGCGGCTTTTTGGCACGCCTGATCGAAGGTGAGCCGTTGCCTGCGCTACGCGGGGTGGAAGCCGGCGTCTGGCGCGCCTGCGGCATCCGCGCCACCGAGATGAACTGGTGGCAGTACGCGCTGGCGATCCTGGCGTTCAACCTGCTCGGCCTGGCGCTGCTGTTCGCCTTGCTGATGGCGCAGGGCTCGCTGCCGCTCAACCCGCAAGGGTTCCCGGGCCTCTCTTGGGATCTGGCGCTCAACACCGCCGTCAGCTTCGTCACCAACACCAACTGGCAGGCCTACAGCGGCGAAAGCGCCCTCAGCTACCTCAGCCAGATGGCCGGGCTGGCGGTGCAGAACTTCGTCTCCGCCGCCACCGGCATCGCCGTGGCCTTTGCGCTGATCCGCGCCTTTACCCGCCGCGCCAGCAAGACCGTCGGCAACGCCTGGGCCGATCTGTTCCGCATCACGCTGTATGTGCTGTTGCCGATCGCACTGCTGATCGCCCTGTTCTTCGTCAGCCAGGGCACGCTGCAAAACTTCCTGCCTTACCTGCACGTCACCACGCTGGAAGGCGCGCAGCAAACGCTGCCGATGGGGCCGGTGGCCTCGCAGGAAGCGATCAAGATGCTCGGCACCAACGGCGGCGGCTTCTTCGGCGCCAACTCGGCGCACCCGTTCGAGAACCCAACCGTGCTGACCAACTTCGTGCAGATGCTGGCGATCTTCCTGGTCCCCTGCGCGCTGTGCTTCGCCTTCGGCCAGCTGGCCGGTGAAAACCGCCAGGGCCATGCGCTGATCTGGGCGATGGCGCTGATCTTCGTGGCGGCGGTGGTGGTGGTGATGTACGCCGAGCTGGCGGGCAACCCGCATCTGAGCGCGCTGGGCGCCGACAGCAACAGCAATATGGAAGGCAAAGAGTCGCGCTTCGGCATTCTCGCCACCAGCCTGTTCTCGGTGGTGACCACCGCTGCGTCCTGCGGGGCGGTCAACGCCATGCACGATTCCTTCACCGCGCTGGGCGGCATGGTGCCGATGTGGCTGATGCAGATCGGTGAGGTGGTGTTCGGCGGCGTCGGTTCCGGCCTGTACGGCATGCTGCTGTTCGTGCTGCTGACGGTGTTTATCGCCGGCCTGATGATCGGCCGCACCCCGGAATATCTGGGCAAAAAGATCGACGTCTATGACATGAAAATGACTGCGCTGGCGATCCTGGTTACGCCGACGCTGGTGTTGCTGGGCAGCGCGCTGGCCATCGGCACCGACGCAGGCCGCGCCGGTATCCTCAACCCAGGCGCCCACGGCTTCAGCGAAGTGCTGTACGCCCTGTCTTCCGCCGCCAACAACAACGGCAGCGCCTTCGCCGGGTTGAGCGTCAATACGCCGTTCTACAACCTGCTGCTGGCCTTTGCCATGTTCGTCGGCCGCTTCGGGGTGATCCTGCCGGTGCTGGCGATCGCCGGCTCGCTGAGCGCCAAGAAACGCCAGCCGGCGGGCAACGGCACCCTGCCAACCTACGGGCCGCTGTTTATCGGCCTGCTGATCGGCACCGTGCTGCTGGTGGGCGCGTTGACCTTCGTGCCGGCGCTGGCGCTGGGCCCGGTGGCCGAGCATTTACAGCTTTGGTTGGCAAACTAACAGACGTCACAGAGAGAGAATAAGAGATGACTCGCAAACAACGCGCGCTGTTTGAACCGGCTCTGGTGCGCACCGCGCTGATCGATGCGGTGAAAAAGCTGGACCCTCGCGTTCAATGGCGCAACCCGGTGATGTTCGTGGTGTATATCGGCAGCATCCTGACCACCGCCATCTGGCTGGCGATCCTCGCCGGCCAAACCGACGGCGCCGCCGCCTTTACCGGCAGCGTCTCCCTGTGGCTGTGGTTCACCGTGCTGTTCGCCAACTTTGCCGAAGCGCTGGCCGAAGGGCGCAGCAAGGCCCAGGCAGAAAGCCTGAGGGGCACCAAGAAAACCAGCTGGGCGAAAAAGCTGGCCGGCCCACGCCGCGACGGCGCCACGGAGAAAGTGGCCGCCGAGAGCCTGCGCAAAGGCGATATCGTGCTGGTGGAAGCCGGCGACACCATCCCATGCGACGGCGAAGTGCTGGAGGGAGGTGCCTCGGTGGATGAAAGCGCCATCACCGGCGAATCCGCGCCGGTGATCCGCGAATCCGGCGGCGACTTCTCCTCGGTCACCGGCGGCACCCGTGTGCTGTCCGACTGGCTGGTGGTGCAGTGCAGCGTCAACCCAGGGGAAACCTTCCTCGATCGCATGATCGCCATGGTGGAAGGCGCCAAACGCCGCAAAACGCCGAACGAGATCGCACTGACCATCCTGCTGGTGGCGTTGACCATCGTGTTCGTGCTGGCCACCGCCACCCTGTTCCCGTTCTCGCAATACAGTGTGGAAGCGGCCGGCGGCGGCAGCGTAGTCACCATCACCGTGCTGGTCGCGCTGCTGGTCTGTCTGATCCCCACCACCATCGGTGGCCTGCTGTCCGCCATCGGCGTGGCCGGGATGAGCCGCATGCTCGGCGCCAACGTCATCGCCACCAGCGGCCGCGCGGTGGAAGCCGCCGGCGACGTGGACGTGCTGCTGTTGGATAAAACCGGCACCATCACGCTGGGCAACCGCCAGGCCTCGGAGTTCCTGCCGGCACCGGGCGTGAAAGAGCAAGAACTGGCGGACGCCGCGCAGCTGGCCTCGCTGGCGGACGAAACGCCGGAAGGCCGCAGCATCGTAGTGTTGGCCAAACAGCGCTTCAATCTGCGCGAACGCGATCTGCAGGCGCTGAACGCCACCTTCGTGCCCTTCTCCGCCCAAACCCGCATGAGCGGCGTCAACGTGCAGCAGCGCATGATCCGCAAAGGCGCGGTGGACGCCATTCGCCGCCACGTCGAATCCAATCAGGGCCATTTCCCGCGGGCGGTGGACGATCTGGTGGAAAGCGTGGCGCGCACCGGCGGCACGCCGCTGGTGGTGGCGGAAGGCGCACGGGTGCTGGGCGTCGTGGCGCTGAAGGACATCGTCAAGGGCGGCATCAAGGAACGCTTCAATGAACTGCGCAAAATGGGCATCAAGACGGTGATGATCACCGGCGATAATCCGCTGACCGCCGCGGCGATCGCCGCCGAAGCCGGGGTAGACGACTTCCTGTCGGAAGCCACGCCGGAAGCCAAGCTGGCGCTGATCCGCCAGTACCAGGCGGAAGGCCGCCTGGTGGCGATGACCGGCGACGGCACCAACGACGCCCCGGCGCTGGCACAGGCCGACGTGGCGGTGGCGATGAACTCCGGCACCCAGGCCGCCAAAGAGGCGGGCAACATGGTCGATCTGGACTCCAACCCGACCAAGCTGATCGAAGTGGTGCACATCGGTAAGCAAATGCTGATGACGCGCGGCTCGCTGACCACCTTCAGCATCGCCAACGACGTGGCCAAATACTTCGCCATCATTCCGGCGGCGTTTGCGGCCACTTACCCACAGCTGAACGCGCTGAACGTGATGCACCTGCACTCCCCCACCTCCGCCATCATGTCGGCGGTGATCTTCAACGCCCTGGTGATCGTGTTCCTGATCCCGCTGGCGCTGAAAGGGGTGAGCTACAAACCGATGAGCGCCGCGGCCCTGCTGCGCCGCAACCTGTGGCTGTATGGAGTCGGCGGTCTGCTGGTGCCGTTCGTCGGCATCAAACTGATCGACCTGATCCTGGTCGCACTGCACGTCGCCGGTTAACCATTGAGGGATATGAACATGACTTATTTACGACCTGCGCTGGTGATGCTGATCCTGCTGACGCTGCTCACCGGTATCGCCTATCCGCTGCTGACCACCGGGCTGGCGCAGCTGCTGTTTCCAGGCGCGGCCAACGGTTCGCTGCTGTACCGGGACGACAAAGCGGTCGGCTCCGCATTAATCGGCCAAAACTTTACGCGTGCCGACTATTTCTGGGGCCGTCCTTCGGCCACCGGCGATTCGGCCTATAATCCACTGGCCTCCGCCGGCAGCAACCTGGCGGCCACCAACCCGGCACTGGATAAGGCCATCGCCGAACGCGCGGCACAGCTGCGCCAGGCAAACCCTGCGATGAGCGGCCCGATCCCGGTGGATCTGCTGACCGCCTCCGGCAGCGGGTTGGATCCGCAGATCTCGATCGCTGCGGCGCAGTATCAGCTGGCGCGGGTCGCGGCGGCACGTCATCTGCCGCCGGAGCAGGTCGCCAAACTGATCGCGGACAACACCGATCGGGCCACGCCCAACTTTATGGGGGAATCGGTGGTGAACGTGCTGAAGCTGAACCTGGCGCTGGATGCGTTGAAGTAACGTGCCGTATTCAGCATAGTGATAGGGTTCGGCGTGCCGAACCCCTTTTTGCTTTGTCACACAAGGAATGGTCATGGTCGAAGAAGAACAGCAGCGCCCCGATCCCGACAGCCTGCTGGCGCTGGCCAATGAAAAACCGCGCGGGCGGTTGAAGGTGTTCTTCGGCGCTTGCGCCGGCGTGGGCAAAACCTACGCCATGCTGCAGGAGGCCCAGCGCTTGCGCGCTCAGGGGCTGGACGTGCTGGTCGGCGTGGTGGAAACCCACGGCCGCAGCGAGACCGCCGCCCTGCTCGACGGCCTGACGCTGCTGCCGCAAAAGCGCATCCAGCATCGCGGCCGGCTGGTGCATGAATTCGATCTCGACGCCGCGCTGGCGCGCCACCCGGCGTTGATCCTGATGGACGAACTGGCACACAGCAACGCCCACGGCTCGCGCCACCCCAAACGCTGGCAGGATGTGGAAGAGCTGCTGGACGCCGGCATCGACGTGCTGACCACCGTTAACGTGCAGCATCTGGAAAGCCTTAATGACGTGGTGGGCGGCGTGACCGGCGTGCGGGTGCGCGAAACGGTGCCCGACCACGTGTTTGACGAGGCCAGCGAAGTGGTGTTGGTCGATCTGCCGCCGGACGATCTGCGCCGACGGCTGCACGAAGGCAAAGTGTATATTCCCGGCCAGGCCGAGCGCGCCATCGAGCATTTCTTTCGCAAAGGCAACCTGATCGCTCTGCGCGAGCTGGCGCTGCGCCGTACCGCCGATCGGGTCGATGACCAGATGCGCGAATTCCGCGACACGCAAGGGCGCGAAAAGGTGTGGCACACCCGCGACAGCATCCTGTTGTGCGTCGGCCACAACAGCGGCAACGAAAAGCTGGTGCGCATCGCCGCACGGCTGGCGGCGCGGCTCGGCTGCCACTGGCATGCGGTCTATGTGGAAACCCCCAAGCTGCACCGGCTGCCGGAAAATCAACGCCGCGCCATTCTGCGCGCGCTGCGGCTGGCGCAGGAACTCGGCGCCGAAACCGCCACCCTGTCCGATCCGTCCGAAGAACGCGCGGTGCTGCGTTACGCCCGTGAGCATAACCTCGGAAAAATCATCATCGGCCGCCGCAGCGAACAGCGCTGGAAACTGCGCGGTAGCTTCGCCGATCGCCTTGGCCGGCTGGGGCCGGACCTCGATCTGGTGATCGTGGCGCTGGAGAGCGACGCCGCGCCGCCACCGGGCAAAGAGCATGACGGCCGCAGCTTCAATGAAAAATGGCGCATGCAGCTGCGCGGCTGCGCGGTGGCGGTGGCGCAGTGCGCGCTGATCACCCTGCTCTCGCAGTGGCTGCTGCCGGGCTTCGATCAGGCCAACCTGGTGATGGTCTATCTGCTCGGCGTGGCGATCGTCGCCCTGTTCTTCGGCCGCTGGCCGTCGGTGCTGGCGGCGGTGATCAACGTCGCCAGCTTTGACCTGTTCTTCGTCCAGCCCGAATGGTCGCTCGCCGTCAGCGACGTGCAGTACCTGCTGACCTTCGCCGTGATGCTGATCGTCGGCATCACCATCGGCAACCTGACCGCCGGCGTGCGCTATCAGGCCAGGGTGGCGCGCTACCGCGAACAGCGGGCGCGCCACCTGTACGAAATGTCGCGCGGGCTGAGCCGGGCGCTGACCGTGGCCGACATCGCCAACACCAGCCGCCACTTCCTCTCCAGCAGCTTCCAGGCGAAAACCGTGCTGCTGCTGCCGCAGGAGGACGGTCGGCTGCAGCAAATGGTCGGCGAGGAAGGCGGGCTGCTGTCGGTAGACGAGGCCATCGCGCGCTGGAGCTTCGACAAGGGTCTGCCGGCCGGCGCCGGCACCGACACCCTGCCCGGCGTGCCTTACCAACTGCTGCCGCTCAATACCCCCAAGCAAACCTTCGGCCTGCTGGCGATCGAGCCCAACAACCTGCGCCAGCTGATGGTGCCGGAACAACAACGGCTGCTGCAAACCTTCGCGGTGCTGATCGCCAGCGCGCTGGAACGGCTGCATCTGTCGCGCAGCGCCGAAGAAGCCAAGCTGGACGCCGAGCGCGAGCAGCTGCGCAACTCGCTGCTGGCGGCACTGTCGCACGACCTGCGCACGCCGCTGACCGTGCTGTTCGGCCAGGCGGAAATCCTCACGCTGGATCTGGCGGCCGAAGGTTCCAATCACGCCACCCAGGCCAGCCAGATCCGCCAGCAGGTGCTGAGCACCACCCGGCTGGTGAACAACCTGCTGGATATGGCGCGCATCCAGTCCGGCGGTTTCAGCCTGCGTAAAGAGTGGCAGTCGTTGGAAGAGATCGTCGGCGCCTCGCTGCACATGCTGGAACCGCTGCTCAGCCAGCATCCGATCGTGGTCGAGCTGCCGCAGGAACAGATCCTGGTCAACTGCGACGGCAGCCTGCTGGAACGGGTATTTACCAACCTGTTGGAAAACGCCAACAAATACGCCGGCGCCGAGGCCACCATCGGCATTCGCGCCCGCACACTGCCCGAGTGGCTGGAAGTCGAGGTCTGGGATAACGGCCCAGGCATCCCCGCCGAACAGCTACAGCTGATTTTCGACAAATTTTCACGCGGCAATAAAGAGTCGGCGATCCCCGGCGTCGGCTTGGGGTTAGCGATTTGCCGTGCCATTATTGAAGTGCATGATGGCCGCATTTGGGCGGAAAACGGCGCCAACGGCGGCGCCAGCTTCCGCTTCGTGCTGCCGCTGGAGAAACCGCCCGAGATCGACGGCGACGCCTTCGATCTGTAATCAACGCAGGGGAAACGTGAGCATAACGCCAACCAACATTCTGATTGTTGAAGATGAAAAAGAGATCCGCCGCTTCGTGCGCACCGCGCTGGAAAGCGAAGGCCTGCGGGTATTTGAAAGTGAAACGCTGCAACGCGGGCTGATTGAAGCCGGCACGCGCAAACCGGATCTGATCATTCTCGATTTGGGGTTGCCGGACGGCGACGGGCTAAGCTACATCCGCGATCTGCGGCAGTGGAGCGCCATTCCGGTGATCGTGCTGTCGGCGCGTAACGCCGAGGAGGACAAGATCGCCGCGCTGGACGCCGGCGCCGATGACTACCTCAGCAAACCGTTCGGCATCGGCGAGCTGCTGGCGCGGGTGCGGGTCGCGCTGCGTCGCCACTCCGCCAGCCAGCAGGAAAGCCCGCTGATAAGCTTTTCGGAAATCACCGTCGATCTGGTGAATCGCCGGGTGCTGCGCAACGAGGAAGATCTGCATCTGACGCCGATCGAGTTTCGCCTGTTGGCGGAGCTGCTGGCCAACGCCGGCAAGGTGATCACCCAACGCCAGCTGCTGAGCCACGTCTGGGGGCCGAACTATGTGGAGCACAGCCACTACCTACGCATCTACATGGGCCATCTGCGGCAGAAGCTGGAAGCCGACCCGGCACGGCCCAAACACCTGCTGACCGAAACCGGCGTCGGCTACCGCTTCATGCCTTAACCCGGCGGGCGCGCTCTGCCGCGCCTTTACGCCGTCGGGCCCTTCTTCAATCCGACCATAAACGCTTTAAACGCGTCGCGCAGCGGATCGAACACCGGGTGTTTGCGGTTTTCGATCATCACTTCGGAAAACAGCTTCAGGCCGACGGCGAAGGCCGCGCTCTGCTCGGGGCCGAAGTTCAAATCGTCACGCGCCCGAATGCGCTCGACGATGTCGAGAATATCGTCGTGGTTGGTCACGTCAAAACTCAGCGGCGCTTTCTCGACGGGATTGCCCTGGCGATCGCTCAGGGCTTCAACGGTAATGTTAAAACGGTGGCCGGGCATCAGTTCTTCTCCTGCTGCGTGGGTTGAATGTGCATTTCGCTTTCGATCGCCGCCACGGCGGTCAGTAACGCGGCGTTGATGCGCTCCACCTGCTGCGGCGTGAGATCGGCGCGCATCACGTTGCCGCGCAGCAGGCTGCGCAGGCGGTTCATGGCATCGTAGATGCCTTCCGCCAGGTTACCGTGCCGATGATGCTCGCGCCCGGCGCCCGCCAGCCGCGCCAGAATGACTTCAACCACCTGCTGATGCTTTTGCAGCTCGCCCTCGCCCGCCGCGGTGATGCGGTAGCTTTTGCGGCCGTTGCCGGTGGTGAGCGGTTCGAGGAAATCCTGCTCTTCCAGCAGCGTCAGCGTGGGGTAAATCACCCCCGGGCTTGGCACGTACAGGCCGGAAGAAGCCTCTTCGATCGCTTTGATCAGCTCGTAGCCGTGGCTGGGCTTGCGCGCCACCAACGCCAGCAGCACCAGGCGCAGATCGCCGTGCTCGAACAGGCGATGGCGCCCGCCGCGCCTGCCCCGGCCCTGCACTTCGCCGTCGCCGCCGAAGTGATGACGCCCGCCGCGATGCCGGCGACCATCGCCTGCTTCGCATTCATGATGGTGATGATGCCGGTGTAAACCTAATCGATGAAACATACGGTGATACCTCGCTTTAACAGTGAACATCAACACGAGGTTGTTTAGATATATCTAAACAGCGTCGATAGCGCTAATCTAGATCGATATATCTAAATGCGCAAGCGCGTGCCGTGAAAAAGATATATCTAAATTGCAGGCATAAAAAAAGCGCTGTAAAAACAGCGCTTTTTGTCAGGCAAGAGCAACGATTATTTGGCGGAAGCCAGCACTTCGCTGACGATATCGACCGCTTCGTGCTCAATCTTCTTGCGATGTTCAGCCCCCAGGAAGCTTTCGCAATAGATCTTGTAAGCCTCTTCGGTACCGGAAGGACGGGCGGCGAACCAGCCGTTGTCGGTCATCACCTTCAGACCGCCGATCGACGCGCCGTTACCCGGCGCAGCCGTCAAGCGTGCGGTGATCGGATCGCCCGCCAGAGTGTCGGCTTTCACCATCTCCGGCGACAGCTTGGACAGCGCCGCTTTTTGCGCCGCAGTCGCCGGCGCCTGGATGCGGTTGTAGCTTGGCGCGCCGAAACGCTTGGCCAGATCGTCATAGTGATGCTGCGGGTTCTCACCGGTCACCGCGGTGATTTCCGCCGCCAGCAGGCACATGATGATGCCGTCTTTGTCGGTCGACCACGGTTTGCCGTTGAAGCGCAGGAACGACGCCCCGGCGCTCTCTTCGCCGCCGAAGCCCAGGCTGCCGTCAAACAGGCCGTCCACGAACCACTTGAAGCCGACCGGCACTTCCACCAGCTTGCGGCCCAAATCGGCCACCACGCGGTCGATCATCGCGCTGGACACCAGCGTTTTACCCACCGCGACATCGGCGCCCCACTGCGGGCGATGTTGGAACAGGTAGTTGATGGCCACCGCCAGATAATGGTTCGGATTCATCAAGCCCTTCGGCGTGACGATGCCGTGGCGGTCATAATCCGGATCGTTAGCGAACGCCAGATCGAACTTGTCGCGCAGCGCCAGCAGGCCAGCCATCGCCGACTCGGACGAGCAGTCCATGCGGATGATACCGTCGTGATCCAGGTGCATGAAGCGGAAGGTCTGATCGATGGAATCGTTCACCAGCGTCAGATCCAGCTTGTAGTGCTCCGCCACGCGCTGCCAATAGGCGATGCCGGAACCGCCGAGCGGATCCACGCCCAGCTTCAGGCCGGCACGCTGGATGGCCGGCATATCGACCACCTCGACCAGACCTTCGACATAAGGCTGCACCAGATCTTTAGCGTGCAGATGGCCGCTGTTCCAGGCCTTATCCAACGACTGACGCTGAACGCCTTTCAGCTGCTGCGCCAGCAGTTCGTTGGCGCGCTTTTCGATCACTGACGTCAGGTTGGTGTCAGCCGGGCCGCCGTTCGGTGGGTTGTACTTGATGCCACCGTCTTCCGGTGGGTTATGGGACGGCGTAATGACGATGCCGTCGGCCAGCGCGCCGCCGCGGCGGTTGTGGCACAGAATGGCGTGCGAGACCGCCGGCGTCGGCGTGAAGCCGTTATTTTCCTGCACGATCACATCGACGCCGTTGGCAGTCAGCACTTCCAGCACAGAAATAAAGGCCGGCTCGGACAGCGCATGGGTGTCTTTGCCCACGTAGCACGGGCCGGTGGTGCCCTGCTGATGACGAACTTCGGCGATCGCCTGGGCGATGGCCAGGATGTGCGCTTCGTTGAAGCTGTGGCGCTGCGCGCTGCCGCGGTGGCCGGAGGTACCAAACTTCACCGCATGTGCGGCATTGCCGGCTTCCGGTTGCAGCACATAGTACTGCGACGTCAGCTGAGCTACGTTGATCAGATCGCTTTGGCGGGCGGGCTGCCCGGCACGTGGACTATTCGCCATCGACATATCTCCCTCATCCCTGTCGGTGACCGGGCAATACGTCGCGCACGGCCATCATGACGGGCTGTTCGCTAAATTAGACGGTACCGCAAACTTTCTCGATCAGTTCCGCCGGGAACTGCATGGCCTGCATGATGTGTTCGATCATGCTGCGTTTGCGGCCGGTATTGGTATTGGTAATCACCCAGTAAGGGGTGCCAGGCACGTGTTTAGGCTTGGTGTGCGTACCGTTGGCCAGCAGGGTCTGCTGATCGCCGGCGAAATAGGTGCGGGTACGGCCGGTCAACGCCTCAGTGGCGGCGGCGAAACCGGCGGCATCGAGGGTATACAGCGTGGACAGCACCAACATGAAGCGGTTGACCGCCTTATTCTGCTCGGCGTATTCATCCGACAACAGCAGTTCACGCATGGCGCGCACGCGATCGCGCGGACGCTGCGCCGGCACCGCTTTTTCCAGCTCGACGGATTGCAGTGCACTGGCGGCAGGCAACGCGCGCACCGGCTGGCCGGCGGTGAATTTCAACATGCGGCGTAAAATATCGGACGCGCTCTCACCGATGTGTTGCGTGTGGCTGGCAATATAACGGTAAAGCTCTTCGTCGACTTCAATAGTTTTCATCTTTATCCAATACTGTTTTTTCTACTTAGAACCTGAAGCCAGATCCTGCATTCAAGCCATGGGATTATAAGGTTAAAAGCGCTGGAGCGAACACAACAATGTGCCTCCCGACGGAAAATGCAGACTAATACCTATAGCCGGCACTGCCAAGCCCGCGCCGCGAAAATTCCGCATTATTCATCGTGCGATTCAATCATGATACCCTAATCTGAATCTCTCTCAGTATGAACTTCGCCATGAAATTACATTATCAACTGCTGGCCGCCGAGTCAGACGCGCTGCCGGTGCTGCTGATCCACGGGCTGTTCGGCAATCTCGACAACCTGGGCGTGCTGGCGCGCGATCTGCATCAGCGGCACAGTGTGATCAAGGTCGATCTGCGCAACCACGGCCTCTCCCCACGCGCCGACGACATGAACTATCCCGCCATGGCGCAGGATCTGTTGGCGCTGCTCGACGAACTGCAGCTGGAGAAAGCGATCGTCATCGGCCATTCGATGGGCGGCAAAGCGGCGATGGCGCTGACCGCCATCGCACCCGAGCGCGTTGCCAGGCTGATCGTTATCGACGTGGCGCCGGTGGATTACCAAACCCGCCGCCACGATGAGATCTTCGCCGCGCTGAAGGCCGTCAGCGCCGCCGGCATCACCCAACGCCAGGCGGCAGCCCAGCTGATGCGCGATTACCTGCAGGAAGAAGGCGTGATCCAGTTCCTGCTGAAGTCCTTCCATAACGGTGAATGGCGCTTCAACTTGCCGGTGCTGATCGAACGCTACGAAGACATCACCGGCTGGCAAGACGTGCCGGCCTGGCCACACCCAACCCTGTTCATTCGCGGCGGCCTGTCACCTTACGTGCAGGACAGCTACCGCGCGGACATCGCGCGCCAGTTTCCGCAGGCCCGTGCGCACGTCGTCGCCGGCACCGGCCATTGGGTGCACGCCGAAAAACCGGAAGCGGTGCTACGCGCCATCCACCGTTTTCTCGACGAAGCCTGAAAAGCACGCACATCTGGTGAAAAAACGCGCTAAAGATAACGGCTTAGCGCGTTTAGGCCGCAGTTAGGCATTGTCGCCGCTCCATCTGCTGGGGTAATATGGCGCGCTATAATTTTGCCGCCGCGCCGGCGCGTTTGCGAACGCCGGTTCGGGGGTAAATTTGGGTTAGGGTTTATTGGCCCGAAGTGTGTTAACCAATGCCTCCGAAAGCGTGAGAACGCTTTTTGATGCAAACTCCCTTGCAGTACCGCTACCTATGGCAAAAGAACAAACGGATCGCACGACGCTGGATCTGTTCGCAGATGAACGCCGTCCGGGGCGCCCGAAAACCAACCCGCTCTCCCGCGATGAACAGCTCAGAATCAATAAGCGCAATCAGTTACGGCGCGATAAAGTGCGTGGATTGCGGCGCGTAGAGCTGAAAATCAACGCGGATGCGGTGGACGCCCTGAACAAACTGGCGGAACAGCGCAATATCAGCCGCAGCGAGCTCATCGAGCAGATGCTGTTGGCGCAACTGGCGGAAGAACAGCCGGAACATTGATCTCTTCGGCCGCACGCGCGGCGCGGCGTTAAGGACAACGCCGGATCGGCAACGCTTTTCTTCTTCTCCGGCATCGCATTAATGCGATAAAACCCCGGAGCCACTTTCTGGCATGATACGCATTTACCGGTAAGAGACTGCGCCCTGTCGGCGCCGGCCCGCGCGGCGAAAGGCTCTTGCCATGGCATCATTTTAATCGGCGTCAGCGGCGGCAGTGCTGGCATCGAGTAATGCAATTACTTGAATTTAAAGGTTATACGCGATATGGCTACTGTAGGCATTTTCTTTGGCAGCGACACTGGCAATACCGAAAACATTGCCAAAATGATCCAGAAAATTCTCCAGAAACAGTTTGGCGACGACGTCTCTGAAGTACACGACATCGCTAAAAGCAGCAAAGAAGACCTGGAAGGGTTTGATATCCTGCTGCTGGGTATCCCGACCTGGTACTACGGTGAAGCGCAGTGTGACTGGGATGATTTCTTCCCGACGCTGGAAGAGGTCGATTTCAACGGCAAACTGGTGGCGCTGTTCGGCTGCGGCGACCAGGAAGACTACGCGGAATACTTCTGTGACGCGATGGGCACCATCCGCGACATCATCGAGCCGCGCGGCGCAGCCATCGTGGGCCACTGGCCGACCAAAGGCTACCACTTCGAGGCCTCCAAAGGCCTGGCGGACGACAACCACTTCATCGGTCTGGCGATCGACGAAGACCGTCAGCCGGAGCTGACCAACGAGCGCGTCGACGCCTGGGTCAAGCAAATCGTCGAAGAACTGAGCCTGGCCGATATCGTCGGCTAAGCGCCGGCACTGGCGAAAGGTTGAACAAAGGCCCTGTAACGTGCATAGTGTTGGCCACAGGGCCGTCATCGGCAGTAAGGATTGCTGCGATAGAAGCTACAGATTTGTAACTTCCCACCCCGTCAAGGTAGACTGAGATATCGGTTTATCCCATCCATCAAGGCGTTGCATGCAAAACATGCAATAGTGCAATTATATCCTTGTTAACAACCGGCGGTTTCCATTTAGCACAACCGGTTCTATAATGAGACGCATTAACTCTTTGTGCCGACCGATGCCACAGGCGAGTACGCCTCAACTTGATTAGCATAGTAACAGGACTGAATTCGCATGACCGACAACAACATCGCATTGAAGAAGGCCGGCTTAAAAGTCACGCTTCCGCGACTCAAAATCCTGGAAGTACTGCAAAATCCGGAATGCCATCACGTCAGTGCGGAAGATTTGTACAAAAAACTGATAGATATGGGCGAAGAGATCGGGCTGGCGACGGTTTATCGCGTACTGAACCAGTTTGACGATGCGGGCATTGTGACGCGTCACAATTTCGAAGGCGGCAAGTCCGTGTTCGAGCTGACCCAACAGCATCACCACGATCACCTGATTTGCCTGGACTGCGGCAAAGTGATCGAGTTCAGCGACGAATCCATCGAAGTGCGCCAGCGTGATATCGCCAAACAGCACGGCATCAAGCTCACCAACCACAGCCTGTACCTGTACGGCCACTGTGAAACCGGTGACTGCCGCGAAGACGAAACGCTGCACGACAAGAAATAAGCCTGACCGGCTATGAAAAACCGCCTCACACCGAGGCGGTTTTTTTATGCCCGCCGTACAGCGGACAAAAAAATCCCCGGACAAGCCGGGGGAAGATCATGTCATGAAATACAACAATTGCAGCGGCACTGCTACTCCACGTACTACTCTCACTACAACGCCCGCCCCACCCCGGCACGCGCGGAGGCGAACGCATTCCCCCTTCGTTACACGGCCCGCCGCCAGAGCGGCGAGCCGGCGCACCGGGCTTAGACCTTCTCGGCGCGGCTGTAGCGCTTGCCGTCCGGGCTAACCGAACGCACCTGCACCTCACCGGACACCGCAGGCTTGGCCTTGGCGTCATAGCGCTGCCATTGCTTGCCGCCATCGGTGGAATACTCGATACCCAACCCCGGCAGCGCAATATTCGCCTCCAGCTTGCCGCCCGCTACGCGTGCGCCCGGCACCGGCAGACGGTAAGCGACGCCGCCTTTATCCAGCTTGGCCAGTTCACGCTGGCCGAGGATATTGGCGAAGCGCAGCCAGTCTTTCTCCAGCGCCTTGGTATCGACAAAGTGGGTTTCCCCGCCTTTGTATTCACGGCCGGCGCGGTAATCCTGCTCCCAACCGGCACGGTGCCAAGCACGTTCAGCCACCGACAACGCACGCGGGAAGATCATGTATTCCATCTGCGGATCGGTGCGCTGGGTTTCGCTCCACAGCTGGGCGGAAAGCCCGTATGCTCCCGGCCACGGCTTGTCGCTCTTGGCGTTGAAGTGGTTGCCGTCACGGTCGACCGAGGTTTCCGCGTTCTGCGGCATGTTGTCCGGCGCGAAGCTGAACACCTTGCGTTCGTCGCTGAAGCGGGTGCCCCAGTAGTAACCGCGCTCGTCCGGGTTCACCTCGTAAGGGAAGTCCATATAGACGTAGTCCGGGTTGGAGACCACCACTTCATACCCTTTGTTGGCCCAATCGTTGACGCTATCGAAACCGCCCCAGTACAGGGTGTCCCAGAAGTTGACGCCCACGCGCGAGGTGGCAAACGCCTTCGCGCTCTCGGCGTCTTTCAGGCCGTCCTGCCAGGCCTGCATTCTGTCGATGCCGTGCGCTTTCACCAACTTGCTGACCTCTTGACCGAAGTAGCTCGGCAGGTGTTCCATGTCGGCCACTTTGCCGTCTTTGATCATCGCCTGGCAGACCTGCGACTTGGCCCACGGTTTGTCTTCGTTGCTCTGATCGATGACGCCTTTGCCCGGCTCCGGTTTCGCCTTGTCGGTATAACCGGCGCCCAGACGAATGTTTTTCGCCTCGTCGCCGCCGAAATGCCAGGTCTTGATCGGCTGGCCGGCCTCTTTATGCATTTGGGCGATCTCGCCGATCACCTTGTCGACAAAGCGCTGGGAAGAATCCAGGCACGGGTTCAGGTAGCTCTGGCGATTAAAGAACTGCACGGAGGTGGTATTGGAAGTATCGGTCGGATCCACCAGGCGGAATTCGTTGGCCTCCTGCTCTTTCCCGGCGGCATGCAGCTTCTTATAGCGCGCCTCCATCGACACCACTGCGGCGCGGGCGTGCGCCGGCATGTCGATCTCCGGGATCACTTCGATCTGGCGCGCCTGCGCGTATTTGATGATGTCGATGTAGTCCTGGCGGGTAAAGAAGCCGCCGTAGACGTCCGGCCCCTGCCCGTACTGCGGCAGCAGGCAGGTAGTTTCGCTCAGATCGTGGCAGCGCTGGCCCCCGACTTCCGTCAGCTCAGGCAAGCCGGGGATTTCGATGCGCCAACCTTCGTCATCGCTCAGGTGGAAGTGGAATTTGTTCAGCTTGTAGGCCGCCATCTGGTCCAGCAGGCGCAGCACCGCGTCCTTCTTATGGAAGTTGCGCGCCACGTCGAGGAAAATGCCACGATACTGGAAGCGCGGCGCGTCGCTGGCGTCCAGCGTGGCGATCTTGGCGCTGCCGTCGGTCGGCACTAACGACAGGATCGACTGCAGACCGTAGAACACCCCGGCCTGATCGAAACCGATCACCCGCGCCTCTTTCTTGCCGATCTTCAGCTCATAGGCACCCGGAACCGCCATCGAACCTTTAAATTTGCCGGGCTGGATGTCAGTCTTGATCGGATAACCGCCGGCCTGTACCGGCACACCCAGCAACGCGAAACGCTGGTTGACGACGTCCGCCGCCGGCTTGACCAGCGTGCTCAGATCCGGCGATACCCCGTTACGCAGATCGGCGTCCTGCGCGTGCACTTTCACCTGCATCGGCGTCGGCACGATCTGGCCGCGCAGCGCGCCGGCAGGCAGCGTCTGCAGATCGGCATTGCTGACAAAGCGTGAAGCCGGCGTCATCAGGATGTTTTTGTCATCCTTGCTGCGCTTCCACTGATCGCCGGTGAACGGCGCCACGAACTGATCCAGGTTTTCAGTGTCGGTATTCGCCAGCATTTTCGGCTTGGCGTCGCCGGAAGTGGCGTACCAACGCGGCAGGAAGTCATTTCTGAACAACTGCCAATATTCGGCAATCACCGGGATTTCCACCGCCTTGCCGGCCGGGAAACCGCTGAATTTGGCAGTCGGCTCCAGCTTGTACAGATCGCCGGTAAGGTGCGAGATCTTGAACTGATCGTTGTCCACCCGCAGGGTTTGGCGCGGGCTGTGGAAATAGATGATCCAGTCTTTGCCGCCGATCGCCTGGCCATCGTTGCTGAGGGTGAACAACACCCGGTTGCACGAGGCCCAATCGGCGCCCAGCGCTGCGCAATCCACGCCGTTTTCAGCGGCGCGGTTATCCAGCATTTTCACGTTCAGCTTCAGTTGGCTCAGTTGATCCACCAGCTGTTGATCGGCCATGGCGCTCCCCATGCCGCCCAGGAATCCCATCGTTGCCGTCAAGGCGGCAAGCGCGCTCAGTTTGAATGCGTTCATCTTCTCGTCCTTCTTAATTATTGTTATCGCGGATTTCTTGCCACAGCTTGCCGCACTTGGCGTCGTAAGCCTGACCGTTGCCGCTGTGAACCGCCATAATGCAGTTCTGATAATCCATCACCCGCACCGTTTCCCGCTCGGCAAACTGCTGGTGCTGTTTCTCTTGTTTCAGCACGTTCAGCACCGCCTTGCAGGGCTGCAGGCGCTCCGGCGAACCTTCAGCGGTGTTGATGCAGGCGCTGTAAGCCTGCTTCAATTTGGTGTCTTCCGGCGGCGCGGCGGGTTGCGCGCAGGCGCTCAGGGCCGCAACGGCCGCCAACATCAGCATGATTTTTTTCATCGTTGAATTCCCTTAACTGTCCCCGGCGGCAAAACCGGGGAACGCATCAGAAGATGGTGAATGGCGCGATGACCATGAACTTGACGTCTTTCTCGTCCTGGAAGATGTTGCCGTAACCGCCGCCCCAGCTCGGGATGTTGGTGTGGTTGTCATACTGGGTGTAGTGCAGCTTGATCAGCGTGCCTTTGGCGCGCCCTTCCTGAATGGTGTACATCGCGTCCAGGCTCCAGGCGCTTTCTTTCAGGCGCTGGCTCTGATCGAAGATCGGGTTGGTGCTCGGCTTGGCGTCCCAGGCGTAGACGTAAGAGCCGCCGACCGCCATGCCCGGCAGGTTCCAGTTGCTCAGGTCATACATGACGCCGGCGTACACCGCTTTTTCGCCGTTGGCGTTAAAGTCGGAGCGGTTGTCCCACCACACGTCCAAGCGACCGTTGGACGACGCATAAGTCGGGGTCATGCGCTGCAGGAAGAAGCCCTGATTGCCTTCCGCCTTGACCATGGTGCCTTCCAGACGCCAGTTGAACTGACCGGTGGTGTAGCCGAAGGTCAACGCCTGCAGCCAGGCCAGGCCGTCATAGATGCTGTTCGGATCGTTCTTGTTGCTGATGCGGTCTTCCGCGCCGTAGAACTGGTAGCTGGTGGTCAGCGGGTTGCCCAGCAGATCGAATTTGTAAGACGCCTTGGTGAAATACTGGTTCACGTAGCCCTGAGCCTGACCGAAGGCGGCTTCCAGCACCAGATCGTTTTTAAAATCGTACTTGGCGCCCAGCGAGTGCAAATAGGAGACGCGGGTTTTCTTATCGTTCTGACGGAAGTCGTCCATTTCGATATGCCACGGCGCCTTGTACTTGTCGGTCCACATGTAGGAGAAGCTCAACGCGCCGGCATCGCCGTAGTCGAACTTGGCACCGGCTTCGGCCCCCTGATAGGTGCCCGGCATAAAGCTCCAATGCGGCGCCAGCAGGGTTTGGCCACTCGGCTGAATATAGCCGGCGCGCGCCCAGACCGGGCCGTACTTGAATTTGGCGGCGGCTTTGTACAGGCTGATGCCGCCTTTGTCGCCGGAGTAATCTTCATCGTAGGTACGGTTCTTCGAGGAGAATGCGATCTCGTTCGGGTGGCCGCTGGCGCTGGATTCCGCCAATTCGATGGCGGTAAAGGTGCCGACATCCAGACCGAACATGTCCCAGGCATAGCCCGAAGCGAAATCCAGGCTCAGGTTGGCGGTGGAGTGCGACAGGTTGGTAGTGTATTTGTTGTAATCCTTGCTTTCCGGATTGAGATCTTTACGGTCGCGCTCACGTTGCCAGTAATAAATGCCGCCGGTCAGCGTGGAATCATCGATAAACCCTGCGGCTTTCGCCTCAGGCGCCATGGCAAACCCTGTTCCCAACAGCGCGCCCGCGACAGCGAGCGCCAGCGTTTTACGCTGAGCACCGTGCGTACCCATATTGAAATTCCTCTTTGACTTAACTTAAAAGTTGCAGCCGCCTGTGTTCACCACTGCCCTGCACGACTGCCAATAAAAAACCCGAACGGGTAAAAAATATTGCCGACGAGATGTTATTCCCACAGCACTTATTGCTACAGACAGACTATTTTTCGCGACGCGAATTATCAAATGAAAAATGCGGAAGATTTGTCAAAGTATGACAAAGAGCACATATCGATGAGAATTTGTTACGCCGATAGGCATTGAGGGTGTCGAATAAAAAATTCAATTAAATCAGAATAAATACAGATATCAGGTCAACCAGAGACGATTAATGGTTTCAGCCTGACCTAATTCGTCAGTCAGAAGATAAAAATTGAGAGCGCTCTCCAAATGAAATTAATTCGCATCACGAATATATAAGCAAATATTAAGATTTATAAGGCCAATATCAAGATGCCTATTGGCTGACGCGCGGCGAGGAATTAAACAGAGTGCCGTAGAAATGAAAGTGGAATAGATTAGCGGATAAATCGCAGGCATAAAAAAGCGCGGCCTAAGCCGCGCTGATACATTAATTTTCGAGGCTAATAAGATTAACCTTCGATTTTAGCCCAGGTGTCTCGCAGGCCAACGGTACGGTTAAATACCAAATGCTCGGCTGAAGAGTAGCGGCTGTCGGCACAGAAATAGCCCTCACGTTCGAACTGGTAGGCTTTCTCCGGCTGTGCGGCCGCCAGGCTCGGTTCGACGAAGCCACGCTTGATCACCAGCGATTCCGGGTTGATGGTAGCGAGGAAATCCTCCGCCGCGCCCGGGTTAGGCACGCTGAACAGGCGATCGTACAGGCGAATTTCCGCCGGCAGCGCGTGCGCCGCGGAAACCCAGTGGATCACGCCTTTCACCTTGCGGCCATCGGCAGGATCTTTGCTCAGCGTTTCTGCATCGTAGCTGCAGAAGATGGTAGTGATCTCACCCGCGTCGTCTTTCTCGACGCGTTCGGCCTTGATCACATACGCATTGCGCAGGCGCACTTCCTTGCCCAGCACCAGACGTTTGTATTGCTTGTTGGCTTCTTCACGGAAGTCGGCGCGATCGATATAGATCTCGCGGCTGAATGGCACATCGCGGCTGCCCATTTCCGGCTTGTTCGGGTGGTTCGGCATGGTGACCATTTCCACCGCATCACCCATGTTTTCGATGACGATTTTTACCGGATCCAGCACCGCCATAGCGCGCGGTGCGTTCTCGTTCAGATCGTCACGGATGCAGGATTCCAGCGCCATCATCTCGACGTTGTTGTCTTGCTTGGTCACGCCGATGCGCAGGCAGAACTCGCGAATGGAAGCGGCGGTATAACCGCGGCGACGTAAACCGGAAACGGTCGGCATGCGCGGGTCATCCCAACCTTCGACGATCTTCTCGGTCACCAGCTGGTTCAGCTTGCGCTTCGACATGATGGCGTATTCGAGGTTGAGACGCGAAAACTCGTACTGACGCGGGTGGCAAGGAATGGTGATGTTATCCAGCACCCAGTCATACAGGCGGCGGTTATCCTGGAATTCCAGGGTACACAGCGAATGGGTGATCCCTTCCAGCGCATCGGAAATGCAGTGGGTGAAATCGTACATCGGGTAGATGCACCATTTGTTGCCGGTCTGGTGGTGTTCAGCGAACTTGATGCGGTACAGCACCGGATCGCGCATCACGATAAACGGCGAAGCCATATCGATCTTGGCGCGCAGGCAAGCGGCGCCCTCGGCGAATTCACCGTTGCGCATCTTCTCGAACAGCGCCAGGTTCTCTTCCACGCTGCGGTCGCGGTACGGGCTGTCTTTGCCCGGCGCGGTCAGGGTGCCGCGGTATTCGCGGATCTGCTCCGGCGACAGCTCGTCGACGTAGGCCAGCCCCTTGGTGATCAGCTCAACCGCATACTGGTGCAGCTGGTCGAAATAGTCAGAGGAGTAGCGAACGTTGCCGCTCCACTCAAAGCCCAGCCACTCCACGTCGTGCTTGATCGACTCGACGAACTCGATGTCTTCTTTCACCGGGTTGGTGTCGTCGAAGCGCAGGTTGCACTGGCCCTGGTAGTCTTTGGCGATGCCGAAGTTCAGGCAGATGGACTTGGCATGACCGATATGCAGATAGCCGTTAGGCTCCGGCGGGAAACGGGTATGTACCGATGTATGTTTCCCCGACGCCAGATCTTCATCGACGATCTGACGGATAAAATTGGTTGGGCGGGCTTCAGCCTCACTCATTTCACTGTTCCTCAATGCAAAGCGCTACACATAACCGCCTATGATCCAACAAGCCACGTCTGGAAACAACCGTTTGTTTCACGAAAAATGCGGCATGTTGCACCCTCGGCGCGCGGCGCACCGCCGTGGGGCGAAACGGGATAAAAAAAAGCGGGAAGAGATCGCTCTCTTCCCGCCAAGTCGGGGCAAACTCCGCCATGATGCGTGACCGGCCCCAGGTACTACTCAGGTAAAAACGGCCTTACTTTTGGATCTCGTACAGCTTGGTCTGGCCGGCGACCACAGAACCGCTGGCCAGCGCCGCCAGGCCGGCGTAGTCGTCAGAGTTGCTGACCACTACCGGGCTTATCATCGAACGCGCGTTAGCGTTCAAGTAATCCAGATCCAGTTCCAGAATCGGTTGACCGGCTTTCACTTCCGCGCCCTCTTCCACCAGGCGTTTGAAGCCCTGGCCTTCCAGCGCGACGGTGTCGATCCCCATGTGCACCACGATCTCGGCACCCTTGTCGGTTTCCAGACAAAATGCGTGGTTGGTATTGAAGATTTTCACCACGGTGCCGTCAGCCGGCGCCACGACGATCTTGTCGGTCGGGCGAATCGCCAGGCCGTCGCCCACCGCCTTGCTGGCGAAAGCTTCGTCCGGCACCTGATCGAGCGCCACCACTTCACCGGTCACCGGCGCCACCAGCGTTTCAAACGCGGCTTTCGGTGCGTTCGGTACCGCTTGCGGTTTGGCTTCCGCTGCAGGTGCCGCCGCCGGGGCCGCCGCTGCCGCCACCGGACCGGCCGCAATCACGTTGCGCATTGCGCTGGCGATCAGTTCGGCACGGGTGCCGACGATCACTTGCACGCTCTGCTTGTTCAGGCGGATAACGCCCGACGCGCCCAGGCGCTTCGCCAATGCGTCGTTCACCAGCGCGGAGTCTTTCACGTTCAGACGCAGACGGGTGATGCAGGCGTCGATACCGGTCAGGTTGTCGGAACCGCCGATCGCGCCGACATAACGGCGGGCCAGCGTGGTGGTTTCGTTCTCGTCTTTACCGGCGTTGCTGTCGACATTGACGTCGTAACCGTCGGTCTCGTCACCGGCAACCGCCAGTTCGCGGCCCGGGGTCATCAGGTTGAACTTGTTGATGGTGAAACGGAATACCACGTAGTAGATAACGAAGAACACCAGACCTTGCGGGATCAGCATGTACCAGTGGGTCGCCAGCGGGTTGCGAGACGACAGCACCATATCCACCAGGCCGGCGCTGAAGCCGAAACCAGCGATCCAATGCATGCTGGCGGCGATGAACACCGAGATGCCGGTCAGCACGGCGTGGATCACGTACAGCACGGGCGCCACGAACATGAAGGAGAATTCCAGCGGTTCGGTGATGCCGGTGAAGAAGGCGGCGAAGGCAGCCGCCAGCATGATGCCCGCAACTTTGGCTTTGTTCTCAGGGCGTGCGCAGTGATAGACGGCCAGTGCCGCACCCGGCAGACCGAACATCATGATCGGGAAGAAGCCCGCCTGATAACGACCGGTGATGCCGACGACCGCTTTACCGGCTTCGATCGACTGCTGGCCGCCAAGGAAGTTAGGGATATCGTTGATGCCGGCCACGTCGAACCAGAACACCGAGTTCAGCGCGTGGTGCAGGCCGACCGGGATCAGCAGGCGGTTGAAGAAGGCGTAGATACCCGCGCCGACCGAGCCCATTTTCTGGATGTGTTCACCGAAGTTTACCAGACCGTTGAAGATCACCGGCCAGATGTACATCAGGATAAAGGCGACCAGGATCATCAGGAAGGAGATCAGGATTGGCACCAGACGGCGGCCGCTGAAGAACGACAGCGCCTTAGGCAGCTCGACGCCGCTGAAGCGGTTGTACACTTCGGCGGAGATGATGCCCACCAGAATACCGACGAACTGGTTCTGGATCTTGCCGAACGCGGCAGGCACCTGATCGAGCGGGATCTTCTGAATCATCGACACGGCGGCCGGTGAACAGAGGGTGGTCAACACCAGGAAACCGACGAAGCCGGTTAACGCAGCCGCGCCGTCCTTGTCTTTGGACATGCCGTAGGCCACGCCGATAGCGAACAGCACCGACATGTTGTCGATGATAGCGGAGCCGGATTTAATGAAGAAAGCGGCGAGCGCGTTGTCGCCGCCCCAACCAACAGGGTCAATCCAGTACCCGACGCCCATTAAGATGGCTGCGGCGGGCAGCGTGGCGACCGGCACCATCAGCGCCCGTCCCACCTTTTGCAAATAACTAAGAATGTTCACCTTTTCCCCCTATGTTGTCCGCGGACGGACCCTATTTAGTAGTTTATTTGGAGCTCTCACTACCTTTTTAGAAAAAACGCATGGCACGTATCACTCATGCCGAGTGTAAAAAATTTATTTTGTATCGCAAATTAAAACCTCCCTTTTTGTGATAAATATCACCAAAAAGTAGTGTTTACCTCCCACATTGCTAGCCATCACACAAAACTTATTTTATCATTCAAAAAATCAACCGAACGGACGATTCACGCGAGAATCACAAAGCTGGATTACGCTTAGGACTCCCGCAGGCCCGTACAGTATAGCTTTAGTTTACTTAAGTTTACTTATTCCAAGAGGTGTTAGATGAGACTTATCCCACTGAAAGATACCGCACAAGTCGGCAAATGGGCCGCGCGTCATATCGTTCAACGCATCAACGCATTCAAGCCAACCGCAGAGCGCCCGTTTGTGCTCGGCCTGCCCACCGGCGGCACGCCGCTGGAAGCCTACAAACATCTGATTGCGATGCACAAAGCAGGTGAAGTAAGCTTTAAGCATGTTGTGACTTTCAACATGGACGAGTACGTTGGCCTGCCGCAAGAACACCCGGAAAGCTACCACACCTTCATGTACCGCAACTTCTTTGATCACGTTGATATTCCTAGTGAAAATATCAACCTGCTGAATGGCAACGCCGCAGATGTCGACGCCGAGTGCCGCCAGTACGAAGAGAAGATCAAGTCTTACGGCAAAATTAACCTGTTCATGGGCGGCGTGGGCATCGACGGCCACATCGCGTTCAACGAACCGGCTTCGTCCCTGGCTTCGCGCACCCGCATCAAAACGCTGACCGAAGACACCCGCATCGCCAACTCGCGCTTCTTCGGCGGCGACGTCAGCCTGGTGCCGAAGTATGCGCTGACCGTTGGCGTGGGCACGCTGCTGGACGCAGAAGAAGTGATGATCCTGGTGACCGGCCACGCCAAGGCACAGGCGTTGGAAGCCGCAGTGGAAGGCAACATCAACCACATGTGGACCATCAGCTGTTTGCAGCTGCACGCCAAAGCGGTGGTGGTCTGCGACGAACCGGCCACCATGGAGCTGAAAGTCAAAACCGTTAAATATTTCCGCGAGTTAGAAGCGGAAAGCGTTAAAAGTCTTTAATCTTTGCAGGGGGCTACGATGTTCGCTTTAACCCACGGCCGGATCTATACCGGCCACGACGTACTTGATGACCATGCAGTCATTATCGCTGATGGGCTGATCGAGAGAGTCTGCCCGGCGGCCGAATTGCCCGCCGGCATCGAAACGCGCGATCTGGGTGGCGCTATCCTGGCCCCCGGGCTGATCGACGTACAGCTGAACGGCTGCGGCGGCGTACAGTTCAACGATTCGCTGGAGGCGATTTCGGAAGAAACGCTGGAAATCATGCAGCGCGCCAACCAGAAATCCGGCTGCACCAGCTATCTGCCGACGCTGATCACCAGCAGCGACGAATTCATGAAGCACAGCGTCGACGTGATGCGCGCTTATCTGAAAAAGCACCAGAACCAGGCGTTGGGCCTGCACCTGGAAGGGCCGTATCTCAGCCCGGTGAAAAAAGGCACCCACAACCCGGCGTTCATTCGCAAACCGACCCGCGAAATGATCGACTACCTGTGCGCCAACGCCGACGTGATCACCAAGGTCACGCTGGCACCGGAAATGGTTGAGCCGCACTTTATCAAGCAGTTGACCGAAGCCGGCATCGTGGTTTCCGCCGGCCACTCGAACGCCACCTACGACCAGGCGCGCACCGGCTTCGCGGCCGGCATCAGCTTCGCCACCCACCTGTACAACGCCATGCCGTACATTACCGGCCGCGAACCGGGGTTGATGGGAGCGATCTTCGATACGCCGGAGGTCTATACCGGCATCATCGCCGACGGCCATCACGTGGCCTGGGCGAGTATCCGTAACGCCAAACGCCTGAAAGGTGATAAATTGGTATTGGTCACCGATGCCACCGCGCCAGCGGGTGCAGATATTGACCAATTTATTTTCGCCGGTAAAACAATATACTATCGGGACGGGCTGTGCGTGGATGAGAACGGCACCCTGAGCGGTTCCGCGCTGACCATGATCGAAGCGGTGCAAAACAGCGTCGAGCATATCGGCATCGCGCTGGACGAAGCGCTGCGCATGGCGACGCTGTATCCGGCGCGCGCCATCGGCGTCGATCACCGTCTGGGCACCATCGAAGCCGGCAAGGTGGCTAACCTGACCATCTTCACCCGTGATTTTAAAATCACCAAAACGCTCGTTAACGGTAACGAGGTTTAATTCAATGAACAGCGAGTAATATTATTGATGAGCACTGGCGGACAGGCACAAATAGGGAACGTTGACTTAGTCAAACAACTTAACGGCGCGGCAGTTTATCGCTTGATCGACCAACAAGGCCCGATCTCGCGCATCCAGATTGCCGAACTCAGCCAACTCGCCCCCGCTAGCGTCACTAAAATTACTCGCCAGCTGCTGGAGCGCGGGCTGATCAAAGAAGTCGATCAGCAAGCCTCCACCGGTGGTCGCCGCGCGATCTCCATCGTGTCGGAAACCCGTCACTTCCATACCGTCGCGGTGCGCCTTGGCCGCCACGACGCCACCATCACCCTGTACGACATGAGCGGCAAATCGCTCGGCGAAGAACACTACCCGCTACCGGAACGCACCCAGGAAACGCTGGAAAACGCGCTGTTCACCGCCATCGCCCAGTTCATCGACGCAAACCAACGCCGCCTGCGCGAGCTGATCGCCATCGCGGTGATCCTGCCCGGCCTGGTGGATCCGGCGCTGGGCGTGGTGCGCTACATGCCGCACATCAGCGTCAGCAATTGGGCGTTGGTGGATAACCTGCAGCAGCGCTTCAACGTCACCAGCTTCGTCGGCCACGACATCCGCAGCCTGGCGCTGGCGGAGCACTACTTCGGTGCCACCCGCGACTGCGAAGACTCGATTCTGGTGCGCCTGCACCGCGGCACCGGCGCCGGTATCATCGTTAACGGGCAGATTTTTCTCGGCAACAACGGCAACGTCGGCGAGATCGGCCATATCCAGATCGATCCGCTCGGCGAACGCTGCCACTGTGGCAATTTCGGCTGCCTGGAAACGGTGGCCGCCAACGCGGCGATCGAACAGCGCGTGCGCCAGCTGCTGAGCCAAGGCTATCCGAGCAAGCTGACGCTGGACGACTGCGGCATCAACGCCATCTGCAAGGCCGCTAACCGCGGCGATCTGCTGGCCGGTGAAGTGATCGAACACGTCGGCCGCTATTTGGGCAAGGCGGTGGCCATCGCCATCAACCTGTTCAACCCGCAAAAGGTGGTGATCGCCGGTGAGATCACCGAAGCGGACAAAGTGCTGCTGCCGGCGATCCAGAGCTGCATCAATACCCAGGTGCTGAAGGACTTCCGCAAAAATCTGCCGGTGGTGACATCCGAACTCAATCATCGCTCGGCGATCGGCGCTTTCGCCCTGGCCAAACGCGCGATGCTCAACGGCGTGCTCTTGCAGCGATTGCTGGAAAGCTGATCCGCCGCTTCTGGCAAGTGTGTTATCGTCACCCCTTGCCTGCCGTAATCATGAGAAACAGCGACAAATGAAAATCAAAAACGTTATATGCGATATCGACGGCGTGCTGCTGCATGACAATACGCCGGTTCCCGGCGCCGATCTGTTCCTGGCGCGCATCCAGGAGCAAGGCATGCCGCTGGTGGTGCTGACCAATTACCCCTCACAAACCGCGCAGGATTTGGCTAACCGCTTCTCTGCCGCCGGGCTGGAGGTGCCGGAGAGCGCGTTTTACACCTCGGCGATGGCGACCGCTGATTTCCTGCGGCGTCAGGAAGGTAAAAAGGCCTACGTGGTGGGCGAAGGCGCGCTGATCCATGAACTGTACAAGGCCGGTTTCACCATCACCGACATCAACCCGGACTTCGTGATCGTCGGCGAAACCCGCTCTTATAACTGGGATATGATGCACAAGGCCGCCTACTTCGTGAACAACGGCGCGCGTTTTATCGCCACCAACCCGGATAGCCACGGCCACGGCTTCTCGCCGGCCTGCGGCGCACTGTGCGCCCCCATCGAGAAGATCACCGGCCGCAAGCCGTTTTACGTCGGCAAGCCCAGCCCGTGGATCATTCGCGCCGCACTGAACAAAATGCAGGCGCACTCGGAAGAAACGGTGATCGTCGGCGATAACCTGCGCACCGATATTCTGGCGGGCTTCCAGGCCGGCCTCGAAACCGTGCTGGTACTGTCCGGCGTCTCCACGCTGAACGACATCGAAACCATGCCGTTCCGCCCGAGCTACGTCTACCCTTCCGTAGCCGATATCACCATCTTCTGATCTTCAATGGCGGCTGCCCGGCCGCCCTTATTTCCCACGTCATTCCCGCTAATTTGAATTTAATTCGCTCATAGTCGCAAAAGGTTTCAGCCTACCTGCGTCAAAAATCCTCATTATAGTTTTACGCCCCGCCAATAGCTGATATTGCCGGCGAGCGGAAAACCCTTACCTTAATTAACGAGGCTACCATGAGCACCCAAAACATTAATAATGCCCTCACCGCCGACGATGCGGCCACCATGCCAAGTATTGCTAACAAAAAAATCCTGATGGGCTTCTGGCACAACTGGGCCGCCGGCGCCAGCGACGGCTATCAGCAAGGCCAATTCGTCAATATGAATCTGACTGACATTCCTGCCGAGTACAACGTGGTGGCCGTCGCCTTTATGAAAGGCCAGGGCATTCCGACCTTCAAGCCTTATAATCTGTCCGACGCCGAGTTTCGCCGCCAGGTGGGCGTGCTGAACAGCCAGGGCCGCGCAGTGCTGATCTCCCTCGGCGGCGCAGACGCCCATATCGAACTGAAAACCGGCGACGAAGACAAGCTGAAAGACGAAATTATTCGTCTGGTGGAAGTGTATGGCTTCGACGGTCTGGATATCGATCTGGAGCAGGCGGCGATCGGCGCAGCCAATAATAAAACCGTGTTGCCCGCGGCGCTGAAAAAAGTGAAAGATTATTACGCCGCACAGGGGAAAAACTTTATTATCAGCATGGCGCCGGAATTCCCTTATTTACGCACCAACGGTACCTACCTGGATTATATCAATGCCCTCGAAGGTTATTACGACTTTATCGCACCGCAATATTATAACCAGGGTGGCGACGGTATTTGGGTGGACGAACTTAACGCCTGGATCACGCAGAATAACGACGCCATGAAAGAGGACTTCCTCTACTACCTGACGGAAAGCCTGGTGACCGGCACCCGCGGTTACGCAAAGATCCCGGCGTCAAAATTCGTCATCGGCCTGCCGACCAACAACGATGCCGCCGCCACCGGTTACGTGGTCAACAAACAGGCGGTGTATAACGCATTCTCCCGTCTCGACGCCAAGAACCTGTCGATCAAAGGCCTGATGACCTGGTCAATCAACTGGGATAACGGCAAGAGCAAAGCCGGTGTGGCCTACAACTGGGAATTCAAAACCCGCTACGCGCCGTTGATTCAAGGGGGCGTCACCCCACCGGGAAAGCCTAATGCACCGACGGCGTTGACGGTTTCCGAGCTGGGCGCCACCTCGCTGAAACTGAGCTGGGCCGCCGCCACCGGTGCCTCGCCGATCGCCGGTTACACCGTTTACCGCAACGGCAACCCGATCGGCCAGACCGCCGGCCTGTCGCTGGCCGACAGCGGCCTGACGCCGGCAACCCAGTACAGCTACTTCGTTACCGCCACCGACAACCTGGGTAATACTTCGCTGCCGAGCAGCGCGCTGGCGGTAAAAACCGCCAACGACGGCACGCCGCCCGATCCGGGTACGCCCGAGTGGCAGAACAGCCACAGCTATAAAACCGGCGACGTAGTGAGCTATAAAGGCAAGAAATACACCTGTATCCAGGCGCACACCTCAAACGCCGCCTGGACGCCGGACGCCGCCTTCACCCTGTGGCAACTCATCGCCTAATCACTAATCGATTGCCGGTCAAACTGGCCGGCAATCCCCCCATCGCGTTAAAAATTGCATAATCGCTAATTTTTCCCGTCTATAACTGAATATTCTTCAAAAATCGCGACCACACAAACAACTATTTCTCAGCGAATGGCTAAAATGCTTGCATCTCCTGCAGCTTTAGGCGCATTTTCATAACCACAGCGCAGCAAAACCGCGTTATCGCTGATAAATCGGCAATGCTGCCCATAACAGCAAAAACAACATCACAGTCACAAAAGCCCGTTAGGAGAGTTGTATGTGTTCTATTTTCGGTGTGCTCGATCTGAAGTCCGACCCCGTTGAACTGCGCAAGAAAGCGCTGGAGCTGTCGCGCCTGATGCGCCATCGTGGCCCGGATTGGTCCGGCGTTTATGCCAGCGACAACGCCATTTTGGCCCATGAACGCCTGTCGATCGTCGATGTCAACAACGGTGCTCAACCGCTGTACAACGCTGCGCACACCCACGTTCTGGCGGTCAACGGCGAAATTTACAACCACCAGGCGCTGCGCCAACGGCTGAGCGACCGCTACGCGTTCCAGACCGGCTCCGACTGTGAAGTGATCCTGGCGCTGTATCAGGAGAAAGGCCCGGATTTCCTCGACGATCTGCAAGGCATGTTCGCCTTCGCCCTGTATGACACCGAAAAAGACGCCTACCTGATCGGCCGCGATCACCTGGGCATCATCCCGCTGTACATGGGCCACGACGAGCACGGCAACCTGTACGTCGCCTCGGAAATGAAAGCGCTGGTGCCGGTATGCCGCACCATCAAGGAATTCCCGGCCGGCAGCTATCTGTGGAGCCAGGACGGCGAGATCCGCGAATACTATCGCCGCGACTGGTTCGATTACGACAGCGTCAAAGACAACGTGACCGATGCCACCGCCCTGCGCACCGCGCTGGAAGAGTCGGTGAAAAGCCACCTGATGTCCGACGTGCCTTACGGCGTGCTGCTGTCGGGCGGGCTGGATTCCTCGGTCATCTCGGCGATCACCAAGAAGTACGCCGCGCGCCGCGTGGAAGATCAGGAACGCAGCGAAGCCTGGTGGCCGCAGCTGCACTCCTTCGCCGTCGGTCTGGAAGGCTCGCCGGATCTGCGCGCCGCGCAGGAGGTGGCCAACCATCTGGGCACCGTGCACCATGAAATCCACTTCACCGTGCAGGAAGGCCTGGACGCCATCCGCGACGTGATTTATCACATCGAAACCTACGACGTCACCACCATTCGCGCCTCGACGCCGATGTATTTGATGTCACGTAAAATCAAGGCGATGGGCATCAAGATGGTGCTCTCCGGCGAAGGCGCGGACGAAGTGTTCGGCGGCTACCTCTACTTCCATAAGGCGCCGGACGCCCGCGAATTCCACGAAGAAACCGTGCGCAAGCTGCTGGCGCTGCATATGTTCGACTGCGCGCGCGCCAACAAGGCGATGTCCGCCTGGGGCGTTGAAGCCCGCGTGCCGTTCCTGGACAAGAAATTCCTCGACGTGGCGATGCGCATCAACCCGAAAGATAAAATGTGCGGCAACGGCAAAATGGAAAAACACATCGTTCGCGAATGTTTCGAATCCTATTTGCCGGCCAGCGTGGCCTGGCGCCAGAAAGAGCAGTTCTCCGACGGCGTCGGCTACAGCTGGATCGACACGCTAAAAGAGGTCGCTGCGCAACAAATTAGCGATCAACAGCTCGAAACTGCGCGTTTCCGCTTCCCGTACAACACGCCGACTTCCAAAGAAGGCTACCTGTACCGCGAAATCTTCGAGGAGCTGTTCCCGCTGCCGAGCGCCGCCGAATGCGTGCCGGGCGGCCCGTCCGTCGCCTGCTCGTCCGCCAAGGCCATCGAATGGGACGAATCCTTCAAGAAGATGGACGATCCTTCCGGCCGCGCCGTCGGCGTGCACCAGGCCGCCTATAAATAATCGCGCGGCGTTTTCCCCAAGGCGGGCCTTTTGGCCCGCCTTTTTGTTGCCTTTCCCCCCCGCCAACTGCCTGAATTGCCGATTTTATCGCCATAATGTTCACAACCCAGACAAACGGCGCTTCCGGGCGCTTTTTCGGGAAAAAACTTGTTGACGCAAATCGGTCATATACGCATAATGCGCCCCGCAACGCCGATGAAGGCAAAGCAAAAAAAGATGGCTACGTAGCTCAGCTGGTTAGAGCACATCACTCATAATGATGGGGTCACAGGTTCGAATCCCGTCGTAGCCACCATATCTTTTTTGCATTGCGGGAGTGGCGAAATTGGTAGACGCACCAGATTTAGGTTCTGGCGCCGCAAGGTGTGCGAGTTCAAGTCTCGCCTCCCGCACCATTTCTCTTCATCGTCGGCGCAGTATGTTGATGGGGTATCGCCAAGCGGTAAGGCACCGGTTTTTGATACCGGCATTCCCTGGTTCGAATCCAGGTACCCCAGCCATATTCTTTCGGGAACGGGTATTCAACATAAGATTTGTTTGCAGGTGGGGTATCGCCAAGCGGTAAGGCACCGGTTTTTGATACCGGCATTCCCTGGTTCGAATCCAGGTACCCCAGCCATAACAAACTGCTTGCAAATCAAAGAAGTGAAAAGTAACATCGGCTACGTAGCTCAGCTGGTTAGAGCACATCACTCATAATGATGGGGTCACAGGTTCAAATCCCGTCGTAGCCACCATAATTGGGGTGTCGCCAAGCGGTAAGGCTCTGGTTTCTGATACCAGCATACCCAGGTTCGAATCCTGGCACCCCAGCCAAATTTAGAAAAGCCCGCTTCAGCGGGCTTTTTGCTGTCTGGCATTCAGCCAATCATAACGGCTCAGCCGAAGCTGAGCCCTGCCGGTTACAATCCCAACGCGTATTTCAACGCATGCTCTTTCAGCTTGCCCGCCCGCTGCGCAGCCATCAACGCCAAATTGCGCGCAACGTTCAGCGGCGCCAAATTGTTGCTGAAGGCGGTATAGAACAGATCCATGCCGCTTTGCATCAGCAGATTGTCGGTACGGCGGCGACGCTGGTAGCGCAACAATACCGCCTCGCAGCACCAATCCTCTCCCTGCTCCCGCGCATCGCTCAATACGTTCAGCAGGGCATCCACATCGCGATAGCCCAGATTGACGCCCTGCCCGGCCAGCGGGTTGATGGTATGCGCCGCATCCCCCACCAGCGCCAACCCCGGCAGCACGTAACGCTGCGCATGACGACGCGTCAGCGGGAACGAGCCGGCGGCGTGCACCTTGACCGGGCCCAAACGCGCCGGGAAGGCGGCAGCGATCTCGCGCTCCAACTGCGCCGGCGGCATCGCCTGCAGTTGGCGAATGCGTTGCGGGCTGTCATACCACACCAGCGATGCCCAGCTGCCGTACAGCGGCAGGAAGGCGCGCGGCCCGGACGGGAAGAAGCGCTGCCAGGTCACATCCTGCTGCGGTGCGCCGGTATCGACGGTAATCAACATGCATGCCTGACGATACTGCCAACCGTTAGTGCCGATCGCCGCCAGCTTGCGCACCTGCGAGTTGGCGCCGTCGGCGCCGACAACCAGGCGCGTCTGTAGCGTTTCGCCGCTGTCCAGCGTCAGCTGCCACGCATTGTCTGCCCGCTGTAGCGATTGCAGCCTGGCGGGGCACAGCAGCGTCAGATTGGCGCACTGCGCGAACTGCTGCCACAGCGCCAGCTGCAGGATACGGTTTTCCACCATGAAACCCAGCTCCGGCAACCCCAGGGACACCGCGTCGAACGCCACGCGTGACGACGCCCACTCCCAGGTTTCCAGCCGGCGATATGGCGCCGTACGCATCGCCGTCACGGCCTGCCAGGCACCGAGCTGTTTCAGCAGCCCCACCGAGGTGCAGCCGATAGCGGAAATGCGCAGGTCCGGCGGGCTCTGCGCCTCGAACGCCTGCGGTGCCTGATGTTCCAGCAACGCCACCGACCAGCCCGCCTGCGCCAGCCCCAGGGCCGCCGCCGCGCCGACCATGCCGCCGCCCACCACCACCGCGTCATACCGATTTTGAGATGTCTTCATATTGGCTATGTTTTCTGTGTGAATACTCGCCATCCCACCCGGCATGGCGTTTTGCGCAGTGTACCGGATTTTCGCTTCGGCTTCAGGTCGCATGCCATTTTCCCCCGCGCTGGTCACAACGGCGGCAAATGATTACAATACACGCCCTGCATGTCGCGTAACGCAACTTTCGCTCCGCACTGAGTAATGGCAAGTCAATGACGAAAAAACTACATATCAAAACCTGGGGCTGCCAGATGAATGAGTACGATTCATCGAAAATGGCCGACCTGTTGAACAGCACACATGGCTTCGAGTGGACCGAAAACGCCGAAGAAGCGGACGTGCTGTTGCTGAACACCTGCTCGATCCGTGAAAAAGCGCAGGAGAAAGTTTTCGCCATGCTGGGGCGCTGGCGCTTGCTGAAAGAAAAAAATCCATCGGTGATCATCGGCGTCGGTGGTTGCGTGGCCTCGCAAGAAGGCGAACTGATCCGCAGCCGCGCGCCTTGCGTCGACGTGGTATTCGGCCCGCAGACCCTGCACCGCCTGCCGGAAATGATCAACCATGTCCAGGGCACCCGCAGCCCGGTGGTCGACATCAGCTTCCCGGAGATCGAGAAATTCGACCGCCTGCCGGAACCGCGCGCCGAAGGCCCGACCGCGTTCGTGTCGATCATGGAAGGCTGCAACAAATACTGCACCTTCTGCGTGGTGCCTTACACCCGCGGCGAAGAAGTGAGCCGCCCGAGCGACGACGTTCTGTTCGAAATCGCCCAGCTGGCGGCGCAAGGCGTGCGCGAGGTCAACTTGCTCGGCCAAAACGTCAACGCTTATCGCGGTGCCACGCATGACGGCGAGATCTGTTCGTTCGCCGAACTGCTGCGCCTGGTGGCGGCCATCGACGGCATCGATCGCATTCGCTTCACCACCAGCCACCCGATCGAGTTCACCGACGATATCATCGCGGTGTACGAAGACACGCCGGAGCTGGTCAGCTTCCTGCATCTGCCGGTGCAGAGCGGTTCGGATCGCATCCTGACCATGATGAAACGCGCCCACACCGCGCTGGAGTACAAGGCGATTATCCGCAAGCTGCGCAAAGCGCGGCCGGCCATTCAGCTCAGCTCCGATTTCATCGTCGGTTTCCCGGGCGAAAGCCAGGCCGACTTCGAACAGACCATGAACCTGATCGCCGACGTCAATTTCGACGTCAGCTTCAGCTTCATCTATTCGTCGCGCCCAGGCACCCCGGCGGCGGACATGGTCGACGACGTCAGCGAAGAAGAGAAAAAACAGCGGCTGTATATTCTGCAGGATCGCATCAACCAGCAGGCGCTGCAGTTCAGCCGCCGCATGCTCGGCACCGTCCAGCGCATTCTGGTCGAAGGCACCTCGCGCAGAAGCGTGATGGAGCTGGCCGGGCGCACAGAGTGCAACCGTGTGGTAAACTTCGAGGGCACGCCCGACATGATCGGCCAGTTTGTCGACGTGGAAATTACCGAGGTGCTGACCAATACCCTGCGTGGCGCAGTGGTGCGCACCGAACAGCAGATGGATCTGCGCGTACATGAATCCCCGCAGTCGGTGATCGCCCGTACCCGCAAAGAAAACGCGCTGGGCGTCGGCATTTACCAGCCCTGACGCCGCGGCGGCCCGCGTTATCGCCGCCCACTCGCGCCAATCCTTACCGTTTCTCCGCCGGGCGCCCGCGCCCGGTGATTTTCTTTTGTATTTTTTTATTGTTGAAGAGGCGACATAACATGCAACTCCCACACTGCCCGAAGTGCAACTCCGAATACACCTACCAGGACAACGCCCTGTTCATCTGCCCTGAATGCGCCCACGAGTGGAGCGACAACGCACCGACGGAAGACCAGGACGCGCTGATCGTCAAAGACGCCAACGGCAACCTGCTGGTGGACGGCGACGCGGTCACCGTGATCAAGGATCTGAAAGTCAAAGGCAGTTCCTCGATGCTGAAAATCGGCACCAAGGTGAAAAACATCCGCCTGGTGGAAGGCGATCACAACATCGACTGCAAAATCGACGGTTTCGGCCCGATGAAGCTGAAATCCGAGTTCGTGAAAAAGAACTGATCCTCGTCGGCCTTGTTCTGTGATGACGCGGCGGGTGCCAGGCGCCCCGCCGCGTTTTTTCCTTCTTTTCCCTTGAATTCCGTCGATGGCGCACAGATAGATCAGCGGTAAACTTGCGCCGCAGCGACGCACCATGAATAATTCAACATAGAGGGTATTCAGGCTTTTTCTGAGTACGTGCGTCCCGAACGCCCAGTGTGACATCAACCAGGCCCGATAAGAGCCTTGAGGAATAGTTTGAACGTCGCAACACAAGAAATTTTGTTAGAGCCCGCAGACAATCAGCGCTTGCTCAGCCTGTGTGGCCCGTTTGATGACAACATCAAGCAGCTCGAGCGCCGGTTGGGGATCGAAATCAACCGCCGCGACAACCGATTCAAGCTGGTCGGCAAGAACCTGTGCGTCACTGCCGCCGCCGATATCCTGCGCCACCTGTACGTGGACACCGCGCCGATTCGCGGCGTGATCCCGGATATCGATCCGGAGCAAATCCATCTGGCGATCAAAGAGAGCCGAGTGTTGGAACAGGTGGCCGACAGCGTGCCGGATTACGGCAAAGCGGTCACCATCAAAACCAAACGCGGCATGGTGAAACCACGCACGCCTAACCAGGCGCAGTACATCGCCAACATCCTCGATCACGACATCACCTTCGGCATCGGCCCGGCCGGCACCGGCAAAACCTACCTGGCGGTCGCCGCCGCGGTGGATGCGCTGGAGCGCCAGGAAATTCGCCGCATTCTGCTGACCCGTCCCGCGGTCGAAGCCGGCGAAAAGCTGGGCTTCCTGCCGGGCGATCTGAGCCAGAAGGTCGATCCTTATCTGCGCCCGCTGTACGACGCCCTGTTCGAAATGCTGGGCTTCGAGCGCGTAGAGAAGCTGATCGAACGCAACGTGATCGAAGTCGCGCCGCTGGCCTATATGCGCGGCCGCACGCTGAACGACGCCTTTATCATTCTGGATGAGAGCCAGAACACCACCATCGAACAGATGAAGATGTTCCTGACGCGCATCGGCTTCAACTCGAAGGCGGTCATCACCGGCGACGTCACCCAGATCGACCTGCCGCGCAACCAGAAATCCGGCCTGCGCCACGCGGTGGAAGTGCTGTCGGACGTGGAGGAGCTAAGCTTCAACTTCTTCCACAGTGAAGACGTGGTGCGCCACCCAGTGGTGGCCCGCGTGGTCATCGCCTATGAGGCCTGGGAAGCGGCCGAACAGAAACGCAAAGACGCAATTGCCGAACAACGTAAGCGCGAGGCGCTCGCCGCCTCCGAGCAGGAGACACCATGAGTCAGGTGATTTTGGACCTGCAGATTGCCTGTGAAAACAGCGACGGTCTGCCGGATGAGGCCACCTTCCAGCGTTGGCTGGAGGGCGTGCTGCCGCAATTTCAGGAAGAGGCCGAGGTCACCGTGCGCCTGGTGGACGAAGCGGAGAGCCACGAGCTGAACCTGACCTACCGCGGCAAAGACAAGCCGACCAACGTGCTCTCTTTCCCGTTCGAAGCCCCGCCGGGCATCGAGCTGCCGCTGCTCGGCGATCTGATCATCTGCCGCCAGGTAGTTGAACAGGAAGCGATTGAGCAAGGTAAAGCGCTGGAGGCCCACTGGGCGCATATGGTTGTCCACGGCAGTCTTCATCTGCTAGGGTATGACCACATCGAAGACGATGAAGCCGAAGAAATGGAGTCTTTGGAAACCGAAATCATGCACGGACTGGGTTATCCCGATCCGTACCTGGCGGAAAAAGACCCCGTCTGACGTCAGCCGTTTACCCCACAGCCCCCACAAGGGGCTGTCGCTGACGCCCCTTAACTCTGACATGAGTGACAGTAACGAAAACGCCATGAGCGACGACCATTCACAAAGCAATGACAGCCCCAGTCCCAAGAAGGGGTTCTTTACTCTTATCCTTAACCAGCTGTTCCACGGCGAGCCAAAAAACCGTGGCGATCTGGTCGAGCTGATCCGTGATTCCGAACAAAATGACCTGATCGATCCCGATACCCGCGACATGCTGGAAGGCGTGATGGATATCGCCGAACAGCGCGTGCGCGACATCATGATCCCCCGCTCCCAGATGGTGACGCTCAAGCGCAACCAGACGCTGGAAGAGTGCCTGGACGTGATTATCGACTCCGCCCACTCGCGCTTCCCGGTGATCAGCGAAGACAAAGATCACATCGAAGGCATCCTGATGGCCAAGGATCTGCTGCCGTTCATGCGCGCAGACTCCGAGCCTTTCAGCATCGACAAGGTGCTGCGCACCGCGGTAGTGGTGCCGGAAAGCAAGCGCGTCGACCGGATGCTGAAAGAGTTCCGTTCGCAGCGCTATCACATGGCGATTGTCATTGACGAATTCGGCGGCGTATCCGGGTTGGTCACCATCGAAGACATTCTGGAACTGATCGTCGGCGAGATCGAAGACGAATACGACGACGAAGACGATATGGATATCCGCCAGCTCAGCCGCCACATGTACACCGTGCGCGCACTGGCGCCGATCGAAGACTTTAACGAAGCCTTCGGCACCCATTTCAGCGACGACGAGGTCGACACCATCGGCGGCTTGGTGATGCAGGCCTTCGGTCATCTGCCGGCGCGCGGGGAAACCATTGAAATCGAAGGTTACCTATTTAAAGTTGCCATGGCCGACAGTCGACGTATTATCCAGGTTCATGTAAAAATTCCGGACGATTCTCCACCACCGAAACTGGAAGACTAAATCCAACATGGCTAAAGCCTCATTCCTTGAACGCCAGCGGGTTCGCGCCCTGCTGGCGCTGTTGTCAGGTGCCGGCGGGACGCTGGCGTTCTCTCCCTACGACTTCTGGCCCGCGGCCATCGTCTCCCTGTTCGGCCTGCTGGCCGTTACCCTCAACCGCACCGTCAAACAGTCCGCCCTGCTCGGCTTTGTCTGGGGCTTGGGGCTGTTCGGCAGCGGCATCAACTGGGTGTATGTCAGCATCGCCGACTTCGGCGGCATGCCGTTCGCCGTCAACGTCTTCCTGGTGGTGCTGCTCGCCGCTTACCTGTCGCTCTATACCGGGCTGTTCGCCGGGCTGCTGACGCGCCTGTGGCCCTCCACCCGTTGGTGGCGGCTGGCGATCGCCGCGCCGGCGCTGTGGCAGGTAACCGAGTTCCTGCGCGGCTGGGTGCTGACCGGCTTCCCGTGGCTGCAGTTCGGCTACAGCCAGATCAACGGCCCGCTGAAGGGCATCGCGCCGCTGCTGGGCGTCGACGCCATCACCTTCGTGTTGATGGCCATCGCCGGCCTGCTGGTGTACGCCGTCAATCAGCGCCGCCTCTCGGCTGCGGTGATCGCCGCCGCGCTGCTGCTGTTACCTTGGCCGCTGCGCCAGCTGCATTGGTTTACCCCGCAGCCGGAGAAAGCGGTAAACGTCGCCATGGTGCAAGGCAACATCGCCCAGTCGATGAAATGGGATCCGAAAGCGCTGGTCAGCACGCTGCAAACCTATCTGGACGAAACCCGCCCGTACGTGGGCAAGGCGCCGATCGTCATCTGGCCGGAGTCCGCCATCCCGGATTATGAGGCCAACCAGAACGGCTTCCTGACCATGATGGACGATTTGATGCGGGCGAAGAACAGCAGCCTGATCACCGGCATCGTCGACGTACGCGCCACGCCGCAGGGCCAGCAGATCTACAACAGTGCCATCGTGCTCGGCGAACCGACGCCGTACAGCTACCCGGCCAAAGATCGCTACAACAAGCACCACCTGGTGCCGTTCGGCGAGTTCGTGCCGCTGGAGACGCTGCTGCGGCCGCTGGCGCCGTTCTTCGATCTGCCGATGTCCTCCTTCAGCCGCGGCGACTACGTGCAGCCGCAGCTCAGTGTGCGCGGCTACAACCTGACGGCGGCCATCTGTTACGAAATCGTGCTGGGCCAGCAGGTGCGCGATAACTTCCGCCCGGACACCAACTTCCTGCTGACCATCTCCAACGACGCCTGGTTCGGCCACTCCATCGGCCCGTGGCAGCACTTCCAGATGGCGCGCATGCGGGCGCTGGAGCTTGGCCGGCCGCTGCTGCGCAGCACCAATAACGGCGTGACCGCCGCGGTGGACGCAAACGGCGACGTAATCGCCGAAATCCCGCAGTTCACCCGCCGGGTACTCGAAGTGAAAGTCACGCCGACCACCGGCGTCACGCCTTACGCGCGCTTCGGCGCCACGCCGCTGTGGGTGATCACCCTGCTGTTAGGCGGCTGGGCGCTAATGCTGGGTCTGCGCCGCAAATAGTCCTCTCCGCCGGGGCGCGCCCGCCGCGCCCCGCTTTCCCCTTCAACGCCCTCCGGTCAGAAAGCACCGTTAAATCAACGCGGCTGGCACACTCTTTGCTTTATCTCTCATGACATCGCACACCGGTTTACTTTTGCTGACGTTTTGTCGCACTCGCGCACATTTTGGGTGCATTAAGCGCACCACGTGAGTGCGTCGCAGTTTTGTTGCATTGATTTGGTGCGCGCGGCGTCTCAAAAAATGAAACATTTTAGTTTCAAGGTATTCACAATCGGTTATTTTTTAACGGCGATCCGTTCTAAGACTATCTTTATAATTTGAGCAATAAATCGTCGATTTAACCTGACGCTCTTTAGTCAGAGCCACAACAACAGCAAAGGAGTTGGACCATGCAAATGCGTAAATTGGCGTTATCGTTACTGCTGCTCGGTATGGCGGGTAACGTGGCGCACGCGGAAGACCTGACCGGTACGCTGAAGAAAATCAAAGACAACGGCGTGATCGTTGTTGGCCACCGCGAATCGTCAGTGCCCTTTTCCTACTACGACAACCAACAAAAAGTTGTGGGCTACTCTCAGGACTACTCCAATCAAATCGTTGAAGCTATTAAGAAAAAACTTAATGCACCGAATCTGCAGGTGAAAATGCTGCCGATTACCTCGCAGAACCGCATTCCGCTGCTGCAAAACGGCACCTATGACTTCGAGTGCGGCTCCACCACCAATAACCTCGAGCGCCAGAAACAGGCCGCCTTCTCCGACACCATTTTCGTGGTCGGCACCCGCCTGCTGGTGAAGAAAGGCTCCGACATCAAAGACTTTAAAGACCTGGCAGGCAAACCGGTGGTGGTCACCTCCGGCACCACCTCCGAAGTGTTGCTGAACAAGCTGAACGACAGCGACAAGATGAACATGCGCATCATCAGCGCCAAAGACCACGGCGACTCCTTCCGCACCCTGGAAAGCGGCCGCGCGGTGGCCTTCATGATGGACGACGCCCTGCTGGCGGGCGAGCGCGCCAAGGCCAAGAAGCCGGATCAGTGGGAAATCATCGGCACACCGCAGTCGAAAGAAGCCTACGGCTGCATGCTGCGTAAAGACGATCCTGAGTTCAAAAAACTGGTCGATGACACTATCGTCCAGGCGCAAACCTCCGGTGAAGCGGCCAAATGGTTTGATAAATGGTTCAAGCAGCCAATTCCACCGAAAAACCTCAACATGAACTTCGAGCTGTCGGACGACATGAAACAGCTGTTCAAAGAGCCTAACGACAAAGCGTTGAACTAAATTTACCCTATAGCTTTCGAGTTGCAGCCAGGCGGCAAACGCAGGAGTCCCCAGGAGCTTACTCAAGTAAGTGACTGGGGTAAGCGTGCAACCAACAACGCCGCAGCTTGAAAGATGGTGGGTATAGAACAAAGGCCGAGGTGGCCACAGGCTAAACCGGCCCAGTTGATGACTGGGACAGACAGGTATGAGGGGGGCCGTTCCCCTCCCTCATTTTCCCCAAGGCGCATCGCCGACATCCGCACACAACAAGCCAGCCAGACTGGCCGCGCGGCGATCGGCGCTCATCAGGTCATCAATCTTCGGCGCCCTGCGCCCGTTTACCGGAGTTTGTTATGTCAATAGATTGGAACTGGGGTATCTTCCTGCAGCAGGCCCCGTTTGGGAACACCACTTACCTCGGCTGGATCTGGTCCGGCTTTCAGGTCACGGTGGCCCTCTCCGTCTGTGCATGGATTATCGCTTTCTTCGTCGGTTCGCTGTTCGGTATCTTGCGTACCGTGCCCAACCGCTTTCTTTCCGCCCTCGGCACCTGTTACGTCGAACTGTTTCGCAACGTGCCGCTGATCGTGCAATTCTTTACCTGGTATCTGGTGATCCCCGAACTGCTACCGACCAATATCGGCACCTGGTTCAAAAGCGAGCTGGATCCCAACGTGCAGTTCTTCGTCTCCTCCATGCTCTGTCTGGGGCTGTTTACCGCCGCCCGCGTTTGCGAGCAGGTACGCGCCGCCATTCAGTCCCTGCCACGCGGCCAGAAAGCCGCCGGGCTGGCGATGGGCCTGACGCTGCCGCAAACCTACCGCTACGTGCTGCTGCCGAACGCCTACCGGGTGATCGTGCCGCCGATGACCTCGGAAATGCTCAACCTGGTCAAAAACTCCGCCATCGCCTCGACCATTGGGCTGGTGGACATGGCCGCACAGGCCGGCAAGCTGTTGGATTACTCCGCACACGCCTACGAATCCTTTACCGCCATTACGCTGGCTTATATCGGCATCAACGCCGTTATCATGCTGTTTATGCGTCTGGTCGAAAAGAAAGTGCAGTTGCCCGGCAACCTGGGGAGTAAATAATGTACGAATTTGACTGGGCGTCGATCGTCCCAAGCTTCCCTTATCTGCTGCAGGGCATGGCGATCACGCTGAAGATCACCGTGACCGCCATCGTGGTCGGCATCCTGTGGGGCACCGTGCTGGCGGTGATGCGCCTGTCGCCGTTCAAGCCAATCAGTTGGTTCGCCACCCTGTATGTCAACCTGTTCCGCTCGGTGCCGCTGGTGATGGTGCTGCTGTGGTTCTATCTGGTGGTTCCAAGCTTATTACAACAGGTTCTAGGGCTGTCGCCGAAAACCGATATTCGCCTGATCTCGGCTATGGTAGCCTTTTCCCTGTTTGAAGCGGCTTATTACTCGGAAATTATCCGCGCCGGCATCATCAGCATCTCGCGCGGCCAGTCCTCCGCCGCGCTGGCGCTGGGCATGACCCATTGGCAATCCATGCGGCTGGTGATCCTGCCGCAGGCGTTCCGCGCCATGGTGCCGCTGCTGCTGACCCAAGGCATCGTGCTGTTCCAGGATACGTCGCTGGTTTACGTACTGAGCCTGGCCGACTTCTTCCGCACCGCGTCGACCATCGGCGAACGCGACGGCACCCAGGTTGAAATGATCCTGTTCGCCGGCTTTGTCTATTTTGTTATCAGCCTCGCCGCCTCGGCGCTGGTAAGCTATTTGAAGAAAAGGACTGTTTGATGATATCCCTGAAAAATGTTTCTAAGTGGTACGGTCACTTTCAGGTGTTGACCGATTGCACCACCGAAGTGAAAAAAGGCGAGGTGGTCGTCGTCTGCGGTCCTTCAGGTTCCGGCAAGTCCACCCTGATCAAAACCGTCAACGGCCTGGAGCCGATCCAGCAGGGCGAGATCCTGGTGAACGGCACGCAGGTCAACGACAAAAAAACCAACCTGGCGCAGCTGCGCGCCAAGGTCGGCATGGTGTTCCAACACTTTGAGCTGTTTCCGCACCTGTCGATCATCGACAACCTGACGCTGGCGCAGGTAAAAGTGCTCAAACGCGATAAGACCGCCTCACGCGAGAAGGGCCTGAAACTGCTGGAGCGCGTCGGCCTGAGCGCCCACGCCAACAAGTTCCCCGGTCAGTTGTCCGGCGGCCAGCAGCAGCGCGTGGCCATCGCACGCGCGCTGTGCATGGATCCGATCGCCATGCTGTTCGACGAACCGACCTCGGCGCTCGATCCGGAAATGATCAACGAAGTGCTGGACGTGATGGTCGAGCTGGCGAACGAAGGCATGACCATGATGGTCGTCACCCACGAAATGGGCTTCGCCCGCAAGGTGGCAAACCGGGTGATCTTTATGGACGAAGGCAAAATCGTCGAAGACCGCAACAAAGACGATTTCTTCAACAACCCCGAATCCGATCGCGCCAAGGACTTCCTGGCCAAGATCCTGCACTAAACGCTCTCTATGCGCCCCGCCAGGGGCGCATCTTCTCTCCCGGCACTAAAAGCGCTTGTTTCTCCCCGGTTTTGATCCGATGCTCGCGGGATAACAAACAGAGGAGAAAGAACATGCCCCGCCCTATTATCATCGATTGCGATCCCGGCCTCGACGACGCCATCGCGCTGGCTATGGCGCTGCGTTCGCCGGAGCTGGACGTCAAAGCCATCACCACCTCCGCCGGCAACCAGACGCCGGAGAAAACCCTGCATAACGCGCTGGGCCTGTTAACCCTGATGCAGCGCGAGGACATTCCGGTCGCCGCCGGCGCCGGCGGCCCGCTGATGCGCGAACTGGTGATCGCCGACTATGTCCACGGCAAAACCGGCATGGGCAACACCCACCTGCCGACGCCGACCATCACACCCGATCCCCGCGGCGCGGTTGAGCTGATCGCCGATCTGCTGCGCGCCAGCCCGCAGCCGATGACCCTGGTGGTGACCGGCCCGATGACCAACATCGCCCTGCTGTTGGCGCAGCACGCCGAGCTGAAAAGCCGTATTGAACGCATCGTGTTTATGGGCGGTGGCATGAACGCCGGCAATACCACACCGGTGGCGGAGTTCAACATCTTCGTCGATCCCGAAGCCGCCGAGATGGTGCTGAAATCCGGCGTGCCGCTGACCATGGCCGGGTTGAACGTCACCCATCAGGCGCTGGTACTGCCGCAGGATATCGAGCGCATTCGTCAGATCGGCAACCCGGTCGCGCAGGCGGTGGCGGAGATGCTCGACTTTTACCTGCCGCTGTATCTCAGCCATCCGCGCGGCCTGCCCGGTGCGGCGATGCACGATCCCTGCACCATCGCCTGGCTGCTGGCGCCGCAGCTGTTTACCGGCGTAGAACGCTGGGTGGGTGTGGAAACCAAAGGGGAATACACCGTCGGCATGACGGTGGTGGACTATTTCCAGCAAACCGGTAAAGCGGCCAACGTGGAAGTGCTGACCGGCATCAACCGCGAGGGCTTTATCGATCTGCTGGCCGAGCGCGTGGCGCGTTATTGATCCCATCGGGGCGCATTCGCGCCCCTCATTCAACTTTTTTGATTTAACTCAGCGAATTTTTGCGCTATCACTGTTCATTGCTTGCCTCTACCATGCGTTTACACCGACTGACATCGTAACCGATTAGAATTCGCCTGGAGATAAGCCAATGAGCCGCGTACTGGTCCTGAAATCAAGCATTCTGGGTGAATACTCCCAGTCTGGAAAATTAGTCGATTTTTTTGTTGAACAATGGCGTGAAACTCACCCTGAAGACACGTTCACCGTGCGCGATTTGGCCAACCCGACCCTGCCGGAGCTGGATGGCGAAGTGATGGCCGGTTTTACCGCCGGTGACAAACCGCTGACGCCGCACCAGCAAAGCACCCTGGCGCTGTCCGATGAGCTGATTGCCGAACTGAAGTCGCACGATACGCTGATCATCAGCGCCCCAATGTACAACTTCAACATCCCGACGCAGCTGAAGATCTATTTCGATCTGATCGCCCGCGCCGGCCAAACGTTCCGCTATACCTCCGCCGGTGCCGAAGGGCTGGTGACGGGCAAGAAAGCGATCGTCATCTCCAGCCGCGGCGGCATCCACGCCGACACGCCAACAGATCTGATCACGCCGTACGTGAAGCTGTTCCTGGGCTTTATCGGCATCACCGACGTTGAATTCGTGCTGGCGGAAGGCTTCGCCTACGGCCCCGAAGCAGCGGAAAAAGCCGCTCAGGACAGCCGCATCGCGGTGGCGCAGAAAATCCCGGCCGGCGTCGCCGTACCGGCCAGCGCACCGGCGCAAGCGGAAATCGCCCCTGAAACCGTCAGCGGCGGTTTCCTGAGCAACCTGCTGAAGAAACTGTTCCGTTAATCGGAAGCCTTAGCGCCCCCGCCGCGGCGGGGGACGTCATCAAGGTTCAAACGGCCGACGCTGGAACTGGTCGTGACCGCATTTCGGGCAGAGCGGCAACACTTCCGGCGTGTAGAACGCCAGGTGATAGTGACACTGCTCGCATACCAGATTGCCCAACCCCACCACTTCGCCACTGTGGTAAACACCGTGGTGGCTGACATCCTTGAACACCTCGCGCCACTCCAACTGGGTTTTGTCGGTGATATCCGCCAGCTCCTGCCACAGGCTCTCTTTGATCACCCGCATAAATACGCTGTCGGTAAACTCGTCCCGGCTCTCCTGATAGCTGCGAGCGAACTCTTCCAGATCGCGCCGCACTGCCTGCGTCACCTGCCGCACCTCGTCACGGGTCAGATCCTCGGCCTCGTTCAACCGCCGCTCCGCGCTGGCCACCAGTTCGTCGATATCGCGTTCACCGTTTTTCAGGCGTTCGGTCAGCGATGCCACCAATTCGCGGTAATACTGAGCAACCTTGTTCATAGACTCTCCTCGATAAACGCTGCGCCGGACTTGGCTGTAGGGATACCCCTAAGCTACTTGTTCTTATTTTAGCCGTAAATGACTGATGTCACTTGGCAAGACGCGGGATCCGCAGGTTGTGAGCCGCGTCATGGCGGCGTTTTTTTTAAATGCGCCGAGTCAGGCGCTTGGAGTTGTTGCCGGGAGGTCTTATCAGCTATGCTATGCGGATCTACGAATACTAAATGTTCATTGCGTTGCCTCTGACCGGGGCAACGGTTTACACCTACAGGACCACCGGCCGCCATGCAAGAGCAATACCGTCCAGAAGACATAGAATCGAACGTACAGCTTCACTGGCAAGAGAAGCAAACTTTCAAAGTTACCGAAGACGCCAGCAAGGAAAAGTACTACTGCCTATCCATGCTGCCTTACCCGTCCGGCCGACTGCACATGGGCCACGTTCGTAACTACACTATCGGCGACGTGATCTCGCGCTATCAGCGCATGCTGGGCAAAAACGTACTGCAGCCGATCGGCTGGGATGCGTTCGGCCTGCCGGCGGAAGGCGCGGCGGTGAAAAACAACACCGCACCGGCCCCGTGGACCTACGACAACATCGAATACATGAAGAACCAGCTGAAACTGCTGGGCTTCGGCTACGACTGGGATCGCGAAATCGCCACCTGCCAGCCGGAATACTACCGTTGGGAGCAGTGGTTCTTCACCAAGCTGTATGAAAAAGGCCTGGTCTACAAGAAGACCTCGGCGGTGAACTGGTGCCCGCACGATCTGACCGTGCTGGCCAACGAACAGGTGATCGACGGCTGCTGCTGGCGCTGCGACTCCAAGGTCGAGCGTAAAGAGATCCCGCAGTGGTTCATCAAAATCACCGCCTACGCCGATCAGCTGCTGAACGATCTGGACACGCTTGAAAGCTGGCCAGAGCAGGTGAAGACCATGCAGCGCAACTGGATTGGCCGTTCCGAAGGCGTGGAAATCACCTTCGACGTGGCGGAAAGCGAAGAGCAGCTGACGGTTTACACCACCCGTCCCGACACCTTCATGGGCGCCACCTACGTGGCGGTCGCCGCGGGCCACCCGCTGGCACAACAGGGCGCGCGTAACAACCCGGCGCTGACCGACTTCATCGACGAATGCCGCAACACCAAAGTTGCCGAAGCCGAAATGGCGACGATGGAGAAGAAAGGCATGCCGACCGGCCTGTTCGTTGTCCATCCACTGAGCGGCGAGAAGCTGCCGGTGTGGGTCGCCAACTTCGTGCTGATGGAATACGGCACCGGCGCCGTGATGGCGGTACCGGCGCACGACCAGCGCGACTGGGAATTCGCCACCAAATACGATTTGCCGATCAAGCCGGTGATCCTGAATCTCGACGGCAGCCAGCCTGACGTGAGCGCCGAAGCGATGACCGACAAGGGCGCGCTGTTCAACTCCGGCGAGTTCGACGGTCTGGACAATGAAGCGGGCTTCAACGCCATCGCCGACAAACTGGTCGCCAAGGGCGTGGGCCAACGTAAGGTCAACTACCGTCTGCGCGACTGGGGCGTTTCCCGCCAGCGTTATTGGGGCGCGCCAATCCCGATGGTGACGCTGGAAGACGGCACCGTCATGCCGACGCCGGAAGACCAGCTGCCGGTGATCCTGCCGGAAGACGTGGTCATGGACGGCATCACCAGCCCGATCAAGGCCGATCCTGAGTGGGCGAAGACCACCGTCAACGGCCAGCCGGCGCTGCGCGAAACCGACACCTTCGACACCTTTATGGAGTCTTCCTGGTACTACGCGCGCTACACCTGCCCGCAGTATGACCAAGGCATGCTGGATCCGGCCGCCGCCAACTACTGGCTGCCGGTCGATCAATATATCGGCGGCATCGAACACGCCATCATGCACCTGATGTACTTCCGCTTCTTCCACAAGCTGATGCGCGATGCAGGCCTGGTGGATTCCGACGAGCCGGCCAAACGCCTGCTGTGTCAGGGTATGGTGCTGGCCGACGCCTTCTACTATACCGGCAACAGCGGCGAGCGCGTCTGGGTGTCACCGGTTGACGCCACCGTCGAGCGTGACGACAAGGGCCGCATCATCAAAGCCACCGATCCGCAAGGCCGCGAACTGGTCTATGCTGGCATGAGCAAAATGTCGAAGTCGAAAAACAACGGCATCGATCCTCAGGAGATGGTGGAAAAATACGGCGCGGACACCGTGCGTCTGTTCATGATGTTCGCTTCACCGGCGGAAATGACGCTGGAGTGGCAGGAATCCGGCGTGGAAGGGGCTAACCGCTTCCTGAAACGCGTGTGGAAACTGGCCTACGATCACGTGGAAAAAGGCGCGGTACAGCCGCTGGATGTGGCGGCGCTGAACGAAGAGCAGAAAGCGCTGCGCCGCGATCTGCACAAAACCATCGCCAAGGTGACCGACGATGTCGGCCGCCGTCAGACCTTCAACACCGCGATTGCCGCCGTGATGGAGCTGATGAACAAGCTGGCCCGCGCGCCGCAGGAGAGCGAGCAGGATCGCGCGCTGCTGCAGGAAGCGCTGCTGGCCGTGGTTCGCATGCTGTATCCGTTCACCCCGCACGTGTGCTTCACGCTGTGGCAGGCACTGAGCGGCGAAGGCGACGTGGACACCGCGCCATGGCCGGTTGCCGACGAGCAGGCGATGGTCGAAGACTCCAAGCTGGTGGTGGTGCAGGTGAACGGCAAGGTTCGCGCTAAAATCACCGTATCTGCCGATGCGACCGAAGAGCAGGTGCGCGCACGCGCTGCCGAAGAGCATCTGGTGGCTAAATATCTGGACGGCGTCACGATTCGCAAAGTGATCTACGTTCCGGGCAAACTGCTTAACCTGGTTGTGGGTTAACACAAGGAGGAGTTGTGCGACAACGTATTCTGACGCTGTTGCTGGGGTTGGCGGTGCTGGTCACCGCCGGCTGCGGTTTTCACCTGCGTGGCACCACGCAGGTGCCTAATGAAATGAAAACACTGATCCTGGACAGCGCCGATCCATACGGCCCGCTGACGCGCGCGGTGCGTGAGCAGCTGCGTCTGAACGACGTGACCATCGTCAGCGATCCGAAGCGTAAAGACGTGCCTTCCCTGCGCATTCTCGGCTCGATGGAAAGCCAGGATACCGCGTCGATCTTCCAGGACGGTAAAACCGCCGAGTACCAGCTGGTGCTGACCGTGCAGGCGCAGGTACTGCTCCCGGGCCACGATCTGTACCCGCTGTCGGTGAAAGTGTTCCGTTCCTTCTTCGACAACCCGTTGACCGCACTGGCCAAGGACTCCGAACAGGAGATCATCCGCCAGGAAATGCGTGAGCAGGCGGCGCAACAGCTGGTGCGCAAACTGCTGAGCGTGCATGCGGCGGAAGAAGAAAACCGGCAGAAAGCCGCTGCCGCCGGCGAACGAGCGGCAAGCCAAACCGCACAATGATCCGCATTTACCCGGAACAACTTGCCGCGCAGCTCCGTGAGGGGCTGCGCGCTTGTTATTTATTGAGCGGCAACGAGCCGCTGCTGCTGCAGGAGAGCCAGGATCTGCTGCGGCAGGCCGCGCAACAGCAGCAGTTCAGCGAGCACTACAGCATCAGCCTCGACGCCCATACCGACTGGGACGCCATCTTCGGCATCTGCCAAGCGATGAGCCTGTTCGCCAGCCGCCAGACGCTGCTGCTGATCTTCCCGGAAAACGGCCCGACGGCGCCGATCGGCGAACAGCTGGCCAAGCTCGCCACGCTGTTGCATGACGATATCCTGCTGATCCTGCGTGGCCCGCGCCTCACCAAAGCGCAGGAAAACAGCGCCTGGTTCAAGGCCCTCAGCCCGCACGGCGCCCTCGTCAGTTGCCAAACGCCGGAACAGGCGCAGCTGCCGCGCTGGGTCGCCGCGCGCGCCAAGGCGATGAAGCTGGAGCTGGACGACGCCGCCAACCAGCTGCTGTGCTACTGCTACGAAGGCAACCTGCTGGCGCTGTCCCAGGCATTGGAGCGGCTGTCGCTGCTGCACCCGGACGGCAAGCTCACCCTGCCGCGCGTCGAACAGGCGGTGAACGACGCCGCCCACTTCACGCCGTTCCACTGGCTGGACGCCCTGCTGGCCGGCAAGAGCAAGCGCGCCTGGCATATCCTGCAACAGCTGCAGCAGGAAGACGTGGAGCCCGTGATCTTGTTGCGCACCCTGCAGCGCGAACTGCTGCTGTTGCTGACACTGCAACGCCACATGGCTTCCGCGCCACTGCGCACGCTGTTCGACCAGCACAAGGTCTGGCAAAACCGCCGCCCGTTAGTGACCCAGGCGCTGCAACGCCTGTCCGGCGCCCAGCTGCGGCAGACGGTGCAATTGCTGACGCACATTGAGCTGACTCTCAAGCAGGACTATGGCCAGTCGGTCTGGCCGGAACTGGAAACCCTGTCGATGCTGCTGTGCGGCAAACCTCTGGCCACGAGTTTTACCGATGCCCACTAATCCGGAACACCCCGCCGTCTTGCATGCGCTATTCGGCGGCACCTTTGACCCGATCCACTACGGCCACCTGCGGCCTGTCGAGGCGCTGGCCGCCGAAGTGGGCCTGAATCGCGTCACCCTGCTGCCCAACCACGTACCGCCGCACCGTCCGCAACCGGAAGCCAATGCGCAGCAACGGTTGAAGATGGTCGAATTGGCGATCGCCGACAATCCGCTGTTTGCGGTCGACGATCGCGAACTGCATCGCACCACCCCTTCCTATACGATCGAGACGTTGGAAACGATTCGTAAAGAGCGTGGCGCCGCACAGCCGCTGGCGTTTATTATTGGCCAGGACTCGCTGCTGACGCTGCATAAATGGCATCGTTGGCAGGCGCTGCTGGATGTCTGCCATCTGCTGGTGCTGGCGCGCCCCGGCTACAACGATCGCATGGACACGCCGGAGCTGCAGCAGTGGCTGGAACGCCATCGCACCACCGATCCGGCGCTGCTCAGCCGCCGCCCGCACGGCCATCTCTATCTGGCCGATACGCCGGAGCTGGAGATTTCCGCCACCGAGATCCGTCAGCGCCGCCATCAGGGCCTCAACTGCGACGATCTGCTGCCGCGGCCGGTGCAGCGCTATATCGAGTTGCAGGGTTTATATCGCTAGCGAAAGGTGCGTGATATACTGCGCCGCTATTTTTCAGGTATCCGCTGAAAACCCCGGAAACCTTAGCTGGCCGGGCAGTCACCAGTTAGCTGGCTTTCAGCGGCAGCCTGCCGAAACCATTATCCGGTTATGCCGCGGCGCGCGCATTTTGCCCGCCGCAGCCGACTGAACAGAACACACCCGAGGGGGAACCTTTGCAAGGTAAAGCGCTCCAAGATTTCGTCATCGATAAAATCGATGACCTGAAAGGCCAAGACATTATCGCTCTGGATGTACAGGGCAAATCCAGCATCACCGATTGCATGATCATCTGCACCGGCACCTCGACTCGCCACGTGATGTCGATCGCCAGCCACGTAGTGCAAGAATCCCGCGCCGCGGGTATGGAACTGTACGGCATGAAAGGCCAGGAAGCCTCCGACTGGATCGTGGTCGATCTGGGCGAAGTGATCGTGCACGTGATGCAGGAAGAAAGCCGTCGTCTGTACGAGCTGGAAAAACTCTGGAGCTAAGCGGTGAAACTGCAATTGGTGGCGGTCGGCACCAAAATGCCAGACTGGGTGCAAACCGGTTTTATGGATTACCTGCACCGCTTTCCCAAAGACATGCCGTTTGAGCTGACCGAGATCCCGGCGGGCAAACGCGGCAAAAACGCCGACATCAAGCGCATTCTGGACAAGGAAGGCGAGCAAATGCTGGCGGCGGTAGGCAAAGGCAACCGCATCGTTACGCTGGATATCCCCGGCACGCCGTGGGAAACGCCGCAGCTGGCGCAACAGCTTGAGCGCTGGAAGCAGGATGGCCGCAACGTCAGTTTGCTGATCGGCGGCCCGGAAGGGTTGGCGCCTGCCTGTAAAGCCGCTGCCGAGCAGAGCTGGTCACTTTCTCCGTTGACGCTGCCGCATCCTTTGGTGCGCGTCCTGGTGGCCGAAAGCCTCTACCGCGCCTGGAGCATTACAACAAATCATCCTTACCACCGGGAATAGCCGGTGGTGACCGTGACAGAGTGAAATAAAGCAGCGGGATGAAAATAGAACGTAACCCTTTTCGCGACTATACGGCTGAATCCGCCCTGTTTGTACGCCGCGCCCTGGTGGCGTTCTTGGTCATCCTGGTGCTGTCCGGCATCCTGATCGCCAACCTGTATAATCTGCAAGTGGTCCGCGTCGAGGATTACCGCACCCGCTCCAACGAAAACCGCATCAAGCTGGTGCCCATCGCGCCCAGCCGCGGCATCATCTACGATCGCAACGGCACCCCGCTGGCGCTCAACCGCACCATTTATCAGCTGGAGCTGATGCCGGAGAAGATCGACGATCTCAAAGCCACGCTGCAGGCGCTGCGCCCGGTGGTCGATCTGACCGACGACGACATCGTCAATTTCGAAAAAGAGCGCAAGCGTTCGCGCCGTTTCGTCTCCATTCCGGTGAAAACCGCGCTGACCGAGGTACAGGTCGCCCGCTTTGCGGTCAATCAGTTCCGCTTCCCCGGTGTGGAAGTGAAAGGCTACCAGCGCCGCTACTACCCTTATGGCTCCGCCCTCACCCACGTCACCGGCTACGTGTCGAAGATCAACGACCGCGACGTCGAGCGCCTGGATAAAGACGGCAAGCTGGCCAACTACGCCGCCACTCACGATATCGGCAAGCTGGGCATCGAACGTTACTACGAGGACACGCTGCACGGTAAAACCGGTTATGAAGAGGTTGAGGTCAACAACCGCGGCCGGGTGATCCGCCAGTTGCACGAGCAGCCGCCTTCCGCCGGTCAGGACGTTTACCTGACCCTCGATCTCAACCTGCAGCGCTATATCGAACAGCTGCTGGTCGGCAGCCGCGCCGCGGTGGTGGTGAGCGATCCGCGTACCGGCGCCATTCTGGCGATGGTGTCCAACCCGAGCTACGATCCGAACCTGTTCGTGGACGGCATTTCCAGCAAGGACTATCAGGGGCTGCTGAACGATCCGAATCGCCCACTGATCAACCGCGCCACGCAGGGGGTTTACCCGCCCGCGTCGACGGTGAAGCCTTATATCGCGGTGTCTGCGCTCAGCGCCGGGGTGATCACCAAGAACACCGTGGTGTTCGATCCTGGCTGGTGGCAACTGCCCGGCTCGGAAAAACGCTTCCGCGACTGGAAAAAATGGGGCCACGGCCGGCTGAACGTCACCAAGGCGCTGGAAGAGTCCGCAGATACCTATTTCTATCAGGTCGCCTATGATATGGGGATCGATCGGCTGTCGACCTGGCTGACCAAATTCGGTTACGGCCAGTACACCGGCATCGATCTGGCCGAAGAGCGCTCCGGCCTGATGCCGACGCGCGAATGGAAGCTGAAGCGCTATAAAAAGCCGTGGTATCAGGGCGACACCATTCCGGTGGGCATCGGCCAGGGTTACTGGACCGCCACGCCGATCCAGATGGCCAAGGCGCTGAACACCCTGATCAACGACGGCACCGTCAAAACGCCGCACCTGCTGCAGAGCACCCGCGTCAACGGCGCACTGGTGCCGTTCAAGCAGGAAGAAGACACGCAGATCGGCGATATTCACTCCGGCTTCTGGGAAATCGCCAAAGACGGCATGTACGGTGTGGCCAACCGTCCGAACGGGACGGCACGCAAATACTTTGCGGACGCCCCTTACAAAGCCGCGGCGAAATCGGGTACCGCACAGGTATTCGGCTACGAAACCTACAACGCCCACAAACTGGCGGAGCACCTGCGCGATCACAAGCTGATGACCGCCTTCGCGCCGTTCAACAACCCGACGGTGTCGGTCGCCATCATTCTGGAAAACGGCGGCTCCGGTCCGGCGGTGGGGACCATCACCCGCCAGATCCTCGACCATATTCTGCTGGGCGACAACAATACGCAATTGCCAAGCGAGGCCCCGCTGCCGCCTGGCGTAGAAGGTGACTAAGGTAGAACATGACTGAAAGCCAACAAAAAGGCTCGATCTGGACCAAAATCCATATCGATCCGACGTTCCTGCTGCTGATTCTGGCTTTGCTGGTCTACAGCGCCTTCGTGATGTGGAGCGCCAGCGGCCAGGACATCGGCATGATGGAGCGCAAGATAGGCCAGATCGTCATGGGGCTGATCGTGATGGCCGTGATGGCGCAAATCCCGCCGCGCGTGTACGAAAGCTGGGCGCCCTACCTGTATATTTTCTGCGTGATTTTGCTGATCCTGGTGGACGCCTTCGGGCAGATCAGTAAAGGCGCACAGCGCTGGCTGGATCTCGGCGTGGTGCGTTTCCAGCCGTCGGAAATCGCCAAGATCGCCGTGCCGCTGATGGTGGCGCGCTTCATGAACCGCGACGTCTGTCCGCCTTCGCTGAAAAACACCGCCATCGCGCTGGTGCTGATTTTCCTGCCGACGCTGCTGGTGGCCGCGCAGCCGGATCTGGGCACCTCGATCCTGATCGCCGCCTCCGGCCTGTTCGTGCTGTTCCTGTCTGGCATGAGCTGGAAGCTGATCGCCGTCGCCGCCCTGATGCTGGCGGCCTTTATCCCGGTGCTGTGGTTCTTCCTGATGCACGGCTACCAGCGCGACCGCGTCATGATGCTGTTGGATCCGGAGAGCGATCCGCTCGGCGCCGGCTACCATATTATCCAATCGAAGATCGCCATCGGCTCCGGCGGCCTGTCCGGCAAGGGCTGGCTGCACGGCACCCAGTCGCAGTTGGAGTTCCTGCCGGAACGCCATACCGACTTCATCTTCGCCGTATTGGCCGAAGAGCTGGGGCTGATCGGGGTATTGGTGCTGCTGGCACTCTATCTGCTGGTGATCATTCGCGGGCTGATGATCGCCGCCAAGGCGCAAACCACCTTCGGCCGCGTGATGGTCGGCGGCCTGATGCTGATTTTGTTCGTTTATGTATTTGTTAACATTGGTATGGTCAGTGGCATTTTGCCGGTAGTTGGCGTACCTTTGCCTCTGGTCAGTTACGGGGGTTCGGCGCTGATAGTGTTGATGGCCGGTTTCGGTATCATCATGTCGATCCACACGCATCGGAAAATGCTGTCTAAAAGTTTATAAGAGGTGAGTAATGCGTAAGGAATGGCTTTGGATCGGTCTCGCGGCGGTGTTGCTTTCCGCCTGTACCGCCCCGACCACGGAACAGCAAGCGCCGCAGCAGCCGTACAACGGCCCGGTGGTGGAGATCGGCGGCGTCGAGCCTCAATATGAACCCTATAACCCTAACAACATGCAGGATTATAAGGTTAATGGCGATACTTACCGCATCGTAAAAGATCCGCAGAACTTCTCGCAGACCGGCCTGGCAGCCTGGTATGGCGAAGAAGCCAACGGCAACACCACCGCGCTGGGCGAGCAGTTCGATCCCAACGGCCTGACCGCGGCACACCCGACCTTACCGATCCCGAGCTACGTGCGCGTCACCAACCTGGCCAATGGCCGTCAGCTGGTGGTGCGGGTCAACGATCGCGGGCCTTACACCAAAGGCCGCATCATCGATCTGTCGAAAGCCGCCGCCGATCGCCTCAACCTGTCCAACAACACCAAAGTCAAAGTTGATTTCATCAGCGTGGCGCCAGACGGCACGCTGAGCGGCCCTGGCTCTATCGGCACCATCGTGGCGAAACAGAGCTACGCGCTGCCGTCGCGCCCGGATCTCGGCTCCAGCGGCATGGGTACGCCAATGCAGCAAGAAGTTCCTGTCGCCAGCGGCGCGGCCGTGCGCCCGATCGATAACAGCACTCTGCGTACCGACGACAACGTTCCAGCGGCCAGCGGCAACGCCGGCAATGGCCGCGGCGGTTTCCTCGGCGCGCCAAGCGCAGTGCCGGCCGGCGTGCTGGAAGGTTCCGAGCCTGAAGCCGCCGCCGCGGTGGCCGCACCGGTCGCAGCCGGCGCTGCGGCGGCCGGCATGGCTGCCGCCTCCTCCGGTGGTTATGTGGTGCAGGTCGGCGCGCTGAGCAGCGCCGAGCGCGCTCAAAGCTGGCAACAAAGCCTGAGCCAACAGTTTGGCGTACCGGGCAAAGTGGCGGCCAGCGGCAACGTTTATCGCGTCCAGCTCGGCCCGTTCAGCAGCCGTCAGCAGGCGACCCAGCTGCAACAGCGTCTGGCCAGCGAAGCGCAACAACAGTCTTTCGTTACTGCTGCACCCTGAGCGTGACGCCCCGGTGGGCATTCGCGGCTGATAAACGGTTATTTAGCTGAAACATTTTCTTGCAGCTAAAAGGTCACTAACCGCAATTAGTCAGATGAATGGATAATGCCTGCCGGGATCGCATCTGCTATAGTGTGGCTCGTTTTTTAACTTTACCCATCACGGATGTTGTAGTCCCGATCATGAAACAAGTAACTTCTTTTCGCTTAATCAAGAGCATCGCGCTCGGCACCGTTATCGCAATGAGCGCAGCCTCCGTTGCGCATGCCGATGACGTTAACATCAAAACCATGATCCCAGGTGTCCCGCAGATCGATGCGGAAGCGTACATCCTGATTGATTACAACTCCGGCAAGGTGCTGGCTGAGATGAACGCCGACGCGCGTCGCGATCCGGCCAGCCTGACCAAAATGATGACCAGCTACGTCATCGGCCAGGCACTGAAAGCGGGCAAAATCGGCCAGGACGATCTGGTGACCGTCGGCCAGGACGCTTGGGCGACCGGCAACCCGGTGTTTAAAGGCTCCTCGCTGATGTTCCTGAAGCCGGGCGATCGCGTGCCGGTCTCCAAACTGACCCGCGGCATCAACCTGCAATCCGGTAACGACGCCTGCGTGGCGATGGCCGACTACGTCGCCGGCAGCCAGGACGCGTTCGTCAACCTGATGAACACCTACGTCAACAAACTGGGCCTGCAGAACACCCACTTCCAGACGGTGCACGGCCTGGATGCCCAGGGCCAATACAGCTCAGCGCGCGACATGGCGCTGATCGGCCAGGCGCTGATCCGCGACGTACCGGACGAATACGCGATTTATAAAGAAAAAGAGTTCACCTTCAACAACATTCGCCAGGTGAACCGCAATGGTCTGCTGTGGGATACCAGCCTGAACGTCGACGGCATCAAAACCGGCCACACCGACGCAGCGGGTTATAACCTGGTGGCTTCGGCGACCGAAGGCCAGATGCGTCTGATCTCCGCCGTACTGGGCGGCCGCACCTACAAGGGCCGTGAAACCGAAAGCAAGAAACTGCTGACCTGGGGCTTCCGCTTCTTCGAAACCGTGGCGCCGCTGAAAGTCGGTAAAGAGTTTGCCTCCGAGCCGGTGTGGTTCGGCGATGCCGACCGCGTTGAGCTGGGCGTGGACAAAGACGTCTACCTGACCATCCCGCGCGGCCGCATGAAAGATCTGAAGGCCAGCTATGTGCTGAACACCCCTGAAATTCACGCGCCGCTGGCGAAAAACCAGGTGGTCGGCAGCATCAACTTCCAACTGGACGGCAAGACCATCGACCAGCGTCCGTTGGTGGTGATGAACGAAGTGAAAGAAGGCGGTTTCTTCAGCCGCATCGTGGACTACATCAAACTGATGTTCCACCACTGGTTCGGTTAACGGTTGAAACGGGCGAAATCGTCCCCATATACTGAATAACACTAACTCCCGCCCCGGCGGGAGTTATAATTTATAGATTAGCTAGCACTCTGGAGCGCACGCACATGCAAAAAACTAAACTGAACGAACTGCTCGAATTCCCTTGCTCGTTTACCTACAAGGTGATGGGCCTGGCGCAGCCTGAGCTGGTTGACCAGGTAGTTGAAGTGGTGCAGCGCCATGCGCCGGGCGATTACAACCCGCAGGTTAAGCCGAGCAGCAAAGGCAACTACCACTCCGTCTCCATCACCATCAACGCCACTCACATCGAGCAGGTCGAAACCCTATACGAAGAGTTGGGCAACATTGAAATTGTTCGCATGGTGCTGTAATTCCAGCATAACCCCCTGCTTATCAACCCGGGACGGCGCTGCCTCTTCCCGGGTTGCGCATTTTTGGTCAGCGAAAGGCTGGTCGCAGGCCGGAGCGCCCGGTATAATGGCTTTACCACTTCTGTAACCTGACGATGACTCTTTTGCAACCAGACAAGATCATTTTGCGTCAGCTGGGGTTGCAGCCCTACGCGCCTGTATCCCAAGCCATGCATAACTTCACCGACAGTCGTACCGAGACCACGCCGGACGAGCTGTGGCTGGTGCAGCATCACCCGGTGTTCACCCAGGGCCAGGCCGGCAAAGCCGAGCACGTGCTGATGCCCGGTGATATCCCGGTTGTCCAGAGCGATCGCGGCGGCCAGGTGACCTACCACGGGCCGGGTCAGCAGGTGATGTACGTGATGGTCGATCTTAAACGCAACAAGGTCGGCGTACGCCAATTGGTCACGGCGATAGAAGATACCGTTATCAACACCCTCGCCCACTTCCACCTCGAATCGCGTGCCCGTCCGGATGCGCCCGGCGTGTATGTGGGAGAGCAGAAAATCTGTTCGTTGGGTTTGCGAATCCGCAAAGGCAGCTCATTCCACGGCCTGGCCCTGAATGTGGCGATGGATCTCAGCCCCTTCCAACGCATCAACCCTTGCGGTTACGCCGGCATGCAGATGACGCAGGTCAGCGCGCTGGCGCCCGGCGTTGGCATTGAAGACATACACCCAATCCTGGTACAGGAATTTGTTCATTTACTCGGCTACCAGACGGTCGAGCTTCGTAACTGGAACCTGCACGATTATGAGTAAACCAATTCAGATGGAACGCGGCGTCAAATACCGCGATGCTGACAAAATGGCGCTGATCCCGGTCAAAACGGTGGTCACCGAACGGCAGGAGCTGTTGCGTAAACCCGAGTGGATGAAGATTAAACTGCCTGCCGATTCAACGCGCATTCAGGGCATCAAAGCCGCGATGCGTAAAAACGGCCTGCACTCCGTCTGTGAGGAAGCCTCGTGCCCTAACCTGTCCGAGTGCTTCAACCACGGTACCGCCACCTTCATGATCCTCGGCGCCATTTGCACCCGTCGCTGCCCGTTCTGCGACGTGGCCCACGGCCGCCCGATCGCCCCGGACGCCAACGAACCGGAAAAGCTGGCGCAAACCATCGCCGACATGGCGCTGCGTTACGTGGTGATCACCTCGGTTGACCGCGACGATCTGCGCGACGGTGGTGCTCAGCACTTTGCCGACTGCATCTCGGCCATCCGCGCCAAAAGCCCGAACATCAAAATTGAAACGCTGGTGCCGGATTTCCGCGGCCGTATGGATCGCGCGCTGGAGATCCTCACCGCCACGCCGCCGGACGTGTTCAACCACAACCTGGAAAACGTGCCGCGCGTTTATCGCCAGGTGCGCCCAGGCGCCAACTACGAGTGGTCGCTGAAGCTGCTGGAACGCTTTAAAGAAGCGCACCCGGATATCCCGACCAAATCCGGCCTGATGGTCGGCCTGGGTGAAACCAACGCGGAAATCATCGAAGTGATGCGCGATCTGCGCCGCCACGGCGTGACCATGCTGACGCTGGGGCAATATCTGCAGCCGAGCCGTCACCACCTGCCGGTGCAGCGTTACGTCAGCCCGGCCGAGTTCGATGAGATGAAAGAAGAAGCGATGGCGATGGGCTTCACCCACGCCGCCTGCGGCCCGTTCGTGCGTTCGTCTTACCACGCCGATCTGCAGGCCAAAGGGCTGGAAGTGAAATAACGCGTAATAGTTTGTTACGCTAAAGACGGCGGAAACGCCAAAAAACGGATGTCAGCAAGGCATCCGTTTTTTATTGCGCGCCACCAAACGGGATTAAACGTCTTTCTTTTCGACGCTCTGCTGAGCAGACTGGCTCTCGGCGGCGTTGTTGCCGGCGGCCGGCGGCGTATTGTCGTCGCCCACGGCTTTTTTAAAGCCCTTCAGCGCCGCGCCAAGATCGGCGCCGAGCGTGCGCAGTTTGCTGGTGCCGAACAGTAAAATCACCAACACCGCAATCACCAGAAGTTTGGTAATGCTGATACCTTCCATACTCACCTTCTTATCATAGAGCGCTGCGTGAACAGCGAGAAAAACTGACCTTGCCTGCGAATATTTAGCGACTTTCCTTCGGCTCACACAACCACAACATGTAACAGAGTGAGATCCGTCGCAGGAATGCCACGCGGTCTCACGGCGTGAATCCCAGACTATTCTTAGTTTATCACCCGCGTGATACGCTGCCGTGATACTCATCAGGGAGATGCCGGATGTATATTGCCCCACCCGTTTTCGATGCCCGAAAATCCGGCCTCAGCTTCGCCAAACGCACCTACCTGCCCCGTACCGCCGGCCTGGGGATCGGTTTTATCTGCGTCTTCGCAGGGGTCTACCCGCTGGATCCGCCCGCTGCGGTCTGGCTATTGCTGGCCTTTCACGGCTTTCTCTGGCCGCATCTCGCCTACCGCTTGGCCTGCCGCGCCAAAGATCCGTTCAAAGCCGAAATTCGCAACCTGCTGATCGACTCCGCCTTCGGCGGCTTCTGGACGGCGATGATGGCGTTCAACGCGCTGCCTGCGATCGTCATCCTGTCGATGATGAGCATGAACAACATCGCTTCGGCCGGCAAGACGCTGTTTGCGAAAGGATTGGCGATTCAATTGGCCGCGGCGGCGATCACCAGCGCCCTGCTCGGCTTCCCGTTTCACCCGCACAGCACGCCCCTGCAAATCTATCTGTGTCTGCCGATGATCTACCTTTATCCGACGCTGCTTGGGCTGGTGACCTACCGCACCGCCAAACGGCTGGCGGAGAAGAAACGGGAGCTGCAACGCATCAGCACCCGCGATGGGCTGACCGGCTTGTACAACCGCCGCCACTGGGAGCACCTGCTGCATCGCCAGTTCGACAGCTGCCGCCGTTATCAGGACAGCGCCACGCTGATCCTGATGGATATCGACCGCTTCAAAACCATCAACGATACCTTCGGCCATGCGCTAGGGGATGAAGCCCTGGCGGCGCTGGCGGAAGAACTGCTGATCGGTTTGCGTAACGTGGATATCGTCGGGCGCTACGGCGGCGACGAGTTTGGTGCAGTGTTGCCGAACACCGGCGCCGAACAGGCGGAAACCGTCTTGCGGCGCATCCAGCAGCGGCTGGACGCGGTCCGCTTCAAAGAGGCGCCGCAGCTGCGCCTGCAGATCAGTGCCGGCATTGCCAACTACCACCCCGCGCTGGGCGGTTACCTGGACTGGCTGAAAGCGGCCGACAGCGCGCTCTACCTGGCGAAGCAGAACGGCCGCAACCGGCTGGAAACGGCAGCGCCGGCGGGCGACTAACTTACTGACTTAATAACTTGGCAAAATAGGTGCCGGAATAATCCAGCGCCGTCATCAACTCGGCGATAGCATGCCGGTTGTCCAGGCGCGCCGCTCTGATTTCCATGGGTTTACCTCGCAGGATGTCGATACTACAAAATAGGCGGCATTGGGTGTAACATCCATCAGGTACGGCAAAAAGGCCGTGCGGCACGCTGGAGATGACATTCCTCCCTAACCGCCTTCACAGGCTGATGATGTCTACGTAACCTCTCGGAGAGAGGCGCGTAGCGTTACGCCTGTCCCTTTCCGAGTCCCGTGAATTTCTCTGATTGAAAGGTAGTTGCCCCATGTTGAGCTCTTTACTGGCCGTATTTATCGGCGGCGGCGTCGGCAGCGTTTTACGCTGGGCGGTAAGCATGAAAATGAATCCGCTGAACGCCCACATTCCGCTCGGTACGCTGATGGTCAATCTGATCGGCGGTTTTATCATCGGCCTGGCGATGGCGATTTTCACCCGCATGACGCACCTGGATCCCACCTGGAAATTACTGATCACCACCGGGTTCTGCGGCGGCCTGACCACCTTCTCCACCTTTTCGCTGGAGGTGGTGTACCTGATGCAGGATGGCCGCTTCGGCTGGGCGCTGGCCAACATGCTGCTCAACCTGGCCGGTTCGCTGGCGATGACGCTGCTGGCTTTCATGCTGGTGATGTGGATCAACGGGCGCTAAACCCTTAATGTTTCCTTAATCTTGCATGCGCATAATCTCATCCAGTATTCCTGACTGGATGAGAAACCGCTATGTTTAGCCTGCCGAAAACCGCCACCGAAGCGCTCACCGTTACGCTGTGCGTGCTGATCGTCGCCGCCTTTATCAAATCCTATCTGTTCGCTTAAACGCCTTTTCCCCGCATCGCCTGTTCACCTTGCCCCCTTGCCCGCAGTTGCACTACAATTGAGAATGAACGTTCACACCCAAAATGTGAACCCGACTCACGCGTAGCAAAGGATCGGCAGATGCTCTCCCCCAACGACAGCAAACAGGCCAAAGTGCAGGCGCGCCGCGACCAGATCGTCGAAGCGGCGAAAACCAGTTTCCGCCGCCACGGTTTCCACGCCGCCAGCATGGCGGAAATCGCCCAGGGTTCGCAGCTCAGCGTCGGACAGATCTATCGCTATTTCGCCAACAAAGACGCGATTATCGAGGAGATCGTCAATCGCATCATCGCCAGCAAGATGCAGCGCCTGGAAAACCTCGGCGATCACATCAACCTGATCGCCGGCACGCTGGCGGCGCGCACGCTGTTTCAACAGCCGGGCGAGAGCGAAACTGACCACATGCTGATGCTGGAAGTGACCGCCGAGGCCACGCGCAATCCGGTGGTAGCCAAAATGCTCAGCGATGCGGAAGCGCGGCTGTTTCGCCACGTGTGCCACAACCTGCAGCGGCTGTATCCCCATTTCAGCGCGGAAGAGATCGCCGCACGGGTAGAGTTTATCGCCGTCATGAGCGAAGGCACCGGTTACCGTATCCTTACCACGCAAAAAGCCGATGCGATCCTGCTGCGCGATCTGTATCAGCAGGCCATTTCTCACCTGTTCAGGAAACCCTAACCTCCCATGACCAGACACTTAGCCAGACAACGTCTGGTGTACGCCGTCGTGCTTGGCCTGTTGGCCGCGCTGGGGCCGCTGTGCACCGATCTCTACCTGCCTGCCCTGCCGGAGATGGCGGGCGAGCTGAATACCTCCACCGCCGCCGCGCAGCTCAGCCTGACCGCCGGGTTGCTCGGCCTGGGCGTCGGCCAGCTGATTTTCGGCCCCTACAGTGACAAGCTGGGCCGCATGCGCCCGCTGCTGCTGTCGCTGATTCTGCTGCTGGGTGCCTCACTGTGGTGCGCGCTGGCCCCCACCATCGACCAGTTGTTGGTCGCCCGCCTGCTGCAGGGCATCGCCGGCGCCGGCGGTGCGGTCATCTCCCGCGCCATCGCCCGCGATCTGTACGCCGGCCATGAACTGACCCGTTTCTTCGCCCTGCTGATGCTGGTCAACGGCCTGGCGCCGATCGTCGCCCCGGTGCTGGGCGGCGTTATGCTGCAGGTGATGAACTGGCGCGGCATCTTCGGCGTGCTGGCCGCCATTGCGGTGCTGCTGTTCAGCCTGTCGGCGCTGAAACTGCGCGAATCCCTGCCGGTAGAGCGCCGCAGCCAGGGTGGCATCCTGGCGATGCTGATGTCATTGGGCGGTTTGCTGACCCAGCGTTATTTCATGGGCCTGTGCCTGACGCAGGGTTTCGTGATGGCCGGCATGTTCGCCTATATTGGTGCCTCGCCTTTCGTCTTGCAGCAGATTTACGGCCTCAGCCCGCAAATGTTCAGCCTGTGCTTCGCCATTAACGGCGTCGGGCTGATCATCGCAGCGCAGCTGGCCAGCCGCCTCAGTTCGCGTTGGGGGGAACGCCGGGTGTTGAAAAGCGGTCTGACGCTGGCGGCCGTCGCGTCGCTGCTGCTGCTGTTGGCTGCTGCGCTACATGCGCCACTGCCGTTGTTGTTAGTGCCGCTGTTCTTCTCGGTGGCGGTGATCGGCATCGTCGGCCCGACCGCCTCTTCATTGGCGATGCAAAGCCAGGGGGACAAAGCAGGCAGCGCTTCGGCGCTGATCGGCGTCTGTATGTTCGCACTCGGCGCCTGCGCCGTGCCGCTCACCGGGCTGGGCGGCACCTCCAGCCTGTCGATGGCGTTGACCATCGTCGGCTGCTACGCCATCGCCATCCTGCTGTTCAGCCTGTTGGCCCGCCACCACGAGGCATAACGCGCCCAATAAAAAACCCGCTCAATGAGCGGGTTTTAAGAAATTCAGCTACGTAGCTTAGATAGCAGTAACGTTAGCGGCAGATGGCCCTTTGGCACCGTTCGTGATTTCAAATTCTACACGCTGGCCTTCAGCAAGAGTTTTGAAACCGTTGCTAGCGATGGCAGAGAAGTGAACGAAAACGTCCTTGCTACCATCTTCCGGGGTAATGAAGCCGAAACCTTTGGATTCATTAAACCACTTAACGCTACCTTTAATCTTAGACATCAAACTTACCTTTAACGTGAATGAAAGACACAAAACCTGTGTCGATTACAGTACAGCAAGCAGGCGGGATTTTGTCCACCACCGCGATCACAGAAATCCGATAAAGAGTGAAAAAATCCGTGTTGCACGGTGTAAATTGATTGCACCGGTTGTGATTTGTCACCGTTCCAGCCTGATCCTCTCTCCGGGTCGGCGAACGGCGAGCGAACGCCCAAATCGTCCCGTTCCCCCCGCCGTTGACGCCTCCATGCAAACACAATCGCTATGAAATATAACCAGATGGTCTTTTTGCTTCTGCCGCCTCTGCACTAGGGTTAGGGCTGATTCCCACTATGAGCCAAGCCTATGACCAGCCAATTGGCAGACCAGATCATCGCCTATCGGCGTGAACTGCACCAGAACCCGGAACTTTCCAATCACGAATTCGCCACCACCGCCCGGCTGACCCGCTGGCTGGAAGCCGCAGGCGTTCGCCTTCTGCCGCTGGCGTTGAAAACCGGCGTAGTGGCCGAGATCGGCAGCGGCAAGGGGCCGATCATCGCACTGCGCGGCGATATCGACGCCCTGCCGATCGACGAGATCGCCGACGTGCCCTTCAGTTCGCAAAACAGTGGCGTGATGCACGCCTGCGGCCACGACTTTCATACCTCGGTGATGCTCGGCGCCGCACACCTGCTGAAAGCGCGCGAGGCCGAACTGCCCGGTACGGTTCGCCTCTTCTTCCAGCCGGCAGAAGAGACCTTTAACGGCGCCCGGCATCTGATCGACGCCGGCGCGCTGGACAACGTCGCCGCAGTATTTGGCCTGCACAATGCGCCGGAACTGCCCATCGGCACCTTCGCCACCCGTGCCGGGCCGTTCTACGCCAACGTCGATCGCTTCCGGATCCTGATCACCGGCAAAGGTGCCCACGCCGCCAAACCGGAACAGGGCGTCGACACCATCGTCACCGCCAGCCAGATCGTCGGCGCGCTGCAAACGTTGCCCAGCCGCAGCTTCAGCTCGCTGGAATCCCTGGTGGTGAGCGTCACACGCATCGAAGGCGGCAATACCTGGAACGTGCTGCCGCAAACCGTTGAACTGGAAGGCACGGTTCGCACCCACAGCGATGCGGTGCGCCGTCAGGTGCCGGAAAAAATGCGCCAGGTGATCGACGGCGTCGCCGCCGCGCTGGGGGCGCAGGCCGAGCTCCGCTGGCAACCGGGGCCGCCGGCGGTGATCAATGACGCCCGCTGGGCGGCGTTCAGCAAAACCGTCGCCGCCGAGGCCGGCTACCGGGTCGAAGAGGCGGAGTTGCAGATGGGCGGTGAGGATTTCGCGCTTTATCTGCACCATGTGCCAGGTGTATTTGTCAGCATCGGCTCCGCCAGCGAATTCGGCCTGCATCATCCGCGTTTCAATCCCGATGAGCGGGCGATATTCCCGGCGGCGCAATATTTCACGCTGCTGGCGGAACGCGCATTGCAGCAATTAAGCACCGCATCGGATAAAGCCCTCAGCAACGCCTGAATAACCGAAAATAGTATTTCCCCGACGCCGCTGATGCCGCGTCGGGCATTATTATTTTCTTCACCATGATATTTGCAACTTTCAACATTTGAATATGCTGTTTTGTTGTTTTACATCCCGCCTGTGCTCATCAATAGTGGACACCTCAGACACCACGCGCCTCTGCGACGCATGACAGGATAATCACCATGAGCAACAGTGCGAATCATCAACGGCAATTGCGGCTGGGCGCCATTCTGCATGGCGCATCGGGAAATATGTCCGCCTGGCGTCACCCGGACGCCACCGCCGACGCCAGCATCAACCTCGAATTTAATATCGCCACGGCGAAAAAAGCCGAACAGGGGAAATTCGATTTCGTGTTTGTCGCCGACGGGTTATATATCAACGAAAAATCCATTCCGCATTTTCTTAACCGTTTCGAGCCGCTCACCCTGCTGGCCGCGCTGTCCGCCGCCACCGATAAAATCGGCCTGGTGGGCACCCTCTCCACCTCCTACAGCGATCCGTTCACCGTCGCCCGTCAGTTCGCCAGCCTCGATCACCTGAGCAACGGGCGCGCCGGTTGGAACGTGGTAACCTCGCCGCTGGAAGGTTCGGCCAAAAACTTCTCGCGCGCCGAACACCCGGAACACAGCCTGCGGTACCGTATCGCCGGCGAGTTTCTCGACGTCGCCAAAGGCCTGTGGGACTCCTGGGAAGACGACGCCTTCGTGCGTAATAAGGCCAGCGGCGAATTTTTCCGCGCCGGAACGCTGCACACCCTCAATCACCAGGGGGAGTTCTTCTCGGTACAGGGGCCGCTGAACATCGGCCGCACGCCGCAGGGCCGCCCGATCCTGTTCCAGGCCGGCGCCTCTGAAGACGGCAAACGGCTGGCGGCCCAACACGCCGATGCGATCTTCACCCATCACGACACGCTGGAGCAGGCGCAGGACTTTTATCAGGACGTGAAGCGGCAGCTGGGGGAACAGGGGCGCGAACCTGACGATCTGCGCATCTTCCAGGGCGTCAGCGTGATCGTCGGTAACGACGACGCGGACGTCGAACGCCAGTATCAGGAGACCGCCCGCCTGGTCAGCATCGAGAACGCCCTCAACTACCTCGGCCGTTACTTCGAGCATTACGACTTCGCCCGCCATCCACTGGATGCCCCCTTCCCGGACATCGGCGATCTGGGGCAAAACAGCTTCCGCAGCACCACCGACGCCATCAAGCGCAATGCCCGCGAGCGTAACCTCACGCTGCGCCAGGTGGCGCTCGAAGCCGCTTCGCCGCGCCCGGTGTTCAGCGGCACGCCGGAAGCGGTGGCGGACGGCCTGCAACACTGGTTCGACCGCGAAGCCGCCGACGGTTTCATCATCAGCGGCGGTACGCCCAACGCCTTCGGCCACTTCGTCGATCGGGTGGTGCCGATTCTGCAACAGCGCGGCCTGTTCCGCCAGGCGTACCACGGCGACACGCTGCGCGAGCACCTGGGCCTGAAGCGCCCGTTGAACAGATTCTCCCAATAATAAGATCGCTTTCAGGGATACCCGCTATGCAGAAAACCGTTACTGCCGCCCTCGTGGCGGCCTTGCTGAGCCTGACCGGCGCCGCACAGGCGGGCACCGGCATCGATTTGCAGGCCAATGAAACCCCGATCCACGCGCCGAAGAACCCGCAGGCGATCGCCAAACTGCCGGCCGATTTCCACTTCGTGAAGCCGGGCCAATTCACCGTCGCGATCGCCGCGCTCAACACGCCGCCGCTGGCGCTGTTCGCCGCCGACAACCGGCGGCTGATCGGCAGCGAAGTGGATATCGCGCAGCTGGTAGCCGACAGCCTAGGCCTGGCGCTGAACGTGGTGCAAACCTCGTGGGAAGACTGGCCGCTGGGGGTTGCGTCCGGCAAGTATGACGCGGCCATCACCAACGTCACCGTGACCAAAGAGCGCAAAACCCGCTTCGACTTCGCCACCTACCGTATCGATTCGCTCGGTTTTTACGTCAAAACCGGCGGCAAGATCGCGACGATCAAACAGCCTGCCGATATCGCCGGATTAAAAATTATCGTCGGCTCCGGCACCAATCAGGAAGCAATCTTGCTGGCATGGGACAAGCAGAACCGGCAGCAGGGGCTCAAACCCTTCCAGCCGATCTACGTGACCGACGATGCGGCCGCCACGCTGGCGATCCAGTCCGGCCGGGCCGACGCTTACTTCGGGCCGAACGTGCTGGGCGCCTATAAAGCGACGCTGAACGGCCGCACCCGGCTGGCGGGCACGGTGGAAGGCGGTTGGCCGAAGGCGGCGCACATCGCCGTTACCACCCGTAAAGGCAACGGCTTGGTGCAGGCGGTGAACGAAGCGCTGAACGGTGTGATCCGCAGCGGGCAGTACGATCAGGTGCTCAACCGCTGGGGCGAAAGCGTCGAACGCCTTGCGCAGTCGGAAATCAACCCGCCCGGCCTGGGCGACCAGGAGGCGCAATGACGCAAGACACATACATTCAGATGCTGCCGACCGACCCGCTGATCGCGCCGGTGATCGAAGGGCTGTTCGGCGAGTATCGCCAACGTTACGGCGACTATTTTGGTGACCAGGAACCGGAACCGTTGGATTTGTACGCGCCGCCACAGGGCGCCTTCATCGTGCTGCTGCGCGCCGGTGCGCCGATCGCCATGGGCGCCTTCAAGCGCTTTGACGCGCAGACCGCCGAGCTGAAGCGCATCTGGACGCGCAGCGATCTGCGCCGCCAGGGCCTGGCGCAGCGGGTATTGCAGCAGCTGGAAACGCGGGCGCTGGCGCAGGGGTATCGCCGGCTCTATCTGACCACCGGCTTTCGCCAGCCCGAAGCGGTGGGCCTGTATCTGAGCAACGGCTATCAGCCGCAGTTCGATCCCACCGTCGACAGCGAGGTATACGGCCGCCCGCCCTACGATGGCCGCCTGCCGTTCCGCAAAAGCCTGATTGCAGAGGACGCGTGTTGTTGCGCGTCGGAAAGGAAAATCGCCTAAGGCCCTTTTTATCTGTATCAGGAGATCCGAGATGTCCAAACAAGAAGTCTTGAAAGTGGTTCCCGCCCGCTATCCGCTGCGGCTGATCGGCGCGCTGTTTTCGCTGTTGATTCTGGCCGCTATCGTGCAGTCGGTGGCGGGCAACGCGCGCTGGGAATGGGGCGTGTTCGCCGAGTGGTTCTTCGCGCCGGCGGTGCTGGCGGGGCTGGGGCAAACCCTGCTGCTGACGCTGCTCGGCACGCTGTTCAGTATCCTGTTCGGCACCCTGCTGGCGCTGGCGCGGCTGTCGCGCTCTTATCTGCTGGCGTCGCTGGCCTGGGGGTATATCTGGCTGTTTCGCTCGCTGCCGCTGATCCTGGTGCTGATCATCCTGTACAACTTTTCCTACCTGTACGACGCCATCTCGCTGGGCATTCCCTTCACCTCAGTGGTATTCGCCAGCTACCCGACCATCGACATCCTCGGCCAATTCGCCGTGGCGGTGCTGGGCCTGACGCTGGTGCAGTCCGCCTACACCGCCGAGATCATCCGCGGTGGCATTTTAGGCGTGGATGACGGCCAGCACGAAGCGGCGGCGGCACTGGGTCTGCCGGGCTATCGCCGCACCTTCCGCATCATTCTGCCGCAGGCGCTGCGTTCCATTATTCCGACTGGCTTCAACGAGATCATCAGCCTGGCGAAAGGCACCTCGATCGTTTATGTGCTGGCGCTGCCGGAGCTGTTTTACACCATCCAGGTGATCTATAACCGCACCCAGCAGGTGATACCGCTGCTGATGGTGGCCACCGTCTGGTATCTGTTTATCACCACCGCGCTGTCGGTGATCCAATACTACATCGAGCGCTATTTCGCCCGGGGCGCGGTGCGCGAACTGCCGCCGACGCCCTGGCAGAAACTGGCCGGCTGGTTAAAACGTTAGGAGACCCGCATGTCTGAAGCCATTGATTATTACGCCTTGCCCGAGCAGCCGGCGCGCAACCTCACCCCGGTGCCGGCACGCGGCCTGATCGAAATCAGCAACGTGAGCAAGTTCTTCGGCAAACACAAGGCGCTGGACGACGTCAGCCTGACGCTGCAGCCTGGCACCGTCACCGTGATCCTCGGCCCTTCCGGCTCCGGCAAATCGACGCTGCTGCGGGCGATTAACCATCTGGAGCGCGTCGATGAGGGGTTTATCCGCATCGACGGCGACTACGTCGGCTACCGCCGCAAGGGCAATCGGCTGTATGAGCTGAAGGAAAAGGCCATCCTTCGGCAACGCGTCAACGTCGGCTACGTGTTCCAAAATTTCAACCTGTTCCCGCACCTGACGGTGCTGGAAAACATCATCGAAGCGCCGGTGGTGCACAAAATTCACTCCCGCGAACGGGCGAAAGCGGTGGCCCATGAGCTGTTGGACACCGTCGGGCTGCGCCATAAAGCGGACGCCTACCCCCGCCACCTCTCCGGCGGCCAACAGCAGCGCATCGCCATCGCGCGCGCGCTGGCGCTGAACCCGAAGGTGATCCTGTTCGATGAACCGACCTCCGCGCTCGATCCCGAGCTGGTCGGCGAAGTGCTGGACGTGATTAAGGGGTTGGCGGATCTGGGCGTCACGCTAGTGGTAGTCACCCATGAAATCGGCTTTGCGCGCGAAGCGGCGGATCGGGTGGTGTTTATGGTCGATGGGCGGATCGTCGAACAGGGTGACGCCAGACAGGTGCTGGCTCAGCCACAGCATCCGCGCACCGTTAACTTCCTCAACAAAGTGCTGTGATCGTCGGGGCGCCGCGGCGCCCCGCACCTGAGCCGCTTACCGGCCGGCGAAACGCCGCTTCTCGGCGGCGAAATCCAGCGGGCGGATCCCCTGCTGGTTTTTATCCTCTTCGGTCAGCAGCGCCGGCGGAATAAACCAGGTCACTTCGAACAGCAACCCGTCCGGATCGTGACCATAAATGCTTTTGTGTACGCCGTGATCCTCTTCCAGCCCGAGAATACCGCGTTCGGCCAGCTGGTGGCGAATGCGCTCCAGCTCTTCCAGGCTGTCCACTTCCCAGGCCAGATGATACAGCCCGGCCGGTGGCTCATGTTCCGCCGGTGGTTCGCCGTTGGCGCGAAACACCCCGGCGCGCTGCTGGCCCAGGTTCTTGCTGAACAGCGCCAAATCGTGGTCGTTGTCCGAATCGGCGGCCTGCGTAAACACCGCCCGCTCGGGGCTGTCGGACGGCTTCAGCTTGAATCCCAGCACCTGATGATAAAAGTCGGCGCTCTGCCGCACGTCGCTGACATACAGCACGGCGTGATTGAGACGTTTGATGCCCATCGCTATTCCTTTTTCGCATTGAATGAAGTCAGCATGAACATAGCATGTGGGGAGAAAGCCGCTAAATGCCGTTATCGCATGACTAAATGCCGCCCGCGCAATCTGTCGCTGCAGGGCATTCCGCGCTATCATAAGCGCTGTATTGAACCCTTTTGTGAGAATAGCGATGAACGGCAAGATAACGACTTTTTTTGAAGACAAAGGCTTCGGCTTTATTACCGACGAGAACGGAGAAAATCGTTATTTTCACGTGATTAAAGTGCAGAACCCGGAGCTGATTAAGAAAAACGCGGCGGTGACCTTCGAACCGACCAACAACACCAAAGGCCCGTCGGCTTATGCAGTCAAAGTGTTGGCGCCCAGCAAATACATCATCATCGCCAATGAAAGAATCAAGATCACCAGCATCAAGTCTTTCAACACCTTCACCAAGGAAGTACCGGTCAAGGCCGACGTGGATAAAGAGAACACCGTGCTGTCGGTCGGCCTGCTGATGAACCGCATTCGCCCGCAGTCCGAAGACAAAACGCAGGCCGTGCAAACGCTGCGCATGCTGACCATCACTACCTTCCAGAACACCACCCATACCTTCTCCGAGCACGAGATCGACATGGATGAGACCATCAAAGCGCTGAAGAGCCTGTAAGCGCCGGCACAGCCTAGCGTCGAGCCCTAGCGGAACAGGATATGCTCGACGCTGTTGCCGTTCACCACGTTGAACGACTCCACCCGATTACGCCCCTGCGACTTGGCGCGATAAAGCGCGATATCCGCCATATTCATTAACTGCTCCAGCGATTTCACTTCGTTCATCGCCAGGCTGGCGACACCGACGCTGATGGTGATTTTCAACGTCTGTTTGCCCTCTGCCTGCAGCTCCGCCTTTTCCACCAGCCGGCGCAGATGTTCCCCCAACGCCACCCCCTGCGCCGCCAGCGCGCGCGGCAACATGATGGCGAACTCTTCGCCGCCCAAACGGCCGAACAGCTGGTCATGCCGCAGCTCGCGCCGCACGATGTGCGCGAACGACGCCAGCACCTGATCGCCGGCGCTGTGGCCGTGCGTATCGTTGATCTGCTTGAAATGGTCGATGTCGATCAACAGCAGCGACACCGCCTCTTTGGAGCGGTGCTTGTGCTCCAACAGCTCGCCCGCTTTACGCGTCATCGCGCTGCGCGCCAGCACCCCGGTCAGGAAATCGTGGTTGGCGCTGTGCTCCAGACGCCGCATCAGTTTACGGTTGGCGGCGATGGAGCTGGCAAGGATCAGCGGCCCCATCACCAGCATAGCAATGCCCAATCGGGCGGACATCAGCGTGTCGAGGAAGGCGTTATGGTTGTTCGGCGTTTCATACAGCACCAGATTGGCGGAAATGCTGCTGATCTCGGTCATGCCGGTCAGTAGCGTCAGCAACGTCACGGGGAACAGCGGGTAGCGCACCGCGCACCACAGCAGCGCCGGGATCGGGAAGGCGATGGCACCCGGCCCACCGATATAAACGCTGAACACCAGCGACAGCAACAGCGCCAGCAGCGGCAGGCAGCCTTTCAAGCGCCAACGCACCTGCATGCGCAACAGTTGCTTCAGCCGCGGTGCCGCCATCAGCACCGGCAACAGCAGCAACGTCGTCGAGAACTGCTCACTGAACCAGGCCAGCCAGGCGACCACCACCGTGTTGTTGTACAGGCTGTCGTTGCGCAGTACCGACAGCGTCGACGCCACCGCCGCGCCGGCCAGGCTGGCGCTGAACATATAGAGTATTGCCTGGGGTTTGCCCATGCGCCGTTGAGATTGGGGCAACATCAGCATGATGCCGTAGCCGACGGCGATCAGCGACATGTTGCAGGCATTCAGCCATAACGCCAGGGGCCAGCCCTCGCCGGTGCTGAGATCGGCGGCGACCATGCCCATATAGGTGGTGAGCCAACCGAGCGGCGAGGCATAAGCGGGTTTGCGCAGCAGCAGGCCGAGCAGAATCGCATTCACCGGCCAGAATAAAGAAAGCGAACCTATCGGCCGGCTAAGAATACCCACCAGGGAAAGTAAAAAGGCCAGCATGAAAAGATTGATCAGCTGAGCCGTAAGCGGCAGGCCATGCCTGGCGTTTATTCTGGCATTCATCGCCTTACCCATACAGTGCTAATAACCAGAATAAAAATGCGCATACTCTCTCGCCCGGCCAGTGAGGGATAAACAACTCGAATTTCAACCAAAAAAGCCAGACAAATCAACAATAAAAAGCATTAACATTTAATTAACAGACTTTTCTTAGCCTAATGCAGCACCGGCTGGAACCACGGCAAATCACCGGGAAATAATGCCCAGCCCTGCTGTCAGCATAGCGCAAAACGGTAATATGCCGGCAAGGGAGTTAATTACATTAATAAGTTTGTGGTTATTGGTCGTTGAATGATGTTTGAATAACAACGCGATTATTTTCCTGCAACTGGGCCGTCCGTGCAATAACAACCCAAAAAAAGCCCGCTGAATGCGGGCTTGCTTGAACAACAGCAAATCGACAGTTACGACACAGTCATATTGCATGTCTGTGCTGCGGCGCAGTATAGCGGTGAAAGCTTAAGCAGACCTTAGCAACAAAAAACCCGGCCTAGGAACCGGGAATATTTGTACGAAATGCAGTGTTAGCCCAAGCAGGCTAATAACATTTCGCAGTTTACGCGCCAATTGTGCAGAGAAAATGAACGCGCGGCCTTACGCCAGTTTGGCGGCAAAGCCCGCCACGCGCTGGCCATAGAGCTTGGCAGTCGCCAGATCGCCCGACAGCATCTCATCCACGCCGGCATCCGCCGGGGTCTGCACCAGCAGCCCCACCGAGCCGCCCAGGTTGTTGACGTCGGTGCGCTGCGCCGATTTGGTGTTGGACGGCAGCAGCCCCAGGCTGACCCACAGGCCGCCGTGCTGCGAAGCCAGCGTCTGCAGCGCGATCAACGTCACCTGCTTGTCGCCGTTCAGGCTGGCGCTGTTGGTAAAGCCGCCGAACACTTTGTCCTGCCACTTGCGGCCGAACCAGGCTTTGGAGCTGGCGTCGGCGAATTTCTTGAATTGCCAGGACGGGCCGCCCATATAGGTCGGCGAGCCGAAGATGATGGCGGCCGCCTCATCCAGTTTCTGCCACGCTTCATCACTGATATCGCCGTCCTGATCGATGGCGATCAGTTCCGCCCCGGCGCCTTCCGCCACCACTTTCGCCAAACGCTCGGTATGGCCGTAGCCGGAATGAAACACCACCACTGTCTTCGCCATAAAAACTCCCCACTCATTGCACGGAGGCGCCGACGGCGCCCATCTCGCGTTCAATCTAATCAAGCGCGCAACGGCTGAATACCGAATAAAACTGACGGTGTTATTCAAAAAAATCGCGCTACGCACCCTGCTCTGCCTGTTGACGGACGAAGTCGATAAAAGCACGCAGCGGGCGCGGCATCTGGCGGTTTGCCGGATAGTACAGATAGAAACCGGGGAACGGCGGCGTCCAGGCATCGAGCAGCGGCAACAACCGGCCATCGGCCAAACCGGCGGCAACCTGTTGCTCAAACAGGTAGGCAATGCCAGCCCCATCCATCGCAGCCCGCACCAAGACTTCCGGCTCATCGACTGTCACCGGCCCTTCCACGGCGATCTCCTGCTTTTCACCGTCGCACTCAAACTCCCAGCGATACACACTGCCGTTGGTCGGCCAGCGGTAATTCAAGCAGCGATGTCGATGCAGATCGCCCGGTGTTGACGGCCGGCCGTGACGCGCCAAATACGCCGGTGAAGCAACGACACGCATCCGCACCTCCCCGCCCAGCTTGACCGCCACCATATCTTTCGCCAGTTTCTCGTGCAGCCGCACGCCGGCGTCAAAACCGCCGGCAACGATATCCACCAACCGCTCCTCAACATTGAGATCGAGCGTAATATCAGGATATTGATGATGAAACGGCGCGATCAAAGGCGCCAGAAAATGTAACGCCGCCACGCGGGTTACATTAAGCCGCAAAAGGCCTGAGGGATTCTGGCGTTGCTCGACCGCCTGCGCCACCGCCGCGTCAATCTCGGCCATCGCGGGCGTCAGGCGCGCCAACATCTGTCTTCCGGCTTCAGTCAGCGCCACGCTGCGGGTGGTGCGATTCAGTAAACGCACACCCAGACGCTCCTCCAGGTTGCGCAGCGTTTGGCTGAGCGCCGAAGCGGACATCCCCAAATGTGCAGCGGCGCGGGCGAAACCACCGTGCTCAACAATCGCGGCAAAGGCGCGCAACTCGGCGAAATCACTGCCCCTCATTATGCTCTCCCTACTTAATAATTCATGAAGATTATAGCGCATTCCTTAAACAACCTGTGGGCGCTACCGTAGACGCTACCTACACGGGAGAATGCCTATGAACACCTCACTATCGCTGGATCACTATCGTTTATTGGGCCGTTCCGGCCTGCGCGTTTCACCGCTGGCGCTGGGCACCATGACCTTCGGCGCCGACTGGGGCTGGGGCGCCGAACTGGCCGAGGCTCGCCGTCTGTTTGACGTTTATGTCGAACGCGGCGGCAACTTTATCGATACCGCCAACCGCTATACCGAGGGCAGCGCCGAACGTTTCGTGGGGGAATTCGCCGCCGGGCGCCGCGATCGGTTGGTGATCGCCACCAAATACACCCTGCCGATGCAGCCGGACGATCCCAATTCCGGCGGCAATCATCGCAAAAGCATGCTGCGATCGGTGGAGGGAAGCCTGCAGCGGCTCAATACCGATTACATCGATCTGCTCTATCTGCACGCCTGGGATTTCACCACGTCGGTGGAAGAGATCATGCGCGCCCTGGACGATTTAGTACGCGCCGGGAAAGTGCTGTATGTGGCAGTATCGGACCTTCCCGCCTGGCAGGCGTCTAGGATGCAAATGCTGGCGGAGCTGCGTGGCTGGTCGCCGCTGATCGCTCTGCAAATCGAGTACAATCTGCTGGAGCGCACCGTCGAACGCGAGCTGATGCCGATGGCGCAAGAATTGGGGATGGGCGTGATCCCGTGGTCGCCGCTGGCCGGCGGCGTATTAAGCGGCAAATACCGGCGGCAGGATCTGCAACCATCGCACGATGAAGCGGGCTCTCGGCGTGAAGCCGTGCGCGCCAAGGGGACATTGAACGCACACAATCTTGATATCGCCGACGCCGTCAACCAGATAGCTTATGAGACTGGATATTCTCCATCACAAATCGCGCTGGCCTGGACGCTGCGCCACTCAGCGGTCACCGCGCCGATCGTCGGCGCCCGAACTCTGGCGCAATTGGAAGATAACCTCGGCGCCTTGAACGTGACGCTGGCGGAAGAACAGTGGCAACGCTTGGACGATCTCAGCGCCATCGAGCTGGGATTCCCGCACGATTTTCTCGCCCTGCCGACCACCCGCAACATCATGTCAGGCGGGGTATGCCTCACCGGACACCGATAAAAAAAATCCCGCTCAAGGCGGGATAAACTTAACAGGGATGGGGTAATACACTACAGGGAATGGATAACACACAACATCATCGGGTAGAGCTACAGTACCAATCCCAATGTATAGAACTGTCATCCCCGCGTAAGTTTGCTCGGCCAGATGTAACGCCGAATGGGAAATATGACATTTCGCTCAACGCGTCGCGCCGGCGCCGCGCACCACGAACAGGCGCGACTCGAAACCGCCGCTCTTGAAGGTGCCGGTATTGACCCACCCCGGCGGCGAACGGCCGAAGTCCTGATTGAAATCCCCGCCGCTGACCAACCAGACCCGGCGATGGCCTTTCGATAAAACGCTGAGCTTGTCGACATAGGTCTGCGCCGCCCGATCGTGGAAGAAGGTGCCGAAACCATAGGCATTGGGCTTGCCCGAAATGCCGTTGGGCCGGGCCGGCGTATACAGCAAGGCGCGATAGCCCTTCTTGTTGTAATACACGTAACTCAGGTAGTTGAACATATTACTGACCACCACCGCATCGTCGGGCTGATAGTTGCTGTTGATGTAGCGCACCATCACCTTGAACTCATCTTTCTCGACCGGGTAGTCGTTGCGCACGCCGCAGCCGAACAGCAGGCTGAAGAACAGCAGCAGGGAGATCCCGCGCACCCGGCTTTTCGTTCCGGCGATCAAGACGCCCAACGCCAGCGGAATGCCGAGCGCAGCGGAATAGAGATAGCGATCGACAAACAGCGGCGAGCGCCAGGAGATGACAAACACCAGCGTCACCGGGATCAGAATGCCGCCGAGCAGCAGCAGATTGAATTTCCTCGGCGTCTCGCGCCGCTTCAGCAGCAATGCGCACAACCCTAAGAAGAACGCGGGCAGCAGCCAGAAAATGACCGCCGGGTA
>NZ_MJAO01000020.1 GCF_001902635.1 Serratia marcescens | reverse complement strand
GGCCAGGTAAGGGAACGGCTCCATCGCCCCGGTGGTGGCCAGCGGGAACAGCATGCCGGCGCCGAAGAAGAACAGCGCGGCCGGCACGATCAGCGTCCAGATGTTCATCACGCCGAACCAACCCGGGATCCACATCATTGCCCCCGCCAGCAGGCAGCTAATCACCGAATGCCACATCAGGGTGTGGAAGGTTTTGCCGTCGCGCCCGGCGTACCAGGCGCCGAAAAACGCCGCCGGGATCGGCAGTATGAACAGAATACTGACGGTCAGACCGCTCAACCCCAACACGCCGCCCATCAACACGCCGCAGCTGGCTTCGAATACCGCAATCCCCGCCAGTGCGCCGATCAGCATCACCAGGTAACAGCTGAAAGTGCTGTCTCCCAACAGTTGGCGGAAACTGGCCAACATACGGCGTTTCTCCGTCTGTACCGGACGGGTCTCCGGCAGCCAGCGGAACATGGCGAAAGCGACACAAGCGCACAGCGCCAACAGGAAGGCGTAACAGGCGCGCCAGCCAAACACCATTGCCAATGCGCCGCCAATCACCGGCGCCAGCAGCGGGCTGACCAAAATCCCCATGTTCAACAGGCTGTTGGCGTAGCGCAACGCGGTACCGGCATACAGATCGCGCGGCATGGTGCGCGCCATCACGCCCGCCACGCCGGTGCCCATGCCCTGAACGGCGCTGGCGGCCACCAACATCGTCAAATTGGTGGACAGCAGCGCGCCCAGTGCGCCGAACAGGAAAATCATCATGCCGGTCAGGATCACCGGGCGACGGCCGATACGGTCCGATATCGGCCCGTAAATCAGCTGGGAGAAGCCGTAGGTCAGCAGATATGCCGCCATCACCCGTTGCACGGCGCCGGAATGAACCGACAGATCGTGGGCGATATCAGCAATGACGGGAACATAAATGGTTTGTGCCATCTGGCCGACGGCGACCAACAGGACAAGCATCACCAGCAGGTGAAAATTCTCTAGTTTTCTCATTATCTTCGTTAACGTTTCAACTCGTCACAGCGTCCCGGAATGGCCGTTGCAGCAGCCAGAACGGCGAGCAGCCCTCTATGGCGGCATAAACTAATCAAATCTGATTTTTTTAGCGAGTTTCAGGCAGATATTGATCCAGGTCACACTGGCAGCAAACCCGACCAGGCTCGTAAATTAAACTGTACGTGTAACGCTTTGGAGTTAAAAATAGCGCCCTTGCAGTAGCCGCGCTTTAGCATTTAATCGATAATTATTTTCATCAACTTGAAATAAAATAACACCATAGGGATTTGGTTCATGAAGACACCCGAGCTGATTTTATTGCAGTTAAAGGCTCTCGGCCCGCACTCGGCCAAAATGCTGGCGGAGCGTCTGGACATCACGCCGATGGGCATCCGACAACATCTGCAATCCCTGGAAAAACGTGAGTTGGTTTGTTACGAGGAAGCGCGCAGCAAGGTCGGCCGCCCAACCCGCTACTGGTCGCTGACCGAACGAGGGCACGCCTATGCGGCCGACGATCAGGATCGGCTGCGGGAATCCGCTCTGCAGCTGTTCGGCGGCGCCGGCGTGGGGCCGTTGCTCAGCGCGCGCGAAGAGCAGCTTTATCTGCGCTATGCCGAAGAGCTTTCCGCCGAGCGCAGCCATCAGGGCCGCCTGGCCCGCCTGGTGCGCCTGCGGCAACACGACGGTTATATGGCCGAATTGCTCGACCATCCGCACGGCGCGCTGCTGGTGGAAAACCACTGCCCGATCGGCGTGGCCGGTTCCAGCTGCAGCAGCCTGTGCAATTCGGAGCTGCAGCTGTTTCACCGCCTGTTTGGCAATGATTACTGCATAGAACGCACCGCGCACGCCATTTCCGGCTCACGACATTGTGCTTATTTGATCCGACCACGGGAGCTTTAGAGTATGGCTGAATGGGTTAACGGTAAGGTTACACAGGTAAAACAATGGACCGACGGGCTGTTTAGCCTGGTGGTCAATGCCCCCATCGATCCCTTCACCGCCGGGCAATTCGCCAAGCTGGCGCTGGAGATCGACGGTGAACGGGTGCAGCGCGCCTATTCTTACGTCAATGCACCCGACGACGCCAACCTGGAGTTCTACCTGGTGACCGTGCCGGAAGGCAAACTGAGCCCGCGCCTCAACCAGCTGCAGCCGGGATCGGACGTGATGGTGACCAAAGACGCCGCCGGCTTCTTCGTGCTGGATGAAGTGCCCGACTGCGACACGCTGTGGATGCTGGCGACCGGCACCGCCATCGGCCCGTATCTGTCGATCCTACAGCAGGGCGCCGGCCTGGAGCGCTTTAAAAACCTGGTGCTGGTGCACGCAGCGCGCTTTGCGCGCGATCTGAGTTATCTGCCGCTGATGCAGCAACTGCAGCAGCGCTACAACGGTAAGCTGCGCATCCAGACCGTCGTCAGCCGCGAAGAGGCGCCCGATTCACTGACCGGCCGCGTGCCGGCGCTGATCGAAGACGGCCGGCTGGAGGCAGCGATAGGATTGACCATCGACGCCGAAACCAGCCACGTGATGCTGTGCGGCAACCCGCAAATGGTGCGGGACACCCAGCAAACGTTGAAAGACCACCGCCAGATGCGCAAGCACCTGCGCCGCAAACCGGGCCACATGACCAGCGAACACTACTGGTAACCCGGCGGGAATCAGCGGAACTTCACCGGTTCGGCTTCCGGGCCGAAACGGTTATCCCCCGGCGTGCCGACGAAGGCACCCAGATCGATCATCATCATCACGATAATCAGCGTCGGAATGAAACGCCCGACGCCCCATTGCCAGAGCGGCGCCAGCATCTGCCAGTTCCCCGCCGCCAGCATCCACGCCAGGATCAGCAACAGCGCCCACCAGCCGGCCTTGTTGCGATCGTGGAGGCGCTTGACCAGCACCGCCGCCGTCGGCCACAGCAGCGCGACGATAAAGAAAGCGATGGATTGAATGGCGACCAGTTGGTAATTGGCCAGCGTAAACGCCACCGCCATCAGCGTCAGCCACAGCCCCATCCAGATCCAGAAGTCGCGCCGCCCGATGCGGCCCTTAAAAGAAAAACACCACTGTTGTAACGTCATCGATTCCTGCGCTCTAAGCCTGCCCATATTCTGCGCCGCAGTGTAACATAGGCGCTGCCTGGCCGAGTTTTCCGCCTTGCATAACGCGGCGCGCCGCACAGCTTTCTCGTCAGCGAACCGATAATGACGTGGGATCTTTGACAAGGCCCGCGGGTTATCGCTTTAATCGGAGCCATCTTTGCCCTTGATGCCATACGCCATGCTGAGAAAAACCCTCGTCATCGCCTGCCTGCTGCAGGCTGCCGCCAGCGCCTGGGCCGATCCGCCGGCCGCCGATGCGACGCCCGCCGCTCCTTACCTGCTGGCCGGGGCGCCGACGTTCGATCTGACGGTGGTCAAATTCCGCGAAAAATACAATCGCGACAACCCGAAGCTGCCGATTGGCGAATTCCGCGCCATTCCCGCCACCGAAGACGATCCACCGCTGCTGACGCGCGCCGCCAGCAAACTCAACGAAAACCTGTACGCCTCCACCGCGCTGGAGAAAGGCACAGGCAAAATCAAAACGTTGCAGATCACCCACCTGCCGCTGCAACAGGCCAATGAAGAAAAAGCCGCGCGCGCCATCGCCATCAACTACATGGCGGCGCTGATGCGCCAGTTCGAACCGGCGTTGACGCTGGAACAGAGCCAAAGCAAGGTGAACGCCCTGCTGGAAAAGGGCAAAGGTTCGCGCTTTTACCAACGGCAGGTTGGCGCCATTCGCTACGTGGTGTCGGACAACGGCGATAAAGGCGTCACCTTCGCAGTTGAACCGATTAAGCTGGCGCTTTCCGAGCCGTAACGGCGCGGCATTTAATGACGAAAAGCAAAGCCTTCGCGCTTAATGATCTCTATACTGTTGGGCAGGTAAACTGCCGGTCCGGCAGTTGTCATTTCGACTCTCGCGTTCCCTAGTTGGAGGAAAAAACATGCGTCATCCATTAGTTATGGGTAACTGGAAGCTCAACGGCAGCACCCACATGGTCAACGAACTGATCGCCGGCCTGCGCAATGAGCTGAGCAGCGTTGACGGCTGTGGCGTTGCCATCGCCCCGCCGGTGATGTATCTGGATCAGGCCAAGCATGCGCTGGCCGGCAGCCGCATCGCGCTGGGCGCGCAGAACGTGGACGTTAACCTGTCCGGTGCCTTCACCGGTGAAGTTTCCGCCAACATGCTGAAAGACGTCGGTGCCCAGTACATCATCATCGGCCACTCCGAGCGTCGTACCTACCACAAAGAAAGCGACGAAGCGATCGCCGAGAAATTCGCCGTGTTGAAAGAAGCCGGTCTGATCCCGGTGCTGTGCATCGGTGAAACCGAAGCGGAAAACGAAGCGGGCAAAACCGAAGAAGTGTGCGCACGCCAGATCGACGCCGTGCTGAAAACGCTGGGCGCACCGGCAATGAAAGGCACCGTGATCGCTTATGAGCCGGTCTGGGCCATCGGCACCGGCAAATCCGCCACTCCTGCGCAGGCGCAGGCCGTGCACAAATTTATCCGTGACCACATCGCCAAGCACGATGCGGCGGTTGCGGCTGAAGTCATCATCCAGTACGGCGGTTCGGTGAACGACAAAAACGCCGCAGAGTTGTTCGCTCAGCCGGACATCGACGGTGCGCTGGTTGGCGGCGCATCGCTGAAAGCCGACGCTTTCGCCGTGATCGTCAAAGCCGCTGCCGCAGCGAAGAAAGCCTGATTACCTTAGGCTCTCGATAAAAAAACCCCGGCTTACCGGGGTTTTTTATTGCCGCTCAACCGGCATTAACGTTTGCTTATCTCGTCGAACACGCCGCCGGTGGCGAAGTGCACCTTTTGCGCTTCGGTCCAGCCGCCAAAGGTGTCATCCACGGTGAACAGTTTCAGCTGCGGGAACTGCCCGGCGAACTTGGCCGCCACCGCCGCATCGCGCGGACGGTAATAGTGCTGCGCCGCGATGGTCTGCCCTTCCGGCGAATACAGATACTTCAGGTAGGCGTTCGCCACGTCGCGGGTACCGCGTTTATCGACCACCTTATCCACCACCGACACCGTCGGTTCGGCCAGGATCGATTCGCTCGGGGTGATAATCTCGAACTTGTCTTTGCCCAGCTCTTTCTCCGCCAGCAGCGCTTCGTTTTCCCAGGCGATCAGCACATCGCCGATGCCGCGCTCAACGAAGGTATTGGTCGAGCCGCGCGCGCCGGAATCCAGCACTTCGACGTTCTTGTACAGGTTTTTGACGAATTCTTGCGCCTTGGCCTTATCGTTGTTGTTATGGTGCAACGCGTAGCCCCAGGCCGCCAGGTAGTTCCAGCGGGCGCCGCCGGAGGTTTTCGGATTCGGGGTAATCACCGACACGCCCGGTTTGATCAAATCGGGCCAGTCGTGAATTTGCTTCGGGTTACCTTTACGCACCAGGAAGACGATGGTCGAGGTGTAAGGCGCCGAATTGTCCGGCAGGCGTTTGATCCAGTCTTTCTCGATGCGCCCACGTTCGGCAATGGCGTCGACGTCATAGGCCAGCGCCAGCGTCACCACATCGGCCTCGATGCCGTTGATCACCGAGGTCGCCTGTTTGCCGGAGCCGCCGTGTGACTGACGCACCGTCACCTTGTCGCCGGTTTCCGCCTGATAATGCTTGCTGAATGCCGTGTTGTAAGCCTGATAGAACTCACGCGTCGGATCGTATGACACGTTCAGCAATTGAATATCCTTCGCCATGGCGCCGGACGCCAACAACACCAATGTCAGACCTACACCCCATTTACGCATCGACAGGCTCTCCCAGAAAATTAAGCGCAACCTCAATCGGTTGATTTAGCATCAGAGCCTGCCAGAAACTTTACCGGCAATTAAAGAATAAAAAAGTTAGGGATAGACGATTCTGGAATATGTCGCAGACAGGCATAAAAAAGCCCCCGCGAACGGAGGCTTTTGTCGTGCGGTGAGCGGCGTATCAGTACAGCTTTTTCGCCGTTTCCAGCCAATCGCCCTTGAACGGACGCTTCATGTTTTCGATCGCGTCGATGATGTCGTGGTGCACCATTTTTTCGTTCTGAATGCCGACGCAGCGGCCGCCGTAGCCCTGCAGCAGCAGTTCGATGGCATAAGCGCCCATGCGCGAGGCCAGGATGCGGTCATAAGCAACCGGCGAACCGCCGCGTTGGATATGGCCCAGCACGGTGGCGCGGGTTTCACGTTTGGTTTCCTGCTCGATATGGCGCGCCAGCTCATCGATGTCGCAAATGTGCTCGGTGATCGCCACGATGGCGTGCTTTTTACCCTTGGCGATACCGGCCTTGATTTCGCATACCAGATCTTCGCGATTGAATTCGATTTCAGGCAGCACGATGAATTCGCAACCGCCGGCAATCGCCGCCGCCAGCGTCAGATCGCCGCAGTAACGGCCCATCACTTCCACGATGGAAATACGCTGGTGCGAAGAGGAGGTGTCGCGCAGGCGGTCAATCGCTTCCACCACGGTTTCCAGCGCGGTGAAATAACCGATGGTGTAGTCGGTGCCGGCAACGTCGTTATCGATAGTGCCCGGCAGGCCGATGCACGGGAAGCCTTCTTCCGTCAGGCGTTTGGCGCCCATGTAGGAACCGTCGCCGCCGATCACCACCAGCGCGTCGATGCCGCGATTCTTCAGGTTTTCAATCGCCTTGGCGCGCACGTTTTCATCCCTGAACTCCGGGAAGCGGGCCGAGCCGAGGAAGGTGCCGCCGCGGTTGATCATGTCGGACACGCTATAGCGGTCCAGTTGCTCCATGCGATCTTCGTACAAGCCAAGGTAGCCATCGTAAATACCAAAAACTTCCAGACCTTCTGAAAGCGCAGAACGCACAACGCCGCGGATAGCAGCGTTCATACCCGGCGAGTCACCGCCGCTCGTCAGTACACCGATTTTCTTGATCATGACTACCTCTGAACTGTGTAGATGCAATTTCTTAAGAATTCTGTCTCCGCCGACCGTCTTGAAACCTCTCCGGCTGCAGAAAACCAGCTTTACGGCTTATTGCTGGATATTATATCAAAAACACCCAGCTGAATTGATTCAAGTCACGCAATATAACGGTAAAAACACCGCATGGCACGCTGAGCTAACTCAGATATTCATGATAATACTTCGATCTGTGCCTTGATCTGATTATAGCTCCCATTGCCCCTGCCTACCCGGCGGCACCACGGAGCACGGATCCAGATGAATGATAACGTCCGCCCCCGCAAAACGGTGCCGCAACGCCTGTTCCACCTGATCCGCCAACCGGTGCGCCTCACGCAGTGGCAGCGTGTCATCCATCTCCAAATGCAGCTGAATGAAACGCGTCGGCCCCGACTGGCGCGTACGCAGATCGTGCGCGCCCTTCACCCCAGGCCAGGAGGAAACCACCTCGATAATCGCCTGGCGCTCGTCATCCGGCAACGCCCGATCCAACAGCGACTGCACCGCTTCGTAACCCATGCGCAGCGCGCTATAGAGGATATAAGCGCCGATGCCCAGCGCAAACAACGCATCCGCCCGCTTGAAGCCGTACCAGCTTAGCCCAAGAGCGATAAGAATAGCACCATTCATCATGACATCTGACTGATAATGCAGCATATCTGCGCGCACCGCCTGGCTGCGCGTTTTTCTGACCACCCAACGTTGATAGGTGACCAGAATCAGTGTGCTGATCAGCGCGATCACCGTCACGACGACCCCAACGCCGGGATCGCGCAGCGTTTGCGGCGCATACAGATGCTGGAAGCCGGTGAGGAATAGAAACAGGGCGGAACCGGAAATAAACATGCTTTGCGCCAGCGCCGCCAGCGACTCCGCTTTGCCGTGGCCAAAGGTGTGCTCGGCATCGGCCGGCTGCAGCGAATAACGCACTACCAGGAGGTTGGTCAGCGATGCAGCGATATCAACCAGCGAATCCACCAGCGCCGCCAGCAGGCTGACCGAACCGGTGCGATACCAGGCGACGATTTTGATCAACAACAACGCCGACGCCAGCGCGGTAGCGGCCAACGCGGCGGACTTCACCAGGCGTGCATAGCGCTGTTCCATAAGGGCCCCCGGTCGAAAGGTGTGCCGCTCAATATAGCGAAATGTCGGATAAAAAAAACCCCGCCATCATGGCGGGGAAGACAGGGATGGTGTCTATGGCAAGGAAAAACAGGGGACTACTCAGTCGTACTTCACTTCTGGGCAGAAGCTTGTTGCAAACCAGAAATTTGTTGCTCCATCTGCTGCATACGCTGCTGATGTTTCTGGTCTAAAACACTTTTTTGCTCTGGCGTCAGCAGGTTATACATTTGGTTGCGCACCCGGGCCATTTCGACCTGGCGCTTAACCTGCTGTTGGGCCATCTTTTCCGCCTGGGCGTACACGGCGGCTTCATCAAATTTCTCTGCGGTCACCAGTTTATGCATGGCTTCCATTTCAGCTACATTGACACCAGGCAGATCGTGCCGGGCCTGGCGCATCAAATCGCGCATTTGCTGGCGCTGCTGTTCGCTGAGGCTGACACCGTCGAACATATGGTGCTGGCCGGGTATTCGGGTCATCGCGTCGTTGCCGGGAGGTTGGGCCGTGTCCGGTATAGTGTCGGCAGCGAAGGCAGCGGTAGAACCAATTGCCAGCAGTGATGCCATAACTAATGCGGTCACCTTACGCATTTCAACTCCTCAAGCTTTCTCACTTTGCGAATCAACGAGGAGCAGTGTACCGCCACACCTGAAAACCTGCGTCAGTGCATGTAAAACTACGTAAAGTCATGGAATGGCAACAGTTGATGACGTATTTTGCGTCTGGAGGTAAATCACAATGAACAAGATTCTGTTAGTTGACGACGACCGCGAGTTGACCTCGCTGTTAAAAGAACTGCTTGAAATGGAAGGTTTTAATATCGTCGTCGCACACGATGGCGAGCAGGCGTTGTCGCTGCTGGACAGCTCCGTCGATCTGCTGCTGCTCGACATCATGATGCCGAAGAAAAACGGCATCGATACGCTGAAAGAACTGCGCCAACATCACCAGACGCCGGTCATCATGTTGACCGCACGCGGCAGCGAGCTGGACCGCGTGCTGGGCCTGGAACTGGGCGCCGATGATTACCTGCCGAAACCGTTCAACGATCGCGAGCTGGTCGCGCGCATTCGCGCCATTCTGCGCCGTTCCAATTGGAGCGAGCAGCAACAGCAGGTCGACAGCGGCGCCCCGACGCTGGATGTCGATGGCCTGCAGCTGAACCCCGGCCGCCAGGAGGCCAGCTTCGACGGCCAGGTGCTGGATCTGACCGGCACCGAATTCACCCTGCTTTATCTGCTGGCGCAGCATCTCGGCCAGGTGGTGTCGCGCGAACTGCTGAGCCAGGAAGTGCTGGGCAAACGCCTGACCCCATTCGATCGCGCCATCGACATGCACATCTCCAACCTGCGGCGTAAGCTGCCGGATCGCAAAGATGGCCATCCGTGGTTCAAAACCCTGCGCGGGCGCGGTTATTTGATGGTATCTGCAACATGATCAACAGTTTGACGGCACGCATCTTCGCCATTTTCTGGTTTACGTTAGCCCTGGTGCTAATGCTGGTGCTGATGGTGCCCAAGCTCGACTCTCGCCAAATGACCTCGCTGCTCGACAGCGAGCAACGGCAAGGGTTGATGCTGGAACAGCACGTCGAGGCCGAGTTGCAAAACGATCCGGCCAACGATCTGATGTGGTGGCGCCGCCTGTTCCGCGCCATCGACAAATGGGCGCCGCCGGGCCAACGCCTGCTGCTGGTCACCAGCGAAGGCCGGGTGATCGGCGCGCAACGCAACGAAATGCAGATCGTGCGCAACTTCATCGGCCAATCCGACAACTCGGATCATCCGAAGAAGAAAAAGTACGGTCGCGTCGAGCTGGTCGGGCCGTTTGCGGTGCGCGACGGTGAAGACAACTATCAACTGTACCTGATCCGCCCCGCCAACAGCCCGCAATCCGATTTCATCAACCTGATGTTCGACCGGCCGCTGTTGCTGCTGATCGTCACCATGCTGATCAGCGCCCCGCTGCTGTTATGGCTGGCCTGGAGCCTGGCGAAACCGGCGCGCAAGCTGAAGAACGCCGCCGATGACGTGGCGCGCGGCAACCTGAAGCAGCATCCGGAACTGGAGGCCGGCCCGCAGGAGTTCCTGGCCACCGGCGCCAGCTTCAACCAGATGGTCAGCGCGCTGGAGCGCATGATGAATGCGCAGCAACGGCTGATCTCTGACATCTCGCACGAGCTGCGCACGCCGCTGACGCGTCTACAGCTGGCCACCGCGCTGATGCGTCGCCGCCACGGCGAAGGTCACGAGCTGGCGCGCATCGAAACCGAAGCACAGCGGCTGGATTCGATGATCAACGATTTGCTGGCACTGTCGCGCGGGCAGCAAAAAGGCGAACTGGCGCGTGAACAGCTGAAAGCCAACGAACTGTGGGCCGACGTGCTGGACAACGCCCGTTTCGAAGCGGAACAGATGGGCAAGCAGCTGGAGATCACCGCGCCGCCCGGCCCGTGGACGCTGTTCGGCAACGCGAGCGCATTGGACAGCGCGCTGGAAAACATCGTGCGCAACGCCCTGCGTTATTCGCATACCCGCATCGCCGTGGCGTTCAGCGCCGACAATCAGGGCGTGACCATTCAGGTTGACGACGACGGCCCCGGCGTCAGCGCCGAAGATCGCGAACAGATTTTCCGTCCGTTCTACCGCACTGATGAGGCGCGCGACCGCGAGTCCGGCGGCACCGGCCTCGGCCTGGCGATCGTCGAGGCGGCGGTCAACCAGCACCGCGGCTGGGTGAAGGCGGAAGACAGCCCGCTCGGCGGCTTGCGGCTGATGTTATGGCTACCGCTGCACCATCAACGCCTATCGGCTAAGACAGAACAGTAAGAGTTTGCTATCCTGCGCCCCTCGTTCACGAGGGGCCTGCAACATGCTGAACATCGTTTTATTTGAACCCGAAATTCCACCCAATACCGGCAACATCATCCGACTGTGCGCCAACACCGGCTTTAACCTGCATCTGATCGAACCGCTGGGTTTCCCCTGGGATGACAAACGCCTGCGCCGCGCCGGGCTGGATTACCATGAATTCACCCGCGTTCACCGCCATGCCGATTACGCCGCCTTTATCGCCAGCGAAAACCCGCAGCGGCTGTTTGCCCTCACCACCAAAGGCACGCCGGCACACAGCGCCGTCAGTTACCAGGCCGGTGATTACCTGCTGTTCGGCCCGGAAACGCGCGGATTGCCCGCCGATATTCTCGATGCATTGCCTGCACAGCAAAAGATCCGTATCCCGATGCAAGCGCAAAGCCGCAGCATGAACCTGTCGAACGCCGTGGCAGTGGTGGTTTACGAAGCCTGGCGGCAGTTGGATTACGCCGGGGCGCTGATCAAGGCGTAATCCGCGACGGCGCGCCATACTGGAAGAGTCATCGCTGCGATGATCTCTCCAGGAACGGCACATGGCTTTCATCGAGGATATCGTCACCCAACTTCGCCGGCTCGAGCTGGCGCTGAACGCGGCGCTGCTGCGTCTGCAGCGAGCGCAAGACGCCGAGGCGCTGCACGATTTGCGCGTCAGCCTGCGCCGTATCCGCAGCCTGCTGCGCCCCCTGCGCGGCTGCCCCGGCGCAACGCGGCTCGATCGGGCCGCCGCCGAGCTGGGCAAACTGACGACGCCATTACGCGATCTCGAAGTGCTGATCGCCGAGCTGGCGCGCCATCGCTTGTTTTGGCAGGCCAACGTGCGCCAGAGCAATCTGCAGGCCCGCTGCCGCCAACTGCTCGCAAACCCACAGCTCGCCGATTTTCCCTCGCTGTTGCACGCCTGGCCACGCCGTTTTCGCCGCACCGCCCGACGCCCCGCCAAACACCGCCTGAGCCGACGCCTGCAGCGCCAACAGCAGCAATTACGCCGAGCGCTGGCTGATACCGGCTACGATCGCCACCGCCTGCGGCTGCTGGTAAAACGCCTGCGCTACGCCGCCGAAGCCTATCCGCAACGCCTCCCCCTCTCTCCCGGCGCGACGGCGAGCCTGAAAGCGGCGCAAAGCGCCCTGGGCGACTGGCACGATCGGGAAGTTTGGTGTCAGCAGGCCGAACACCAGCCGGATCTCTGGCCGCTGCTGCCGCTGTGGCAATCTGAGCAACGGCAGGCGCTGACCAGAGCGGAAACCACGCTAGCCGCCTTATCACCGGCGCTGGCGGCGAAAACCGGCGGCGCGTCACGATCCTGAAAAAAGGTCGCGGCAGGGCACGCCCGGTGCCGAAAACACCCGCTGCGGCGCAGATAATGCGCTATGTTTTGTAAGGATAATCACCACTCATCATAGGAAACCATATGAAGAAACAACGCTTGAGCGTTGCCATAGCGGTTCTGGCAGCGGGCCTGTTGCTGGCGGGCTGTTCGTCCAAAGTCACCCAAACGACACAGTATTCGGGGTTCTTGTCCGATTACAGCAAACTGCAGGAAACCACCTCGCCAAGCGGCCATAAAACGCTGCGCTGGATAGATCCAAGTTACAAGGAATCCAACTATCGCGGCCTCTATTTCCAACCGGTGGTCTATTTCCCGACGGAGAAACCAACGGCGCGCGTCAGCCAAGCAACGCTGAACAAGATTAAGGCCTACGCGACCCAACGGATTAAAGCCGCGCTGCAGAACCGCTTTACCATTCTGCCAAGCCCGGCGGGCTCGCGCGTCCTGGTGGCCAAGCTCGCCATTACCGCCGTTTCCGCCGAAAACGAAGACATGAAATTCTATGAGGTGGTGCCGGTCGCCGCCGTGGTCGCCAGCACCATGGCCGCCACCGGGCATCGGACGCAAAACACCACGCTGTATATCGAAGGCGAACTGATCGACCAGGATACCGGGAAAACGGTCATGGAAGTGGTGCGCAAGGCCTACGGTAAAACCGTCAGCAACGACAGTACGCCGGTGACGGCGGATGACGTCAAGGCGGCGATCGACGACATCGTCACCGATATCACCAACTTCCCGAAACAGGGCTGACCGCCGCCTGAAAAGCACAGGGGGAGCCGAAGCTCCCCCTGAACGGACCCGCCGACGGCGCTCAAATGCCGTCGCCGTACTCGAAACCGTGATTGGTGCCGTTGAAGTATTGGTTCATCTCCATCGACGGCGTATCGCTCTCCGGCCGCCCGACGATGCGCGCCGGCACCCCGGCGGCGGTGGTGTGCGGCGGTATCGCCTGCAAGACCACCGAGCCCGCGCCGATCTTCGCGCCTTTGCCCACTTCGATATTGCCGAGAATTTTTGCGCCTGCGCCGATCATCACTCCTTCGCGGATTTTCGGGTGACGGTCGCCGCTGGTTTTACCGGTACCGCCCAAGGTGACCGACTGCAGGATAGAGACGTTGTTCTCCACCACCGCCGTTTCACCGATCACGATGCCGGTGGCGTGGTCGAGCATGATGCCGCAGCCGATGGTCGCCGCCGGGTGGATATCCACGCCGAAAGCGACGGAAATTTGATTTTGCAGGTAGATCGCCAGCGCTTGCCGCCCTTGCTGCCACAGCCAGTGGCCGATGCGGTAAGCCTGCAGCGCATGGAACCCTTTCAGGTAAAGCAGCGGCGTGGAGTATTTATCGACCGCCGGGTCACGCAGCCGCACCGCGAGAATATCGCGCGCCGCCGAGACGATCATCTGGTTGTCGGACTTGTAGGCCTCTTCCACCACCTCGCGCACCGCGATGGCGGGCATGATCGGCGTCGCCAGCTTGTTGGCCAACATATAGCTGAGCGCGCTGCCCAGATTCTCATGCTTGAGCAACGTCGCATGGAAAAAGCTGGCCAGCATAGGTTCACAATCAGCCAGTGCTCGCGCTTCTGATTTAATGCTGCTCCAGACCTGTTCCAACTCCTCTGACGACATCACACTCCCCCTCTGCCTTGCCAAACGGGCCGCTTCGCACGGTAGCGCGAGGCGGCCCAGGTCATTTGCGGGGTCAACATGCTGCCCCGACATTTCGTTTTAAGTCACGCGCTGGGTTTCTCGTCCTTTCGGGCTCGCCCCAGCAGGCTCAGCGCCGCTTCGCGGGCGTCCTTATGGCAATAAAGCACCTGATAAATCTGTTCGGTGATCGGCATTTCCACGCCGTAACGCTGCGCCAACGCCAACACCTCTTTGGTATTGCGATAGCCCTCGACCACCTGGCCGATGCTGTCCTGCGCTTCCTGCACGCCTTTGCCCTGCCCCAGCATAATGCCGAAGCGGCGGTTGCGCGATTGGTTGTCCGTGCAGGTTAGCACCAGATCCCCCAGCCCCGCCATGCCCATGAACGTCGAAGGATCGGCACCCAGTGCAGAACCCAGACGGCTCATTTCCGCCAACCCGCGCGTGATCAGCGCGGTGCGAGCGTTGGCACCGAAACCGATGCCGTCGGACATGCCGGCGCCGATGGCGATCACGTTCTTCACCGCGCCACCAAGCTGCACGCCGATAAAGTCGGGATTGCTGTAGACGCGGAAGCTCTTGCCGCAGTGCAGCAGCTGTTGCAGATCGTCGGCGAACTGCACATCGGTCGCCGCCAGCGCGATCGCCGTCGGCAGGCCGGCGGCCAGCTCTTTGGCGAACGTCGGCCCGGAGAGTACCGCCAGCGGGATCGCCTCGCCCAACGCTTCACGCGCCACGTCCTGCAGCAGCCGGCCGGTTTCCGCTTCCAGCCCTTTGGTGGCCCACACGATGCGGGCGTCCGGACGCAGATGCGGCTTCAGCTGGCGCAGCACGTCGCCGAACACGTGGCTCGGCACCACCACCAGCACGTCGCGGCTGGCCGCCAGCGCACGCGCCAAATCGGCTTCGAGCAGCAGCGTATCGGGGAAAGGAACGTCGGGCAGAAACGCCTGATTGCAGCGATCTTGCTGCAACGTTTGAATTTGCGCGGGGTTATGCCCCCACAGCACTACGGTGTGGCCGTTACGCGCCAGCGTAATGGCCAATGCGGTGCCGTACGAGCCGGCACCGATTACGGTCATTGAAGCATTGACGGTGTTCATCAGGCATCCTGATGTGGTGCGGCACCTTCGCCTTCCGCCTGCTGCTGCAGATAGTTCATGAACAGCGCGTCAAAGTTGACCGGTGCCAGGTTCAGCTGCGGGAATGTGCCGCGGGAAACCAGGCTGGTGATGCACTCGCGCGCATACGGGAACAGGATGTTCGGGCAGTATGCACCCAGGCAATGCGCCAGCTGCGTGCCTTCGATGCCTGCTACCGAGAAGATGCCCGCCTGCTGCACTTCGCACAGGAACGCAGTCTCTTCGCCCAGGGTCGCCGTCACGGTTACGCGCAGTACCACTTCATACACTTCGTCAGCCAGCTGGCTGGACGCGGTATCCAGATCAAGTTTAACTTCCGGCTGCCATTCCTGCTGGAAAACCTGCGGCGCGTTCGGCGCTTCGAAGGAGATGTCCTTGGTATAAATGCGTTGGATCTGGAAAGCCATTTCGGTGCTGTTTTGTTCTGACATGTGAGTAATACCCTTGGTTAAACGTCCTTATTGACACTCGGTGAGCCGGCAAGCTGCTTAAAGCAGCGGATCCAGGCCGCCGCGAGCATCGAGTTCATATAAATCATCACAGCCGCCGATATGCCGGCCGTCGATGAAAATCTGCGGCACGGTAGTTCGCCCGCTGCGCTCGATCATCACTTCGCGCTTGGCGTTATCGCCGTCGATGGCGATCTCGTTAAACGCCGCGCCCTTGCTGTTCAACAGCGCCTTGGCGCGATGACAGAACGGGCAAGTCGCTTTGGTGTAGATATCAATGTTAGCCATGGATTGCCACCTCAAATAGGTTAAACGGTTACTTACCGCGCACCAGCGGCAGATTTTCCCCGCTCCAGCCGGAGATGCCGTCTTTCAGCACCGTCACTTTTTCAAAACCGGCCTTGCTCAGGTTCTCCGCCGGCTCGCGGGAAGCGGTGCCGTTAGCGCACACCACAATGATCGGCTGCGCTTTGTGTTTTTCCAGCTCGCCCAGGCTGCCGTTTTTGATTTCGCTGGCGGTCAGGTTGATGGCATTGGCCAAGTGGCCACGGCGGAAATCGTCGCGGCTGCGGGTGTCGACCACCACGGCTTCTTCTTTGTTGATCAGGCGAATAGCTTCACCGCGGGCGATCTCTTTGACCTTGGAGAAACGGCTTTTGAAGGTCATGACGATCACGGCGACCAGCAGAGCGATCCAAGCCAGGCTCAGAATAGGGTGTCTGCTTACGAATGGCATAATTTCTTGCAGCATGGGGTGTAACAACTCCCGTCAGTTAAGGGACAAATAAGTCAAGGTTCCAGAGTATACCTGCCGAGTGCGGCAAATACAGCCAATAAGCAAGCGCGATTGTAGAAACTGCGGGCTGCGCTGAGAAATTCCCGACGTCAGAGCATAAAAGCCCGCGCGATTCGCCGCAACCTTGATCTCTTTGGGCTATTTATCGCCGCCGGCGGTGTAAAATCAGCCGGTTTTTCGAGGGCGAACAGCCATGCTTGTGGCGGGCGCATGGCTATTCGCAGCTTAAAAAGTTCATAAGAGGTCAATGCAATGTCGAGCAACAAAAAACCGATGGTACTGGTGATCCTGGACGGTTACGGCCACCGTGAAGAGCGGCAGGACAACGCGATCCTGAACGCCGGCACCCCGGTGATGGATCGCCTGTGGCGGGAGCAGCCGCATACGCTGATCGCCGCTTCCGGGCTGGATGTCGGCCTGCCCGACGGCCAAATGGGCAACTCCGAAGTCGGCCACGTCAACCTGGGTGCCGGGCGCATCGTGTACCAGGATCTGACCCGGCTGGATAAAGCGATCGCCGACGGCGACTTCTTCGCCAACCCGGTGCTGACCGCCGCCGTCGATAAGGCCGTAGCGGCCGGCAAGGCGGTACACATCATGGGCCTGCTGTCGCCGGGCGGCGTGCACAGCCACGACGAGCACATCCTGGCCATGATCACGCTAGCCGCCCAGCGCGGCGCCAAAGCCGTCTATTTGCATGCCTTCCTCGACGGGCGTGACACGCCGCCGCGCAGCGCCGAAGCCCCACTGCAACGCTGCCGCGACGCCTTCGCCACGTTGGGCGTCGGCCGCATCGCCTCGCTGATTGGCCGCTACTACGCGATGGACCGCGACAACCGCTGGGATCGCGTGCAGCTGGCCTATGACCTGCTGACCGCGGCCAAAGGCGACTACGTGGCCGAGGATGCGATCGCCGGCCTGCAGGCCGCCTATCAGCGCGGTGAAAACGACGAGTTCGTCAGACCGACCGTGATCCGCGCCGCCGGTGAGGCCGATGCCGCGATGCAGGACGGCGACGCGTTGATCTTCATGAACTTCCGCGCCGACCGCGCGCGCCAGATCACCCGCGCCTTCGTGAACGCGGATTTCGACGGTTTCCCGCGCGCCAAGCAGGTGCAGTTCGGCGATTTCGTGATGCTGACCGAATACGCCGCCGACATCGCGACCGCCTGCGCCTATCCGCCGGCGTCGCTGGCCAACACCTTCGGCGAATGGCTGATGAAGCACGACAAAACCCAGCTGCGCATCTCGGAAACCGAAAAATACGCCCATGTCACCTTCTTCTATAACGGCGGCGTAGAAGCGCCGTTCAAGGGTGAAGACCGCGTGCTGGTCAACTCGCCGAAGGTCGCCACCTACGATCTGCAGCCGGAGATGAGCGCCGCCGAGCTGACCGACAAGCTGCTGAGCGCCATCCGCAGCGGCAAGTACGACGCCATTATCTGCAACTACCCGAACGGCGACATGGTGGGGCATACCGGCGTGTATGAAGCGGCGATAAAAGCGGTGGAAACGCTGGACGCCTGCATCGCCCAAGTGGTTGACGCAGTGCGCGACGTCGACGGGCAACTGCTGATCACCGCCGATCACGGCAACGCCGAGCAGATGCGCGACCCGGCCACCGGCCAGGCGCACACCGCCCACACCAGCCTGCCGGTGCCGCTGATTTACGTCGGCAAACCGGCGCAAGCGGTCGAAGGCGGCAAGCTTTCGGACATCGCGCCAACCCTGTTAACGCTGATGGGAATGGAAATCCCGCAAGAGATGACTGGTAAGCCGCTGTTCATCGTGGAATAATCCTTCTCCATGAGGGAGAAGGCGTTTTTTGCACTATCAAGGGTAACCCGAAGCGCAAACGCAGGCAGCCGACCGCAGCCTGAACGCACCGCGCCAAGGACGTTCACCGCCATGTGCGCCAGCGTATTTTGCGCTGGCGTCTTGCTGTTGCCGCTCGCCGGCCAGGCGGCGGAAGACAATAAATCCCAGCTGAAAGACATCCAGCAGAGCATCGCCGAGAAAGAAAAGGCGGTAAAGCAGCAGCAGCAGCAGCGCAGCTCTCTGCAGGATCAGCTGCGCCAGCAGGAAAAAACCATCGCCCAAGCCAGCCGCCAATTGCGCGACACCCAGGGCTCGCTCACTCAGCTGGGCAAGGACATTTCCAGCCTGAACGCCTCGATAGCCAAGTTGCAAAAGCAGCAGTCGACCCAGCAAAACCTCCTCGCCAAACAACTCGACGCCGCCTTCCGGCAAGGGCAGCACAGCGCCGTGCAACTGATCCTCAGCGGTGAAGAAAGCCAGCGCAGCGAACGTATCCTGGCTTATTTCGGCTATCTGAACGAAGCGCGCCAGAAAACCATCGAAGAGCTGAAACAGACCCGCGCCGAGCTGGCGAAGCAGAAAACCACGCTGGTGGCCAAACAGGGCCAGCAAAAATCCTTACTGGGCGAACAACAGACGCAGCAGCAAAAACTGGAGCAGGCGCGCGGCGCCCGCAAGAAAACGCTGACCGAGCTGGAAGCTTCGCTGGAAAAAGACCAACAACGCCTGGTGGAACTGCGCCAGAACGAAACCCGCATGCGCGACAAGATCGCCCGCGCGGAGCGCGAAGCCCGCGCGCGCGCCGAACGCGAAGCGCGTGAAGCGGCCAAGGTGCGCGAACAGGTGCGCATCAAAGAACAACAGGCGAAGAAAACCGGCACCACCTACAAACCAAGCGAAGCCGATCGCTCGCTGATGGCGCGTACCGGCGGCCTCGGCCGCCCGGCCGGCCAGCTGATGTGGCCGGTGCGCGGCCGCACTCTGCACGGCTTTGGCGAACAGCAGCAGGGCGAGCTACGCTGGAAAGGCATGGTGATCGAAGCCCGCGAAGGCAGCGAAGTGAAAGCCGTCGCCGATGGCCGCGTGCTGCTGGCCGACTGGCTGCAAGGCTATGGCCTGATGGTGGTGGTCGAACACGGCAAAGGCGACATGAGCGTGTACGGTTACAACCAGAGCGCGTTGGTCAACGTCGGGGCGCAGGTGCGCGCCGGTCAGCCGATCGCCCTGGTCGGCACCAGCGGCGGTCAAGGAACGCCGTCGCTCTATTTCGAAATCCGTCGTCAAGGACAGGCGGTTAACCCACTGCCGTGGTTGGGAAGATAGATTTGCGCTATGTCAAAACCCGTACAGCACTACTGATTGGCTGTCTGCTGCAGGTTTACGCCGCGCAGGCAGGAAAACTCTCCATCGTCATCGATGACGTGGGCTACCGCCCGCATGAAGAAAATGCGGTGCTGCAAATGCCGACGGCGATCTCCGTCGCGGTGTTGCCCAACGCGCCTTACGCCCGCCTGATGGCCACCCGCGCCCACAGCCAGGGCCGCGAAGTACTGATCCACATGCCGATGGCGCCGCTCAGCAAACAGCCGCTGGAACGCGATACCCTGCAGCCGTCCATGAGCAGCGACGAGATCCAACGCATCATCCGCAACGCGGTGAACAACGTGCCCTACGCTGTCGGCATGAACAACCACATGGGCAGCGCCATGACCTCCAGCCTGCCGGGCATGCAAAAAGTGATGCAGGCGCTCGAAAGCTATCGCCTGTACTTCCTCGACAGCATGACCATCGGCAGCAGCCAGGCGACCCGCGCCGCGGCCGGCACCGGAGTTAAAGTCATCAAACGCAAGGTGTTCCTCGACGATACCGCGAACGAAGCCGATATCCGCCGCCAGTTCAACCGCGCGGTCGAATTGGCGCGGCGCAACGGCTCCGCCATCGCCATCGGCCACCCGCGCCCGGCGACAGTGAAGGTGTTGCAGCAAATGCTGCCGTCGCTGCCCGCCGATATCGTGCTGGTCAAACCGAGTGCGCTGCTGAACGAACCGCAGAGCAACAGCGGCGGCGGCTACGTTCCACCGCCGGTCAAACCGCAGAAACCGCAACCGAAGAACCCGTTCAGCGGCGGCATCAAACAGTGCAAAGTCAAGTTGCCGAAGGAAAAAGTCAACGCCGGCACCGTGCTGGGCGTCATCGGCGACAGCATCGCCGCCTCGCCGCCGGTGACCTTCATCAAGCGTCATTGGCAGCACTGGACGCAGGCCAAACCGCAAGCATAAAAAAAGGCCGGAATTCCGGCCCTTTTCACCTCTGTCGAGATCAATCCCAGCTCAGCACCACTTTGCCCGACTTGCCGGAACGCATGGCGTCGAAGCCCTGCTGGAACTCGTCGATCGAGAAGCGGTGGGTGATGATCGGAGTCAAATCCAGACCGGACTGGATCAGCGCCGCCATCTTGTACCAGGTTTCAAACATTTCGCGGCCGTAAATCCCTTTGATAAACAGCCCTTTGAAGATGACCTGGTTCCAGTCGATCGACATATCCGAAGGCGGAATACCCAGCATGGCGATACGCCCGCCGTGGTTCATGGCATTGAGCAGCGTGCGGAACGCCGGCGGCGCGCCGGACATTTCCAAACCGACATCGAACCCTTCGGTCATGCCCAGTTCGGCCATCACGTCGCTGAGGTTTTCCTTGCTGACGTTCACCGCGCGAGTCACGCCCATCTTGCGCGCCAGCTCCAAACGGTATTCGTTGACGTCGGTGATCACCACGTGGCGTGCGCCGACGTGTTTGCACACCGCCGCCGCCATGATGCCGATCGGGCCGGCGCCGGACACCAACACGTCTTCCCCGACCAGGTCAAACGACAGCGCGGTATGCACTGCGTTGCCGAACGGATCGAAGATCGAGGCCAGTTCGTCGGAGATGTTATCCGGGATCTTGAAGGCGTTGAACGCCGGGATCACCAGATACTCCGCGAAGCTGCCCGGGCGGTTCACGCCTACGCCAATGGTGTTGCGGCACAGGTGCGTGCGGCCGCCGCGGCAGTTGCGGCAGTGGCCGCAGGTGATGTGGCCTTCGCCGGACACGCGATCGCCGATGTTGAAGCCTTTGACTTCCTGACCGATCGCCACCACTTCGCCCACGTACTCATGGCCGACCACCATCGGAACCGGAATGGTTTTTTGCGACCACTCGTCCCAGTTGTAAATATGCACATCGGTGCCGCAGATCGCGGTTTTGCGGATTTTGATCATGATGTCATTGTGACCCAGCTCCGGCTGAGGCACGTCGGTCATCCAAATCCCTTCTTCCGCTTTCAGTTTTGACAGTGCTTTCATGGTTTTACCTTATGCAATAACGCCAAGATTTTTACCGATACGTATAAACGCCGCCACTGCGCGTTCGATTTGCTCCGGGGTGTGGTCGGCGGACATCTGGGTACGGATGCGCGCCTGGCCTTTCGGCACCACCGGATAGAAGAAACCGGTCACATAGATGCCTTCCTTGAGCAACGCATTGGCGAACTCCTGCGCCAGCTTCGCCTCACCCAGCATCACCGGGATGATGGCGTGATCGGCGCCGGCCAAAGTGAAGCCGGCGGCGGTCATTTTTTCGCGGAACAGACGCGCGTTGGCCCACAGGCGATCGCGCAACGCATCGCCCTCTTCCAACAGTTCCAGCACTTTGATCGACGCGGCGACGATCGCCGGCGCCAGCGAGTTGGAGAACAGGTACGGGCGCGAACGCTGGCGCAGCCACTCCACCACTTCTTTCTTGGCGGCGGTGTAGCCGCCGGACGCGCCGCCCAGCGCCTTGCCCAGGGTACCGGTAATGATATCGACGCGGCCCATCACTTCGCAGTATTCATGGGTGCCGCGCCCGTTGGCGCCGACAAAGCCCACCGCGTGGGAGTCATCCACCATCACCAGCGCCTGATACTCGTCCGCCAGATCGCAAACCCCTTTCAGGTTGGCAATGACGCCATCCATCGAGAATACACCATCGGTGGCGATCAGAATGTGGCGCGCGCCGTCGGCTTTGGCCTGCTTCAGCTGCGCGGCCAGCTCGGTCATGTCGTTGTTGGCGTAGCGATAACGTTTAGCCTTGCACAGGCGCACGCCGTCGATGATCGACGCATGGTTCAGCGCATCGGAGATAATGGCGTCTTCCGGGCCCAGCAGGGTTTCGAACAACCCGCCGTTGGCGTCGAAGCAGGAGGAGTACAGGATCGCGTCTTCCATACCCAAAAAGGCCGCCAGTTTCTGTTCCAGCTGCTTGTGGCTGTCTTGGGTGCCGCAGATGAAGCGCACCGACGCCATGCCGAAACCGTGGCTGTCCATCCCCGCCTTGGCGGCGGCGATCAGCGCCGGATGGTTGGCCAGGCCCAGGTAGTTATTGGCGCAGAAGTTGATCACATGGCTGCCGTCGGCAACGGCGATATCCGCTTGTTGCGCGGAGGTGATGATGCGTTCTTCCTTGAACAGCCCTTCACTGCGAGTGGCGGCAAGCTGTTGTTCCAACTGCTGATAAAAAGACGCTGACATTCGGTTATCTCCAGGATTGGGCTATTTGCGGCATATTTTACTGATTTGTAACCAAACTGACGAGAATGCGCGGGAGAGAATATTAAAATTGCAGCAGATATCACGGCAAAAAGCGGACTTCAATGGCTATGCGGGATATTCGGAGCCCTTCCGCTGTTTGCCGCGGCATGAAATGCTATTATAACCGCCATTGAGCGTGGGGCATTGTGCCCCGCCAGGCAGCTTAGCAGGGGTAACCCAATGATTATCGTCACAGGCGGCGCCGGCATGATCGGCAGCAACATCGTTAAGGCACTGAACGACAAAGGATATCGCGATATCCTGGTGGTGGATAACCTGAAAGACGGCACCAAGTTCGTCAACCTGGTCGATCTGGACATTGCCGACTATATCGATAAAGAAGACTTTATCGCCAGCATCGTGGCCGGCGACGATCTGGGCGATATCGAGGCGGTCTTCCACGAAGGTGCCTGCTCCGCCACCACCGAGTGGGACGGCAAGTACATGATGGACAACAACTATCAGTACTCTAAAGACATTCTGCATTACTGCCTGGATCGCGAAATTCCGTTCCTGTACGCCTCCTCCGCCGCCACTTACGGCGGCCGCGAAGAGTTTATCGAAGAGCGCCAGTATGAAGCGCCGCTCAACGTGTACGGCTACTCCAAATTCCTGTTCGACCAGTACGTGCGTGAGATCCTGCCGGAAGCGGACTCGCAGATCTGCGGTTTCCGCTACTTCAACGTTTACGGCCCGCGCGAAGGCCACAAAGGCAGCATGGCCAGCGTCGCCTTCCATCTGAACACCCAGCTCAACCGCGGTGAAAACCCGAAACTGTTCGCCGGCAGCGAAAACTTCAAGCGCGACTTCATCTACGTCGGCGACGTGGCGGCGGTCAACCTGTGGTTCTGGGAAACCGGTAAATCCGGCATCTTCAACTGCGGCACCGGCCGAGCGGAAACCTTCCAGGCGGTGGCCGACGCGGTGGTGGACTTCCACCAGAAAGGCGCAGTGGAATACATCGAATTCCCGGAAAAGCTGAAGGGCCGCTACCAGGCGTACACCCAGGCCGATCTGACCAAGCTGCGCGCCGCCGGCTACGACGCACCGTTTAAAACGGTCGCCGAAGGCGTGAAAGAGTACATGGCCTGGTTGAATCGCACCGCATAAGCTGAAGGAATTAACGCTGGGTATGAAAATACTGGTTATCGGCCCTTCTTGGGTTGGCGACATGATGATGTCGCAAAGTCTCTATCGCACCCTGAAGGCCGAACACCCGTCGGCGGAGATCGATGTGATGGCGCCGGCCTGGTGCCGCCCGCTGCTGGCGCGCATGCCGGAAGTCAATCAGGCGCTGGCGATGCCGCTGGGCCACGGCGCGCTGGGGCTCGGCGAGCGCCGCCGTCTGGGGCGCGCCCTGCGCGCCAACCGTTACGATCGCGCTTACGTGCTACCCAACTCGTTCAAATCCGCGCTGGTACCCTTCTTCGCCGATATCCCGCAGCGCACCGGCTGGCGGGGCGAAATGCGTTACGGCCTGCTGAACGACGTCCGCGTACTCGACAAGGCGGCCTTCCCGCTGATGGTGCAGCGCTACGTGGCGCTGGCCTATGACAAGGGCCGCATTCAGCGTGCCGATGACCTGCCACAGCCGCTGTTGCGGCCGCAGCTGCAGGTGAACGACAAGGAGATCGCCGAAACCACCGCCGCCTTCAACCTGCCCGACAGCCGACCGATCGTCGGTTTCTGCCCGGGGGCGGAGTTCGGCCCGGCCAAGCGCTGGCCGCACTACCACTACGCAACGCTGGCTCAGCGGCTGATTGATAGCGGCTATCAGGTTGCGCTGTTCGGTTCGGCGAAAGACCACGAGGCCGGCGAGCAGATCCGCACCGCATTGCATGAAGACGCCCGCCACTTCTGCTTTAACCTGGCCGGGGAAACCCAGCTGGAACAAGCGGTTATCCTGATCGCCGCCTGCCGGGCGGTGGTCAGCAACGATTCCGGTTTAATGCACGTTGCCGCGGCGTTGAACAAACCGCTGATAGCCTTGTACGGCCCAAGCAGCCCCGACTTCACGCCGCCGCTCTCCGACCAGGCGCGAGTGATCCGCTTGATTAGCGGCTATCACAAGGTACGCAAGGGAGACGCCGAGCAGGGGTACCACCAAAGTTTGATCGATATTCAGCCGCAGCAAGTGTTGGACGCGCTGACGCCGTTGCTTGTCGCCAGCGAGGAATAGTCATGCAGGTGTTAATAGTAAAAACCTCCTCGATGGGGGACGTGCTGCATACGCTGCCCGCCCTGACCGACGCGCAGCAGGCCATTCCCGATATTCGCTTCGATTGGGTGGTGGAAGAGGGCTTCAGCCAGGTTCCCACCTGGCACCCGGCGGTGGATCGCGTGATCCCGGTGGCCATTCGCCGCTGGCGTAAGAACTGGTTCGGCAACGACACCCGGCAACAACGCTGCGACTTCAAGCGCGCGCTGCAAGAACGCCGCTACGACCTGGTGATCGACGCGCAGGGCCTGATCAAAAGCGCCGCGCTGATCACGCGCATCGCCAAAGGCAGCAAGCACGGCCCGGACTGCAAGAGCGCGCGCGAACCGTTCGCCAGCTGGTTCTACAACGTGCGCCATGAGATAGACAAACAGCAGCATGCGGTGGAACGCACGCGCGAGCTGTTCGCCAAGAGCCTCGGCTACGACAAACCGGGCAGCTACGGCGATTACGCCATCGCCGCGCGCTTTCTCAGCCGTCCGCCCGCTGACGCCGGTCAGTATCTGGTGTTTTTGCACGCCACGACCCGTGACGACAAGCACTGGCCGGAACAACACTGGCGAGAGCTGATCGCGCTGGCGGCCGACAGCGGGCTGAAAATCAAACTGCCGTGGGGTGCGGAGCATGAACATCAGCGTGCACTGCGGTTGGCGGAAGGTTTTTCACATGTCGAAGTGCTGCCGAAGCTCAGCCTGCAGCAGGTGGCTGAAGTGCTGGCCGGCGCCAAAGGCGTGGTCTCGGTCGACACCGGGCTCAGCCATTTGACCGCCGCGCTCGACAAACCGAACATCACGCTGTTCGGGCCGACCGATCCCGGCCTGATCGGCGGCTATGGGCAAAATCAGCACTCGCTGATTTCGCCGGAAAAAGAGATGGCGACTATCGACGCCGGCACGGCATGGCAGGCGTTGCAAAAGGTTATTGCATGAAAAAACTGCACATTATCAACCTGGGAAAAATGGGCGGCGTCGAGCGCCTGTTTCTGCAGTACATCAACGAGACGACCGACGGCAGCAACCAGATCTTGTGCATCAGTCCTGACATCGGCGAGGAGATCCGCCGGCAGCTGCCCGCGCATCAATCCGTCACGTTCGCCAACCGCTTGGTCAATTCGCTGACGCTGCGCTGCCCGCAGTTCCTGCGTAAATTTCTGCTGAAGCGGAAAATTGAGCGGGCCAACGCCGACGTGGTGATCGTCTGGGACTTGGTGCCGGGGCTGGTGACCAAACCCAAACGCGGCAAGCTGGTTTACTACGATCACGGCTGTTCCTGGCGCTATCCCAAGAATCAAAAGACGCTGCGTTTCTTCGCCATGCTGGACGGCGTGATTTCCGCCTCGCACGCCTCAAAACGGGTGATGGAACTGCGCTTTAACCTGCCTTGCCCAAATCACGTGGTGATCAACCGCATCAAGACGCCGGCGGGGATCGCCAACGCGCCGAAAGTGCTGTCGCAGCCGATCAGAATCGGCACCGCCTCGCGCCTGGTCAGCCTGAAAGGCATCAGCGTTTCACTCTTGATGATGCAGGAATTGCTGCGGCGCGGGCATGACGTCACGCTGGAAGTGGCCGGCAAAGGGCCGGATCGCGCAGCGTTCGAGGCGCTGGCCGCCCGGCTTCAGCTCGGCGATCGCGTGACCTTTAGCGGTTACCAGGACGATGTCGCCGGCTTCTTCAATCGCACGCACATCTACATGAGTACGCCGATCACCGAGCCGTTTGGTTTGTCTTGCATGGAATCGCTCTATTTCGGCGTGCCGGTCATTTTCCCTCGGGTTGACGGCCAGCCGGAAGCCGTGAAAGACGGCGTCTGCGGCATCGGCCTGACGCCGTCGGTCACCATCGAACAACACCGGCAGTTAACCGATATCGAGGTCGATTTCCCGCATGAGGTCTACGATCCGCTGACCGACAGCCTGGTCTCCCCCAAACTGCTGTCGCATCTCGACTGCGCGGATGCCGTGGAGACATTGCTGGAGCGTGAAACCTATCAGACTCTGAGCCGGAATGCGCAGCGCTATCCTGCGGAACATTTCAACTATGATCAGTTCAAAGCTGAGTTCGACGACACGCTGCGATCATTTATCGCTTAATTGAAACGTGAGCCGGAAAACACGCCCGATGCTAAAACTAAGAACACCGCACCCCGCCTTCAGCTATCTGATTTATCTGGGGTGCGCCATCGCTTTTTGCGCCATCCCTTTCGGTTCTGCGACCGGACGCAATCTCTTTTACGTTTCCAGCTACATCGCCTTTATCGCCGTTTGCCTGTATCCCGGTTATTATTTTAAAAATAAAGGCAACTTGCTGCTTCCCGTGCTTTTTTTCTGCGTCGGCATGGGAACCATCCTCTGGATGCATCACTTCAAACAGCCGGGCGAATACATCAACATTTATCGTTCATATATGTCGACCGGCAAGCTCCAACTCGCTACCGCCTTCATTTTGCTCATCGCGCTCAATGAACGTCTGTGCGTACAGCGCCTGCTGGTCGTCGTGGCCCTCGCCACCGGCCTGGCGGTCAACGGTTATTCCCTCTATCAGGGATTGCGCCTGGATATTCCGCGCGTAGAGCTCAACTTCGATCGCGCCACGGTCGCTGCCTACCTGATGACCGCCATCGATCTGGTGATGATGCAGGCCATCCTGATGCTGCGCACCCGCTACCGTCTGGCGTTGTACATCGCGGCATTCCTGCTGTCCTTCTCTGCGCTGGTGCTCACCGGCACCCGCGCGGCCATGTTGGTCTACCCGGTGGCGGTCTGCCTGTCGCTGCTGGCGACCAAACATCTGGTCTCCAGAAAGCACAAGCTCGCGCTGGTCTTCTCAGTGCCGCTGCTGCTCGTGGCTTGCGGCCTGGTGTTTAAACCGCAGATAGAACAACGCATTCAGGCCTTTGAGACCGACATGCGCCTGATGGACCAACCTCAGACCGAAAACTCGATCATTTCCCGGTTGTCGATGCAAACGCTGGCATGGCGTACAGGGTCAGACGCCCCCTGGGGCCAATCCGCCGAACAGCGCGGCGAAGAGATCCGTTCTCTGGTCGCCCAACAGCCGCGCCTGTCTGGCGTCATGCCCTACATCAACGTCCACCTGCATAACGAGCTGCTGGAAACCTATTCGCTCAAGGGCGTTTGGGGTGTACTGCTGCTGCTGGCGCTCTATGTCGGCCTGTTCTTCTCTGCGTTCCGGCCGCAGCGCAACGCGCTGCTGTTGAGCGTGAGCGCGAGCCTGTTCGTTTACGGCCTGAGCGACGTTATCTTCTTCAGCACGGAAGGCACCGCCATGTTCTGTTTAGCGTTGATTGCCGCCGTTCTTTCCGTTACGAAACAACCCGCTGCCCAGGAGCAGACCCCGTGAATCCCCAGCAGCCGCTGCTCAGCATGATCGTGCCGTTTTATAATAATGAAGCGTTCGTCATCGCGGCGTTGAAATCGTTATTTACGCAGATTAGTGACGATATCGAGGTGGTGATCATCGACGATGGCTCCACCGACGCCTCCGGCACGCTGGTCAGCCAATATCTGGCGCAGCGGCGGCACCCGCGCGTGGTCTTTATTTCACAGGCCAACGGCGGCATTGCGCGCGCCCGCAACGTCGGGTTGCGGCAGGCCACCGGACGCTATGTCACCTTTCTTGATGGTGACGATCTGCTGAGCGACGACTACCTGGCGATCCTGCGGCCCCTGCTGACCGCCGGTGAAGATGACCTGATCGACTTTAATTATCAGAAGTTCACCGAACAACCGCCGACACCCGATAATCGCGCGGCGCAGCCCGTCGCCTACGACTTTTCACAATTGGGGTTGGGCTGCCTGCAACCGCTGTTTGCACGCTCGATGTGGCATCTCTGGAGCCGGGTATATAAACGCACGTTGCTGGAAGGTGAAACGTTCGAAGACGGCAGACGCTATGAAGACGTGATTTTCACGCCTTTTCAGTATTTCAAAACGCGCCGCATCGCCCATCTCGACTGCGAGCTCTACTTTTATCGGGACAACAGCCAAGGCATCACCCGCAATATCAAACCTAAAGATATTGAAGATCTGCTGTTCGCCATGGAGAAAATGCTGCGCTTTGTGGCACAGCATCCCGGGGATGAATCGTTGCGCCGACTGGCCGCCCTGATGCTCGCCAACTGCTTTTCCGAGGTGAAAAGCATGTCGAAGGCGGTATACGGTTACTATCATTACGCGCCGGCAACGCTGCACATCCTGCGCCGCGCCGCCGATATCTGCCGCAACAGCGACGTGCCGGGCAAAAAAGTCCGCCAGATGCGCTATGCGCGAGTGGATACCTTTCTTTCGAAGTTGCGCGGGCGCAAACCTCACTAACCGCATCGGCCAGGCGGCCGATGCGTCGTCGCTCCCTCAGCGCGTCAAAGGCACGTGCGCGACCAGTTCATCATAAATCCGCTGCGGCTGGATGACCCCCATCGGGCTTTCTGCCTCCAGCGGCATCGTATAGCCGGTACGCGACACTTGAATGATGCGGTGCAGTTCAGCATCCTGAATCGGCCCGGTGGAGCGTGAGTCGGCGGTCACGAACAGGCTGATGGTTTTCACCTTCAACGCCACCGCCAGATGCAGCGGCCCGGTATCGCCGGTGACCAGAACATGGAAACTGTCGATCAGCGTCAGCAAGCCTTGCAGCCCCGTTTTACCGATCTGGTTATCCACGCAGGCCTGCGTGTCAGGGCCGATCAGGTTCATGAACTGTTTGGCCTTGCCGTCGTCAAACGGTGCGCCAATCAGCACGATGCGCACGTTGGGGTGCTTCGCCACCAGCTCATCGGCCAACCGCGCATAGTGCGACACCGGCCAGCAACGCGACTCCGTTGACGCCCCTAGCTGGAAACCGATGGTGGGGTGTTCGCTGCTTTTGACGCCGCGCTGATAGTCCACGGGAATTTCCATCGTCGGATCGTCGCTGCGGCAGCCCAAAATGGAAATCAGCTCCAGCTTGCGGCGCACGAAGTGGCCGTAGTAATGGAAGATATAGTTGGTCAGCCAAGGCTCCAGCCCGCAAATGCCTGAACTGTAGTTATCCCTGATAATGTACTTCGCCCCGGCCAGTACGGCGCTGATGATGTCATAAGGCAAATGGGAGTGCAGGATCAGCGCCAAATCCGGCCGATGTTCGCGCAGCGATTTCAGCAGCGGGCGTATCGTCTTGATCTTGCTGTCCCAATACACCACGCGATCGTAATAGCGGCCGTTTTCCACCAGCTCGCGGTTTTTCTTGTGCACCACCAGCGTAATGTGCGCATCGGGGTAGCGCTCCCTCATCGCCCTCAACGCCGGCGTGTTGAACATGAAATCGCCCAACGCCGTAGTGGAATAGATGACGATGTTGTCAAATTGCTGGGCGCCGTCGAACGTCGCCTTGTCCTGAAAACGGCCGTACTTCGCCGTATAGCGCCGCAAGAACCAGTCGGCAACCTTGATTTTCCATTTCTTCGACATGTGAGTTCTTAGTTCGCTTTAAGTTGATAATACTCGGCCAGCGTCATGCCCACCGTGCGCTGCTGCAGCCAGTCAAACAACTGCTCCAGATCGCGATACAGCCCTTCGATGTCCTGTTCGGTTTTGAACGTCGGGCTGCCGCCCGGCATAAACTCGGAGGAGTGCAGCATAAATTCGACGTAGTCATGCCCTTGCGCCAGCGACGCCTCGGCCACGCTTTTCATCTTGTCCACGTTGCCGCCGCTGGGCCGCAGCCAGTTGACGGACGGCGAGCGCCGTTTGCCGCGCAGCCGGTCATAACCCTGCTTGAACGCATTCATCAGCGCCGAGTGTTTGTACTGAATGCTCATCGGCACTTCCAGAAGCGACGAAGCGCCCGGTTTGGCGATGTTCTGCGGATCGATGAAATAGGCCTGCGACGGGAAGCGGCGGTAATCGGTGCCACCGTTGCCCTGCGGGTTGCCCGGCGAGAACTGCCAGTTGACCCGCGGCGTAACCGAGCAGTCCACCTGATAGCCGTACTCCAGCAGCAGCGAGGCATAGTATTCGTTGAACGCCCAGCGGCCGGCGCGGTGGCTCAGCATTTTGGTCTGGAAAGCGTCTTCCAGCAGCTTGGTCATATGATCGACCTTGGCACGAACCTGATCGGCGGGATACTCGATAAGATAGGGCTTGTGGCGCCAGTCGTCGTCGGTCAACGGCGTTAGCGGCGGGCTGTTCCAGGCGTGCAGATGCATGCCCACCTCGCCGGCGCCGCGGGCGATAACATCGCGCGCGAACTCGACGTAAGCCGGATCCATCGCCATTTCATAGTTGGTGAGATAAACCGGTTTGAAGGCGTATTTTTCGCACAGCGCCTGAAAGCGCGGCAAGAAACGCGTGTTTTCGGTCGCGATGCGATCGTGGTTTTGCCACAGATTATCGCCTTCGGTATCAATGGTGATGAGAAACGCCGGTTTAGTCATGAATATCGAGCCTGATATCAACAGAATGCACTATGTTACGCAGGCCGTTTCGCCAGGGCAAACGACTTTGCTGCCTGGTTTGGACAACGTTGAGACGCATTCGTCCCCTGCGCGGCGATTTTTTTGCCGCCCGCCAAGAAAACCGTGCAACAGTAGCCACATGCGATCGGGTCATTTAGAATCAAAGATTGGTTTCCCAGAAAGCGACTCATGATGAACGACGCGCCAGCCCTAACTTCCGCCCCATCCGTACAGCGTATCCTGATCATAAAACTGCGCCACCACGGCGATATGCTGCTGGTCACGCCGGTCATCAGCAGCCTGCGGCAAAACTACCCGCAGTCGCAGATCGATGTGCTGCTGTATCAGGAAACGCAGGAGATGCTGGCCAGCAATCCAGAGCTGTCGACCCTTTTCGCCATCGATCGCCAATGGAAAAAACAGGGTGCCCGCGCACACCTGGGGCACGAGCTGGCGCTACTGCGCCGCCTGAAGGAGCAGCGCTACGATCTGGTGGTCAACCTGGCCGATCAGTGGCGCAGTGCCATCCTCACGCGCCTGACCGGCGCGCGCATCCGTCTGGGCTTCGATTTTCCCAAACGCCGCGGCTTCCTGTGGCGCCACTGCCACACGCAACTGGTGCCGGTGGACAATCACGCCCGCCTGCATACCGTCGAACAAAACCTGTCTCTGCTGGCACCACTGAATCTGCCCACGCTCAATGAACATGTCACCATGAGTTATGAACCGCAGGATTGGCAGGCTTGTGAGCAACTGTTGCAGAAACAGGGCGTCGCAGGCGGGTATATTGTGGTGCAACCCACGTCGCGCTGGTTCTTCAAATGCTGGAGCGAAGAGAAAATGGCCGCCACCCTCACCGCCTTGCAGGCCGATGGCCACCGGCTGGTGATCACCTCTGGCCCTGACGCCAGAGAAAAAGCCATGGTAGAACGTATTTTGGCGCTCTGCCCGCCGCAGGGCGTGGTCTCGTTGGCCGGGCAACTGACGCTGCGCCAGCTGGCCGCCCTGATCGATCACGCCAAGCTGTTTATCGGCGTGGACTCGGTGCCGATGCACATGGCCGCCGCGCTGCAAACGCCATGTGTGGCGCTGTTCGGCCCTTCCAAGCTGACCTTCTGGCGGCCATGGCAGGCCATCGGCACCGTGATCTGGGCCGGCGACTTCGGTGAACTGCCCGATCCCGACGCCATCGATACCGGCACCGACGAACGGTATCTCGACCTTATTCCTACAGACGCGGTGATTGCAGCCGCGCGGAGCACGCTGGCATGAAAGCATTTCGTTTGGCGATCGTTCGCCAAAAATACCGCCCGGACGGCGGGGCCGAACGTTTCGTTTCCCGCGCCCTGGAGGCGCTGGAACAACAGGATCTCGATCTGAACGTCATCACCCGCGAATGGCAAGGTGACGCCAACCCCAACTGGCACATCCATCTGTGCAACCCGTTAAAACTCGGCCGCATCAGCCGCGAGCGCGGGTTCGCCGTGGCGGCCAGGGCCCTGTGGCAGAAAGAGCGCTTCGACCTGGTGCAAAGCCACGAGCGCATTCCCGGCTGCGACATCTACCGCGCCGGCGACGGCGTACACCGCCGCTGGTTGCTGCAACGCGCGCGTCTGCTGCCGGAATGGCGGCGCAAGTGGCTGTTTTCCAACCGCTATCACCGCTACGTGATGTGCGCCGAACGCGCCATGTACGCCGCGCCGGAGTTGAAAGCCGTCATCTGCAACGCCGAGATGATCAAGCAGGAAATCATCGCCGATTTTGGCGTGCCCGCCGACAAGATCACGGTGATCTATAACGCCATCGACAATCAGAAATTCCCGCCCGCCGACGAGGATCAACGCCGTCGGCTGCGCGAGCAGTATCAGATCCCGCAGCAGGCGCACTGCCTGATCTTCGTCGGCTCCGGCTTCGAGCGCAAAGGGCTGGCCGCTGCCATCCGCGCCGTGGCGGCGACCGACAGCCATCTGCTGGTGGTCGGCAAAGACAAGGCCGAAAAACGCTACCGGGCGCTGGCGCAGTCGCTGGGCTGCGGCGATCGCATACACTTTATGGGTGTGCAAAAACAGACCTTGCCGTTCTATCAGGCGTCGGACGCGCTGCTGCTGCCGACGCTGTACGATCCGTTCCCCAACGTGATTCTGGAAGCGATGTCATGCGGCCTGCCGGTGATCACCAGCACCACCTGCGGTGGCGCCGAGTTTATCACCCCCGGCCAGAACGGCTTCGTCACCGATGCGCTCGACGTACCGGCCATCACGGACGCCATTCGGGCGCTGCCGCGCCAGGCGCTGGGATCGTCCATGGGCGAAGCGGCAAGATTGCGCATTATGACGGCTACGCCGGCGCATCTCTCCGAACAGCTGATTTCCCTCTATAACCGGTTACTGGACTAGCTATGCGTATTCTGATGATCATCGACGGCCTGCCGGGAGGCGGTGCGGAAAAAGTGGTGCTGACCCTGTGTCAGGGCATGCGGCAACAGGGACATGACGTCAGCCTGATCTCGCTGCGCGACGTCTGTAACTATCCTATCCCGTCAGGCATTGATTATCAGGTGGTGGCCGATCGCAGCCGCGCCCCGTGGCGCAAGCTGACCGAGCTGTCACGTCGCGCCACCGCGCTGGATCGGGCGATAGCCGAACACGAGCGTCGACACGGCGCGTTCGATCTGGTGTTCTCCAACCTGCATAAAACCGATCGCATCGTCAGCCGCAGCAAGCGGTTGGCCTCGGATCGTCTGTGGTTTTGCATTCACGGCATTCTCTCCACCTCCTACCTCGGCCATCGCAAGGGCCTGGACCGCTGGCTGAAGCAACGTAAAATCGCCGGCGTTTATCAGGGGAGAAATATCGTCGCCGTTTCACAGGCGGTCGGTGACGACCTGCAGCAGAATCTGCCTATCCGGCCACGCCGATTGGCGGTCATCAATAACCCGTTCGACATCGCCGCCATTCAGCAACAGGCGGCGGAGCCTTGCGAACTGGCCGGTCAGGACTACCTGGTGCACGTCGGCCGTTTTCACGCCACCAAACGGCATGACCGCCTGCTGAAAGCCTATGCGCAATCCGGCATTCAGGCGCCTTTAGCCTTGATCGGCACCGGGGACGACGCCAGAGTCGCCGACGCCAAACGCCTGGCGGCGGAGTTAGGCATCGCAGAACGCGTGCTGTTCCTCGGTTTCCAGGCCAATCCCTACCCGTTTATTCGCCATGCGTCGCTGCTGGTGCTCAGTTCCGACAGCGAAGGGTTCGGCAACGTACTGGTGGAATCGCTGCTGTGCGGCACGCCGGTGGTCAGCACCCGCTGCCCGGGCGGCCCTGCGGAAATTCTGGAAAAAGCCGGCATGACTCACGCGCTGGCGGAATTAAACGAAGCTTCGCTGGCGGAGAAAATGGCAGCGGTCTATGCCAATCCGCCGCAGATAAATCAACAGCAATTGCTGAGCTATGGGCTTGAGCCTATTTGCCGCCAATATCTTGCGCTGAAGAAATAATAAAGAAATAAATAAGGCAGGGGTTTCCTGCCTTATTTTATGCGTTATTTTAACGCCTGCATTTTCTGCCAAACTTCATCGACAGAAACATCTTCACAGTGCCCAGATTCACTTTGCAGAATATGATGACGGCCGGACCACGGATGCCAGGATTCTTTATCAGTATCGCCAAAGAACACCACCATATCCTTATTCAACGCCGCGGCAAGATGCATCTGCCCACCGTCGCTGCACAGCACCCGGTCGCATAAATCAAACCCGCCCAACAATTCACGCACCGAGGCCGTCGGATAGAGCGCGACGCGCGCGTTTTGACACAGCGCCAGCAGCTGTTCGGCGCGCTGCTGGTCGCCGATATCGTCCGGTGCCAGCGTGCCCTGCGGCGACCAGAAAATCAGTACGCCGGTGTGGGGATCGGCGACCAGACGGTTGATGATCTCGGCATAGCGCTCAACCGGCCAACGCCTTTTCGGGCTGCGGCTACTGATATGCACGGCACAGACCCGTTCGACCGGCGGCAACCGTTCCTGCAGACGCTGCGCCGCCAATTGACGCTCTTCCTGTGTCAGAAACACCCGCACCGGCGGGATCGGTATGGATTGGTCGGTAATGGCCGATAAATAGCTGTAGGTGTGCTCGACCTGATGTTTACCGCTGAAGTCGTCTTTGCGGAACGGGCGATGAATATCCTTCGTGCCCAGGTCAGCGCCGATGATATGGGTGGCGCCGGCCATTTTCGCTAAACGCAGGCTGTATTTGCAGGGAACAGGGTTAGCCAAAATGACCGCATCGAACTTTATTTTCCGCAGCTTCAGGAAAATCATCAGGCGCTCGAAATAAACGCCCAGCGTCGTTTCATTTTTCGCCTTGTGCTTGGCCTTTTTATAGACAAAAACTTGTTCGAGGTGCGGGTTATTTTTAACAACGTCTTGGCTGACTTTATTGATCAGCAGATAAAGTTTGGCGTCCGGATAGGCAATTTTCACCCCTTCAATCAGAGGCGTGGTGCAAACAAGATCGCCGATGTTATCGCGGCGAATAATTAAAATATTCTTCATTCCGAGCCTGTCGGCGAAATCGCTCGCCGGTTGTCTGAAACTGACACTCAAGGTTACCAAATTAGCGCCTTTCCCTTCCAGTTATGGTACTATTCCGAGTAACCCATATAAATGAAATTGATAGAATGTTGCTGCGTTTATATCAGGTACTACTCTACCTCATCCAACCCCTGATCTGGCTCCGCTTACTGCTGCGCAGCCGCAAAGCTCCAGCCTACCGTAAACGCTGGGCGGAACGCTATGGCTTCTGCGCCGGGAAAGTCGTGCCAGGCGGCATTATGCTGCATTCCGTCTCCGTCGGTGAAACACTGGCGGCCATCCCGCTGGTGCGGGCGCTGCGCCACCGTTACCCCGCGTTGCCGATTACTGTGACCACAATGACCCCAACAGGTTCAGAACGCGTCCAGTCAGCCTTCGGCAAAGACGTGCATCATGTCTATCTGCCCTACGATCTGCCCGGCTCCATGAACCGTTTTCTCGACCAGGTGAACCCCAAACTGGTGATCATCATGGAAACCGAGCTGTGGCCAAACCTGATCAACGCGCTGCATCAGCGGCAGATCCCGTTGGTGATCGCCAACGCGCGCCTGTCAGCCCGCTCCGCCGCCGGCTATAAGAAAATCGGCGGCTTTATGCGCGACATGTTGCGCCGCATTACGCTGATCGCCGCACAGAACCAGGAAGACGGCGATCGGTTTATCGAGTTGGGCTTGAAACGCTCTCAGCTGGCCGTAACCGGCAGCCTGAAATTCGATATCTCCGTCACCCCGGAACTGGCCGCCCGCGCCGTTACGCTGCGCCGCCAATGGGCGCCGCGCCGCCCGGTATGGATCGCCACCAGTACCCATGACGGTGAAGAAACCATCCTGCTGGAAGCGCACCGCAAACTACTGGAAAAACACCCCGATCTGTTGCTGATCCTGGTGCCGCGTCACCCGGAACGCTTCCCTACCGCCAAAGAGCTGGTGCAGAAGGCCGGCTTCAGCTACACCCTGCGCAGCAGCGGCGAAATCCCGTCCGGCAGCACTCAGGTGGTGATCGGCGATACCATGGGCGAGCTGATGCTGCTGTACGGCATCGCCGATCTGGCCTTTGTCGGCGGCAGCCTGGTGGAACGCGGTGGTCACAACCCGCTGGAAGCCGCCGCGCACGCCATTCCGGTGCTGATGGGCCCGCACACCTTCAACTTTAAAGACATCTGCGCCAAGCTTTCTCAGGCCGAAGGCCTGATCACCGTGACCGACGTGGATGCCTTGGTGAAGGAAGTCGAGACCCTGCTGACCGACGAAGACTACCGGCGTTACTACGGCCGCCATGCGGTGGAAGTGTTGTATCAGAATCAGGGAGCGTTGCAGCGCCTGCTGCAACTGCTGGAACCGCATCTGCCGCCCCGGAGTCACTGAATGAGCAGCCGCAAAAGCCTGTCGGTGGTGATGATCGCCAAAAACGAAGCCGGGCTGTTGCCGGACTGCCTGCGCTCGGTCGAATGGGCCGATGAAATCATCGTGCTGGACTCCGGCAGCGAGGACGACAGCGTCGCCGTCGCCGAAAACCTGGGCGCAAAGGTTTTTACGCACACCGACTGGCAAGGATTCGGCAAACAGCGCCAGCTGGCGCAACGCTACGCCAGCCATGACTACGTATTGATGATCGACGCCGACGAACGCGTCACGCCCGAGCTGCGGCAATCCATCGAGCGGGTGTTGAACGCGCCGGACGATGGCGCCGTCTACAGCTGCGCGCGGCGCAACCTGTTCCTTGGTCGCTTCATGCGCCACAGTGGCTGGTATCCCGACCGCGTCAACCGCCTGTACGCCAACCAACGCTATCGCTATAACGACGATCTGGTGCACGAATCGCTGAACATCGGCGACGCCAAAGTGATCCCCCTCAGCGGCGATATGCTGCACCTGACCTGCCGCGATTTCTTCGCCTTCCAGCGCAAACAGCTGCGCTACGCCGAAGAGTGGGCCACGCAACGTCACCGGGCCGGCAAGCGCTGCGGCTATCTGTCGATCCTGACCCACACTCTCGGCGCCTTCGTCAAAACCTGGCTGCTGCGCGCCGGCTTCCTGGACGGCAAACAGGGGTTGCTGTTAGCGGTGGTCAACGCGCAATATACCTTCAATAAATATGCCGCATTATGGGCATTGGGCCGCAACTACTCAGAGAAGTGAATCATGACCAGCAAAGCCATCTACCCCGGGACGTTCGATCCCATGACCAACGGCCACCTGGATTTAGTGACGCGCGCGTCACTGATGTTCGATCACGTGATTCTGGCCATCGCCGCCAGCCCGAGCAAGAAACCGCTGTTCAACCTGGACGAACGCGTAACGCTGGCGACCCAGGTCACCTCGCATCTGGACAATGTGGAAGTACTGGGCTTCAGCGAGCTGATGGCGCACTTCGCCGCGCACCAGAATGCCAATATCCTGGTACGCGGCCTGCGTGCGGTGTCTGACTTTGAATACGAATTGCAGCTGGCGAACATGAACCGCCATTTGATGCCGACCCTGGAAAGCGTATTCCTGATGCCTTCCGAAGAGTGGTCGTTCATCTCCTCCTCACTGGTGAAGGAAGTCGCCCGTCACGGCGGCGATATCGCGCCTTTCCTGCCGGATGTAGTCACCCAAGCCCTGATGACGAAGCTCGCCGCCGAGTAATCGGCTCAGCGCTGGCAGCGCCGGCAAAAGAAGGTGCTGCGCTGCCCGTGCTTGGCGGATTCGATCGGCGTGCCGCACGCGCGGCACGGCTCCCCCGCCCGCCCGTAAACCTGCAACTCCTGCGCGAAATACCCCGGTTTGCCGTCTGACTGCAAAAAGTCGCGCAGCGTCGTGCCGCCTTGCTCGATGGAGCGTTGCAACACCGCCTTGATGGTTTTCGCCAATAGCGCTGCTTCGGCCTCGGTCAACGATCCGGCCGGACGGTCGGGCAGGATCCCGGCGCTGAACAGCGATTCGCTGGCGTAAATATTACCGACCCCAACCACCAGCTTGTTATCCATCAGCCACGGCTTGATCAGCGTGCGTTTATTGCGTGATTTTTCATACAGATAGTTGCCGTTGAACGCTTCGCTCAGCGGTTCCGGCCCCAGGTGCGCCAATACGCTGCTGGTCGCTAGATCTTCGCACCACAGCCAGGCGCCGAAGCGGCGCGGATCGGTATAGCGCAGGATCATGCCGTTGCTGATCACCAGATCGACGTGGTCGTGTTTGCCGGCTTCGTCTTCGTTCTCCTCGCGCAGCATGCGCAGGCTGCCCGACATACCCAGATGCACGATAATCCAGCCACGCTCCAGCTCGATCAGCAGGTATTTGGCCCGCCGCTGCACGCTGAGCACCGGCTGATCGCTTAGCGTCAGGATCTGCTCGGAAACCGGCCAGCGCAGGCGCGCGTTGCGCACCACCGCATACTGAATGCTGTGGCCGACAAGATAAGGCTCTATACCGCGTCTGCTCGTCTCAACTTCCGGTAACTCAGGCATCTGGCTTCCCCTCCGACGTTTTCTACCCTTTATAAAACAAAAAACCCGGCCAAGGCCGGGTTTTTCATTAATCCACTAAAATTATTTAATTTTAGCTTCTTTGTATACTACGTGCTGACGGACAACTGGATCGAATTTCTTCAGTTCCAATTTTTCCGGCTTAGTACGCTTGTTCTTCGTGGTGGTATAGAAGTGACCAGTACCAGCAGAAGAAACCAGCTTGATCTTCTCGCGAACACCTTTAGCCATGATTCAGTTCCTTAATACTTCTCACCACGGGCACGCAGATCGGCCAGAACCGTCTCAATACCCTTCTTATCGATAACACGCATACCTTTAGCAGATACACGCAGAGTTACAAAGCGCTTCTCAGCCTCAACCCAAAAACGGTGTGAGTGCAGGTTAGGCAGAAAACGGCGTTTGGTCGCGTTCATTGCGTGGGAACGGTTGTTACCGCTCACCGGGCGCTTGCCAGTAACTTGGCAGACTCGGGACATGTCTATTCTCCAAAAATCAAATCAGCTCGAGCTTCGTATAGGGTATGGCCGCCTCGTCAGGCTTTTAGAGCCCATCTCAGCAAACTTCATACTGAGGAGACTCTCGTCATCAGGTAGAAACCACACACCAGGTCAGAAACCTGCTGAGATAGGCTCTTGCGCCAAACCCAAGATTCTCAAAGGTGGCGTAGTATACGCTCTGAAGCGTAAGTGCTCAAGTCCCGAACAGCTAAAGATCCCACAAGGATCGCGAAAAAATCGCTTAAAGCCATCCGCGCTCGGCAAAAGAGACGCATTCACCCCGACCGATCACCAAATGATCAAGCACTCGGATCTCCAATAACTGGCAGGCTTTCACCACCTGCTCGGTTATCAAACGGTCGGCATGACTGGGTTCAGCCTTACCCGAGGGGTGATTATGCGCGAGAATCAGCGCGGCTGCATTAGCCTTCAGCGCTTCACGCACAATTTCTCTCGGGTAGACGACGACGCTGCTGATGGTACCAGCAAACATCTCCTGATGGCGAATAACCCGGTGCTGATTGTCTAAAAACAGTACCAAAAAGACCTCTCGCTCACGATGCGCCAGCAAGCTTTGCAAGTAATGCTGGGTAACGCGCGGGTTGAGCATGGCATTTTCCTGCGACAAATGGCTGGAAAAGAAGCGCAGCGCCAACTCGGCAATCGCCTGCAGCTGCGTATAGCTGGCGTCACCCAGGCCTTTTTGGCTGCAAAAAGCCTGATGATCGGCCGACATCAGATGATAAAGCGAGCCGAACCGGCGCAGCAGCTGCTCCGCCAACTGCATCACGTGCACGCCGGGCAGCCCGGTGCGCAAAAAAATGGCCAACAGCTCTGCATCGGACAGCGCCGCCGCCCCCTGCATCAACAGCTTTTCACGCGGCGCCAGCGCGCCCGGCCAACACGCCACAATCGAGTTGCTCATCGTGTTCCTCCCTGAAAGAGCTACAGCATGCCATGTGCTGCCAGACGGGTTCGACAGGTGTTTGATAACATTGCGAAGTGTTTCGCAAAGCACAATGTAACGCCCTGCAGCCATTGCGGAATCGCTCACCTGAACGGCGGATATGCTAAAATGGCGCATCTTTCGGCTTTCAATCGGACAATGATGATGACGGGACTTTCCGGCAAACATATTGTGCTTGGCATCAGCGGCGGCATCGCCGCCTACAAATGCCCAGAGCTGGTGCGCCGCCTGCGCGACAGGGGCGCAGAAGTGCGCGTGGTGATGACCCACGCCGCCAAGGCGTTCATTACACCACTGACACTGCAGGCCGTTTCCGGCTACCCGGTGTCCGACGATCTGTTGGATCCCGCCGCCGAGGCCGCTATGGGCCACATCGAACTCGGCAAGTGGGCGGATCTGGTGATCCTGGCGCCGGCGACTGCCGATCTGCTGGCGCGCGTCGCCGCCGGCATGGCCAACGATCTACTGACCACCGTCTGCCTGGCGACCGATGCTCCCATCGCCGCCGCGCCCGCCATGAACCAGCAGATGTATCGCGCCGCCGCCACGCAGGCCAACCTGCAAACGCTGCAGGCGCGCGGCATGCTGCTCTGGGGGCCGGATAGCGGCAGCCAGGCCTGCGGCGACGTGGGCCCCGGCCGCATGCTGGATCCGCTGGACATCGTCGAGCTGGCGAACGGCTATTTTTCCGCCCCGCAGGATCTGCAACATTTACAGGTTATGATCACCGCCGGCCCGACGCGTGAGGCGCTGGATCCGGTGCGTTTCATCAGCAATCACAGCTCCGGCAAAATGGGATTCGCCATCGCCCGCGCCGCCGCCGCCCGCGGCGCGCAGGTAACGCTGATTGCCGGGCCGGTCAACCTGCCGACGCCGCCATCGGTCACCCGGGTGGACGTCACCAGCGCGCTGGAAATGGAGCAGGCGGTGCAACAACGTGCCGCGCAGCAGCAAATTTTCATCTCCTGCGCCGCCGTGGCCGACTATCGTCCCGAGCGGATCGCCGATGAAAAAATAAAAAAACAGGGTGATGAAATCGTCCTCAAGATGGTAAAAAACCCCGACATCGTCGCCGGCGTGGCGGCGATGACCAAAAATCGACCGTTTGTCGTGGGGTTTGCCGCCGAAACCCAGAATGTGGAAGAATACGCGCGGCAAAAACTGGCGCGTAAGAAGCTGGATTTAATTTGCGCTAACGATGTATCGCTTGCAGAGCACGGGTTCAATAGCGACACCAATGCCCTGCACCTTTTTTGGCAGGATGGAGAAAAACGCCTGGCGCTGAGCGACAAGGCACTCCTTGGCCAACGTTTAATAGACGAGATAGTCAGCCGTTATGATGAAAAAAATCGACGTTAAGATCCTTGACCCGCGTATCGGTCAGGATTTCCCGCTACCGACCTACGCCACTCCGGGCTCCGCCGGCCTTGACCTGCGCGCCTGCCTGGACAGCGCGGTGGAGCTGGCGCCGGGTGAAACCACGCTGCTGCCTACCGGCCTAGCGATCCACATCGCCGACGCCAGCCTGGCGGCGGTGATCCTGCCGCGCTCAGGCCTGGGCCATAAGCACGGCGTCGTGCTGGGCAACCTGGTCGGCCTGATCGACTCCGATTATCAGGGCCAGTTGATGGTGTCCGTTTGGAACCGCGGCCAGAAATCCTTCACCATCGAGCCGGGCGAACGCATCGCGCAGATGGTCTTCGTGCCGGTCGTGCAGGCCGAATTCAACCTAGTGGAAGAATTCGACAGCAGCGAACGCGGCGCAGGCGGTTTTGGCCACTCAGGGCGCCACTAAGCGCCATCCAATGCACGATGGCCGGCAGGGAAACGTCGCCCGAACCTTGCCTATGTGGGGAAAGGGATGTCTCTACGGCAAGGTTTTACCGCGACAATTGCAGCGCACACCAGGCAGCGCGGAAGAAGGCCGTTAAGGCCGCTGACCCCAGCATCGTAAAAAAGCTATCACATAAGCCGCACAGAGCCTGCTCTGCAGCGGCCGGTGCGCGGGTTTCCGTCAGTTAAGTTTTAGCAAGGGTCTAATCAGACATGGCAGAAAAAGAAAATACGAAAAGGAATCGGCGCGAGGAAATATTGCAGGCGTTAGCCCAGATGCTGGAATCCAGCGACGGCAGCCAACGCATCACCACCGCCAAGCTCGCCGCGAACGTGGGTGTTTCTGAAGCTGCGCTGTACCGGCATTTCCCCAGCAAGACACGGATGTTCGACAGTCTGATCGAGTTTATTGAAGACAGCCTGATCACCCGCATTAATCTGATCTTGCAGGACGAGAAAGAGACGTTTAATCGTCTGCGCCTGATTTTACTGCTGATTCTGGGCTTTGCGGAACGCAACCCAGGGCTGACGCGCATCATGACCGGCCACGCGCTGATGTTTGAACAGGATCGCCTGCAGGGCCGCATCAACCAGCTGTTCGAACGCATCGAGGCGCAGCTGCGTCAGGTGCTGAAAGAGCGCAAATTGCGCGAAGGCAAAGGCTTTATCGTCGATGAAACGCTGCTGGCCAGCCAACTGCTGGCCTTCTGCGAAGGCATGTTGTCGCGCTATGTGCGTTCGGAATTCCGCTATCGCCCAACGCAGGAATTCGACGCCCGCTGGCCGCTGTTGGCGGCACAGCTGCAATAACAATAACGCCGGGCATGCCCGGCGTTGTTACTTACACGCCGTACTGCTCACGGTAAGCGCGCACTGCCGCCAGGTGGTCCGCCATTTCCGGCTTCTCTTCCAGATAGGCGATCAGGTCCTTCAGCGTCACGATCGAGATCACCTTGCAGTGATAGTCACGTTCCACTTCCTGAATGGCGGAGATATCCGCACGGCCGCGCTCCTGGCGGTCGAGGGAGATCAATACGCCCGCCAGCGAAGCGCCGGCGGCGCCGATGATTTCCATCGACTCGCGGATCGCGGTGCCGGCGGTGATCACATCATCCACCAGCATCACGCGGCCCTGCAGCGGGCTGCCCACCAGCGAACCGCCTTCACCGTGGGTCTTGGCTTCCTTGCGATTAAAGCAGTAAGGCACGTCGCGATCATGGTGTTCCGCCAACGCGACCGCCGTGGTGGTAGCGATTGGAATGCCTTTGTAGGCCGGGCCAAACAGCAGGTCGAAATCGATGCCGGAGTCCATCAGAGCCTCGGCGTAGAAGCGCCCCAACAGCGCAAGATCGCGCCCGGTATTAAACAGGCCGGCATTGAAGAAATACGGGCTGGTGCGGCCGGATTTCAGGGTGAACTCGCCGAATTTCAATACCTGCTTGTTAAGCGCGAACTCGATAAACTGGCGCTGATAGGCTTTCATTACTGCTTCTCCTCGTCTGAATCTGCTTGGGTCTTGTCGTTACTGCCGCCCGATCGCCGGGCATAAAAAAGGCGACTTCTCAGTCGCCTTGAAAAATTAGTCCGCCAACGCCGCTTTCTGCGCCTGGAAGATGGTTTCGATGCCCCCTCGGGCCAGCGCCAATAGCGCCAACAGCTCATCGTGGCTGAACGGCTCGCCTTCGGCGGTGCCCTGCACTTCAATCATGCGGCCGTCTTCCATCATCACCACGTTCATGTCGGTTTCCGCGGCGGAATCCTCCACATACTCCAGATCGCACAGCGCTTCGCCATTGACGATGCCGACGGAAACCGCCGCCACCATGCCCTTCATCGGGTTGGCTTTCAGCTTGCCGTTGGCCACCAGGGTGTTCAGCGCATCGGCCAGCGCCACGCAGGCACCGGAGATGGAGGCGGTGCGGGTGCCGCCGTCGGCCTGCAGTACGTCGCAGTCGAGGGTGATGGTGAATTCACCGAGCTTTTTCAGATCCACCGCGGCACGCAGCGAGCGGGCGATCAGGCGCTGGATCTCCAGCGTGCGACCGCCCTGTTTGCCTTTGGCGGCTTCACGGGCGTTGCGGCTGTGGGTGGAGCGCGGCAGCATGCCGTACTCGGCGGTGATCCAACCCTGCCCCTGGCCTTTCAGGAAGCGCGGAACGCCCTCTTCTACCGTGGCGGTGCACAAGACTTTGGTATCGCCAAACTCAACCAGCACTGAACCTTCAGCGTGTTTGGTATAGTGACGGGTCAGTGTCAGGGGGCGAACTTGCTGTGGTGCTCTGCCTGCAGGACGCATGGGCTCTCTCCGGCTTCAAATCAACTATTGGCTGCGCATTATACGGGCTTCGTGACGTAATGCCTATCCTGCCCGCAGCCGCGACGCTATAATCGCCCCATCTTTTCCTATTACGGGTACGCATCAATGATCCGCAGCATGACCGCCTACGCCCGGCGTGAAATCAAGGGTGAATGGGGCAGCGCAGCCTGGGAGCTGCGTTCCGTTAACCAGCGCTACTTAGAAACCTACATCCGCCTGCCGGAACAATTCCGCAGCCTGGAGCCGGTGATCCGTGAACGTATCCGTGGCCGCCTGACCCGCGGCAAAGTCGAATGCAACCTGCGTTTCGAACTGGATCCAAGCGCGCAAAGCTCGATGATCCTGAACGAAAAACTGGCCAAACAGCTGGTCGAAGCCGCCAACTGGGTGAAAATGCAAAGCGACGAAGGGGAAATCAACCCGATCGACGTGCTGCGCTGGCCGGGCGTGATGTCCGCGCAGGAGCAGGATCTGGACGCCATCAGCGCCGAGCTGATGCAGGCGCTGGACGGCGCGCTGGATGACTTCATCGTCGCACGCGAAAGCGAAGGCGCCGCGCTGAAAACGCTGATCGAACAGCGCCTCGACGGCGTCAGCGCCGAAGTGGTCAACGTGCGTGCCCAGATGCCGAACATCCTGCAATGGCAGCGTGAGCGCCTGGTCAGCAAACTGGAAGAAGCGCAGGTGCAGCTGGAAAACACCCGCCTGGAGCAGGAGCTGGTGCTGATGGCGCAGCGTATCGACGTCGCCGAAGAGCTGGACCGTCTGGAAGCGCACGTGAAAGAGACGCACAACATCCTGAAGAAGAAAGAAGCCGTCGGCCGCCGCCTCGACTTCATGATGCAGGAGTTCAACCGCGAATCGAACACTCTGGCCTCCAAGTCGATCAATGCCGACGTCACCGCTTCCGCCATCGAGCTGAAAGTGCTGATCGAGCAAATGCGCGAGCAGATCCAGAATATCGAGTGATCCCGCTCCGCACGCCATCAAGCCCGCGCCACGCGGGCTTTTTTATGGCTGCGGATCAGCGGTAGGCGGCCGCCTGCTCTTCACCCATCAGCCCCATTTTCTGCAGTTGCACCGCAATACTCCAGGTTGAGCGCTCGAACTCATCGCTCAGCGCTTCCAGCGTCGCCCCTGCCGCATGGCTCTCGCGCAGCCGCAACGTTTCCTCTTCCGACCAAGGGAAGTAAACATTGGCCGGACGGCTCCCGGCCAGGTTCTTTTGCTGCTTCTCCTCCGGCGTCAACCTGGCTTTGTTCTGCCGTTCGGACTCACCGTCAAACTCGTTGGCCAACGCGAACAGCAGGCGAATAGCCTCCGGCGCGCAGGCCGCTGAAGCCGGTCTCAACAACTCGCCGGTGTCGGGATTAACGCCGTTGGCCAGCGCCTTGAGCAACATGCCGGTATTCATCGTTCGCCTCCTTAATCCGAGAAAATGCGCACCAGTCACGGCGCCTTGTTCAAGCATTTTTCCCTCCCTCTGCCGAGAAAACCACGCTTTGCGCCATGAAGAAACGCCGATTGCGAGCCAGATTCCAGGCGCCTGCACGCGAGTGGCGGCGATTACATCAGGTTGCGAGCCAACAGGTCTCTTGGGAGACGGTTCACCGGGGAGCTTATGAAAAACTGCCGGACAGCACGTGCGGATGACAATCGGCAAGATATCCCGCGTGCCATAAGTATTTTGTTCTAATTATCACGCAAGGTAATGAAAGGACGGCGATGCTGTGGCTAAATGTGTTTTTTTCCTGCCCGTGAACCGTACGGACCGTTTATGCCACAAATTCTGCAATTTATTATGGCCCTGGTGGTGATCATCGCCCTGGCGCTGCTGGTCAGCAATAATCGCAAGAAAATCCGCCTGCGCTACATCATCCAACTGCTGGTGATAGAAGGCGCGCTGGCTTACTTCTTCCTGCACTCCGCCAGCGGGCTCAGCGTGATCAAGCACGTCGCCGGCTTCTTCGACACCCTGCTGGGCTACGCCGCCCAAGGCTCGGAGTTCGTGTTCGGCGGCATGAGCAAAGATGGCCTGGCGTTTATCTTCCTCGGCGTTTTGTGCCCTATCATCTTTATTTCCGCCCTGATCGGCATTTTGCAGCATTTCCGTATCCTGCCGCTGATCATCCGCCTGGTCGGCACCCTGCTGTCCAAGGTCAACGGCATGGGCAAGCTGGAATCGTTCAACGCCGTCAGCACGCTGGTGCTGGGGCAGTCGGAGAACTTCATCGCCTACAAGGGCATCATCGGCGATATCTCGCCGCGCCGCATGTACACCATGGCCGCGACCGCCATGTCGACGGTATCGCTCTCCATCGTCGGCGCCTACATGTCGATGATCGATGCGCAGTACGTGGTGGCGGCGTTGATCCTCAACATGTTCAGCACCTTCATCATTCTGTCGATCATCAACCCGTATCAGGTCGAAGACGAGCCAGAGCTGAAGCTGAACAAGCTGCATGAAGACCAGAGCTTCTTCGAAATGCTGGGCGAGTACATTCTGGCCGGTTTCAAGATTGCGATGATCATCGCGGCGATGTTGATCGGCTTTATCGCGCTGATCTCCGCCGTCAACGCACTGTTCTCGGCGGTGCTCGGCATCAGCTTCCAGCAGCTCCTCGGCTATGTGTTCTATCCGCTGGCCTGGCTGATCGGCATCCCGGCGGAAGAGGCCCTACAGGCGGGCAGCATCATGGCGACCAAACTGGTGGCCAACGAATTCGTGGCGATGATTGAGCTGAAGAAGATCGCGGTGGAACTGTCGCCGCGCGGGCTGGGTATCCTGTCGGTGTTCCTGGTGTCGTTCGCCAACTTCGCCTCCATCGGCATCGTCGCCGGCGCCATCAAGGGGCTGAACGAGCAGCAAGGCAACGTGGTTTCCCGTTTTGGCCTGAAGCTGGTTTATGGCTCGACGCTGGTAAGCCTGCTGTCGGCGGCCATCGCCGGCCTGGTGCTGTAATCCCCACTCCCGGCCGCCAGGCCGGGAGTACGTTTAAAACGCCACGCACACCGGCGCATCCACCCGCATCACCGAATCCTGTGCAAACTGCTGCTTATAGTCGTTGCGCAGCGCCTCGATATTTGCCTCACTCTCCTTGTCCGGCGCATGGATCAGCATCAGCGCCTTGCTGTTCTCGCGCGCCAGCTTGCCGTCGTGGCCCAGCCATTGTCCTTTGGCGTCGAATATCGTCAGCCCGTCTTTAAAGCGCGGCGTTACCTGGCTATCGACGAAGGTTTGCCACTCTGGGGCGGTAATCGCCGGCCCCGCCGGGCGATTCAGGCCAAAGTAGAGCGTCGTCTGCATCATCGGATCGCCGGTGCGGCAAACCGGAGCGGATGAAACGGTCTGGTGGCCCGGCGCTACGCAGCCGTTCAATAGCAGGGCAACCAGTACGGCGCCGGCGGCCAGTCTTGGGGAGTTTTTCATCTGCGATCTCTGTTTCTCGGTTGAAGGATTACCTGCAAAAAGCATAGTCAGCGCCGGAAATTAGCGCGAAATTTCTAATGCTTTTATCCATCTATCAATGTTAATAAAGGCGGATACCCAGCGAAAAAGGCACACTTTAAATTAGATAAACTAATCCGAAACGCCATTGGTGAGAAAAACTCAGTGGCGCACGTCATCGGCGGCGATTACCCTGCCGGCCATCATTCAGACGCAAGCTACGCTGTGAACCCCTTATGTTACTGAGCATCCTTTATATCATCGGCATCACCGCCGAAGCCATGACCGGCGCGCTGGCGGCCGGCCGCCGCCAAATGGACATGTTCGGCGTGATCATCATCGCCTCGGTCACGGCGATCGGCGGCGGGTCGGTGCGCGATATGCTGCTCGGTCATTTCCCGTTGGGCTGGGTCAAACACCCGGAATACATCGTCATCGTCGCGATCGCGGCGATCGTCACCACCTGGGTGGCGCCCCTGATGCGCCATCTGCGCCGCCTGTTCCTAGTGCTCGACGCCGTCGGCCTGATCGTTTTTTCCATCATCGGCGCGCAGGTGGCGCTGGATATGGGGCACAGCGCGATTATCGCCGCCATCGCCGCGGTGATCACCGGCGTCTTCGGCGGGGTGCTGCGCGACATGTTCTGCAACCGCATTCCGCTGGTCTTCCAGAAAGAGATCTACGCCGGTATCTCCTTCAGCGCCGCCTGGCTTTACATCGGCCTGCAGCACCTCAGCCTGCCGCACAATCTGGTGGTGGTCATCACCCTGATCGCCGGTCTGAGCGCGCGCCTGATCGCCCTGCGCTTCCGCCTCGGCCTGCCGGTGTTCAACTACCAGCATCCGGATCACTGATCTCGGGGCGGCAACGCGCCGCCACCGAGGCCAAAACTGCAGAAATGTTGCCCTTCGACGCGCAAATTCGCTCATTCGCCGCTTTTTCCGCGCAAAGCGGCGGGCAAAATGCGAGCTAACGCTGCACCTGGCGCGTTAGCCGTGTATACTGTGCGGAGAAAATACACATCCGCTGTTATTGGCATATCAACCGTTATCAACGAACATCATCATGGCTCAAGGCACGCTTTATATTGTCTCTGCTCCCAGTGGCGCAGGTAAATCAAGTCTGATTCAGGCTTTGTTAAAGACGCAACCGCTGTACGACACGCAGGTTTCGGTTTCGCACACCACGCGCGACAGCCGCCCGGGTGAAAATCACGGCGAGCATTATTTCTTCGTCTCGAAAGACGAATTCCGCCGGATGATCGAGCAGGACGCGTTTCTTGAGCACGCCGAAGTGTTCGGCAACTATTACGGCACCTCGCGCGCCGCCATCGAGCAAGTGTTGGCGACCGGCGTAGACGTGTTTCTGGATATCGACTGGCAGGGCGCGCAGCAAATCCGCGCCAAAATGCCGCAGGCGCGCAGCATCTTCATTCTGCCGCCGTCGAAGGAAGAACTGGGCCGCCGCCTGCGCGGGCGCGGGCAGGATTCCGAAGAGGTGATCGCCAAGCGCATGGCTCAGGCCGTGGCGGAAATGACGCATTACGCGGAGTACGATTACCTGATCGTGAACGATGATTTCGATCTGGCGCTGTCCGATCTGAAAACCATCATTCGCGCCGAACGCCTGCGTTTGGGCCGCCAGTTGCTGCGGCATGACGCTTTAATCAGCAAACTATTGGCAGACTGAAGGCAGTTTCAGTATCATGCCCAGTCTTTTCGTCACCTGTGGAGTAGCACAAATATGGCACGCGTAACTGTTCAAGACGCTGTAGAGAAAATTGGTAACCGTTTTGACCTGGTGTTGGTCGCTGCTCGTCGGGCGCGTCAGATCCAGACCGGCGGCAAAGATGCACTGGTTCCGGAAGAGAACGACAAGTACACCGTTATCGCCCTGCGCGAAATCGAAGAAGGCCTGATCACCAGCCAGATCCTCGACGTGCGTGAGCGCCAGGAACAGCAAGAGCAGGAAGCCGCAGAGATTCAAGCGGTTACCGCGATTGCTGAAGGTCGTCGTTAATTAGACTGCGAGTCCGCCTTGTACCTGTTTGAAAGCCTGAATCTGCTGATTCAACGTTACCTGCCCGAGGAGCAGATTAAGCGCCTCAAACAGGCATACCTCGTCGCGCGCGACGCGCACGAGGGCCAGACACGCTCCAGCGGTGAGCCTTACATTACTCACCCGGTCGCCGTGGCCTGCATCCTGGCGGAAATGCGTCTCGACCACGAGACGCTGATGGCGGCATTGCTGCACGACGTCATCGAAGACACCCCGGCCACCTACCAAGATATGGAACAGCTGTTCGGCAAGAGCGTCGCCGAACTGGTCGAGGGCGTCTCCAAACTCGACAAGCTGAAGTTCCAGGACAAGAAAGAAGCGCAGGCGGAAAACTTCCGCAAGATGATCATGGCGATGGTGCAGGATATCCGCGTCGTACTGATCAAGCTGGCCGACCGTACGCACAACATGCGCACCCTCGGTTCGCTGCGCCCCGACAAACGCCGGCGCATCGCGCGTGAAACCCTGGAAATCTACAGCCCGCTCGCCCACCGTCTGGGTATTCATCACCTGAAAACCGAGCTGGAAGAGCTGGGCTTCGAGGCGCTGTACCCGAACCGTTATCGCGTGATCAAGGAAGTGGTGAAAGCCGCGCGCGGCAACCGCAAAGAGATGATTCAAAAAATCCTCTCCGAGATCGAAGGGCGACTGACCGAAGCCGGCATCGCCTGCCGCGTCAGCGGGCGGGAAAAACACCTCTACTCCATCTACCTCAAGATGCATCTCAAAGAACAGCGTTTCCATTCCATCATGGATATCTACGCGTTCCGGGTGATCGTGAAAGAGGTCGATACCTGCTACCGCGTGCTCGGCCAGGTGCACAGCCTGTACAAACCGCGCCCGGGGCGGGTGAAAGATTACATCGCCATTCCCAAAGCCAACGGCTATCAATCGCTGCATACCTCGCTGATCGGCCCGCACGGCGTGCCGGTCGAAGTGCAGATCCGCACCGAAGACATGGACCAGATGGCTGAGATGGGGGTGGCCGCGCACTGGGCTTACAAGGAAAGAGAACAGGGCGAAACCGGCACCACGGCGCAGATCCGCGCCCAGCGCTGGATGCAAAGCCTGCTGGAGCTGCAGCAAAGCGCCGGCAGTTCGTTTGAATTTATCGAGAGCGTCAAATCCGATCTGTTCCCGGATGAGATTTACGTTTTCACCCCGGAAGGCCGCATCGTCGAGCTGCCCGCCGGCGCCACGCCGGTCGACTTCGCTTATGCGGTGCATACCGATATCGGCCACGCCTGCGTCGGTGCGCGCGTCGATCGTCAGCCGTACCCGCTGTCGCAGTCGCTGACCAGCGGCCAGACCGTCGAGATCATCACCGCGCCGGGCGCACGGCCCAACGCCGCCTGGCTGAACTTCGTGGTCAGCTCGAAAGCGCGCGCCAAAATTCGCCAGATGCTGAAGAACCTCAAGCGCGACGACTCCGTCGGCCTCGGCCGCCGTCTGCTCAACCACGCGCTGGGCGGCAGCCGCAAGCTGGCCGAGATCCCGCAGGAAAACATTCAGCACGAGCTGGACCGCATGAAGCTGGCGACGCTGGACGATCTGCTGGCGGAAATCGGCCTCGGCAACGCCATGAGCGTGGTGGTGGCGAAGAACCTGCAGGGCGACCAGTCCAGTCTGGGCGCTTCCTCCGGCGTGCGCAACCTGGCTATCAAGGGCGCCGACGGCGTGTTGATCACCTTCGCCAAGTGCTGCCGTCCGATTCCTGGCGACCCGATTATCGCTCACGTCAGCCCAGGTAAAGGGCTGGTGATCCACCATGAGTCCTGCCGCAACATTCGCGGCTATCAGAAAGAGCCTGAGAAATTCATGGCGGTCGAGTGGGATAAAGAGACCGAGCAGGAGTTCATCGCCGAGATCAAGGTGGATATGTTTAACCACCAGGGCGCGCTGGCCAACCTGACGGCGGCGATCAACGCGGCCGAATCCAATATTCAGAGCCTGAACACCGAAGAGAAAGACGGTCGGGTTTATAGCGCCTTTATCCGCTTGACCACCCGCGATCGCATCCATTTGGCAAACATTATGCGTAAAATCCGTATCATGCCGGATGTGATCAAAGTTAACCGCAACCGAAACTAGCGCTTATGAGTCCTGAACGCTATGCGCGGATTTGTGAAATGCTCGCGACCCGGCAGCCGGATTTGACGGTCTGCCTGGAGCAGGTGCACAAGCCGCATAACGTCTCCGCCATTATCCGTACCGCCGACGCCGTCGGCGTGCATCAGGTCCACGCCGTGTGGCCCACCACCCGCATGCGCACCCTGGTTTCCTCCGCTGCCGGCAGCAACAGCTGGGTCAGCGTTAAAACCCATCGCACCATCGGCGACGCGGTCAGTCACCTGAAAGCCCAAGGAATGCAAGTTCTGGCCACCAATCTGTCTGCCCGCGCGGTCGATTTCCGCGAGGTGGACTACACCCGGCCAACCTGCGTGCTGCTCGGCCAGGAAAAAACCGGCATCACCGAAGAAGCGCTGGCGCTCGCCGATCAGGACATCGTCATTCCGATGATCGGCATGGTGCAATCGCTTAACGTCTCCGTGGCCTCCGCGCTGATCCTGTATGAAGCGCAGCGCCAGCGGCAGAACGCCGGCCTGTATCGCCGCGACAACAGCATGCTGGACGAAGAAGAGCAGCAGCGTCTGCTGTTCGAAGGCGGCTACCCGGTGCTGGCCAACGTGGCCAAGCGCAAAGGGCTGCCGCGCCCGCAGATCGACGAGCAGGGCCAGGTGGTCGCCAGCGCCGAATGGTGGGCGGCCATGCAAGCGACGGTGCGCAAATGAAAGGCCGCCTGCTGGATGCTGTCCCACTCACTACGCTTTCCGGGGTTGGCGCCAGCCAGGCGGGCAAACTGGCCAAGATCGGCCTCGACACCATTCAGGATCTGCTGCTGCACCTGCCGCTGCGCTACGAAGACCGCACCCGCCTCTATCCGATCAACGATCTGCTGCCGGGCATCTACGCCACGGTAGAAGGGGAAGTGCTGCGCAGCGACATCAGCTTCGGCCGCCGCCGCATGTTGACCTGCCAGATCAGCGACGGCACCGGTATCCTCACCATGCGGTTCTTCAACTTCAATGCCGCGATGAAGAACAGCCTGGCCACCGGCCGCCGCGTAACCGCCTACGGCGAGATCAAACGCGGCAACCACGGCGCGGAGATCATCCATCCGGAATACCGCATTCAGGGCGAAACCAGCGAGGTGGAGCTGCAAGAGTCGCTGACGCCGGTCTACCCCACCACCGAGGGGGTGCGGCAGGCCACGCTGCGCAAACTGACCGATCAGGCGCTGGAGCTGCTGGATACCTGCGCCATCGCCGAACTGCTGCCGCCCGAGCTGAGCGGCGGCCTGATGAGCCTGCCACAGGCGTTGCACACCCTGCACCGCCCGCCGCCGGATATCCAGCTGACGGATCTTGAACTGGGCAAACATCCCGCGCAAAGACGCCTGATCCTCGAAGAGCTGCTGGCACATAACCTCAGTATGTTGGCGGTGCGCGCCGGCGCCCAGAGTTACCAGGCGCAGCCGCTGCTACCGGACGATCGGCTGAAAAACCGTTTTCTCGCCCAGCTACCGTTCTCACCGACCGGCGCGCAGACGCGCGTGGTGGCCGACATCGAAGCCGACATGCAAAAAGACTTCCCGATGATGCGGCTGGTACAGGGCGATGTCGGCTCCGGCAAAACGCTGGTGGCGGCGTTGGCAGCGCTACGCGCCATCGCGCACGGCAAGCAGGTGGCGCTGATGGCGCCGACCGAGCTGCTGGCCGAGCAGCACGCCAACAATTTCCGCCAGTGGTTCGAACCGCTGGGGCTGGAAGTCGGCTGGCTGGCCGGCAAACAGAAAGGCAAGGCGCGCATCGCGCAGCAGGAAGCCATCGCCAGCGGCCAAGTGTCGATGGTGGTCGGCACCCACGCCATCTTCCAGGAACAGGTACAGTTCAACGGCCTGGCCTTGGTAATCATCGATGAGCAGCACCGTTTTGGCGTGCATCAGCGGCTGGCGCTGTGGGAGAAAGGCGAAGAGCAAGGCTTCCACGCCCATCAGCTGATCATGACCGCCACACCGATCCCACGCACGCTGGCAATGACCGCCTATGCCGATCTTGATACCTCGGTGATCGACGAGCTGCCGCCGGGCCGCACGCCGGTGACCACCGTCGCCATTCCTGATACTCGCCGCGCCGACATCATTCAACGGGTGAAGAGCGCCTGTCTGGAAGAGGGGCGGCAGGCTTACTGGGTGTGCACGCTGATCGAAGAGTCCGAGCTGCTGGAAGCGCAAGCGGCGGAAGCCACCTGGGAAGAATTGAAAGCCGCGCTGCCGGAGCTGAAAGTGGCGCTGGTGCACGGCCGCATGAAAGCGCAGGAAAAGCAGGCGGTGATGCAGGCGTTTAAACAGGGCGAGCTGCAGCTGTTGGTCGCCACTACGGTGATCGAAGTCGGCGTCGACGTGCCGAACGCCAGCCTGATGATCATCGAAAACCCGGAACGGCTGGGCCTGGCGCAGCTGCACCAGCTGCGCGGCCGCGTAGGACGCGGCGCCGTGGCCTCGCACTGCGTGCTGCTGTACAAAACGCCGCTGAGCAAGACCGCGCAAACGCGCCTGCAGGTGCTGCGCGACAGCAACGATGGTTTCGTCATCGCGCAGCGCGATCTGGAGATCCGCGGCCCGGGCGAGCTGCTGGGCACCCGCCAGACCGGCAGCGCCGAATTCAAGGTGGCGGATCTGCTGCGCGATCAGGCGATGATCCCCGACGTGCAGCGCGTCGCTCGCCATCTTCATCAGCACTATCCGGAGCACGCCCAGGCGCTGATCGAACGCTGGCTGCCGGAGAAGGCGCGTTACTCCAACGCATAAAAAAGGGCGCCGCAGGCGCCCTCTTCTTTTATCACTCGCGATATCACCCCACCGCCGGGAACACCGGCAGCAGCAGATACAGCTTGATGACGATGGCATTGGCGATATCGATAAAGAACGCCCCCACCATCGGCACCACCAAAAACGCCACGTGCGACGGGCCGAAGCGATCGGTGATCGCCTGCATGTTGGCGATCGCCGTCGGCGTGGCGCCCATGCCGAAACCGCAGTGGCCGGCGGCCAGCACCGCTGCGTCGTAGTTTTTGCCCATCACCCGGTAGGTGACGAAGATCGCGTACAGCGCCATCACCAGAGTCTGCACCGCCAGGATCGCCAGCATCGGCAGCGCCAGCGAGGCCAGCTCCCACAGGCGCAGGCTCATCAACGCCATCGCCAGGAACAGCGACAGGCTGACGTTGCCCAGCACCGACACCGCCCGCTCGAACACGGTATAGAAGCCGGTGAAAGCCAGCGTGTTGCTGAGGATCACCCCGACGAACAGCACGCAGACGAAATTCGGCAGCTCAAACACCGTGCCGCTCAGCAGGCCGGCAATCAGTTGCCCCAGGCTCAGACAGATGGCGATCATGGCGATGGTTTCGATCATCACCAGCGAGGTGATAAGGCGACCGCTTTCCGGCTTCTCGAAGCCGCTCGGCTGCACGCTGTCTTCCGGCGTGCCTTCCGGCGTAGAGGAGTGTTTAACCAGATAGCGCGCCACCGGGCCGCCGATCAGGCCGCCCAGCACCAGGCCGAAGGTGGCGCAGGCCATGGCGACTTCCGTGGCATTTTCAAAGCCGTAGCGCTCGATGAACAGCTTACTCCAGGCGGCCCCGGTACCGTGGCCGCCCGACAGGGTGATCGAACCGGCGATCAGGCCCATCAACGGATCCAGCCCCAGCATTTTCGCCATGCCGATGCCGATGGCGTTCTGCACGATCAACAGCCCCAGCACCACGAACAAGAACACCAGCAGCACCTTGCCGCCGGCGCGCAAACGCGCCAGGTTGGCGTTCAGGCCGATGGTGGCGAAGAAGGCCAGCATCAGCGGGTCCTTCAGCGACATGTCAAAACTGATTTCCCAGTTGACGAACTTTTTCAGGGCTAACAGCAGGAGGGCCACCAGCAAACCGCCGGCGACGGGCGCGGGAATAGTATATTTTCGCAGCAGAGGAATGCTTCTGACGCACTTGCCCCCGAGGAGCAAAACCAGCGTCGCCGCGACTAACGTGCCATAAGTATCAAGATGAAACATCCAGGTACTCCATGTAAGGGAAAAGATCCAAATAAAAATAATAAGTTATAGAAACCACTTAGTTTTTAAACTTGATGAGTGCAGGATTAAAAGTAAAAAACGCTGAGATGACAAGAGAAAATGAATGAAAATGCGACATAAACGCGAAAGTCGGCAACATAATATTTGCACGCAACCGTTTGCTTTTGCGGGGCGGCGCATTAAAATGCCTGCTTTGCCGTATCTGGAAACGCCACACCATGAGCATGTCATCCTCCGAGCTTGATGCCGCGCGCCAAGCCTCCTCTGAACCCCGCGCCAGCGAACTGATTTATCGCCTGGAAGATCGCCCGCCGCTGCCGCAAACGCTGTTTGCCGCCGGCCAGCATCTGTTGGCGATGTTCGTCGCGGTGATCACCCCGGCTCTACTGATTTGTCAGGCGCTGGGCCTGCCGGCGCAGGATACTCAGCACATCATCAGCATGTCGCTGTTCGCCTCCGGTCTGGCTTCCATTCTGCAAATCAAAACCTGGGGGCCAGTGGGCTCCGGGCTGCTGTCGATTCAGGGCACCAGCTTCAACTTCGTTTCGCCGCTGATCATGGGCGGCCTGGCGCTGAAAAACGGCGGCGCCGACGTGCCGACCATGATGGCCGCACTGTTCGGCACCCTGATGGTCGCCTCCTGCACCGAAATTCTGCTGTCGCGCGTGCTGCACCTGGCGCGCCGCATCATCACCCCGCTGGTCTCCGGCATCGTGGTGATGATCATCGGTCTGTCGCTGATTCAGGTTGGCCTGACCTCGATCGGCGGCGGCTACGCCGCGATGAACGATCACAGCTTCGGCTCGCCGAAAAACCTGCTGCTGGCCGGCGCGGTGCTGGTGGTGATCATCCTGCTGAACCGCCAGCGCAACCCATACCTGCGCGTGGCTTCGCTGGTGATCGCCATGGCGATCGGCTACCTGCTGGCCTGGGCGATGGACATGCTGCCCGCCGACGCACCGGCGGCCCCAACGGCGGCGATCACCATCCCAACGCCGCTCTATTACGGCCTGGGCTTCGACTGGAACCTGCTGCTGCCGCTGATGCTGATCTTTATGGTCACTTCGTTGGAAACCATCGGCGACATCACCGCCACTTCTGACGTCTCCGAACAGCCGGTCAGCGGGCCGCTGTACATGAAGCGCCTGAAGGGCGGCGTGCTGGCCAACGGCCTGAACTCGATGCTGTCGGCGGTGTTCAACACCTTCCCCAACTCCTGCTTCGGCCAGAACAACGGTGTGATCCAGCTGACCGGCGTCGCCAGCCGCTACGTCGGCTTCGTCGTGGCGCTGATGCTGATCGCGCTGGGGCTGTTCCCGGCGGTGGCCGGCTTCGTGCAGCACATTCCCGAGCCAGTGCTGGGCGGTGCGACCATCGTGATGTTCGGTACCATCGCCGCCTCGGGCGTGCGCATCGTGTCGCGCGAGCGCCTGAACCGCCGCGCCATCATGATCATGGCACTGTCGCTGGCCGTCGGCATGGGCGTATCCCAGCAGCCGCTGATCCTGCAGTTCGCGCCGGACTGGCTGAAAACCCTGCTCTCTTCCGGCATCGCCGCCGGCGGCATTACCGCCATCGTGCTGAACCTGGTGTTCCCGCAGGAACACGAGAAAAAGTAACCCGCCCATTGACGTTCAAACGGCCGCTTGCGGCCGTTTTTTATTGTCTATCAGACCATTGCCCTTGAGATGCCCGGCCAATTGCGGCATAAACAGGGTATCTTTTTTGACCGATGCGGATGTAGACGATGAAATTTATCGGAAAGCTGTTGCTGACGTTGCTGCTGCTGATCGCGCTGGCGGTGGTGGTGCTGTATCTGGTGGGGCAAACCCGCTGGGCGGCAGGCCGCCTGAGTGCCTGGATCAGCGGCAACAGCGAATACCGCCTGTCGATAGGAAAAATCACCCATTCGTGGCACCAGCCGGACCAGATCGGTCTGGAAGATGTGCACCTGGCGCGCAACGGTCAGCCGCAGGCGCTGGTCGCCAAACGCGTCGATCTCGGCCTCAGCCTGCGCCAAATCACCGAACCGCGCTATTTCCACAGCGTCACGCTGCGCGACGGCACGCTGAACGTGCAGCCGCAGGCGGCGGCGCTGCCTGTACAGGCCGACGTACTGCAGCTGAGCAACATGGCGCTGCAGTCCAACGATGATGAATGGCAGCTCAACGCGCAGCAGGTCAATGCCGGCATCACGCCGTGGCGCCCGCTGGCCGGCCATCTGCTGGGGGACAACAACCAGTTCCAGTTCAGCGCCGGTTCGATGACGCTGAACGGCATTCCCGCCTCGAAGGTGTTGATGCAGGGGGAGCAGAAACAGGGCCAGCTGCTGTTGAACAACTTCGGCGCCGACCTGGCGCAGGGTGACCTGACCGGCGTGGCCAGCCGCGCTGCCGACGGCACCTGGCAGGTGGAACGCCTGCGGTTGAGCGGCGTGCGCATGCAAACCCCATTGACGCTGGCGGAATTCATGCAGCGCTTCACCACCCTGCCGCCAGTCACCCTCAAGCGTTTCGACCTGATCGATGCGCGCCTGGAAGGCAAGGCCTGGGCGTTTAACGATCTCGATCTGTCGCTGCAAAACGTCAGCCTCGAAAAGGGCGACTGGCACAGCGAGGACGGCTCGCTCAACTTCAACGCCGGCGACATGATCAACGGCGGTTTCCACCTGATCGATCCGATCGCCACCCTGCGGCTCTCCTCCGCCGGCATCGCCATTCAGCAATTCACCACCCGCTGGGAAGGCGGGCTATTGCGCACCTCCGGCAACTGGCTGCGCGCCGGCAAACGCCTGCAGCTGGATGAAGTGGCCATGGCGGCGCTGGAGTACACTCTGCCGACCGATTGGCGCGCGCTGTGGCTGAAACCGCTGCCGGACTGGCTGGCGGAGGTGTACGTCACCAAGCTGACCACCAATCGCAATCTGATCATCGATATCAACCCGGCGTTCCCGTTCCAGATCACCGCGCTGGACGGCTACGGCAGCAACCTGCTGCTGGCGCGCGACCACCAGTGGGGTATCTGGTCCGGCTCGCTGAATCTGAACGGCAGCGAAGCGACCTTCAACAAGATCGACGTGCGGCGCCCTTCGCTTGCGCTGAACGCCGACGCCAACCAGATCAACGTCACCGAACTCAGCGCCTTTATGCCGCAGGGGTTGCTGGAGGCCAAAGCGACCGTCGATCAGCTGCCGGGCAAGCCGTTCCAGCTGACGCTGCACGGCCGAACGGTACCGGTAGACACCTTGCAGCAATGGGGATGGCAGCCGGTGCCGCTGACGGGCGACGGCAACCTTGAGCTTCAGTTGAAAGGGCTGCTGAACAGCGACGGGTCGTTCAAAGCCTCGTTGAAAGGCAATCTGCAGGCCACCGCCGGCGACGGCCAAACGGTGAACCAACAACTGCCGTAATGCACTGCGCGGCCCTCCGTCGGGACAGGGCCGCCGCTTTACTCCTCCAGCGCTTCAGAACCGCCCTGATCCAGCGGCACCTCCGGCTCGGCAGGCAATACCATATAGGTGCCTTCGAACACCGCGCCCTTATCCTCGTCGCCGAACAGATGCACTTCGGCGTGCACGCGCGCGCGGCGGCCACGCGCCAGACGCGCCAGATCGCCGCTCAGCGAGCCGAGATCCGCCACCGCCCGTGGCCTGCCGGTGATCGGCTTGCTGTAGCGAATATGCGCGTCCGCCAGAATGATAGTGCCGCCGAGATGGCGCTCGCGCAGCAGCAGCCAAATCAGCCCCCAGGCGGTCAGCGTCGCCAGTGAGAACAGGCTGCCGGCGAACAGCGTATGGTGTGGATTCTGGTTGCCGATCTCCGGCATGGTGGTAACGAAACGCTGGCCGGTGTATTGACTAATGCGCACGCCCATCTTTTCGCTCAGCGGGATATGTTCATACCAAGCCTGCTGCAGTTGGCCGCACCAGTCGGGACGATGCAGGATATCGTCCAGCGTTGCCACCGGTTTGATCATCAGAAAGTGGCGGATCGGGGTAGTCTGCGGCGCGGTGATCTCGCCCTGATTGACGAACCCCAGCTTGGCGAAGAAATCCACCGCGTCTTCACGGGCGCTGCACACCACCCGCTTCACGCCCTCCTGCCGCGCCACGGACTCCAGCGTCATCGCCACCAGCGTCCCCAGCCCTTTATCCTGCAACGTCGGATCGACCGCCAGAAAGCGGATTGCCGCCTCGTTGTCGGCATTGATGTACAGTCGCCCGATGGCGACGATTTTACCGCTCTCGTCCACCACCATTTGATGGTGGGCCATGGCGTCATAGGCATCCTTTTCCGAACCCACCGGCTGGTGCAGCGGCTTGCGCAGCATTTCCCAGCGAAACTGGTAATACTCCTGCAGTTCTTGCTCTGTTACGGGTACTCGTAGGTGATACATAGACGCCTGTTCTCCGAATGCTTAGACCTGTAGCCAGAATGTCACCGGACCATCGTTGACCAGCGCCACCTGCATGTCGGCGGCGAACTCGCCGGTCTGGGTCTCTACGCCGCGTTCGCGGCACTGGCCAACAAAATACTGATACAACCGATCGGCTTCCTGCGGCGCTGCGCCGCGCGAGAAGCTGGGCCTCATGCCCTTTTGGGTGTCCGCCGCCAGGGTGAACTGCGAAACGACCAGCACGCTGCCCCCGGCCTGCTGGACGTTGAGATTCATCTTGTCGTTCTCGTCGCCGAAAATGCGGTATCCCAGCACGCGTTCGCACAGGCGCTGCGCTTTTTGCTCGTCATCGCCCTGCTCCACGCCCAATAACACTAACAAACCGGGGCCAATCTTGCCTACCGTCTCACCACCAACCGTTACGCTGGCGTTTAACACCCGTTGAATCAACGCAATCATTACTGCTGCCCTTCTGATTTTTGTTCCTGTTGCTCCGCCTTCTGCCGGCGGTAGTCGCGGTATTCGCCGATGGTCACGGTGATTTCCGCGCCGAGTAACACGATACACCAGCTCCAGTAGACCCACAGGAATAAAATCGGGATCACCGCCAGCACGCCGTAAATCAGCTGATAGGAGGGGAACATGGTGACGTACAGCGCAAACCCCTTCTTACCCAGCTCGAACAGCAACCCAGCCACCAGCGCGCCGATCAGCGCGTCTTTGGGCGGTACCCGCACCGTCGGCACGATGCAATACAGCAGCCAGAAGGAGATCCACGACAGAATAAGCGGGAAGATGCGCAGCACCTGATCCACCAGGCCGTTGACGCCGGTCTGCGCCAGCCAGTTGAGCGACAGCAGGTAGGAGCTGATGGCCATGCTGGCACCCACCAGCAGCGGCCCCAGCGTCAGCACCATCCAGTACACGGCGAAGGAGAAGACGATCGGCCGCTTGTTTTTGCTGCGCCAGATGGTGTTCAACACGCTGTCCACCGAGGAAATCAGCAGCAACGCGGTGACGATCAGCCCGCAGGTGCCGACGGCGGTCATCTTGTTGGAATTGGCGACGAACTGCTCCAGGTAGTTCTGTATGACGTTGCCGGCGGCCGGCACGAAATTGGAAAAAATAAAGCTTTTCAGCTGCTCGCTGATGTCGGAAAACATCGGGAAAGCGGCGAACAGGGCGAACACCACGGTGACCAGCGGCACCAGCGACAGCAGGGAAACATAGGCAAGATGGCCCGCCAACATCGTCAGGCCATCGTGGTCAATGCGCTGGTACAGCAACCGCCCGAAGGTGACGCCGGGCTTAATCGCAGAGGGCAGCGGCTTGCGGCGGAAGAACGACATGGTCACTCCTTGATGTCAGTTGATACGCCTTAAGCTTAACGCGCCCCGCGCTCATTGGGCAAAGTAGGCCGGCACCACGTCGCGATCGGTGACGTGCACCGCCTTGATCCCCAGCGCCTGCGCGGCGGCGACGTTCGCCGGATGATCGTCGAAAAACACCGCATCGGCGGCGGCAACGTTTTCCGCAGCCAGCACGTGCTGGTAAATGTCGGCTTCCGGCTTGCGCATACCGAGATCTTGCGACAGGTAGAGATGATCGGCAGCGGCGGCCACGTCAGGATAGTGCTGCGGCCAGTAGTTGCAGTGCAAGCGGTTGGTGTTCGACAACACCACCACCCGGTGGCCTTCGTTGCGCAGACGCTGCATGATGTCGATCATCTCCGGGCGCAGCGCGACGAATACCGCCTGCCAGCCGGTGGCGAACTGCTCGAAGCTGAGCGCGATGCCCATTTCATCGCACAGTTTGCCGGCGAAGTCTTCGTCGCTGATTTCACCGCGTTCATGCCGCTGGAACACCTCACCCATAGTGAAACGATCGGACAGCACCGCCAACGGCGTGCCGCTCAAATTGCTCCACACGCCCAGCACACGCTTGAAATCGATATCGACGATCACATTACCTAAATCAAAGATATACAGCATAGTCCTCTCCTGATGGGCCGGTGAGATTTCACTGTAGCGGGAAAAGGAACAGCTGAACAGGGAGCGAACGGAAAAGCGCATGGCGCGCCGCACAAACGGGGAACAACAGAGGAAAAAACTCAGGGCGCGAGAACCGCGCCCTAAGCATGGGACACTAAATCAGCGATTACGCTTCTTTAGGACCGCGGCTGGCACGCTTACGATCGTTTTCCGTCAGGTGACGCTTACGGATACGGATCGAGGTCGGCGTCACTTCTACCAGTTCGTCGTCATCGATGAACTCCAGAGCTTGCTCCAGGGTCATTTTGATGGCCGGAACCAGGGTAGTCGCTTCGTCGGTACCGGAAGCACGCATGTTGGTCAGCTTCTTACCGGTCAGGCAGTTGACGGTCAGGTCGTTGGAGCGTGAGTGAATACCGATGATCTGGCCTTCATACACTTCCGCACCGTGGCCCAGGAACAGCTTGCCGCGATCCTGCAGGCCGAACAGCGCGAACGCAACCGCTTTGCCCTGGCCGTTGGAGATCAGCACGCCGTTCTGACGCTGGCCCACTTCGCCCGGACGCACGTCGTCGTAGTGGCTGAAGGTGGAGTACAGCAGACCGGTGCCCGAAGTCATGGTCATGAATTCGTTACGGAAGCCGATCAGACCGCGGCTTGGGATCACGTAGTCGAGACGCACGCGGCCCTTACCGTCCGGATCCATGTTTTTCAGGTCGGCTTTACGCTCGCCCATCGCCTGCATCACGGAACCCTGATGCTGCTCTTCGATATCCAGCGTCACGTTCTCGAATGGCTCCTGCTTGCGGCCATCGATTTCACGGAAGATAACTTTCGGACGGGAAACCGCCAGCTCGAAACCTTCGCGACGCATGTTTTCGATCAGCACCGACAGGTGCAGTTCGCCACGACCGGATACGCGGAAAGCGTCCGCATCGTCGGTTTCTTCAACGCGCAGCGCCACGTTGTGCACCAGTTCCTTGTTCAGACGCTCAAGGATCTGACGCGAGGTCACGTACTTACCTTCTTTACCGCAGAACGGCGAGGTGTTGACGTTGAAGAACATGGTCACGGTCGGCTCGTCGACAGACAGCGCCGGCAGCGCTTCTACGGCGTTGGTATCGCAGATGGTGTCGGAGATGTTCAGCTCGCCCAGGCCGGTGATGGCGATGATGTCGCCCGCTTCCGCCAGGTTGCTGTCAATACGCTCCAGACCCATATGGCCCAGCACTTTGCCCACTTTACCGTTGCGAGTTTTGCCTTCGCTGTCGATGATGGTGACCTGCTGGTTCGGCTTCACTTTACCGCGCTTGATGCGGCCGATACCAATAACGCCCAGGTAGTTGTTGTAGTCCAACTGGGAGATCTGCATCTGGAATGGCGCTTCCAGCTCAACCTGCGGCGCAGATACGTGGTCGACGATCGCCTGGTACAGCGGGGTCATGTCTTCCGCCATATCCGTGTGATCGGTACCCGCGATGCCCATCAGCGCAGAAGCGTAGATGATTGGGAAGTCGAGCTGCTCGTCGGTCGCGTCGAGGTTAACGAACAGGTCGAACACCTGATCCACAACCCAGTCAGGGCGCGCGCCAGGGCGGTCAACCTTGTTGATGACCACGATCGGCTTCAGACCATTGGCGAAGGCCTTCTTGGTCACGAAGCGGGTTTGCGGCATAGGGCCATCCATTGCATCCACAACCAGCAGCACCGAGTCAACCATTGACATCACGCGCTCTACCTCGCCGCCGAAGTCGGCGTGTCCCGGGGTATCCACGATGTTGATGCGGTAGTCTTTCCAATTAATGGCGGTGTTTTTTGCGAGGATGGTAATCCCACGCTCTTTCTCCAAATCGTTGGAGTCCATTACGCGTTCGGTGGCTTCCGCACGCTCTCCGAAAGTACCGGATTGTTGCAGCAGCTTATCAACCAGGGTGGTTTTACCATGGTCAACGTGGGCAATAATGGCGATGTTACGCAAATTTTCGATCACAGCTTTGCCTCAGGCATTAGAAATAGCGCGCTATTGTACACGTATTAAGCGAGGGACTAAACAAGATCACAACCATCTCTTATAAACAACCGCACACCGGTCAGTTTGTGATCCCTTTCACGGTGCAAAAAGCCGCAATCGTTGCACTTTTGCACCATTTCAGTGCTCGCCCTCACCCTTATTGCACCACGTTGGTGCACTGAGCCGCGAATGGTGCATACTGTGGCTGGGTAAAACCCGCGCAGAAAGGCGATAAAAGCCTTTTTTAAAAGTTGGCACGCTTTTCGCTTTAGTCTTTTCAAGGCGAAAAAAAGCCAGTTCCATAGATTCGTTCCACGACGACGACAATGATAAACCGGGAGAGTTAAGTATGTCCGCTGAACACGTTTTGACGATGCTGAATGAGCATGAAGTGAAATTCGTAGACCTGCGTTTCACTGACACCAAGGGTAAGGAGCAACACGTCACTATCCCGGCTCACCAGGTAAACGCCGACTTCTTCGAAGAAGGTAAAATGTTTGACGGCTCCTCTATCGGTGGTTGGAAGGGCATCAACGAATCTGACATGGTACTGATGCCGGACGCCAGCACGGCGGTCCTGGATCCGTTCTTCGAAGAACCTACGCTGATCATTCGCTGCGACATTCTCGAGCCGGGCACCATGCAAGGCTACGATCGCGACCCGCGTTCCATCTCCAAACGCGCCGAAGACTTCCTGCGCTCCTCCGGCATTGCGGACACCGTGCTGTTCGGGCCAGAGCCTGAGTTCTTCCTGTTCGACGACATCCGCTTCGGCAGCAGCATTCGCGGTTCCCACGTGGCCATCGACGACATCGAAGGTGCCTGGAACTCCGGCACAAAATACGATGGCGGCAACAAAGGCCACCGCCCTGCGGTGAAAGGCGGTTACTTCCCGGTTCCACCGGTCGACTCTTCGCAGGATCTGCGTTCCACCATGTGTCTGACCATGGAAGAGATGGGCCTGGTGGTTGAAGCGCACCACCACGAAGTGGCGACCGCCGGCCAGAACGAAGTGGCAACCCGCTTCAACACCATGACCAAGAAAGCCGACGAAATTCAGATCTACAAATACGTGGTGCACAACGTGGCGCACGCCTTCGGCAAAACCGCCACCTTCATGCCGAAGCCAATGTTCGGCGATAACGGTTCCGGCATGCACTGCCACATGTCTCTGTCCAAGAACGGCACCAACCTGTTCGCCGGCGATAAATACGGCGGCCTGTCTGAAACCGCGCTGTTCTACATCGGCGGCATCATCAAGCACGCCAAAGCGATCAACGCCCTGGCCAACCCGACCACCAACTCGTACAAGCGTCTGGTACCAGGCTATGAAGCGCCGGTGATGCTGGCTTACTCCGCCCGCAACCGCTCCGCGTCCATCCGTATCCCGGTGGTCTCCAGCCCGAAAGCGCGCCGCATCGAAGCCCGCTTCCCGGACCCAGCGGCTAACCCATACCTGTGCTTCGCCGCACTGCTGATGGCCGGCCTGGACGGCATCATCAACAAAATCCACCCTGGCGACGCCATGGACAAAAACCTGTACGACCTGCCGCCGGAAGAAGAAGCCGAGATCCCAAAAGTGGCCGGCTCGCTGGACGAAGCTATGGCTGCACTGAACGAAGATCGCGAGTTCCTGACCCGCGGTGGCGTGTTCACCGACGATGCGATCGATGCCTACATCGAACTGCGCAAAGAAGAGATGGACCGCGTCCGCATGACGCCACACCCGGTTGAGTTCGAACTGTACTACAGCGTTTAAGCCCTGCCGCGCCGTCTGCCGACGCGGACGGCGCCCATATTTTTGTTATCGCTTTTTTGTTGCCGTGGAAACTTTCAGCCCATCTTCGGATGGGTTTTTTTCTCCACCGTCTTTTCTGCAAAACTATTCCATACCGCGCCGATCCCGGATGGAGTAGGATAGATGCACTAAAAAGGTGCAGGAGTCTGCTGTATGGCAACTGGCAAGCTGCCCGATGCTGGGCAGATCCTCAATTCACTCATCAACAGCATCCTGCTGTTGGATGACGCGTTGGCGGTTCACTACGCCAACCCGGCGGCGCAGCAACTGCTGGCGCAAAGCTCCCGCAAGCTGTTCGGCACACCGCTGCCCGATTTGCTCGGTTATTTTTCACTTAACGTCGACCTGATGCGTGAAAGCCTGCGCGCCGGTCAGGGCTTCACCGACAACGAAGTGACCCTGGTAGTCGATGGCCGCGCGCATATTCTCTCCCTGACCGCTCAGGCATTGCCGGAAGGCTACATCCTGGTCGAGCTGGCGCCGATGGACAATCAGCGCCGCCTGAGCCAGGAACAGCTGCAGCACGCCCAACAGGTGGCGGCCCGCGATCTGGTGCGCGGTTTGGCGCACGAGATTAAAAATCCTCTGGGCGGCCTGCGCGGCGCGGCACAGCTGTTGGCCAAAGCGCTGCCCGATCCGGCGCTGACCGAATACACCAAAGTGATCATCGAGCAGGCCGATCGGCTGCGCAATCTGGTGGATCGCCTGCTCGGGCCACAGCGGCCCGGCCAACACATTACCCAGAGCATCCACCAGGTCGCGGAACGCGTCTGCCAGTTGGTGTCGCTGGAGATGCCGGATAACGTCACGCTGGTGCGCGACTACGACCCGAGCCTGCCGGAAATGGCCCACGACCCAGACCAGATCGAACAGGTGCTACTGAACATCACCCGCAATGCGCTGCAGGCGCTGGGCGCAGCGGGCGGCACCATCACGCTGCGCACCCGCACCGCGTTTCAAATAACGTTGCACGGCACCCGCTACCGCCTGGCGGCGCGCATCGACGTCGAAGACGACGGCCCCGGCGTGCCGGCGCATTTGCAAGACACGCTGTTCTACCCGATGGTCAGCGGCCGTGAAGGCGGTACCGGCCTGGGATTATCCATCGCCCGCAATCTGATCGATCAGCATTGCGGAAAAATTGAGTTCAACAGTTGGCCAGGCCACACCGAATTCTCGGTCTACCTGCCCATTCGTCAGTGAGGTTTGCTATGCAACGAGGGATAGTCTGGGTCGTCGATGACGATAGCTCCATCCGCTGGGTGCTTGAGCGCGCGCTCACCGGCGCGGGCATGAGCTGCACCACCTTCGACGGCGGCAATGACGTGCTGGAAGCCTTGGCCACGCAAACCCCCGACGTGTTGCTGTCCGACATCCGCATGCCGGGTATCGACGGCCTGGCGCTGCTCAAACAAATCAAACAGCGGCACCCGATGCTGCCGGTGATCATCATGACCGCGCATTCGGATCTGGACGCCGCCGTCAGCGCCTACCAGCAAGGGGCCTTCGACTACCTGCCAAAGCCGTTCGACATCGACGAAGCGGTAGCGCTGGTCGAGCGCGCCATCAGCCACTATCAGGAGCAGCAGCAACCGGCGCGCAGCCAGCCGGCCAGCGATCCGGCGGCGGACATCATCGGCGAAGCGCCGGCAATGCAGGACGTGTTTCGCATCATCGGCCGGCTGTCGCGTTCATCGATCAGCGTGCTGATCAACGGCGAATCCGGCACCGGCAAAGAGCTGGTGGCGCATGCGCTGCACCGCCACAGCCCGCGCGCCAAGTCGCCGTTCATCGCCCTGAACATGGCCGCCATTCCCAAGGATTTGATCGAGTCCGAGCTGTTCGGCCACGAGAAAGGCGCCTTCACCGGCGCCAACCAGATCCGTCAGGGGCGCTTTGAACAGGCCGACGGCGGCACGCTGTTCCTCGACGAGATCGGCGATATGCCGCTCGACGTGCAAACGCGCCTGCTGCGGGTGCTGGCGGACGGCCAGTTCTACCGGGTCGGCGGCTATGCGCCGGTGAAGGTCGACGTGCGCATCATCGCCGCCACGCACCAGAACCTGGAGCTGCGGGTGCAGGAAGGCAAGTTCCGCGAAGATCTGTTCCACCGCCTGAACGTGATCCGCGTGCACCTGCCGCCGCTGCGCGAGCGCCGTGAAGACATCCCGCGGCTGGCGCGCCACTTCTTGCAGATCGCCGCCAAAGAACTGGGCGTAGAAGCCAAGAACCTGCATCCGGAAACCGAAACCGCGCTGACCCGCCTGCCCTGGCCGGGCAACGTGCGCCAGTTGGAGAACACCTGCCGCTGGCTGACGGTGATGGCCGCCGGGCAGGAAGTGCTGATTCAGGATCTGCCGGGCGAGCTGTTCGAAACCGCCGCGCCGGAAAACCCCAACCACAGCCTGCCGGACAGCTGGGCCACGCTGCTGGCGCAATGGGCCGATCGCGCGCTGCGTTCCGGTCATCAAAACCTGCTGTCGGAAGCGCAGCCGGAAATGGAGCGCACGCTGCTCACCACCGCCCTGCGCCACACCCAGGGGCACAAACAGGAAGCCGCACGCCTGCTGGGCTGGGGGCGCAATACCCTGACCCGCAAGCTCAAAGAGCTGGGCATGGAATAGGTGCCGGGGTGGATGATGAAAAACGCAGTCCAGCGCACAAAAAAACGCCAGCACCAGGCTTTACAGCCGGTGCGGGCGCAGTATGATCGTGTCGCACACTCTGGAGGTTGACGATGCTGGACTCATTCATCGTATTCATTTCTCAGGGCGCGGAGCTGGGCTCCGCCGCCAGCCACACCCCGCAGGCGGCGGTTGCCGCGGTGTTGTGCGCCGCGCTGATTAACTTCTTCAGTTAAAAAAACAGCCGCATCAGCGGCTGTTTTTTCATCCTCAGATCACCCGTGAGAATTGCTGGCTGCGCGCCTGTTGCCGCAGATAGCGGTCGAAACACATGCAGATATTGCGGATCAGCAAGCGCCCGCGCGGCGTGACGCGAATGCCCTGCTCGTCACGCTCCACCAGCCCATCGCGTTCAAACGGCGCCAGCAGCTGCAGGTCTTCGGCAAAGCAAGCGGTGAAATCGATGCCGTATTGCCGTTCGAGCGGCTGATACGCCAAGCGGAAATTGCAGATCAAGGTTTTGATCAGATCGCGCCGCAGGCAGTCGTCGTCCGTCAACGCCAGCCCGCGCCACAGCGCGTTGCCCTGCGCCTGTACGCTGCCATAGTAGCTCTTCAGCTCTTTCTGATTCTGCGCATAGCTGTCGCCAAGCATGCTGATGGCCGACACGCCCAGCCCCAGCACATCGCTGTCGCCCTGGGTGGTATAGCCCTGGAAATTGCGGTGCAGCTTGCCTTCGCGTTGGGCGATCGCCAGCTCGTCGTCCGGGCGCGCAAAGTGATCCATACCGATGAACTGATAGCCGGCGTCGGTCAGGAAAGCGATGCTCTGCTGCAGGATATCCAGCTTCTGCTGCGCGTCGGGCAGATCGGCGTCCTTGATTTTGCGCTGGGCGGCGAACAGATTCGGCATGTGCGCATAATTGAACACGCTGAGGCGATCGGGATTCAGTTCCGCCACCCGCTGCAGGGTGAACGCGAAGCTTTCCGGCGTCTGTTTCGGCAGGCCGTAGATTAGATCGATATTGGTCGAGCGGAAGCCCAACGCTTTGGCCCGCTCGATCAGGGCGAAGATAAACGCTTCGTCCTGCTCACGGTTAACCAGCTGCTGCACCTGCTTGTTGAAATCCTGCACCCCCATGCTCAGACGGTTAAAGCCTTCGCTGCGTAAATGATCGAGCACGTCCAACTCTATCTCGCGCGGATCGACTTCGATCGACATCTCCGCATCGGGCAGAAAATCAAAATGTTCGCGCAGCAGCGCCACCAGCCGGCTGATTTGCGCTTTGTCCAGGTAGGTAGGCGTACCGCCGCCCCAGTGCATCTGACCGATTTTGCGGCCGGCAAACAGCGGCGCGCGGCCGGCGATCTCTTGTGCCAAAACGTTCAGGTATTCGTCGGCTTTATGCGTCTGACGCGTAACCAGCTTATTGCAGCCGCAGAAGTAGCACAGCTTATGGCAGAAAGGGATATGCACGTACAGCGACAGCGGCCGCTCAGGGTAGCGCGCAGCGGCGCGTTGAAACGCCGCTTCGTCGTAGCTCTGGTTGAACTCCAGCGCCGTGGGGTATGAGGTGTAACGCGGCCCTGAATAGTTATACTTTTGGATCAGGGCCAAATCCCAGACAATCGTCTGCTCTGACATGCTCACTCCTTCCGATATCTTTTTCTACCGGGCCGGGAGATGGGCGGTTGTCTGCGCTGTCTGGCCACGGAAGCGCTGCGAAAACGCGCTTTGCGCTTAGACAGCCGCCATAGTTTACCGAATAACCACAGCAGATAACACATCAAGAGTAGGGCTATTGTCGGGATTAGCCACATAGCGCGTTAAAAAGCGTCTTTCGGGTTGCCGCCTTTCAGCAGCTTCAGAATGTCTTCCTGCTTTTCTTCTTCTTCGTCGTCTTCGTCGCCCAGTTCGATGCCCAGCACGTCCATCAGCACATCGATGCGATCCAGCGTCTTATCGACATACGTCTGCTCTTCCGCGTTCAGCGTTTCGCCGTCGTCGATGCGATCCAGCAGCGCGTTCAGGCGCTCGTCATTTTCCAGCTTCGCCAGTTCTTCTTCCGGCGACAGGCGCGGTTTCGCTTCGGCTTTTGGCTTCGGCTGCGGTTTAGCCTTCACTTTGGTTTCGTCGACCACCAGCGCAACCGGCACTTTACTGCCGATACGCGGATCTTTGGCTTCTGCCGCCGCTTTGTTTTTCTGGCTGCCGGACTCCACCTGGGTGCGCGAACCGGAAGCGTGACCGCGGCGCTTTTTCAGGCGCTTACGCTCGCGCGCTTCCTGATCGAGCTCCATACGGCTTTTCTTTTTCGTTTTTGACTTCGCCGCGCTGCCGCGAGGTGCTTTTGATGGCTGGTTCATAGCGTGTGCTCTTAGGTATGTAGATTCAGTATAGAATTGCGGCGGAATCTAGCAGAAAGCGGACAAAGAAAAAAGGCGGCAGGTTAAACCTGCCGCCTATTTCGCACCTTCTCACGAAGGGTATTCCTGTTACGCGCTCCTTGCGCACATGCAACATCCCGGTTTTTCCCTCTGCTGTAACCGCGTTCCCTGCCACTACGTCCTTCATCCTGAAAGGAAAATCATCCCTGGCGCAATCCGTTCGCCTCCGCTCTTCCCGAGCGCGCTTCCAGCGGGCATCCAAACTGCCAACACTTCAACATCCAATGTGCCTGCCGCACATTCCGGTGCGAAAGGGTCAATTCCTTTTGCGTTCATCCTGGTACTCATTGCACGCCCTGTGCATTCCCTGAGATTCGTCATCCTTCCCGGATGTTCCATAATCCCGCGCCCCCGCGTTGACGACTACTTTACGTTATTGTTACGCCGGCTCAAGGCACCTGCCGCCGATTTTGGCGACATTTCCACACAACGAAAAAACAACATGTTGTTTTTAAAATAAAAACAGAATTTTCACTTTCGAATAAAGCGACATTACCCGCGATTCGAATGGCAAATGTCTCACAACGTACGCGCAGCATAACTGCCGTTTTATCGCGGCCCGCCGCTTAAAAACGGAGAAACACGCCATTTTTACCGCTGATGCAGTTATAATCGCCAACCAGTTAGCCATCCTCACGGAGACGAAAAATTTTGACCAGCAAGAACTACAACTATCACGTGACCCATTTCGTCACCAGCGCACCCGATATTCGCCATCTGCCGGGGGATGCAGGTATTGAAGTCGCCTTTGCCGGCCGTTCCAACGCCGGTAAATCCAGCGCGCTGAATACCCTGACCAACCAGAAAAGCCTGGCGCGCACCAGTAAGACGCCGGGGCGCACCCAGCTGATCAACCTGTTCGAAGTGGAAGACGGCATTCGCCTGGTCGACCTGCCGGGCTACGGCTACGCCGAAGTGCCGGAAGAAATGAAACGCAAATGGCAACGCGCGCTGGGCGAATACCTGCAAATGCGCAACAGCCTGAAAGGCCTGGTGGTGCTGATGGATATCCGCCATCCACTGAAAGATCTCGACCAGCAGATGATCCAGTGGGCGGTCGACGTCGGTACGCCGGTGCTGGTGCTGCTGACCAAAGCCGACAAACTGGCCTCCGGCGCGCGCAAGGCGCAGCTCAATATGGTGCGTGAAGCGGTGCTGCCGTTTATGGGCGACATTCAGGTTGAAGCCTTCTCGTCGCTGAAAAAGATCGGCGTCGACAAGCTGCGCCAGAAACTGGACACCTGGTTTAACGAGATCCCGCCGGAAGTGCTGCCGGAAGACCAAGCCGGCGAATAACGCCCAGCCGAACGCCTGAGCCGATGCCTTACCGCATCGGCTTTTTTATGCCCGACGATCGGTCGCAAGCGGGATTTTCTGTTATCTAATTACAGTTCTGAAATAAAGCCATCATAAAAACTTATCGCCAGGGCGGGCTTATCTCGCCGGATTACGGCGCTGAGGGAGCGGAAGCGGAAACGAAAAGCGGAGCGGTACGATAGGAAAAACGTATGGTTTGCTGCTGTTTTTACAATAAAAAACGCCCCAGTCAATACTGACTGGGGCGGCTAAATATTCAGCCAAATCCGATTACGTGAAGTAAAAGGTCTGAAAGATAGAACATCTTACCTCTGTACCCTACGCCTGTAACTCTACATCATTTTTTCGCAGGGCAAAAGAATTTTTTGTAGTTTACTTACACAATTTGCGGCGCAATAACGGCGAAGTTGGGGAAACTATCGCCGCATCTTGTAGCTTAATTACGAAAAATGCTTAGGTTCTCGCCAGTTAGCGCATCCGGCGATAAACCTGCGATCAATGCGCTTCATCCCAGTTCATGCCGACGCCCACATCGACCTTCAGCGGCACCGCCAACGTCATGCTGCCTTCCATCAATTGGCGGATACGTTGGCTGGCTTCTTCGATCACCGACTCGTGCACCTCAAACACCAATTCATCGTGCACCTGCATGATCGCGCGCACCAGCGGCTGCTCCTGCCCTTGCAGCCAGGCGTCGACCTCGATCATCGCGCGCTTGATGATATCAGCCGCCGTGCCCTGCATCGGGGCGTTGATGGCGGCGCGCTCGGCCGCCTTGCGGCGCATGGCGTTGCTGGAGCGGACATCCGGCAGGTACAGGCGGCGCCCGTCCAGCGTGCTGACATAGCCCTGCTCGGAAGCCTGCTGGCGGGTGCGCTCCATGTAATCCAGCACGCCCGGGTAACGCTCGAAGTACAGGTCCATATAGCGCTGGGCTTCCCCACGCGGGATCCCCAACTGACGCGCCAGGCCGAAGGCGCTCATGCCGTAAATCAGACCGAAGTTAATCGCCTTGGCGCTGCGGCGCTGCTCACCGGTCACTTTATCCAACGGCACGCCGAACACTTCCGACGCCGTGGCGCGGTGAATGTCTTTCCCTTCGGCGAAGGCCTTCAGCAGCCCTTCATCCTGTGACAAATGCGCCATGATGCGCAGCTCGATCTGCGAGTAGTCGGCCGCGACGATGCGGTAGCCTTCCGGTGCGATGAAGGCCTGGCGAATGCGCCGCCCCTCGTCGTTGCGCACCGGGATGTTCTGCAGGTTCGGATCGCTCGAGGAGAGACGGCCGGTGGCAGTCACCGCCTGATGGTACGAAGTATGCACCCGGCCGCTGACCGGATTGATCATCAGCGGCAGCTTGTCGGTATAGGTGGTCTTCAGCTTCGCCAGGCCGCGGTATTCCAGAATCACCTTCGGCAGCGGGTAGTCCAGCGCCAGCTCGGCCAGCACCTCTTCATTGGTAGAAGGAGCCCCGCCCGGGGTTTTCTTCAGCACCGGCAGCTTTTGTTTTTCGTACAGGATCGCCTGCAGCTGCTTGGTCGACGCCAGGTTGAACGGCTCTTCCGCCAGCTCGTGCGCCTGCGCCTCCAGTTCCGCCAGACGCTTGGCCAGCTCCTGGGAATGGGCCGACAGAATGGCCGGATCGATCAGCACCCCAGTGCGTTCGATATGCGACAGCACCGGCAGCAGCGGCATTTCAATCTCGTTGAACACCGTCAGCAGCTCCGCGCTCTGTTTCAGCTGCGGCCACATCGCCAGGTGCAGCTGCAGCGTCACATCGGCGTCTTCGGCGGCGTAAGGCGCCGCCTGCTCCAGCGCGATCTGGTTGAACGTCAGCTGGTTTTTACCCTTGCCGGCGATCTCTTCGAAGGTGATGGTTTTGTGGCCCAGGTAACGATCGGCCAGGCTGTCCATATCATGACGGCCGCCGACGCTGTCCAGCACATAGGACTCCAGCATGGTGTCGTAGGCGATGCCGCGCATCTCGATGCCGTAGCGTGCCAGCAGGCTCATGTCGAACTTCAGGTTTTGCCCGACCTTCAGCGCCTTCTCGTCTTCCAGCAGCGGCTTCAGCGCTTCCAGCACGTAGGCGCGATCCAGCTGCGCCGGGGCATCCAGATAATCGTGCGCCACCGGCAGATACGCGGCTTCACCCGGCGCGATCGCGAAGGACAGGCCGATCAGATTGGCAGTCAGGGTATCCAGGCCGTCGGTTTCGGTATCGAAGGCGAACACTTCGGCCTTCTTCAGGCGTGCCAGCCAGTCGGTAAAGGTCGCTTCGTCCAGAATGGTGATATAACCGTCCTGCGACAGCTTGGCTTCCGCCGGCGCTTTTGGCGCTTCCGCAACGGCGGCCGGTTTGGCTGCAGCGGTGGCTTTCACGCCTGCGCCTTTCTTGCTTTCCAGCCATACGCCGGCTTCCACATCCGCCAGCCAGCGTTTGAATTCATACTGTTTGAACAGCTGTTGCAGCGTATCGACATCCGGTGCGGACACCGTCAGCTCAGCGCAGGTCAGATCCAGCTCGACGTCGGTTTTGATCGTCGCCAGCTTATAGGAGAGGTAGGCGACCTCTTTGTTCTGCTCCAGCTTGGCCGCCATCGTTTTAGCGCCGCGGAAGCTCAGCGTGGCGATGCTATCCAGATTGCCGTACAGCGCATCCAGCCCGCCAATCCCCTGCAGCAACGCCTGGGCGGTTTTCTCGCCCACGCCCGGCACGCCGGGAATGTTGTCCGATGAATCGCCCATCAGCGCCAGGAAGTCGATGATCAGCGCCGGTGGAATGCCGTACTTGTCGCACACTTCCTGCGGGCCAAGGATCGTGTTGTTCATGGTGTTGATCAGGGTGACGTTCGGCGTCACCAGCTGCGCCATGTCTTTGTCGCCGGTGCTGATCAGCACCGCATGGCCGGCCTTTTCGGCCTCCAGCGCCAGCGTACCGATTACGTCGTCCGCCTCGACGCCGGGCGTCACCAGCAGCGGCAGGCCCATCGCCTTGACCATGCTGTGCAGTGGCTCGATCTGCGCACGCAGATCGTCCGGCATCGGCGGCCGGTGCGACTTGTATTCGGCGAACAGCTCATCGCGGAAGGTCTTCCCTTTGGCATCAAACACCACGGCAACGTGGCTCGGTTGATACTGCAGCAGCAGGCTGCGCAGCATATTCAGCACGCCGTACATCGCGCCGGTCGGCTCGCCCGCCGAGTTGGTCAGCGGCGGGAAGGCGTGATAAGCGCGGTAGAGGTAGGAGGAACCGTCAACCAGGATTAGTGGGTTTTCTGCAATCTGGGCCATAGCGTTTCTTTATCGTGATCGGACATAGGGGTAAGCATGCCATAGCTGGCCGCCGGAGACGAACCTTAGCGTGCATTGCGGATGAAAATGATGTGATGGTGTGCGAGGATCCGCAAGATCTTACCTGTGGATAACTTTGTGCATAGAAAAGAGACCGAATTATAACGCTGCGATTGTCGTTATAACGGTGAATAAAATTCCTATTTAAATCACCGCGTTAAAAGAACGAATTCCGGCGACGCTTTATTACTGGCTTTTATTGAATTTGTGGATATAACTTTCGCCGGATTTTAATCGCACTATTAATCAAATTCGGCGCCTCAATTACCCTAGCACAAGCTGGGAAAGTTGCACGAAAACTCAGCAAATGGTTATCCGATGAGACGAAAAACAGTGATTTTTAGCGGCGCTTTACCCCGGCGATTTCTGTTAAAATATGTTTTTGTTCATGCGCTTCGGCATGCAACGATGTTCTCAACAACCGTCAGCCCATAACCATGCCAAGATTGTTAACGCCTGTTATCTTTATCATTTCCGTCATACTCACCATTCTGGTGACGGTCTTGTGTTCCATCCCCATCACGCTGGCCGGCATCGTGAAACTCCTGGTGCCCATTCCCGCCGTTTGGCGATATATCTCGGCTTTCGCCGATTTCATGATGTGGTGCTGGTGTCAGGGGCTGGCGCTGTTATTGCGCATTAACGGGCAATTACGTTGGGATATTGAAGGGCTGGAGGGGTTGGATCGTAAAAACTGGTATCTGCTGATCAGCAACCACGAAAGCTGGTCGGACATTGTCGTATTGTGCGTGCTGTTCAGAAATCATATTCCAATGAACAAGTACTTCCTCAAGCAACAGTTAGCTTGGGTGCCTTTTGTCGGTCTGGCCTGCTGGGCGCTGGACATGCCATTCATGAAACGTTACTCCCGCGCCTATTTGCTCAAGCATCCGGAGAAACGCGGCAAGGATATCGAAACGACGCGCCGTTCCTGCGAAAAATTCCGCCAGCGCCCAACCACCATCGTCAATTTCGTCGAAGGGTCGCGCTTCACCGAAGCCAAGAAAATTAAAAGCAATTCGCCGTATCGCAATTTGCTGGCGCCCAAAGCCGCCGGCATTGCGTTTACGCTCAGCGCGTTGGGCAATCAGTTCGACAAAGTGTTGAACGTTACCCTGCTCTATCCGAAAAATAACCAACGGCCCTTTATGGATATGCTGTGTGGGCGGCTGACGCATATCGTGGTGAGAATAGAGACGCTGCCGATCGATGAAACCCTTCACGGGGACTATTTCAACGACAAACAGTTCAAGCGGCGCTTCCAGCTGTGGCTGAATACGCTGTGGCAGGAAAAAGATCGGTTGCTGGATAAATTGAAGCGGCAATATGGGTAAAAAAAACGCCGGCAATGCCGGCGTTGTTCATTTTATGTCTGGCTTATTTCTGCTGGCTAAGGAATTTGACCACGTCAGCGAACTGCTTCACGTAAGCGTCCATTGAGCTGGTATCCAGGCCATCGTTTTTCACCATGTATTTGCCGTTCACGAATACCGCCGGCACGCCGCGCAACTGCAGATCTTCCGCGGCTTTCTCCTGTTGAACCACCAGAGATTTCACCACGAAGCTGTTCCAGGCCGCGTCATAATCAGCGGCGGTCACGCCCGCTTTCACGAAGACGTTGCGGATATCATCCGGCGTTTGCACGGTCTGGGTTTTCTGCACCGCTTCAAACATCAGCGGGCTCACCTTGTCTTCCACACCCAGCGCCATCGCCACCGCCCACGCCTGAGTCAGCTGTTTGCCCAACGGCCCCAGGAACTCTACGTGGTACTTGGTCATTTTGGTGCCGGCAGGCAGCGCCTTCTTCACGTTTTCAGACACGTGATAAACCTGCTCGAACTGGTAGCAATGCGGGCAATAGAAGGAGAAGAACTCCAGTACCTGTGGCTCGCCGGTCACTGGCTTGTCCAGGGTCACGTACTGAGCACCATCGCTAAACTGTGCAGCCGAGGCACTGAATGCCATCACCATGCCAACGAGCGCCAACCATATTTTTTTCATAAGACTAAACTCTCCATTGTGTTAAAGCTTCAATACATTGGCGTCAGCTGCAGAGGGGGCTCCTGTAACAGCTTAACCTGTTCGGTGAAGGCCGCAGTCTGAGACAACCAAAAACCAGACTCCGTCATCCACGGAAAACTCTTAGGGAAGGCCGGATCCTGCCAACGGCGGGCGACCCAGGCCAGGTAATACACCATGCGCATCGCCCGCAGCGGCTCAATTAACGCCAGCTCGCGCTGATCGAACTCAGCAAATTCGCCGTACGCCTCCAGCAAGACATCCAGCTGCATCAGTTGATCGCGACGCTCGCCGTGCAACAGCATCCACAAGTCCTGCACCGCCGGGCCATTACGTGCGTCGTCAAGATCGACGAACAGCGGGCCGTCGCGCCACAGAATATTGCCCGGATGGCAATCGCCGTGCAAACGGCGCGGCTGCCAATTCTGATGCCAGTGTGGCTTGATCGCCGCGATTAGATTATCTGTCGCCTGTAGGAAGGTATCGCGCTGCGCCGCAGGCAGTAACTCACAGGCGGCCAGCACCTGATGCGGGGCGCTGAGATACTCTTCAATCCCCATTGTCGGCCGCTCGGTAAACAAACGCTCGCCGCCGACCTGATGGATGCGCCCCAGGAAGCGGCCCACCCATTCCAGTTGATCCAAATTGTCTATCTCGTATTGCCGGCCACCCACGCTGGGGAACACGGCAAAGAAGAAGCCGCCATGCGTATGCAGCGTCGTGCCTTGCAGCGCCAACGGCGCCACCGCCGGAATCTCCGCATTCGCCAGATCCAGAGCAAACTGATGCTCCTCACCGATTTGCGCGGCGCTCCAGCGCTCTGGGCGGTAAAACTTCACCACGTAACGCCGGCGATCTTCGTCCATAAACTGATAGACGCGGTTCTCGTAGCTGTTCAGCGCCGTCAGGCCGGAATCGACGCGCAGGCCAATCCCTTCGAGTGCGTCCATAATCAGATCGGGCGACAGGGTTTGGAAATTAAAAGCTGAGTTATTCATAACGTTCATTTGATCGCTGACAGTACGGTGCCGGGAATGAGAAATAGTAGCATTAATGACGCATTTCACGAGCTATGCTTTCCCGCACCGCACGATGGTCAGTCCTTGATAACGCCGCGAGCACGCAACAGCGCCGTTTTAAAATCGTCTTCGTAGTCTTTCTTCAGGCCAGGGATCTGATCCGTGCCGGCGCTACCGCGCATTTTCAGATGGTAAATAAGAATGTCATCGCTCAGTTCGGACAACTCGCCCTGAAAGCCCGCTTCCTTCGCCAGCTTTTGCAAAAACTGTATTAAATTGAGATCGGGATCTTCCTGCCAGGCCGGGTGCAACAGCTCGATCAACTCGTTTACGCGATGCGTTTTCATCTCAATATCGTCCAATAGCATGAATAAACTCACAAAGTAGCAGGCTTACCCACACAGTGAAAGAACCTGCTTGTCAATAAAGGTAAATCCTGATGTCACGCCGGCTTTAGCGCTACAATCAGCGCATCGACAAGGCGGGATAAACGAGATGCATAATAAAATCAGCGGTGTGATTTTGGCCGGCGGACGAGCCACGCGCATGGGCGGTGAGGATAAAGGCCTGGTGTCGATTGGCGGTATCGCGCTCTATCAGCACGTACTGGCCCGGTTACGGCCGCAGGTGGCTTCCGTCGCCATCAGCGCCAATCGCAATCAGGCGCGTTACCAAGCCAGCGATCTGCCGGTAATTGGCGATCTGACACCCGATTTCGCCGGACCATTGGCCGGCATGCTGGCCGGGCTCAAACAAGCTCCCAGCGAGTGGGTGGCCTTCGTCCCTTGCGATGTTCCCGACTTTCCCGCCGACTTAGTCACACAGCTATGGCGGCAAAAAGGCGCAGCGCCGGCCGCCTTTGCCAGCGATGGGGAACGAGATCACCCTACGCTGGCATTATTGCATACCCGGCTGGCGCCGCAGCTGGCCGACTATCTGGCGCGCGGCGATCGCAAGCTGATGCTGTTCTTGCATCAGATCGGCGCACAACGTGTAGTGTTCAGCGGGCAACAAGCGGCATTTCATAACCTGAATACGCCGGAAGACTGCCTGAACTGGCAGCAAGCGCGAGAGCTAAAAAAATGAATCATTCATTGCCCCCCTTGCTGGCCATCGGTGCCTACAGCGGAACGGGGAAAACCACCCTGCTCAAACAGCTGATCCCGATGCTGAAACAGCGCCAGGTGAGGGTCGGGCTGATAAAGCATACGCATCACAATATGGATGTGGATACGCCGGGTAAAGACAGCTATGAGCTGCGCAAAGCGGGCGCCGACCAAACGCTGGTCGCCAGCGATCGCCGCTGGGCACTGATGACTGAAACGCCGGAGCAACAACCTTTGGATCTGCGCTACCTGGCGGGGCGCTTTGACGCCGATAAGGTTGATCTGATTCTGGTGGAAGGATTCAAACATGAGCCGGTCAGCAAGATCCTGCTTTATCGGGCTGAGATCGGCAGGCCGCTGGAAGAGATGTTGGATACGTTTGTCGTAGCGGTAGCCAGCGACCGGCCGTTATCCATCACGGTTAAACAGCTGGATATCAATCAACCTGAAAGCATCGCCGAGTTTATCGTCGAGTGGCTGAAAGGCGCAGCGTAGCTGCGCTTTTTTGCGTTTTACGCATAGCAAAAAGCCCTGAACGTCAGTTCAGGGCTTTCGGCTTTATTTGATGCCTGGCAGTGTCCTACTCTCGCATGGGGAGACCCCACACTACCATCGGCGCTACGGCGTTTCACTTCTGAGTTCGGCATGGGGTCAGGTGGGACCACCGCGCTATTGCCGCCAGGCAAATTCTGTTTCATTCCAACCGCTTCACTCTCGTGTCGCCATTAGAACCAATCTGTAAACAAGCTGAATATTGTCTTGGTCTCACCAAAACACCTTCGGTGTTGTAAGGTTAAGCCTCACGGATCATTAGTACTGGTTAGCTCAATGCATCGCTGCACTTACACACCCAGCCTATCAACGTCTTAGTCTTAAACGTTCCTTCAGGGGCCTTAAAGA